>JALSQX010000053.1 GCA_026985075.1 Blastocatellia bacterium | reverse complement strand
GCGGGAGCGCTCCTCCGGGGTTAACTTAACCACGTATTTCTTAGGTCTAGGCATGGCTTTCCCTCCTTTCCACAATGGTTTTGTGGAAAGGAAGATAACAAGTAAAACCAATGTGGTAAAGTACTAGGGGGCTGAGTGGGTCCCTTCGTCAAATGGACCGAGAGTCTTATAATAATTCTGAAATCAATAGCTTAGCAGTACTACGGAGAAGCTCCCGCAAAAAAATCTTGACAACAACGTATAAACTGGTTTATTTATATTTTGGATTATGGTAAGTCCAAACAATATCTTCGAGAAAGTCAAAATCAAGGATGTCTACCTGCTAGTGGCTGATCAGATCCGATATGCCATCCTTTCAGGCAAGCTCAAACCAGGAGATCGTCTTCCACCAGAGCGGGAACTGGCCAGATTGCTTGGTGTGAGCCGTATCGCTGTCCGCGAAGCTTTGCGATCCTTGGAAGCGCTTCAGTTCATTGAGAAGAGGTTGGGTCCGAGAGGTGGCACCTATGTTCGCTTGCCCGGTTCCGATCACATCAAGACGTCCATTTCGAGTATGTTCATTTTGCGTCAGATCTCATTTGATGAACTTACGCAAACTTGGCGGATTATTGAACCGCCCCTGGCTCAGATGGCAGCTCAGCATGCCAGTGAGGAGGAGATCAAACAACTTGAGCAGTCAGTTGTCCAGGTGGAAAACATCGCTGATAGCACGCTCAAGGTCATCGAGAGCAGCAGGTTTCATGACCTGGTGGCGAAGGCTTCTAAGAACCGTATGCTAGCTCTGATTTCTGAATCGACTCGCGTACTATTGACCGAACAGGTTATAAAGATTCATCCTCCTGAGGCGCATACACAGCGGATTCTCCGACTCCATAAAGAGATGTTAGAGGCCATTAAGAGTCGTGATCCGGAACGGGCATACCAAAAGATGCTCGAAGATACCATCGAAACAGCCAAACTAAGAGATATTATTGAAATCGATATCAAGGCAGCTTTTGAAACAAACCAACACCTTTAGCATAGGCTAATCGTTCCTCATCTAATCTCCCACTGGGAGCTTCTTAGAGGAGGGTGCCATGAAGAAACCTCGGTTCTTTTCTAATCTCGGGTTACTCCTCCTAGGAGTGATTTTTCTCATGCCTGGGATCGTCTTTGGCCAAGCGAGAGGGTCCATTACAGGAACGATCAGAGACCCTAATGGGGCCGTTGTCCCGGACGTCTTGGTCACCGTTCGTAATGTCGCCACTGGACAAAGCCGGGAGGCGCGGACCGATGAGTCAGGAAACTACGTTATCACGCTTCTCCCCGTTGGCACATATGAAGTGGCCGCTGAACATCCAGGTTTTAAGAAAGCAGTAGCCTCCGGCGTCGTCCTCGAAGTGGATGAGCGCGTTCGTGTAGATCTGACGCTTGAGGTTGGTGAGATCACTGATGTGGTAGAGGTCACCGGTGCGGCGCCATTGGTACAGGTTGAGACTTCAGAGGTGGGTTCGGTCATAGAGGAACGCCGGGTCACGGAGCTCCCGCTCAACGCCAGGAATTTCCTTCAACTGGCACTTTTGGCTCCTGGGGCCGTAGAAGCTGCTCAGGAGACTGGGGCTTCGCGATTCACGGTCTCTGGTGGGGGATTGACGGTAAATATCAATGGGGGGCGCGATGATCAAAATTACTATATGATCGATGGCGTCTCCAATATGGACGTTTCCTTCAACAATATGAATATCCCGTTGTCGGTCGATGCCATTCAAGAATTCAAGGTCAAGGGATCGCAATACAGTGCCGAATATGGAAACCTCTCGGGCGGTCAGGTGAGTGTGTCGACCAAAGCTGGATCAAATGAGTTCCATGGAACAGCTTTTGAATTTCTCCGAAATGATGCCCTCGATGCTAGGAACTTCTTTGATCCAAGTGATGTGCCACCATTTAAGCAGAATCAGTTTGGCTTCTCCATAGGTGGACCGATTGTCAAGGATCGCACGTTTTTCTTCGGTAACTACGAGGGATTACGGATACGTCAATCCATCACGGAGACCTCAACCCTTCCCACCGAAGCGATGATCCGGGGAGACTTCTCTGGGTTGCCGCCGATTTTCGATCCACTGACGACGCGACCGGATCCCAATGATCCAACCAAGTTCATTCGTGATCCATTTCCTGGTAATATCATTCCCCCAGACCGTATCCATCCAGCTTCGGCTTTTCTCGCTTCACTGTTGCCCAAAGTGCAACAAGGGGGGCCGCAGAATTTTGTTAGCGTAGGCACTCGGCGCATCGATCGAGATCAGTTCACGGTCCGGGTCGACCACCGTCTCACGGACACGGACACATTGTTCGTTCGATTCACCTTCGCCGACGCCAAGACGGCTGAACCGTTCGCTCCGAACTTTCTCAGTGCGGCACCGGTCGCGCCGCCTGGCTTTGGGATTAATTTCAATTCGTTTGGTCGCAACTTAGCCATCAGCGAGACGCACGTATTTGGTCCTAACCTAGTCAATGAATTTCGTTTCGGATTCAACCGGGCCAATACGCCGCGCCGAACGGAGAATAGCAACATCGATTTCTATGGAATGTTCAATATTCCTGGGACCTCGCGCGAGCCTTTCGACTTTGGACTCCCTCCGATTTCCGTGGCGGGATTCAGCGATTTCGGTGACACGGATATTGCGTCGCCCTTTGATTTTCTCTTGAATCACTTTCAGTGGACGGACAATCTTGCTTGGACGCGGGGCAACCACGCTTTGAAGTTTGGTGCTGATATCTGGCGGCAGCAGTTTTATCACACGTTCGATCTTTTCATTCGTGGATGGTTGCAGTTTTCCGGTGGTTTCACCGCTGATCCCAAGGATCCCGATCATACAGGTAATGGCTTCGCTGATTTTCTGCTTGGCATTCCCACTCTCAATATTGGTTCTGTTGGTGGCAACACCCGGGGTCATAGTTTCATTTGGGTCACCAATTTCTACATCCACGATGATTGGAAAGTCACGCCGCGGCTGACGCTCAACATGGGCCTGCGCTATGAGTTCTGGAGACCACCACTGACGAGAGAGCCCCGGTCGGCCGTCGATTTTGAGACGGGGAATATTGTCATTAATCAAGAGCAGCTTCCATCGGGACTCGAGCGCTTTCAAGAGCAGGGGATCACCTTTGTGACGTTCAAGGAAGTCGGTTGGCCTCGCACGCTGGTTGATTCGGATAAGAACAACTTCGGGCCGCGTTTCGGGTTCGCCTATGACCTCACCGGGAGGGGACGCACCGTTCTGAGAGGAGGCTTCGGATGGTTCTTTGCTACCCGCACACTGGCTGGGACCCATGCGCAAACGCAGGCTAATATTCCTTTCTACGGTACGTCGGCTGCTGTTAACCTCGGGGTGGGTGGGCTCGTCGGAGCAACGGCGCTCCCAACGTTGACGTGGGACAATGCGTTCACAGCCATTGCTGTTCCTAATGCAGGAAATACGACGGAACGATACTTCCCTCAGGGTGATGTGTACCAGTGGAGCCTCAACCTTCAGCATCAACTCACCAATACGCTTGCTCTGGAGATTGGGTATATTGGCTCAGTTGGCCACAAGACGGATCGTATTTTGAGGGGAAATCAGAAGATCGCTGGCAATGGGAACCCCAATCCCTCACGTCCATTCCCCCAACTGGGTGATTTCATTCTCTTTGGTGGTGGCGTCAACTCTCACTATGAAGCATTGGTGTTGAAGGCCGAGCAGCGCTTCGCCAAAGGTCTCTCGTTTGTCGTCAGCTACACCTTCTCGCGCTCGATTGATACCGCTTCCAATGGATTTGAATCTGGCGGCGTTAATGCTCCCCCTCAGAACAGCTACGACCCTAACAAGGGTGAGCGTGGCCTCTCCAACTTCCACTCCAAGCATCGGTTTGTGCTGAGCTATGTCTATGAACTCCCGTTTGGGAAGGGGAGACGCTTCTTAGCCGATATTCCAACAGCGCTGGATCATCTGATCGGTGGTTGGGAGATTTCTGGCGTCACCACGTTTCGAAGTGGACAACCTCTGACTCCTGCTTTCCAAGTCGATCCAAGCGGCACCGGGTTCACCTTCACACGGCCAAATCAGATTTGCGATCCGAATAAAGGAGCTCCTCATAGGCCGGACAAGTGGTTCCGAACCGAATGTTTTGAACGCCAACCACCCTTCTTCTTTGGGAACGCAGGACGTAATACGGTCATCGGACCGGGATTCAAGAATTGGGATTTTGCCTTGCTCAAGAATTTCTGGATTAAGGAACCTCATCGCTTGCAATTCCGCGTTGAGTTTTTCAACCTGTTTAACAACGTGAACTTCAAGCTGCCTAACCGGGTTTTCGATTCACCTAACTTCGGTCGTGTTTTTGGTGCGAATCCATCACGACAGATCCAGTTCGGATTGAAGTACATCTTTTGAGGATAGCATGAAATGGAATGCGCATTCGAATCTCCGTATTAATGTAGATCGTTTGGCAGCGAGAATCGAACAACTAGCTCAGGTGGGGACCACACGCTTAGCCTTCTCGGACGCGGATCGCCGTGGTCGGACAGCGGTCATGGCGATGATGCGAGAAGCCGGGTTGAACGTTACCATTGATCCAGCGGGAAATATCCTCGGTCGACGTGCAGGACAAATAGAAGCTCCTGTGATCTTGTTTGGTTCGCATATTGACACGGTGCCACATGGGGGACGCTACGATGGTGTGCTTGGATGTCTGGCTAGTATTGAATGCCTGCACACTCTCCAGGAAGCTGACGTGTCCACCAAGCATCCTTTGGAAGTCGTCGTTTTCGCCAATGAAGAGGGGCAGCTTTTCCCTGGACTGTCTGGGAGTCGAGCGATGGTCGGCGAACTCGATCCTTCAGAACTGCTTTTGAGGGATGCCAGTGGGCGAACTTTGAGTCAGGCGATTGAGTCCATCGGCGGACGCCCAGACCGAATTGAGGAGGCCGCCCGCCGTCGGGGTGATATCCTCGCTTATGTCGAATTACATGTGGAGCAAGGAGGTGTGTTGGAAAGTCTCGGCGCTCCCATTGGCGTGGTGCAAGGCATCGTGGGGATCCTGTACAGCCACGTCCACGTGCTCGGTGACACTAATCATTCTGGGACGACCCCGATGGCGCTCCGTCGCGATGCACTTGTGGCTGCCGCTCGTTTCATCTTGGCAGTTGATGAAGCCATTCGACGTCATCAGTTTTGTACAGTGGGAACCATCGGCCGATTGGATGTTCTCCCTAATGCCCGAAATGTAATCCCTGGAGAAGTGTCCATGACGTTAGAATTACGGGACTTAGAAGAAGAAAGGATATTGCGGACATTCGAATATCTTCGGCAGCGAGCCGCAGAGATCGCCACCTCGTCCCGTGTCCAACTGGAACTCGTCGAGCGCGAGCGGTTCAAGCCAGCGCAGGCAGACCGGGCAGTGATGCAAGCTATTGAAGCGGCAGCGACTTTGCTTGATCTCTCCACCCACACAATGCCAAGCGGGGCTGGACATGATGCCCAGATGCTGGCTCGCATCGCCCCGATGGGTATGATTTTTGTTCCCAGTGCTGGTGGCATCAGCCATACTGATCGTGAGTTCACTTCTATTGAAGATTGTGCTAATGGTGCCAATGTTTTGCTGCATACGATTTTGAATATCGATTCTTGGAGGATGCGATCATGAAAATCAAGGCCGTGATTCCCAATTATGGAGTCAAGGCGCTCGAACGAATCTTTCGCAGAAGTATTGATTCGGTGAAGGCCCCGGATACGGAGGTTGTTCTCGAGTTTGTCCGAGGCGGCGTCGAATCCATTGAGAACACGTACGACGAACAGGTGAGCCAGTTCTTCATCATTCAGGCAATGGAGCCGGCCGAAAAAGAAGGGTATGATGCGGTCACGGTGCTGTGCGCCGGTGATCCAGCGATCGCAGCCGTTCGAGACGTTTTGGATATCCCGGTGGTTGGTATTTTTGAATCAGCCGTTTATTTGGCTTGTTTGCTGGGACGAAAATTCTCGGTCGTGACTGTCCTTGATGACGCCGTACCGGTGCTGGAGGAGAAAATCGTTGCGCTTGGGTTGGAACGACGGTGCGCTTCAGTTCGATCGGTGAACATTCCCGTGCTTGATCTGGAGAAAGATCATGATCGAATGGTGGAAGGGCTCTCCCTGGAGTCAGAGAAAGCCATTCGCCAAGATCGGGCTGATACCATTGTTCTGGGATGTGCAGGAATGTCTGAGGCCGCCAAGGCCGTTTCTCAGCGCGTGGGCGTTCCAGTTATCGACCCGGTGGGGGCAGGGATTAAAATGATGGAAGTCCTTCATGCGCTCGGGCTCAGTCACAGCCGAAAAGCCTACTTCTATCCCCGTCCTAAAAAGCGGGTCTGTTCACCCGTGGTCTCTACTAATGTTTGACCTCTAGGGGGATGAATATGATTCTGATTGGCGCTGACGTCGGTGGCACCTTCACTGATATCGTCTTGGCTGACACCGAAAAGAAGCAGTTCGCCATTCATAAGATTCCGACCACATCGCCTGATCCCTCGGTGGGAATGATTCAGGGAATGAAGGAACTCTGCGCGCGAGAGGGAATCCCGCTGGAGCGTGTTGAGCATATTTTTCATGGAACGACCGTGGCCACTAATGCCGTCTTAGAATATAAAGGGGCCCGAACGGGGATGATTACCACAAAGGGATATCGGGATATCATCCACATAGGACGACATCAGCGACCTCAAAACTATTCTATTATGCAGGATATTCCCTGGCAATCGAGACCTCTGGTCCGCCGGCGCCATCGGAAGGTTGTCACTGAGCGCTTGATTCCTCCCTTTGGCGAGGTTTTGACGCCTCTGAATGAAGATGAAGCGCGGGAGCAAATTCGGGCTCTGAAGCGGGAAGGGGTGGAGTCCATCGCCGTGTGCTTCCTTTTCTCTTATCTCAATCCCACACACGAAGATCGCGTCCGACAATTAGTCGAGGAAGAATTCCCCGAGGCCTTCGTCACCACGTCAGCCGATGTCTCACCGCAATTCCGTGAATTCGAGCGGTTCACGACGGCCTGTCTCAATGCCTTCCTTGGACCCAAAGTCAGGACGTATATTCACGAACTCTCGCGGCGGCTTCATGAAGCGGGCGCCTCGACAGGGGTTCACATCATGACCTCGAACGGGGGGGTGACGACCGCTCGGACGGCGTCTGAAAAACCAGTATTCACCCTCCTCTCCGGACCAGCGGCTGGCGTTTTAGGAGGCGATTGGATCGCGCGTCTGACAGGACGCAAGAATGTGATCACATTTGACGTGGGAGGAACCAGTGCTGACATTGGTATTATAACGCCGCGCGGTATCGTCGAGGCTTCAGCGCGAGATACGAAAATCGCTGGCTATCCGGTAATGATTCCCATGATTGATGTGCATACAATTGGAGCTGGCGGCGGGAGCATCGCCTACGTAGATCCAGGAGGAGCATTCCGGGTGGGGCCGCGAAGCGCTGGATCTATGCCGGGTCCCGCTTGTTATGGCCAGGGCGGAAGAGAGCCTACTGTGACGGATGCCAACGTCGTTCTTGGTCGCCTAGACAAGGATCACTTTCTCGGAGGAGCGATGACCATTTATCCTGAGTTCGCTTTTCAGGTCATCGAGCCTTTAGCCGATCAATTAGCTATGAACGTCCATGAGGCCGCCGAGGGGGTGACTACGATTCTAGCCAGCAATATGGCCAATGCTATTCGGTCCCGAACGGTGCAAAAGGGGCATGATCCTCGCAAATTCACCCTCATCGCCTTTGGAGGAGCGGGTCCGATGATGGCCGTTGAGGTCGCTCGCCACTTGAAAATCCCCGAGGTGGTTGTCCCTTTATACCCAGGGATCACCTCGGCCTTGGGGCTCCTCACCACCGATCTCAAATATGATTTCTTGCGTACAGAGTTCATGCTCTCCACCCAGATCCATATCGATAGGCTACGGCGCGACATCGAGGAGATGGAGCGAGCGGCGCGCCAGCAGTTACATCGGGATGGAATTCCCGATGAGCGCATCCGGCTGGTACGGAGTCTTGATCTCCGATACCTGGGGCAAGGTTACGAACTCCGCATTTCCATCCCTCAGGGACCATTAGACGAAACGACACTGGAGGCGATCTGGGATGACTTCCATAAGCGCCATCATGCCGAATATGGACATTCCTTCCCCGAGAATCCCATCGAGGTGGTCAACCTCCGCGTCACCGGCATCGGAGTAATGCCTTCCCTTCCTCATCCTCGGTTCCACAGTCGGGGTGGACGTCTGGAGGAAGCGTGGCTGAAAACCGCTGATACGTATTTTCGAGTAGAGGGGGAATTGAAGGCATTCCGGACCGAATTTTTCGAACGCTCGCGCATCCCCGTCGGAGCCATCATAGTCGGGCCAGCCGTGATATTTCAGAAAGACTCGACGACTGTACTCCCGCCGGGTTCGGAGGCCATGGTGGATGAATTCGGGAATATTCGCATCGCCACCATGAAGAAAAGAAGGCATGAAGAGATGGAGGGGGCACTATGAACTCTTCAGTGGAGCGAGTTTCATCCAGAATTGATCCGGTCACTGCTCAGGTCATTTGGGGAGCGCTGGAAAATATTGCTATCGAAATGGGACACAAGCTCACTCGCATGTCCTATTCGAGTATCATTCGCGAGTCGGAAGATTTTGGTGCGGCGCTCATTGACGTCAATTGCCAGCAACTCTGTGAATCCGTTTTCAGCACCCCACTGCAACTCGGCCCCATTTCCGGCTACGTGCGGGGGATCAAAAAGATTCTCGAGATGAGAGGAGAGACGTTTAATCCCGGCGATGTGATTATTCATAATTCTCCATATTATGGAGCCTCCCACGGGCCCGACGTTGCTTTTTGTGTTCCCGTATTCCACCGAGACGAGTTAATCGGGTTTTCCGTCACAACAGCTCATCACCTGGATATTGGAGCCCATGTGCCAGGAAGTTGCGGGATCGTAGATGCGGTGGATGCCTATGCTGAGGGCCTACAGTTTAAGGCCATTAAGGTCTATGATCGTGGAGTGAAAAATCAGCCTTTCTGGGACTTCTTGGCCGACAACGTTCGAGCTGCCGATATGGTCATTGGTGACATGGAGGCGCAAATTGCTGCCTGTCGTATTGGTGCCGAACGGTACATCGAGCTGGTGAAAGAATATGGTATGGAGGCGGTACTCGCCTCTAGCGAATATCTGATGAATTATTCCGAGACCATGCTGAGGCGAGAGATCGAAAAGCTCCCTGATGGCACGTACGACGCCGAGGGATTCTTCGATGGATACCTGGATAGTCCTGATCCAACCAAAAAAGATCTCAAGATCGCAGTCACGCTGACCATCAAAGGGAGTGATTTGTACGTTGACTTCACCGGCTCATCACCGCAGGTCGATGATCGTCCCATCAATATGCCATTTGAAGGAACTGTTTGTGTAGCTGTGTATCTCATTGTTCGATCAATTTTGCTGGATACGGAGGATCATGATTATGTCCCGCAGAATCACGGCTTGACGCGGCCCATCCATATCTATGCGCCTTCGGGATCGATTTGTAATCCCACATTCCCGGCACCGACAATCGCCCGATTCTGTCCAGGGAACATCGTTGCTGATACGGTGATGCGAGCACTCGCCCAAGTAGCTCCCAAGCGGGTGAGCGCCGGTGTGGGAAACTTAAAGGTCATTGCTTATAGTGGTTTGGTCAATGAGAAATATTGGGTTTACATGGACATCACTGAGGGCGCCTATGGCGGGCGCTGCGGAAAAGATGGCCTCGATTGTGTGGACACCCTGTATGCGAACACGCGCAATAATCCGATCGAGGATATCGAGTCGCACTATCCATTGCGTGTGCTTCGTTACGAATTGCGCGAGAACGCCTGTGGAGCCGGGAAATGGCGCGGTGGGTTTGGATCCATCCGTGATGTGATGTTCACCAGCGATGGGCGCGCCTCAGTAGAAGGCGATGGTCACAAATTCCCTCCATGGGGGATCTTTGGTGGGCGGCCGGGCGTTCCGGGTGCTTTGATTCTGAATCCAGGAACGCCCAATGAGAAATCGCTGCCCTCCAAGATCAGTGATATTCGGGCGAAGAAGGGGGATACGTTCAGAACAGTGAGCGCGGTGGGTGGAGGATATGGTGATCCGCTAGAACGGGATCCTCACCGCGTGCTGGATGATGTCTTAGATGACTTGATTTCGCGGGAGATCGCCCGTAATGAATACGGAGTAGTGATCACTGAAGATTTCCGAATCGATGAGCCGGCCACGGAGAGGCTCCGGGCTGAACTCCGCACACGCCGATGAACCGACGCGAACTCATAACGACCACCCCGGCCTTGATCGCGACACTGGGGACGGCTATATCATCTCAGTCTCCCGTGGATTTGGTGATCCGTGGGGGGCGCGCCGTCGTTCCGGAGGGGATCTTCCGGGTGGATATTGCCATTCAAGGGGGAAAGATCGTCGCTCTCGGAGATTCGTCCGCTATGCCAGCGGCGCGCAAAGTCATCGACGCCCGGGACAGATATGTACTCCCTGGCCTCATCGACTCACACGTCCATTTCAATACTCCTTTTCGCGGAATGAAGACCCGCGATGACTTCTACACGGGGTCAATAGCCGCAGCCTTCGGGGGAGTCACCACATACATCGATTTCGCCATCCAACCGAAAGGGCGCGATCTCCTCTCGGTCATCAAAGACCGCCGAGCCGAGGCTGATCCTCAGACGGTGGTTGACTATTCCCTTCATATGTTGGTGACGGATCCAACCCCTATAGCGTTAGAACAGCTGGCTGACGTGATCGCTTCTGGGATGCCATCGGTTAAAGTGTTTATGGCGTTTGGCCGTGAAGGATTGATGATCGACGATGGAGCCATCTTAGAGATCATGCGTATCGTTCAGCAGAATAATGGCATCATCGCCGTTCATACGGAAAATAATGCCATTGCTGAGCGGCTCAGTGATGAGTATGAGCGAACAGGAAAGACGGCGGCAGCCTACTACCCAGAAACGCGACCGCGATATGTCGAACTGGAGGCGATCCGCCGAGCATTATTCTATGCCCGTCTCACTGGTGTCCGTTACTACGGATTTCATCTCACCATTGCCGAGGGCGTCGAGGAGTTCCGCCAAGCCCGCAGTGAGGGCTTGCCCATCTTCACGGAAACCTGCACCCATTATTTGGTCTTGACAGAAGACGTGTACCGGCAACCCGATGGAGCCAATTATGTGTGCAGTCCACCACTCCGCACCAGAGCGGATGTTGAGGCGCTCTGGCGTGGTATCCAGGATGGCGTCATCTCGACAGTGACGGCCGATCATACTGCCTGGGATCTAGCCCAAAAGCAAATTGGCGGGGGGACCTACGTGGGTATCCCGCACGGACTGCCGGGTATTGAATTGCGACTGCCGGTTCTCTACACAGAAGGTGTTGTTCCAGGTCGCATCTCTTTTCCCAGGTTGGTCGATCTGCTAAGTACATCATTGGCTAAAATATGGGGATTCTATCCACAAAAAGGATCATTGGCGCCTGGGGCTGATGCCGATATAGTTCTTTTCGATCCAGACGCTCAGTGGATGGTTGATCCCTCACACCTCCATATGCCAGTTGATTGGTCGCCTTATGCGGGTAGGACGCTTCGAGGTCGGATCACTGAGGTGATCTCGGCGGGAGAAGTGGTGATCGAGGGAAGACAATTCCGTGGCAAGCGCGGACGCGGACGGTTTATTCGGCGGTCGCTGGATGGGGTTCGTTTTACGAGGTGAGCATCATGCCCGGTGATCGAAGAGGTTTTGTCTTTCTTGGAGGACCAGCGGTCCCCCGCATGGTAGAGTGGGCTCGCCATGCGGAACATCGCGGATTTGATTCTATATGGGTAGCCGAAACACGCCTCACTCGCGATGGATTTGTTCCCTTAGCGGCTATCGCCACTGCCACGACGAGGATTCGGTTGGGAACAGGCATCGTCAACGTGTACACCCGAGGACCCGTTGTAATGGCATCCAGTTTCGCCACGTTGGAGGAGGTCGCTCCTCGGCGGACAGTTATTGGATTAGGCCCTGGTTCTCCGGGGGTCCTCGCCACCCAAGGCATCGAGTTCGTCAAACCGATCACCCGACTTCGGGAATATGTGTCGGTCATCCGACGGCTGCTCACTGGAGAGTGCGTCACCTTCGAGGGCGAAACCGTTCGACTCCAAGAGGCACGACTTGAAGCCCCTCCTTCCCGATCCTTGCCTATTTATTTGGGTGTGACGGGGCCACGCGCGCTAGAAGTGGCTGGAGAGATAGCCGATGGCGTCCTCCTGAACGCCTTCCTCCCGGTCGAATACGTGAAGCGAGCTCTCATCAAGATCGCGGCCGGGGCGGCTCGAAGGCGACGACGCGTAGACGACATCGAAATCGCTGCCATGCTGGTTGTCTCCATGGATGCGGATGAGTCAAGGGCTAAGAGTCGGATTCGACCACTAGTGGCCACATATCTCTCTCAGTTTCCCAACATTGCTCGAGAAACCGGCTTGGATGAAGCAACGCTTCGCCAAATACAAATCCTCGGCGCCGATGGTGTGACCGAGGAAGTTCTGGACCACCTCGTCGTGGCTGGAACACCTGAGCAGTGTCGCCGACGCATTCAGTCCTATTGTGAGGCTGGCGTTCAGTTGCCGATCCTAGCGGCCATCGATAACCTCACTGAGACAATTGACACGCTCGGCCCATAATGATCAACCTTGCCATGTCCGGTGAAGATTCGCTCTTACTCGGGCTCGGGGAGGACATGATTGCAGGAGCCGGTTCTTCGATCTCGTTCACATCAACCACTTCAAGAACAATGTGGCCAGACCAAGGAATGAGAAGAATCCACACACATCGGTGAACGTGGTCACGAGGATGCCGGAGGCGACCGCCGGATCGGCCTTCAGGCGTTTCAGAACTAGAGGGATGAGCGTTCCGGTGAGGGCGGCGACGAACATATTGATGATCATGGCCAGTCCCATGACAACCCCTAGCATCGGCTTGTTGAACCACAGCCAGGCGATCAGGCCCGTCACCACGCCCAGCACCACTCCATTGCCCAACCCGACGAGCACTTCCTTGAAGATGATGCGCTTGCTGTTGGCCCAGGTCAGCTCCCCCAGCGCCAGACCTCGAACGGTGACCGTCAAGGTTTGAATAGCTGCGTTACCGCCCATGCCGGCGACGATCGGCATGAGAACGGCCAGCGCGACGACCTTATCGATGGTCCCGCTGAAGATGGCGACGACAGTGGACGCCAGGATCGCCGTGACCAGATTGACGTGCAGCCAGGGCAGGCGCAGCCGCAGCGATTTGAGGGCCGGATTGGCGAGTCGTTCTTCGGTGTCGACGCCAGCGAGACTGTAGATATCTTCGGTGGCTTCATCTCGCAGCACATCGATGATATCGTCGACGGTGATGATTCCGACCAGCCGGTTCTCTTCATCGACGACCGGGACGGCCACCAGATCGTATTTGGCCACTACCCGAGCCACTTCTTCCTGATCGGCGCTGGTGGGCACGCTGATGACGTCCGTGGTCATAATCTTCTTCAGCGGCATGCTCGGAGGGTTCAGGAGCAGTTGCCGCAGGCTGACCACCCCGACCAGGTGGTGCCGGTCGTCGACCACGTAGAGATAGAAGACCATCTCGAACTCGTGGCTCTTGCGCTGGAGCGTGGCGATGGCTTCGCTGACGGTCATATCTTCGCGCAAGGCGAAGACGTTGGGATTCATGATCCGCCCGGCGGTGTCCTCTTCAAACTGTAACTGATCGTAGACGTCCGCCGATTGCGCCACGTTCATCAGACTCATGACCTGTTCGACGAGGTCTTCGGGCAACTTGGAGGCCAGTTCCGTCGCCTCATCGACGGGGAGTTTCTGCAAGAGTTCGGCGATGGTCGGCGGGTCCAGATGAGCCAGGAGGCTGGCCGCATCTTCGGGAGGCATCTCGCCCAGCGTTTCCGTGACCAGATCTTCGTTCTGCTTCAAGAGCAGATTGAAAGCGAACAGGCGCTCTTGCTCGGTGAAGCTGGTGAGAATGGAAGCGATATCGGCCGGGCGCAATTTCTGTAAGAGATTAGCCAGGTTCGTCCCCGCTCTCATTCGCGCCAGCTTCCGAGCGGAATCCAGGGCGATGTCCAGTTTTCGCTGCTGATAAGCCATAAGGATTTGAAACAAGCAAGTTTATCAGAAACTCTGACCAGTTCCAAGGAGAATTTACGGAGCCCGCCAAAAGCGAGTATCCTTACTCGATATGGTGAAGGCGTATGAGCGCATCTTCGGTTCCGGTCCACTCCTGCTGGCCCTGACCATCATCCTGCTCGTGGCCGCCGTCCGGTTACAGCACCTCGTCTGGTTGCCATTGCTTCCTTGGTCGGCCTCAATCTGTCTGGGATTAGCCGGGCTCGTCCTCATATTGGGTGGGGTGAGTCTCATCTGGTCACTTCGCACGCTCCCCCTCACCGAGCGAGGACGAAGGCTGGTGACCGAGGGGCCTTATCAGTATGTGCGGCATCCACTCTATTCGACCATGTTCCTTTCGCTCGGATTGGCCGCGTTCTTCGTCACGCGCACGTTCTGGGTTCTGGTGGCCATAGGGTCCCTGTTTGCTTTGGCCCACCTCCTCGTTCGCCGGGAGGAGGCGTTCATGGAGCGATGTTTCGGCGAGGCGTGGCGCACCTACGCTCGGCGCACGCCTCGGTTCTTCCCCCGATGGCGACCGAGGAAGAGAAACGACGAGGCGATGGGGCCGTGAGCCTTGACCTGCTGGCATCGTGATATTAGCATCTAGCTTTACATCGGGCAGAGGTCGGTTGGGCGATGAAAGAAGAGAAGCCAGAGGAGATCAAAATCACCGATCGTCGGCACTTCTATCCCGATGGGACGCCGCGATCGGACGCATTCGACCGCCAGGAGACAGAGCCCACTGGACCCGCTCCGGCCGGCGCCTCGGCGTCGGAATCGCCATCGACATCGGCGCCCCGGGCCGGATCGGCCGAAGCTCCTACGTTCATCGGCTTCGTAGCTGGACTCGCTCACAGCGCGGCGACGTACTTGGGGTTGGCCCCCAATCCTGCGTCGGGCAAGACGGAAGTGGACCTGAAAGCGGCTCAGCAGATGATCGAGATCCTCTCCATGTTGGAAACGAAAACGCGAGGCAACTTGACGCCGGAAGAAGAGCGATTTCTGCAAAATTCCCTGACGGACCTGCGTCTGACGTATGTGCGCGTCGCGTCCTCGCAGCGGTGAGACGCATCGACATCGAAGAGGATGCCCAGAGACCGAGTATGAAAATCATTCGCGATCTGACGAGTCCCGAGATCGAGCGTCCCACCGTGCTGACCTGGGGCGTTTATGACGGTCTCCATATTGGCCATCAGAAAATCATTCAAACGGTCGTGGACCGAGCGCGAGCGCTGGGCGCGACGCCGACCATGCTCACTTTCGATCCGCATCCTCGCCGCGTTCTTCGTCCCGAGACAGCGCCCCCGTTGCTGCAGACCTTCGATCAGCGAATGGAAGGGCTGGCCGCACTGGGTATCGAGCAGACGGTGGTCATTCACTTCACGCGAGAATTCTCGTTGACCACTGCCGAGCAATTCCTCCGCCAGATCGTCTTCGGGCGGCTGGATGCTCGCGAGGTCTATGTGGGCAAGGGAGTGGCTTTCGGTCATCGCCGACAGGGCCGCATGGAGCTGATCATCAGGATCGCTCAGGAACTCGGTCGCCGGGCGGCCGAAGTCCCCGAAGTGAAGCTTCATGGCCATGCCGTGCGCTCCACACTCATTCGGCGCTTGTTGAGAGCCGGTCGGGTGAATATGGCCCGGAAGATGCTCGGCCGTCCTTACGAGATCGTGGGCACGGTCATGAGAGGGCACGGCGTCGGACAGGAATTGCTCTTTCCCACGGCCAATCTCCACGTCGAGAACGAGGTCATCCCCGCCAAAGGCGTCTATGTGACCGTGACGCTGGTCGAGGGAGAAAAATGGCCCAGTGCGACCAACATCGGCGTCCGACCGACGTTCGGCGGCGATCTCACCATCGGCGTCGAATGTCATATCCTCGATTTCCGCCGAGACATCCTCGGCCAGACGGTTCGATTACAGTTCCTTCATCGGTTGCGCGATGAGATGCGGTTTTCGGGCGTCGACGCCTTGAAACACCAGATTCAACGCGATCTCCAACGAACGCGCCGATACTTTCATTGGCCGGCGACGGCGCGCGCATTGGGGTTGGCCTGAACGCTCGGGCCGCCGTCCTGGCGTCGGCGAATTGCGTTGACAGGGCTTGGCTTCTCGGCTAATTTTTTTGTGTGGAATGAAAGAGCGTGTTTCCAGGCTCCCGGAGGCGTTCCCCGATGGCTGGAGAGAAGGCGCGCTGAGGGGCAACGCGATGACGGAGGGAGCACACCATATGCTCGGGAGGTGATGGAGACCGATTGAAGAAGATCGTCTTGCCGCAAAAAGGAATTCAGGCTTTGTTTGGCCCTCACGACCAGAACCTTCGTTACCTCGAATCTCTGCTCAACGTCACCGTCAACGCGCGCGATGATAAACTGGTGATCCAAGGGGATGAACAAGATGTGCAAACCGTCGAGCGCATTTTCGACGAATACGCCGCCTTGCTCGAGCAAGGTCATCGGCCGAGCGATCGCGATTTGCAACGCGTCTTTCAACAGATCGCCGAAGACAAAACGTACAGTCTGCGCGCGCATTTCATGGAGGGGAGTTTCAATCCCGCCGGGAAAAAGCGCGTCATCGCCCGGACGCCCAATCAACTGAGATACATCCAGTCGATTCGGGAGCACGATATCGTGTTCGCCATCGGACCGGCGGGCACGGGGAAGACCTATCTGGCCGTGGCCGTGGCTGTCGAAGCGCTCATGACCAAGCGGGTCACTCGCCTCATCCTCACTCGTCCGGCCGTGGAGGCGGGCGAGCGGTTGGGGTTCCTCCCCGGCGATCTCCAGGAGAAAGTCGATCCTTACCTGCGCCCACTCTATGACGCCCTCTACGACATCATGGAGTTCGAGCGAGTGGCGAAACTGCTGGAGCGGCGAATCATCGAGATCGCCCCGCTCGCCTATATGCGGGGACGGACGCTCTCTCATTCGTTCATCATTTTGGACGAAGCTCAAAATACCACCAGTGAGCAGATGAAAATGTTCTTGACCCGATTGGGCCTGGATTCCAAAGCGGTGATCACCGGAGATGTCACTCAGATCGACCTCCCACCGGGCCGGCGATCGGGATTGGTGGAAGCACAACATATCATGTCCGGTATCGAAGGTATCGACTTCGTCTACTTCACCGAGAAAGATGTCGTTCGCCATCGCCTGGTCCGGTTGATCATCAAGGCGTATGAAGAGCACGCCAAGAAAGAGACGCTCGCATAACCTTTGATCACTCGGAAGTCATGGAGAGAAAGAGACGCCGCCAGCATCAGACCCCCGATCCAGAGGATGAAGAGTCCATCCTCGTGCTCAATCGTCAGCGATGCCGACCTGTTGACCGACGGGCGCTCCTCTCATTCGCTCGATGTGTCCTGGACGAGCTGGGACAGAGCGGGGCGAGCGCGACCATCACGTTGGTCAGCGATCGCACCATCCGAACGCTCAATCGCACCTATCGCGATACGGATCGATCTACCGATGTTCTCGCCTTCCCCGACCAGGCGACGTTCGCCCACGAACGGCGGAGCCGCCCGTACCTCGGCGATGTCATCATCTCGGTAGAAACGGCCGATCGCTACGCCCGTCGGTTCAGAATTTCTTTCGATCGCGAACTGAGAAACCTGATCATTCATGGATTGCTCCACCTCTGTGGATACGATCATGAAACCGATCAGGGACAGATGAAGCGGCTGGAGCGGCGTTTGCGCCGACGCCTCATGGGCGGAAGGCGATGAGGCCGCGCGGTGATCGCTGCCAGCCATCGCACATCAGCGAAGCATGATTCTGGAACTCCACATCGGGCTGACCATCGCGTTGATGGTGGTGCTCGTCTTTTTGTCGACCGTGGAGAGCGCCGTCAACGAACTGAGCGAAGTTCAACTGCGGGTCCTGTTGGCCGAGCACGAGGGCGAACGCCATGGTCGGTTGCTCAAAGAGATCGTCGAGAATGATCGTCGCTTCTTTCTGGCGGTGAGTCTGAGTAATCAAATCCTCGTCATCGCCTTGACCATTTCGGTGATCGCGCTCTGCACGCGTTGGGGCCTGACGCGCGATCACGCCCTCTTCTGGGCTTTGTTGATCATGTTGGCCGCGGTGGGGCTGTTTCGACAGCTCGTCCCTCATCTCCTCGCCCAACGTGATCCGGACAGGGTATTGCTCTTGCTGTTGCCCGCGCTCTCCATCATCTACAATGAGTTGCTCGTCATCTCTTATCCCATTGATCGAGTCATTCGATGGCAGGAAGCCAGGCTGAGCTCAGTTCGCGACGCCGAGGATGAAGACACGGAGGAAGAGATTCAGGCCTATATCGATGTCGGCGAAGAGGAAGGCATCATCGAGGAAGCCGAGGGGCACATGATCCAATCCATCGTCGAATTGGGCGATCGCCGCGTGGCGGAAGTGATGACTCCCCGTTCGGAGATCGTGGCCGTGGCCAGCGATACGCCGATTCGCGAAGCCCTCAAGGCGGTCATCGATTCCAAGTATTCGCGCATCCCCGTCTATCGCGATCAATTGGACAATATCGAAGGCGTGGTCTATCTGCGCGACTTGCTCAAAGCCTGGCAGGCGGGAAGGGAGAACGAGCCGGTGAGCACCATCGCCCGCACGGCTCACTTCGTCCCGGAGACGAAATCGGCCGGAGAACTACTGGAGGAGATGCGCCAATCGCATACGCATATTGCGTTGGTCATCGATGAGTTCGGGGGCGTCGCCGGATTGATCACCATCGAAGATTTGTTAGAAGAAATCGTCGGCGGCATTCAAGAAGAGGCCGAAGAGAACGATGATATCATCGAGCAGCCCGATGGGAGTTTTCTCGTCAAAGGGACGGCGGAAATCCGTAAGATCGAAGAACTCTTCCATACGGAGATCGAGGCCGATGATTTCACCACCGTGGCCGGGTTCATCATTCGCCAATTGAAGCGCATGCCCAAGATCGGCGAACAAGTTCACTTCAAGGATCTTCTCTTCGAGGTGGTGGACGCCGATCCTCGTCGTATACGCCGGGTGCGCATTCTCCCGATGCCGACGGCTTCCACCGAGTCGGAACAGGTGCCATCATGACGGAAACAGAGACGCGATCGGGTCTTGTGGCCCTCATTGGGCGACCGAACGTGGGAAAGTCCACCTTGCTCAATCGGCTCATTGGCTTCAAGGTGGCCGCCGTCTCGGACAAGCCGCAGACCACGCGGACGCGCATTCGCGGTATCCTCACGCGCCCGGAGGGACAGATCATTTTTGTCGATACGCCGGGTATTCACAAACCGATCCACGAAATGAACGAGCGGATGATGCGCGCCGTGCGCGAGGCCATCAGCGATGTGGATGTCCTGCTGCTCATCATCGACGTGCTCGAGCCATTTGGTCGCGGCGATGAGTTCACGCTCGAACTCATCAAGCCCACGGAGAAGCCGGCACTGCTCTTTCTCAATAAGATCGACAAGCTGAAGAACAAAGCCCAGCTTCTTCCCCTCATGGATCGCTATCATCGGGAGTATCCATTTCGGGAGCTCATTCCCGGGTCGGCGCTCACCGGCGAGAACGTCGAGTTGTTGGTCGAGAAATTATTCGACGCTTTACCACCGGGACCGCTCTATTACCCGGAATCGGAGGTGACCGATCAACCCGAGCGCGTGCTGGCCGCCGAAATCGTGCGGGAGAAGCTGTTGATGGTGACGCGAGATGAGATCCCTTACGAGACGGCCGTATACACCGAACGCTTTCAAGATGAGGGAGAGCTATTGCGCATCTACTGCACGATCCTCGTCGAGCGCGATGGTCAGAAGGGCATCATCATCGGGCGCGGAGGACAACGATTGAAGCAGATTGGCTCACTGGCCCGAGAGGAACTGGAATTCTTATTCGGGAAGAAGATCTATCTCGAACTCCACGTCAAAGTGCGCAAGCACTGGCGCGAGAATCCGCAGATTCTCGATCAACTCGGCATTCGCGGATGACGCGCACGGGCGTTCGCTCACTCTCTTCAGACATCAAGCGGGATGCGCTCGCCCGTCCGCAGACTGCGATAACAGGCTTCGACGAGTTCCACGGCCTTATATCCATCCCACGTTGAGACGGTCACCGGGGCGCCATCCAGGATCGATCGAATGAACGCTTCGTCTTCAGACCGATAGCCCCACTGATCCTCTCGCGATAAGTGATGAAATGAGAACGTGGTCAGCCTCGAATCGAGTCCCTCGGTATACGTGACGCCCACCATCTCCTGGGTCTCAATGGTGGCATGATGGGCGAAGATCTCTATCCGCTCGAAGGGGAAAAACCAACTGGCATCGGCCGATGAGGCCAGCGTGGCGTGCATACCGCTGGCGAAAGTGAGCAACATGGAGAAATCGTCGACCTCGCCATATTCGTGCGCTGATCCCGCGACCATCACGCTCGTCACATCGCCAAACAGCCACCGCACCATGTCCAGCATGTGAATGGTCGTCTCGTAGAGGAACCCACCGGTGACGTCCGGTTGACCAACCCAGGGGGGGTCGAGCAGTTCGCCGCGATTCATCTTGATGTGCGCCGAATGGGGCCGAAAGCGATCGGTGTTGATGAGTTCCTTGACTTTCCGGTAAACGGGGGCGAACCGGCGATTGTGCCCGACCTGGAACACGCGATCGCTCTGCTCGCTGGCCTCGAGCATGGCTCGCGCGGCCTCGAGCGAGACGGCCATCGGCTTTTCGCAGAAGACGTGGCATCCCCTATCGAGCGCCGCCAGGGCGATATCCGGATGCGTTCGATTGGGCGCGGTGATGTAGACGGCATCGACGCGCTCGAGCAATGCCGTCAGACTCGATGCCGCTTCGGCTTCCACCTTCCGAGCCAATGCCTGTGCCCGATCGAGTTGCGTATCGTATATGGCGGTGACCGCGGCGCGCGGGATCTCGGCCAGGAGCTGAGCGTGCATATTCCCGATAAAACCGGCGCCGACGATTCCGATGCGCACTCCGTTCATGATGCGTTCTCCTCCGGGGGCGTTCCTCCCCGGTCGAGGCGTTTCACTCCCAGCACGCGCTCGACCGCATCCTTGGCGCGATGAGCTAATGTGGCCGGATCCCACTCCCAGTACTCTGGGCGGAAGAGCTCCACGCTCACCACGCCGTCATAACCGATGGCGCGGAGCGCTCGCCAGATCTCCTTGAGCGGCAGAATGCCGTCGCCGGGCAGCAGCCGGTGTTCGTCTCGGAGCTCACTCGGCGGACGATTCTCGGCATCATCAATATGGAACACGAAGAGGCGTCGCGGATCGAGACGGGCAATATCCTCTAACGATGAGCCGCCGACGTAGAAATGAAAGGCGTCCAGGACCAGGCCCACGTGGGGATCATCGACGCGTTGGATGATCTCATAAGCTCGGGCCAGCGTCCGAACGGCGCACTCCTTGAAGCCGAGGAATTCCAGCGCGAGGCCGATACCATACCTTCGGGCGACCTCGCTCAGTTCTCGCAAGATGAAGGTGACATCGACGGTCACATCGGCGGGAGCGACGCCTCGCGGTCGCGGGCCCGGTACGACGACGATATACGGACAGCCCAATTCTTGCGCCCATCGGCACAGCATCTCGCATTCGGCCCGGAGGGCCTGCCGCTCCTCGGGCGAGCGGAAGGTGATGCGCTCGATCGAGTTGATGCTCCAGGGGCGCACGCCGTATCGTTGGAAATAATGGTTGAGTTCCGCCGTCGTGCCCGTCTCCAGAAACCGGCGGAGCTTGGCCGCCCAGATCTCGAGAGCGTCAAATCCCGCCCGGCCGGCCACCATGATATCCGTGACCAGATCGGCGGTCATCGTCGTCGCTCCATTCAACGATAAGCGCACCATAGGCTTCCTCCATAGACTCCACCCTCACTGCCCGGGCAAGGGGACGATCTTCAAGCCACGCCTTGATGTCGTGACCATCGCGCCCCGATGATCTCTTCGGCGTTCGCCGTTCTCACGACGGCGTGAGAGAGCAATGTGTTCATTGAGTGAGCGCTCCCCGGATCTCAATCTATTCGCTCTCCTGACGTCGCATCGAAAAAATGCAGCTTTGTCGCTTCCAGCATGACCCATACGATCGCCTCTATCTCAGGTTGAAACGATGGCTCGGCGCGCGCGACCACTTTCTCCTCGCCCAGCTTCAGAAAGACGTATGTCTCATTGCCCATCAACTCGGTCACGTAGACGGTGGCCGGGAACCATCCCGGCCTGGATTCCGGCGACAGGCGGAGATCTTCGGGACGAATGCCCAAGGTCAGTCGCCGACCGGTGGGAAGGCGATCCCGTTGTTCGGGCGTGAGCGGCACAACGAGATCTCCATTGGTGAAGCATCCGGCGGCATCATCCAGCGTCCCTTCGATGAAATTCATGCTCGGACTCCCCACGAATCCGGCGACGAATCGATTGGCCGGCCGATGATAGATGTTGAGCGGCGTGTCGAACTGTTGCAATCGGCCATCCTTCATGACGGCGATGCGATGCGCCAGCGTCATCGCTTCGGCTTGATCATGCGTCACATAGAGCGTCGTCGTGCCGAGCTCGTACTGCAGGCGTTTCAATTCCCCACGCATCTGCACGCGCAGTTTGGCATCAAGATTGGAGAGCGGTTCGTCCATCAAGTAGACACGCGGCTCGCGCACAATGGCCCGCGCCAGTGCCACGCGCTGTCGTTGACCGCCGGAGAGTTCGCGGGGTCGCCGATCGAGTAGAGATTCCAGTTCCAGCATCTCGGCCACGGATTGAACTCGTCGAGTGATTTCCCGGCGATCGAGTTTGCGGACGCGCAGCGGATAGGCGATGTTCTCGGCCACCGTCATGTGCGGATAGAGCGCGTAATTCTGAAAAACCATGGCGACATCGCGCTCGCGCGGCGACAGATCATTCACACAGATCGAGCCGATGAACATCCGTCCCGACGTGACCGTCTCCAACCCGGCCAGCAATCGCAGCGTCGTCGTCTTGCCGCATCCGGATGGACCGAGCAGGACGACGAACTCGCCATTCTCGACGGTCAATGTCAACTCGTCAACGGCCTTCGTCGAGCCGAACGTCTTGGTCACCTTTTCGAAGCGAACGTCCATATTCACGCCTTCACTGCGCCCAGCGAGAGGCCGCGCACCAGGTGACGCTGAACCAGCATGGCGAAGATGAGCATCGGGAGCATGGCCACCACGCCCGCCGCACTCATCGCGCCCCATTTGATCTCATACTGCGTGACCCGACCGGCGATGCCCACCGGTAGCGTGATGGAGGCGTCCGTCTGCGTCAGGATGAGCGCGAATAAGAACTCGTTCCAGGACGTGATGAGGCAGAAGATAGCCGTGGCAGCGAGTCCGGGCGCGACCAGAGGGCGGACCACGCGCCACAGCATGCCCAGCCGCGAGTCCCCATCCACCAGAGCCGCTTCTTCCAACTCGACGGGGAGCTCTTGAAAGAAGCCGCGCATCATCCACACCACGAAGGGAAGATTAAAGCCCGTGTACACCAGAATCAAGGCCGTCATCGTATCCAATAACTGCAGGTGGCGCAGCATGAGAAACAGGGGGATGATGGTGACGATCGGAGGAAACATGCGCGTCGAGAGAATCCAATAGGCCAGATGACGATGCAAGCGCCACCGCAATGGGAATCGCGCCAGACTGTACGCCGCCAGCGTGCCCAGCGTCAACGCCAGCGCCGTCGAAATGAGGGCCACCAGCGCACTGGTCATCACATAGTGCCCAAAAGGTCGGATGAAAAACGTCTCATAATAATGCCCCAGCATCGGTTGAAAGTCGAACCAGCGCGGCGGGCGGGCGAACTGATCGATCTCCGTCTTGAGCGACATGGTCACCATCCAATAGACGGGGGCGAGGGTGATCACCAATGCCGCTCCGATCGCACCGTACTCGATGATGCGCACCCATCGTCGCCATGGTCGTCGCCAGAGGATCACGCCAGTCCCTCCTCGGCTCTGATCAGACGAATGAATGCCAGGCTGATGAGGTTGGTGATGAGCAACAGGGCGAACGACATGGTCACGGCATATCCGAAATCGAAGAAGCGAAAGGCGGTCTTGTAAATGTACAGGCTGATGACCTCGGTGGCGAATCCCGGTCCGCCTTGAGTGAGAATGAAAATCTGATCGAAGATGCGCAGCAGATCCATGGTTCGGAGCAGGAGCGCAATGAGGATCGCCGGTTTGAGCAGCGGCAGTGTCACATGGCGAAACGTGTGCCAGGCCGACGAGCCGTCAATCAGAGCCGCCTCGTAGGGTTCCTGAGGAATGGCCTGCAAACCGGCCAGCAAGATGAGAAACATGAAGGGCGTCCACTGCCAGATGTCCACCAGAATCACCGAAAGCAACGCCCATCGAGGGCTGGCCGTCCAGACCAGGGCGCTCGTATCGATGCCCCACTGTTGGAGCGTGCCGTTGATGGCGCCGAAGTTCGGATTGTAGAGCAACCGCCAGATGACGCCAACGACCACCGGCGGGATCATCATGGGGATGAGCAATAGCGCCCGAAACAGCGAGCGCCCGCGAATGTGACGATCCAGTAGCCACGCCAATCCCAGGCCCAAGAAGAATTCGACCGTGACCGCCGTGCCCGCATAGACGAACGTGTGCCAGAGCGCTTCGGCGAAGAAGCGATCGGTGAATAATCGCGCATAGTTGACCAGCGTCCACGCTTCATCGTCGGCGGCACGAAAACTCACGCGCACCGCATACAGAAGGGGATACACGGTCAGCGCCAACAGCACGATCAGTGCCGGCGCCAGGAGCAGGAGAGGAACCCAGCGCTCGCGCCGGATGCCGCTCAAGTGGAGAGAAGGGGGAGGGGAGTCCGGAGAGCAGGAAGCGAGCGCGCGCTCGGGAGAGCCTCTGTCGTGTGTTGTGCTTCGACGCATCGGCTATTGGCTGGAGCTCAGCCCACCTCTGGTGGGCGCTCATTGTTGGCGCTGAAGGATCTCGGCGATGGCCGCATTCGCCCGGTTCATCGCTTCTTCTGGTGAAAGCTCGCCGGTGTTCGCTTTGGTGAGATAGATGCCGAAGGCATTCTCGATCTCGTTCCACAGGGGCGTGCGTGGCCGCGGTCGCGATGTCTGCAGCGAGTGCAGTTGCACCGGATAGGATGGATATCGAGCCACCAGTTCAGCATCTCGAAAGAGGCTCACCCGCGTCGGTGGATTCCCTCGAAGCGCCGATTTTTTCATCTGCTCGGCGCTCGTCGCCCACAGCAGGAAGTCAAATGCCGTTTCCGGATCGCGGGCGCCCCGTGGAATGGCGATGAGCCAATTGCCGATCTCAGCCCGACCCGGCTCTTTCTGTCCGGGCATCGCCGTGATGGCGATTTTCCCGATCACGCGAGATTTGGCCGGATCGCTGAGCGCGGGAATCCAGGCGGGCCAATTGATGCTCATCGCCGCCGTCCCCTGCAGCAGATGAGCGGCCACTTCATCGGCGTTGAAGCTCACGTACCCCGGCGGCGCGTAAGCGCCAAGGGCGAGCATCATCCGCAAGGCGGCGATCCCTTCCGGACTGTTCACCGTGGGATGCCCATGAGCGTCGAACATCTCCGCTCCAAATGCCCAGAAAAGGGGAAGGAAATCGGCCACCACGGCATTTCCTTGCTGGGCGCGCATGACGTAGCCGTATATCTGCTCTCGCTCGGCGATGGTGCGAGCGGCCGTCAACACATCATCCCAGGTCTCGGGTGGGGAGAGTCGATACTTTTCGAACAAGTCCTTGCGATAGAAGAAGAGTTGCGAGTTGCCTACATAAGGCAGCGCATACAATGTGCCCGTCCCATACGGATGGCGACAGAGGGCGAGCGACGCGGCGACGAAATCATCGTCGGGCCCCTCCAAGCCCCGCCGTTCATAAAGCGGGGTCAGTTCGGTCAGTAAGCCACGTTCGGCAAACCGGGGGAACCAGGGATCATCGAGCATGATGAGGTCATAGGCCCCGGTCCGATTGGTGAGATCGATGAGCTCTTTCTCGAACAGATTGGCATAAGGGAACTCGGCGATGGTGATCTCGACGTTGAACGTCGCTTGATAGTCTTGCGCTGCCGCCCGGAGAGCATCTCCCTCGACGCCGGCATTGACCGCCAGCGTCAAGTGCGCTTCTTTCCCATTGGTGTGAGAGCATCCCAAGGAGAGCAAGCTCAGCAGTAGCCCCCACAGAACGGTGATGGATGATCGCCTCATGACGCGTCTCAAAGCCATGGTGAGCGAGAGAGTTGTTTTATCGCATCTCCCCTTAAATGCCAAGGCCCGAGAGGCGCTTCTTGGGCATGACTATCGGGCAACGCATGGCTGATCGGTGAATGAGAAATGCGCATCATCGGTTTCGATGTCCGTGCCGTCATATGGCGGTTCTTCGAGGATGGCGCCGTCGTGCACCATTGGCATCGAGGGCCCGTCATGTCGTAGAATAAAGAGCCAATTCAGTATGAGCGAGCAACGGGAAAATGTGACACCGACCTCCGATGGCGATTCCCAGGGAAGTGGTGACGTTCGGGGAATGGCGCTGCACACCAGGATTTTTCTCGGTCTGGTGATCGGCGGCATGACCGGCGTCGTCCTCAACGTCTGGCTCGGGGGGGAGCAACCACAGCTTCAGTGGGTGGTATCGCATATCAGCGAACCGGTGGGGCAGATCTTCTTGCGCCTGTTGATCATGATCGTCATACCCCTGGTCTTCGCCTCGCTGTCGCTCGGCGTGGCCGGATTGGGCGATTTGCGGAAATTGGGCCGGATTGGGGTCAAGACGTTTCTCTACTTCATCCTGGTGACCACGTTGGCGGTCGTCATCGGGCTCACTCTGGTCAACGCCATCAATCCTGGCGGGCGCTTGCCGGTGGACGTGAAGGCGAAATTGTTGGAAACATACGGGGGAGCGGCGACTCAAGGATTGGCGCGGGCCGAGGGCGTCTCGTTCGGCATCAAGACATTCGTCAACATCGTTCCCCGCAATCCGCTGGCCGCCGCCGTCAGGATGGACATGCTGGCCATCATTTTCTTCTCGCTCATCTTCGGCATCGCGCTGACGCGCATTCCCTCGTATCGGGCGGCGCCGATGATCTCATTCCTGGAAGCGCTGGGCGATGCCATGGTCGTCATCGTCGATCTGGCGATGAAGCTCGCCCCGTACGGCGTGGCAGCTCTCATCTTCAGCGTCACGGCGCGATTCGGATACGATCTTCTGCTCTCGCTCGGGCTCTACGTCATCACCGTGTTGCTCGGATTGGCCATCCATCTGCTCGTCTCCTACCCGCTGTTGATTCGGTTCTTCGCTCGATTGAATCCCTGGCGATTCTTCCGACGCATTCAAACGGTGATGATCACAGCGTTCTCGACGAGTTCCAGTGCGGCGACACTTCCCACGACGATGCGGGTGACGGAAGAGAAGCTGGGCGTGCCGCGAGAGATTTCCGGATTCGTACTCCCCCTCGGCGCGACCATGAACATGAATGGAACGGCGCTGTTTGAGGGGGTGACCGTGCTCTTCATCGCGCAGGTGTTCGGCGTCAAACTGGGATTGGGCGCGCAACTGATCGTCGTCATCATGTCGGTGCTGACAGCTATCGGAGCGGCAGGCGTCCCCGGAGGATCAATCCCGCTCCTCATCCTCGTCCTGCAAACCGTGGGGGTTCCCGGCGAGGGGATCGCGATCATTCTGGGAGTGGATCGCATCCTGGATATGTGTCGCACGACGCTCAATGTCACCGGCGACGTGACGGCTGCGGCGTTCGTGGCTCGCTCCGAAGGCTTTCTGCCCGTAGATAAATCGGTGGAGATCGTCCCGGCAGCCGTCGATTCATAGTTTTCCAGAACGAGTTTGGTCGGTCGACGTTCCGTGCTGAGGAGTGATGAGAAGATGATGAGGAGTACAAGATGCCCGTTCCGTGAGCGAGAGCAGGGAGTGATGAGAATGTCGGGG
Source organism: Blastocatellia bacterium (assembly GCA_026985075.1). GTDB lineage: Bacteria > Acidobacteriota > Blastocatellia > HR10 > J050 > J050. The sequence goes on along the minus strand of JALSQX010000053.1, from coordinate 294,157 downwards.
GCATCTCTACAGCCGGGAGCTCGGACGTCGAACGCGACGTTCGTCGCTCGGTATCAGGGCGATGGAGAAGTCGGTCCCGTTGAGAGGTGAGAAAAATGGCCGAAGTCGAAAGACAACGATTCAGCTTTTGGGGATTTGTCGGATTAATGGCGGTGGCCGTGATCGTTTACATTTTTGTGCAGATGGGCAACCTGGCCACGCTCTACTGGCTGGCCACCGTGGCGTTAATCGGCATCATGCTGGCTGTGGCCTTCGATCTCGGCGTGGAGAAATCTTCGGCGGTCGAGGCGCAGGTGGCAGCAGAGGCAGAGCCTGATGAAACGGTCGCGTCACCGGCCGAGCCATCAACGCCATCGCCAGTGCGACCTGTGCGGCGCAAGCGACGGAAGAAGCGTAAGCGGTAACGACTCGCTATGGTTCGTTCGGCATCGTGTGACTATGCCCTTTATGGTCAAGGGGCGGCCAGCTTCATCTCGCCTCCTCTCTGGGAGGCGAAGCGCATGCGTCTCTATGTCTCGACACCGTTTTTACGCTCCACCATCATCCATCGAGGGCGATCAGATTACGCTCGGCCCTGAAGAATCGCATCACTTGTGGCGCGTGCTCCGGATGCGTCCTGGCGCGGTCGTCTACGTGTTTGATGGGACGGGATGCGAATATGTCTGTCAATTACAGGGAGGCGATCATCAACGAGCGCGACTGAACATCGTGGAGAAGCGACATCCTCCCGTGGAGTCACCGCTCGCCATCACTCTGGCGCAAGGTCTGGCCAAAGGGGAGAAGTTCGAACTCATCGTTCAAAAGGCGACTGAGTTGGGCGTGCACCGCATCATCCCGCTCATCACGGCCCATACGCTGAGCACCGGAATTCGAGAGGTCGGCCATCATCGATTGCACCGGTGGAGGCGCATCGCTCTGGAAGCGGCAAAACAATGTGGCCGCACTCGGATTCCGGAGATTCTCACCCCTCGCCGCTGGGAGATCTTCCTCAGAGCATTTCCGCGACCAGCACTCCTTTTCGCCGAACGCGCCGGTCGCTCGCTGGCCGACGTGGCTCGCGCCTGGTCCGACGGCATCGATACTCTCTGCCTCCTCATCGGACCGGAAGGAGGGTGGCAGGAGTCCGAGGTGGCCGCCGCACAAACGGCCGGGGCCATCGTGGTGACGTTGGGGCGGCGGATTCTGCGGACGGAGACGGCGGCTCTGGCCGCCGTCAGCGTCGTCCAGCATCTCTGGGGCGATTTGCGATGATGGGGTTTCCGGGCGCGACCTGGTAGATCGATGCAGGTCTTCTATCGCTTCGACACTTTTTCTGAACGGGGCATCCTTGGCGTGAACGCATTCCCGCTTGACTGGCATCGTTGGACGGCATAATCTTCTGCCTCGTCGAGAAAAGGGAATACCAGTTGAAGAAAGGAGGCGTATGAATGCTTGGACGCGCACACGATCAATGATTGCCTGCACTCTGCTTGCGCTTCTGCTGGTTGTTCCGCTGGTCAGCTCGGCGCAAGAAGAGGAGAAACACGAAGAGAAGAAAGAAGAAGGACTGCCGCTGGCGCCCACCGGAAAGATCACGTTCACTACCGATGAGGGAACGTGGATATCGCTCGATGTATCGCCCGATGGCCAGACGATCATCTTCGATCTCCTCGGCGACATCTACACGCTGCCCATCACCGGTGGCCAGGCGACGCGCATCATTGGCGGCTTCTCATTCGAGAGTCAACCGCGATTCTCTCCCGACGGCCGGAAGATCGTCTTTTTGAGCGATCGGAGTGGGGCAGAGAACGTGTGGATCGCCGATGCCGACGGATCTCATCCCCGGCCACTGACCACGGGTCGCAATCAAATGTTTCTCTCGCCGACGTGGACGCCCGACGGGCAATACGTCATCGTCTCGAAGGCCAAACAGCGCATCGGCACGTATTCGCTGTGGATGTACCACATCGATGGAGGTACGGGCGTGCGTCTCGGTCCGCCGGAGCCTCCTCGGCCCGAGCCTGACGCCGACGAGCCGCCACGACCGCGACCCAATCAAATGGGCGCTGTCGTCTCGCCCGATGGTCGATTCATCTACTATGCCCAACGTATGGGAGCCTTCAACTACAACGCGCGCTTCCCCCTCTGGCAGATCAGGCGATTCGATCGCGAGACGGGCGAGACGTCGACGCTGACCAACGCGCAGGGCAGCGCCATGCGTCCCGTTCTCTCGCCGGATGGGAGATACCTGGTCTATGCTACGCGATTCGAGACGGGAACGGGATTGCGCGTGCGCGATCTGGAGACGGGCCAGGAACGATGGCTCATCTATCCGGTCACGCGCGATGATCAGGAATCGCGCGCCACGCGCGATACCATGCCGGGCTATGCGTTCATGCCCGATGGTCGGTCGCTCATCGTGCCCATCGATGGGCGGATTCATCGTGTGGATTTCCACACTGGCGCGGATACGATCATTCCGTTCACTGCCAAGGTGGAGGCCGAGATTGGCCCGCGCGTCTACTTCCAGAGTCGCGTCGATGATGGTCCGACGGTGCGCGCGCGGCTCATTCGTTGGCCTCGGCTCTCGCCCGATGGTCGGAGGCTCGTATTCACGGCCTTCAACAAACTCTGGATCATGGATTGGCCATCGGGGAAACCGCGACGCCTGACCGACGCTTCGGTGGGCGAGTTCATGCCCACCTGGTCGCCCGATGGCCGCTACATCGCCTATGTGACGTGGTCGACCGAGGGCGGGCACATTTATCGCGTCGCGGCCGATGGCAGCGCGCCGCCGGAGCAACTCACGCGCCGAGCCGCTTACTATTCGGAGCCGGTCTATTCTCCCGATGGCCGGAAGATCATCTTCATCTCCGGTCGCACGGATGACCATCTTTATGCGGTGTGGCGGGAGTGGATCTGCGATCCCCATTGTCCACTAGATATCTTCGGAGAGCCGGCCGAGGTGACCGGTCTTCGCTCTCGCGCCGGTTTAGATCTTCGTTGGATTCCCGCCGAGGGTGGCCCATCGACGCTCATCGGACCGACCAAGGGTGGCCAGCATCCGCATTTCGCTCATGATCCCCAGCGCATTTATCTGACGGCGCGCGGGAAGCTCGTTTCGCTGCGCATCGATGGCGTCGATCGGCGAACGCATCTGGAGATCAAAGGCGAGGCGCCGGGTCGCCGCATCCCTCGCGCCGAGATGATCGCGCTCTCGCCCGATGGGCGGCGCGCCTTGGTGAGCTTGCAGAATAAACTCTATCTCATCGCCGTTCCCAAAGTGGGGAAAGAGGTCATTACGGTCAAGATCACTCCCAAGGGGAAGACGCCTCTGCCGGTGAAGACAATCTCCGCCGAAGGAGGCGATGCTCTGGCCTGGATGCCCGATGGCCAATCGGTGACCTGGGCTCTGGGCGCACGATTCTATCGTCAAAGCCTCTCGGCCGATGAACCAGAAGTGACCGAAATCGTTGTCGAGGTCCCCCGACCGAAGCCCGAAGGAACGCTCGTGTTACGCGGCGCACGGCTCATCACCATGCGAGGCGATGAGGTCATCGAACGTGGCGATATCGTGATCGCCGGCAATCGCATCGCCGCCATCGGGCCGCGAGGAAAGGTGAAGATTCCTTCCGGCGCCACAATTATCGATGTGAAGGGGAAAACTATCATCCCTGGTTTCGTCGATGTCCACGCTCACATGTGGCCGCCGCGAGGGGTACATCAGACGCAGGTCTGGCAATATCTGGCCAATCTCGCTTATGGTGTGACGACGACGCGCGATCCACAAAGTGGCACCAATGACGTTTTCGCTTATGCCGATCTGGTGGACGCTGGCGAGATTCTCGGACCGCGCATCTACTCGACCGGCCCGGGCGTGTTCTGGACGTCCGGATTGGACAGTAAGGAGGCTGTGTTCCATTTCCTCAAACGGTACAAAGAGGCCTATCACACCAATACCATCAAGCAGTACGTCTCCGGCGATCGCATCGTGCGCCAGTGGGTGATCATGGCCTGCAAGGAATACGGCCTCACGCCGACGACCGAAGGCGCGCTCGATATGAAGCTCGATCTGACGCAGATGGCCGATGGGTACTCCGGCCACGAGCACAGTCTCCCCATTCAGCCGCTCTACAAGGACGTGATCGAGTTTGTGGCGCGAACGAGGACGTTCTACACGCCGACGACGCTGGTGGCCTACGGCGCGCCCTGGACGGAAAATTATTACTATGAGACGTCCGACGTGCACGGGAACAAGAAGTTGCGCCGGTTCATCCCTCACATGCTTCTGGATGCCATGACCCGCCGTCGCAGTCAGTGGTTCATGACCGAAGAATACGGGTATCGGGGCATTGCTCGGGCTTGCGCCGCCATCGTGCGCGCCGGCGGTCGCGTCTGCGTCGGCAGTCATGGCCAGCTTCAGGGACTCGGATATCACTGGGAACTGTGGGCCATTCAGTCCGGCGGCCTGACCAATCATGAGGCGTTGCGCGTGGCGACCCTGTTCGGCGCCGAAGCCATCGGTTTACAACAAGACCTCGGCTCGCTGGAAGTGGGGAAACTGGCCGATCTCATCGTCCTCGATGAGAATCCACTGGACGATATTCACAACACGATCACTATTCGCTATGTGATGAAGAACGGCGAACTCTTCGACGGAAATACGCTCGACGAGATCTGGCCGGTGGAGAAGAAATTGGAGAAGCAATTCTGGTGGGATGATGATCCGCCGGTCAGGCGCGAGATGCAACGATAACGTCTGTGCGCCGCCGGGCAGAAGAACGTCGTCATGACGGTCCGCGCCCCAAAGCCTTGGGGAGGTCGGGCATCCGGAGTGAGCCGTTCTTCGTTTCACGGAGTCTATGGCGCGAAAGACGCATCGAACGGCGATCGTCGTCATTCCTCCGCAATCCCTATGGCCGCCCATTCAGGCCATTCGGCAGCAGTACGATCGTCAACTGAGGCGCTGGATGCCTCATATCAACCTCGTGTATCCTTTTCGGCCCTTGGAAGAGTTCCCGGCATTGGTCGAGCCGCTGACCGACGCGTGCCGGCGGATCGCGCCCTTCGCAGTCCAATTGGCCGAATTCCGCTTCTTTCATCACGGTGGGGAACGATATACGCTGTGGTTAGCGCCGGAGCCGAAGGCCTCTCTCCTACAGTTGCAGGCGGCCATATCGGTTGTCGTGCCCGATTGTGACGATGTGAGCCGATTCGAGGGGGGATTCACGCCCCACTTGAGCGTCGGCCAGGTGCGTGGCCGGACGAGAATGAGGAAGCTGATCACGGAGCTCCAGGCTGGCTGGCAGCCTCTCAGATTCGTGGTGCGGGAGATCTACATGATCTGGCGCGGCGAGCCCCCTGATGACGTCTTTCGCGTAGCGCACACGATCGGGTTGGGGGACTGACTCTTCGATGGGGAGAGCCTGGAATGGCAGCCCTTCCTTTCTCGCCGGGAAGGGTGGCCGCAGATCACCTTCGCTGACGGGGGCATCCCATCATGTCACAGCCAGGGGAAGAGGCGTCGCCACCAAGGTGTGGATCGTCGGATCGGTGGCTCGCGCCGACGGGCGAGGATTCTCCGATAATGCTCCACACAGCGCGCACAGGCTCCGTCTGATTCCATCCACTCGGGATGCTCCTGGCCGATGGCGTCGATGATGTGATTCTCCAACGTCTCATGCAATTCCCGATCGGAGATGGTGCGTCCACAGATGGTGCAGCACTGAAGCATGTTTTCGCCGTTCTCCTTCGCGCGTCGGGCTCGCTCACTGGCGCTCCCGCTGGCCGAAGCTTCATCGTTCATCGAGCAATTGCCGGACAATTCGTTCCATGGCTTCCCGGCTCATGAGGCCCACGTGCTGTTGGCGAACAGAGCCCCGTCGATCGAGGAAGAATGTCGTGGGCAGCGCCACGATTCCGCCGAATCGGGCCATGATGGCTTCATCGCCGTGAACCACCGTATAGTTGAGTGGCGTCTGTTTCATGAACGCCCGAATCTCATCCACCGTCTCATCCAGCGAGATGGCGATGATCTCCAACCCTCGTTTGCCATATCGAGCTTGGAGATCATTGAGGACGGGAATCTCCAAACGACAAGGAGGGCACCAGGTCGCCCAGAAGTCGATGATGACGACCTTCCCTTCGAGAGAAGCGAGACTGATCGTTCGCCCGTTCAGATCCTCGACCTGGAATTCGGGAGCCGCCGTCGAGTGGTGCGCACGTTGAGAGGACCTTTCTTGCGATGGTGTGGATGGAACCGAAGACCGATTCCGATGGCGAAGGTCGCATTCCCCCAATCCTTCTGAATGGGCGAGGAGTCCCAGAGTCACCACACTCAAGGTCATGGTCAGAATGAAGAGGTATCTCAGCCTTGATTGCATGATCATCGTCCCTCGTTGGAGAATGATGGCGCAGAGCCGGTCAACACGCCCATTTCATCAGTGACCGGTTCTGAACTCATGTGAAGGTGATGCCTCAAGATCACGTCATCTCAGATGCCGGAGCCTGAGCAGTCGTTGTATCTCTCCTGTCGGGCGAGAGGAATTCCTGGGTTCCGTGCTCTGGTCATTGCTTCCTCCGGTGGCTAAAATGGCTAAAAAGGAAGTCCGGCGGGGCACCTCAACTCCCACCCCCGGAACAGAGAGAAGCGCCCGCCGGACTCCGAGAGGCTCATTGTCGGTTGCTGACCTTGCGTCGAGCAACAATGAGCCTGCTTGAAAGGAGGGGTGATATGAATGGACGTTGACGGGTTATGAGGGCTGTCGTCAAATGATTCCCAGGGATGCCGCGCATTCTCACAGTCGACGCCTCCTTTTCTTGGATGAGACTTTGACCGGAGCCCGATAGATCTCGGTGTCTGGCCTGAAGGCCAACCAGGCGAAGGCGAAATAGTCCCCGTGAACGACCGGTTTCAACCGCTTTCCCTTGAATGCTCCCTCCACACAGTGGCCCAGCACATTCCAGCGGCTGGATGTCTCTCGATCCACAAACCATCCGCGCTGATACTCGAACGTCAGGTGGCGCTCACCTACGCGGGGAACGAAGACGCCCGTCGCTCCCACATCCCGAGACGCCACGATCCGCTCATTATCTAATGCCGAGAGCGTTCCCGGCGCATGAAAAACGACGATCTCCTGGTCGCCGATCCGGTCGCGAATGACGTGGCGTTTGGAAGTGATGGCATACGGATACGCCTTATGCTTCCCGTTCAGACTCACGACGACCACGCGCTCCATGGGGCGAAGCCGGTCATCTTTGGGACCATCGTAGAGGAATGGGCGAGACGTGATCCGGTCATAGCCGACATAAGGATTCTGCCCGTAGCGACGGTGATATCCCGTGTTCCGCGAGAGGACCTTCCCCTCCGGATGAGCCGCGGTGAAGTCCTTGAACGAGATGATTTGACTGGGAAGGGGCTTCAATCGCTTTCCGGTGAGATCGCCGACAATCGCCTCGCCAATGGCCTGTTGCCACCAGGACTCCGTCTGCCGGTCGTACATGATCATATCACTGTAGCGGAGAAGTCCGCTCACTCCGAAATCGTAAACCCGACCTTCTAAGCGCCGATCGAATACAATGGCACTGTGGCATAAAGGGCAGAATGTCACGGCCACCGGAACACCGCCGATGACGTCGTTCACCACTTCATGCCAGATGAGAATCTGGAGGGGATAGGCCTTCGCCTCACCGTTGATCTCGACGGCGATGACTGGCTCTCGACCATCGAGCCAGCGCCGGGCCTTGGCCGGCGAGACGAATGTGGGATGATCGATGGCCGGAATCCCATCCTTGGGTGGACCGCCGCTCTTGATCTCGCTGAGATCGACCGAATGAATCCTGAGATTCGTTTTCCAACCGCGCAATCTATGTTGCGCCGAGGCCTGGCCGGTCAATCCCATATTGAGTATGGCCCCCATCGCAATGAGCGTCAGTCCTGTACCCCATCCTTTCATGACAGTCCGCATCTTATCCGCCTCCGGGAGATGGCTCAGTAATTCGTCTCACAAAATAGAAATTTTATCGTCGGCGGATGGGCATCGACAAAAGGAAGGTTCGTCTTGCCCCGAGCCAAGGGGAGACAGTATGCTCAACAACCATGGTTGAATGCTGGTTCGGAGGAGAGGATTCATGAAGCGAGCACAGGTGACAGGGACATGGAGAGTCAGTGTGTGGATCTTGGCCGGCGTACTCCTCCTGGCCGGAGGTTCGGTTTCTTCGTCGGGCGTCCAGGGCATGATCGAATTACAGCCCATCGTGAGCGGTCTCAATCGGCCCGTTTACCTCACTCACGCTGGTGATGGGAGTGGGCGGCTCTTCATCGTCGAGCAGGGCGGGCGGATTCGCCTTCTCAAGGATGGCCAGTTATTGGAGAGACCTTTCCTGGACATCCGGTCACTGGTCAGTTGCTGTGGAGAGCGCGGCTTGCTGAGCGTGGCCTTTCATCCGCGATTCAGTGAGAATGGGTTCTTCTACGTCAATTACACGGACCGGCGAGGCGACACGGTGATCGCTCGTTATCAGGTCTCCAATAATCCGGATGTGGCCACCACGCGGGGCGCTCGCACGCTGTTGACCATCTCTCAGCCTTTTCCCAACCATAATGGAGGACAACTCCAGTTCGGGCCCGACGGATTCCTCTACATCGGAACCGGCGATGGCGGAGCGGCGGGAGATCCTCGAAATAATGCTCAGAATCTGCAGAGCCTGCTGGGGAAAATCCTCCGCCTGGACGTCGATGCCGGACAACGGTTCGGCATTCCACCGGATAACCCATTTGTCGGGCAATCGGGAGTTCGCGAGGAAATCTGGGCCTATGGGTTGCGCAATCCCTGGCGATTCAGTTTCGATCGCCAGACCGGCGACCTCTATATTGCCGACGTCGGTCAGGACCGGTGGGAAGAAATCGACTACCAGCCGGCGGACAGTCCGGGCGGGGAGAATTATGGCTGGCGGATCATGGAAGGGTTCCACTGTTTCAATCCTCCGAGCAACTGTGATCAATCGGGCCTCACGCTCCCCATCCACGAATACAGTCATGGGGAGGGATGCTCGGTCACCGGCGGCTACGTCTATCGAGGACATGAGATCCCGGAACTCGTCGGCGTGTACCTGTTCGGCGATTTCTGCTCGGGCACCATTTGGGGATTGCAGCAAGTGGAACCGGGAGTGTGGGAGCGAGTGGTTCTGCTCCACACCGAATTGCAACTCAGTTCATTTGGCGAAGATGAGAGCGGTGAACTCTATGCGATCGATCTCAGAGGCACCGTTTATCGCATCGTCCCCGCCGGGGGATCTTGAAGGTGCCGATGGGCACTCGCGCGCCCACCGGAAGAAGCAGTGATGAGAGGCGAGCGCTTCATTCGGCGATTCCCGACCCACCGATGAGTGGCGATCGGCGAGATCGCCGCCAGAGATTCCCATCCGTCGGCCGAGATTGAGACATCCATCCGGGTGAGGCTCACCCGCGAAGCTTCCTGGTCACTTCGGCGACGCGGCGACCGAGGGCGCGCGCGATCTCCAGATCTTCCGGAGCAGGTTGCCGCTCGCCCTGTGCGCCGGCGATAGTCGACGCCCCATAGGGAGTCCCTCCACGCGCTTCAGTGTGGATCATGCCCGGCGTCGAATAGGGCACACCGACGATGATCATTCCCAGGTGAAGCAGAGGAACCATCATCGTCAACAAGGTCGTCTCCTGACCACCATGAGTCGACGCCGTTGTGGTGAAGACGCCCGCCGGTTTACCCTCCATCTCTCCCTTGAGCCAGAGTTCGGCCGTGGAGTCGATGAGTTGCTTCATCTGCGCCGACATATTGCCATAGCGCGTCGGCGTGCCGAAAATTACCCCATCGGCCCGCCGGAGATCATCCAGGGTACACACGGGAATATCCTTCTGTTGCTCCCGGACCTGCCGGGCGAATTCGTTCTCATCGATGATCTTATCGACGGCATCGAATTCCTGGACGCGACGGAGAACGGCATCCACGCCTTCGACGGATTGCGCGCCCTCCTGGACGGCGCGCGCCATTTGGAAGGTGTGCCCATACATGGAATAGTAGACGATCAACACGTTCACGCTCATAGGCTATCCTCCTTGATGAAATCAAGACCTGGTCTTCCTCACCACCTCAGGCGCCACCAGCTCCTCCTCTCTGGGCATCGAGACTCAGAGAACCGGGTCCCAGGCTGAACACCAGGAATAACCCTCCCATGATGGCGAGGTTTTTCATGAAATTGATCATTTGGAGTTGACGCATCTGAGGATCGTCATACGTCCAGAAATCGTGAAAGATGAGCGTCGTGGGGATCAGAAACACGATCAGCGCCAGCGCTCCCCAACGTGCCTTGAATCCGAGCAATATCGACAACCCACCCAGTACTTCGAAGAGAATGGCCATGGTGAGGAAAAATGGAATGGCTACCATCCCCTCCGACTGCATGTAAGCCGCTGTGCCGCTCCAATCGAAGAGCTTTCCCATCCCGCTCATGATAAAGATCAGGCTCAGCAGAAAACGACCAATCACTGAAGCGTAGTGTCTCGGCGTTTCCATCACTCGTTCCCCCCTGGGTTGAGATGATCAATTTTCCATACTCGCTGATCTGATGGCATGGTCGAGATCATGGCTCGCTTATTTTTGTTGCTTCAATCCCAGCTTCCGGCAGAGCCGGGCCAATGTGTCCTGTTCTCGCGATGTGAGTGCGCTCATCTCCTGGACAATGGCCGCCACGTGACCGGGGAAAATATCCTGGATGAGTCGACGTCCTCGGGGAGTGAGACGCACCCTCACCAATCGTCGATCGACGCGCTCCCGCCGTCGACGGACGAATCCCCGCTTTTCCAGATTATCGATCACCAGCGTGATATTGCCGCTGCTTTTCAGCAGCTTTTTCGCCAACTCGTGCTGGCAGAGCGGACCTAAATGGTAGAGCGCTTCCAGGACGCCAAACTGACTGACCGTCAATCCGTAGCTGGCGATGCGGGGATTCAGCCGAGCAGTGACCGATTCGGCGGCGCGCATGAGTTTGATGTACGTGTTGAGCGCCCTGACCTCTTCCTTCGTCCCCTTATAGTGCGTACCCATCGTTTAAGGTCAAACCATTTGATATCGAACGATTGAAGCACAAGTATGCCAACTTTTCTCCCGTTGTCAAGAGGAGCGAGAAAATGGTCTCCTCCGTTCTCGAACGGCGTCCAATGGGGGATCACGAACTGGTCGCCGCAGTGGTCAGACAGGCGAGTTCGCAGCGGGCGTTTTCATCGAGATACTCTAATGGGACTGAATCTTGCGGCCTCGTCCCGTTTCGATCTGGCGTCGCAGATCGGCGATCACGGGAGCGCCGGGGGCGAGCTGTTCGAGCTTGGCCACCATGAGCGCGGCCTCGTCCCAGTTCTCCTGCTCGATGAGGGTGAGCGCGAAGCTGTAGGTGGCGCGCGCCACCAATTCGCTTCTCGGAGCGGCCTGCTCCAGTTTGGCCATCGTCTGACGCGCTCCGTTCAGGTCTCCGCGTTCGAGAAGGGCAATCGTCAGATTGGCCAATGTCGGAGGATGTTGCGGTTGGATCTGTAGCGAGCGCCGATACTCGGCAATCGCTCGATCGAGATCCTGTGGCCGGCGATAGTAGTAGGTCAAGCCATAGTCGGTGCGCACGTTAACGTCGTTGGGATTCTTCTTGAGGGCGCGTTCGTACCACTTTGCCGCTTCCAGGAAATGCTGCGTCGAATGATCGAATTGTTGCCGTTGGAACTCGTTGAGACCGATGTCGAAGTGTACGTTACCCAATTGAACGATCGCCTCATAATCATCCGGCTGCAAGCGATGAGCGCGTTCATAGAACGTCGCCGCCTCATTCAATCGATCAGCCTGATAGAGCAATCGGGCGGCCATCATCTGGGCCTGAAAGTCGTTGGGTTGATCCTCTGCCGCTTTCGTGGCGGCGGCGATCTGTTCCGGAGTGACAGACGAAATCGGTGGGTGGTTCGGCGGTAATTCCCCGCTCGGCGCTGATGTCGGGGAACGGCGGGCCGGGACCCCTGCCCGGTTATAATAATCGGCGTAGAAGTATCCGCTGAACAAACCGAGCAGTAACCCAATCAGGCCCAGATAGAGACTTTGTTTCCTCATTTTCATAGCTGTTCCCGGTCATTATAGCACGTCGGCGGCATCCGAGCACGCGTTCGGGCGGCGATGATCATGACGCTATGGGGATCCTTTTCATGTCGGTGGGGAGAGGAGTTGAGGGAGCCGCTGGGTGAAGGCCGACTTGGCCAGCACCTGGTCGCATCCGGCCTCGCGCGCTTTTCGTTGAAGATCGACCTGAACGTGCGACAGATAGCCGATGATCCGGATATCGGCCAGGTCAGCGTCGGCTTTGAGTTGACGGATGGTTTCCAGCGGTCGATAGCGAGCATCATTCAGGTCGAAGATGATGAGTGTCGGCTTCTCCGTGCGCACCAATTCCAGAAGCTGATCGGCGCTGGACGCGAACGTCAGCGAGAGGCCGAAGCGCTCGGCTGTCCCCCGGATGCGCGCCGCGAAGAACATATCACGGACAGCGATGATGATTTTCTGGTTCATAGCGACCTCCATGAAGCTCACTGAGTATAGTCGCTTTCATGGCGAAAGAGAAGCGACCTCGATGAGGTGGACGCGCGATTCTCTCCGCCATGGGAGTAACGAGGTGGCTCGGCCAAGCTCGGATCCTGCTCTTCGCGATGAGGTCGAGGGGATCGCTCATGGTAGCCCGCCGCGAGGAACGAAAGTGGTCGAGTGCAAGCTGCCCGCTTACGACATCGCTCGTTTTCCGAAGACGATGCTCGTCACAAAAGAGAGACGCTCGCTCTGGGCACCCATACCGCGCGGCGAGTCGAGCTTTGTCGAGCTCTCCGGTTGAAAAAATAAGATGGGGGTGATAAAGTACCGTTTGCGTGATTTTATCTAGGAGGGTCAGAGATATCTCACAGGGCCAGGAGGTCCATCGCCCATGACGGCGCGCCGAGCGTTGGGATGGAGCGACACCGCTGGTGATGTTGGCGTTCTCGTCAGCCATTCAAAGACTGAACCGGCGGGAGATCGGATGGATTTCCAGTACTGAGGAGCGTGCATCGATGCAAGCAGTGATTCTAGCCGGGGGGAAAGGGACGCGATTGCGCCCTCTCACCATCCACACGCCCAAGCCCATCGTTCCGGTCGTCAATCGGCCATTCTTGCTCTATCAGATCGATTTGCTCAACCAGCCGCAGATTAAAAATCTCATTCTTTGCCTCTCGTATCAACCGCGAAAAATCGAAGAGCTGCTCAGCGATGGGAGTCGATTTGGCATTCGCATCTCCTATCTGGTGGAAGCGTCGCCGCTCGGCACCGCTGGCGCGTTCAAGAATGCGGAAGAGATGATCGAGGGCACGACCGTGGTGTTCAACGGGGACATCCTCACCGATGTTGATCTCAACCGGGTCATCGATCAGCATCGGTCCACGGGCGCCGTCGCGACCATCGTCGTCACGCCCGTCGATAATCCCATCGGATATGGTGTCGTCGAAATGGCCGACGATGGGCGCGTCACGCGGTTTGTGGAGAAACCTCGACGAGAAGAGGTCCACAGTCACATGGTGAACGCGGGCATCTACGTGCTCGAGCCCTCGGTTTTGGAACACATCCCGGAGGGACGTCCGTTCTCTTTCGAATATGACTTTTTCCCCAGCTTGTGGGAGAAGGGGGAAGCGTTCTATGCCTACAGACACGATGGGTACTGGATAGATATCGGTACGCCAGAGGGATATTTGAAGGGCAATCTGGATGTGTTGAATGGAAAGCTCAAATCGCATATCCCTCAACGTCCTTCCCGAGGCGAGAAGTTCGATCCTCAGGCTCGTCTCGACGATCGTTCTTTCATTGACCCCTCCTGCATCATCAAAGCTCAGGCCCGTATCGTGAATTCGGTCATCGGCCCCAATTGCTTCGTCGAAGAGAAAGCGGAAATTCGTGATTCGGTCATCTGGTCGGCGACGCGCATTGGCGCGGAAGCGCGCGTCTCCCGGTGCGTCATTGGTCGTGGCTGTCATGTCGGGCGATTGTCTGTCCTGGACGGCGCTGTCCTCGGCGATAAATCGGTGGTCACCGATTACAGTCGCGTCCGGGCTCGGGCGTGAGATCGGCGATCCGGAGGCGACATCCGTTCACGCCGATGAGAGATACCCCAGAGTTCCATTGCTGGGAACACACCGATCAGATGAATTCGATCGGCCCCCCGCACAGCCGCTGAACTTCGGAGACGAATTCCGGAGAGGGACGCACCTTGACAAACGGATTCGGCTTCACCGTGGCCAGAAGGCGGTCGGCGATCTCCACCTCGAACACGACCGCGCACTCGCCCCGATGCCGATCCATGAGGCCGTAGAGTTGATCCACCTTCGTGGGCGTCATCGCCGCCGATTTCATGTGGACGATCATCGTGCGGGCCATCCGTTCGCGCAACCGCTCGATGTCGATGATCTCTTCGGCCACGAGCGTCGCTGCATTATCCTGGATTTCCAGCTTCCCTTTGACGGCCACCAGCGCCTCGAGAGCCAGAGCGGGGGCCGCCGTATCATATACGTCGGGCCAGGCGATGACGCGCAATGATCCGTATTGATCCTCCAGACGAAAGATGGCGAAGTGATCGCCACGCCGGGTCGTCTTGTGCGAGAGTCCCATGATCACGCCAGCGATGGTCAAGCGATCCCCTTGACGATGCTGATCGATCGTTTCTGTCGTCGCGTCGGTGTAGGCGGCGATGTCGGCAGCATACCGTTCCAGAGGATGACTGGTGATGTAAAAGCCCACCGTCTCTTTCTCTCCCGCCAATCGCTTCTCCAGCGGCCATTCATCCAGCGGAGGAAGCGAGGGTTCCAGCTCTTTGGCCAGGCCCGACCCATCGCCGAACAGACCGAATTGCCCACTCTGGCGCATGCGCTGCAGGCGCGCCCCGAACTCGATGGCTTGATCGATAACCGCATAGAGTTGACTGCGATGGAATCCCAACGAATCGAACGCCCCGGCTTTGATGAGGCTCTCTAAGACGCGTTTGTTCAACACGTGATGATCCACGCGGGCCGCAAAATCGAACAGCGAACGGAAAGGACCGCCTTCGTTCCGAGCAGCGATAATCTGTTGAACGGTTGACAGGCCGACGCCTTTGATGGCGGCGAGTCCGAACCGGATGCTGCGACCTCGAGGAGTGAATCCTTCCATGCTGATATTGACATCCGGCGGGAGGATCTGGATACCCATGGCCCGAACCCGGTTGATGTATTTGACGATCTTGTCCCGATTGTTGAGTTCGTTGGACATCACCGCAGCGTAGAAATGTGTGGGATAGTGCGCTTTGAGATAGGCGGTCTGATAGGCCAGATAGGAGTAGGCCACCGAGTGCGATTTATTGAACGCGTAGTCGGCGAATCCTTCGAAGCGGGTCCACAGTTTTTCCAGCTTCTTGCGATCGTATCCCTTGGCCGTCGCCCGTTCCAGGAACCGCTTCTTGTGCTTCTCCAGTTCTTCCCGTTTCTTCTTGCCCATGGCCCGACGCACCAGGTCCGCTTCTCCCAGCGAGTAGTCGGCCAACCGTTGGAAGATGGCCATCAACTGTTCCTGGAAGACGCAGATGCCCAGCGTGCTGCCCATGATCTCTTTCAATTCCGGGAAGTCGTAGGTGACGCGACGACGACCGTGACGACGCTCGATGAATTCATCGATCATGCCACTATCGATGGGCCCCGGGCGATAGAGAGCGTTCAACGCCGCCAGGTCTTCCAGATTCGTGGGCTTGAGCCGGCGACAGATATCCACCATCCCCTGACTCTCGAATTGGAAGATAGCATCGGTGTCGCCTTCGGCGAAGAGCCGGTAGGTCTCTGGATCGTCAAGGGGGATCTCTGAGAGATCCAGGCGTTGGCCCGTTTCGGCCTCGATCATCTTCAGGCAATCGTCGATGATGGTCAGCGTGGTCAAGGCCAGGAAGTCCATCTTCAGCATCCCCGTCTTCTCCAGGTCGGTCAGAGCGAACTGCGTGGTGACCTCGCCCTTGGGGCTCTTGTAAACGGGGATCAAATCGTGAAGGGGCTTGGGAGAGATGACCACGCCGGCGGCGTGAATGGACGCATGGCGAGCACAACCCTCCAGTCGCCTGGCCAGATTGATGAGTTCGGCGACCTGAGGATTGGTCTCGATGGCCCGCTGGAGTTCCGGCACGTGTTTGATGGCTTCATCGATGCTCACGTTTCGTCCCCGAACCGGCGGGGGAATGAGATTGGCGATCTTTTCCACCTCCGAGTACTTCATGTCCAGCGCGCGCCCGACGTCCTTGATCACCGCCCGAGACGCCATGGTACCAAAGGTGATGATTTGCGAGACATTGTCCTGACCGTATACGCGCTTGACGTAATCGATGACTCGTCCCCGCCCGCGAACGCAGAAATCGATATCAATATCTGGCATCGTCACGCGCTCGGGATTCAAGAATCGCTCAAACAGGAGATCGTATTGCAGGGGATCGATGTCCGTGATGCGCAGACAATAGGCCACCAGCGAGCCGGCCGCCGAGCCTCGTCCCGGGCCGACCGGAATGCGTTGCTCCCGGGCATAACGAACCAGATCCCAGACGATGAGAAAGTACCCGGCGAATCCCATCTGTTTGATGATGTTGATCTCATGGTCCAGACGGGCCGCATATTGGTCGTAGTCGCACTTCCGGTTGGGTCGCTTCTGAATTTCTCGCCATCGCTCCTGGAGTCCTTGACGGGCCACTTTCTCGAAATAGCCGTCGATGGTTTCTCCCTCGGGGACGGGGAAGACGGGGAGATATCCGACGCCGGGAGGCCGGGGAAGTTCGACCTGGCACATCTCGGCGATCTCCAGCGTCCTGGTGAGCGCGTCGGGGAAGTCGTTGCCGAACACCTGCCACATCTCTTCGGCCGATTTGAAATAGAGTTGATCCGATTTGAAATGGAA
The DNA here is from genome assembly GCA_026985075.1 of Blastocatellia bacterium. Lineage (GTDB taxonomy): Bacteria > Acidobacteriota > Blastocatellia > HR10 > J050 > J050. Next base: position 277,196 of record JALSQX010000053.1, on the reverse strand, counting down.
ACGATTGGGAACGTTAATGTGATCGCCGGTTTGAATGGAGAGCAGCACATCATGGGCCTTATGGTCGTCGCAGTTCAGGTAGTGACAATCGTTGGTCACTACCAGTGGAATGCCCGTCTTCTTCGAGACCTCGACGAACGCGCGAGCGACTTCGGCTTGTCCCTCGATCCCGTGCCGTTGAATTTCCAGGAAATAGTTTCCCTTCCCCACGATGTCCTGGAACTCCATCGCCTCCCGCGCCGCCTCCTCGATGCGTCCTTGCCGGGCGAGCGCATTGGGGATGCCAGACAGACATCCGGAGAGGACGACCAGGCCCTTACTGTATTGCGCCAGGAGGTCTTTATCGATGCGCGGCTTGTAATGAAATCCCTCCAGATAAGCGAACGAGCTGAGCTTGATCAGGTTGCGATAGCCGGTCTCATCTCGCGCCAGGATGACGATGTGATGGATACCGTGTTCGGTCCCTTTGTAGGCCGCGCCCATGCCGCCTTTCTCCTTGCGGTGGCCCAGCGTGATATATCCTTCCATGCCCAGGATGGGCTTCACCCCCACGGCGCGCATGGCTTCGTAGAATGAAATCACGCCGAACAGGTTCCCGTGGTCGGTGATGGCCACCGCCGGCATGTTCAGTTCGGCGGCCCGCTTGGCTAACAGGGGAATGCGAATAGCCCCGTCGAGAAGGCTGTAGTCGGTGTGCAGATGGAGATGGACGAACTGTTTCACCACGACCCTCCACAACAAGTTCTCGCGTACCAGGCCTCATATATATCAAAATCTTGTAGTCGGGTCAATTCGATTTCCGAACTCTCGGTCGAACGCCCTTTGGCGATGCCAGGATCAGGGCCGGGCGAAGGCGCCGACGCGCCCTCGGGCTTTCAGTCTCTGGTTCGCTTGCTTTCCCCGTGGAGAACGGAACGTTGACCGTCGCGCGCTTGCTTTCGGGAGGCTTCCCCTCCTCGGCGAATGATCATGTTCCCGAGCGAATCGATCTCCAGGTGAAATCCCGGGGGAATGAAGGTCGTCGAGCTGTATTCGGCGATGATGGCCGGTCCTTTCCATCGAGAGCCGATCGGCAAGCGGTCGCGATCATAGACGGGCAGGCGTCGAAATCCTCCAGCGAGAAACACCGAGGCATGGCGAGGCGCGGGCGCTCGGTCGATGGTTGTGGGCGCAGCGGTGAACCGAGGCTTGATCACGCGCCCGGTGCACCGGACGCGCGCCGAGACGATCTCGGTTGGTCGGCGTGGATCGGCATACCCGTAGCGGAACTGGTGGGCCCGATGAAAATCGTCGAGCAGACGACGACTCCAGGGCACCTCCAGCTCGAACGACTGACCCTGATAGCGCACGGTGCAGGAGCGCTCCACTTTCACTCTCCGGGGATTGAACCCTTCGGCTGCCAGTTCTCTGCGGCCTCGCGCTTCGAGTCGTCGAAACACGCGCTCCAATCGATCGCTGTTCATTTGATTGCCGGGGAGCATGACCGTTTGAGAATAATCCTTGTGCACGTCGGCCAACAGCATGCCCAATGCCGAGAGCGTTCCCGGACTCACCGGCACGATGATCCGGTTGATTCCAAGCGCTTCGGCGAGCGCACATACGTGGAGACCTCCGGCGCCACCGAAACAGACGAGCGTGAAGTCGCGTGGATCATAGCCGCGCTCGATGGAGATTTTGCGCAGCGCTCGTTCCATGTTGGCATTGGCCACGTTGATGATCCCCAGAGCCGCTTGCTCGCGGCGCACCGGTCGGTCCGAGACCCGGGAGAGCTGTTCGGCGAACCGATCCATGTAGAACGTCGCCCGATCGACATCGAGCGGCATCTCTCCTCCCAGCAACGCGCGTCCGCCGAAGCGTCCGAGAATCAGATTTGCGTCAGTGACCGTGACCCGCTCCCCACGCCCGTAACAGACCGGACCGGGGTCGGCGCCCGCGCTCTCCGGCCCGACGCGTAATGCGCCGCCGGCATCGATATAAGCGATGGACCCTCCGCCGGCGCCCACCGTGTGAATGTCGATCACCGGAATGGCTATCGGCAGATCGGCGATCAGGGCTTCGTGCGTCGTGTGCACCTGCCCGACACACAGGGCCACATCGGTGGACGTCCCGCCCATATCGAACGTCATAATGCGGCGCGTCGCCCGCTTCTCAGCCGTGGCCAGCGCGCCGACCACGCCGCCAGCCGGCCCCGACAGGATGGTGCGCACTGGCTCGGTGGCCGCTCGTCGCGCCGAGATCGACCCGCCACTCGATTGCATGATCCGCAATTGGCGGGCGGTGCGCCTCGTCCGGGCGTTGGCCCCGTGTCGCTGCAATCGGGCGATCCCGGCAAGGAGTCTCTTCACGTAGCGACTGACCAGAGGCATGACATACGCATTGATGACCACCGTCGACGTGCGCTCGTACTCGCGATATTCGGGCAGGATGCGATGAGAGGCCGACACGGCCACGCCGAGACGCCCGATCGCTCGTTCCAGCCGACGCTCATGCTCGGGATTGACGAAGGAGAATAACAGGCAGATGGCCACACTCTCGGCGCGCGATCGCTTGACGGTCGCCGCGAGCCGGTTCACCTCCTCATCATCGAGGGCCACGATGACCTCGCCTTTGGGCCCGATGCGCTCGCGCGCGCCGAAACGAAAGCGAGCGGGAACGAGCGGCTGCGGTCGTTCCACCATCACATCGTAGAGTCGCGGTCGGGCCTGGCGACCGATCTCCAGAATGTCCTCGAAGCCGGCCGTGGTGATGAGCGCCGTGCGCGCCCCTTTTCGTTCGAGAAGGGCATTGGTGGCGACCGTGGAGCCATGAACGATTTCCATCTCCGCGCCAGGCCACATCTGACTGACACGTTCCAATCCGGCGAGTACGGCTTCGGCGGGATCGCGCGGTGTAGAAGGGATTTTGAAATGGTGAAGCCGCCCCTGGGCGATGATCACGAAATCGGTGAATGTTCCCCCGGTGTCCACGCCCACTCTGATGCGCCGTATACGACCGCTGCTCATCGTTGGCCCTAGCTTGTAGCATTGATCGTTTGGGCTGTCAAATGGAATGAGGCGAGTGAGAAGAACCGAAACCTCCTGTCGAGAGCGAGCCGCTGGGTTATTGGGTTGCGGGAGATGGACGCTGTGGAAAGGAGCGTCGGCGCTCCCGACCGGAACCGGGAGCGCCGAACGGTTCATGCGCTCGAACGATCAAAATTCGTACCGCAGCGCGAATTGAATGACCCGTGGATCGAAGGTATCGCTGAATTCGCCGAACCGGGCCGGCACATCGAAGGGTTGGAGACTGACGCTGTTCCCGTCGAAGTTCACGTTGTTGAAGGCGTTGAACATCTCGAACCGGAACTGCAATCGATGGCCTTCCCAGGGCATGGGGATGTTCTTCAGGATACCCAGATCGACGTTGAAGAAATCATCCAACCGAAGGATATTGCGCGGCCCCGTTTCGCCCGCCCGCTGAGTGCGGAAGTTGCGTCGCGCCGCATCCTTGTCGGGGAAGATGCCCGGATTCCCATCGTTATTGATGCCCACCTTCGTCTTGACCGGACCCAGGGGCACGCCGTTTCCGGTCAGGAAGTAGTTGGTGGCGAAGTTGAATCCGGTGCCCACGTCGCTCGGCAGGCCCGTCTGGTAACGGACGATGCCAGAGAGTTGCCAACCGCCGAGAACATAATTAGCCCAGGACGGAATGTCGCTCAAGAACGAGCGATTATGTCCGATGGGGAGTTCCCAGAGGAAGTTGGCGTTGAACTGCTGCCGAATGTCAAAATCCGACGGCGCCCGCGACGCCTTGGTATTGAAGGCGTCCAGGATGACGCCGCCGAATTGAGCGACGTTGGTGACCGCCGTCGATTCATTATCCGTCGAGTGAGCCCAAGTATAGTTGAAATCGAACTGAAGCCCCTGGCTGAACCGCTTGCGCACCGTGAGCAGCATGGAGTGGTACGTGGAGAAGCCGGCATTGAACCAGGTGGGCATGCTGCTGTTCTGCAGGGCGAAGAACGTATGGCACCCGAACTTGGCGATGCACAGGGTGCGATCCAGGAAGTGGAGGATGTCGCCCTCGCTCTCGGGGATGAACTGCATCACCCAGGCGAGATTGGCCGAGGCCGATCCGGGAATGAAGAAATCTTTCAGATCGGGAAACATGTTCTCGGCATAGGGGATGGTCGGCACAATCCCGGGATTGGCCTCGATGTCCGGTTGCCGCACGCCGGAGTTCCACAGGTCGCGAATGATGCCGGCAGCGTCAACCCAGGTCTGACCGGACGCCGGATCGACCAGATGAATGAGCGGCGACGAGATATCCAGCTGCGCGGGCAGTTTTCGGCCAAAGCGTCCCGCATAGCCGATCTCCACCGTGATGTCGCGGGCGACTTCGCGAGCGTAAGAGAAATTGACCGTGTACGAGTAGGGCGAGCGCAGATTCTGATTGATGCCCAGCGTGCTGTTGATCACGGCGAAGTTCACCGGCGGCGTGTTGGGGAAGCCACCGGGCGGCGCTTCCGGCAGCGCCGGGAAGCTCCCGTTGAATCGCGGCGCCGTCTCGAAATCGAACGTGTCGGGGAAGCCCACATCGGTGGCCACGCCAATCGATCCGATGCGGTCGAACTGAACGATCAATTGACCGGCGAGGCGATCATAGACGATGGCGAACCCACCGCGAAACACGGATTTCCCCTCGCTGCCCAGGAGTCGCGCCAGCACGCCGTTCTTGAAGTTGGGACTCCAGGCGAACGAGAATCGCGGCGCCAGATCGTTCCAGTCGGGCCGGTACCAGCTATCCTTGCCGTTCACTTTCCCGTTCAGATCGTAGGTGAGCATGGTATTCCGGTTGCTGGGAATGCCTTGCAGTCCGTTACTGTATCGCTCGAAGAAGAAGTCATCCAGGTCGCGAGTGGGCGAAACCTGAAATCCCGTCGTCTCGTAAGGCGGCTCGAAGTACCCGTAACGGATTCCCCAGTTGATGGTGAGATTGGGCCGCACGCGCCAGGAATCCTGGACGTAGAATTCGTACTCGTTGGCGGCGAATTCGCGATCCTGCGAGGCCCCCAGTGGCAAGGGATTCCCATTCTTATCGAACTGCACGGTGAAATCCACATCGCTGATCGTCCCCAGCAGAGCCATGCTGGCGCGGATCACCGGCGTCTGATTGGACGTGCCTTCAATGGCCAGATCGGGATTTCCTTCCTTCTCCTGAATGAAGGCATTGATGCGGTCCACGATCTCGCTGCCCAATCCGAACAACGCGCCGTTGTTGATGATGAATCGCGCAAACGAATCCTGGAAAGAGAACCGGTCATTCCGGATGAACCGGAAATTGATGCCCGTTTGAATGGTATGGTTTCCGCGGATGTAAGTCAGGTTGTCGATGATGTTGTGGACCGGCACCTTGCGACCGAATGGCCGTGCCGGACTCACCCCCGAGTAATCGGGTTGATCCAGACTGCGCACGAACAGGACGTTGCCGCCGCGCCCCGTGCTCTCGATCCCCTGGCGCGTGAAGCCCCAGGTGAACGTGTTGACCAGCGTGGGCCGAAACGCCGCCGTGTAGGTGGTGGAGAAGCCGCGGCTGTTGTTCAGCACATTGGATTCCGCCGGCTGCCCGGGGAAGGGAGCCAGTTTGTTGTCATCATTGTTGTCGGCGAGCGTCCCTCGCCAGTACACGCTGTGGCGACCATCCCGGGTGAGATTGAAGTCGAAGCGCGCCACATAGGCTTTGCGGTCGATGGAGAAGGGCGCGTTGAAGCGAAAGCCGGTGAAATTCAAACCGCGATCCAGACCCAGATCGGGATCGTTGCCCACCGGATACCGCCCGAAGAGTTGCAACATCGCCGGACTCGCTCCAATGCCCAGCGGATCGACCATGGCCAGCTCCTCCGGCGTCAACGTGCGAATGGCTCCGTCATTGGTCCTGAAGGTCAGAATCCCCCGCTTCATGGCTTCGGTGGGGACGGCGCGCGTCTGCGCTGCGCCGCTGGCGTCGCGGCGTCCCTCGAAGTTGACGAAGAAGAAGGCGCGATCCTTCACGATGGGGCCGCCGACGGCCACGCCGAACTGATTGCGGATGAGGGCCTCGCGCTCGATTCCGTTGGCATTGTTGAACCAGCGATTGGCCGCCGTGACCGTGTTCCGATGAAACCAATAGACGGCCCCGTGAAACTCGTTAGTGCCGCTCTTGGTGACCAGGGCCACCTGTCCGCCGCTGGAGCGCCCTTGATCGGCGTTCACCCCCACGGTGGTCACCCGGAACTCTTGCACCGAGTCGAGCGGAATGGGAAGCACGCTCTCGAATGCTCCGGGATTCTGCTGATCATTGACGTCTACGCCGTCCAGGGTGACGTTATTCTGGTCTTCGCGGGCGCCCAGAACCTGACCCGATTGGTTGACGCCCGGCTGCAGGCTCAGCAATTGCACGACATTGCGGGTCAGCAAAGGAAGTTCGCGAACCTGCACTTCGCTGAAACTGTTGCCCACCGAGGCGTCCGAAGTGTTCACGATGACCTCTCCGGTGACTTCCACTGTTTCCACGATCTCGCCGACTTCCTCAAACTGCAGATCGAGTTTGGTCGGCGTATTGACCAGGAGTTGGAGGTTATCCTGGACGATGCTCTTGAATCCCTGCATCTCCACGCGCACGCGATAGATGCCTGGCCGGAGTTGGGGGAACTCGAACGCGCCATCCTGATTGGTGGTCGCCGTCCGCGTCGCTCCCGTTCGTACATCGGTCAAAATGACCGTCGCTCCCACCACGACGCTCCCCGTTGGGTCGGTCACCACGCCCGAGAGCGACGTGTGCGCTTGTCCCCAGACCACACCACTGCTCATCAGGAGCAGCATGACGCCGAGGACGAGCCGAGAGAAAAAACAGCCTCGCTGATGCTGAGTCATATATTATGATCCTCCTATTGGGTTGATGAGTTGTGAAGTGTGGCTCACGCAAATCCCGTACCAGAGTATTCAAAAAACGCTTAACAACCGTAGGCCAAAGGAGTTAAATCCCGACGTCCTCATTCATCGGTAGGGGGAGGCTTCCATTTTTTCGGATAAGTGTCCAAAAATTTGGATGGAGCAAGAGGCAGCGGGAGCCACTGGAGGCGGCCAATGGCGGTGAGCGACGCGCGCTCCCGAGCGAACTCGTCGTTCGGGAACGCGCGTCGTCTCAGATGATGAAACCGGCCTAGAACTCGTAGCGCAACACAAACTGCATCTCACGAGCGCCACCGCGTGGGCCGGCCGTCGAGAAGATGCGTCCGAACGTCGCTTGCGATTCGATATCGAAGTCGATGTTGGTGGTGTCGAAATTCACATTGTTGAACACGTTGAATGCCGTCCAGCGGAACTGCAACCGATGGTTCTCGTTCCACGGCATGCGGAAGCTCTTGTTGATGCCCAGATCGACGGTGACGAAGTCGTCCGAGCGCACGATGTTTCGCGATCCCACTTCGCCCGGTCGGGTGAACTGGAGCCGCGAGCGGACGGCGTCGGGATTGCTGAACAGATTGGGAACGCCGTTGGGATCGTTCCGGGTGACTTTGGATGCGATCTTCCCGGTCACCGTCGATGGACCGGTGAGGAAGAAGTTGGTGGGGAAGTTGAATCCATTGCCCGGGCTCAGCGGGAATCCCGAACGCCACCGCCAGGCGCCGACGATCTGCCATCCGCCGATGAGATAATCCAGCGCTCGACGAACCTGTCCGCCCAGCCTGTGGCCGTGGCCAAACGGCAGATCCACCACCCAGTGCGCGTTGAAGTTGTGGCGGATGTCGAAGTCGGAAACGGCTCGATGCGCGCCGGGCAGGAAGGGATTGGGGATCTGACCATTGAACGAACCCAGTCCGGTGAACAGATCGCCGTTTTCGGGCACCGAACCATTGTCAATCGATTTGGACAGGACGTAGTTGATGCCGAACAGGCTGCTGCCAATATTGCGTCGGATGGAGATCTGCAGGCTGTGGAACGTCGATGAACCCCAGTTGATCCATCCGGGGAGCGCCTGGAACTGCGGTTGGAAGAGCACGCCCCCATCCTGCTCGGGATCGATGGCCGTGCTCCACGGGCTGATGCCCACATCGCGCGGCGGCGTGTCGATGGCGAAGAACAACGGATCGGACCAGGACGGCGCGAACAACGCCACCGTGGTGTAGAAGGCTTGCGTGGGCGTCAAATTGGCCAGGAAGTCCAGCCCGAACACCTGAGCCATGTAGTTGGGCAGATTGGGCATCAGGTTCTCGAAGAACGGAATGGGCGGAATGGCCGCCAGCGCTTGCGGATCGAAGGGATCGATGGCCGGATTGAACGGATCGGGCCCGATGAGATCGACAATCTGATTGTAGGCCTGCCACAGGTTCATGCCCGAAGTGGGATCGGTGAAGAATCCGTAGTACTGGGAGAAATCGGTCTTGGTGAGGAGCTTCCGACCGAACGTCCCCACGTAAGCCACATCCACGGTGATGGACCCGGGCAGTTCCCGCTGAATCGAGAAATTGACGTTCATCGAGTAAGGATGAACGAGGTTGGTGTCCACGATGAATCCCACGTTGCTGAAGTTGGGCACCGGCGTGTGCGGGAAGCTGGCCGTCGTGGGAATGGGCAAGAATTGATCCAGCGGTGGCAAGCCCGAGCATCCGTTCGGCCCACAGGTGCCCGAGAAGCGCGGCGCCGTGGCCAGACTGAACGTGCCCGCCGAGTTGATCAGACTGTTGGCCAGTCCTGGCGACCCGTTCACGTCCGTATCCACGGCAATAGCGCCGCCCATCCGATAGTAGAACACGCCGAATCCGGCGCGGATGGAGCTCCGACCCGGACCGCCGAACAGGATCTTGCCAATGCCCCGATCAAATCCCGGACTCCAGGCGATGGCGATGCGCGGAGCGACGTTGTTCTTGTCCGGTCTCCACCAGGCGGGCTTGCCGTTCTCCTTGCCAGCCAGCTCGAATCGGAGCAGCGGCGAAGCATCCGATGGAATGCCAGCCAGCATGTCTTGTTGTCGGAGATTCCACCACTCGCGGAGATCGAACGTCGGACGGACCTGAGCGCCGCTCGTCTCCCAGATGGGCGAGAAGTAGCTGTAGCGGACGCCGAACGTCAGCGTCACGTTCGGTCGAATGCGCCAGGAGTCCTGGGCGTATCCCTCGAAGTGGTTCGAGGCGAATTCGCGCGCCTGCGGACTTCCAGCGGGCAGGAAGCTGAGCGTCTTGGGATCGACGAAGAAGCTGGCATCCACCTGGGTGATCGATCCGGTCAACATCATGAAGGCGCGCGTGAAGGCCGTGGGATCGGCGGGATCATTGTTCGGGTCGTCGTCGGCGCGAAGCGCTCTGACGGCATCGCGACAGAGATCCAGGCAGAACCCGTTGTTGACGAAGTATTCGGGGAAGGAAATGGCCTTGGTGAACCGATCGTTGCGAATGATGCGCACCGTGGCGCCGAACTGGAAGGTGTGCGCGCCGCGCACCCAGGTCAGATCATCCTTGAATTCGTGCGTGGGCACCTTTCGCCCGAACGCGCGATTGTAGTTGATGTGCGTGGAGAAACTGCGCACGGCGAATTCGGCGCCATCACGACCACTCTGTGCGATTCCCAGACGGGTGAATCCCCAGCGGAAGGTGTTGATGAGCGTGGGACTGAACTGCGCCGTGTATCCGGCCACAAACCCCTTGCTGTTGTTCAACAACACCGCCGCGGTGGGCAAACCGGGGAACTGCGCCGGCAACAGGTCGCGCTTGATGTCGCCGAGCGTGCCCCGCCAGAAGGCCGTGTGACGACCATCCTTGGTGAGATTGAAATCGAATCGTGCCGTCCAGATATTGTTGTCGGTGTTGATCGGACCGTTGAACCGGAAGCCGATGAAGTTCAAGCCGGCGTCCAATCCCTGTGAGGGATCATTTCCCACAGGGAAGTTGCTCATATACTGGAGCATGGCCGGATTGACGCCCAGGCCGGCGGGATCGAGCGCTCGAATCTGTTCCGGCGTGAGCTGGGCGATTTCGCCGGTGACCGTCTCGTAGGTGAGAATGCCCCGTTTGAGCGGCTCGGTGGGCACAATGCGCAACACCAGATCCTCGCTGCGATCGCGCCGCGTCTCGTAATCGCCGAAGAAGAAGACGCGATCTCTGATGATGCGACCACCCAACGACCCACCGGCGATATTGCGAATGAGTTTGGGAACCGGCAAGCCGGCTTGATTGTTGAAGAAGGCATTGGCCGCCGTGGCATCATTCCGGTGATACCAGCGCAGGTTGCCGTGGAACTCGTTCGAGCCACTCTTGGTGACCAGCGCCACCTGCGCTCCGGCGGCCACCCCCTCGGTGGCATTGGCATTGGTGGTGATCACGCGGAATTCCTGCAACGAATCGAGCGTCACCGGCAGGGCGCTGGTGAACGCCGCCTGATTCTGCCAATCATTGGCGTCCACTCCATCCACGGTGATGTTCGTTTGATTGCCCAACACACCGTTGACCACGCCCTCGCGGTCATCCAGTTGTTGGACCGACCCCATGAACAGCAGATCGGTGTCCGATTCGCCGGTGAACACCACGCCCGGTTGCAACGTGAGCATGTTCACCGGATTGCGCGCCAGGAAAGGCAGGCTCTTGACCTCCTCTTCCCGGAAAGGATTCCCGATAGTGGCATCGACGGTGTTGATGGTCGGAGCCTCTGGCGCTTCAATGGTGATGATTTCCGTGACTTCGCCGACCTCCAGTTCGATGTTCAGCGTGGTCGGCGTGGCCACGAGCAGTTCCACCTGCTCTCGCACCGTGGTCTTGAACCCCGGGGCTTCCACGCGAACGGAATACGTCCCCGGTGGAACCTGGGTGAACTGATAGGTGCCAGTCGCGTCGGTCGTCGTCGATCGACTGACTCCCGTATTGACATTGGTGAGCGTGACCGTAGCCCCGGACACGACGGCGCCCGTAGGATCGGTCACTGTTCCTTTCAATGAGGTGTAGGCTTGTCCCCATGCCGTGCCGTCACTGAGGAGAACGAACCCGAGACTCAGGACAAGCCCTATGAACGCCTTCAGTGAAACGATGAACCATCTTCTGTCCTGAATCATAATGACCTCCTTCTACGAGCGAAGTTGCTGTCACTCGCCTTACGGTTAGTTGCTGCAAATTCCATGCCATTGACCGGGCTTCCCGGTAAGATGCGCCGGATCAATCGGTTGTATGAGATGGCCGGGCATCAGGGGAGTTCCTCGATTTCCAAATTTTCGGAAAAGATTCCAAATTTTCGGAAATAACGCCCCATCGCAGCGTCATAAAGTGACCATTGACGGCGAAGAATTGGAATTTTCCTCACCTTTTCATCGATCGCGATACTGGGCTGGACCCCGACGGGAGAGAATGAGGCCCCGTTCTCCCGCCCTCTTCATTGGCCCGAGGGGAGTGGATCTCCTGGAGGGACGCGATGGGTGCTCGTCAAGGCTCCCGTTCCCTGACAGCGTCTTGACAGCGCGCGCGAGCATGGGCTACAAATTGATCTCATGATCCTGGATATTCTCAAGTATGGTGATCCTCGGCTCGAGCAGAAGGCCGATCCCGTGGCCGACATCAATGGGCAGTTGAAGGAATTGGTGGAGAATATGTTCGAGACGATGTATGCGGCTCAAGGGATCGGATTGGCCGCCACTCAGGTGGGCGTCCTGAAGCGCCTGTTCATCATGGATTGCAGTGGAGGAAAGGACCCCGAGGATCGCTATGTCTTCATTAATCCTCGTATCATCACCACTGAGGGTGAGGTTGTGGGTGAGGAAGGATGTCTGAGTCTGCCGGGTATTTATCTCAAGGTGGCCCGGCCCCAGCGCATCGTCGCCGCGGCGCTCGATATGGAGGGCCGTGAATTCACCGTGGAAGTGACCGATCTGGCGGCGCGATGCGTCGCTCATGAGATCGATCATCTGGATGGTCAGTTGATGCTCAATCGCGTGAGCCCCATCAAAAGGGATTTCGCGCAACGCAAAATCCGCAAGCTCGTCAAAGCCGGGCAGTGGTGAAATCTCCTCCATGGCTCGATCATGCGCATCATCTTCATGGGCACGCCGGAGACGGCCGTACCCACGTTAGAACGACTTCTTCAGGCGGACCATCGGATTGAAGCCGTCATCACCCAACCGGATCGCCCTGTAGGGCGGGGGCGAAAGTGGACGCCTCCTCCCGTCAAGCGCGCCGCTGCTCAACACGGCCTGCGCGTGATTCAGCCGGAAAAGATCAATACCGATGAGGTGCGCGCCCTGTTCGAAACGGTCGCTCCCGACACCGTCGTCGTCGTCGCTTATGGGAAGATTCTCCCTCCCTGGTTATTGCGCATTCCCCGGCGAGGATGCATCAACGTGCACTTCTCTTTGCTCCCCAAATATCGAGGGGCGGCCCCGGTCAATTGGGCGATTGCTCGTGGCGAGACGGAAACCGGCGTCACCACCATGTTGATGGATGAGGGGCTGGACACCGGGCCCATCCTTCTTCAACGACGCTGCTGGATCGGTGCTGAGGAAACGGCTCCCGAATTGGCCGAACGACTGGCGCGACTGGGCGCCGAGCTGTTGATCGAGACGTTGGAGCGATGGGAGCGCGGCGAACTCACGCCACAGCCGCAGGATGAGACGCAGGCCAGTTATGCGCCCCGACTCACGCGGGAGGATGGCTGCATTGACTGGTCTCTTCGAGCCGTCGAGATCTCCAATCGCATTCGTGGATTTCAACCCTGGCCCGGGGCGTGGACGACATTGCAGGGCGCGCGCCTCATCCTCTGGCGAGCGCATCCGTTACCTCCTCACGCCGACGGAGCGGCACTCCCCGGAACGATCAGCGAGCTCGCCAAAGACGCTCTCGTCGTCACCTGCGGAGAACGCACGCGATTGCGCGTAGAGGAATTGCAATTGGAAGGGAAACGCCGCCTGAGCGCGCGCGATTTTTTGAACGGGACGCGATTGGAAGTGGGGCTGCGGTTGGGAGACGGTGAATCGTGACGCGGAACTCTCTGGGCCTTCAAACCAGGAGTGGCCGCAGAGGAGGCTTTCGGCGGATGCTCCCCGACGCCAAAGAACGCGCCAGCGAGCGCCTCTGGAGCAAAGCGCCTTCTCGGCGAGCCTGACATCATGAGTCCAGCACGTCGCGAAGCCTTTCGTATCCTTCATCGCGTGGAGACGAGCGGCGCCTACGCTACCTATCTGCTCACCTCTCGGCGACTGGATAGGCTCTCGCTCGAAGATCGCCGATTGACCTACGAGTTGGTACTCGGCGTGTTGCGCTGGCGGCTTCAACTGGATTATTTCATCGAACGGTATGCGCGACGACGGCTGGATAAACTGGAGCTGCCGGTGATCATCGCCCTCCGCCTCGGGCTCTATCAGATTCGGTTCCTGGAGCGCATCCCCGAGTGGGCGGCGGTCAACGAGTCGGTGGAGTTGGTGAAGGCGCACGGGGCCAAATGGGCGGCCTCACTGGTCAATGCTGTATTGCGCCGGGCCTGTCGCCGCAAGAAGGACGTTCCCGGCCAGGGCATCGCTGATGAAGGGGAGCGATTGAGTATCCGGTTCTCTCATCCGCGCTGGTTGGTCGAAAAATGGATCGCCCGGTTTGGCCGGGAGGAGACCATCGCTCTGATGGGAGCCAACAATACGCCTCCGCGAACGGCGTTTCGCACGAATCCATGGCGCTGCTCGGCGGAAGCCGTGCGGGCCGCACTGGAGCGCGATGGCATCGTCATCGAGCCATCGGCGTTCGTCCCCGGCGCCTATCTGGTCAAGCAAGGGGTGTTATCGAACGCCTCGATGGTGGTTCGCCGGGGATGGGTTTACCTTCAGGACGAGGCTTCACAGCTCGTCGTCCGTATTGTGGAGCCTCGACCCGGAGCCTTGGTTCTCGACGTGTGCGCCGCGCCGGGAGGGAAATCGTCGCACCTGGCTATGGAGATGGACAATCGCGGACGCATCGTGGCCGGAGACGTTCACCTGCATCGGTTGCGACTGCTCCAGCGGACGTGTCAACGATTAGGCGCGACCATCGTGTACCCGGTGGCGTTGGATGGTACCAAGCCGTTGCCCTTTCTTCCTGAAGTGCGATTTGATCGCGTCTTGGTGGATGCCCCATGCTCGGGCACGGGGACGTTGCGGCGACATCCGGAAATCAAATGGCGATTGCGGCCGGACGACCTTCGAGCGCTGGCCAATGTGCAACTGCGCTTGTTGCGGTCTGCCGCGCCGCTGGTCGCCTCCGGGGGATTCCTCATCTATTCGACCTGCTCGCTGGAGTGGGAGGAGAATGAGGCCGTCGTCGAGCGATTCCTCGCCGAAATGCCCTCGTTTACCGTTCGACGACCTGCCCTTGAGGCCACCTTGTTGAGTGATCGAGGGTTTCTTCAAACCTTTCCGCACCGCCATGGCATGGATGGATTCTTCGCCGCCGTCTTCGTCGCTCCCTGACCTGGCCAGAGCATCGGAGCCCGCGGATGAGCCGGATGAGGACATTGTGAGCTGGTTCGGGGGAAGACCACTTCCTGGCGGCGCGCGTCCCATTCATAATGCGAGGCGCATGGAGCTACCAGATGGAGCGAGGGAGGGGGAGTCCTTCCAGGTCGGCCGGGTCGAGGAGGTGCTCGGGGCGGATACCCATCCTCTCCATCAGCGCATACAGTTGACGCAGGTGCTGAGCGGCGTGCCAGGTGGTGCGTTCCAGCAGGGCATGGCCCGACTGCTCGCCGTAATAGGTCATCACGGTTCGCTCGTAGGCGTCGGCGGGAGCGGTGTCCACCCACTCGGCCAGTTGCCGGCGAACCTCGGCTCCATACGCCACCAGTTGCGCCGTCGTGTGCATCTGTGGCGGCGCTTCTTCCAGCAGCCAGTCTTCGGGGAAGGCATTCTCTCGGATGCTGTCCACAAAAGCGGCGACCAGTCGGAAGAGGTGGTGCGCCAGATGGCGAACCGTTCGATTGCCTTCCGGCGGTTTCGTGTCCAGTTGCGCATCGGGAATCTGGCCGATAGCTCGCTCGGCGGCGATGAGGATGCGATCCAATCGCGCGATCAGCGTCTCTGGACTGAGTCGTGGCTCATCGTGGTAAGAGATGCCCAACAGGTCGGCCAGCATCTCCGGTTGCCAGCCTTGAACGACTCGATGGCCGATGACCACGGCTGGGGCCAGAGCGACTCCCAGTCGTCGAAGCTCTTCGCGCGCACGCTCATCGGCCTCCACGTTGATCGCTTCGTAGTCGATGTTCCATGACGAAAGTAACTCTTTCGTTTTGGCGCAGGACGTTCAGCCCGGGCGATAGAAAAGCCGTGGTTTCATCACCCCTCCTTCAACAGATATGGCCAGCGTGATCCATCATGGAGAAGAGAATTTTACGGACGAAGCATGCTCGTCGTCAATATGGTGTCCTGATGCGCTGACTGGAGGGCGCGTGCTTGGACGGGTCGTCGTCGAGAGAGTCCTCGTCTCACCGAGTCTCATAGCGAGGAGCGTCAGGGACCCCGGAGGCGAGCTCCGGGGCTTTCAGAGGAGGAGGTGAGCGACGGTCAGGTAGCTGACAAGCGTCAAGGACCCCGGAGGCGAGTTCCGGGGCCTGAGCGGAGAGGTTCCACCCCACCCTGGAGGCCCCGCGGCTGGCCCGCGGGGAGGGGTCAGGTGAGCAGCGAGTTTGGGGGCTTTTCCACCTTCGGGAGGCCCCGCGGCTGGCCCGCGGGGAGGGGTCAGGTGGGAGTTGCGAAGTGAGGAGCGCCAGGGACTCCGGAGACGAGCGCGGTAATATATCTGTTTGGGCGAGCAGGGCGATGATCGATTCGGCGCCGATCGGCGCCGTCCATCTCGTCTTTGATTGAGTTGAAGACCTGTGGTACTATAACGGCTTCAGCGTTATGGAACGTCCGTATGTCTCGGTCTTCATTCCCGTGTTCAACGAAGAGGAGAATCTGCAACCCCTTTACGAAAAGTTGTGTCAAGCGCTCGAGCAGTTGGCCGTGAGCTATGAAATCATCTTGATCGACGATGGGAGCACCGATGGGAGTTTTCACATCATGCGGCAACTCGCCGAGCGAGATCCCCGCGTGAAGGTTCTGCAATTGAGTCGCAACTATGGACAGACGGCGGCCATGGCGGCGGGCATCGATGCCGCCCGAGGAGACGTGCTGGTTTCCTTGGATGCCGATCTGCAGAATGACCCGGCCGATATCCCCCGATTGATCGAAAAACTGGAGCAGGGATATGACGTGGTGAGCGGTTGGCGTCAACAGCGAAAAGATAAGTGGTTGACTCGTCGCTTGCCTTCAATAATCGCCAATAAGCTCATCTCGCTCATCAGCGGCGTCAAGCTCCACGATTATGGCTGCACCCTCAAGGCCTATCGCCGGGATGTGCTCAAGACGGTGCGCCTGTACGGTGAGATGCATCGCTTCATCCCCATCTACGCGTCGTGGATGGGGGGGCGCGTGGTGGAACTCCCGGTGCAGCATCATCGACGCCACGCCGGCCAGTCCAAGTACGGATTGAAGCGAACGATCAAAGTCATCTATGATTTGATCACCATCAAGTTCATGATGAGTTACATGACCAAACCGCTCTATATCTTCGGTACGGCCGGGATGCTGGCCTTTGGCGTGGCCTTCCTGGCCAGCGTGGGAGCCATCTATCAGAAGCTGGTATTAGGCACCAGTTTCATACGGACGCCGCTGACCATGCTGGCGATGATCATGTTCGTGTTGGGCATTCAGCTCTTCCTGCTCGGACTCATCGCCGAGATTCTGGTGCGCACGTATCACGAATCGCAGAATAAGCCGATTTACATCGTGAAGACCCGGCTCAATTTCTCCGATCAGCCGGTCGCTGATGAACGCGCGATCACCTCATGGAATCATTCGTGATGACCGAGAAGTCAGCGATGAACGAAGCTCCTCTGGACGTCTTAGCCATTGGCGCTCATCCCGATGACGTCGAGCTCTGCGTGGGCGGCACACTGTTGAAGCTGGCGGCCAAAGGCTATCGAACGGGCATCGTCGATATGTCCCGAGGAGAATTGGGCACGCGCGGGACGCCCGAAATTCGAGCGCGCGAAGCCGCCGAAGCCGCCCGGCGATTGAAAGTCATCGTGCGCGAGAATCTGGAACTGCCCGACGGTCACATTCTCCTGAGCGATGCCGCCCGTACTGCCGTCGTTCGGGCGATTCGTCGTCATCGCCCCCGGGTGATCTTCACCCACTACTGGGACGATCCCCATCCCGATCACGCGCACACCAGCCGCATCGTCACCGAGGCGGCTCATCTGGCCGGGCTCATCAAATTCGATGCGCAAGCTGGATTGGGCCGGCATCGCCCCCACGTCGTCGCCTACTTTTTGCTCCCTCACAAGCTCGTGCCCAGCTTCATCGTCGATATCAGCGCTTTCGCCGAGGAGAAACTGGCCGTGATTCAATCGTATGCCTCGCAACTTCACAATCCAGGGAGTCCCGAACCGGAGACGCTCATCAGCACCGAGAGCTTTCTCCGACGCGTTGAAGCGCGGCAGCGTTACTACGGAGCATTGATCGACGTTGAGCATGGCGAGGCATTTTATGTTCGGCAGGCGCTGAACGTGGACGATCCCGTCGCTCTGCTCACCCGCCCGATGAGTTTGTATAGTTGACGTTAGAGGAGTATAATGAGCCATGACGATGGACGCCTATCGAGTCGTTCTCATCACAGCCAATGGAATCGATGAGGGCGAAGCGATCGCCCGAGAACTCGTGGAACGTCGGTTGGCCGCCTGCGTCAATATCGTCCCTCGGGTCATTTCCATTTATCGTTGGAAAGGAGAATTGTGTCGTGAGCCTGAAGTCTTATTGATCGTCAAGACGGAAGCCCGGTGTTATGCCGAGTTGGAACGGACTGTCAAGGAATTGCACAGCTACGAAGTTCCTGAAATCATCGCTCTCCCCATCGAAGTCGGATCACAATCCTACCTGGAGTGGGTCACCGCTTCGACGACCAAGAATGAGTCACCCGAGTGAGTCGCTGACGGGTGTCGGAAGCGAACACTCCCGTCCGGGCTATGCCTATGGCGTGATGTTTCCTGAGAAGGCCATCAGATGGAAGAGGGAATAACAGCCGACAGCGTGAGAGGTTTTCCTCACCGTCACTCTGCTGGAAAGAGAGGGGGCGGGGGACGATTCCTGGCCATCGCTCTGCACCATGCATGGAGCGAGGGCGAGGCGACGACGTTCATCGTTCGTGGTGGGCGCTCGTTGGTGAGCGAGTCCTCAAAGTAGAGCGTGGGGTACAAGCTGGCCGTGTGTATTTCTTACATTTGTAGTAGGCATCGCGCTGATGAGCGATTCTCCTGAGATGAGCACGTCATGAGGGGTTCATCACCGTCATCATCGGCCAGTGAGGACCTGAGCGGCGAGCCGCTGAGGTTCGGGCATCCTCGTGGATGCGCCGTCCATGAGCGAGTCCTGAGGTCGGTGAATGCCGATCAACGTGAATCGGCGAGATCGATACCTCGTCGATATCGATGATGATCGGGAGGGGAGGGGTCTATGAATGAATCGTTGAGCGAATTTGTTGAGCGTCACAGAGAGCGTCTTCTCACCGATATGGTCGATCGCGCGGCGGCGACTTTGGTCGCCCTCGCCGAGACGAGATCGCCCGAAGCGCTCTGGCCGCTGGCGACCAGGGTGTGGGATATCGTGCGCGCTCGATTGCGAGTCCCTGTAGAGGAGGAAGACGTCGCCTTGAACGAACTGGCCCGAGAGACGTTCGCTTCCGGTCGAGCGGGAGACGTCATCTGTTTGCTCATCGGCCTGAGACGCTCCATTGCTGCCCTGATCGAGGAGCATCCCGAAGGCGATGCGACGGCCTGGAAAGAGGCCGTCTCCCAGGCCATCGATCAATGCCTGTTGGACTTCGATGTGAAGCTCATCGGTCAGTCCGAGCACCTCATGACGCGAGCGGGCGAGCATCTCCAGTCGTACATGAGCCAGACGACCGATCTCGTGCTCCTCTTCGATCTGGAGAGTGGAACGATTCTCGACGCCAATCCGGTGGCCGAACGGGTGTTAGGCTATGAGAAGACCGAGCTCACCAGGAAGACCTTCCTCGAGCTCGTGGCGACGCCCACTCGAGCGGCGGCCGAGGCCGCACTCCAGGAGTTGAGAGCGACGCGGTTCGCCGATTTGCGGGACATCGCCTTGACGGCCAAGGATGGACGTACCGTTCCAGTGACGTTCAATCCGTCCTTACAGATGCGGGGCTCGGTGCGATTGGTCCTCGGCATCCTGACCGAGCGGACGCGGACGAAAGAAGAATTGCAACAAGCTCTCCAGTGGTACGAGACGATCTTCGAGGGATCGCTTCAAGCCATATTCATCAGCGATGCCCAGGGCCGATTCATCGCCGTCAATCGCGCCGCGTGCGAGTTGACCGGATACTCCCGAGAGGAGTTGCTCTCCATGCGCATCCCCGACCTCCATGATCCTGAGGATCTCTCCGCGTATCGGCAGTTTCATCAGCGCATCATGGCCGGTGAAGATATCGTGAGCGAAGCCAGAATGCGACGGAAAGATGGACGAAAGGTCGACGTCCAGTTTCATAATCGGCGGATCATCATCGCCGGAGTGCCCTACATGTACACGGGCGCGCGCGATATCACCGAGGTGAAGGAGAAGATGGCAGAGATTCATCGCCAGCAAGGGGAATTAGCCGTCCGAGCGCGCATCCTCGGCGCGATTCTCAACACCTGGGATCTGGATGAGCGCCTTCATCGCATTCTGGACGAGGTGATGTCGTTTTTGAACGTGGAATTCGGCGGCATCTATCTGGTACGCGGTCAGGATGTCGTATTGGCCTGTTGGCGAGGCCTCTCGGATAACTTCCTGGCGGCGGTGCGCAGTTTTCCCCTTGATGCGCTGCCGGAGGAACTTCTGGAACCAGTCGTCGTTCACGAGCGATTGAGCGAACAAGGGGTCACACCGGAAGTGGTCAAGCGCGAAGGTATTCAGGCCTGGGCGTGCGTCCCTTTGCACCTTCCCCGGGAGGAGGGCGGGGAGCCCGAATGGCTGGGGAGTCTCATTCTGGGAAGTCGGCGCTACGAGGCGCTCGAGGAACATCGGGTGGCCATGCTCCAGCACACCAGAGCTCAACTGGCATTGGCCATCGACCATGCCCGGGGCTATCGACGGGCGCGCGAGCGGCTCGTGCGGTTGCAAACGTTACGAGAGATCGATCGAGCCATCATTCAGCATCTGGATCTCGAACACATTTTGCGCATCACCCTGGAGCGGGTGCCTCGGGAGCTGGGCGCCGAGGCCGTGGCCATCAGTCTCCTCGATGAGGAGTCCATGCGTCCGAGCGTGTTCATCATGCGGTTACCCAATGGGACGCTCATCGAGGAGGAAGCGTTCACGTTGGCCGAGAGCTTGTTGCACTGGTTTGTGGAACGGAGGGAGCCGGTCATCATCTACGACGTCTCGCAAGATCCGCGCGTGCAGACGCATCATCGGTTGATTCGTCGCAATCGTCTGGCCTCGTATCTGGGCGTGCCACTGGTCGTTCACGATGAGACGATTGGCCTTCTTCACATTCTGACCACGCAACCGCGCGTCTTCGCCGATGAGGATATCGAGTTCTTCCGCACGCTCGCCGGCCAGGCCGCCATTGCCATTGCTAACGCTCGAGCCTTCGCCGAGGCGATCGAGCGAGCGAAAGCTGTGGAGACCGTACTGGAAGCGCAGCCGGAGATCGCCCTCCGTCCCCCCGAGCACGCCGGAGCGCTGTTGTTGGAGACGCTCGAACGTTGCACTGGCGTCACGTCGCTCCTCTACTTTCATCATGATGAAAAGACCCGCACGCTCACTCTGGCCGAGGCCCGCGGGATCCCCCCAGAACTCCTAGCCGAGATGCGATCACAGTGGAGGTTCGCTCTCGGAGAGCGGCGGGGGTTGATCGGATGGGTGGCCGAGCAGCGCCAACCGTTCTATGTGCCCGAGACGCACAATCAGCCCGATTGGCTGACCATCATTCCTCGCGTTCGGTCGGCTTATCTCCTGCCGCTGAAATTCGGCGCGCGCGTGTTCGGCGTGGTCGCTTTGTTGACCGAAGAGGTGCAGGGCTTCCCCAAGGCGCGACGCGCGCTGGCCGATGTATTCGCCGATTATGTCGGGGCCACGCTGGAGAGCGCTCGCTTGCTCCACGCCTTGCAGACCCGGGCGACGCAGTTGGAGACGTTGAACGCCATCATTGCCACGGCCGCCGGAGCGACTGATCTGCAGCAGTTGCTGGAGACCTCTTTGGATCGGATGTTGCAGGTTCTGGAGGTCGATCAGGGCGCCATCTGGGTGGCCGGTCATCGGGTGATGCGGGGGCTCTCCGCGGAAGTGGGGGGAGCATGCTTGAACGCTGCCGTGGAGGCTGGCGTTGAGATCCCCGAGTGCATCGCCATTGAGGATTGGCAGGCTGAGCGCGTGCCCCCTCCCTATCTCCAGCTCGCCCCGTTGATGAAGCGCTTCGGCATTCGCGCTTCGCTCACCGTCCCCATTCAGGCCGAGGGACATCGCATCGGCGGATTGAGCGTCGCCTCTCCCCATCCGCGGGCGTGGACGACCGAAGAGATCGCCCTGATCGACTCTATCGGTCAGCAGTTGGGGGAGGCCGCTGAACGTCTGCGCTTGCTGACCAGAACGCAACGACAGGCCGAACAGATGCAACAGGTGCTCAACACTGTGCCGGCGGGAATGGTATTGCTCGATGATGAACGTCGCATTCTCCAGGCCAATCCGGCGGCCGAGGAGTTCTTGGATGTTCTGGCCGGCGCGCGCGTAGGGATGGTGCTCAGTCACCTGGTGGGACGCCCCATCGAAGAATTCCTGGAGCCGCCGCCGGAAGGCCGATTCTATCACGAGATCAGCGTGCAGAAACCGCAGCCTCGCGTCTTCGAACTGGAGGCGCGACCGATGACTGCTGGCGCCCGGTTGGCAGGATGGGTCTTATTCATCCGGGAGGTGACCGCCGAACGCGAGGTCCAGAAACGGGTCGAGACGCAGGAGCGGCTGGCCGCCATCGGTCAATTGGCCGCCGGAATCGCTCACGACTTCAATAACCTGCTGACGGGAATCATCGGGTTTGCCGAGTTGATTCAGATGCGAGACGACGTACCCGACGTCGTGCGGGGGCATCTCATCCGCATCACCAAGCAGGGACAGCGAGCGTCCCAACTCATCCGTCAGATCCTGGACTTCAGTCGCCAATCGGTGAGTCAACCGCGGCCGCTGGATCTGGTTCCTTTCCTCAAAGAGACGACCAAATTCCTGGAACGCACCATTCCAGAGCATGTTCGCCTCACTCTGGAGATCGGGGCTGGCGAGCACGTGGTCAACGCCGATCCCACGCAGATGCAGCAAGTCATCACCAATCTGGCCGTCAATGCCCGCGACGCCATGCCCGAAGGAGGAGAATTGACCGTTCGATTGACGACCCTGGCGGTAGAGCCCGATCAGCCGCCGCCCTGCGCGGGGATGCATCCCGGCCGATGGGTGGCGTTGAGCGTCTCGGATACCGGCATGGGCATTCCCCACCATGTGCGGGAGCGCATTTTCGAACCGTTCTTCACCACCAAGAAACCCGGCCAGGGGACCGGTCTCGGATTGGCGCAGGTCTATGGTATCGTGGCGCAGCATGGAGGCTTCATCGATGTGAGCAGTCAGGTCGGGAGGGGAACGACGTTCACCATTTACCTGCCGGCGCTCCTGGCCGAGGCCGAAGTGGATGAGGAGAGCCGTGTCGAGGGCGTTCCTCATGGTCGAGGAGAGACGATCCTGCTGGTGGAAGATGAGCCGGAAGTCCGCGAGGCGATTCAAGCTATCCTGACCCATCTCGGCTATCGGGTTCTTCCTGCTGTGAACGGGCGAGAAGCGTTGAACGTCTACGAACGGCGGCACGCGGACATCGACCTCGTGATCACCGATCTGGTCATGCCGGAGATGGATGGCGTGGCCTTGATCAAGGCGCTGCGCGCTCGTGATCCTCGGGTGAAAATCATCGTCATGAGCGGTTATCCACTGAAGGCAGAACGGGAGAGGGGAACGCTGGAAGGGATCGTGGAATGGATTCAGAAGCCCGTAGCTCTTCCACAATTAGCGGCGGTGATGAGGCGGCTCATCGGGTCAGAGTAAAGCGCGCCGGGAGAGCGTTCGCCAGGCTTTCTCTCAGGAGTGCCCTGTGGACCTGTGCCTGCCATGACGGGTGGATCGTGTGGAATTTGAGCTGGTGGCCTGTGCCGCACTCCCTCGAAAATGGAGCGCGAGCTGACATCTTGCGCTACGTCCTCCAGCGGGTCCATTTTCATCCTTGCGGTATGGCTCGCCGGGACATGGCTGGCTCCCTTCGTTTTACCTCTTGCCTTTGTGGGGAATTTTTGGTACCTTACGTCCATCTGTTGCAGGGAGAAGAAAATATGGACTTTGAAGCACACACGCCGGGAATGGGTGGGCCCATTAACGAGCCGGAGACGACGTCGGAATCAGCGCCTCGGCCGGAATCCGAACCAGCGGCCAAGAAGCGCCGGACAATGACCAAAGCGGATTTGATCGAGGAGGTCGCCCGTGCCGCCGATCTGGCCAAGAAAGATGCGCAAGTCATTGTGGAGACAGTGTTTCAGAATATCGTCGATGCGCTGAAGCGGGGCGAGGCCATTGAATTGCGTGGCTTCGGATCGTTTCGATTCCGCGAGCGTGGCCCGCGGCGGGGGCGGAATCCCAAGACGGGAGAGCCGGTGGACATCCCGGCCAAGCGGACGCCCTACTTCAAGCCCGGTAAGGCGCTGAGGGAGATCATCAATCAATAACGCGATGGATTTTGTCTGGAGCCCTTGGCGGTATCGGTATGTCTCAACGGCGGACGCGGCGGGCGAATGTATCTTCTGCGTTGCCCCACGGCGCTCGGATGAAGAGGCCCTCATCCTCTATCGAGGAGAGAACAATTTCATCATCATGAATTTATTCCCCTATACGGCCGGTCACTTGATGATCGCCCCTTATGAGCATCTCGCTTCCTTGGCCGACGCTCCCAAGGCGATCACTGACCAGATGATGGATCTGGCCAAGTGGAGCGTGAAAGTGTTGGACCGAGTGTATCGCCCTCATGGATTTAATGTGGGGATGAATCTGGGACGAGCCGCCGGGGCGGGCGTGGAGGAGCACTTCCATCTGCATGTGGTCCCTCGCTGGTTCGGCGATGCCAATTTCACCACCGTGATCGGCGAAACGCGCGTTTTGCCCGAAGATCTCCACACGACGTATCGCAAGCTCAAGAAAGAATTCGATCGGGCGCACCCAGACGAAACAACGTCCTGATGGAACCGCTCGCCCCATTCATCCCCCGGTGAGGGAGAGGAGGCGAACATGAGAGTTTGGGGTTGGCTTTTTGTCTTCTCGCTGGCCATGAGTCATACCATCATGGCCCAGCAGCCACAGAGGCCGCCACGGCGTCCGCCGCGCGAATCGATCCCTCTACCCGGTCCGCCGAAGACCTCGACGCTCCTGACCATTCGGGGGAAGGTCTATTATCCCGATGGACGACCGGTGGATCGGCGCATTCGCGTCACGCTGCGCCTCACCAGGGGTGGCGTGGTTCGGGATGTATATACCGATTCGGCGGGAAACTTCGTCTTCCGGGTTCCGCCCAACGAGGATTACGAACTGGTGGTGTGGGAGAGCGATGAGTACGAGACCACCGTGGTGCCGGTCCTTTTTGGCGGGGCTTCCTTTGTCGTTTTTCGCATGATCGTCCTTCATCCCAAGAAGGAGCAGAACGTCGGTCAACCGCGCCCGGGCGTCGTCTCGGTCGCCGAACTCGATCGAGATGTTCCCCGGACGGCGCGGCGAGCGTACCGGCGCGGGATGAAGGCCTTCAAGAAGAAACACTACCAGCAGGCCATCGAATATCTTCAGCAAGCCGTCGAGCGATACGAGGATTACTTTCAGGCTCACCAACAATTGGGTCTCACCTACCTCATGTTGAAGCAGTGGGCCGACGCCGAAGAATCATTTCAGAAGGCCATTCAGATCGCCCCTCGGGTGTTTCACCCCCATCTGAGCTTGGGCTACGTGCAGATTCAGCAGGGAGCGTATGAGCGCGCCGTCGAGACGTTGAAGCGAGCCGTCACGCTTGATCCTTCCGATTGGCGAGGTCATCTCTGGCTGGGCGTGGGTCTGGTCAAGGCAAACCAGAATGAGGCCTTGGCCGAACAAGAGCTGGAGAAAGCGTTGCGGATGAGTCATCCTCCTCAGGCGACGATGGCACGGCTCTACTTGGCCAACCTTTACATTCGTCGCGGCCAACTGGAACGGGCGGTGGCGCAGGCCGAAGCTTATCTCAAGGAGGCGCCCAATGCGGAGAATGCCGAACAGGTTCGGCAACATCTGCAACGACTCAAAGCCCGGGTCGCCGAACAGTCACCCCGGTGATCATCTTCGCGGGTGGAAGGCTTCCTCGGTCGTGATCACGGTGATTGTCGCTATCCTCGCTCTGGGATGAAGATCGATCGGGGTGGGATCATGCCGGACGCCGGTCATTCTCATGCGACCACTGTTTGCCGAGGGGAGCGAGCGGGAAGTGGAGCAATGTCATCGCCTGAGGGCCTATGGTCGAGAGTGCCGGTTCTCTTCTCATAGCGAGAAACATAACGATCCCCGGAGGCGAGCTCCGGGGGTTTCACGAGTGGGGCGACGGTCGCGTCAACTAGCTGACAATATCAAAGACCCCGGAGGCGAGCGTCGGGGCTTGAAGGGAAGCCCCGGGGCTGGGCTGCGGGGAGGTTCATGTTGCGAGCTAGTTCACGACAGCTCCCCTGGAGAAGCCCCGCGGCTTGTCCGCGGGGAGGAGTCAATTGTGAGCTAGTTCACGACGCCTCTTCCCCCACGAGGGAAGCCCCGGGGCTGGGCTGCGGGGAGGGGTCAGTGGCGAGCTTAAGTAGCAGGGAAGTAACGATCCCCGGAGGCGAGCTTCGGGGCATTCAAGGAGAGGGGGATGCGGCATTGACTAGCGGGCAAGTCAGGGACCCCGGAGGCGAGCTTCGGGGCTTGAAGGGAAGCCCCGGGGCTGGGCTGCGGGGAGGTTCATGTTGCGAGCTAGTTCACGACAGCCCCCCTCCTCCTGGGGAAGCCCCGGGGCTAGGCTGCGGGGAGGAGTCAATTGGGAGCTAGTTCAGGGCGTTTTTCACTCCCCTGGGGAAGCCCCGCAGCTCGTCTGCGGGGAGGTTCATGTTGCGAGCTAGTTCACGACGTTTTTCACTCCCCTGGGGAAGCCCCGCAGCTCGTCTGCGGGGAGGAGTCAATTGTGAGCTAGTTCACGACGCCTCTTCCCCCACGAGGGAAGCCCCGCGGCTGGACCGCGGGGAGGAGTCAATTGTGAGCTTAAGTAGCAGGGAAGTAACGATCCCCGGAGGCGAGCGTCGGGGCTTGAAGGGAAGCCCCGGGGCTGGGCTGCGGGGAGGGGTCAGTAGTTGGCTAGTCCGGAGGCCTCTTCTTCCACTTCGAGGAAGCCCCGGGGCTGGGCTGCGGGGAGGGTTCGCATGGTCAGCTAGTGGCGCGGCTTATCCCTTTCCCGGAGATGCTCCCTGGTTCGGTCGGCGGGGAGGAGTCAGAGTTCACGCTCACAGCGAGGAGCGTAATGATCCCCGGAGTCGCCCGTGGCGCGCGATCTACACCGGGTGTGCACGTTGGCGCCACACTTTTCGCAGGTATCGATTATGCTTTGAATCCAAAGCGCTACCGGTGGCGCGGAATGGGAGCAATGAGTCACCTCGGGGCGAACCTCTTTTCGTCATGAGGATGGAGACGATGCTCTGGAAGCTTTCGTCGATCCGACGGAGCGCGCGCTCTTCTCTAGGCTAGATCGTTGTGCGGGCGGGTCATTTCGGCCTGCTGTTTGAGGACGCGACGAATGCGCTGACGCATCTCCATGATGAAAGGATTGGTTGGATCGAGTTCCTGGAGTTTGTTCAGGTAATACCAGGCATTGTCGTGCTCCGGGGCCACGTAATCGCCTCGCTTGAAGGCTTCCTCGGCGCGCCGCTGGAGTGATTCAATGCGCCGCGATTTCTCTGCCGCCGAGAGCGTCTCTCCCGTCGGGATGAGACCGAAGGCGTACCGATTATTCTTCGGTGGGGCCGATGGGTCGGCGTAGATCTTTCGATCGATGACCTTGAATCCTTCCCGGGAGATGACCAACTGGTGTGGTCCTTCGGGGAGCAGCATACGCAGGGGCGTTCGACCAATCGTGAGCCCATCAATCTCCACCACGGCATCGGGAGGATCGGTGGCAATGTCCACAATGACCACATGCTGTCGATGAAGCGTGAGCGTGATGATGCCGCCCGCGATCAACAGAAGAGTGCCGCCCAGGATCATACTCACCCGGGTGAGTCGCCTATAGCTGAGTTGACGCCATCGGTGACGCTGCATCATCCATCTCCTGGCCAATTCCTCCTACAACTATACATCAGTCAAACGTGAACGACAAGGGTGGCCACGTAGCCGAGAGGCGAAAGTCTCAAAAGCGCATCGAGCTATAACCCGATACCACGCTCATGGCGACGCCGGGTCATCCTCACAGTCCTCGCGTGAGCGAGCGATCGGTCGCGTGACCTCTTTTCTGGTGAGGAGCGTTCTTGAAAGGAGCCAGCGACTCCAGGCCATCTACTGCTCCTGCCGAGAATCTCCTCCGGAGGTTTCTGGGTGAGCCTTGGGAGTGAGGACGTCATGGATGATCTTCAGCAGGTCGCCGATCTTGTAAGGCTTGCGAAGAAAAGGGAGCTTCCTTTCACGGATGCGCTCCCACTCGCTGCGATCATCGGTATAGCCGCTCATCAGCATCACCGAGAGAGCGGGCTCTCGCTCCTTGAGGTGACACACCAGATCCACGCCCCGGCCATCCGGCAGGACGACGTCGCTCAACACCAAATCCGGCCGCTCGCGTTGGAAAATCTCGATCGCTTCGGCTACCGTACCGCACGCATAGACCGTGTAGTTGGATTCCCGCAGGATGCTCTCGGTGATTTCTCTGACGTCGGATGCATCTTCGACGAGCAGAATCCGTTCCCCATGGCCCCGGTAGTGATCTGGAATGGAAATCCGCTCTTCGGCCGCTTCGATTTTGGCTTCATGAGTCACCGCCGGCAAGTAGACGCGAAATTGACTTCCCTGACCGGGCTGACTCTCCACGGTAATCCATCCGTCGTGAGCCTTGACAATCCCGTAAACGACCGAGAGGCCAAGGCCCGTCCCTTTCCCGACCTCCTTGGTAGTGAAGAAGGGCTCGAATATTCGGGCCATCGTTCGCTGGTCCATACCCACGCCCGTATCAGCCACAGTCAAGCAAACGTATTGACCGGAGCGGGCTTCCGGATTGTGACGGCAATAGGCTTCATCGATGATGACGTTTTCCGTCCCTATCCTCAACAGCCCGCCTCGGGGCATAGCATCGCGGGCGTTGACGACCAGATTGGTGATCACTTGATCAATGTTGCCCGGATCGGCCTTCACCGTCCAGAGATCATCGGCCAGCGCCAGCTCAATCTCGATGTCCTCACCGATGAGCCGCCCCAGCATCTTTTGGAGCTCCCTGATCTGATAATTCAGATCCACGGGGACCATGTTCATCGGTTCCCGGCGACTGAACAAGAGCAGTTGACGCGTCAGGCTGGCCGCTCGGGAGGTCGCCTGACACAGTTGGTGAATGTAGCGGCGCAGGGGAGAATCTTCCGGTACGGCGAGAAGCATCAACTCGGCATACCCTTGGATGGCCGTCAATTGGTTGTTGAAGTCATGAGCGACGCCGGCGGCCAATTGACCGATAGCTTCCATCTTCTGCGCCTGAAGGAGTTGTTGTTGCGTGCGCCTCAGTTCTTCGTAAGCTTGTTGCGTTTCCTGGAAGAGGCGCGCATTTTCCATAGCCACCGCCGCCTGACGGCAGAACGCGTTCATGACTTCCCGTTCTACCTCAGACCAGGTGCGCGGCGCGTCGTAGTAGCACGTCACCGCCGCTATGACGCGCCGCTCATAAACGAGAGGCCAGAGGCTCACCGCCCTGTATCCTTCCGATGAAGCTAATTTGTAGACTGGCGACTCGGCCGGGAGTTGCTCGATGTCGGAAATGAGAATGGGTCCGGGTCCAGCATTGGAAGGCGCACTCTCCAGAAATCGCCTTCCGGGCATCTGGCGCGTTCGCGCTATTGCGTGTTTCACATATTCCGGTGAGAGACCATGAGACCAGGCGCAGGAGACGGAGTCATCAGAGTGCCGAATGTAGACGGCGGCGCGATCGGCGCCGATGAGGCGCATCGCTCCTCGGCCAATGATTTCCACGACTTCCGAGACGCTGTGCAACTGCGTCATCGCCTCGGTGATGCCTTGCAATCGAGCCATGAGAGTGGCATGTTCTCGAGTTTTGGCGAACAGGCGAGTGCGTTCCACCGCATTCCCCAATTCGCGACCGACGGCTTCCACCAGCGTCGTCTCTTCGGAATGCCATCTTCGCGGTTCTGGCGCGGCGACGCTGAGCCCGCCGATGCGTTGGTTCTCCACCAGGATGGGCACCGTGATCGAAGCCCGGATGCCGTATCGACCCATGACCTCAGCCATGGCCGACAGAGAGTCCTCCGCGCCCATCTCCGACCAGTTTTCCACTACGATAGGCTGAGCGACGTCCAAGCCGGCCGACCGGGCGAGCTGAGCGCTCAGTCGGCCCATCTCCTGCGGGAGTCCCTGAATTACCGACTCGTTGCCGATCCAGATGGCTCCCATATCCAGGTCGAGGGCTTGCAGAGTGTGATCGAGCGCCGTCTTCAACAGATGAGGAAGGTCCTGAGCCGTGACCGCCGCCGCGATGATGGCGTTCAGAGCCTCCATCTGGATGGCCTGGTGGCGAATCTCTTGGAGCAGGCGAGCATTGTCCAGACCGGTGGCGGCATAGGTGGCGAACATATCGGCTAATGAGCGCTGTTCGGCGTCGAAGGCGTCTTCTTTATCGGCCAATAACACAAAAACGCCATACAACCGGCTGCTGTAGGTGAGAGGAGTGCAGTATGCGCAGCGAAACCGCGGATCGAACTCCATCCAAAGTGGGCTTCCTCGCACTTGTCTCAAATAGACGGCTCGTCCTTCCGTCGCCGAAACGGCCGGGGCCCAGGGATCGCTCAGGTGCATGCGCAATCTCGATCTGAGGAGAGGATGCGTCTCCGGTGAAAAGCCAATCAACGCCTCTGGTTCCAGACGGCGTTGATGTGGGCTATAAGTGAGCCAGATACCCCACGGCGCCCTGATGGTTCGACAGAGATTCTCCAGAAGACGGCGAATCACCTGGAGATCGGGTTTCGCCTGGGCCAAAGAGAGCGTGCTCTGGGCCAGGGCTTCCAGGGCTTCTCCCCGCCGCACGGCGGCTTCGTACATGCGCGCATTCTGAATGGAGATGGCCGCTTGCCCGGCCAGCGTGGTGAAGAAGTCGATCTCTTCGCTGGTGAACACGTGGGGTTCGACGGTGAACACGTGGAGCACGCCGATCGCTTGATCGCGAACGACGAGGGGGACCCCCAGATACGATTTGAGGTTATGCCGTCGGATGATCTCCCGATGCCCGCGCACTCGCGGATCGGCCAGCAGATCGTAGATCAATACCGGCTGACGGCGCACGGCCAGCCACTCGAGCAGGCTGTCGCTGAGCGCGAAGGCTTCTCCTTCGATGCTCACCCCTTCGGGAAGGTGAAGGCGCGTCAGGGTGGTGCGTCTCCGCTCCCAATCGATCAGACTCAACCCCACCGCATCGGCGCGCACGTGAGGATGCACGCGCTCCAGGAGCACGCTGATGACCTCTTCCAGAGAGAGTTGGGCGGCGATGGCCCGATCGATCTCTCTCAGAGTCGTCAGTCGCGCCAACCGCTCCTGGCTTTGAGCATAGAGTCGCGCATTGTGTAACACGACGGCCACCTGATTGGCCAGCGCCTTCATCGCCCGCAAGGCATCCGGGTCCAGCGTCACGGCGCGGCGGTCGGCCAGCAGAATGATGCCCTCCAGCCGCTCTTCGACGGTCAAGGGAAGACTGATCCAATCGGTCACCGCCTCGCGCCGTAGAGCTTGGGTGATGGGATCAGAGCCTTCCCAGGGAACGTGAGCCGTGGTCGTGGTGTGCACCCAGGAGCATGCTTCGAGCGGCAGATCCCGGGCCAGAGCGAGGAAATTCTCCGAGAATCCTTCCTGAATGCGAAGGACCAGACGATCTCCTTCGACGAGATAGATGGCGCCTCGAACAGTGGCCGATTCGGCCTTCGGCTCTCCCGCCGCCTGACGTTCAATTCCTCGACGGCTCCGTTCATCGATGAGGGCGAGAATCTCTCTGAGGGCGATGCCGAGCCGATCTTCAAGATCGACGGCTTGAAGGATGCTCTGCGTCACCCGCTGGCGAGCGGCCAGTTCCGTCGCCTGCTGCTGCGTTCGTCGGTAGGCGTGGGCGCGTTCCAGGGCCGCACCCAAGAGACTCCCCAGAGAGGTGAGGGATCGCAGTTCCTCGGGACCGAGTTGTCGTCCCGGTCGGTAGGCCAGATTGAGAAGGCCCCAGATGCGCTCGCCGGTGCGAATGGGGATGCTAGCGTGATACTGATAACCGCGTTTATCTCCTTGAGCGCGCTCTAATCGCTCGCACTCGACGATGTTGATGGCTTCGGTCAGCTCGCCATCGAGCAACATGCGCTGGCATCGGCAGGGAGTCCAACGCAGAGCGGCTCGATCATCGGCTTCCAGTGCCGGAGGGAGCCCGTGTGCCGCTACCAGCGAAAAACGATCTTCTGAATCGAGTCGATAAACCCAACCGCATCCCAGTTCGAGTTGTTCGTCGCACAGGCGGAGCGTTTCCGTCAACAGTGTTTCTTCATCCAGCACTTGCCCCAGTGTGGTGCTCACCGTCTGCAGAGTCTTGAGTAGCGCGCTCAGCATGCGAGTTTGGTGGGTGAGCTCATCCTGTGTCGCGGCTAAGTGCTCGAGCGTCTCGGCCAGTTCAGCCCCTTTCTCCTGGAGGAGTGTTGTGAAGGGAGTCCTCTCTTTATGAGAGAGAGAGAGCCGCAGCATCCCCGAATCCTCGACGATTCGGTGGGGCATGAGCATGCGAGAGGAATACCGACCGGAGAGCTTGAGTGGCCAGAGGAGCGTCTCTCCATCGCTCTCTATGAGATCGATGAACACGCGCGCCATGTGACGTACGACAGCGACGGTCTCAGGAGGGTGAGCGCCTTTCAGCAGCAACCAGTAGCTCACCGCCTCCAGGCGCGTCAGCGCCGCGCACATCCGTTGGAAACACCGACGAAAATCAGTCTCGTCGCCGAGCAGGGCGTGCAGGGCCGTCAGGTTATCGCAGATGAAGAAAGCACCGCTCCGCTGTTGAGCGTAGGTTTCGAACTCGTTGAGGAATTGCTCCATGGAGGGCCGACGAGCGGTCAGGTTGAAGACGTCCTCCTCGGGCCATTCATCAAAAATGTCGTTCAATCGGTCATCGGTGCGGATGCAGATGAGGCGGCGGTTGTGCTGCCGGCACCAGGCAGAGACTGCCTTCGCAAATGGGCGATACAGCTCTACGCGGGCGGCGTGAAAGACGAGGGTGTCGCCGGACTGAACGCCCCCCAAAAGGTCATCCAGATCGGGAATGCCGGTAGAGAGTCTGACTGTTGACATCTCCCCCAATGTCCCCCTTTCATGCGGGTTCCCACATGTGTTGAGGGTCTCGGCGGCCTTCTACGGACTCGGGAGGATGTGTCTCCGCGGGAAAAGCGTCTCGGTGAGAGGGCATAACGCTCCCTGATGCTCTCACAAGTGGAGTGTTCCAAAATCTGTTCGACGTCCTCCACAAGCCCCTGGATCATCGCCGATCGATTCCCCTCAGCGGAGGTCAGCTTTACACTACCACAGGTTCCGAGGGCTGTCAAGCAGGGGCGCGGGCCAGAAAAACGTCAAGGACGCCGATACAGGAGTTCACCTTTCCGAAAAAGGGTTCACAACAGGCGGGCGATGAGGCTCTCCAGCTTCGGAGGATCGCGTCTGGGATCGAAGCCAGTGAGATGGGCTTGCAATCGCCCCTGGCGATCAAATACGAGCGTCTGGGGAATGGGTTGATCGCCCGAGCCAATGTAGCTGGTGAAGATGCGATCGGTGGCGAAGCCCACCGTGTAGTTGATGCCATATCGCTTGATGAACCGGCGAATCTTCTCAGCGTCGGCCTCCGGATCTTCGATGCTCAAGCCGACGATTTCCAGTCCGCGATGGTGATACTTTTTCATCAGTCGGACGAGATGAGGAATCTCCTGACGGCAAGGGGGGCACCATGTGGCCCAGAAATCAACGACGACGACCTTCCCTTTCAAGTCGGCCAGTCGGAGCACCTTCCCGTCGATCGTGCGGGTAAGAAGATCGGGAGCCGGGCGACTGACGCCTTCCGCTCCCGGGAGGCCATCAATGGCCGCCGTGGGCGTGCCAAAGGAGGGACCATGGGCGTAGTAGGAATAGAGGAGATAGCCGGAAATGACGATCGTGCCGAATACAATTCCGGCGGCGAGCCAGATGCTCGACGTTCCTCCATGGCGGTTTTGTGGGGCATGATCGACCATATCTTCAGCGTTCAATCGAGCGATCGGGGCTCAATCCCGCTGTCTTTCTCTCTTGCGATGTCCGATGAGCTCGCTCCGTCGCCCTCAATGCGGTATTCTTCCGCAGCCCATTTCCCCAGATCGATGAGCTGGCAGCGTTCGGAGCAAAACGGTCGATAGGGATTTCCTTCCCATTCGACCTGTCGACCGCAACGCGGACATCTCACTCTCATAGCCAGGGAGTAATGATAGCGCAAATGGGACAGGGCGGGAAGAGGGGCGTTGAGGGGCGGCGTGACTATCAAAGGGCGGACGAGATCGCTCTGCCATCGAGGCGACTCGTCTTGTGGCCATCAGGAGTCGGTCGAGGCATTCGTTCGAGCGGTATAGTGGCCTGGAGCTGAGTTCCGGATGGTAACGTCCCTCGCCAAACGAACGCCCAACTGACGTCTCCCCGCGGGCGAGCCACGGGGCTTCCCCTGGTAGAGGGATAGGCTGCGCCACTAGCTGACGGTGTGACGTCTCCCCGCGGGCGAGCCGCGGGGCTTCTTCAAATTGGGAGAAGAAGCCCCTGGACCAAGAGATGTACTACGAGGTCATCGCCATCCTGCGACGAGAGCTGTTTCTTCGAATTGAGAAAAGAGCCCTTGGACTAGCCAACTACTCCCTTCCTGCTGACCAGCAGCAGGGCCTCTGACGCCAGGCCCCGGAGCTGGTCTCCGGGGTCTTTGATATTGTCAGCTAGTTGACGCGACCGTCACCCCACCCCTGAAAGCCCCGGAGCTTGACTCCGGGGATGGTTACTTCCCCGCTACACCAGCTCCCAACTGACTCCTCCCCGCTGACCAGCAGCGAGGCTTCCCGGGAGAGTCATGAACCTCCCCGGACTAGCCGACTCCATGAACTCTCCCCGCGGGCGAGCCACGGGGCTTCACCGGTGGGTGGAGGGAATAAGCCTCTCGACGAGCCGACTATTGACCCCTCCCTGCTGGCCAGCGGGGCCTCCTATTCCAGGCCCTGGAGCTCGTCTCCAGGGTCTTTGAGTTCGCCAGCCAGTCAATCCGCCTCTGCCACTCCCTGAAAGCCCCGGAGCCGGCCTCCGGGGATGGTGACGTTCATTGCTAAGAGGATCGACCATTCTCGACCATGGCTTCAGGCTACGGCATCTCTCCACCTCGAGCCCATCGTAATCGTATGCGAGAAGCGGTCAGCGCGTGTTCAGTCGAGGAGGCGCCAGGGCGGAGCGCATCTTGCGTCGTGATTTGTTCCCCTCATCGGCGTATGCTATACTGGCGCCAGAACATCGAATGGAGGAGCGTGGAATGAAACGAGCCGCTTCACTCATGATGGGTCTTCTCTTTCTCGCTCTGGTTCGGCCTCCCATGGCCTCGACCACGACGAGCGAGATTCGTGGCCTGGTCATCGACCCCCAGGGCGCCGTCGTCGAAGGCGCGACGGTGACGTTGATCGATGAAGCCTCGGGTCGCGTGAGAACCGTATTGACCGATGCCAAAGGCGAATTCGCCTTCACCGATGTGGCTCCCGGCCGATATCAATTGAGCGTCGCTCGGAGTGGATTCCGGACCGAGGTGCGTCGAGGCCTTCGCCTCAATCAAGGACAGCGCCTGCAGATCGAGGTGAAGCTCCAGGTGGCGCCGACTATTGAGCGCGTGGAGGTGAGCGAATCACCACCCATTGACCCCGTGTACGCTCAGCTCCGAGACATGGAGCCGAGCGGCGAAGCCCTGGTGGTGGAGAACGAGGAGCTCAAGCGCGATGCCGGGCAATTCCAGTTCCATCGGGGCACATTCTATTTCTTCACCCCGGTCTTGGATCGTGTGACCGGCGCCATCTTCGTCGGGGAGGGGCGATTCCTCATGCGACCGCCCACGGAGATCGAACGACGTCATCTCCGCCATTTCCTCGGCGAAACCGAAGATCCGACGCAGGTGAGCGAGCCGTTTGACCAGCTCATCCTCTATTTCACCGACGACACCTACCGGGAATTGAAGGCCAAAGGCGCGGTGGAGAAAAAGACGGTCCCCGAGGCGGTGCGGGCCGCGTTCAAGAATCACCAGCGAGAACTTCGGCGCGAGTTGCGCCAGACGATCGAACTGCGCCTGTTGGCCGATCTCTATAATCCGGTGCGCTCGCCCGCCGACAATCATTCGGATTATCCCGGCCAGTTCACGGCATTCATCAAAGGGCGCAAGCATAAAAAGCTCATTTTCGGGACCGATCCCTTGGGCTTCGCTCCCAGCTTACCGAGCCCCGAGGAAGTTGGCTTGTTCAGTTACGAACGAAGCACGCGGGGCATCTGGTCGCTCTTCCACTACGAGCAGGAATATGTGAGGGGCACGGCCTCGTCCAGCGAAGACCATCGCGAGTACGATATCCTTCACTATCGGATCGAGGCGGTCATCGATCGCGGGGAGCATTTGACGGCTTCGGCCCAGGTGACCTTCCGACCGCGCATGCCCGGACTGCGCGTCATCCAGTTCGCGTTATTCCCCCGACTCCGCGTGAGCCGCGTTCTGGATGAGACGGGCGCCGTCCTGCCATTCATTCAGGCCGATTGGGAAGAGGGGGGCGCGTTCGCCGTGATCACCCCGCAACCGCTCGATGAGCGCCCCACGACGATGACCATCGAGTACCGGGGGCCTGAGGCCGTGCGCGACAGCGGCGGCGGCAACTACATTCTCATTCCGCGCTCCACGTGGTATCCCAACAACTGGCAGACCAGTTTCGGCGATCGGGCCACGTTCGACATGACGTTTCGCATTCCGCGCAATTTGCGCCTGGTGGCCACCGGTCGCCAGGTCCGCCAGTGGGAAGAGGGCAAGTACGCCGTCTCCCAGTGGATCAGCGATTCCCCTCTGGCCGTCGCCGGATTCAATTATGGCGATTTCCGCGTGCTCACCGAGAAGGATAAGGATTTCCTCATCGAGGTGTTCACCAATAAACAAGAACCGGACGAGTTGAAACGCGTGCGCCATCTGGCCGAGCAGGCCGAGCAGCAGGGAATCTCCATCGACGTTCCCCTGGGCAATCTCTCGACGGCCGGGCTGGCTCGCCGCGCGTTGGCCGAAGCGATCAGTTCGGTACGCATCTTCAACCATTATTTCAGTCCCGATCCCTATGGTCGGCTCGTCATGTCACAACAGCCCGCCGGTTTCTTCGGGCAGAGTTGGCCGATGCTCGTCTACATGCCGTACACGGCGTTCCTCGATGCCACCCAGCGATTGGCGCTCGGGCTTCCCATGCAGTTTTCCAAATTCACCGATGTGGTGGGACCGCATGAGATCGCCCATCAGTGGTGGGGACATCTGGTCGGTTGGAAAACGTATCACGATCAGTGGCTCTCCGAAGGGTTCGCCGAATTCTCCGCCTCGCTCTATCTGGAATTCGCCTATCACAAAGACCGGAGGAAGCGATATAAGCGCTGGCTGAAATTCTGGGAAGAGGAGCGACGGCGCATTCTGGAAAAAGTGCCCTTGGGTATAGGGCGACGCGTCCGGCGGCCCAATGACATTGGGCCCATCTGGTTGGGCTCGCGGCTGAATAGCGCCCCGACGGCTGGCGCGTATTTCTATCTCATCTATCGCAAGGGCGCATTCATCTTGCACATGCTGCGCATGATGATGCGGGATTATCAGGCCAAACCCGGCCATCAAGACGATCGGTTCATCCAGATGATGCGGGATTTCGTTCAGAGCCACATCCATGGGAGTGCCAGCACCGAAGATTTCAAGCGCATCGTCGAGAAGTATATGACGCCGGAGATGGATTTGGATGGGAATGGGCGCATGGATTGGTTCTTCGACGAGTGGGTCTATGGGACAGACCTGCCTCATTACCGATTGGAATACAGTTTCGGGACGGCTTCGGGCGGCAAGACGCTCCTCAGACTGAACATCACGCAGAGCGGCGTCTCGCCGAATTTCAAAATGCTCGTGCCCATCTATCTGGATTTCGGGAAAGACAGGATCGCTCGACTGGGCGTGGCCACGATCACGGGCAATAGCTCGACGGGGAGCGATATTCCCCTCCCCACTCGCCCCAAAGCCGTCAAGCTCTGCGCCAACTACGACGTGCTCTGCACCATCGAAGAAGTGAAGACAAAATGATGCCCTCATCAGCGCCGACGGGTTCCTCGCCCGGACTTCGCCGGTCGGAGAATTCTCCCTCGGCGCCCATTGGTGGGAAGACTCGGCCGGTCACCGGTCGGGACCAGCGGGAGGGCCAGCGACGAGCAACCGGCCGTAAGAGCCGTTTAAGGCGTTCCGCCGAACACAACATAGGTGATGCCGATCTTGGGCCTCTCGGGGTCCGAAGGACTGTCAGCCAGCGGACTGGTGGCGATAATATCATCGGTCCCGTCACCATTGACATCGCCGGCCGCCAGCGAGAAACCGAACTGATCGGCGAACCGGGCGCCGATGATTCTCACATCGGCAGGTCGATCGCCGAGAGTGATAGAACCGCGCAGCCCGGCCCCGCCAAACAGAACATAGACTTCACCAGCCGCGCTTCGAGCGTCGTTGATTCCGTCGGCCAGGGGCGCGCCGAGAATGAGATCGGCCGTCCCATCGCCGTTGATATCTCCCGCGGCGACCGAGAAACCGAGTTCGTCCGCAACATCCGCCGAAGCGATGCTCACGTCAGCGCCATTGGCCAGGTCGCGATTTCTGAACGATCGCGCGCCGAAGATGACGCGGACGCCGCCACTCGTCGATCCCGTCGTTCCGGGAATGCCCGTGGCCAATGCGCTGGTGATGATATCGGCCAGACGGTCTCCGTTCACGTCGCCGACGGCCAGGGGTGATCCCAAACTCTCTCCGATGTTCGCTCCAGCGATGACGGCGTCCGGAGGAGGTTGTCCGGATGCCCCACGCCGCCGATTCTGCTCGACGTCGAAGACGAGAGGACTATCGCTCGTCGAGCGTCGCCGCCCGAAGACAATATAGACGGCGCCACTGGCGAATCGTTCGTCATTGTCCGTCGAAGCGCTCGGCGCCCCGGCGATGATGTCGGCCAGACCGTCTCCATTGATGTCGGCGGCGGCCACCGCGCTTCCCACGGCGTCGCCGACTTCGGTCGCCGGCAGCGGACGAGGAAGCACGCGAATCCGGGCCACGCGCCCGTAGAGGACCATGTTGACGCCCGCCGGGAGCGGCTGCGAGGCGTCCCGCACCCGCGGCATGGATGGACCACCGAAGAATACGAAGACGGCTCCTCCATCAGCGCCAAATCCCTGCAACCCGGCGCGACTGGTTCCGTCAGGACCCTGTTGACCGGGAGCTCCGACCAGCACATCATCGACGCCATCACCGTTAATGTCTCCGGCGGCCACGGCGGCCCCCGCGTTATCCATAGCCTCGCTCACGCCGTCATCGTTCGGGGGGCCTCCCCATCCGATGAGTTTGATGTCCGGTCCTGTCGGCGAACTGCTGGCCATGTCACGCACCGAGCGGGCAGCCAGTTGAGACCCGCCGAAGAGAACATACACGTTGCCCACATCCGGTCGATTCGGTTCGTCGGCAAAGGGAGCACCGATGATCAGATCTTGGATGCCATCACCATTGATATCGCCGGCCGCCAGCGCCGAACCCAGTTGATCGCCGGCATTGGCGCCGTGGACGACGACATCTGCCGGGGCATCTCGCAAATCCCGAACGGTTTCTGGCGAGAGGTCTCGCCGACCAAAAATGATATAGACGCGGCCCGCCCGGGTTTTGCCATTCGGAGCCGTGGCCAGCGGCAGGCCGACGATCACATCGCTCAGGCCATCATTATTGAGATCGGCCGAGAGCGCTTCCATGCGACCGCTCAGGCGGCCCGGCGCTGTGACATTGACGGCCTCTCCGGCCTCTCCGCCGATGATCGCCGTGGCCGCTTGAGTGGCCAGATCGACGAGACGGCCATTCTGCTGTGCTGGCGAGGGGAAACTGGAACACAACGCGATGCTCAAAAGCGCAATGGTCGCAGAAACAGATTTGGTGATCGTTCGATTCCTCCACATACATCCTCCTCACTGAGAAATTCGACTCAGGCTGACCGGGCGCAGCGTTGGATCGATGATGCTCATCTGGCTCCTGCCGAGCATGCCGCTACACTTATACCAGCTTATGGAAATGACGTCAATCAACCGGCTCACCCAGTGCACTACCCTCCGGGATGCCCGTTCAGCAAGCTGCCCGGGCAGGCCTGGAGCCATAATGTCCTTTGATGCTCGATGATGTCTCACCATTGATCATACGGATCGGGATCACATTTTGTTATCAACTTTCTCCAGCTTTGGCGATGGCCGATGAGATGGGATCTGAAAGAGGCTCGGTCCGGGGCGTTGGTTCCCTCTCATGGCGAGGAGCGCAACGGACCCCGGAGACGAGCGCCGGAGCCTTCGAGGGTGAGCTGAGCGGTGGTGACTCGCTGGCGAGTGTCAAGGACCCCGGAGGCGAGCGCCGGGGCTTTCAGGGGTGGGTGACGGTCGCGTCAACTAGCTGACAATATCAAGGACCCCGGAGACGAGCGCCGGAGCCTGCGTGGAGAGGTTCCATCTCTTCCGGGAGGCCCTGCGGCTGGGCGGCGGGGAGGACTCAGTTGAGGGCTCGCGCAGTGAGGAGCGCGACGCTCCCCGGAGGCGAGTCCGGGGCTTGACTTTTGTTTGAGCCTGATAATAGTATGAAGGGCGACGATGGGGAGACGGGATATGGGAATCCGATTCAAAGAGGGGAAGAAACGGCGGAGACAGTGCCCATGAGCATCAAAGCCAGCACCTCACTCATCCTGACACTCAGTCTCCTCACCATGGTACTGCCATTGAGGATTCTGGCTCAGCGACCGGCACTGGGAGAGCTCGTCATCACTGGCGAGGTCATCGTCAATCACATTCGGGCCACGTCTGGGAGCACGGTCTTTTCCGGCAGCGAGATCGAGACGCGCCCTCGAGGGGCGGCGGTGGTCACTTTTCGCCAGGGGCGCGGCGTGTTGGCTATGGCGTCGAACGCGCGATTGCAGTTGGGAGGGACGACCGATCATCTGATGGCTCGCGTCTCTCAAGGCAAGATCACCTGGCGCACCACGTCACCGGCTACACTCATCACGCCTCATCTTTCCGTGGAGTCGCCTGTTGACGGCGCCTGCGCGATCATCGTTTCTTCTGACGGGACAGAGGTCGCCGCTCTCACTCATCCGGTCCGCGTCCTCACCGGGACCGAAGTCGTGGTCGTGAATCCGGGCGAGCGATACCTCAGCCAAACGGGAGCGACCGCCGGCGGTCAGGAGCAACAGAAGGAGGAGGAGCGACAAAAGCGTCGCCGCCGAATCCTGGGTATCGTGATTCCGCTCATCGCCGGAGCCGTCGCTATCCCTCTCGCTTTACAGGTGGCCGAAGGGGAATCGTCGCCGCCGGTCAGCCCCACGACGCCGAGACCCTGATGGCGTCATCGGGAGCCTGTCCCTTCAGGGCCCTGTCGGTCGAGATCCATGCGAGCGCTCGGTCGATCTCGTTCTCATCATTTCAGACTTCCCTCTCGCCTCTCCAAACTGGCCTGGATCGTGGGAGTGGGAAGTTGCATCCTCTGGGCGATGATGAGTCTCTTCCGAGATCTGGACGGTCGAGCGGTCGGGACGCTCGATCAAGATCTGGAGAGCCTGCGTCAGGCCGTCTCCCTCTTGCCCGATGATCCGGAGATTCATCGTCGATTAGGGCGGCTCTACCTGCTCGATCCTCTCGCACTCGATCCCTCACGGGCACTGATGCATTTTCAACGCGCCGTCGAGGCTTCACCGTTCGATCACACGTTGTGGATCGATGTGGGTCGGGCTTATGAGCAACGTGATCGGAGCGAAGAAGCCGAGCGCGCGTATCGCCGCGCTGTGACTCTGGCACCGCGCTATTTCCGTCCTCGCTGGATTTACGCCAATTTCTTGCTGCGCCATGGTCGATTGGCAGAGGGGGTGACCGAACTGGAACACTTGATCGAGGCGGATCCCGATGCCATGCGGCACATCTTCGATCTCGTCTGGCAGGCGACGGGCGAAGAGGGCCGGGTACTGGTGGCGTGGGGGCGGCGATCGACATCAGATCGTGTCCGGGCCGAGCTCATCCGGTTTCTCGCCGATCGACAGGGATACGAAGGCGCCTTGATCGTGTGGAGGGCGATGGGGCGCCAGACGAGATTCAAATTGGAGAGCGGCCTGCATCTTGTTTCAGTGCTGATGAGCGCGCATCAATGGGATCGGGCAGCGCGCGTTTGGCAGGAGGTGCTGCTCGATCATGACGAGCGCCTGTCCATCGATGATTTGAGATTCTGGAATCGGAATTTCGAGCGAGAGCGATGGGGAGAGGGATTCGATTGGCGTATAGAGAGCAGTCAAGGGGTGGACGTCCGTATTGATGACACGACGAGTTGGGATGGTGAGCGCTCATTGCGACTTCGATTTCGGCAGCACAATGGTCTGCACTTCGAAGGCGTGTATCACGATGTCTTGATCGAACCAGCCCGCGACACCATCCTTCGATTTCGCTATAAGACGAAAGGGATGCTCGCCCGAAATGGCGTGGTGGTGGAGATCACCGACGCTGTGCACCCCGGGCGATGGCGAGCGCGGACGCCACCACTCGGGAATCCCACCGAGTGGACCGAAGAGACGCTTTCGTTTCGCCCGCCGCCGGAGACGCACATCCTTCGATTGCGCATCGTTCGCCGTCCCATGGATATCCTGCATGATTACGTGGCTGGAGAGATCTGGTTCGATGCCTTCTCTCTGGAGCCAGCGTCCGCAATCGCCCGATGATCCTCGTTGGAGACGGACCAGCAGATGGAGCCTCACAGCATCGGCCGTGGATGCCATTGGGACATCCTTCGCCACGGGCGGACAGCATTGAGGATGTCGAGAATCGGTGGTCTTCGGGCATGGGCGCGCGAAGCGGATGTCAATGAACGTTGCCGGCTGGTCGCCTGACGTAGCCAATCGAGTGGGAGGTGATATAGAATATGCGCCGGGCGTGGAGTCATCGCCGAGAGGATCACCGGCGTTCCCATCGGTGAATGGCGCTCTCATGGCGCAGACGACGGTGAGACCAGAGGGGAGGACGATGAAGACAGCGCGAATTCTCGATCGGATGATATGGATTGGCACGATCATGGCCATCGTCGTCGCGCCGTGGTTGTTCGGATCAGTAGAGTTTTACGCTATTGACTTGCTCGCCATCTGGGTCGTCCTGCTCTGGGGTCTTTGGGCCATCAAGGCGCTCGTCGAGCAGAACGTCACTCTCTTCCTCACGCCTGTTCACGCCGTGGTGCTCGCCGTCCTCGCCTGGAGCCTCATCCAACTGGTGCCGTTCCCCTTTGACGTTCATCACGGCGTATTCCGATGGAATCACATCAGCCTCGATCCGCCGGCCACTCGACGCGCCATCCTCAAATTGAGCATGTTGATCGGGTATTTCTTTCTCCTCACCCAGTTGATGCATACGCCGGGTCGCCTCCGCCAGATGCTGAACATCCTCATCATCCTGGGATTCGCCGTCGCCATCGTCGGGATACTGAATAAACTCACGTTCAATGGGCGCATCCTCTGGTTCCGCCCATCGCCATACGCCGCCAATGCCTTCGGGCCATTCGTCAACCGCAATCATTTCGCCGGATTCATGGAACTACTCATCCCACTGCCCATGGCGTTGATCGTTGGCCGCGGGGTGAGGCGCGATCAGTGGATCGT
Source organism: Blastocatellia bacterium (assembly GCA_026985075.1). Taxonomy (GTDB): domain Bacteria; phylum Acidobacteriota; class Blastocatellia; order HR10; family J050; genus J050. The sequence goes on along the minus strand of JALSQX010000053.1, from coordinate 233,883 downwards.
GTATGGATTCATGGCCGTGGTCATGGGCGCAGCCCTGGTGTTATCCACTTCGCGGGGAGGACTCGTCTCGTTGGGCGTTGAATTCCTCGTGTTGCCCATCCTTGCCGGACGCGAGTGGCGTCGCTGGCGGCAACTGAAGGCCTGGTCCCGGGAAGGGGTGGGGGCGCTCACGTCCCCATCGCGGGCTCCGGCGAACTCATCATCTGGAGCTCGGCCATCACCCGATTCCGGGCATTTCGGGCGAGTCTTGGCGGCCTCGCTGGTCCTCGCCGGGGGCATCCTGGTGAGCGTCATGTGGATTGGGGCTGAACCGGTCATCAACCGTCTCTCGCTCCCTCGGTCATCGGCTCACCCGCGGCCCATCGAGCAGCAACTCCGTCCGGCCACCTGGCGGAATACGTTGAAGATGATCCGGGCGCATCCTCTTGTGGGCGTCGGGTTGGGCGCCTATCCGAGGATCTACCCCTATTATGACGATTCCACGGGATACTTCTCGGTCGGCGCCGCCCACAACGATTATCTTCAAGTGCTCGCCGATCTCGGCCTCGTGGGTGGCGCGTTGGGTTTTCTCTTCCTCATCACTCTTTTCCGCATAGTCCGGCGCGCCCTGTCGTTCCCCATCCCTTTGGAGCGATCGACAGCACTGGGATGTGCCGTGGGGAGCATTGGATTGGCCGTGCACAGCTTCGTCGATTTCAATCTCCAGATCACGGCCAATGCGTTGCTGTTTCTCGTCATCGTCGCTCTCGCGTGTACGTCCGATTGGCGCGTGAGGCGAACAGGTCGCCATCGCTCATTACCCAGTGAGGAGGTGAGGTCAGCGTGAATGCTCCTCGGCCACCGCGATCGGGAGAATCCGAACGCGTCGCGAGAGCCGAACGGCGGAGGCACGAGACGTGGGCGCTCCAGGAGATTCGGGCATTCTGGCAACAGCGAGCCGAGCAGTTCAAAACGAGTCCGCAGGCGACATTATGGGAGATGCCGTTGCGGGAGTTGGAGATCGCCGCGATCCTCCGTTATGTGAGGGATGGCGTGCGAGTGCTCGATGCCGGCTGTGGCAATGGGTATTCGACGCTCGCCTTCGCTCGTGCGCGGCGAGCCGAATTTCATGGGATCGATTATGCGCCGAAGATGATCCAATATGCGCGAGAGAACCTGCGACAGACGCCAAGGGCCGCGCTGCGAGGGCGCGTTCATTTTTTCGTCGGAGACGTCTTGACGCTGGGGCTCGCAGCCACCACCTACGATGTCGTGATCACTGAGCGATGCTTGCAAAATCTGCCGTCCTGGGAGCTGCAACGGGCGGCCATCGAAGAGTTGTTGCGCGTTCTCAAGCCCGGAGGCCGATTGATCATGGCCGAATGCTCGTTGACCGGCTTGCGACGATTGAACCGCTGGCGCCGATGGTTGGGGAAGAAAGAACTCACCGACGCCATGCCCTGGCATAATCTCTTCTTCGAAGACGATCGCCTGTTGAACCTTCCGGCCCTCCTGCCCGCGATTCGGTCGGTTCACATTGATCATTATGCCAGTACATATATGTTTTTGACGCGGCTCATTGAGAGAGGGAGCTCACTCTTCCGATGGCTTCCCAACGTCGGTCGATGGGGGTACTTCAAAATCTATGTGATCGATAAGCGCGGTTGATGAGAAGGTCGACGAGGGAGAACGAACGCATGCTCGGTGAACGCTCTCGGGGGCAATCGCTCGTCGGGATGATGAGAAGAGTCTTTTCCGTCGTGAGGGGGAGACCGAAGATCAATCCCGCTCCGCTGATCGTGTTGGGCAATCAAAAATCGGGCACATCGGCCATCGCTCATCTGCTGGCTGATTACGCCGGACTCAGCAAAACGATCGATATTCCCGAACTCTGGTGGCCGACGCTCGCCCGATTGCTTCGCGGTGAGATGCATCTGTCCGACCTCGCTCGCCGATGTCCCCATCGGTTCGCCGCGCAACTGATCAAAGAGCCGAACTTGACGTTCTTCTACGATGAGGTGAAGGCGGTTCATCCCATGGCCTCTTTCATCTTCGTCGTTCGCGATCCGCGAGACAATATTCGAAGCTTGCTCAATCGGCTGTCATTACCGGGAAATTTGACGGCATGGCCCATCGCCGAGCAGTCTCTCGAACCGACCTGGGCCGTCATCTTCGACGCGCCCCTGTGGGGATGGGGTGAGGTGCGGCATTACATCGACGTATTGGCCATTCGGTGGAATCGGGCTGTCGATGTGTACCGAGAGCACGCCGGCGAAATGGTGCTCGTGCGATATGAAGAGTTCATCGCCGATAAAATGGGGACCATCGAGCGTCTGGCCGAGGCGTTGGGATTGCCGCGGGTGGATGATATCACCGATCGTCTCGATATCCCATACCAGCCGCGGGGAGAGCGCGATGTGTCCTGGGAAGCATTCTTCGGTCGGGAGAATCTGGCGCGTATCGAGCGGTGGTGTGGGGAGCGCATGGAAGCGCTCGGATATTCGATCTGATGAGGACGGTACGGCCATCCAACGGTGGGGGAGGCCCATCTGCTCCAATAGATCATCCTCTCCGGGCTCATGACGACGGGGAGACTGGCTTCCTCGGGCATGTGTCCCCGGGTCGCCTCATCGTGAGTCGCGGCGTTCGGTGGGCGCATGAGAGCGGGGTAGAGAAGATCAACCATCCCGGCCTGCGGAACTTCCAACGTCTGATGAGCGCCCGCCGATGACGGAAAGGCCTTCCCGCTCGCCGAGTCCGGGATGTATGATGACCGAGCAATAAAATGTCGCTGGCCGTTCAGACAACGAAGGGCATCCTGTGGTCAGGGTCATCGCAGGCGGCGCGACAGATCCTGCAGATTGGCATAACGGCCATCCTGGCGCGGCTGCTCACTCCGGCCGATTTCGGCGTGTTAGCCATGGTCACGGTGTTCACCAGCTTCATCGCCCTATTCAGCGAACTGGGATTGGGAGCGGCGTTAGTGCAGAGGAAGGAGGTGACCGAAGCCCATCTGTCGACGGCCTTCTGGATGACGCTCTCGGCCGGCGCCATATTGATGATAGTGACCATGGCCAGTAGCCCACTCGTGGCCTGGTTCTATCGGGAGGACCAGCTCGTTCCAATTGTCCTCGTCATCTCGGTGAATTTCCTCATTGGTGCTGCCGGAGCGGTGCCCCAGGCTCTCCTCCAGCGGAACATGGAATTTGGTCGACTCGCTCTCATCGAGAACGGAGCATTGTTGGGATCGGGTCTGGCGGCGATATTCCTGGCCTGGCGCGGATGGGGCGTGTGGAGTCTGGTCGGGCAGAGCGTCGTTTCGGTGTCGTTGACCGTGAGTCTGGCGTGGAGTTTGAGTGGTTGGCGGCCACGTTGGTTGTTCCAGCGCTCGTGTTTGCGAGAGCTCTGGGGATTCGGTTCTCACCTGCTCGGATTCAACGTGCTGCATTACGCGGCGCGAAACCTGGACAACCTCCTCATCGGGAAATTTCTGGGAGCGACGGCGTTGGGTTACTATACGCTGGCGTATCGATTGATGATGCTTCCGCTGCAGAATGTGTCCTGGGTATTGGGTCGGGTGCTGTTTCCGGCGTTCGCGCGCATTCAAACCGAGCTGGCCCGGGTGCGTCAGAATTACATTCGGCTCATTCGTTATATTTCGTTCTTGACGTTCCCCATGATGGCGGGGATGGCAGTGGTTGCGCCCGAGCTCATTCGCGTCCTCTATGGGAGCCAGTGGGAGCGGGCCGTCTTTCTGGTGCGCGTCCTCTGCCTGGTCGGATTGCTCCAGTCGGTCGGCACGACGGTAGGAACGATCTATCTCTCGCAAGGGCGATCTGACATCATGTTCAAGTGGAATCTCTTTTTCGTGCCCATCGTCTGTTCGGCCATTCTCGTGGGATTGCGGTGGGATGTCGAAGGCGTGGCGGTGGCTTATGCGACGGTGGGCATCGTGTTCTGGTACGTGCCGCACTTCATCGCCAATCGGCTCATCGGCCTCGACATGACGATCTTCTTGCGGGCGCTGGTGCCCACGGGCGCGGCAGCGGCTCTCATGGCGCTCCTGCTCATCATCTGGCGATGGTGGCAGACCCGCCTGTTCGCGCTGGGGGCGGGCGCCTCGTTGGCCGTGCAGGTCGTATTGGGCGCTGGCGTGTATTTCGGGCTACTGTGGATCATGCGGCGGGGCGTGTTCATGGAAATGGCCGACCTCTTCCGCCGATGGCTCGAAAGTCGCCGGGCCGAAGAGATCGTGGCGTGAAGCGCACGCATTGTTCGGCTCGCCATGCCGGATGGATGTCCGATGAAACGGGAAGGTGACGCATCGCGGCGCATCGTCGCTCATCTCAAGCCCGACTATCTTCCTCTCTCGGAGACGTTCGTGTACGAGATTCTTCGGGCGCTCACCACCTTCACGCCGGTCGTCTTGTGTCAGGAACTGATGAACCGGGAGCACTTTCCCCTATCGCACATCATCCATCTCCGGATGACGTCCGCGTGGTGGGGAGAACGTCTCTACCATGCTGTGCGCCGTCGCATGGCAGGCATAGATACGATCTTCGCCTATAAATATTATCGAGCCGTCAAGGCGCTCGGACCAGCCTTCGTTCATGCTCATTTTGGTCCCACGGGAGTCATGGCCGTTCCCCTACGACGAAAGTTGGGACTTCCTCTGATCACGTCGTTCTACGGGTATGATGCGCCGGTTCAAGAGAAGGCGTCAGCCTGGCGCGATCTCTATCGTCCGCTCTTCGAAGTCGGTGATCTCTTCCTGGTGGAGGGACCGTGTCTCCGCCGACGACTCATCGCGCTCGGCGCTCCGCCAGAGAGAGTGACCATTCAGCGAATCGCCATCGATGTCGAGCGCATCCCGTTTCGTCCTCGACGCGTGGCTCGGCCAGGGGAGTGCATTCAGATTCTACAAGTCGGACGGATGGTCGAGAAGAAGGGATTTGTGCATACGGTGCGGGCATTCGCCGAGGTTCACCGCGCTCATCCCCATACGCGACTCCTGTTCATCGGCGATGGTCCCCTGCGCCCATCGTTGCAAGCGCTGGTGAGTGAATTGGGGCTCGATCGGGTGGTTCATTTTCTCGGCTTCACATCCCGCGCAGCCTATATGACCATTGCTGAACGTTGTCATGTCCTGGTTCAACCCAGCGTCACAGCATCTGACGGGGATACCGAGGGCGGGGCTCCGACCGTCTTGCTGGAGATGCAAGCCGCCGGGATGCCCATTGTCGCCACCCGTCACGCCGACATCCCTCACGTCGTCGTCGAGGGAGGGAGCGCTCTTCTCGTGCCCGAGCGCGATGAAACGGCGCTGGCCGAAGCGTTGAATGCTGTGATCGAGCATCCGGAGCGGTGGGAGGAGATGGGGCGCGTGGGACGGCGATTCGTCACCGAGCGTCATAATATCGCGCTCGAGGTGAAGCGGTTGGAGCGAACATACGAGGCCGTGCTCGCTCGATTCGCGCGCTGAGGAGGTCTATGGAGAATATCTGTCACACGTTCACCGGTGCAGCATTGGCCAAAGCGGGGCTCGAGCGTCTGACGCCGCTGGCCATGCCGACGCTGTTGATCGGGGCGAACCTGCCCGATATTGATGCCGTGTCCATCTTTCATGGGCCGGTCGCCTATTTGCGGCATCATCGTGGGATCACCCACTCGGTGGTGGGCGTGTTCGTTCTCTCGCTTCTGCTGGCCCTCACCGTCTTTCTCTACGACCGGTGGGTGCGGCGCCGCTGGTGGAAAGACCGAGAACCGGCGCGCCTGATCGGATTGATCGTCGTAGCGTTCATCGGCGTGGGGAGTCACGTGGTGCTGGATTATACCAACTCCTATGGTATTCGGCCATTTCTTCCCTGGAGCGACCATCGGTATTTCGGCGATCTCGTGTTCATCGTCGATCCCTGGTTGTGGTTGATTCAAGGAGGTGCCGTATTTCTGCTGACATCGCCGACGCGGCGGCGGTTGATCGCCTGGGGTGGACTGTGGGGGTTGCTGGCCGCCATCGTCTTGGGAGCGGAGATCGCCCTCACGCTGCAGCATCAGGAACCGATGGGATTCGCCTGGTTGTGGTTCCTCGGGGTCGGACTGCTCTGGTATGCGCGATGGCGAGGGGGGCATCGCTGGGGAAGAAAACTGGCTGCGGGAGCGCTCATGGCTACGCTCATCTATTGGAGCGGCCTGGCCGTGGTTCATCATGTTGCTTTGAAGCGCGTTCGAACGAGGAGTCGAGCGTTCGCCGCCGCCACCCATCAAGCGGCCTTGCCCCGGCTGGCCACGCCCATTCGCTGGGACGGGCTTTTCGAAACCTCAGAGGCGATTTACTACACCGTGGTCTCGGTACTCTCCAATCCATCGATGGTCGCTCCCATGAAACGCTATCCCAAGCGTCTGGATGAGCCCATCATCCGTCAAGCTCTGCGGACGTGTGCAGGGGCGACGATGATCGAGTTTTCCCGCTACCTTTATGCCGACGTCGAGCCTGAGGGGAGCGGATATCGCGTCATCCTTCGCGACGCCCGTTACGCGCGGGAACGACGATTCGGATTCGGCGTGGTGACTGTTTCAGTGGAGGGATCTGCTCATGGGCAATCACCCCCCCACGAAGGACAACAGTGATATTCCCCGAGATGATATCTTATACCGGTTGTTTCCCAGGGAGTCATCCGCGGCCTCCGAGCCACACCGAGGGGATGAAAATGGGCTCGTTGGGGGAGGAGCGCAAGCCGGCAGCTTGCGCCACTATTTTCCAAGGAGCTGTCCATGGCGCGCCTGAGCACACCGAGGGGGTGAAAAGAGCCTGTTGGAGGATCTCTGCGCTCTCTGCGCCTCTGCGGTGATTTTCCAAGGAGGGTGTCTTCGACTTGCGCTCGTCGCTTGGCGGTCATCCAGATGGGCGTCTCATATTACTCCTGTTTGTGACCGGCGACTTGACAGCGGCCAACAGGCGTTGAATGAATCCATCGATTTCTCTTCGATCGATCCAGCGCACGACCACGACCAGATCGTGTTCCGGATCAACCCAGATCATGTTCGTTCCCGCCCCGAGAGCAAAGAAGTTGGAGGCGGGGGCGCTGGGGAAAAGCTTCCGGTTCGTGTTCAACCACCACATGTACCCGTAGATCGGTTTGACAGGAGTGGGAGTGGTCGCCATGTCGATCCATCTCTCGGAGAGAATTTGGCGATCTCTCCATTTTCCTCGACGGAGATACAAGTATCCGAATCGCGCCTGGTCTCGCGAGTGAATCCACATCCCTCCGCCCCAGTGTCCGCCGCCACTGACCGACTGTATGCGAAGGCCATCGATGGTGACAAACGAATTCCGGTAGCCATACCAGCGCCAGGTGTTGGACGCTTCGATGGGATCCATGACCTGCGCTTTCAGCACTTGAGGGAGAGGCTTTCGCCATACCTGCAGCAGGGCATAGGCGAGAACGTTGACGCGCACGTCATTATATTGCCAATGCGTACCCGGCTCGTGTAATTGGCGCATCTGACCTCGCCAACGATCAGCCCAGTCCGGCTTGCCCCATAGCGTCCCCTCCCACTCGCTCGTCTGGGTGAGGAGGTGATGCCAGGTGATCTGGCGATTGTGGGCGGAATCGAAGGTCTCATCTGGCACGTATTTCTGGACCCGATCGTGGACATTGTCGATCAATCCGCGATCGAGTGCCAGTCCCGCCACGGTGGACAGATAGCTCTTGGTCACACTGAACGTCATATCTGCTCGCTCCGTGTCTCCCCATTCAGCTACGATGTATCCGTGACGGACCACCAGACCATTTGGCTCACCGCGATCCTTGACCGGACCGATAATGTCGTTGAGTGGTTCCCGGGCGAAGCTTCGCGTGATGTATTGGCGAATGTTTTTGGAACCACCGGTGCCCTCGTGAGCCTGGGCGAAGGCGATCGCCCGTTGGAGAGCCCGCGAATCGAGGCCGACCTCTTCGGGTTGTTTCCACTCCCAGTGCCAGCGATCCGGGAAATAAGAGGCGGCCGACTGTTGCCCGTGAATGGAGAACGCGTCGGCGGGCCCATCGATGGCGAGGAGAATACCTAACAGGAGAAAGACGCACACCCCGGCGAGCCATCTCTGAGGGGATCGCCGACCGTCGGCTCCAAGATCATTCATTGGTTCAATGCTCCAAGAAATCTTCCAGCGTCTTTCCCGCCACCAGGAGATATACTCCTCGTGGCCGATCATCTCCAGCCGATCGGTAGAATTCCTGAACCAGATAGCCGGCGGCCAGCGCCTCGGTGAACGCCCAGCGCGTCGCCTGGCGCCACTCGGCGGCTAACTGCGGTCGATCCTGCTGAAGCTGGCGGATGTAACCGGGAATCTCGATGAGCGCGGCGTCGCGCGCGAGGCTCTCGGCCAGATCACCTCTCACCGGCGCATCGTCGGATCCGACCCGCACGAGCGGCGAGAGCGTTTCCCACTCCCTGGGGAGCCCTTTCTCCGTGATGGGATGTTCCAGTCGCTCTTTGACGCGGGGGCTCTCCAGCAACCAAGTCACCCAGAGCCGATCCGTCCCACCGATGTTGCGGTGGAGAAAGCTGGAGGTCTCTTCTCCGTAAAAGTTGATCTTGTATTCATCGGCGAGGACGCCGAGCTTGCCGAAATTGAAATGGGCATTGAGGCTCTGCAGCGGATCGTACGTCCAGGTGATGCGCGTGATCCCTTGCTCGAGGGCGCGATCGCGTTGCGCCAGTTTGAGTCGATATCCCAGATGGCGATTTTGATAGGCGGGGCGGACGGCCAGCATGTGGGAGTGAAGAGACAGAGAGCCACGCTCATAACCGACGAAACCATACACGAAACCGACCATCTGATCTCCTTCGAACGCCCCGATGAGGACGCCTCCCGCCGCTTTGGCCGCCACGAGCTGGGTAATGGGCACAATATCGCGATCGCTCATCCCCCATACCTCTTTCTGCAACTCTTCGACCTCCTGCATCTCCGCGATGCGCTCGATGTCCCTGAGGATGATCGAACGTTCTTCGCTCTTCGGTGGCGTCATGGATCTTTCCATAATCTCTAATGCATCATCCCTTCGACCGGAGGGGTACCGTATACACCAAATGTTGCGAATTGTCAAGCGAGCGCGAAATATCCTCAGATCCACCCTGGGCATCAGCCTCTGCCTTGAACGCGCGGCGAGTCGTCAGCCAGGCAGGAGCCCTCATCGACGAGCGCCGCGCCCATCGGTTGTTGTACGAAGTCGCTGTGCAATGACTGTTGCACATCCTTGACTGTCGCTTCGCGCTATGCTATATGACCGGTGTGCATCGGCCAGACGCCGAGTGTTTAAACCAAGGAGGAGATCGGGTCATGCACATTGCCACTCTACATACTCGTTCCTCGGCATCGTTTTTGAAGTGGGTCCACCTCGCCGTCATTGCGTTCTTGCTCGCCATCACGGTGTTGGTGGGAGGACGTCCGGCCGGGGCCAGTTGGCGCGCCACCGGAGATGTTGAGCCCTCTCGCCTGAAGAGTGAAATAGAGCGATTGGCCGAACTGGCCGGCGGTCGCGTGGGCGTGGGCGCTCTTCATCTGGAGACCGGGCGCGCCATATCCCTCCATGGAGACGAGCGCTTCCCCATGGCCAGCACCTACAAAATCCCCATCGCCATTCAGGTGCTGACCCGCGTGGATCAAAAAGAGTTGGCGCTCAGCCGCCTGGTGACGCTCCGGCGACGAGATCTCCATCCGGGCAGCGGACTGCTCGCCCGGTGGCTCGATGCGTCCGGCGGTGCTCTCTCGGTTCGCACGCTCCTTGAACTCATGCTCATCATCAGTGATAACACGGCCACCGATGTGCTCCTTCGACTCGCCGGTGGACCAAATGCCGTGACAGAGCGACTTCGAGAATTGGGCATCGAAGGTATTCGCGTCGATCGACCGACAGTGGAAATCATCGCCGATTGGATGGGCGTCAAAGCCTCCTCGTTACTGGGGATGACGCCGATCGACTTCCGTCGCTTCTATGAATCCATTCCCGAGGAGAAGCGTCGGGCGGCGGCCTCCGCCTTCGATGCCGATCCACGCGATACGGCCACACCCACCGCCATGGTTCAATTATTGGAGAAGGTATGGCGAGGACGAGCACTCAGTCGGGAGAGTACCGAGCTGCTTCTTGATATCATGCGGCGCTGTGAGACGGGAGCGCAGCGCATTAAAGGGTTTTTGCCTCCGGGCACCGTGGTGGCTCATAAGACCGGAACAATTGGCGGGACGACCAACGATGTGGGAATTATCACGTTACCGTACGGAGCCGGTCACCTGGCGCTGGCCGTGTTTGTGAAAGAATCGACCGAGGAGATCGTCGAACGTGAACGGGCTATCGCTCATATCGCACGCGCGCTCTATGACGACTTTCTGTTTCATTCCGGAGGATCTGAGCGCGCATCCTCGGACCTGATGGGCGCTCGCTATGGCGAAGGGGCGGGTGGACTCGGTGAACACGAGGGTGGGTGAATGGAGAGATCGGGGGACGGAGAGGCCGGTTGCTTTCGAGACCTCGATCTCCCCGGGCAGTTATGAGGAGATGGATCGCCCGCGTGTTCGGGCTCGCCACCGACGGTGAAAGTGGCATGGTGCGAGGCGGACGCGTGCGCCACTGATCGTTTGAAAGAATCGGGTACGAGCCACTGCGAGGAACAAAAGTGATGAAGCACAAGATGACATCTTGCGCCACTGATTCTTGAAGGAGGGCGATGATGGAGAGGAGGATTCAGAAGACGCTGTTTCCTCGATGGTTCATCACGTTGGCGGCAATTCTCCTCGTGGCTGGGCCCTTGGTCGGCGCCGCCGGTCAAAAGAGTGAGGAATCATCGTTCGATGTGATCTTGCTCGGTGGTCGCGTCCTCGACGGGAGCGGGAATCCCTGGTTTCGCGCCGATGTGGGGATTCGCGGCGATCGAATTGCCGCCATCGGACAGTTGGATGGCTTCCCGGCCAAGCGCGTCATCGGCGTGCGGGGAAAGGTCGTCGTACCGGGCTTCATCGATCTCCACTCCCATGCCGATGGTCCTGGAGGTCGACGGCGCGGATTACGCTCGGAAGACGCGCGTCGCCGGGCCGCGCCCAACCTGGTGAGTCAAGGCATCACCACGGTGGTGGTCAATCAAGATGGCCGATCGCCGTGGCCGATTGCCGAGCAACGCGCCGAATTAGAGCAAAAGGGAACAGGCCCCAACGTCATCCTCCTCGTCGGTCATGGTACCGTGCGCCGTCAGGTCATGGGGGACGATTTTCGTCGACCGGCCACGCCAGACGAGATCGAGAAGATGCGTCAACTCGTGCGACAGGGAATGGAGGAAGGAGCCTATGGGTTATCGGCCGGGCTCGAATACGTACCTGGACGCTGGAGTACGACTGAGGAGCTGGTGGCGCTCGTGAACGTCCTGGCGCCCTTTGGCGGCGTGTTCATCTCGCATCAACGGAGCGAGGGGGGCGATCCGATGTGGTATTGGCCGAGCCAACACCAGATGCGCCCGCCCACATTATTGGATGCTGTGCGCGAGACGATCGAGATTGGTCGGCGAACCGGCGTTCCCGTCGTCGCCTCGCACATCAAGGCGAAGGGCGCGCATTATTGGGGATCCAGTCATGCGGCCATCCGATTGATCACCGAGGCGCGAGCGCGGGGCATCGAGATCTGGGCCGATCAGTATCCGTATACGACCACTGGAAGCGACGGGAATACGGTCTTGATTCCTCGCTGGGCGTTTGGTCAGGCGATGGCTCGTCCCGCTACCCAACCATCATCGACGCCGCCCGATTATGCTGCTCGGCTCGATGAAGTGCTCGCCGATCCAGCGCAAGCGGAGAAGCTCAGGCGAGACATCGCTCATGAAATCGCCCGGCGAGGTGGACCCGAGCATATCGTCGTTTTCGAATATCCGGATCATCACTTCATCGGTAAGACGCTCGCCGAGCTGGCTGCAGCGCGCCACACGTCGGCGGTGGAGATGGCGTTAATCCTGCAACGGGAAGGATTCCGCCATCGTCCGGGAGGCGCGCGGCTTCGCGGTTTCTCCCTCTGGGAGGGCGACGTCGAAGCCTACGCGGCCCAGCCCTGGACGGCCACGGCGACCGATGGAGGCATCGCGCTCCCCGAAGATGGGCCCGTCCATGCGCGATTTTACGGCACGTTCCCTCGCAAAATTCGACGCTATGCCCTGGAGAAGAGAGTGATCTCGATCGAGCAGGTGATCCGCTCGGCCACCTCGTTGCCCGCTCAGATCTTGCGTCTCTGGGAGCGCGGTCTGGTGCGCCAGGGTTTCTATGCCGATCTCGTCGTCCTGGACGTGGATCGCGTGCGCGATCGGGCGACGTTCTTCCAGCCGCATCAGTACGCCGAGGGCGTTGACTATGTCTTCATCAATGGTCGGTTGGTCGTGGATCGAGGGAAGCTGACCTGGGCGCTCCCGGGCAGAGTGTTGACGCCGCATCGACGGTGATCGATTCATCATCGATAGACCGCGGGCACAAACGTTCATTGGATGAATCGCTCACTCTCGTTGAATGCGGAGTCGGCTCTTTCCAGGCGGAGGAGGATGACCGATGAGGAGACCGAACACTTCTCGATGCTTCATCTTGTTGTTCATCGTCGTCGCTCTGGTGAGCGTTGCGCCGGCGTCATCGGGAGCGGCGCGACGGCTCGCCGAGCGCGCTCGGGCTCTCACCGAGAGAGTTCGAACGGAAGACCATCTGCCGGGCGTCTCGGCGGCTCTTTCCGTCGATGGAAAGATCGTCTGGTCGGGCGGCAGCGGATATGCCGATCTGGAAAATCTGGTTCCAGCCACGGAGAAGACCGTGTACCGCATTGCTTCCATCTCTAAGCCCATCTCTGCGGTGGCCATCATGCAGTTGGTCGAGCGCGGGAAGATCAATCTCGATGAGGATATTCGCGCGATCGTGCCGTATTTCCCTCAGAAGCGCTGGCCGGTGAGCCTGCGACATCTGATGACGCATACGTCGGGAATTCGTCATTACAAGCCGGGCGAATTCGGGACCAAGGAGCATTACGACACAGTGAAGGAAGCGCTGGCCGTATTCATGAATGATCCTCTCCTCTTCGAACCCGGGACGCGTTTCTCTTACTCGACATTTGGCTACAACATCCTCGCCGCCGTGGTTGAGGAGGTCACCGGACTCTCGTTCGAGGCTTACCTGAAGAGCAATGTCTGGGGACCAGCGGGCATGACGGCAACCCGTTTGGAGAAGCAAGGGGAACTGGTTCCTCATCGGGCCAGAGGATACGTTCGCGGAAAAAACGGAGACTTTCGCAATGCGCCGTTCACCGATGTGAGCCTCAAATGGGCCGGTGGGGGCATGATCTCGACGGTGGAAGATTTACTTCGGTTCGCTCGATCCATCCTTGATGGGACATTGATCAGGGCCTCAACGTTGCGACAGATGCTCACGCCCTACGAACTGAAAAACGGCAAGCGAACGAACTACGGTCTCGGCTTCGCTCTCGGTCACGATGAGAAGAAAGGCCGCGTGTTCGGCCACGCCGGAGGGTCAACCGGTTTCAGTTCGCGACTGTTCATCTATCCCGATGTGGGCATCGCCGTGGCGGTCATGACGAACCTTCAAGGGGCTGGTCGCAGCGTCACTCGGCTGGCGCAGAATCTCGCCGATCTGGCCATCGAGACCTCGAGAAAACATGCGTCCAGAGAGCGGCGATGATTGATCGTGGTCGAGGAACTGATGGTGACCGCTCATCCGGTCGAGGAAGTTCCTGACGAAGCCTCTGGTGGGGTGATTGTTTCAATAAGATCAACGTGGTAAAACCCACCCACCGAGGGGAGGATGGCATGGGAGCGCGCAAGCGAAAGGAATATGGTCAACATATCGTCGCTGATCCCGAGATCGGTCACGGCCAACTGACGTTTAAAGGCACCCGCATCATGGGCAAGGATGTGCTCTACTATGTGGCCCAAGGGTGGGACTGGGATCGAATATCGAAGGCGTATTTCAACAAAGTCAGTCGCGCGGCCATCGCTGAGGCTGTAGAGTCGGCTCGTCAAGCATTGCTCGAAAAGGAGAAGTAGCAAGAGCAGGCGGCGTGAACATCTTGGATGAGAACATCGACGCCTATCAACGCCAGCGTCTTCAAGCCGCAAAGATCCGCTTTCGGCAGATCGGCGTGGAGATCGGTCGCTCGGGAATGAAAGATCGGAATGACATCCTTCCTCTTCTCCGTGCACTCCACCGACCGACTTTTTTCACTCGCGATCATGACTTCTATCATCCTCAATTACGCCATCCTAGTCACTGTCTCGTGCACTTGGATGTAGCCCCTGATGAGGTCGCCGAGTACATTCGTCGATTCCTTCGTCATCCGGCGTTTCGCCCCCGGGCCCAACGGATGGGTAAGGTCGTGCGAGTGCGGTCCAGCGGCATCCACTACTGGTCATTCGGTAAAAGACGCGAGCGCGCAATGGAGTGGTCTTCCTAAGAGCGCTGATAACTCGTTGCTATAGGCGCCGGGACAGGTGAGAAAAAACTCAGGGAAGCGATGAACGAGATTAGGAAACCATGGGCGAAATCTGGAGGCTAAGATGGCTGTATCCCTGGAGTCCCGTACGATGAGATCGGGGGATAGTGACACCGCTTCCGAGCCGATTGTAATGAATAGATCAGGGACCAGGAGCCGTGCCCCCGGCCCCGAGGCGATGCTCCCTGAGGGCTCAGTCCGGCGCGGTTGCGGTTGGCCTCCCGGAGTCGATCGTCGATCACCGAGTTGATCTCTCAACGTATCCCGGTCCACGAACGATCCGTCCCGGCTTCGCTCCCGTATGCCGGCCTTCCTTGACGACGGCCACTCCGTTGACGAATACGTAACGAATGCCGACGGAAAGTTGATGTGGCCGCTCGTAGGTCGCTCGATCGATGATCGTCTGGGGATCGAAGATGACGACATCGGCATAGAATCTTTCGCGGAGCAACCCGCGGTCGCGAATGGAGAGTCGTTGCGCCACCGCCGACGTCATCTTGCGAATCGCTTCCTCAAGCGGCATCACCCGCTCTTGACGGACATATTTCCCCAGGATGCGCGGATAGGTCCCGTAAGCGCGCGGATGCACCAATCGGCGAGGATGCTCCGGATCAACACCTCCAGCATCAGTGCCAAACTTCATCCACGGCTGGCGCATCTGGAGTTTGAGGTTTTCTTCGGTCATCATGAAAAAGATGCTACTGATGCGTTGCTGCTCGGAGAGGATCAAATCCATGGCGGCGTCGATCCAATCTTTCCCTTGCATCGCGGCGATCTCGGACAGTCGCTTGCCCACGTACGCCTGGTTCTCCGGCTTCTTCAGGCCGAGAACGAGCACGCCCTCCGGAGTGGCCAGTTGGCAGAGGTTCTCCCACTTCGTTCGGGGATGGAGGATCTCTTCGCGGATACGGGCGCGCATCTGGGGATCGCGAAGATTGTCCAGGAGCTTTCCATCGGCCGATGCCCATGGCGGCATGCACGCCGAAAGGCCGGTGCCGCCAGCGATGTAGGGGTACATATTGGCCGCAATGTCCACGCCCTCGGCTCGCGCCCCCTCAATGCGAGCGATGGCCAACGGAGCTTTGTACCAGTTGCGCCGTCCCGCCGCTTTCAAATGATAGATCTCGACCGGGACGCCCGCCCGACGTCCAATCTCGATGGCTTCATCGATGGCCTCCAAAAGGTGATCCGCCTCTGAGCGCATATGCGTGATGTAAATGCCACCGTAAGGCGCCATGGCCTTGGCCATCTCGATGAGCTCTTCGGTGGTGGCGAAGTTGCCCGGCGGATAGATGAGCGCCGAGGCGATGCCGAAGGCGCCATCTTCCATCGCTTCGCGCACGAGCGTTCGCATCGTCTCCAGTTCTTCCGGCGTAGGCGGCCCCGTGGTCATCCCCTTGACGTACATCCGCACGGTGGTCGCCCCGAGAAAAGAACCGACGTTGGTCGAGGTGCCATGCCGGTGCATCGCCTCGAGCCATTTATTGAAACTGTGAGGGCCGGTGAAGTCCGCCGTCAGACGTTCCGCTTCGGGATCAATGCTGGCGGCCGCCGACAGGGTGCGCTCGTTGGCCGGCGCGTTGGTCCATCCTTCGCCGAGAATTTCGGTGGTGATACCTTGAGTGACCTTGCTGACGACGCGCCCATCTCCGGTGAGAAAGGCACCGCGCGAGTGACTCTGAATGTCGATGAACCCGGGAGCGACCACCAGGCCGCGGGCGTCGATCCGCTCGCGCGCCGGAACGTCGGCGAGTTGCCCGGCGGGCGTGATCCGCGCGATGCGATCGCCGCGAATGGCCACGTCACCGTAGAACCACGGATTGCCGCTCCCATCCACGACGCGACCGTTGAGAATGACGACGTCATAGGGCGCGGGCGATGAGGCCTCCTGGGCCCAGGCGAACCCTGGTCCTGATATGCAGAGCGCCAGAATAATGATGATGAGACGAACGAATCGTTCCATCGGATCTCCTCCTTTCAAAAAATGTCGGCGAGGGAGAGAACGGGAGAGGAGGTGGTGAAACCACCATGCCGTCTCCCGGTCGTCCTCGACGTGAATTCACTTTCTCTTGGCGACGAACGTCCCATTGGGTTGATAAATGATCAACTGCGTGACGGCGCCGGAGGCGTCTTTTTCGAATTTCACACTGAACCCATGGAGCCCTTTGATATCGAACGAGGTCCCTCGAGTTGGGACCAGTTCGTAGGTCGGTTGACCCGGCACCGTCAGCGTCAATGTGTGTTCGCCTCGGAGCGCCACGGTCACTGTGATGGAGCCGAGTTCGTACGTTCCGACGAGCGGTTCCAAGAAACTCCTTTCTCGCATCGACTCATCGGCCACGCGCGCGAATACGATGTCAGCGACGTTCCTCTCCAGCGGGATGGCCAATCGGTCGATATCGCCTCTTTTGTTGTACGAGAACGTGACCGTCATATTCCCCAGTGGATTGCGCGGCGCTTCGGGAATCCGAAAGATGTCGTAATGAACGTGCCTCAGGGGAGCGGTCCACTCGCGAAAGCTCAATATGAGCTTCGACCCCTTCACTTCAATCCGGATGGTACCGTAAGCCGGATGCTCGTAGCGACCGGCGTACTCCGGGAGAGGGTGCGATGGGGACGTGCCTTCCCGACGAGCGGCGAGGCGTTTCTTCTTGGCTTCTTCCTCGGCCTTTTTCGCTTTTTCCTGCTCCTCTTTGATGCGGTTGGCCCAATCGATAGGCTCGAGCCCCAACAGCCGGTCGTAGACATTACGGGCGACGATGATGGGGACAGGATTCGCGCCGGAGAGATTGGTCAGGACGATCATACCGATTTTCTCATCGGGCATGAAGGAGAGAAGCGAGATGAATCCATCGATGCCTCCCCCATGAGTGACGACCTTGTGACCACGATAGGTCGTGATCATGAATCCCAAACCATAACTGGCCAGCCCGCGTTCGTCGTAGATGAGTTTCTGGATCGATCCGGGCATGACCATCTGCGGTGTTTGCATCTGCTCCGCATTACGGCGCGAGAGGAGTTGGCGGCCGCCATATGTTCCTTTATTGATGTGGAACTGGACGTAGCGGATCATCTCTTCCACATTGGAGTTGATGGAGCCGGCGGGACCGATCTCATCGATGTTGCGGAAGGGAATGCGTTCAATGCGATCGTTCACCTTGTCGTAGGGAAGCGCGAAGTCGTCCGACCGCTGCGCATCGGTGACCGAAAAGTTGGATGCCCGCATCCCGAGCGGTTGAAAGATTCTCTGCCGAACGAGCTCCTCCCACCGAGTCCCCATCACGCGACCGGCCAGGTACCCAGCGGTCATGAACATCAGATTCTGGTATTGCCAGGCGCTGCGGAATTCCTTGCTGGGTTTGAGATAGCGCAGTCGCCGCACCATCTCCTCGCGCGAGAGGTGGGAGCCATACCAGACGAGATCGTGGCGAGGTAGTCCCGATCGATGAGTGACCAGATCTCGAATCGTCATGTGTTCGGTGGCGATGGGATCATAGAGACGAAAATCGGGGAGATATTCTCGTACCGGCGTGTCCCAATCGAGTTTCCCCTCATCCACCAACATGCCGAGGATGGTGACGGTGAACGATTTGGTGATGGAGCCGATCGCAAACAGTGTTCGCGGTGTGACCGGCAATTTTTTCTCCACATCTCGATAGCCATAGCCTTTGGATAAGATCACGCGATCATCTTTGATGACGGCGATGGCCAGTCCCGGCACTTTCCATTCCTCCATGACGGAGAGGATGAAGGCGTCGATGCCTCGAAGACCGGGCTCCTCATCGGCGGTGGCCGTGAGATGGGAGCGAGCACCGTTCTCGGCGCGGACCGTCTTTACGAAGGCATCTCCCGCCGGACGAGTGATCACGGCCAACCACAGCATGACCAAAGCGATGATGTATTTACGCATCATACGCACCTCCTTGAGCATTTGTCGGCTCTCCTGGTGAGCGACTTCCTTCAGTCGGGAGCCGTTGAGGGCATGGAGAGCAGCGATGGAGTCGCTCAGCGGGATGCCTCTCATCATCTTTTTCCCTGTATCCCAACCTCGGAAGAATGTCAAGCGATGGATCGCGAACCGTTCGGTCGTCATTCCCGGTGGATTCCACGCTTGCTTGTTCCATGGCCATATGCTTAACTATGCCCCGGCATACACGATCGATGTGAGAACGCCGTCTCATCACATGAATTCGCATAAAGGAGGAGTTCATCATGAGAAAGAACGCGAAGAAAGGCATGGCCATCGGTTTCGCGCTGCTGCTCGCCAGTTTGGCGATGGTGGAAGGAGGGCACGCTCAGGACCTGCATCCTTCGCGCCGGCTCAGTCCAATGGGTATGGCCCGCATCATGCTCGGCGACACCTACATACGGGTCGTGTACGGGCGTCCGTATAAGCGCCGGCGCGAGAACATCTTTGGGACCAAGGAATCGGGCGCGCTCGTCCCCTTCGGCGAGATCTGGCGAACCGGCGCCAACGAAGCGACTGAAATCACCGTCACCCATGACGTGCTGGTCGATGGCAAACGACTCCCGGCGGGAACGTACTCGTTATTCACCACGCCGGGCCCGGATAAGTGGACGATTCATTTCAATTCCGCGCTCAATCTGTGGGGCACGATGCGGAGGAATCCGGAAACGGGAAGATTCGAGCGAGGGTACTTCCCCGAGAATGACGTCGTCGTGGTCACCGCCGTGCCCAAGACATTGGATGAGGAGGTCGACCAGTTCACCATCTCGTTCGAGCGCACGGGGGCGGATAGTGCCGATATGATCTTGCGATGGATCAAGACCGAAGTGCGCGTGCCGATGAAGCTGGCCAAGTGAAGCCCCATCGTGACGGGGAGCGCGCCAGCGCTCGCCGTCCTCCTCGCGCGCGCTGAGGCTCTCGATGGTGAATGAGCGAGGGGCGCCTTCGGGCGCTCCCTCGCCCCCGGTCGCTGGATAGGCGAAACACCGCATTCAACGTCTCCTCCGCGATCGATGATCCCAGTAATCCACCGGCCGATTGTCCGATCGGAGGGCATCGGGATCGACCCAGTAATATTCGCCGAATGGCTTCGACTCCGGCCAGATCTCGTCCAACGTCTCGGCGTCATAGAGCTTGCCTCCTTTCATCACATACAAGATGTCCAATGTGTTGTGAATATCGTCCAGCGGATTGGCGTTGAGCACCATGAGATCGGCCAGCTTTCCCACCTCGATCGATCCGATATCCTGTTCGGCGCCCAGGAAATGAGCGCCATGTAAACTGGCGACCTCCAGAGCGCCCATGGGTCCGAGCGCCGAGGCGGCCATCCACACTTCCCAGTGAGAAGCGATGCCATGTTGTTGCCCGTGAGATCCGATGGCTCCATAGCCCCCTTCGGCGATGATGTCGGCCAGTGCCTGGGCGATCAAGGGAAAACTATAATCCGTCTTCGGCCGCAGCATGCGCCGGCGCGTATGCGGGATGAGCTGCCTCCAGGGCGTGAAACGCCGCAGCTTCTCATCCTTCCAGAGATCGCGTTCCTGGAAGAAATACTCCTCGTTCCATGGACCCATGCCGCCGACCACGAACGTCGGCGAATAGACGATCCCCGCCTGACCGAGGAACTTGGCCACATCGCTGTAGATGATGCCGTAACTGAGCGGGTGTTCGAATCCCGTGTGACCGTCCATGACCATGCTGAGATTGTAAACCAGAGAGCCCCCTTCGGCGGTGACCGTCAATCCGAGTTTCCGAGCGATATCGGTGATCCACTGCCGTTGATCCCGTCTCGGCTGAAGATACTGCTTCAAAGAGACGGCTCCCCAGGAGGCGAGACGTTTGATGTTGTCTTCGGCGACCTCATAGCTGGTGATCTCATTCTGTCGGGGACCATCGCCACGGTACAGAGGATCGCCGGTGCTGAACGTTCTCGGGCCAATCACCGCACCGGCTTCAATGAGTTCGGCGGTGGAGAAGACATTTTGCGACCAGGTCGAATTATCCAGATTCGTCGTCACGCCATAGGCCAGATAAATCGCTGTCTCGTAGTTATGAGCCGGGATGATCCCTCGGTGCTCCCGATAGTGGTGGGCGTGCATGTCGACGAATCCGGGGATGATCGTTTTTCCACTGACGTCGATGATCCGATCCACGCCCGTCGTATCGCAATCGCCGACGCAGACGATGCGGCTTCCTCGGACGACGAGCGTTCCCCGCTCGATCACTCGCCGGTGGTTCAAGGTGATGATGCGAGCGCCGACGAGGGCGATGGTCCCTTTGGGGATGTCGCGGGGGATGAGGAGATGGATCTCGATGGTCTCGGTTCGCTCCGTGTCCAGGTGATAGACGAAGTATGTATTCCCGCTGCCGAATTCCACAGTGCGGGCATCGCGCCAACGAGGGAAGAGGCCGCCCTGGGAACTGAGGGGTTTCACCGGGAGTTTGCTCTTCTTCTTGTTGATGGTGATCGGTTCTCCTCCGGCTCCCGCCCAGGGGAAGGGCACAAGATAGACATTATCGCCTTCTTGAAAAGCGACCCACTTGCCGTCGGGCGAAGGGACGACTTCATCGGCGAAAGGAAACACCAGATGCGTTCGCTTATCGCTCCCATCGGGCCGCACCGACACGAACGCCGTGACCGTCCGCTCTTCTCCGTCCATCTTCCGGCGCACTCGCTCAGGGTAGAAGATTCGGCCCTCGGGACCGAAGGCCGGTCGCACGATCTGCCGGCGCGCGTTGGAGAAGAATCTCTCGTTGGTGGGACGGGTGACCTTGATCACGAAAGTGGCCGCGCCGCCAGTCGCCGGGACGCGGACGAGATCGTACCAGGGATTGGCGACCCAGGTCCGACCGCGCGCCGTAGCTCCTGAACCGCGGGCGAGAACGATGTATTGACCGTCGGGACTCCACACAGGATGGATATATTCGCCGGGCTCCTCGGTCAGTCGTTCGGGAACCCCACCGGAGGCCGGGACTTTCCACAAGTGCCCGCCGATCTTTTCGTCCCAACTGGTGAACGCGATCCACTGCCCATCGGGCGACCACGCGGGCGCGAATTCAAACGGTTCGAACGAAGCGGGCGTCAACCGACGCGGCGTTCCGTCGGGAAGATCCATGATCCAAATCTTGCCCACCGCCTGGAAGACGAGTCGTTTCCCATCGGGAGAGGCTGTCGGCCAGCGAATGAACCGGACCAGGAAAGGATCATCGGAAATCCGAAACGCGTTTCGCGCCATCTCGGAAATCGTTCGATGCACCCGAGCGGTGAAGGGGATCGTGGTGACGTTGCCCGTGGTCACGTCCAGACGTCGAAGTTTACCCCCTTGGGAGATGACGATGAACGATCCATCGGGACTCCAACTGTATCCGGGCAGCACGCGCAGCGTCTTGATCGTCTCCACCATATCGACGTCGATAGGATCCATGATGACGCGTTCAGCTCCGGTCTTCATATCGCGCAGCCAGAGGGCGGTTCGCGGGCCGAATCGATGTCCCTTGTAGGATATGGTGCCGTCCGGGATTCGCCGAGCGAAGGCGAGCCAGCGCCCATCGGGGGAGATCTCCGGCGCGTAGGCGCCGCCGCTGGAACTGCGAATCTGCTGTTGCGCCTCGCCGGTGGTGATCTCAATGAGTTCGCCGGTTCGGAGTGTCAATCGCCAGATCTGATGAGAGCCACGGAGAGCATCCCATCCGATCCGCCTTCGATCTCCCCTGAACACGTGGAAGTAGAGGTATTTTCCATCGGGCGAGATCGAGGGCCACGCCGCTCCGGGGACATCGTTCCCCACCAGTTCCACGCCTTCGCCGCCATCGCGATGATACATCCAGAGCCCATTGGTTGGCGGATGGAGTCGATCACCCATTGTCTGGCGACGAACGATGATGTACTCTCCATCGGGCGTCCATGTGGGGGTGACCACCCGTACATTGGGATCGGTGAAAACAGGTCGCGGATTGGACCCATCGGCTTCCATGATCCAGAGGTTGTTCTGCCCTTTTCGATCGGACACGAAAGCGATGTACTTTCCATCGGGCGAATACCGAGGATGAAAATTCACGGCGATGCCGCTGTCTTCGGTCAAACACTCTGCCTCGCCGCCTTCGATGGGGACGCGATAAATGTGCGCCAGGAGATCGAACACAATCCACCGCCCATCGGGCGAGATGTCTACCGACATCCAGGTTCCTTCGGTGGTGGTGAAGTCGATCTCACGGGTTTTCCCTCGAGGCTGGGTGACATCCCACGTGGCGCTCGGTTGTTGCGCCTCCGCCCGGTGAGAGATCGGGATTGAGAGCACGACGGCGGCGATCAACCCATATACCACGAGCTTCCGAGAGCGAGATCCCAATCTGTTTGTATTCATGATGCCTCCTTTCGATCCGATGAATAACATCCGAGACGAAAACGACGAATGCATGGATTCGTCCACACAATACACTCTCTCAGTTTCAGAGTGGATTCCGAACATGGGAAGCGCCTTCTTCGACGCCGCTATGAGCTGATGAATGAGGGCTGATTTCGCCAAGCGAACACCTCCATCTCATACCATTCTCGCCCACATCCCCCTCATCGATGAATTGTTGTGTGGATGTCGCCTCTTTATTCAGGCCATAAAGGATTTCGCTGATGCGCCGGCTGATCTCTCCTAACTTTCCACTGCCGGTATTGTCCAGGAGCACGATCAGGTGTTCCTCGTCCACCCATCGTTGAATCCATGAGGAGAAGCCGAAGATTCTCCCACCATGCTGCACCACGCGGCGCCTCGTTCCTCCCATCGGAAGGTCAAGAATGATCCAGCCATATCCGTAGTGATTCAGGAATGGGGTGAAGTATGTCTTTCGCCACTGTTGGGGGAGCAGTTCATTGGTATAGAGTGCCCGATCCCACCGATAAAGATCTCCGACCGTGGAATACAGAGCACCGGCCGCATAGGGATTGGACATGTCCACAAAAGGCGCATTCTGATAGCCTCGACCGGTTTTCACATAGCCAGCCGCCCGTTTGAGGAGCACCGTTTCCTGGTGGTCATAGCCTGTGTCTTTCATCCCCAGGGGGTCCAGGATCTTCTCCTTGAGGAGCTGTTCGTACGTCTTCCCACTGACTGCTTCCAGAATCGCCCCCAGGATGAAATATCCCGAGTTACTGTATTTGAACGTCGAACCTGGTTCGAATTCCAAATCGCCGCTGCAGAACTTCTCGACGTGTTCCTTCACGGCATGCGGGTGCCGAAACAATCCTCGCTCCATCCACTCCCGGTTGGTGTAGCTCGGGATGCCCGACGTATGGGTGAGCAGGTGGTGGAGCGTCACCCGCGATCCCGTGTCCTTTCGATAATAAGGCAGGTAGTCGGAGATCGTCCCATCCAACCTGAGCCGTCCTTCGGCGGCCAGTTGAAGGACGAGCATCGCCGTGAACTGCTTGGTGATCGAACCCAGACGGAACTTCGTCTCAGGCGTATTGGGAATCCCCCACTCTCGGTTCGCCAATCCATATCCTTTTTGAAGGATGATCCGCCCGTGCTCGGCGACGAGCGCCGTTCCGTTGAACTCGTCTCTCCGGTGGTAAGCGTTCAGTAAGGCGTCAATCTGTGCCGCCTTGTCCTGAGCGATTCCGGCAAATGATGCCACCTGCAGGATCACCAGAGCCAGAACAATTCTCGTATGCGATCTGAATTTCATCATCATCATCACCTCCCAAGAGAACGATCGCTGAGGATAAGGAGATCGTCAAGGGAAGAGGTCCTCCAGCTCTCCATGGCCGGTATCAATGGCGCGCGCTCCGCGGGGTCTGAGAAGAACGCGGTTTGGGAAGGAACCGCCCTGGGGCTTGGCCCGTGAGTTGGCCGTCTCGGAGAACGGGAATGCCGTTGACCAGCACATGACGCACCCCTTCGGCGAGGAGATGGGGTTGATCCCACGTCGATCGATCGATGATCGTCTCGGGATCGAAGATGGTGATGTCGGCAGCCCATCCCACGGCGATGCGCCCTCGATCATGCAGGCCGAGGAACTCCGCGGGCAGTGAGGTCATCTTGCGGATGGCCTCTTCGAGCTTCAGGAGCCCAAGTTGGCGCACGTAGCGCCCGAGGACGCGGGGGAATGTCCCCGTCGATCGAGGATGCCCGTTCCCGTGGCTGTGGCTGTCGACGTATCCGCCATCACTGGCGATCATATTCCAGGGCTGCACCAGGAGTGCGCGCACGTCCGCCTCTTTTATCGCTCCCAATGTGATGCCGATGGGAGCGGTGGCCCCCAGGATGAGATCGCTGATCACCTGGAAACCGTCCACGCCTCGCTCCTCGGCGAGTTGAGAGAGATACTTGCCGACCAGTTCGGGATAGTCCGTGCTGCTGGTGATGCGAATGCTCGCGTATCCCGTGGCCTTGAGCCAGGCGAAGCCGCCATCGATCCCCTCTTCGCTGGCCGTCTTGAGGCGTTGTCGCTCATGCGGATCGCGGAGCGCCGCTTTGAGGTCGAAATGCGGTCGACGTTTGAGGTCGTCGGGCACGACGATGATCGATCGGAGCGTGGCCGTCGCCGCCCCATCGTAGGGATATTGATCGGAGACCACATTCACGCCTCGGGCGCGCGCCGCTTCGATGAGCGCAATGACCTGCTTGATCGCTCCTTGATTGTGAAGCCCCACCGCTTTCAGGTGAGCGATTTTGACCGGGATGCCCGCCCGCTCGCCAATTTCGATCGCTTCCCGGTCAGAGGCGAGCAGAGCGTGCACGGGATTGCGCACGTGTGAGTCGTAGATCCCATGATAGGGAGCAACCTCGCGGGCCAATGCCACCACTTCATCGGTATCACTGAACATGCCCGGAGGATACATCAGCCCCGTCGACAACCCGACGGCTCCGAGTTCCATCCCTTCGCGCACGAGTGCCTTCATCTGGGCCAGTTCGGCGGGCGTCGGAGCGCGTCGAGCCATTCCCATCACGCGTCGGCGGATGGCGTTGTGCCCGACATAGAACGCCACGTTGGTCCCGACTCCGTTTCGCTCATAGGCGGCGATGAGGCGCTTCATTTCGGCTGGCTCCAAGCTCCCATCGGGGCCACCAACGATGGTCGTCACACCCTGGCGAATGAATCCCTCATTCCAGCGTTTATCTGGATTGGCGATCGCCCGCGCCGTATGATTATGGACGTCGATGAAACCGGGAGCCACGATGAGTCCGGTGGCCTCAATCGTATCGCGGGCGGTTCGGTCTCGAGCGGCTCCCACAAAGACAATCCGATCTCCACGAATCCCCACATCGGCCTTGAATCGAGGAGCGCCCGTGCCATCGACCACCGTCCCTCCCCGGATGAGTAGATCGAAGGGTTCGGCGGCCGATCTCGATGTGGTGACGCGTCGGGCCACGTAGATGGGAGCTCCTCCCGGCTTGAAAGTGAATCCACTGGCGTGCTCTCCGCGCACATGAAACTCCAGTTGGAGTCGCGGATTAGAGGCCGAGACGAAGACGTCATCCCCTTGATAGAGAAGCCTCATCCCGGGTCCGGATCCTTGCTTGAGGATGAGCGTCCCGCCTTCATCGCTGATGCTGATTCGCTGTGACCCCACAGCATACGTTCCCACATATCGGCGACGCTCCTCTGGACTGAGGGCGATATCTTTTATCTCTGGTTCCGGCACGTTCAGTATGACGCGGGCAAGGCGTTCTTCAATCTGCGCGGGTGGAATGCGGGAGCCTCCCGTATTCGTCAACACGACGATCGTCAGGTCATCATCGGGGTAGTACCAGGTGACGCCCGTGAAGCCATTGACCGACCCCCCGTGACCGATTCGCCGGTGTCCTCCTAATGCCGTCATGGCCAGCCCGAATCCATAGGACACTTTCAATCCATCGGCGAGCTGCGTCGGCGTGATGAGGCGTTCATAGGAGGCGCGGCTGATGAGGCGGTGTTCGATGAGCGCCCGTTGCCACTTCACCAGATCTAACACCGTAGAACACAAGCCGCCGGCCGCTCCGGGAATGCGCATGCTGATAGGAGGAGCATTGACCAGGCGGCCTTTCATCACCTGGTATCCTCGCGCCCGATGCTTAATCAGGGGACGTTGCCGACAATAATGAGAGCCACTCATGCCCAGGGGACCAAAGATTCGTTTTTCCACCACATCGGCGTAGCTCATCCCGGTGACCTTTTCAATGATCACGCCTAACAAGTAATAAGCGGAGTTGTTGTAGGCGTACCCTTGGCCGGGAGGGAAATCCAGAGGTTCGTTCTTGAACAGATCGATGAGTTCCTGATGAGAGAGATCGAGTCGAAACGTGGTCTGCCAGAGTTTCGGTCCGAGCCCCGTGTAACTCTTGATGCCCGAAGTGTGGTTCAACAGGTGATGGATCGTGATCCGATACCCATGAGTGGGATAGTCTGGAAGAAACGTCGTCAGGGGATCGTCTAAACGGAGTTTCCCCGCCTCCACCAGTTGCATGATCAATACAGCGGTGAATTGTTTGGTGATGGACCCGATGCGGTAGACGGTCTCTGCCGTGGCCGGAACATCATTCTCCAGGTCCGCGTATCCGTATCCCTTGGCCAGGATGAGGCGCGGTCCTCTGGCCACCGCGATGGACAAACCGGCGATGGGCCCTTCTTTGAGCGCTTGTTGAGCAATGGCGTCGATGGAGGCGGTGAGGTCCTGGCGCTGCTCCCGTTGAGCCCCTATGGAGGCGGCCGAGAGCAGGGCGGCGATGACGAGCCAGAAACAAGCGAAACGGAATCGATGGGCGAGCTGACGGTTGCACATACTCTTCCTCCTTGAGCGTGATGGACCAACGCTCACCGCGGACCGGCCAGGAGCCTGAACCGGCGGATGCGGCAGGCCATCGAAACTGACCGCGTTCTTCTCGCCGGAGCGTCGGCGCTTTTCACATTACAACACATGTTGCATAATGTCAATGCAATCAGCTATAGATGCATGAGCGGAGAGGCGGAGTGATTGGCGGCGACGGAGCGATGATGTGGGCGGTCGCCGTGAGGGCATCCTCTCACCTCGCCCATTGACGTGGTCCGCGAGGTTCCGTAACATGCAGCACGCCTCGGAGGGACGATAAGCGAGGCCGGGAGAGGAGGAGCGAGACCATCGAACGAGGAGGACATCCGATGAGCGATCAACGGCAGCCGATCGCATTTCGTGGGGGAGCGTGGATGAGTGGACTCCCGCTATTGATCTTCATCATCATGACAGCAGCGTTGGTGATTCGAGGGGCGCCCGCCGTCGAGGGGATGATCATCGCGGCGATGGTCGGTCTCTCGGTAGGACTGATGTTCAGCCGCGACATGGCCAGTTACAGTGAGCGGGTCTTCTCGTTGATGGCCAATCGGACGGCCACGGTCGCCGTCGTCTGTTGGCTGTGGGCGGGCGCCTTCTCGGGCATCCTGGCCGACTCGGGGTTGGTGGAGGCCATCGTCTGGGTGGGATGGAAGGTGCATTTGACCGGCGCGCTGTTCACGCTGGCCGTCTTCATCTCGGCATCGGTGTTCGCCGTGTCGGTGGGGACGGGCTTGGGCACCATCGTCGGATTCACCGCCGTCATCTATCCCGCCGGGATCGTGCTGGGAGCTCATCCGGCTGCCCTCATGGGCGCGATATTCAGTGGCGCCGCGCTGGGAGATAATCTGGCGCCCATCTCGGATACGACCATCGTCTCGGCGGCCACGCAAGAGACGGATATCGGCGGCGTGGTCCGCTCGCGATTGAAATATGTCCTCATCGCCGCCGGGATATCGATGCTGTTGTTCCTCTTGTTCGGCGGCGGCCAATCTCGCATCGCCGATGCCGATGCCGAACGATTGCTCGCCGAGACGGCCGATCCCACGGGACTCCCCATGCTCATTCCCGCCGTCATCGTCTTCATCGTCGCCTTGAGTGGTCGTCATTTCCTGGCGGCGCTCACCGCCGGGATTGGTGCAGCGCTGATCATCGGTCCATTGGCTGGCGTCTTTCCGCTGGAGCGCGTGTTTCGGACCACCGGTGATGGGCAGGTGATGGGGAGCGCCGTCGATGGTGCCGTGGCGTTATTGCCGATTGCTGTTCTCACCCTGCTCCTGGTCACGGTGATCGGGGTCATGGAGGCGGGAGGATTCCTGGAGAAGCTGATGGACTGGCTCGATCGCACCGTAGCCCACACGTTGCGGGGAACGGAAGCGGCGATCGTCGGACTGATCACCTTCGCCAATATCTGCGTCTCGGTCAACACCGTGGCCATGATCACGGTGGGACCGCTGGCCAACATCTTGCGGAAACGACATGGCTTGAGCCCTTATCGAAGCGCGAATTTGCTCGACACCGTCTCCTGCTCGTTCCCTTACATTCTTCCCTATGCGGCGAGCATCGTCGCCGCCGTGGCCATCCAGGGCGAGGTGGCCGAGCGATATCCGTTCGCCGTCGTCGTGCCCTGGACGGGCATTGCCACGTACTTCTTTTATGGCCTGGTGCTCTTCCCTTTGATGATCATCGCTGTGATCACCGGATTCGGGCGCGCGCGAGGATAGGGCCCCGATGGCCTCATGGTGTGGCCTGAGAAGCGCAGCGCAGTCCCATGGCGGCGTCGCCTCGATCTCCATCGCGGCGGAGCGTGAGCTCAGCATCACCCGTTCCTTTCCGAGGAAGAATCACCGAAGATACTGAAGGCTCGGGGAGGGGGAATGGTGACAGGATCTTCCATCTCGACAATTCCTCACGGGTCAAGCGGAGTGGGCCGCGACGATGGCGTTCTGGAGAGGAATGCCGGGCTTCTGTACGTTCCATCCGGAGGGCGACGGCGTTCAGAGGACTTCTCGAAGAATCACCATGACGCCAGCCAGCGCCGAAATGATCAGGACCGCCGGGCGGGTATAGCCACGATCCAGAAGTGGCGCCGTGCGATTGGAGATGGCGAAGCCGAGCAGCGTGCCCGGAAGGAGCATCGAACCCCAGATGAGTTCCTCCATCCCGAAGCGGCCGACCAGTCCGAGCATGATCAGAGAGAGCGTCGCGCCGATGACGAAAAAACTGGACAACGTGCCGCGAAGTCGTGGACCGGATGCCCGTTGATAGACGAGCGCCATGGGCGGGCCGCCAATGGAGACGAGCGTTCCCATGAGCCCGGAGAGGAATCCCGCCAGGATGAGGTTTCTGGCCGTCGGTGGCCAGCTCATTCCCGAGGCCGTCAAGGCTACGGC
Source organism: Blastocatellia bacterium (assembly GCA_026985075.1). GTDB lineage: Bacteria > Acidobacteriota > Blastocatellia > HR10 > J050 > J050. The sequence continues at coordinate 204,246 of JALSQX010000053.1, read as the reverse complement.
GGCGAGAATCAGGGCGCCGAATATCATGGCCAGGTCTCGTTTGGGGACGATCATCAACGTGACCCCGGCCAGGAGAGTCCCGGCCACTCGCCCGATGAGCGCCCATTTCAAGCCGGAGAAATCGATGGCTGGCCATTCGCGACGCGAGACGAGAATGGTGAGCCCCAGCGCCGCAAACAGCAACGGTCCGGGGATGAGTCGCGGATCGATGAGGGCCAGGATGGGCGCGGCCAGCAGTCCCAGACCTAATCCCACGGAACCCTGGATGACCGCGCCCGTGGCGACGGCCAACACGGCGATGACCATGCCCAGGATGCCGGGATGGATCGAGCTGGTTGCGCTGATCAATGCGAGCGGTGTTGAGCGACTCTCCGTCTTCGGGATCATGCGCTCTATGCCGATTTCAGGCTCAGTAAACATCGAGGTCGTGACCGGATACCACTCTCCCCTTGTAGATCGCCCTGATTTCCTGAAGCAACTCCTCTTCGGTCGCTCCCCAGAAGAGCTGATGATAGAGAATGAGCAGCTTGGGTCGGGCCTCGGTGGCGATCTCGGCCAGCTCGCGCGTGGAGGTGTGAAAATGAGCGTGATATCGCTGCCATTCCGGAGGGCGCGTCTGAAATTTCTCGCTGGAATAGACCTCGTGGATGAGGACGTCGCATCCGCGACAGTTCTCGATGATGCTCCTGCTCGGTGCACAATCGCCGGAGATCACGATCGTTCGATCCGGCGTTTCAAACCGGTATCCATAGGCATATTTCCACGAACCATGATGGACGGCGAACGCGCGCACGGTGACCTGATGATCCCTGTAGATGATACCCGGCCGCACCTCGTGGACGTGGACCTTGTACCCTATGGGGTTGGCCGGCTCCAGCCCATGAAGGCGCACGTTGATGTCTTCCCGATACGCCTTCAAGATGTGCTCGGTCATGGCCTTGATCCCTGGAGGACCGTAGACGTCCAGAGGCGTGTTCCTTCCGAGTACCCACGGCGTGAAGATGAGATCTGGATATCCGGCGGTATGATCCGAGTGGAGATGGGTGAGGAAGGCGATGCGGAGATTGGTGACCTTGAGCGCTGTGATGCCCCGGCGATAGGCGGCCGCTGCCCGTCGGACCACTCCCGGGCCGAAGTCAACGAGATATGGCGATTCATTTACGATGATGGCCACGGCGGGTCCCGATCGATCGGGATCGGCGTTCGGGGTGCCCGTTCCCAGGAGCACGATGCGCGTCTCAGGTGGTGGTGACAGAGAATCTTCGGCTGAGCCCATGAGGGGAACGAGCAGGATCAATAGGGGAAGCATTCGCCGGTCGAGCCCGATCCATCTCCTTCGCTTCTTTTCTCTCATCAGTTCGCCTCCTTTCTGTTCCGGCTCAAGGACGGATCAGGTTGACGTTTATATCGACAGCCAGTGAGCATACTGGAAGAGCTCGTGAAGGTCAAAGGGGATGCTCTGGTCTGAATAGGCCAACCGCGCGTTGGGAACTCTGATACGCGCTCCCCGCCGAGACGCAGAGTGCGCCGAGAGAACGCTCATCATGAGCTTCGGCGAGACCCTCGTTGGAGCCGGTGCGTTCTTTCGACCGACGTCGGTAGCCGGATGGCTGTCGTCTCGAACGGTTTCCCCTCGTGTCCGGCGAGGGGATTGATGAGCGAGCATGTCGAAAAGATGGGCCGGGCGGGGGATGCCCGGCCCATCTTCGGAGGGTGTGCTCAGCTCAGAATTCTACGCGGAACCCGAACTGAATCCAGCGGCTCCCCTCCGTCCGATTCGGCTGGATGAATTGGCTGGTGACCACTCCAAAGGCGCGTGGATTGAGCAAGGACAGACTGGGATTGTTGAAATCGACGTGATTGAAGATGTTGAAGAAGTCGAACGAGAAGACGATGTTCACGTTCTCGGCCACGGTGGTCTTCTTCCCCAGCGACATGTCCAGATTCCAGCGCGGGAATCCCCGCAATGGATTGGCCCGACCGGTGCGCCCATCTTTGCTGAGCAGGATCTTGCGGAAGCTGTTGAACACGGCTTCCGGATTGGAGAACATGTTGATGCCCGATCCTCCATTGGCCGGATCCCCGTTCGTCCCGACGCCGTTGGAGCCGGAAACGGGCGAGTGCGTGCTGTTGCTGAATTCGCTGGGATCGCGCAGGGGGATCGCTCCCGAGTTGAAGGCGAAGATGATGCCGCCACCGAACACCTGATCGCCCTGGCTGACGATGAGCGGAACGCCACTGAAGGCGCGGAAGATGCCGGAAACGTACCATCCGCCGAGGAACTTATCGAACCAGTTGCCCGTGCTGATGAGGTGTCCTCGACCGGCGGGCAGTTCGTAGAGCCAATGGGCGTTGAACACGTGCGTGCGGTCGAAGAAAGACGGACCATATTCCAGATCGGGGAAGAAGCTGGAGGAGAAGTAGCTGGCCGAGTTCTGCACTGCGCCCACCTGATCGAGCGACTTGGAGAACGTATAGTTCAAATCGAAGGTCAATCCGCGCGACATCCGCTTGCGCAGCGTGACGAGCAAGCCGTGATAGTTCGAGCGCCCGCCCGAGGTACGCTGGAACAGTTCCAATACCTGAAGATTATTGAACGAGGGGAGGCCCAGCCCGAATGCACGAGTGAGGTTCATGGAGAGGAAGAGATCCGAGAGCAGGCCATCGATGAACTCCGACGTGAAGTTGCTCGCTGCCCATGCCGTTCCCAAGCCGGGGAGCTGATTCTCGAACCAGGGTTGAGGCGTCACGTTGGCCGGATCCGCACCCGCCCGCAACTCCGTGGCGATAGCGTCGAAGGCTTCGGCGAAGCTCTGACCGGAGGCGGGATCGACGTGGAAGAAGGGCGCCGAGTTCAGATTCTTGCTCTGCGGGAGATCGCGCCCGAATCGCGCCGCCCAACCGATCTCAAACAGCATGTTGCCGGGCAATTCGCGCTGGATGGTGAAATCGATGCTGTAGTTGGTTCCCACCTTGAAGTCCGGATCGACCTGGAATGAGAGCAGCTCGCTGAACACCAATCCGGGCACCACGGGGGCACTCACTTCGGGGAAGGACGGCAACGGCAGCGTACCATCCACGCCCACCCGGAACGCCGACATGGGATCGGGCCCCGAAGGATCACAACCGGGACCGGGCGCATTGGTGGCATCGCAATTGGGTCCATTGACCGACAAGGTCTGCGCGAATCCCACCCCCAACATGGGGATGATGACGCTCTGAACGGTGTTCAGGCGATCATAGACGACGCCGAAGCCGCCTCGCAGTACCGTCTTCCGGTCGCCGAATAACCAGCCGCCCAGTCCGTCGGTGAATGACGGGTTCCAGGCCACGGCCACGCGAGGACCGACGTTGTTCCAATCGATGTCGAAGATATCGTTGCGCCCCGATGAGTTAATGGGCATGTAGGCCAGCTCGGGATTGAATACATCGCCGCGGAGCGCCGCCTCGCGTTTGGCCTCCAGATAGCTCGTCGAGGTGAGGATCTCTCCCGTCTCATTGTTGATGACGAAGGTTTGCCGGCCGAGTTTCTCCTTGGGGGGCGTCTGCCACTGGTAACTCAACCCGTAGGTCAGCGTCAGCGAGGGCGTCACCCGCCAGGTGTCCTGGGCGTAGAACTCATAAGCCCAGAGGGTCGTATCGGCGATGAGCTGCGTGCCCAGGGGCAATGGGTTGAGGTCGCCATCGCGCACGGCCAGGATGTTGACGTTGTCCACCAATCCGAGGGTGAGCGCATAAAGCCGGTTCCATCGCGTCACGTCGAATTGGCTGATGCAGTTGGCCTGGCCCGGCTCCGAGCAGGTCGGGGGACGCGCGCTCGCCGGAATGCTGACGAAGCGCCCGGCGTCCAGGGCGGCCACCAGCGAGGTGAGCGATCCCACGACCTTGTCATTGCGATTATGAAACGTGGGCAGATAGCGGATGGTGCTGCCGAACTGAAGCGTGTGATTCCCCTTGATCCAGGTCACGTCTTCGGTGAACTGGTAGCTGTGATCGAGAATCCCCTGGGTGCGCGCCCGTTGGGTATCCACGTCGATCGGCTCTTGAAGGAAACCACCATCTCCGGCCAGGTTGATGGCCACGTGACCGGCGGCCGTATTCGTTCCCGGCGTGGCCAGAAGGTTGGCCACCGCCGAAGGATCGAAGGCGACCACATCGGTCCGATCTCTCACCCAACCGAAGCGAAAACTGCTCGTCAGCGTCGGCGTGATTTGTCCCACCAGCGAAGCCGTCACGCTCTGCGGTCGATCGGCCACCGTGCGCACCGCTTCGGCGAATCCGCCACGGATATCAATCTGCGTCGCCGTGGGCCGGAGATTCCGGAAATAGGCGTAGCTTCCGGTGAACTGCCACTTGTCGGTGAAATTGTGGGTGAGATGGAATTTCACGTAGTTCGTCTCGATGGGGACGCTGGCCGTCGACCGGAAGCCGATCGTGTTGAGGCCGTCGCCGAGCGTCGGGTCATTGCCCTGGGGATAGAGGCTCATGAACGCCGCCACCGAAGGACTCAACCCCAAGCCTCGCGGATCGCACGGCTGATCGTTATTCTCACCGCAGAGGGTGGATGTGGCCAGATCGTAGGAGACGATATTCCCGGCATTGTCCCGGAATCGCAAGATCCCCCGGCGCAGCGTCTCGCTGGGCACGATGCGGGTGACGTTCACCGAGGAGGGGAAACGACGACCTTCGTAATTGACGTGGAAGAACGTCTTGTTGCGCCAGAACGGGCCGCCGAACCGGAAGCCGAAGCGGTTATCTTTGAGTTCCGGCTTGGGAATCCGGTTGCGATTGTTGGTCCAGGAATTGGCATTGAGGTTGTCGTTTTGATGGTACCAGTAGGCTGCTCCGTGGAACTCGTTGCTGCCCCGCCGACTGACAAAAGCCACCTGCGCGCCCGCCGAGCGCCCGAAGGTGGCGTTGGGATTGGTCACTCCCACGCGGAACTCCTCCACACTGTCTACCGGCACGGGGATCACCGTGTTCAGAGCAGCGCCACCCCCGACAACATTATCGGAGATGTCGATGCCGTCCAGTGAGAATGTGCTCTGGTCGCTGCGCGCTCCGGTCACCGCGCCGCCGGTCAGGAATCCGGTGGTGGGCATCACCCCGGGCTGCAGAGTGAGCAGCTCATTGGCCTGACGAGTGAGCGTCGGCAGACGCAGTAACGGCTCGCTGCTGATCACGTTGCCCACGGTGGCATCGGTCTTCTGGAGTTCCACGACGGCGCCAGCCGTGACTTCCACCGTCTCCACCATTTCACCCACTTCCAGCGTGAAGTCGAAAGAGTAGGATTTGGCCACTTCGATCTTCACCGAGGGGAGGACGGCTTGGCGAAAGCCCTGCATCGTGACGGTGATTTTATACTCCCCGGGCGACACGCGAGGGAAGGTGTATTGCCCATCGGCGTTGGTCATCCGCACTTGGCGCTGATTGGTGCCCAGGTTCAGGAGTTCCACCTCAGCCCCGGGGATGACAGCGCCTTGCGGATCGGTCACCAACCCTGAGATGACCGCCGTCGCCGCCGTCTGCGAAAGCGCCATCCCGGGAACAGCCAAAAGCACGCTGATCGCCACCAGAAAGAACATCAGGTGGCAGATCGCGCGATTGTATGGCACTGCTGATGCTGAGTGTTTCATATTCATCCCTCCTAGCGAGAATACGTAGCGCAATGATCTGGCGCTACGACACCATTTCTATCGTTCGTGATGAACATATGCCCATGACCGATTGTTGGATGATGGAGTGCAGGCCTCGGCTCTTGACAGCAAGCCACTCGGATTCGTTCGAACTCCGTCCATATCCCGGCTCGCCGATGCGTCTCATCGCGTCCGCCAAGATTCGCCTCGCTATGCGCCAGAGTCCAGCGGAATCGCGGGCAATACACCACCTTGTGCAAGAACTCGAAGAAATAACAACAACCGTTGCAGTTCCCATCAGCACGAATGCGCTCACGCTCGTCACGTTCATGCTTCATCCTCTATCCTTGGAAGTTGACTCGACCTGAGATGGCGAGAGCCGCGATGAAGCCACTTGGCCGACTTCTGGAAGAGTGCCAGTGGACTCGACCGGGGGCAACGAGACACCCCTTCTCGCTCGATCCCCATGCGTGCGCTTGCTCGTCAATAGGCCAACCGACACCCACCATCGGACAAAACCTCCGGAATGCTCGGCGTGATTTTAGCAAACGGCGTGCCAGTGAGAGGGAGGTGGATTAACTTTTTGAGAACCATATAGTTGTGCAACACATCGAGTGAGCCGTGCGGGCGTGATATCCATTTTTTCGGAAATTCATCCGAAAATCTGGATGCCATGTGCGCAATGGAATCGTCGCCGAGAAGATGAGAGCAGGTCCGATTCCGGCCTCCATCGAGGAGGCTGACGTGTGTGCCACCGATGCCGAATGTCTCATAACACCCCTCCCTATTATCCAGGCGTACCCCGAAGGCAAGCCGTCGATCGATTACTCCCTAACAAATCCACTCGGCCAATATATACCCGATGCCCTTCAGCATGTCAAGCGGAAAAAACAACAGGCGTTGCATCGTGATTCAGAACGGAGCGTATGTCGATCACAAGGGACGTCGCCTCATCGCCCAGGATCAGAGGGAGGCGGCCCGAGGGATGTCATTATCGCCCCCTGGCGCCTATGAGATGTTCGCCCATCCGCTTTTTTCGCCATTGATGGCATCGCAATGAGTGTTGCAATACTTGACGCTCGACCTCGCGTGTGCTAATGTTCGCCGTGTGAGAACGACATCCTCTCGGGCTGACGGGCATCATGGAGTGGCAGGGAGTCGAGGGCTGAACAGGAGGCCTATGGAGAAGAAAGAGACGCTGCATCCTGACGAATTTCAACGGGGCGGCTTGCTCACGCCGCTCGAACGACGGTTCATTCAGGCGCAGGCCCGATTGAACTCGCGTCGGCAACACTTGATCCGATCCATCCTGGATCATCCTGAAGAGACATTTTACCTCTCTTCTCGGGAATTGGCGCGACGGTATCACGTGGATGCCGCAACCATCGTGCGCACGATTCAGGCGTTGGGCTATGAGCGGTTCGCCGACTTCGCCGCCGATTTGCGGCAACATTTCGTGATGCGCATCACGCCCTATACCATCATGCGGGCGGCCACGCAAAAGAAACAGAGCCTGGCCGATCACATCCGTCACTGTATCGAGAAAGACATGGAGAATTTGAGCGCGTTGCGGACCGGCTTAGACCCGGCGCGCGTCGTGAATCTGGCCAGGCGGATTCATCGCGCGCGGCGGATTCTCGTCATCGGCGTCGACCTGGCGGCATCGCTCGCCTGGCGGCTGGCTTACGGGCTCACCCCTCTGGGGTTCGATGCCGAAGCACCGGTGGGGAGTGAAGGGAACCTGCAACACAAGATTCGATTGCTCACGGAGAAGGATCTGCTCATCGCCATCAGTTTTGGGCGCTGCCTGCGGGTGACGGTGGAAGCCGTGCTTCAAGCGCGGGAGCAGGGCGTTCCCACTTTCGGCATCACCGATGGCATGTTCACGCCACTGGCGCAGTATTGCGATGATTACCTCATCGCCTCCATCGCCAGTCCGTCGTTCGCGGGATCCTACGTGGCCCCGATGAGTCTGATCAACGCCATCCTGGTGGCGTGTGCGCTCATCAAGCCGAAGCGATCCTTGGCCCTGTTGCGGCAAACCGAGGAGGAGTATCGTTCCAGTCCACGCTGGTATCAAGAGCCGCCATCGACGAATGCGGCCCGAAAGCGGAGACGCCAGGCGGCGACCGGGGCGCGGAAGACGTCGAAGAAACGTCAATCGGGGAAGAAATGACCTCTCGTCCATTCTCGGCATGATGAGGGGGTATTCGTCGACGGCGGCCTTCCGGTCCGATCCGGGAAAGAAAGGAGCGTGCCGTGAACAACCGTGCGAGATTCCTGAGCTCCCTCATCCTCTTCATTCTCGCGTGTTGGGCGCTCGTTGAGCCTCAGCGAGTCGGGATGTCCGGGTCGTACCCTCACCGTTGGGGAGGGCAGGGCGCGGCGGTGGCGGCTCGGATTCGGCGGGTCGAGAATGGACTACTCCCAGCAGTGACGATCAAGGGGCGAACTCTGGCGCCCATGAACCTCATCGAGCGCATGAAGCACTATCGGGTACCGGGCATGAGCATCGCCGTCATCAATCGGGGCGCCCTGGAATGGGCGCGGGGATATGGCGTGGCGGAGGCGGGCCACCACCGTCCGGTAACCTCCGAGACACTCTTCCAAGCGGCATCCATCAGCAAGCCGGTGGCTGCTATGGCCGCTCTCTTCTTCGTTGAGCGGGGAAAACTTCGCCTCGATGACGATGTGAATGCGACGCTCATTTCCTGGAAGATACCCGAGAACGAATACACCGTCCGGGAAAAAGTCACCCTGCGTCGATTGCTCAGTCACAGCGCCGGACTGACGGTTCACGGCTTCCGCGGCTATGCCCGCGGGGAACCCCTTCCCACGTTGCGACAGATACTGGATGGACGTTCACCGGCCAACTCGCCGCCCATTCGCGTCACCGATGTGCCGGGCCGAGCATGGCGATATTCGGGCGGCGGTTATTGTGTCGTCCAGCAACTCCTCATGGACATCACGGGGAAACCGTTTCCTGAGATCATGCGTTCGACCGTACTCGATCCATTGGGCATGACGCACTCCACCTACCGGCAACCCCTGCCCGCTGAATGGGCTCGCCAGGCCGCCAGTGGGCATCGATCGGATGGCACCCCGGTGAACGGGCGGTGGCATATCTATCCCGAAATGGCCGCTGCCGGACTGTGGACGACGGCGACCGATCTGGCCCGCTTCGCCATCGAGATTCAGAGGGCGTGGCGGGGGGAATCCCACACCGTTCTCTCCCGGAGAATGATCCACCAGATGCTCACCTCACAAAAAGATCGCGTGGGCTTGGGGCTCTTCCTCGGAGGTGAGGGCCGGCGGCTTCGCTTTTATCATGGCGGTTCCAATGCGGGTTTTCGCTGCTTCCTCACAGCTTATGTGGCGACGGGTCAGGGAGCGGTTGTCATGACCAATTCCGACAATGGTCAACCCCTGGCCATGGAGATCATTCGAAGCATCGCCCGGGAATACGACTGGCCCGATTATCGACCGGAGGAAAAAGTGATCGCCAAGGTCGATCCGGCCATCTATCGGGCGTACATCGGCGACTACGAACTCGGTCCTGGACTCATCATCACCATCCGCCGGGAGAACGATCGGCTGTTCGCGCGGGCGAATTGGTTTGCCCGGACCGAGCTGCTCCCCGAGTCGGAGACATCCTACTTTTCGTTGAACGGATTGAGCATCACCTTCGTCAAGAATGGGCGGGGAGTGGTCACCGGAATAGTGGTGCATCAGGGCGAGCGCGATTGGCGGGCGAAGAAGATCAAATAAACGCCGAGATTGCCCCTCCCAGATCCCCTTCAGCGAAGTCAACCCAAGCGGGTCAAGGGGTGGCGCGTCGCGCGCACCACCCATCGACATCGAGAGCGGTCACGATACCTTCTTCCTGTGCTGCTCGAACCAGTTGAGAATGTAGAGGATCTTGGTCAGGTGATGACTGGGCCGCCGCCGAATCCCGTGAGGTTCGCCGGGCACGCGCACGAGAACAGCATCGACTTTGAGGAGTTTCAGCGCCTCATAGTACTGCTCGGACTCGGACATCGGCGTGCGATAATCCTCTTCGCCGGTGATGACCATGGTGGGCGTTTTGACGTTCTTGACCACCGACAGGAGAGACCGCTTCTCATAATGTTCGACGTGGTCCCAGGGGAAGCCCGGAAACCAGTATTTGATTCCGAAAGAAGGGATATCCGCCGTGAGCACCCAGCTATACCAGTTGATGACCGGATAGGCGGCCGCCGCGGCTCGGAAACGATCGGTATGCCCGATCATCCAGCAGGTGAGCACGCCGCCGCCGCTACCGCCGGTGACGAAGAGATTCTCCGTGTCGATGTAGCCTTTGGCGATGACGGCATCCACGCCCGAGTTCAGGTCATAAAAGTCATCGCCGGGATAGGCGTGGTGGATGAGATTGCCGAATTCCTCTCCGTAGCTCGTGCTGCCGCGCGGATTAGCATAGAAGACGACATAATCGTGAGCCGCCCAGATTTGTTTCTCCAGATCGAAGCGGTCACCGTAATTGGCGAACGGTCCACCGTGGATTTCCAGGATCAACGGGTACTTTTTCGATGGGTCGAAGTGAGGCGGTTTGATGATCCATCCCTGAATCTTTCGCTGATCGATTGAGGAGGTATACCAGATCTCTTCCACGTCGCCGAGCGTCTTGTGGGAGAGGAGATCGTCGTTCACCGCCGTTATGACGCGAGGATGAGGATCGGTGAGACTCCCCACGGCGATGTCGCCGGGGACGTGCGGACGCGTGTAAGTGTAAGCGAAGCGTCCATGGCCTCCCACCGTGAAGCTCGCTCCGAAGCCCCCGTAGGCCGATCCACCGCTGCCCACGTTGTTGGCGAGCAGCTTGCGTTGCCCATCGAGCGAATAAAATGCGAGCTTGGTATTTCCGCGATCGTCGTAGAGGACGTAGAGGCCGCTGCCATCGGGAGCCCAACGAGGATGATAGATGCTCCGATCCAGGTCGGCCGAGAGAACGTGACTCCCACTCCCATCGCGATTCATGACGTAGAGCTTCGTCACCTGATAGCCCTGGTATCGATCGTCGAATCCGAGGTAAGCGATATACTTTCCATCCGGCGAGACGACGGGCGCGCTATCCGGACCGCGGCGGTCGGTCAAGGCTCGGACGCGACCATCCTCGACGGAGAACTCGTAGATCTCCGTGTCCAGCGGTTCGTATTCGAAGTCGGGTCGGCGATTGGCCGAAACGAGAATGTACTTCCCATCCGGCGTCCACACCGGTGGACTGGTGCGGAACCCGAATCCCCCGTGGTGGAAATCGCCGCTGGAGATTTGGCGTGGCGTGCCGCCCTCGGCGGGGATGATGAAAATATGCGTGTAGCCGGGTTTCAGGTAGCCGATGCCATTGAAGCGATAGATGAGCCTGTCAATGATCCGCGGAGGCTCGGCCCAGTGAGCGCCCTCGGGTGGTTTGGGGAGCGTGGCGATCGTGCGCGCCTTTCCCGGCACCAACGTCGTGAAGGAGATGAAGCGGCCATCGGGCGACCAGCCGATGCCGCTCGGCGGGTAGGCGAGATTGGTGAGTTTCGCCGTCTGTCCCGTGTCCATCCATCGAAGGTAAATCTGGGGAGAGCCGTCCCGATCGGAGATGTAGATGAGGCGCGTTCCATCCGGTGACCACCGCGGCGAGCGATCGGTATAATGGCCGGTGGTGAGAGGACGATGGTCTGTGCCATCGAAGTTGACGATCCACAGGTTGGAATATCGTTTGTCCGACATGATATCGCTGAACTGCCGGACGTAGACGATCCGCTGACCGTCTGGTGAGATCTGCGGATCGGTGGCGAACTCGATGTTGAATACATCCAGAGCCGTCAATCGATCGGATTGATCGGCCGTCGCCGGGATCAACCAGGCGACCAGTATGAGGCAAAGAATGGAACGGAGTTTGCCAGAGCGTTTGTTCATAAGCGACCTCCCATAGGCGAGCCTGAGCCTGATTCTCCGAGAGTTTCTGTCAAGTTATGGAAACCCTTTTCATCATTCATGGGGCCGACAGACCACGCTCCGTCGCCGATCCGGTTCGTGGTCAACGGCGTATGTCTCAGCCAGACTATCGAGCGGGCGGGCCCGAGGGTCCGCCCGACGAGCTTCGGGACCCCGGGCCCTCAGCCGCCGATCACCACTCGACCCGGAAGCCAAACTGAATGGCCCGCGGCGTATTGAACTGGGTGGTGAGGACGCCGAACGCCGTTGGATTGAGCATGCTCAATGTCGGATCCACGAATTCGACGCGATTGAAGATATTCATGAAATCGAACGAGAAAACGAGCCGAACGTCCTCGGTGATCTCCGTCTTCTTACCCAGCGAGAGATCCAGATTCCACCGCGGCAAGCCGCGCAGCACGCCGCGAGCCTGACGTCCATCCTCGCTGATGCGAATCTTGCGAAAGCTGTTGAGCACGGCTTCCGGATTGGCGAACAGATTCAACCCCGATCCTCCCGTCGACGGATCGCTGGCCGTGCCGACGCCGTTCGAGCCCGTGACTCCAGAGTGAACCTCATTGCCGAAATTGGGCTTGCGCGTCGGAATGGCTCCCGCTCCGGCCGAGAAGTTCAATGGGTCACCACCCCAGACCTGGTTACTCTGAACCACCGTGAGCGGCAGACCACTGTTGGCCGTGAAGATCCCGGAGACGTACCATCCGCCGATGAGTTTGTCCACGGCTCCACGGGCACTCACGGCGCGCCCTCGTCCGAAGGGCAGTTCGTAGAACCACAACGCATTGAATACATGGCGGCGATCGAAGAACGCGGGTCCATAATCGATGTCCGGATCATAGGGGGACGAATACGTCTGGATGAAATTCTGGGTGACGCCGATCTGATCCAGCGTCTTCGACAGGGTGTAGTTCACGTCGAAGGTCAGGCCGTGAGAGAGGCGCTTCCGCAGGGTGAGGAAGAAGGCGTGATAATTCGACCGCCCACCATCGGTGCGCATCCAGAGATCCAGAACCTGGAGGTTGGTGATCGGTTCCAGTCCCGCTCCCAGGCGGAGAAATTGCATGGTCGTCCACAGGTTGCTGACCAACCCATCCCGGAACGAGGCCGTCTCCAGCGTGGCGATATTCACCGTGCCGCCCTCTCCCAATTGATGCTCGAACCACGGTTGTGGCGTGACGGCATCGGGAGGGACGCCCGCCCGCAGTTCGGCGGCCACGGCATCGAACGCCTCGGCGAAGCTCTGGCCCGAGGCCGCATCCTGCATGAAGTATGGGACGGCGTTCATCTGGATGTTCTGATTCAGGTTACGGCCCAGGCGCCCGACATAGCCGAGTTCCAACAGCATGTTTCCGGGAAGTTCCCGTTGAATGGTGAAGTCGATGCTATGCGAATACCCGACCTTGATGTCGGGGTCGAGCTGGAAGGAGAGAAGCTCTCCGAATGGACTGCTCGGGACGACCGGCGCCGTGACTTCCGGGAATGGGGGGATAGGAGCTGGACCATCAACGCCGATCCGAAAGGCGTTGGAGGGGTCATTCGTGTTCGCACACGTTCCATCCATGCGTGGCCCGCGGCAGTTGATCGTTTGCGCGAAACCGACCCCTAACAAGGGAATGACGATGGTCTGGACGGTGTTCAGACGATCGTAGACGATCGAGTAGCCACCGCGAAAGACGGTCTTTTGCTCGCCGAACAGGCGTCCCCAGACCCCTTTCGAGAACGAGGGATTCCAGGCCACCGCGATGCGAGGGCCGATATTGTTCCAGTCCACATCGAAGATATTACTCCGCCCCGAGTTGGCCAGCGGCTGGAAGGCCAGTTCGGGATTGAAGATCTCTCCTCGTTCGGCCGCCTGGCGTCGAGCCGTGAGGTACTTCGACGTCGTCAGGATCTCCCCCGTTTGATTGTCAATGATGAATGTAAATCGATCTTCCTTCTCATTGGGAGGCGTTTGCCATTGATAGCTCGCCCCGTACGTGATGGTCAGTGATGGACGAACGCGCCACACATCGCTGAAGTAAAACTCGAACGCTTCAATCGTGGCATCGACCTCCAGCGGCGTGCCGAGGGGTTTGGGACTCAGATCGCCGCCGCGCACGGCCATGATGCTCACGTTATCCACAATGCCCAGCATGCCCGCGTAGAGCCGGTTCCACCGCGTCACATCCCCCGACTGGAGGCAATTGGTCGTGATCTCATCGGTGCACGTCGGCGGCCGGTTGGTGGGTGGGATGGTGACGGCGCTGGCGTCATCCAGTTCGGCGACCAAGGCCGAGAGCGAGCCGACCACCTTGTCATTTCGCAAGTGGAAGAGATCCAGGTGCCGCCAATTGCCGCCGAACTGGAACGTGTGCCGTCCTCTGATCCAGGTGGCATTATCGATGAGCTGGAACACGCGGTCATTGACGCCCTGCGTGCGCGCCCGCTGGGTATGAACGTCAATGGGCTCGTCCACGAGACCACCGAAGGCCGAGTGACCGGCCACCTGAAGCGCCACGTTCGTTCCCGGCACTTGCGGGAACGGAGTCACACGCTGTATCCACCAGAAGTTGCGCTGGAAACCGAATCGCGTCTCATTGGTGAAGTTGGGCGTGATCTGGCCGGTCAATCCGGCCACCAGGTAGCGCGGTTGCAGCGGACGATTGGCCACCGAGGCCGGCTGCCCCTTGGTATCCCCCTGGAGGAGACCGCCGATATCGAGCTGAATGGGAGAGGCTTGCTCCTCGCGATAGTAACGGAAGCTGCCGTCGAAGCGCCAATTATCGGTGAAGTTATGATCCAGGCGGATGACGGCGAAGTCACTGGTGATGGATGCATCGGCCGTTGAACGGAAGCCGATCGTGTTGAGTCCGTCGCCGAGAGAAGGGTCGTTCCCCGGGGGGAGAAGGTCCCACAGGGCTTTCACCACTGGATTCAAACCGATGCCTCGCGGATCGCAGGGATCGGAATTCTCCGGACCGCATAGCGTCGATGTGGCGAGATCATAACTCACGATGTTTCCGCTCGCATCGCGAAATCGCAAGATGCCCGCTCGAAGCGTATCGGTGGGGACGATGCGGCTCACATCCGCCGATTGCGGGAAGCGCCGTCCCTCATAATTGAAGAAGAAGAACGTTCGATTCCTCCAGATAGGCCCTCCGACAGAGAAGCCGAAGCGATTGTCTTTGAGTTCCGGATTCTCCTGTCCAGTGCGATTGCGCGTCCAGGTATTGGCGTTCAGATTATCATTCTGATGATACCAGTAAGCGGAACCATGAAACTCATTTGTGCCGCGCTTGGTGATGAACGCGATCTGGCCTCCGGATGAGCGCCCAAAGGTCGCATTGGGATTGGTCGTGCCGACACGGAATTCCTCGACGCTCTCGACCGGCACGGGAATGATCGGTTGGACTCCGGCGGCGACCGGATGCGTGCCTACGGTGTTGTCGGTGGCATCGGCGCCGTCCAGCGAGAACGTGCTCTGATCGGCGCGCGCTCCCGCCACTTGCCCGCCGACATTGTCATTCACACCGACGCCCCGCCTGGGCATGGTCAGGGGTTGGAGGGTGAAAAACTCAGGAGCACTTCGCGTGAGGTTGGGCAGGCGCAGGAGCCGCTCGCCCTCGATCACATTACCCACGGTGGCATCCACTTTCTGCAACTCTACCGCGGCCCCGGCCGTGACTTCCACGACTTCGGTGACTGTGCCCGGTTGCAGGGTGAAGTTGACGGTATAGGCCTTGGCAACATCGATTTTCAGGGAGGGGACTACTCCTTTCTGGAAACCCTCTGCCGTCACAGTGATTCGGTAGCTCCCGGGAGGAACGTTGACGAACGTATACTGGCCCGCTTCATTGGTCACCGTCCGGCGAACGGCGTTGGTGGCGGTATCCTGGAGTTCGACCGTCGCTCCCGGTAAGACGGCTTGCGTTGGATCATAGACGACGCCCGATACGGTCGCCGTCGCGGCCGTCTGGGCGGCGACGAGCGAAGCGGAGATGAGCATAAGGCAGACACAAAAGAATAGAGTCGCCCGATTCATGTTCCATACCTCCTTTGTTGAGTCATCCTTCTCATGAATGGCGATCTTCCCCACTCTGGTTCAGTCCATCGCTCAGAGGAACATTCACTATGGGCCACATCTCTTCTTCATTCAGGGGAGAAAGATCGAGAACTGGAGCTCCAGTAGAGAGCCCGCCCATGAGAGGCCATAGGTACGGCGTGTGGGCCCTCATCCGTTGAGATCTCCATCTCATGACCAGGCGGATGAATGATCGATGGCGATCGTTCGAGGGAATTCGCCCCCGGTCTGAGAAGAGATATCTTCAATCCATAGCCGGTGACGCTCCATGTTGACTGAGCCAGAGGGTGAATCGCCGACATTCACGCTACCCCCACTGTTCCCATATACTCATCAGTCAATGGGCGGTATACAACATATGTTGCATAAAGTCAAGAGTCAAAACGGCTATTGCAATGCGGCTGATGCCTTCGTCATGATGATGGGGCACTAGGGGAGGGGCGTCTCGCCTCGAGAGGGGCGGAGGTCGTTCAGTGAAGTCGCCTCATGAGCAGGGAATCCGGGGGGATGGCGCTCTTCCTCCCTCGTTCGCGTTTCGGTGGAGAGGGGAGGTGCCTGGGGGAATGCCGCCCCTTGGCGGGATCTTATATCCAACCTGGCACCTCCCGTGCTCTCGTGAGGGTCGATGCTCCCGCCCCAGCCATTATTGAGCTGGCTTGAGGATGATGGCCGGGATCTTTTGCGCTTTCACCTGTCGGTTGAACGCGGGGATATCCTTCTGGAGGATCTCCTTCAGCCGCGCCAGTTGATCATCCAGTTTGGCCGACAGATCCCGGAACACCTCATAGGCTTGCCTGGTCGGTCGCGCGTCGGCGCTGGCCACGGCGCTGGCCAGCGAAGCGAGCTTGTTATTGAGCTTGATGGGATAATTCAACGTGTCCTGAGGCGCTTTGACCTTGACCTGGATGATCTCCTGTTCGATGGCGCCCAGTTTCTTTTTCAACGCCTTCGCCGCATCGGCGATGGTCTTCTGCTGAGGATGTCCGCTGAGCCGCTTGACGAGGTCGTCGATTTGTTTTCGGACGTCGCGAATGGTATTGACCGCTTCGTGTGCTTCCGAGAGGCGATCGCGAATCTTGATGAGCAGATCGAACTGGGCTCGCAGATCCTCGAGGCTCGCCTTCACCCGGGGGTCCTTCCGAATCTCGAAAGGTTGGGTGAACGTCCGATCTCCCACGCGCAACCGAACCTGGTATCGACCCGGGACGGCGATGGGACCTCGGGTGGAACCCGCCCAGAGGAACCCACCGGGGACGCGCTTGGCATCGGGATAGCGCAGATCCCATATGAATCGATTCAGGCCCGCCTCGGCCGGAACTCTCTTCCGTTGCCGGCCACGGCCAAAGAAGAGGGCCATGAGATCCGAGGGACGTTCCTCTTCTTTGGCTTTGCTGGAGAACGTCTTGATCACTCGGCCGCGCGCATCCAGGATCTCCAGCTTCACTTCCTCCTCGGGCTTCTGTTTGAAATAGTAATAAAAGATGGCGCCGTTTGGCGGATTCTGACCCACGCTCATGCCCGGCCGACGGAAACTAATACCACGCGTGCGGTAGACGTGCCGCGGCTTGAACAGCACGACGTCCGATTGGGCGACCTCATCGGTGATCTGGTGAAGCGGCGTCACGTCATCCAGGATCCAGAACGATCGCCCGTGCGTCGCCACGATCACATCCTTCTCCCGCGGATGGACGACGAGGTCATGAATAGGAACGTGCGGGAGGTTGAGTTGAAGTGACTGCCAGTGTTCGCCAGCATCGAACGAGACATAGACGCCCCGTTCCGTCCCCGCATAGAGCAGTCCCCGGCGGTGGGGATCTTCGCGAACGACGCGCGTGTATTCATTCTCTGGAAGACCGGTGGTGATCTTCTTCCAGGTGCGCCCATAGTCAGTCGTCTTGTAGATGTATGGTTTGAAATCATCGAGTTTATATCGAGTGGCAGCGACGTAAGCCGTCGCCGGATCGTGGGGCGAGGGCTCGATGATGCTGATGAGCGTCCATTCGGGGAGATCTCCGGGCGTGACGTTCTGCCAGTTTTTACCGCCATCGCGCGAGATGTGAATGAGACCATCATCCGATCCCGCCCACAAGAGTCCCTTCTCCAGCGGCGATTCGGCCAGGGCGAAGATCGTGTCGTAGTATTCGACGCTCGTGTTGTCCTTGGTGATCGGTCCCCCCGACGGGCCCTGCTTGCTCTTATCGTTCCGCGTCAAGTCCGGACTGATCACCTTCCAGCTCATCCCCTCATCAGTGCTCTTGAACACCCGATTGCCGGCAACATACAGGACGTGAGGATCATGGGGGGAGAGGAGAATGGGGAACGTCCATTGAAACCGGTATTTCAGTTCCGCCGCTCCGGCGCCCATGGGATTTTCGGGCCACACGGAGATATTCTGCGCTTGTCGCGTGCGATGATCGTATCGCGTCAACGTTCCACCATAGCACCCGGCGTACACGATGTTCGGATCGTCAGGACGAACGGCGATGTATCCGCTCTCGCAGCCGCCCACCGGATACCAATCGGCGCGGCCAATGCCAAAGCCACTGGTGCGACTGGCAATGCTCACCGTACTGTTGTCCTGTTGGGCCCCGTAGACGCGATAGGGGAACTGATTGTCGATGGTGACGTGATAGAACTGAGCCGTGGGTTGATCTTCCTCCGTCCAGCTCCGACCACCATTATAGCTCACGATGGCCCCACCGTCGTTACCGCTGATCATCCGCAGAGGATTGTGAGGGTCAATCCACAAATCGTGGTTATCTCCGTGGGGCACGGAAATGGTGGTGAAGGTCTTCCCCCCGTCCACCGATTTGTGAAAGCGGACGTTGAGGACATAGACCGTGTCCGGATCTTGGGGATCGGCGAAGATGTGGGAGTAATACCAGGGACGCTGGCGGAGATTCCGATCGCTATTGATCCGACGCCAGGTTTTGCCTCCATCGTCGGATCGAAAAACGCCGCCCTCCTCGGCCTCGATGATCGCCCACACGCGATCGGGATTGGCCGGAGAGACGGTGACGCCGATGCGGCCTTTGACGCCTTTGGGCATGCCCTTGTTGTTGGTCAGCTCCGTCCAGGTATCGCCACCATCGGTGGTCTTGTAGAGGCCACTCCCCGGACCGCCACTGATGAGGCTCCAGGGCGTGCGGCGGGCTTCCCACAGGGCCGCATAGAGGATGCGGGGATTGGTGGGGTCCATGGCGAGATCGATGGCTCCGGTCTTATCGTCTTTGTAAAGAACCTTCTTCCACGTCTTCCCACCATCGGAGGACCGAAAGACGCCGCGGTCGGGGTGCGGCCCGAACACGTGTCCCAGAGCAGCGACGTACACGAGATCGGGATCTCGGGGATGGATGCGAATCCGGGCGATGGTTTGTGTCTCGGTCAGTCCCATATGTTTCCAGGTCTTTCCCCCATCGGTCGATTTATAGACCCCATCGCCCGGCGAAACATTGCCGCGAATGCAGGCTTCGCCCATGCCGACATAGATGACGTTGGGATCGGATTCGGCCACGGCGATGGCGCCCACCGAACCCGTTTTGAACGCCTTGTCCGAAATGTTCACCCAGGTGAGGCCACCGTCATCCGTCTTCCAGAGACCGCCACCCGTGGCACCGAAATAGAACGTGAGGGGATGATCGGGATGGCCAGCGACGGCAACAGAACGTCCTCCCCGGAAAGGGCCAATTTCGCGCCAGCGAAGGGCTTTGTAGAGCTTGGGATCATACCGGGGCGAGGGAGACGCCTTCTGTTGCGCCCGGAGGTGGAGTCCCAGGCCGAGCAAGATGATGAGAACAGAGAGAGCGGTCACACCGCTCCGCAGCAATCTCGTATTCAGGTGTTCGGTTCTGCGGTTGTTCATCATACCCTCCTTCAACAAAGTGCGGCACAAGCTGGCCGCTTGCACTGCTCCTTTTCGTCGTTCGTGGTGGGCATCAAGCCCACGAACGATCCCTCGAAAAACAGCATCAAGCCCATGATACCTTCTCTCAATAATGCGCTGTTCAATCGTTCAGTACGTGATGATCAATTGGTCGCCTCCATCACGCGGCGTCATATACTATGAAGGCTTCAGCGTTGTCAAGTTCTTTCGACTTCTTCGCGCCCGAAGTCGCCCCTGCCGGTTCGCCCGTCCACCGCCGCTGTGGCGTATCGGGAACGAAGGGAGAAGAGTGGCGGACGTTTTGCCCGAGCGAGGCTTCGATCATTTTCGCGGGCCTCGAAACATGTTCGCATCGTGGGCCGAATGGCCGGAGCCTCCTCGACGCTCACACGACCGGGATGTCGATGACGCTGGGTCATCGCCCGTCGCGCTGAAGAGCATCGTTCGGAACTTTTTCAACGCCCGTATGAAAATAAGGTGGCGCGAGCTGGTATCTGGCGCGGCTCCTTGCTTCATGGCGTGCTCTGGCGTATGGGCGGTTCCTTCAAACGCGGTAGAGGTGGGATCTGGAGTCTCATGGGCTTCGTTTCGCTGTCTCGTCATCTTTCCCTCGACCCGGAATGCGATCATCTCCGGGCGTTCTTCATTCTGTTCCGATCGGTCGTTCTTCCTGTTCGCTTCCACGACCCGTCAACCATTCCCGAGGTGATGTCAGGGGTCAGATTACGGTGGGTGGACCCTCGGCCAATGTGGTAACATAAGAGCCCGAGCTTCAACACGCGGAGGACTCATGAGCGAAAAGAAGAGCGCCTTCATCTATACTGAGGAATTCGCTCAATATAGTTATGGCTCATCTCACCCGATGCGCCCCATCCGACTGAAACTGACCCATGATCTCCTGGCGGCTTATGATGTGCTCAGCCGACCGGACGTTCTTCTCGTCCACCCTCGACCAGCCAGTCAGGAAGACGTGGCTTCATTCCACCACACCGACTATATCC
The DNA here is from genome assembly GCA_026985075.1 of Blastocatellia bacterium. Classification (GTDB taxonomy): domain Bacteria; phylum Acidobacteriota; class Blastocatellia; order HR10; family J050; genus J050. The sequence continues at coordinate 183,690 of JALSQX010000053.1, read as the reverse complement.
ACGCGCTCAGCCGCGCCGAGCGGGGCGACGTCCCCCCCACGGCCTTCGTTTATGGACTCGGCCCGGGCGATAATCCCATCTTCCCCGGCGTCTACCGATACTCGCTGCTCATCACCGGCGCGACGCTGGAGGGAGCTCGGTTGGTCCGTGAAGGCCAGGTGGCCATCGCGTTCAACATCGCCGGTGGCCTCCATCATGCCATGCCGCATCGGGCGTCGGGATTCTGTTATTTCAATGATCCGGTCATCGCCATCAAAAAACTGATCGCTCAGGGGCGGCGCGTCCTCTACCTCGACGTCGATGTGCATCATGGCGATGGCGTCCAGGCCGGTTTCTACGACACCGATCGGGTGATGACCATCTCTCTTCACGAGGATGGGCAATTTCTCTTCCCGGGGACGGGATTCGTCGAGGAGATGGGCGAAGGAGCCGGCCTCGGCTACTCGGTCAACGTGCCCTTGTATCCGGGGACCGATGACGAGACCTACCTCTGGGCCTTCGATCAAGTCGTGCCGCCACTGGTTCAGGCGTTCCAGCCCGATATCCTCGTCACCCAGTTGGGCGTGGATACGTTCGTCGATGATCCTTTAGCCCATCTACGGATCACCACACACGGCTTTTGTCAGATCTTAGAGCGCCTCATGTCATGGTCCATTCCCTGGATCGCGCTCGGTGGAGGAGGATATCATCTGGCTAACGTGGCTCGCGCCTGGACGTTGGCCTTCGCCCTCATGAATGGCGTCGATCTTCCCGACGAGATCCCCCCTGCCTGTCTCGACGAGTTGAGACAACACGGATTGCGCGGAAATCGCTTGCGAGACCCCGAATCCACGCGATGCCACGACCATCGCGTGCGCCGTCACGCCGAACAGAGCGTCACCGCCATTCAACGGAACATCTTTCCACTGCATCAGGTGAGCGTTTGAATGAGCGAGGACGCCGCCCGGTCGGCCCTTCGCGCCCGGGCAGCCTTCTCCGTGTTGTGGCGAGTTCCCCTCCCATCGGTCTCTCGGAGGATTGTCCGGAGAGGAACTCGCCCGCCTCCCACCCGGCTCAGACTCAGAAGCAGAAGCTGATATTGAGGGACCCGAATCCGAATGGGATGGCAAACCCGATGCAGATCCGCATGTTGCGGACGAAGGGCGGGAATCGGCTCAATCCAAAACTGATATTCACGTTTGGCCCGATGACCTGGAGTCCCGAAAGAGGATTTCGACCGAATCCGAACCCGGCCGCTCCCGCCTGACCGGCGGCGAACGGGAAGAATCCATTCATGTTCAAATCGACATCTACGGGAATGGTCACGACCTGTTGACCGAACTCATCCCGCAGAGCCACAAACAGTTGGCGCGTCTCCAAATTCCCCCCTAACTCCATGCGATAAAATCCGGCGGGGAGCTGGGTGCCCTTCACCTGGAACGGTCCCCCGACTTCCAGGAAGGCGAGCAATCCGAGATTCCTCAGATCGAACTGCGTGATGGGCGCAATCACCGCCGGGGAGTCTCCCAGTTGGAAGAGCTTGGCCTGAGAAGCATCCACCTCCACACCATATTGGGCCGCCTGATTGACAATCATGGTGCTGAGTTGATGAAACAGAGCCGCCACCTCCGTCGCCTGCGTCTGGGACGACAAGGGTTGGGTTGACGACCCTCTGACCGTCAAAGGAGTCGCGAGCATGGGAATCAACATGAGGAAAACAAATAACTTACGAAACTTCATCAATTCACCCTCCTTTTGGTTAGATTGTTTGATCATGGCAATGTATATGATGCTGAACCTCAGACATGAGTTGTAGGTTTAATATAATTTACTCATCGAACGAGGGATGGAGTGAAATCATGCGCCGATTTGACGTCGGCGATGGGCGAGCGAAGGGTGAATCATGGGTGGGATGAGCGCAAGGGGAGCGCATTCGGCTTTTTGACTGTGACGATGAAAAGGGGCGTGGAAAAGTGGGATGAGTGCAAGGGGAGCGCATTCGGGGGGAGAGGTCGTCCGAACGTCAATGACGTTCCGGAGAGCGCTCCTGGCCTCGTCGCGGAGGTGCTTTCGTTGGTCGGTCTTCCCGCCGTTGGCCTCTTGGCGGCGCGTGGGTGTTATCCGGCATCTCGGTCGTCGAGCAGGGCGTGGAGTTTTTCTGTCATGCGCTCGACGTGAGAGCCGTTCCAGTAGATGCGCCGGCAGCTCGGGCAGCGATAGAATTCTTGTTGGACGCGGTAGACGTGTTCGGGAACCCGGTTGGCCACTCGTTCTTTAGGGATGTCTTCCAACAGCTCGTTGCATTCGGGGCAGCGCGAGAAGGGCTGGGCGAAGTCGTGAAGGTGAAACTCATCGAGCACTTCTCGAAGTTGATCTTCCCAGGCGCGGCCACGGACGAGGTAGCCATTGACGCGCTTTTCGCGGAGGAGGTGGGCGTCTTTAGTGAGCAGCGTGCGCTCCTCTTTGTTGGCCAGTTCCACCAACTCGTCGTCGTCGAGATCCTTGGGATAGAGGACATCGAATCCCATGATTCTCAGCCAGCGGGCCAACCGACCGAGCATGGCGTCAACGACGAACCTCATGATGGGTTCATTGTAGCAAAATTGGGGGCGAGGAATCCAAGATCACAGCACCTTGGCGATCTCATCCTGCGATGGGTAGTGAAGTTCGATCCAGCGCCCCTGGTGATGGAGCGTGATGCCATCGGATGCCGGTCTGACCCGGCCGATGATGGTGGCTGCGATACCATGTTCCTCGAGGGTGGTGAGCACGCGCTCAGAGGCATCGGGCGGGACGGCGATGAGCAATGCACCAGACGCGATCAATCTCAATGGGTCGATGTGAAGAGCGTCGCAAACGGCCCGCGTTTCGGCCAGCACGGGAATTCGCTCCGCCTCGATGCTCAGCCCCACACCGGCCGCAACGGCCAACTCCCATAATCCAGCGATGAGGCCGCCTTCGGTGGGATCGTGCATAGCGTGGACGTCGGCCACCTCATTGGCCAGGAGCGCCTCGCGGACGACGCTGATCCCCGGATCGGTGAGGTAGGCTTTGGCCCGTTCAATGCGTGGTTCATCGAGGTGTTTCTTGAGCATCTCGCTTCTCTCCCGAGCGATGATGGCCGTGCCTTCGATGGCCACTCCTTTGGTCAGGATGATGTCATCGCCGACCTGGAGTCCAGAGGCCAGGACGAGCTTCTCTTTCTCCACTTCGCCCAGCATGTGCCCGACGACGATCGGTCGATCCAGCCCATAGGTGATCTCGGTGTGTCCGCCACAGAGCGTGATGTCCAGGCTCTCGCAGGTGACGGTGATATCGTGGAAGATGGATTCCACCAGTTGAGCGTCAGTGTGCTCTTCGGGAAGGAGCAACGCGGCCAGAAACCATCGTGGGCGCGCGCCCATCGTGGCCACATCGTTCGCGTTGATGTGAACGGCATACCATCCGATGCGCTCGGCGGTGAACGTGATGGGGTCCGTCTTCGCAATGAGGACGCGATCTCCGAAATCAATGACCGCCGCATCTTCCCCCAATTGAGGACCCACCAGGACGCGCTCGTCCCGGGCGGGCACGCTGGCCAGCAAGCGACGCAGTATCTCTGGCGGCAGCTTTCCTACGGGGAATCGATCGCTTTGGCTCATAGAGGAGATCATAGCAAGCTCGCGGCCAAAAACCAACTTCGTCGCTTGTCCGTCGCGATAGGAGTCAGTAAGATAAATCGCGTGAGGGAACCGACGGCAGCTATCATCCTGGTGGGGAACGAGCTCTTAACCGGCCAGGTTGAGGATGTCAACGCCAGGTTCTTACTGCCCGAACTGCATGCCTTGGGCATCAGCGTGAAGCGCGTGGTGATCCTCCCCGATGAAGTGGACGAGATCGCCAAGACGGTGCGCGAGTGTGCCGAGCAGTTCGATTATGTGTTCACGGCTGGTGGCATCGGACCGACTCCCGACGATTTGACCATCGCGGGGGTGGCTCGTGCTTTCGACCGGCGCGTCGTTCACCATGAGGAGCTCCTGTTACTGGTGGCCGCTCATTTCGGCGAGCCGCTCGCGCCGGAGCATCTCCGATTCGCCGAAGTGCCGGAAGGAGCGAAGTTGATCCACTCGGAGCACGCTCCCTGGCCGATCCTGCACTATGAGAACGTGTATATCTTCCCCGGCGTCCCTCACATCCTTCGCCGCAAGTTCGAGGCCATTCGGGATCGGTTTCAAGCCCGGCCGTTCATCACCAAGACCATTTACACCCAGCAGGATGAGATCGATCTGGCGCCGACGCTCTATCGGGTGATGGCCGATTTTCCGACGGTGACGATCGGGTCGTATCCGCAGTGGTCACAGGAAGCGTATCGTGTGAAGCTCGTGCTGGAATCCAAAGATCGAGAGGCGCTGCATCGGGCCTATGCGGCGCTCAGGAGGGCTCTCGATCCATCGCTCATCGTGGATCGAGATTGAACGCCTCCCTGGATGATGGAGATGACGAGGAGGAAAGGTGATGAACAAACGGAACAGCTTGTCCAGACGTGAGTTCCTGCGATCCCTGTCTGTGGGCGCTCTGGGGGGGACAGCCTTGAAGTCGGCGGGAGATCGGGCGGTCGCTGTCCTCGCTCATTCCGCGGGAGAACGGTGGTCGTCCCGGCCGGCGGATGCGGAGCGCTACTGGCGACTGGTCAAAGAGGAATTCCTCATCGAGGAAGGACTCCATTACATGAACACGGGGACGTATGGTCCTTCGTTGAGGAGCGTATATGATGCCGCCTGTCGTCACCTGCGCGAGTTGGACGAGAATTTCAATCGGTATTTTCGCACCAAGCTGGTGGGGCAGGCGCTCTTCGATCTCATCGACAAAGTCGCCACTTTCCTCGGCGCCAAGCCGGATGAGATCGCCTTCACCAGTGGGACGACCGAGGCGATGAACTATATTGCCAATGGGCTCGATCTGCGGGCGGGCGATGAAGTGGTGACGACGATGCACGAACACGAGGCGGGCATCTATCCCTGGCTGCTCATCGCCAAGCGACGCGGTATTGGCGTGCGGCAGATTCCGCTGTCCAGTCCCCCGCGGGACAAGGGCGAGATTCTCGATCGATTCTCTCGAGCCATCACCCCGCGCACGCGCGTATTGAGCTTCTGTCACGTTCAGTTCACCGACGGAACGGTGTTGCCAGTTCGGGAACTCTGTCAACTGGCTCGCGAGCGGGGCATCCTCTCGGTGGTCGATGGAGCCCAGGCCGTGGGGATGCTCAATTTCAGAGTGAGCGACCTCGGGTGCGATTTTTATGCCACCAGCCTTCACAAGTGGCTCACGACGCCGTATGGGACCGGTCTCCTCTACGTGCGAGAAGAGGTTCAGGATCGCCTCTGGCCGACGGTGGTGCTGGACTATAGCGGTTGGCGCGCTGTCGATCGCGCCGGGGGCACCTCAGAGAAGACGTACAAGGTGCTCTGGCCCAAGGCCATGGGCAAGTACTGCGCGAACTTGCAGTATTACGGGCCGCTCTTCGAGCCGGTTGGACGGGCGATCGACTTTCAGAATGCCATCGGCCGGGAGCGCATCGAACAGCGCATCCGGGCTCTGGCCGAGCGGTTGAAAGCGGGGTTGATGGAGATTCCCGGCGTCACCCTCTACACTTCGCGAGATCCCGCGCTCTCGGCGGGACTCACCTCTTTCCGCCTGTCGGGGATTTCGACCGAAGCGCTGTTCCGCTATCTGGCCGATCAGCATCGGATCATCATTCGCTATGTTCGGCTCCCGGGCATCAATTTCGATGTGGATCGCGTCTCAACCCACATCTTCAATACCATGGATGAGGTCGATGCCTTGCTGGAGGCGGTTCGAGACATGGCCGAGAAACGTTCAGGACGGGGAAGATGAAGAGCGAGACGGAGTTGAGGAGCACCCGGGCGGATATCCCGGATCGAGGGTTAGTCTGGCTCAATGGCCAGTTCCTGGATTTCGCCGCTGCCCGCGTCTCAGTTGAAGATCGAGGGTTCCAGTTCGGCGATGGCGTCTATGAGACGATTCGGGTGTATGCGGGTACGCCGTTTGCCATCGAACAGCATATCGAGCGGTTGTCCAGGAGCGCGGCGGCCGTCGAACTGGAATTGCCGATGACCGGGGGAGAGTTCGCCGCCGTCGTCGAGGAGCTCATCGCGCGCAGTGGCCTCCGGGAAGCCGAGGTGTATATCCAGGTGACGCGGGGAGCGGCCCCCCGCGCGCATCCGTTTCCCACTGACGTTCCGCCCACCGTGGTGATGACGGTGCGTCCCGTTCGCCCCATCCCTCGACGATTCCGGGAACGGGGGATAGTGGTCAAGACATTCCCCGACGAGCGGTGGGCGCGGTGTGACATCAAGACCATCTGTTTGCTGCCCAACGTCCTAGCCGTGGAGCGAGCGCGGCGCGCTGGCGCCGACGAAGCCCTGTTCGTGCGAGATGGACTGGTCACCGAAGGAACGAGCAGCAATGTGTTCATCGTTCATCAGGGCGAGATCGTAACTCCACCGGCCGACCATCGCATTCTGGCCGGCGTCACTCGCGGGCTGATCCTGGAGATCGCGCGCGCTTGCGGATACAGGACGCACGAGCGCGAGATCCCTCTCCCGGAACTCAAAGCGGCATCGGAGGTGTTCATCACCAGCACGGTCAAAGAGGTGCTCGCCGTCATTCGAGTGGACGAGACGGTGATCGGGAATGGCGAGCCGGGAGTCGTTTTCCGTCGCCTGTACGACGTCTATCGCTCGCGGTTGCCGGGACGCGGTCCATCGCTCAATGGTGAGCCGGTGGAGGAATCCCGGTGAAGGAAAAGGTGGCAGGAATCCCCGAATGAAGTTGCACCAGTACTCACGATGAGGTAAAACGAGTGGGGTCCGAGGCCCGCAGGGGTTCGGGCCCGAATCTATCATGAGGAGGTGACATGCCGGACAAGAAACACTACTTGAAGGGCCGGGTCATTGATCCCCCGCCCATCACTGGATCCACGACGGTGGTTGAGTTGGTCGATAACGCCTTTCTCGCCTATAACGCCGCGCGATTGCGCGAGGCCTGTCATTTATTTGCCGAGAAGATGTTAGAAGATGATGTGACGGTCGGCATGAGCCTGACCGGGGCTCTCACCCCGGCGGGCTTGGGCATGTCGGCCATCATTCCGCTCATCGAACATGGGTTCATCGATTGGATTGTGAGTACGGGAGCGAATTTATACCACGACACGCACTTCGGATTAGGACTGGCCATGCACGTGGGGACGCCCACGGTCAATGACGTGGATCTCTTCCAACAGGGCGTCGTTCGCATTTATGACATCTTTTTCGATTACGAGGTGCTCATTTCGACAGATAAGTTTTTCCGCCGGGTGATCATGGCCGACGAGTTCCAGCGCGAGATGAGCACGGCGGAATTTCACTATCGCATCGGGCGGTATATTCACGAGCGGGAGAAGGCCCTCGGCCTGGGAACGAAATCGCTCCTCTCGGCGGCATATCAATATGGCGTTCCCGTCTATACCTCATCGCCGGGGGATAGCTCCATTGGGTTGAACGTCGCTGAGCAGGCGCTGGAGGGAAGCCGATTGAGATTCGATGTATCGCGGGATGTCAATGAGACCACGGCCATCGTCTGGCACGCCAAACGGGGTGGCGGCAAGAGTGCCGTCTTCATGCTCGGTGGGGGATCGCCAAAGAACTTCGTCCTGCAGACCGAACCGCAAATTCAGGAGGTCCTGGGCATGCCGGAGAAAGGCCATGACTATTATTTGCAGATCACCGATGCGCGACCGGACACGGGCGGCCTGTCCGGCGCCAGCCCCTCGGAAGCCATCACCTGGAAGAAGGTGGATCCCGATCGACTCCCCGATGCCGTCACTTGTTATTTGGATTCCACCATTGGCTTACCCATCATCACCGCCTATGCGCTGGCCAGGCGTCGGCCGCGCCCACATAAGCGGCTCTATGATCGTCGAGAGGAGATGTACGAGAGTTTGAAAGCAGAGTACCTGAAGTTCCTCAAAATCCGCAAGGCTCAAGGAGAACCATGACCGAGTTCGCTGAGAGAGTGGCATTGCTCACCGGTGGAACGGGGGGGTTGGGCAGAGCGGTCACGCGCGCGTTCCTGGAGGCCGGCGCTTGCGTCGTCGTAGTCTATCGAACGGAGGCTCACCGCGCCGAATTGCTCCAGACCGTCGGCGACGCCGCCGAGCGCCTGGTCACCGTGTCGGCCGATGTCACCGAGGAAGACCAGGTGCGAGCCGTCGTTCGGCAGACGATGGATCGGTTTGGTCGCATCGACGTTCTGGTCACCATGGTGGGAGGATACATCAGCGACATCCCCATCGCCCAGATGGAAGAGGCGACCTGGGACCATATGATCGCCCTGAATCTCAAGTCCACGTTCCTGTGTTGCAAGGCGGTCCTGGGATACATGCTCGATCAAGGGAGGGGGAAAATCATCACCGTGGGCGCGCGGGGGGCGATCACTCCTCAACCGGGGAGCGCCGCTTACGCCGTCGCCAAGGCCGGCGTGCACGCTCTCACGCGAGCATTGGCCGCCGAGGTCCGCGGCAAGAACATCAACGTCAATGCTGTGCTTCCGGGGATCATCGACACGCCGATCAATCGGCAAATGATGCCCCAAGCGGATTTCTCCAAGTGGGTCACGCCGGAGGACCTGGCCCGAGTCATTCTGTTTCTGGCGTCCGATGCCGCCAGGCAGATTCATGGAGCGCTCATTCCGGTGTATGGATCAGGGTAGTCGGGAGAATCCTCGGTTGGAGAGGGCGCGCCGCCGGAGGCACCTCCCATCAGGCGTCACGGTTTCTCTCCCACGTGCAGGGCAGCGATCCCGCCAGTGAGATTGTGGTAGGTGACGTTGACGAATCCCACCTCGGTCATCTGCCGGGCCAGTTCGTGTTGCCGGGGGAACGATTGAACCGAATCGTGAAGGTACTGGTATGGTCCATCGACGCCGGAGATGAGTGCACCCACCCGCGGCAGAATATGCTTGAAATAGAAGCCGAACAGACGACGGAACACTGGAACGATGGGGCGCGAGAATTCCAGGATGGCTGCTCTTCCACCTGATTTCAAGATGCGGTACATCTCGCTCAAACCATGCTGAGGCGATTCCAGGTTCCTCAAGCCGAAGGCGATGGTGACGGCATCGAACCGGTCATTCGGGAAGGGAAGGGAAAGGGCATCGCCCTCGGTGAGGATCACTGTCGCTCGGTGCCGCGCAATCTTCTCCCGGCCGCGCACCAGCATGGGATGGCAGAAGTCCAAACCGATCACCGGCGCATATCGGCTCAGTTCCAGGCTGAGATCTGCCGTCCCGCAACAGATGTCCAGCGCGCGGGCTCCCGGTCGGGAGAGCACCGGCGCGAGTTGCCGGGCTGTGTATCGTCGCCACCGCCGATCGATGTTGAGCGAGAGGAGGTGGTTGAGCAAATCGTAGCGCGGCGCAATGGCGGCAAACATGTGTTGAATCTGTCGGCCCTTGCTGGGCGGTCTCCCTCCTTGCATGGTCTTTCCCGAGGAGAGTAAAATAGACCTTTACGGACGAAAAAGCAACGCAGGATCCATGCGGGTTACCGAAATCTTTTATTCGATTCAAGGAGAATCGACCTATGCCGGGCGGCCATGTGCGTTCGTGCGCCTCACCGGATGTCCCCTTCGCTGCATCTGGTGCGATTCAGAATACACCTTCTCCGGCGGCGAACCGATGACTGTCGATGAGGTCGTCCAGCGCGTCCAATCCTACGGGACCACATTGGTGGAAATCACCGGTGGCGAGCCGTTAGCGCAAAAGGACGTCTATCCATTGACCGAACGATTTCTGGATTTGGGATACACGGTTCTCGTGGAGACGAGCGGCAGTCTGGACATCTCCCACCTCGACCCCCGGGTGATTCGCATCATGGATCTGAAACCGCCGGGCAGCGGGCACGAGCACGCCAATCGCTGGGAGAACATCGATCACTTGAGACCGACCGACGAGGTGAAGTTTGTGATCGTGGATCGACGAGATTTTGATTGGGCCTGCGAGGTCATTCGCCGGTATGACCTGACCCGACGAGTGACGGTGCTCTTTTCGCCAGCCTGGGGGTTATGTCATCCCAGAGAGCTGGCCGCGTGGGTACTTCAAAGTGGTCTCAATGTGCGGTTGCAGTTACAGTTGCACAAATACATCTGGGGCCCGGACGTTCGGGGAGTGTGAGGCGAGGCGGGATCTTCTGGTTGGCCGTCGGCCGAATCGTCGATGAACGCATGCCTGTGGCAAAGCAGAACAGCGAGGTGACATGATGACGGCCATGAAGCCTCTCGCCACAGACCTGCTTTCGCGGAAATCGCTCATGGATCCTGTGCCCACCTCGAAGAACGAGGGCGAAGTCGCATCGGGTGGTATCGGGCGCGACTTCGCTTCGTACGCACCGCCTATGGCCAGTGGTGCGCAAGACGGCATCTTGCGTCACCCCCTATTTCGAGGGAGACATGACGACGCCTCGAACGGTGAGCGCGAAACTGCCGAGATGGCCGAGACCAGAGAAGCCCATCTTCCATATCATCTCGGCGTCCTCGGCGGTGACTTTTCGGGAGAGGAACGATGAAAGAGTTGGCCGTGGTGTTGATCAGTGGAGGATTGGATAGTTGTGTGACGACGGCCATCGCCGCCGAGCGCTATGAAGTGGCTGGCCTCCACGTCACCTATGGGCAACGGACGGCGGCGCGCGAACGGCGGGCCTTTCAGGAGATTGCCGATTTTTACGGGGTGAACGAGCGACTGGTTGCCGATCTCCAATATCTGCGTGAGATGGGAGGCTCGGCCCTCACTGACGAGCGGATTCCGGTGCCCAGAGCACCCGATTCCTTATGGACGACGCCCCCGGAGTCGCGGGCGGTCTCTCCGACCATTCCGGTGACCTACGTGCCGTTCCGGAACACCCACTTGCTGGCCATCGCCGTTTCCTGGAGCGAGGTTCTGGGGGCGCGGCGGATTTTCATCGGAGCCGTGGCCGAAGATAGTTCCGGTTATCCTGATTGTCGGCCCGAATATTATCGCGCATTCAATCGGCTGATCGAAGTCGGTACGAAGCCGGAAACCCGGATCGAGGTGGTGACGCCGATCATTCACATGAGTAAGAGCGAGATTGTACAAAAAGGCGTGGCCCTGGGCGCGCCTCTGCAATTGAGTTGGTCGTGCTATCAAGCGGAAGATCGCGCTTGCGGGGAGTGCGAGAGCTGCGTCCTGCGCATTCGTGGTTTTCGGCAAGCGGGATTCATCGATCCCATCCCTTATGCCCGACCCATCGATTGGGGAGCGGAAGCAACTCCGCTGGGTTGAATGGGGGCGAGAATTCGATCATGTTGAGGTATAATAGACAAGTCACCGGCTGAGATGTCAAAATGACCAGGTGTGAACGGTCGAATCGAAGAGAAGAGGTACGGAAGGGCACGATGACCAAATTTCACCCCCGGTGACACTCGGCGTGTTACTGGGAAAGAGGGGATGCGATATGAAAAAACGACCATACATCATTCACATACTCCTCGGTGTGGTCTGCGCACTGAGCCTCGCGCTGCCCGCGTGGGCCCAAACAGGTGGCGTTCAAGGGCAAGTCTTCGTTCGTCTTCCCGATGGATCGAAGAAACCAGCCGCCAATGTTCTTGTCGAATTCTATCGACTGGACGTCAAGGGGTATTATAAAGTCAAGACGAACAAAAGTGGTCGATTCGCCCATATCGGCCTCCCCTATGGTCGATATGCTATCGTTCTGTCCGGCGAAGGCCTCAATCCCTACTATGAGTACAATGTCCGCATTCCACCGGGGCCGCCGATCGAGAAGACGTTCGAATTGATTCCCGGATCTGGTCAACGATTGACCCTGGAACAGATCAAGCAATATCAAGCTCAAGGGGCCCAGCAGCAAGCGCTTTCGCCCGAAGAGCAGCAAAAGCGATTGGAAGAGGCGCTGAAAAAGCAAGAGGAGCAACGCAAAAAGGCCGAGCGCGACAAGGAGATGATCAAACATTTCGAGGCCGGAAAGCAGTTGGCCAGCGCCGAACAGTATGATGAGGCGATCAATGAATATAAGCTGGCGCTGGAAGCGAGTCCCGATCACCCGCAGCTCTATGTGATCATGGGAAAGATGGCCGAGGCCTACTTCAACCAGGGCGTCAAGCGCAACAACAGCGGTCAGCGGCAACTGGCCACGCAATCCTTCGCTCTGGCGGCGGAGACGGCCAAGAAAGCCATCGACATGATCCCTCCGGAGAAGGCCAGCGAAAAACCACCGTACATCAAACTGTATGCCCAAGCCATGGCTGTCTCGGCCCGTTTCGATAATAGCAAGCTCGATCAGGCCGTCGCGGCCTATCGACAGTTGTTGGAGGCACAAACATCGCCGGAGGAGAAGCGCCAAACCAAGATCGAGATCGCCAAGCTCTATAATGATACGGGGCGAAGCGAAGAGGCCATCGCCACCTATAAAGAGATCCTGCAGGAAGATCCCAAAAATGCCGATGCCCTGTTTGGACTGGGATTGGCGCTGGCCGCCTCGCCGGATCCCAAGAGTTATCCCGAGGCCATCAAGACCTTGGAGCGGTTCGTGAAACAGGTGTCCAAGGATCAGAGCAAGGCCGATAAGGTCGCCGAGGCCAAGAGCGTGATCGCCGCATTGAAAGAGTACATCAAGCAGCAGAAGTGAGCGCAGGTGGGACGAAGGCGCTCGACGAGGTCTCGGCTTGAGCGACGCGTGGGCGACAGAGCGTCTCGGGAACTTTCAGGCCACCGAGACGTCGGTTAAACGGGGATGGCTGGCTCACGGGAACGAGTGATCCGGCCGTCTCAAGGTGGGGAGTGATGCTATGAAAAATGAAGCCGGATTCTCATTGATCGAGTTATTGATCGTCATTCTCATCATCGGTATCATCGCGGCTATTGCGCTGCCCCAACTGACCAAGAGTCGAAAGACGGCCAACGAAGCCGCGGCCATTCAGCAACTCATTCGCTACACTCAAGGCGAGTTGATGTTCTCGACGTCTAATAATGGGTACTACGGCGATCCCGCCGAATTGTTGGAAGCGGGCGCCATCTCCGATGGGTTGGCGGCGCAGTTGGGGGCCAACGGTACGCCGGTCTCCAAGAATGGCTATGAGGGCAGTGCCTCCGATAGCGGTGATGCCCCGGGCGGCTTGGGGACGCGGTATGCGGCTGAACTCCATCCCACGTCCCCAGGGACATCCGGAGATCGTTACTTTGCTACCGATACGTCGGGAACGGTTTACGAAGCGACGGCGGCATTCAATCAATCCAATGGCGAATTATCCATGCCCAGCGATGCCCGATCCATTCAGTAGCTCATCGGATGAATGACCTTCAGAGAGGACAAGGAAACGGGAACGGTTCCCGGTCCAGAAGTCGCCTGCTCGTCTCCCTCTCCTCATGACGAGGATGAAGACGCCGCCCGGTCTCGTTCGTCGCAGGGCGATGTTCTCTCTCCCCCGATCACCACAACCGCGGTCAGGAGAATCGGAGCCATCGCTTTTTATGCTTTCAAGGAGGCCATTCGTCAAAAGATCCTGTATGCGCTCACGTTGTTGGGGGTCGCGATGGCTGCCGTTGCCCTCGTCCTCGGTCAACTCTCAGCCGGTCAGCAAGAGAAAGTGCTCATTGATGTCGGCCTGAGTGGGATGCGCTTGTTCGGGCTCCTCATCGCCGCTTTTCTTGGCATCGATGTGGCGGCGCGAGATATGGGACGGCAGTCGCTCCTCGCTCTGATGGCCAAACCGGTTCGCCGCTCCGAATACATCCTGGGAAGGTTCTTGGGGGGAGGGCTCACACTGTTGGTGAGCCTGGCATTCATGGGAGCGGGCGTGGAACTCGCCCTGGCCTCTGCGACGGATGGAGTGAATCTGAGCCCGGGTCGATTGCTCCCGGCCATGTATTTGATCTATCTGGAACTGTTGATCATCGGTTCGTTCGCTCTCCTGTGCGCGACGTTCGCCAGCACGATCGTGACGGCAGTGATCACCGTGCTCCTCTTCATCGCTGGGCATCTCTCCGCTGATTTCCTCGATCTGGCGGAGACAGCATCGTCGCCGGTGATCGCCGTCATCTACCGTTGTCTATACTATGGATTGCCCAATCTGGAAAACTTCAACGTCGTCTTACCGGTCGCTCACGGGCACGTCATTCCTCTCTCATTGGTGGGGAAAGCCAGCGCTTATGCCGTGCTCTATGTGACTATCGTGCTCATCGTGGCCATGAACATTTTTGAACGGCGAGATGTGAGATGAGAACGCTCACCATGGCCTTGATTCTGGCTCTGGGACTGGGAGGAGGTGCCGTGTATCTGGTTCAGCGTAGTCTTCGGACGGAGATGCTCGCCTCCGGGACGGCCGACGCGATCATGTATCTTCCCTCGCCGAAGATCGTGAAACGATTCAGTTTGGGCTTCGAGGGAGCGTTGGCCGATCTGTATTGGATTCGAACCTTGCAGTATTATGGCCGACGGGCTCTCCGTCCCGGTCATCGGTTCGATTGGTTGAAACCGCTGCTCGACATGGTGACCGAACTCGATCCTCGATTCATCACCGCTTATCGCTTCGGAGCCGTGTTCCTGGCCTTAGCGCCGCCCGCCGGGCCCGGTCAACCGGAGGCGGCGCTGGCGCTGCTCGATCGCGGCATCGAGCGCAATCCCGATGAGTGGCGACTGATCCTGGATAAGGGAGCGATCTACGCCTGGAATATGCACGATTATGAGACGGCGGCTCGCCTGTTCGAGCGAGCCAGTCGCCATCGCCGCGCGCCCGCCTGGGTGGCCGATCTCGCTGCCGGGATGTATACCAAGGCCGGTCGGCGCGATGCCGCTCGTCGCATCTGGCGCGATCGTTATGAGCACGGCGAGAACGAGTACATTCGCCGACGAGCCGCCTGGCATCTGGATTGCCTGCGCGCGTTAGAGGAGGTGGAGCGCCTGCACCGTCTCCTCTCCCGATATCGTCGGCGAAGCGGGCGTTGGCCGAGATCGTGGGACGAGCTGATCGCCGTCGGCCTGATCGCGCGGGCGCCGGTCGATCCGCGAGGATATCCCTACCGGTTGGAGCCGCATACGGGCCGGATCTCCCTTTCGGAAGAGAGTCCTCTGGTTCTTCCCCAACTATGAGCATGTCGGCGATCGTCATCGAAAATCTCACCAAGGAGTATCCCGTCGGATTCTGGCGGAAGCGCCGGGTGCGCGCCCTGGATAGGCTCTCACTGGACATCCGGGCGGGGGAGATCTTCGGATTTCTGGGGCCCAACGGGGCGGGCAAAACGACGACGTTGAAACTGTTGGTACGCGCCCTCCTTCCTACTTCGGGGACGGCGTATATTCTGGGTCGATCGATTGACGATTTCTCGGTGCGTCAATGGATCGGATTCGTCCCCGAGCACCCCTCCTCCTCCGATCTCCTCACGCCGCGCGAGGTGCTCGATTACTTCGGGCGCCTGTTCGGCCTCGCTCAGCACGACCGGCGAAAGCGCATTGATGAGCTGTTGAATCTGGTTGGTCTGGAACCGGAGGTGGTCGATCGACCGGTGCGCGGGTTCTCCCGCGGACTGCTTCAGCGTCTCAATCTCGCCCAAGCCCTCATCAACGATCCGCGCGTGCTCATCCTGGACGAGCCCATGAGTGGTCTCGACCCGCCGGGGCGCCGCCAGATTCGCGATCTGTTGAGCCGACTCCGCGAGCGGGGCAAGACCATTTTCTTCAGCACGCACATCCTCTCGGACGTGGAAGCCCTCTGTGACCGCGTCGCCATTCTCAAGCGAGGGCGACTGGTGGGATGTGGGACGGTGGCCGAATTGACCAGATCGCCGGGGCGTCAGACGATGGAGGTCGTCGTCGAGGGAATGTTGTCAGATCTCGTTCGACGGAAGATCGAGCAATGGGGAGGTACGTTCTTTCAGACTCCGGTGAGCGTGCGGCTCCAGATTCCCGCCGAGCGACTCTTCGACGTCGTGGACGCGATTCGTCAGTGCGACGGCCGAGTCATCTCGCTCACGCCGGTGAGATCGGCGCTCGAGGACCTTTTCGTTGATGAGGAGGAGCCCCCTCGCTCGCGCGAGTAAGAGGCGTGGCAATAGCAAAGACATTGATGAGCATAACCAGATTCGATCCGTTCCGCGATTTGATCGCTCGCGCGAGTAAGAGGCGTGGCAATAGCAAAGACGGCGCGCCGCGAGAACCGATCCTCATTGACCGAACAATGCGCTGGTCCGGTCGCGCGTGAGGAGACGCACCACGGCGGTGAAGACGTCGTCGACGGTAATGGCCGATGGCATCTTCTCCATCGCCAGGTGGTCTCGCCCGATCGGCGCGAGCCAGGAGGTGATGCCCAATCCCAACGTCGGCGTTCCCACGGCGGCGGCTAAATTGACGATTCCAGCATCATCGGAGACGACCACCGAGCAGACCGTGAGAGCGGCGGCCAGCTCAGGAATGTTCGAACTGCTCAAAATGACGGGGCGTGTCGGGAGTTGTTTGCCCATCTCCCGTATCCATGTGGACCGCTTTTGACGTTCCAGTAGAAGGAGATCGACGTTGAGATTGTGAATGAGTCGTCCACCCAGGTCGACGAAACGAGCCGGCGGCCAGCAACGCAGTGGTTCGCGCCGACCGGGAGCGAAACCAACCAGCAGTCGCCTTCGGCGAAGCTGAGTGGCCAATCGTCTCTCGATCTGCGTGCGCGCGTCCCGTGGCGGCGTCAATCGAGGTCGTCGGCTTTGGGCGACAACACCGAGGGGGCGGAGGACATCAAAGTAGCGGTCCACCATGTGCTTCCTCACATCTTCCCTGGGCGGATGAAGGTTGAACAGAAAAGTCAGCGAGCGCCCCGGTCGCCGCGCCGCCAGCCGCCACGGCGCGCGGGAGAGCCAGGCGAGAACATTCGTCTTCCCCACCGAGTAGAAATCGATGGCCAGTTCGTACTCGCCACGCCGTAAGGTTTGCATGAAGCGGATCCACGCGTAGAGCACCCAGGGCTTGATGGCTTCCTGCCACTCGATGCTCTCTAAGGAGAGGACATCGCGCACCATCGGGGTCATGGCCGCTGCCTGACATCCCGCGGGCGTCGAAGCCAGCGTGATATGGGGTTGAGAAAAGTGGCGATAGAGCGCTTCGATGGCCGGAAGGCTGAGAATCACCTCGGCCAGTTGTCCGAAATGAAGGACGAGGATGCGGTGAGGCGGATAGGAGTGAGATGGCGCTGGTGTCGGAGTCCGCGCGTTCATTGATGTCCGGGTGGAGCGGGCGAGCGTCGATAGACCTTGGTGCTGGTGGCGAATTCGGGATAGGGGCGACCCGCACCCAAGGCGGTCACTTCTTCGCGGAGGCGCGCTCTCAGCCGGGACTTCACGCGAGCGGTGAATCGCGCGCTCCGGTGCTCGCTGTAATGCTCGGCCAGCATCATCATGCGCTGCCAGGAACTCTCCAGTTCGTCAGCGAGACTGGAGATGCGCGTGATGTCATAAGGAACGGCCACCGCATCCACGCCAATACGGGCGAATACCGAGAGGTAGCGGGCCGTCGCCCAATCGGGCACCAGCAGGCGCCGTCGCCCGATTTTCAATTCGATGCCCAGTAGCGTGTAATTGATCTCCACCGATCCCTTGTGGTTGCTCGCTCCCAACAGATAGCGACGCGTGCGACCGGTGAGAATCTCCTCGCCGTAAATGCGGGGGATCCATTGTTCATCCAACGTCGTGCGAACCCGTTCGACGACTTCATGGATAGTCGGTTGATGCGGCCTGCCCATGGTCGCTCCCTCGCTCTTCGTTCTCCTCGGTCGGCCTGACATCAGGTTTCGCTGGATTGGTGCATTCCCGGCGATCGGCGCCGAAGCATGAAATCTTCCGGATCCACGCCCAGCGCATCGGCCAGACGCGTGTAGTAATTGAAGAACCCCGTTACGTGAGCCACATTCAGGATATCTTCGTCGCTCAATCCGCGAGCGCGCAGTTGATCGATGGTCGATTGATCGATACGATGAACATCTCGGGTGATCATGACGGCATAATCGAGCATGGCCCGCGTACGCTCATCGAGATTGGCCCGTCGATAATCCGTCTTGATCTGTTCCACTAAACGGTCGTCGCCGGTGACCTGACGGAGATCCTCCCCGTGAGCTTCCGTTCAGTAAAAACAGTCGTTCGTTTTGGAGACGACGACGGCGATCATCTCTCGCTGGGCGCGCGTCAGACTCGATGGTCCGAACATGATCGCTTTATACAGGCCAATCGAGGCCTCCAGGACGCGCGGGTTCAGGCTCTGAACACGAACGATATTGAAGATGCGTCCGGCTCGTTTGATGGCTGCGTCATATTGCTGTTTCAGCAATCCTTCAGCGTCCTCTGGCGGAATCGTCTTGATCCAGGCCATAGAGCAATCATGGCCCTGACCGTGGGCATCTGTCAAGCGACGCCCGGACCACTGGTGCGCCGACCGGATGTCGGGAGCCCGAACAATGGGGAGTACGCGTCGGGAACGCGCCTGGACTCCGAGGGGATGGTCAATTTGTACAATTGTCGGGGCGCTCGTTGTCGTTGTCGTCGGGAACACGCCTGGACTCCGAGGGGATGGTCAACTTACTGCCGCTGGCGCGATTCTCCCACCGCTCAATGGCCGCCCCGCCAGACCGCGAGCCGATAGTGGCACCGGGCGGAATGAGAGGAGCCATGGTCCTCAGCGCGTCCATTTTCGGGATGGCGAATGCGATGCTTCGGCCTGAGCATTGACCTCGCCGAGCATCGCTGCTCCGTCACCAGCAGAGCATCGCCGCGTTCGCCGCCCTCATCATGGTTTGACGGTGAGAGGGATCTTGGTCATGCCGAAGTTGGCTCGGCGAGCGTCCATGGCCAGCACTTCCAGGTCGAATGTTCCCGCTTGATCCGGTATGAGTTGCCCTTCAT
The DNA here is from genome assembly GCA_026985075.1 of Blastocatellia bacterium. Taxonomy (GTDB): domain Bacteria; phylum Acidobacteriota; class Blastocatellia; order HR10; family J050; genus J050. The sequence goes on along the minus strand of JALSQX010000053.1, from coordinate 164,769 downwards.
ACGTGCTCACCTGACCGGCGTAGCGAAGAGGCGCTTCTTTGACGACCTTCCCATCGCGCACCAGCCGGGCGACGATCTCGTATCTTCGCGCGTCCCACAGCCCACCGGGCTGCGTCGGACATCCTCACATCATCCTCACCGTAGCGCGGATAGGGAGTGGTTGGCCGACGTTCGCATTCGCCTCGCTGGCTGGGGTTTCCAGCGTCACAATGAATCCGTGAAGCGTGAGCACGATGCCATCGCCGAGCACATCCTTACCGGGGACGAGCAACAGCGTCTTGGAGGCCCGTTGGGTGGCCTGCGGATAATTGAGCGGTCCCTCAGCTATGACCTCCACCACGGTGGGCCGCGTCAGCATGAGAGTGGTCGAGAACCCAGCTGCTCCCGGAGTGTCATAGATAGATGCTCCCCGTTTCCTCGGTTCGATCATGATGCGTTTCGTATCCCCGGAGCCACCCTTCTGGATGCCTTGAGCCAGAATCTCGCCCGTGCGCGCGTCTCGGATGATCACTCGGGCGCCACCGACGTGATCGGAGAGAATCTTGGCATCCTGCGAAACGACCCGAACCATGACTCTGGTCGGGATGGCGGGGGCTTGAGCCCGCCCCATCGCGCCACTCCAGATGATGGCCATCGTGAGCGTCGTACCGATGATACTGAACCATCGATGGTGCATCCTTGTCCTCCTCATTATGGTGCAGAGGTATTGTCCATCGTCTCGATCCTCCGGGTTCAGAAGCCCACAGCCTGGCCGCCGCGCCGTCCATCCGAGGCTCCCAGTCGCATGCCCGTCTGGGGATCGATCATCACGCCCTGAGCATCTCCCATGTATCGCGGGCGATTAGCGAACGTGTGACCGCGTCGTTTCAATGCTTCTATGGTGTCGCGGGAGAGGCCAAAGGGTTCATAAACGATGCGGTCAGGTAACCATTGATGATGCACGCGAGGCATGTCAATGGCTTGCTGAATGTTCATGTGGAAGTCGATGATGTTGAGAATGACCTGCAAGACTGTATTGATGATCGTCGGGCCGCCCGGACTCCCCACGGCGAAATACGGACGCCCGTCTTTGAGCACGATCGTGGGCGTCATTGCCGAGAGCGGACGTTTCCGGGGAGCGATGCTGTTGGCTTCACTCTGGATCAATCCGAATTGATTGGGCACGCCAGGCTTACTGGTGAAATCGTCCATCTCGTTATTCAACAGAATGCCCGTTCCGTGAGCGACCACGCCGCTGCCAAATCCGCTATTCAGCGTGTAGGTGTTGGAGACGACGTTCCCCGCGGCATCGACGATGGTGTAGTGGGTCGTCTGTTCCGATTCATAAGGGAGCGGATCGCCGTGCCCGATCTCTGTGCTCGGCGTGGCCCGCATCATGTCGATCGTTTTTCGTCGCTCATCAGCGTAGGCGCGCGAGATGAGTCCGGCCACGGGGAGCGGCGAGAAATCCGGATCGCCCAAAAAGGCCGCCCGATCGGCGAACGCTCGGCGCATGACTTCGACCAGGAGGTGAACGTAATCGGCCGAGTTGTGTCCCAGGGCCGCCAGATCATAGGGCTCCAGCATGTGCAGCATCTCGATGAGCGCCACACCACCGGAACTCGGTGGCGGAACGGTGATGATCTCGTAGCCGCGGTAGGTGGTGCGGAGCGGTCGTCGTTCTACAGCGCGATAGCTCTTCAAATCATCGAGGGTGATGAGCCCCCCGTTTCTGGCCATGTCTTCGGCGATCAACCGCGCCGTCTCTCCGCGATAAAACTCATCCGGCCCGTATTCCATCAACCGACGAAGCGTGGCCGCCAGTTCCGGCTGGCGAAGGATGTCTCCTTCTCGATACCCGCGTCCATTGTGAAGAAAGATGCGACGACTGTCGGGGAAGCGCGAGAGGACGGATCGATACGCTCTCAGGCTTCTGATCAGTCGATCATCCACGGGGAATCCCTCGCGAGCCAGCTTTTCCGCCGGTCGCACCAGGTCTTCCCAGGCAAGCGTCCCGAATTTCTTCAATGCCAGCGCCATTCCAGCCACCGTTCCGGGGACGCCCACAGCCTGATAGCCAATGGTGGACGCTTCGGGGATGACCCGACCGCGTTCATCCAGGTACATGTTCCGGGAGGCGCGACCCGGCGCCATCTCGCGGTAGTCGATGACCGTGGTGCGCCCGTCGGCCATTCGGATGGTCATGAAGCCACCACCGCCGATATTGCCCGCCACCGGATAGACGACAGCGAGAGCCAATCCCACGGCCACCGCGGCATCGACCGCGTTCCCGCCTTTTTTCATGATCTCCACGCCCACCCGCGAGGCTATGGCGCTGGCCGAAGCCACCATTCCATGTCTGGCCCGCACCGGCCGGCGCGCTGCCGTTCCCGTCGTCCAGAGCGCGACAAGGAGTATGGCGATGCATACAAAAAGGCTCGCTCGTCTCCGGTGTTTCATGATACGTTCTCTCCCGATGCTACGATGAGATATGACCCAATGGATTTCACGAAACCATGGCACCTTCAATCGTCTGGTCGGTGACCTCCTCGGTCACGGCGTCATATGCGTCATCGCTGAGATGTCTGCGATTCAGGGCTGTTCTCAACTTATCGGATAGACCTTCAGCAAGAGCGCCGGAGGTCCACAACCTGTCCTGTGAATCTTAAAACTGCCCTGCTGGGCCTGGCAGGGGCCGTGCTCCATGTTCACCGGTTATACCTCAGCAGCCACTCGATCAAGGCACGCCGAAAGCTGCTCGATCTTCGGGATTCCTCCTTGGGCCATGTCCGGCTTGCCGCCACCACGCCCGCCAAACGCGCCGGTCGCTTCTTTCATGCGTTCGCCCATATGGATGTCGAGATCGCTCGAACGGGCGAAGAGCAATCGAGCTGCGCCGTGATCATCCAGTCCCAATAAGGCGATCACGCCACCTCGCTCGCAGAGCTTCTCGGCCAGAATCCGCACCTCGTCCATGGAGCGATCCCTGAAGATGTGCTTCACCAGTCGATACCCCGAGCGCGATTCCGCCATTTGGAGGAGATGAGCGGCTTCAACGGTGGCGGCGACGTTGAACAGCTCGCGGATGCGCCGCCGCTGGTGTTTGTTGTCTTCGATGAGTTGGGCCACTCTCTCCGGGATCTCATCGCGAGCCGTGGAGAGCGTCAAGGCAACCGCTTTGGCCGCTTCATTCGCAGCGCGATAGTCATAGAGCGCACGACGACCACAAACGAATTCCACCCGACACATTTTCTTGACGCGCTCCCATCCTCGAATAGCGATGAGTCCCACCTCGCCGGTTCGCGCCGCATGCGTGCCCCCACATGGCGAGTAATCGAAATCGCTGATTTCCACCACCCGGATCACGTCACCATGATACGTGTCCCTCCGAATGGGCCACGTATCGAGCTCGTTTCTCGGAACCTGGTGAATGTTCACCGGTCGGTCCTCGAATACGATCTGGTTGGCCAGCTCTTCAGCTTCGCGGATGAGCGTCGCCTCCGGTCGATGGATATCGAGATCGATGGTAGCCGTCCGGGCGCCCAGATGGAAGCTCTTCGTTTCAGCCCCAGCGGCGCGCAGAAAGGCTTGCGACAGAATATGCTGGCCCGTGTGTTGCTGCATATGGTCCCATCGGCGCTCCCGGTCAATCCGGCCCGTCACCATATCGCCGACGCTGAAGTCCGGGCGATCTTCGACGAGGTGCAAGATTCTCCCCGACGCCTCATCTTCCAGGACCTCGATGACTCGCGCTCGACCGAGTCGACCAGTGTCATGAGGTTGGCCACCACCAGTGGGATAGAAGGCCGTACGATCGAGCACGACAACCCATCGATCGCCGCGCGGCAGGATCTCGGTGACGCGACCGGTGAATTCCAGGAGCTTGGCATCGGCGAAGTACAAGCGCTCGGTCATAGGCCAATAGTTTAACGAGCGGCGATCGGAAAGACCACCCTGATGATTCCACAGCGCCAATCGGTGGTTGCTCTCGGCTCTCTGGCTGGCGCGGGGGAGAGGGGTTTCGCCACTCGGATCGCCGTTCGACGCTGGCCTCTCCTTTCTCTCCCACTCCCCTGGCCTGACTCTCTTGAGGCGTCTCCGTTCGGCGTGAATCGAAGAGGCGGTGATGAGTTGGCTCAAGCGTGAAAGCAAAACAGGATCACGTCGCCATCCTGGACGATGTAGTCTTTGCCTTCCAACCTCACCAGCCCCTGCTCGCGAGCTTTGTGGACGGAACCGACGGCGATGAGATCTTGAGCGGAGACAATCAGCGCCGTCATTTCTCACAAGGGCCTGGTGGAGCAGCGAACCCTGAAGCCAAGACGACGTTGAGCCAGATGGACCGGGAAGCCCGGGATTCTCTCTTATATTCAGGGATTCACGGTTTCAGCCAGTGCCTCGTCTATCGTAATCCAGCCTTCCTTAATAGCTATGAGGACGCGCAACAGGTGAAGTTCGAGCATCATCTCATCGCCGGGGAATTCCTCCCTGAGTTGCGCTTCCAATCGGGCGAGGTCATCCGGCGGCAGCGCGCTTTCCTTTTTTAACTTTTCCACGTCAAACATGTGTCTCCCCTCGCTATATCTCAGGGGGCGCGAGAATTTCCAAGCTCGGCAGCCCTCGCTTGGCGTTGATGTAATTGACCAGGAGCCGGGTGCTCCGTTTCACCAGATGCCTGAAGTTCCAACTGACCAGAATATCCGCCTCGCCGATGACTGCCGCTGCAATGTGAAGAGCATCGGCAAAGTACTTCGATGGTACGACGTTGTTTTGAACATACACCTGAGCTAATGCCTTTATCTCGTCATCGATGGGAATGATGGTAAAGCCAACCGTCAAGCTCAACATCTTCTGTGCGAGCTCGGGCGGTGCTTGCTTGAGTTCCTCCAACGCGAGGTCGGAGCTTAGTTTCGCATATCGGGTGAGTCCATCCCAAAATACTCTGGTCATCCGCAGTCGCTCCGGCGTCCTTTCATCATAATAGGCGCTGAATACCGATGTATCGAAGTAAAGTCGCATGTTCGCTGCACCTATGACAATCCTAGTCTTCATGGGTTCCCCAAGCAAGGTGAAAGCCGAGGACAACGCAATGACTCACAGGTGGAAGCGAAACAGGATCACGTCGCCATCCTGGACGATGTAGTCTTTGCCTTCCAACCTCACCAGCCCCTGCTCGCGAGCTTTGTGGAATGACCCCACGGCGACGAGATCCTGATAGGGGATGACCTCGGCGGCGATGAAACCGCGCTCGAAATCCGAATGGACATGCCCCGCCGCTTGCGGAGCGCGCGTGCCGGCGGGGATGGCTCGGGCGCGGACTTCCTTCTCATTGCCCGTGAAGAAGGTGATGAGGTCGAGCAGGCGATAGGTGCTGCGAATCAGCTCATCCACGCCGCTGGTGGTCACGCCCAGCTCGGCCAGATAGGCCCGCGCTTCTTCCGGTTCCAGATCGGCCAATTGCGCTTCCAGTTCGGCGCAGATGACGACGGCCGCCGCCCCTTCCTCGGCCGCATACTGGTGGACGTGCCGGGCACAAGGGCTCTCTTCGGCCAGGTCATCTTCGCCGACGTTGATCGCGTAGATGACCGGTTTCGCCGTGAGGAGAAAGAGTTCGTTCCGGACAGCCTGTTCTTCTTCCGTCAGCGAGAGTGACCTGATGGGTTGGCCGGCGTTGAGCGCTGCCTCCAGTCTCTCCAGGACCTGCATTTCCGCGCGCGCCGCTTTATCACCGGCCTTGACTTTCTTCGCCGTTCGCTCTTTTCGTCGCTCAATGGTCGCCAGGTCAGCCAGCGCCAATTCGGTTTTGATCGTCTCGATATCCCGGATGGGATCCAGCGAGCCATCTACGTGCGCCACATTCTCATCCCGGAAGCAGCGCACGATGTGGATGATGGCATCGACCTGACGGATATGCGCCAGGAACTGATTGCCCAGGCCTTCACCGCGACTCGCCCCACGGACGAGCCCGGCAATATCGACGAACTCGATGGTCGTGGGAACCTTCGTCTCCGTGTGATACACGCCAGCCAGAGCCTCTAACCGTTCATCGGGAACAGCGATCACGCCGATGTTGGGCTCGATGGTGCAGAACGGATAGCTGGCGACATTGGCCTGATGACTCCTGGTGAGCGCATTAAATAACGTCGATTTGCCTACATTCGGTAGTCCGACAATACCCACTCGTAACATCGTCGTCTCCCATGTTTCCGTCAACCCACGAGCCGAGCGGACTCAGAAGGTCGGAGGTTCCCCCATCGTCTCGGTGATCGAGGTTCTCGATGGATGTCGCGGGCCAAAAAAATAGATGCCCAGAGCGGTGGCACTCAGTGCGCCGACGGCGAACTTATAGGGAGATGGAATGGCCGCCGGCGAGACGAATCCTTCGATCACCCCCGCCGCGATGAGCAGCGGAATACAGCCGAGGAGGAGCTTGACGGCCGATCGCCCGTTCACGATGAGAGCATCCCGGCGCCGAACGTCGCCGGGGATGAGCAGGGCTTTGCCGAGGAGCAAGCCAGCGCCGCCAGCAATGAAGATCGCCGTCAGTTCTAATACGCCGTGTGCGGCCACAAAGACGAGGATGGGCGTGAATGCATATTTCGCGCACAGCGAAAGTACCGATCCGATGCTCAATCCATTCAGCGCGAGAATCACGAGTGTACCGATGCCACCGGTGATGCCCAGAGCGAAGGCCAGAAAGGTCACCATGATGTTGTTGACCATGATGCCCGATGAGGCGATAGGATTGAGACCGACGATGTTCTGCGTCCAATCTTCCCCACGAAGCACTTTCTCTCTGATGCCCGGGGCCACCAGCGCGGAGAACGTATCGTCGATAGAGGTGGTCACGAAACTCAGAGTGGCGGCCAGAAAGAAGATGCCCGAGGCCATGAGGACCAGAGAGAGATGTCTGCGGCAGAGGGTGGGAAACTCGTGGCGATAGAAAGCGATGATAGTGTACAATCGAGCTCTCTCAGTACGATAGATGAGACCGTGAGCGCGAACGATGAGATGATTCAGATAGAGGCTGACCCGCTCGTCGCGCACGCGCTGGCGGGCGACCGCCAGATCAGCGACGGCGCGCCGATAGAGGTGGCTGAACTCGCGGAACTCGTCACCGGTCAGTCGCGGGCGATTCCCAGACAAGCGCTCGATATAGGATTCGAGCTTCCGCCAATCGTCTTTACGTGATTCGACGAAACTGCGCATATGTTGGATAACGAACTCTCGGTCGAGATTCCCGAGCATGTCGAGCTCCAGTTTGTGCTCGCCAGCATCGGGAATCGGTTTCTCGCCTGTGCCATCGATCACATTATACAATTGTTGATGATCTTTTTCATCATCTCCGCTGCGCGCTCCTTTCAGGTGACTCTCTCGGCGCTGGAGATGCAGTGGGGCACCAATTGGTTCGTGGCCGGAGCGATTCTCATCGTCTTCCTCATCACGTTCGGATACTTCGTTCTTTTCGAAACCGTGTGGAGTGGGCAGACGCCGGGAAAACGTTGGTTGCGATTGCGAGTGATGCGCCAGGATGGCCGTCCCATTGGATTCTATGAGGCGATGGTTCGCAACCTGGTTCGCCTGGTGGATATCATGCCCTTTCCGTCCTACTTTGTGGGCATCGTCTCGATCTTCTTCAGCCGAGAGTATCGTCGGTTGGGCGATTATGCGGCGGGGACGGTCGTCGTGAAGGAACGTTCCAGCGAGGCGCCTCGGTTTTCGGAATTATTCGAGGACGAGGCGGCTTTCCCTGAGCGAGAATCCGACACCGCGATGCCGAACATCACCATCCCGCCTCACGCTCTGCGCCTCATCACCAATGAGGAGATGCGCGCCGTGGACGCATTTCTCAAACGGCGGACGCGGTTGGGACTTGAACGACGACGATTTCTCGCTCATCGCATCGCCGCACCATTGATGCTGAAGCTCCATCTCTCGGATCGCGCTGTCGATTATGAAACCTTCCTGGAAGTGCTCCATCGGGAGTATGCGCGTCGAGCCAAATACCTCTGAATCACCCCCGTCCTCATCGGCCGGCGTCTCCACTCGGTGGTGGCTGGCGGCGAGCAACGTCGGGTGGGCGCTTCCTGGCCGGGGTCCGATCCCGGGCGAGAAGACTTCGGACGTTGAGAGCGGGCTTGCTCAAGGCGAGCGAGTACGATAACTTGTTATCTCATTCGATGACGAAGGGGGTCACCAATGACACCAGGAATCGTCTTCTTGGGCGGAGCGCGAACGCCGATGGGAGAGTATGCCGGCAAGCTTCGCGAGTTCACTGAGATCGAACTGGGTACCATCGCCGCCCGCGCGGCCATGGAGCGCGCCGGAGTCGCGCCGGAAGACATCGACCACGTAGTCATGGGTAATGTCATTCAAGCATCAAGCAACGCCATCTATAGTGCCCGTCATGTTGGCCTTCAAGCTGGCATCCCCGTCGACCGACCGGCGCTCGTCGTGAATCGATTATGTGGCTCGGGCATACAATCCATCATCAGTGGCGCTCACATGATCATGCTCGGCGAGGCCGAAGTCGTGCTCGCTGGAGGGATGGAATCGATGTCTCAAGCGCCGCACGTCATTCGCGGCGTGCGGTGGGGATGGCGATTGGGGAACGCTCCCCTGGAAGATGCGCTCCTGGCAGCGTTGAAGGACGAATATTGCGGCTATTATATGGCACAAACGGCAGAGAATCTGGCGCGGCGATATGAGATCAGTCGCGAGGAGCAGGACCAATTCGCTCTGCTCAGCCAGCAGCGGGCTGCCGCCGCTCGTGTTGCCGGCCGATTCGCCGAAGAGATCGTGCCGGTGGAAATCACGACGAAGAAGGGGAAGGAGCTTTTCGATGAGGACGATCACATGCGGCCTGATACGACGTTGGAGGCGCTGGCCAGGTTGAAGCCCGCCTTCTCCGAAGATGGGACGGTCACGGCGGGCAATGCCTCCGGGATCGTCGATGGAGGCGCCGCTCTGGTCATCGCTCACGAGAAAGTGGCCGAGAGGCGCGGGGCCCAACCGCTCGGCCGCATCGTCTCTTGGGGCGTCGCGGCCGTCGAACCGGAGATCATGGGGATCGGGCCGGTGCCGGCCACGCGCCTGGCGCTGAAGCGAGCCGGTCTCACCCTCGATGATATGGATCTCATCGAGGTCAACGAGGCGTTTGCGGCCCAGTACCTGGCCGTGGAGAGAGAATTGGGCCTCGATCGCCAGCGAACCAATGTCAATGGAGGAGCCATAGCCCTCGGTCATCCATTGGGTGCGACCGGCACGCGATTGGTGCTCACACTGCTGCTGGAATTGCGGCGGCGGCGCAAGACGTATGGGCTGGCCACTGCCTGCATTGGGGGCGGTCAGGGAATTGCGATGATCGTAGAAGCATTTTCGTGATCAGAGATAGCGAGCGTCTGTCTCATGATGAACGCGCTGATCCGGTGAATCGGAAATCAGCTTCATGGGAGAGGACGGTTGTCGTCCTCACACGTTTCTCAATGGTGAAGGAGGTGTTCTTATGGAGATCAAGAAAGTAGGCGTTGTCGGTTGTGGCCTGATGGGGTCGGGCATCGCCCAGGTGGCCGCCACAGCCGGATGCGAGACGGTGGTTCGCGAGATCAGTGACGAACTCCTGCAAAAAGGCTTGGCGCGCATCGATCAATCGCTCTCCAAATTCGTGCAGAAAGGAAAACTGACGCCCGAGCAGAAGGAGGAGATCCAGGGGCGCTTGCGGGGAACGACCGAGCTGGACGCGTTCGCCGACTGTGATATTGTCATCGAAGCTATCATCGAAAACTTACAAGAGAAATTGAAAACCTATGCCCAGCTCGATGAGATCTGTTCTCCGGAGACGATCTTCGCCAGCAATACCTCCTCGCTCTCCATCACCGAAATGATGGCCAGCACCAAGCCGGCGCGTCAGCCACGGTTCGTGGGACTGCACTTTTTCAATCCCGTCCCACTCATGAAGCTCGTCGAGGTCGTGCGAACCATCTTGACCGATGAGGCCGTCTTTGAGACGGTGACCGACTTTGCGCGTCGGTTAGGCAAGGTGCCGGTGCAGACGAGCGATCGCACCGGGTTCATCGTCAACCGCCTGCTGGTCCCCTATTTGCTCGATGCCATCCGGGCATTGGAAGAGGGGGTGGGATCGATCGTGGATATCGATAACGGCATGAAGCTCGGTTGCGGTCATCCCATGGGTCCGTTCACCTTGCTCGACTTCGTGGGGCTCGATACCACGTACTACATCGCCAATATCATGTTCGATGAGTTCAAAGAGAAGCGTTTCGCTCCGCCCCCCTTGTTGAAGCGGATGGTCCTGGCCGGACTCTATGGGCGGAAGACGGGGAAGGGATTTTATGATTACAGCGATCCCGAGAACCCGAAACCGATGAACCTCGTTTAAATGCCGGGCGCGCGGAAACCGGGAGCCCGGAGGGAGACCGGGACTCATTACAAGGTGACCGTTGTGGAGGAGGACCTATGAGCGACGAATACGTGCTCTTTGAGAAGCGCGAAGGCATCGGATACGTGACCATCAATCGTCCGGACAAGCTCAATGCGTTGAATGATCGAGTGATGAGGGAACTCCGCCAGGTGTTCACCCGCATCGCCGACGACGATGAGGTGAAGGTCGTCATCTTGACGGGAGCGGGCGAGAAGGCCTTCGTCGCCGGTGCCGATATTCACGAACTGTCGGTGCAAACGCCGGTCGAAGGCAAGACTCGTTCTCAGTATGGACAGGACGTCTTGAATCTCATCGAGCGATTGGGTAAACCGGTCATCGCGGCGATTAACGGATATGCCTTGGGCGGTGGATGCGAATTGGCGATGGCCTGCACGCTGCGTATCGCTTCGGAGAACGCCAAGCTGGGACAGCCCGAGGTGAAGCTCGGCATCATCCCCGGATATGGCGGGACGCAGCGGTTACCTCGCCTGGTGGGGAAAGGACGGGCGATGGAATTGATTCTGACCGGAGAGATGATCTCGGCCGAGGAAGCTCATCGCATCGGTCTGGTCAATCATGTCACGTCGCCAGAGGAGCTGATGCCGACAGCAGAGAGAATCGCCCGGCAGATCATGGCCAATGCGCCGCTGGCCGTTCGCTTCGCCATGGAGGCCGTCCATCACGGGATGGAGATGCCTCAGGATGAGGCCATGCCGTATGAGGCGACGCTGTTCGGCTTGTGCTGTACGACCGAGGATATGCGCGAGGGCATGCGGGCTTTCTTGGAGAAGAGGAAGGCTCGCTTTCAGGGAAAGTGATCGGGTGAGCTCACCCGATGAGCGATGAGTGGTCATCGAGGTTTTGCGTGCCTCGATCGGGCATCGTTCATCGTTTCCGGCTCATCGAGTTAAAGGCTATGGGCTCGAGACGAAAAGCGCGAGAATCGGCCATGCAGTTGTTGTATCAGTACGAGTTCGCCCGGCAGCCGATCGACGAGTTATTTGAAACCTACTGGCAGCATCTGCGACCGAATGCCGATGAGAGCGTGCGGCGCTATGCCACGCGTCTGGTCACCGGAGCGTTGGAGCACCTGGAGGAGATCGATCGGATCATTTCCGAGCATGCCATTCACTGGCGGTTGCCGCGCATGGCGTCCGTGGATCGGAACATCTTGCGCATTGCCGTGTATGAGATGCTTCACGAGCCCGAGACGCCCAAGGTTGTGGTCATCGATGAAGCGATCGAGATCGCTCGACGATATTCGACATATGAAGCGACGCAGTTCATCAATGGGTTACTGGACGCGATTCGACGAGATCTGGAAGGCGGCTCGCCGCCAGGACAGCGTTGGACGGGGACCCACGGATAGCCTCAACCCGAGCGATCTGTATGCTCGCTTGTCTGCTGAGGCGGTGAGAACGAGCCACTGTTGAGCCCGGCCTCTCCTCAATACGGGCCCCTCGTAAGCCCAACGTGTGGCTATCGCTGAGTCACCCGCTTTTCGAGTCATCGCCGCCCCTGCCGAACGGCGTCCAGCGATGCTTGTCGAGCATTCGATGGCGGAAAGACAGCTCTTCGTCCGAGTCGTCGTCCCCTCAAATGATGTCAAAAGCGCTGCCGTTCTGATCACGCCAGTTTATAAAGTTGCGCTCGCTGCCGGCGTGCAATGCCTGAACAGAGCCGCAATCAAGGCGTTTTTAATAATGTGAGCGAATGAGTATGCGAAAGATCAGCCCCCATCAGACCACATGGGTTCGGGTCCATGTGATGGGTATGTCGAGGTCTTCTCGGAGGGATTCACTCGGGCGAAGGCCATAAGGCTTTTCGTCCGAAAATCAAAAATCCCGTATGACCGATCATGCGCTCGAACGGTCGCGTCTTGCCCGGTCGGGCGAGAATGTGGCGAAGCAGGACTTCTAACGTTTCGATCATGACGAACCCGGCGGCCTCCAGTGCCTCGACCAGGCGCTCGACCTGGTTATAGGTGGGCAGGATGGAGGCGAGGCGCCCGCCGCCACGGAGCGCTCGAGTGGCCGCCTCCACGCCTTCCCAGGGCGATGGAAGATCCAACAGGACGACGTCAACGTCTTGTTCATCGAATCCCTCGACGACATCTCTGATCTTGAATTCCACCAGATCTCCGTAGCCCGCTCGCTCGACATTGGCTTGCGCATTTCGCAGGAAGCGCTCTTCCCGGTCGTAGACATAAACGCGGCCGTCGGGAGCCACGGCGTGCGCCAGAGCCAACGTCGACGCGCCCGAGCCCGCGCCACATTCGACGACCCGCATCCCCGATCCGACGCCCGTCTTGATCAGGATGAGCCCGGCGTCCTTGGGATAGATGATCTGGGTCAGGCGTTTGACCTTCATCATGCGATCTTCCAACGTGGGGTCGAGCATCACATAGGGCTGGCCGGTCGAGCTGTGAACGATCTCGCCGTAGAGCTTGCCGATCATGTCATTATGGAGCAATTGACCATGGTGCGTCGAGAACGTGCGATCGGCGGCCACCGTGATGAGAAACGTCTTCCGATCCGGGGAGTAGAGCAGTATTTGATCTCCGACGGCGATCTGTTTCGGCATAGGCACTATTATGCCACACTTCCAGAGGAGATCAATCCGGTCAAAGAGCGCTCATCGGCACCGAGAGCGGAGGTCGATGAAGCCTGCTCGTCGCCACCGAGTTCTGGTCTGCAGATGGAGGAGCGGGCCGTGGCGCGTCATGCCTCTCCAGTGATGAGGCGTCTCGATGAGGCATGCGATGCATTTCCCTACAGACCATAGGGTTCGCTTCCTGGCTCACGGCATTCCTCAGCGTGGGAGAGAGTTGGCGCCTTGGAGCGCCCCTCTCCGGGACTCCCACCCCTCGTCGTCGTTCTGAACGAGTCTTCTCCGCTTGCGTTCTCTCCGGGTTTTTGGTAGCTTAGCCAGTCGTACCGACAGCCCATCTCAGGAGGTCCCCGATGAAACTCCCGATGAATCGTCGCCAATGGTTGAAAGTGAGTGCTGTGGCCGCGGCCAGCCTGGCGGTTCGGCGGGATGTCTCCGGCGCCGAATGGATCGCTCCGCCATCGCCCGAGCGCGACCAGCCGTTCATCCGGCTCCATAGTAACGAGAACCCATATGGTCCTTCTCGCCGCGCGCGGTGCGCCATGATCACCGCTTTCGATGAAGGATGTCGCTATCCCTCCGGTCATTATGAGGAATTGAAGAGGCTCATCGCTGAGAAAGAGGGCGTCTCACCGGATCACGTCATCTTGGGCGCTGGTTCGCACGAGATCCTTCGCATGGCTGGCGTAGCCTACGGCCTGGAAGGAGGAGAGGTATTGACGGCCTATCCGACCTATGAGGGGTTGGAACATTATGCCCGCACGATTGGCGCTTACGTGCATCGCGTCCCGCTCACCGCTGATTTCCAGATCGATCTCGATGCCATGGATCGGCGCATCACGCAAGCCGTGCGGTTGGTGTTCGTCTGTAACCCCAATAATCCCACCGGAAGAATTCTCCCTGGAGATCAACTGCGTGAGTTCTGCCGGGCCATATCGCGCCGAACGGTCGTTCTCGTCGATGAGGCCTATCACGATTATGTCCAGGCGAGAGAATATGCGTCGATGATCGATCTGGTTCGGGAAGGATACAACGTGATCGTCTCGCGCACGTTCTCCAAGATTCATGCGCTGGCCGGATTGCGCGTCGGGTATGGATTGGCTCGTCCGGACATCATCGCCCGTCTCGGCCAGTTTCGAACCAATCACAGCGTAAACATTCTCGGGTTGCGGGCCGCGATTGCCAGCTATCAGGATGCGTCGTTTCAGGACTTCAGTCGTCGAAAGAATGCCGAAGCCCGAACGTATCTCTACAGGGTTCTCGGCGAACTCGGTCGCCGGTACATCCCCTCGCAGACGAATTTCGTCTTCTTTCATCTCGGACGAGAGGTGACGGCATTTCGCCAAGCGATGAAAGAGCACGGCGTGCTCGTCGGGCGACCCTTCCCACCATACACCAATTGGTGTCGACTGAGTTTGGGAACGATGGAGGAGATGGAGCTTTTCGCGCAGGCATTTCGGAAGGTGATGGGCCGCGGAGCCGCCGGTTGAGAGATGTGGAGGATGGCATGCGACGACGATGTACGCTTGCTGGCGTCTCTGTGCTGGTTGACCTGTTCGGTTGGATCGGCATTGGGATGTTCGGTTTCATGATCCTGGCGAGTTCATCCGGATGCGTCCAGGTGTCGGAGATCGATGATCCCGGCTTCTCTTTATCGTTTCGTGCGCTCGACCTTCGGTCAGCGCCAGGAAGTGGCGAGCCCAATCTCACCACGGGGCCGGATGGCGTTGTGTATATCTGCTGGATCGAATCGGGCGATGAGGGGCGAGAGGCGCTGCGATTCGCCACCTATAGGCCTGGAGCGGACGCCTGGTCGGCGCCGCACACCATTGCCGAGGGCGAAAACTGGTTCGTCAATTGGGCCGATTTTCCGTCTCTCGCCGTCGGCGAAGATGGTCGGTTGATCGCTCATTGGCTCGTGCGGACGGGAGGACAGCCCTATGCCTACGGGATCATGGTGAGTCATTCCACCGATGGTGGTCGAACCTGGACTCGACCGAAGAAGCTTCATGAAGATGGGACGCCGACCGAACATGGCTTCGTCTCTCTATTACCGATGCGTCGGGGAGAGTGGCTCGCCGTCTGGCTCGATGGACGTCGGTTCGCCGCAGGAAAGCAAGAGATGACATTGCGCGCGCGGCTGTTGAGGTTCGATGGGACGTGGGGACCTGAGATGCTCGTCGATGATCTGGTCTGCGACTGTTGCCAGACGTCGGCCGTTCGGCTGACCGAAGATCGAGCGTTGATCGTATATCGCGATCGCTCGCCGCAGGAGGTGCGAGATATTTTCGTCGTTCGGTACGAAAGAGGAACGTGGAGCGCGCCGCGACCGGTTCATAGTGATGGTTGGCGAATCCCCGCCTGTCCAGTGAATGGACCGTCTATTGATGCCCGAGGAGAGCGCGTGGTCGTCGCCTGGTTCACGGCAGCGGATGGGAAGAGGCGCGTCGAGGTCGCTTTTTCTTCTGATGGCGGGCGGACGTTCGCTCCGCCCGTGAGGGTCGATCGAGGCGCGCCGCTGGGTCGAGTGGATGCGGTGATGCTGGATGATGGATCGGCGTTAGTGAGTTGGATGGAAGCCGAGGAGGAGAGAGGCGAGGCTGGATTATTCATACGGCGCGTCGCTCCCGATGGGGAGCAAAGCGAACCGGTCCGAGCCGTCGGATTGGTCTCGTCGCGCGCCAGCGGTTTTCCCCGCATGGTACGATCGGGATCTCAGATAGTGATCGCGTGGACGGAGGTGGGCGAACGGCGTCGCGTTCGTACGGCGCTGGCCGCATGGCGATGAAAGCGAATCCCCATTGATGACTGACGCGGCTACGTAGTTCGTCTTCGAATCGCTTGATGAGAGTGAAGAGGAGAAATTGAGTTCAAAACCTCGGCTAACCGTCCAATGGCATGTCCCATTGCGGTAGTCAGGCGGGCGTGGTTGTTTTTCTTCATCGAACCATCGATTTTTCGGCCGCAGGAATAATTCACCAGCTTCTAGGCTTAAAGCCTGGAAGCTCAATGATTGGCAACCACGTTTCTCAATCCATAGTAGGGGCTGCTCCGCCTGCTGTGAGCATCAGTGGCGTGCCAGCAGGGGAGTCAGGCAACTGAGCACAGTGAGTCTGCTACACGCGATGTTAGGCAGATTACCTTATCGTTACAACGTGCGGGTAGTTCAAAATCCTCTGATCCGAAGTCACAAGTGGGCAATTGGACACCCTGGCCGTGGCCACGATGATTTGATCCACAGGGTCACGATGAAATTTTCCCGGCAGCCGCGTTGACTCAATGGCTATTTCCGGCGTTAATGGGAGTAAGTGCATCCCGGGATAACTCAACGCTTGTTCAAACCATTCCTCCAGTGGACAGGGCAATTCCAGACGACCATACTCGACTAGTTTAGCTATTTCCCAACATGAAATCGCACTCACACCAATCACATCCTCCTCGTGTGCAGCAATTGCTTCCATTTGAGTTTGGGTAAGATGTGAATCTCCATGCACCCACCAAACCCAAATATGTGTGTCAAGCATGATCATGACAGTGCTTCCCACTCATCCTCGGCAACACTCTCGAATGGCGCCAGATACCGAATCGGCTTACCTCGCAAGGGATAGCGTACTTCCTTTGCAGCTTTACGAAAGTGGCTGAGGATGATGACTTCCACCTTCGTTCCTGCCCGAAAGGGAACTCCTTTGATGATGAGAGTACCGTCTTGGGTAACTGTGGTTTCGACTCGATAAGCTTGCATTTTGCTCTTCATCTCCTTGTCCACTCTTGTTACACAGCACAGGTATTATTCTAATGTTATTCTATCCGCAGAAGAGCCTGCGAGCAACGGTCTGACGACCAGCTCGGCCGCCCGCTAGAGCGCTGGCGGAGGCGGGTTGACTGCAGCGGGCGTTAGATGGCGATTAATAAGGTCCGTGGGACGCGTACCAACCAAGGTAATCATTGGACCTTCTTCTACTAATGAAACAATCTTTTTCTCAATATTCACATAGTTATTCGCAACTTTGGATAAAATCTCAAGTAAATGCATATCCAACGGGCTTCGTTTGTTGCGCCCACATACGAGCTGAGTGCGATTTAGAGCGAATGCAGCAAAATCTGCAAGCTGGATAGGCAAGATAGTTGAACTCCGGCAAAAACAGACCAATCCATCATTGAACACATCTTCGAATATTGGGATTTTAATTGCAACACCATTGCTTTTCCAACCTTCGTCAACGAATACATGCGCTTTTACTTTAGGATACTCCGGCGTTTGCTCCATAAACAACCTCAATCGGATCAGCAAGAAAAAAAGGCTGCGTCTTCTGGCTTGGTAAAATCAAAGGGCGGAAGGCGGTCCGGCAATTCTCCTTGGCTACGGGAGTGAAGATAAGATAACGTTTTCGGATCAAAGGTCTGAACAATGATAGGGAATTGATATACTGAGAAAATATGTGCCATAAACTCAAACAGCGCACGTCGAACCCGGAGATCAACTTCCCTGAATTCCCTTCGGCCTGCATAAATGTCCGCAAAATGAAGCTCTCCGGCCCCTGTCAGCTTTTCTAGTTCCTATAGTGCACGAGGAAGCTGCTTAAGAACTTCAGGCATGTGCCATGGTGGAACGGCAACCCAAGATTTCCGGTTGGGATGGAAGTTTGCTGGTGCATCAGTGAGACCAGGAGCGCCAGTATCATCAACAAAAATACCATACGCTTGGCCCACAGCAAGCTCATTTAGAAAATCTTGGCACTTGTATTTGGGACGCCTCATATAAGCTGCCTCTACCAGCTTCAATGCCATCTAACGATTACATACACGACCTCAGTAACGCAAATATACGCCTAAAGCGCATCATGGGCAAAACCAAAGCTCTTCGATCAAATCCGGCCGAACGTTATGTCTGTGACGGCGCATCGGGCCAGGCGCGACGGAGAAGAGCATCGATGTGATCCTGAACCGTGCGCGCCACACGTTCATCGAATGTCCGCCGGTTCTCCCCATTGAACGTGAATGTGAGTGGCGGACCGAAAACGAGTCGCGGCGTGTATCGATGGCCCAGCGTCCAGGAAACGCATCCCGCCGTCCGTTGTGCAATCGGCACGATAGGAACATCCAGATGACGGCGGCTGAGCCAGCGCACCAGCATCCCCAGACCGGGTTTGAACGGTCGCATCACCCCATCTCGCTTGTACCCCCCTTCGGGAAAGAGCAGAACGAGCTCGCCAGCCGCCAGCGCCGCTACAGTCTCGCGCCATCCGTTGCTCCCCAGAAGCGGCGGCCACGCCGGTGTGAATACGCGCGCCGGAATGAACCCGAACTCCCGCAGCCGGCGGCGCACCACTCCACCGAGCGCGTTTCCCAGCAGAACAGTGAGTCCACGACGAACGGGGCCGAAGCTCCGTCCATACGCCGAATCAAAAATGCGCGCCCGTCCCACGGGATCATCGAGATACATCAATTCCCGAATACCGATAATCCTCATCGGACGGGGTACGATCAGGATGGCGCAGAGAATCTCTTCCCAGCCGGTGTGGTTCATCACCAGGATAGCCGGGCCGCTCTGAGGCACATATTCCAGCCCTTCGACATCACAGCGCAGGCGACTGAATATTCGGGCGAGGACGCCCTTGATACGGAAGTAAAATAGATCCCGAGCTGAACCAGAGCATGTGTCGAGGTGCTCACGTTGGTTCATCTCTGCCGCACTCATGGAATGCCCATCGAGCCCATACAGTAGACCGCCGCGGATGAAACGTCGTCGCCGAAACCATCCACCCGATCAGCGGACCATGCTTCGGGACATCACTGACGACGCCCCTTCCATCCGGGACCGCGAATCACTCGTCCCGGCGTGGCGCCAGTATGCTCGCCGTCTTTGAGGACCTGAACGCCGTTGACGAAAACGTGCACCACGCCGGTGGCATACTGATGAGGATTCTCGTAGGTGGCGTGGTCCTGGATGGTGTCGGGATCGAACACGACGATGTCGGCGAAATATCCCGGCTTCAATCGCCCGCGCCGATCCAGCTTCAAATTCTCCGCCGGGAGCGAGGTCAGCCGTCGAATGGCTTCTTCTAGAGGGATGATCTTCTCCTCGCGCACGTACTTGCCGAGCAGTCGAGCGAAATTCCCGTATGCCCGTGGATGCGGGTTCGACTTCAGGAAGACGCCTTCCGGCGCCGGGGCTTCGGCGTCCGAACCGAAACTGACCCACGGTTGTCGAATCTTCTTCCGGATGTTCTCTTCGGACATGATGAAATAGACCGTGCCGACGCGGCTCTCATCCTCGATGACCAGATCCATAGCCGCTTCCTCCGGCGACGTGCCGCGCAGGCGGGCCACTTCGGCCAGCGTCTTTCCGGTCAGCGGCTTCAACTTTTCGTTCCTGAAGCTCACCAGCAAGACGTTCTCCGGCGATCCCGCGGCCAGGAGCAAATTTTCCCATTCATCGGTCGGCGTGCGCATCTCGCGTTTGACGCGGGCGCGAATGGCCGGATCTTTCAATCGCTCGATCCAGGCTTTGAGACCGCCTTCTTGCACCCATGGCGGCATGGCAGCATCCAGACCGGTCGCCCCCGCCGTGTAGGTGTACATGTCGGCGGTGATGCGGAGCCCTTCGGCGCGCGCCGCCTCGATCTTCTCGATCACGGCATCGAGTTTATTCCAGTTGGATCGCCCCGCCGCCTTCAGATGGTAAATCTCGGCCGGGATATGCGCCTGGCGCGCGATAGTGATCAGTTCATCGACCGCTTCCAGCAAGCGATTCCCCTCGCTGCGAATGTGCGAGATGTACATGCCTCCATACTCGGCGGCCACTTTGCAGAGTTCGATGAGTTCATCGGTCCGGGCATAAAAGGCCGGCGCATAGATGAGCGATGAGCCGACGCCGAGCGCGCCCTCTTCCATGGCCTGGCGGACGAGTTGGCGCATGCGATCGAGTTCCTCCGGTGTGGGCGGACGATCCTCGTAACCGATCTCATGAATGCGCACGGTGGTCGCGCCGACGAATGAAGCCACATTGGGGGAGATGCCGCGACTGACCAGATAGTCCAGATATTCGCCGAGCGTCGTCCATTGGACATCGTATGTGATGTCGCCTTGTTGTTCGATGAGCTCTTTTTTCATCCGCTCGTTCAGCGGACCCATCGACCATCCCTCGCCGAACACCTCCAGAGTGACTCCCTGGCGAATGTCGCTCTGCGCGCGACCATCTTCGATGAGCGACTCGGTGGCCCAACTGAGCATGTTGATGAAACCGGGCGCCACGGCCAGGCCGGTGGCATCGATCTCCAGGCGCCCACGCGCCCGCTCCAGAGAGCCCACGGCCACAATCTGGTCTCCGTCGATGGCGACATCGCCGATGAAGGGCGGCGATCCACTGCCGTCATAAATGGTGCCGTGACGGATGACGATGTCGTATTCGGTGGGCGCTGTGCACGCGGTGATCAGGATGAAACTGCCGATGAGTATCCCGAGTCGCATCAGATGACCTCCTCAATGGCGCAGGGAGAGAGAATCTCCGTCGTCATCTCGGCTCGTTTCCGTCTCCCTCTCCGCGGCATTATGGAAAGATGCCCAGTTCCAGATAGGCAATGGCGACCTTATTGATGGCGTTGAGAAAGGCGGCGGTGCGCAGATCGGTCACGCCCGGCGTCCGCAGCATCGTCTCGCGAATCTCATCGTAGGCGGTGATCATCGTTTCTTCCAGGCCGGAATTGACCAGATCGATTTCGTCGGCGCCCCGCACGATGAGTTTCCGCTCCTCCGGCGAGAGATGCTTCCCGGTGATGCGCTCGATCGATTCCAGGAGGGCGCTGCGGGATGCTTCTTCGAATCGCTTGCTCAACCGACCGAAACGCACGTGGCTCAAGTTCTTCAACCATTCGAAATAGGAGACGGTGACGCCTCCGGCATTGAGGTAGAGATCGGGAATGATCATCACGCCGCGCTCGAGCAACATCTGTTCCGCTTCGATGGTCGTCGGTCCATTGGCGGCCTCGGCGATGATCTTGGCGCGGATGCGAGGAGCGTTCTCTTCGGTGATTTGCCGTTCCAGAGCCGCCGGAATGAGAATATCGCATTCGTATTCCAGGGCGTCGGTGTTCCTGGCGAAATTCCTGGCACCGGGAAAATTCAGGATCGTCCCCGTCTCGCGACGATGTTGTTGCACCTCGTCCACATCCAATCCATCGGGGTTATAGATGGCCCCATCATATTCGGCCACGGCGACGAGAAGGGCTCCCGCTTCTTGGAGGAATTTCGCCGCATGATATCCGACGTTTCCCAATCCTTGCACCACCACGCGTTTTCCTTCGATGCCCGGCTGGAGCCCCAGCTTTTTCATGTCTTCGGCATAACTGAGGGCGTGGCGAATGCCGTAGAAGACGCCGCGTCCGGTGGCTTCGGTTCGGCCCCGGACGCCATACTGGGTGACCGGTTTGCCGGTGACGCAGGCGATAGAATCAATACTCGGATTGAGCGCCTGATAGGTGTCCAGAATCCAGGCCATCTCGCGCGGTCCCGTACCGTAATCCGGAGCGGGCACGTCGACGCCAGGTCCGATGAAGTTCTTCTTGGCGAGTTCGGCGGTGTAGCGGCGGGTGATGCGTTCCAGTTGATTGACGGTGTATTTTCGTGGTTCGATTTTGACGCCGCCTTTGGCGCCACCAAACGGGAGATCGACGACGGCACATTTGAACGTCATCAATGCCGCCAACGCTTTGATCTCATCCTCGTTGACCATCTCGCTGTAGCGGATTCCCCCCTTGACGGGCAGCTTGTGATGACTGTGCTCCACCCGGAATGCCTGGATGATTTCGATCGTCCCATCCTCGTGCTTGAGCGGGAACTTGAATTGGTACACGCTATTGCAGTACTTGATTTGATCGAGCAGTCCCCGATCATAGGACGTATGAGCGGCGGCTCGATCAAAAAAGGCTAATACCGATTCGTAAAACGAGAGATGCCTTTTGCCCATAGGTTCCTCATTGCTCGCGTCGGAGATATCCCACGTGCCAGATCTCGGCCACGCTCGAGCACCCAGTTAGTATACTTCGCGCCATATCATGGAGCAACCATTCGGCGGGGCGTCCATCGAAAGTCCGTACACCCTCGTCCTCCGGGAGATCGATCGTGACCCGCGATGGTTCACCCAGGTGATCACTGGCTGACGATGGGCATCAGCCGCTTTCCTCCCGTTCGTCCGAGCCGAGGAGGCCTCACGCTTTCGCTCGATATTCATCTCCTTCGCCGCTCATTTTTTCTTCGGGCGATAGACGTGCGTGCTATGACCATAGAACGCTTCCGCCGCTTCCATGATCGTTTCCGAGAGCGTGGGATGAGGATGAATGCTCAATTCGACGTCGGAAGCGAGCGCCGCCATTTCGACGGCCAGGACGCCTTCGGAGATCAACTCGCCGGCGCCCGGTCCAACGATGCCCACGCCGAGGACGCGCTCCGTCTCCGGATCGATGATCAACTTGGTCAATCCATCGGTGCGATCCAGCGTCACCGCCCGACCTGATGCCGCCCAAGGGAATCGGGCGACCTTAATCGGGCGTTTTTGCTCGCGCGCCGCGGTTTCGGTCAAACCGCAGTAAGCGATCTCCGGATCGGTGAACACGACGGCGGGGACGGCCCGAGGCTCGTAGGCGACGCGTCGCCCGGCGATGGCTTCGGCGGCCACGCGGCCTTCGTGCGTCGCTTTGTGAGCCAACATCGGTTCGCCAGCCACGTCGCCGATGGCGTAGATCGTCGGCTCGGCCGTTCGGCGTTGAGCATCGACTTGAATGAATCCGCGTCGATCGATTTCGACCTTGGTGTTCTCCAGACCCAGATCCTGAGAATTCGGTTTACGCCCCACGCAGATGAGCACGCGCTCATAGACCTGCTCCGGTTGTTTCACCTGAAGGCCTTCCAATTTGACCCGAATGCCCTTCTTCTCCTCCTTCATGCCCACCACGCGAGTGTTGAGCATGATGGCCTCGAAGATCGTCTCCAGTCGCTTGGTCAGGATGGAGACCAGATCCCGATCGAGTCCCGGTATGAGCCCGGGCATCATTTCCACTACGGAGACCTTCGTCCCCAGCGCCGCATAGACGGTTCCCAGCTCCAGCCCGATGTAGCCACCGCCGACGATCAGCATGGTCTTGGGAATGTCGGGCAGATCCAGGGCGCTGGTCGAGTTCATGATGCGCGGGCTGTCGATGGAGAGATTGGGGAGCGTCGCCGGACGCGATCCGGTGGCCAGGATGGCCCGCTCGAACTTGAGAATCTCTTCGCCAGACTGATTCTCGATTCTCAGCGTGTGAGGATCGAGGAACGTGGCTCGGCCTTGAATATAGGTGATGCGACGCTGCTTGGAGAGCTGTCCCAGTCCGCCGGTCAGCTTCTGGACGACGCTCTCTTTCCACTCCCGGAGTCGGTCCAGATCAATCCGAGGCTCGGCGAACGTCACTCCCCAGCGAGCGGCGTGACGCGCTTCGCTGATCACTTTGGCCACGTGAAGGAGCGCCTTGGAGGGAATGCATCCGCGATACAAACAGACGCCGCCAGGGTTCGGCTCCATGTCGATGAGCGTCACCTGCAATCCCAGATCGGCGGCCAGGAAGGCGGCCGGATAGCCACCAGGACCACCACCGATGACCGCGACTTGCGTCGATCTGACGTTTTCTGCCATCATTCAGCTCCTCAGTCCGAAATCAGTGAACGATGAAGCGTAACCTGTGCGTCCGGATACGTAAAGCACGAAACGCGAACCTGGAGAACACGCTGCCGATGTGGGGAGACCGGCTCGTTGATCGCTTCTCGCCCCGTGGTCTCCATTCATCACCGATCACCCGCCATGATCTCATCCTTCCAGGATGAGCCGGAAAGGTTGCTCCAGAGCTTCGGCGATCCATCGGAGAAAGCGTGCGGCATCCGCTCCGTCAATCACTCGATGGTCATAAGAGAGCGACAGGGGCAATATCAATCGCGGCTGGAATTGACCGTCGATGAGCGCCGGCTCCCACTGAGCGCGGGAGACGCCCAGAATGGCCACCTGAGGATAGTAGACGATGGGCGAGAAAGACGTCCCACCGATGCCACCCAGATTGGTGATGCTGAATGTGCCGCCTTGCAGTTCATCCACGGTGAGCTTTCGCGCCCGCGCCTTCTCGGCCATGTGATGGAGTTCGACGGCCAGTTCGATCAGATTCTTCTTATCCACATCGCGAATGACCGGGACGAGCAATCCCCGATCCGTATCCACGGCGACGCCGATGTGATAATACTTCTTATAGATGATCTCGTTGTTGGCCACGTCCAGACTGGTGTTGAACTGAGGAAAGGCTTTCAGAGCGGCGGCGGCGACTTTGAGAATGATGGCCGTGATAGTCAGTTTCCCTCCGGCGGCCTCGGCGCGAGGGGCGAATTGTTTGCGCAAGCGCTCCAGTTCGGTGATGTCGGCCTTATCGTGTTGGGTGACGTGGGGGATGAGGGCCCATGCCCGGCTCATGTTCTCCGCCGTGATGCGCCGGACGTTGGACATGGGCCGGCGTTCGATCTCACCCCACTGACTGAAATCAGGCAGTGGAGGAGCGGTGGGGAGAGCGGCGGCGGGCGTTTCCGCCTTCCGCTCGCCGAGGAGGCGCCGGGCATAATTCTTCACGTCCTGAACGGAGATGCGACCGCCGGGCCCGGAACCGGGAACGTCCTGGATGTCGATGCCCAACTCGCGGGCCAGCCGGCGCACTGACGGCGCCGCCGGGATGACTCGCCTGGCCGCCTCCGCATGGGTCGCGGGGCGAGGTGGGCGGCGAGTGAACTCGACGACCGCGGCACGCCGACTCGATGGCGTGCTCGTCGCACTCGGCTCGGTGGGCTCCACGATCGGCTCCCGGTCGACGCGGCGCTCTTCCCGGATCATCACCTTGGCCGCCTCCTTCGTCTCCACCCCTGCTTCCGCTTTCTCTCCAGCCTCAGCGGTCGTTTCTTCCAGGGTGAGGAGGGGTTGACCGACGCGGACGGTATCTCCTTCGCGGACGTGGAGGGCAGTGACGGTACCATTGGCCGGGGAGGGGACTTCGATGCTCGCCTTGTCGGTCTCCACTTCCAGCAGGGGTTGATCCTTCTCCACCCGGTCCCCCACCGACACCAGCACCCGAACCACTTCCGCCGACTCAATATGCTCACCAAGCTCGGGGAGCGTGAATTCGATGGCCATAGGTCCTCACTTCAGGAGATCATGGGATTGGCTTTTTCCGGATTGATATCGAGCTCTTTGATGGCTCGTTCCACCACGCTCGGCTTCAGCTTTTTCTCGCGCATGAGTCCGACGAGCGTGGCCAGGGTGATGAACCGAGCGTCGACTTCGAAGAAGTCGCGCAGCGCCCGACGGCTATCGCTCCGGCCGAATCCATCGGTGCCCAGGGAGATGAGCGGTTTGGGTAGCCACGGGGAGATGGAGTCGGGGAGCGCTTTCACGTAATCGGAAGCCGCTACCAACACGCCCGGCGCCTCGCCAAGACATTGCGCGACGTAGGGACGCTTGGGCTTCTTCGTCGGATGGAGCATATTCCATCGCTCCACGGAGTGGCCATCGCGATAGAGTTCCTTGTAGCTGGTCACGCTCCAGACGTCGGCGGCCACACCATATTTCTCGGCCAGTAACTGTTGCGCTTTCAGCGCCTCGTTCAGGATCGCTCCGCTGGCCAATAGCTGAGCTCGGAGCTTGGCGTTCTCGTCTTCCGAGGCCTTGAACTTGTACATCCCTTTGAGAATGCCGTCCTTGACGCCCTCCGGCATCGGCGGCATGGGATAGGGTTCGTTGGTCACGGTCAGGTAGTAGAAGATGTCCTCCTGCTCGGTATACATGCGGCGGATGCCGTCCTGGATGATGACGGCGAGTTCGTAGGCGAAGGCGGGATCATAGGCCTTCAGATTCGGCAGGGCGTAGGCGAACAGGTGGCTGTGCCCATCCTGGTGCTGGAGTCCTTCGCCGGCCAGCGTCGTGCGACCCGCCGTCGCCCCGACGAGAAAGCCCCGACAGCGCACGTCGCCCGCCGCCCAGATGAGGTCGCCGATGCGCTGGAAGCCAAACATGGAGTAGAACGTGAAGAAGGGGATGGTGTTGATCCCGTGCGTCGCATAGGCCGTGCCGGCGGCGATGAATGACGACATGGCGCCGGCTTCGGTGATCCCTTCTTCCAGAATCTGTCCGTCTTTGGCCTCCTTGTAATAGAGCAGCGTGTCAGCATCGACCGGTTCATAGAGCTGTCCGACGCTGGAATAGATGCCCACCTGACGGAACAGCGCCTCCATGCCGAACGTTCGCGCCTCGTCCGGGATGATGGGGACGATGAGCTTACCGATCTCTTTATCGCGGAGGAGCTTGGAGAGCAGCCGCACGTAGGCCATGGTGGTGGAGACGGGACGCCCCTCAGTGCCCTTATAAAACTCTTCGAAGATCTCCTCCGGCGGTGGTTTGAGCGGTTGACATTGAACCTGTCGGCTGGGAAGATAGCCGCCCAGCGCCCGCCGCCGTTCGTGGAGGTAACGCATCTCCGGACTGTCATCCGGCGGCTTATAGAAGGGCGTCTCGGCCAGCTCCTCATCGGAGATGGGGATGCCGAATCGGGCGCGAAATTCGCGCAGTTCTTCTTCGTTCAACTTCTTTTGCTGATGCGTGATGTTCCGACCCTCGCCCGCCTCGCCGAGGCCGTAGCCTTTGATCGTCTTGGCCAGGATGACCGTGGGCGAGCCTTTATGCTCTACGGCCGCTTTATACGCCGCATAAACCTTCTCCGGGTCATGTCCCCCGCGCCGTAACTTACGCAGTTGCTCGTCGGAGAGATGTTTGACCAGTTCCAGCAATTGCGGGTACTTGCCAAAGAAATGCTCGCGGATGTAGCGCCCCGAGGCCACCGTGTACTTTTGATAATCGCCGTCGACGGCCTCCTCCATCCGTTTGACCAACAGGCCTTCATGATCTTTGGCCAACAGAGGATCCCAATCGTCGCCCCAGATGACCTTGATGACGTTCCAACCGGCTCCGCGAAAGGCCGCTTCCAATTCCTGGATGATCTTTCCATTGCCGCGCACCGGACCATCGAGGCGCTGCAGATTGCAGTTGATGACGAAGATCAAATTATCCAATTTCTCTCGCGCCGCCAGGGTGATTGAGCCGAGCGCTTCCGGCTCGTCCATCTCTCCATCGCCGAGGAAAGCCCAGACCTTGGCATCCGAGGGCTTCTTCAATCCGCGATTCTCCAGGTACCGATTGAAGCGCGCCTGATAGATGGCCATGATGGGGCTCAATCCCATCGACACGGTGGGGAATTGCCAGAAATTGGGCATCAGCCAGGGGTGGGGATAGGACGAAAGTCCTCCTCCCGGTTGGAGCTCGCGCCGAAAATTCTCTAACTGGTCTTTCGTCAAGCGACCCTCCAGGAAGGCGCGGGCGTAAATGCCCGGTGAGGCGTGACCCTGGAAATAGACGATATCGCCTTCCTGGTGTTCGTTCCGGGCGCGGAAGAAGTGGTTGAAGCCGACTTCGTATAGTGTGGCCGCCGACGCGTACGTCGAGATGTGTCCGCCAATGCCTTCTTCCACGCGATTGGCTCGCACCACCATGGCCATAGCGTTCCAGCGGATGATGCTCTTGATGCGCCGCTCGATCTCTCGACTGCCGGGGAAAGGAGGTTGTTGTTCGACGGGAATGGTGTTGATATACGGCGTATTCGCCGTATAGGGAAGGTCGACGCCGGCTTTCCGGGCATAGATTTGAAGCTGCCGCATGAGGAATCTGACCCGTTCGGGGCCCTCTTGTTGCAAGACGTATTCCAGAGACTCGATCCATTCCTTGAGCTCGATATCCTCCAGTCCAAGGAGCTCCTTGAGATCTTTATCGGCGATACTGCTCATCGTTTTTCATCCTTCTCCATGTAGATTCGCAAAGCGAGCCGCTCGAGCCATCGCCGGACGAGGAGGGGGAGTGGCCCCGTATGGAATAGCTGGCTCATAGTCTTTGCCATCGCCGCTGTGTCATGCCCCTCAACACATTCATGGACGCCAACCCTCAGAGCGGCTCACTTTGCCATAGGTTGGAAAAAATAGACGATTCATCGGTAAACAGCAAGGCTAGCGGCACAAAAACAAGATGTCGGTGAACGGGCGCACACATCGGGATTCGATTCGCCTGCTGGGAGCGGGCGCAGGATGAGCCCGAAGTCCGGTCCGCCGAGGATCGCGCGACATCCAGAGTGACGATCACGCCTCTTGGTCGAAGATCGTGTCATCGCGATTGACAGAATATCTCCCGGTGATCACAATACGTGACCTTATGCGAGAGCAATTCAAGCACTGGCACGCTATCGCCGTGCGCTGGGGCGATATGGACGCTCTCGGGCACGTCAACAATGCCGCGTATTTCACTTATTGCGAGTCGGCGCGCATGAGTTACTTTGAGGCCATCGAGTTATGGAAATATCGGGAACATGATCGCCAAGGTCCGGCGCTGGTCACCGCCACGTGCCGATTCAGGCAGCAGGTCCACTATCCGGCCTGGCTGGACGTTGGCGCGCGGGTGAGCGAGATCGGGAATCGAAGCTTCACGCTGGAATACGAGATCTATCGACGGGGAACGGACGTGCTCGTCGCCGACGGGAGTTCGGTCGTCGCCTGGGTGGATTATGAGGCGGGCAGGGCCATCCCGTTGCCCGAGGGGCTGCGGGCGGCGATTCGGCAGTTCGAAGGGCTCAGTGAGGAGAGCAGAAAGTGAGGGGGAAGATGAACCGCACTACTGTGGCGGTGCACTCGCCCTGGAAGCCATTTCCCCTTGTCCATCGAGCCGGTGTGATGAGGCGCGCCTCCTCTCGCCTTCCATTCCTCGGACCAGCCGCCCGTTCATGCCCGTTCATCAATGGGCACGTACTTGAGGTCCTTGGGACCCACATATTCAGCGCGGGGACGAATCAAGCGGTTGTCGGCTAACTGCTCCAGCACGTGGGCCGTCCAGCCGACGATGCGACTACAGGCGAACATCGGCGTGAAGAGATCGACCGGAATCCCCAGCACATAGAGCACCGAGGCCGAGTAGAAGTCGACGTTGGGATAGATCCCCTTCTCGGCAGTCACCAATTCCTCAATGCGACGCGAGATGTCATACCATTTCGTGGCGCCCATTCTCTGGCACAACTCTTTCGACATGCGGCGGAGAACGGTGGCGCGGGGATCTTCCGTCTTATAGACGCGGTGTCCGAATCCCATGATCCGACGCTTCTCGGCCAGTGCGCGTTTGATGTACGCGTCCACGTTGTCGGGTTCGCCAATCTCCTGAAGCATTTCCATCGCCTTCTGGTTGGCGCCGCCATGGAGCGGGCCTTTGAGGGTGGCGAGAGCCGACGTGATGGCCGAGTGTATATCGGCCAGCGTGCCCGTCGTCACGCGGGCGGCAAAAGTGGAGGCATTCATTCCATGATCGGCCAACAGGATGAAGTATTGATCCAACGCTCGAGCATTTTCCGGATCAGGAACCTGACCCGTCTGCATGTAGAGATAATTCGCCGCCTGGTCCAGGTCTTCGCGAGGAAGAATGGGATCTTCTCCCCGGCGCAATCGCTCATATGTCGCGACAATCGTCGGGATCTGCGCAGCCAGGCGAATAGCCTTTCGCCGGCTCGCCTCCAGCGAGACATCCTCGGCTTCCGGATCAAACATGGCAGCGGCCGAGACCGCCGTGCGCAGCACCGTCATAGGGGGCGCCGTCGTCGGGAGCGAACGCAGCAGCGTCAGGAGCCCATTGGGAAGTTGACGGTTGAGCGCCAACTGGTGTTTCAACTCATCGAGTTCGGCTCTCGTAGGCAACCGCCCGTTCCACAACAGATACGCCACCTCCTCAAAACTCGAGTGGGCCGCCAGATCATGAATATGGTATCCACGATAAATCAATTGCCCCGCCTGGCCATCGATATAGCTGAGTTGGGATTGAGCAACGACAACACCTTCGAGACCTTTGATGAATGTACTCATGTTCTTATCCACCCTCTGACAGAGTGTCCATGTGATCTCTCACCCAGTTCGCCGCTGATGATGCAGCAGCTCGTACGATCCGAACGACTCATTATAGTGAACTCACTCCGAGATTTCCACAACTGGGGGATAATCTTCGGTGCCGGGCAGAAAGAGAGCCGGAGATGGATCTTGGTTCGAAGGTCTTGCCGCTGGGACGACCGGGGAGCGGAGACAGCAATGGTGAAGAAGAAGTGAGGCGATGCGCATCGACCATGACTTCCCGGGCGACTGGTGGCTTCACCGATCGTTCGTCCGTATGGCGGGGTGAGACGCCTCAGCACTCAGCATTTCCAGGCCAGATAAAGCTCTGTGCGATATCTCAGCGGGAGCATCGAGCGGCGCGTCAAGACGCGCTCCTGATCCAGCAATGTCACCACTTCCCGCCTGAGTTGTTGGCGGCGCTCGCCGGGCAGGATGCGGACGTAAGAGAGCGATGCGATGAGCCCGAGTATGTGCTCGGACGTGGCCTCCATCTCGTGAGAGAATTCGCACCGCGCGATTCGGGTGAAGAGGTGGGTTTCACGTAACATCTGAGACCAGTCGCGGGCACGATAACTGGGCGTATATTGAGGGTTGTACTTCATCAGCAGGCGTTCCAGTCGAGCCAGCCAGGGGGTGTGTTGCCAGTCGCGATTGTTCCAGAGCAGCGCCAGGCCGCCGGTCGGTGTGAGCACGCGCCAGATCTCGGCGAGGGCGCGCCCGGTCTGGAACCAGTGGAATGCCTGTCCGCAGACCACGGCCTGAACCGACCCGTCGGCGAGGGGAATGGCCTCGGCCTGCCCGCCGAGGAACATCACCGGACGTTGGCGCTCCCGAGCCCATCGGGCGCCACAGGCGCGCATTCTTGCCAGTGGTTCCACGGCCACCAGGCGGTAGCCGCGTTCGGCCAGGAGGAAGCTCAACGTGCCCGGCCCCGCCCCGAGATCGCAGATCCACCCATCTGGAGTCAAATTGAGCCCGGCCGAAATGGTGTCGATGGCCGCTTCTGGATATGGAGGGCGATATCGCAGATAGAGGTCGGCGCACCCGTCGAAGAGGCGCGCCTGAGGGTGAATCGGTGGATGCATCTCACCGGTGAGCATGGAGAGGGAGCGCTCGGCTATTCAGTCCCGCTCCGCTTTCCCTGACGCGTCTCTTTCTGGTCACCTGCCGTCGGTTTGGTGAACCGGGCGTCGTCGATCTTGACGTTCGGGTTGATGCTGGTCAGGCTCATGACGGCTTCGCCGAGGGAGCTTTTCTGGACGACGCGGAATGGGACCTTCACGCCGCTCACCTCTCGATAATCGGAGAAGTACTCTTGACCGGGGATCGTCCCTTGCGGTCCTTCATAGACGGAATCCTGGCGCAGCAGCAGGAACGTTTCCGCATCGTAGTACTGGGTGATCGGGCGACCAAGATGAGGCGTCAGACGAATGACATAAGTCTGGTGATCTCCCACTTTCTCGGTGCCGATGAGTTCGACCTTCTCGTAGAGTTCTCGCCATTTCAGTTCGGCGTTGAACGTCGCCTCGCGCTTGAAGTTGGCCAACTCTACGCCGTCCATTTCACGAAGGCCTTGAAACGGATCTTGACTCCAGGCCACCTGGCCATCGTATCCCTGCCTGAGTTCGCCTACCCCCTCGACGGTTTGGATGACGAGCAGCTTGTTCGGCGCCTTGGCGTAAATCTGAATGGTCCCTCGAATCCCTTGGGCGGGAATGTCCAGCGTCCCGCGAGCGACGAAACTGGTGAGTTTCTCGTACGCTTGGCGTCCCCCCGTCGCTTCGACGAACTTTTCCAGCACCTGATCGGCAGTGAGCTCGATCTTTTTGGTCGCCGACCCCTGAGCGTGGGCTTCCTGGGTCCATCCATGGGGGGACCAGGCGAGACCGGTGAGTGCGATCACGAGAGAGAGTGCGAGGTTCATCACATTTCCTCCTCAATGAGATTGATCCCCGGCGGCGGAGACTTTCCCGGCAGGTGGTTGGTGCACGATCACCGATATGGCGCGTTCCAGGATGGGATCGGATCGCGTGAGGAGATCGCGACGGGTGAGCTCGACCGGGACGTCCGGCTGTACGCCGCGACCTTCGAGGAGAAGGCCTCCGGGCGTTTTGAAATCGGCAATGGCATATTGGAGTCGCGCTCCCGTGGGGAGCTTCTCGATCACCGAAGGGAGGACGGCGCCCAACGAGGGCCGCCCGACGACGATGGCCCGTCCCGTCTCTTGCATTCCCCCGGCGAGTATCTCCGCCGTACTGGCCGTCCCCTCATCGGTGAGAATGACTACGGGACCCGCATAGGCATCCGGCGCCGGAAATACGGTGAACCGGATCTCGCCCCGCCGCAACTTCATCGTGCCCAGCAGTGTTCGTTTCTTGTAGAACAGCCGCGCCACGGCCGTGGCCATGCCACCCAGGCCACCGGGATTGCCGCGAAGATCGATGATGATCCCCGGCGCATCATGAAACGATCGCACGGCCCGTTGAATCTCTTCGAGCAGGGGCATCATGAACATGTTGAATCGCAGGTAGCCAATGCCGTGCACCAGCCGACGCGCCTCCATCTTGGTGTAAACGACGGGCAATTCGCCGAATTTGACCGGGCGCCCATCGGGGGGCTGCCGCTCCACGATCACCGTACGGGGATGGTCGCGCTCATCGAGATAACCGATTCGAACCGTCGAACCAGCCGGTCCGCGCAGTCGACGATCGATCAGGCGCATCAGCAGAGAGCGCCTCTCCACCGGACGCACCTTTCGGAGAGCCAGCTTCTCCCACAGTTCGCTCACCGGCTTCTCATCAATGTGAGTGACGACGAATCCGGGACGCAGTCCCGCGCGGGCGGCCGGCGAATGAGCTTCGAGGCGCGTGATGACCGGTTGGCCCTCGACCCATTGGACGGTCAATCCCACATCGGCGTCACGACCGGCGCGGTGATCAGCGCGCTTGTCGGACGGTGATTCCCCCGATGCCCTCACCTCGGCGTCTTCGTCAATGGTGACCGATGGGGGAATAACGGCGAAGTGAGATTGGTGTAACTCGCCCAACATCCGATTCAGAAGAGCGTAAAATTCGTCATCACTTCGAGCGGCGGCCACCAGGGGCGCATACTTCTCGTGAACGGCATCCCAATCCACGCCGTTGAGCTGCGGGTCGTAGTGTCTCTCTTTGACCCGGCGCCAAACGAGTTCGAACGTCTGTTGGCGTAGATCGGAAGTCGCGCGTTGAACGAACCCGACTGCTGTGCAGGTGAGGGCGAGGAGCGTTGTGGTGAGAATCACCGTCCTTTTCATGAGCGCGTTTCCCGGGTCATTACAGAGGCACATTATACCTGGGGCGAGGGGAGAAAGTAAAAAGCCAGAGCGAGGATCGCATAGACGGCCAACAGTTGCACTCCTTCCATCCAGTTGGATTCCCCATCCATGGCCACCAGACTGACGATGCCCACCGAGACGGCCACCGACACGACCTCGAACGTCGTGAAGATCAAATTCATCGGCGGGCCGAACGAATAGCTCAGGAACACCAGGACGGGTGCCACGAACAGGGCGATTTGGATGCTCGAGCCTACGGCAATGTGGAGAGCCAGATCCATGTGATTCCTGGCCGCCATGAGCACAGCCGTACTGTGCTCGGCGGCGTTCCCGATGATGGCCACCAGAATCACGCCGATGAATACTTCGGTCATGCCCAGAGCTGCGGCCGCGGGCCGAACGGCATCGACGAGGAGCTCGCTCATGAGCACAACCAGAGCGGTCGCTACCAGAAGAACGATCAGGGATCGCCCGTTGCTCCATTCAGTCCGGCCAGTGGGATCATCCTGGGTGGAAGGGAGCGCTTGACCATACAAATGCTTGTGGGTTCGCAATGTGAAGACCAGGCTCAACAGATAGGTGATGAACAGCACCACGGCGATCTCGAAACTGAGTTCCTGTTCGTGAGCCTGCGGATGCCCCCGCACGATGAAGTGGAAAATGGCTGGCACGAGCAGAGCAATGGCGCTCAGTGCCAATAGTGTTGCCCCCATGCCCGCCGCCGTCCGATTGAATGTCTGACGGTGGAACCGCAAGCCGCCGATGAGGAAGCTGAGGCCCAGTACCAACAGGACATTGCCGATGATCGAGCCGGTGATGGACGCTTTCACCACATCGTGTAATCCGGCGCGGAGCGCCATCACGGCGATGATGAGTTCAGCGGCGTTTCCCAACGAGGCATTGAGCACACCACCCCAGCCGGCGCCCACCCGTTCGGCGAGACGTTCGGTCGCTCTGCCCATCAGACCGGCCAGTGGGATGATGGCCAATGCCGAAGTGACGAACACCCAGACGGGATCAATGTGGAGCAGGTGCAAAATGAGGCTCACCGGGACGAAAACGAGGAGCACGTCGAGGACATCGA
This sequence comes from Blastocatellia bacterium, assembly GCA_026985075.1. GTDB lineage: Bacteria > Acidobacteriota > Blastocatellia > HR10 > J050 > J050. Next base: position 130,323 of record JALSQX010000053.1, on the reverse strand, counting down.
TGTTGAATCGGCGGTGGCTCATGACAAACTCGATGATCGACCACGCTGGGAACTTTCGCTCACTGTATGAGTGTGGCAGAATAATTGTCCAGCGTTTTTATGCCGTCGGCAAGAATACACGACGCGATCACGTTGATTCTGGCGCCTCCTACGTTCCTCGTCGCTCTCGGCATCACCGGGAGCCTCGACCTCTCGATCGTGACCACGGGAGCGATGCTCTTTGCCGGATTCATGTTCGGTCCCGATCTGGACATCGAAAGCAAACAGTACGCTCGTTGGGGCCCATTCCGATTCATCTGGTGGCCCTATCAGTTCATTTTCCGGCATCGGTCGCGCCTCTCTCATGGCATCATCTTGGGGACGGCCATCCGCGTGCTCTATTTCGTCATCATGCTCATTTTGCTCGTCGGCGTGCTCTCATTCCTCAATCACTGGCTCGATCCGCACATCCAGGTCCACCCCGATCTCGCCCGGTTGGGCAAGCGGATATGGAGAGTGTGGCGAGCGACCGATCACCGCTATCTCGTGGCCGCATTTTTCGGACTCTGGTGGGGGGCCGCATCGCATACGCTCACCGACTGGCTCCATGAGATCTGGACGAGGACCAAGCGAATCTTTTGAGGCGCATTCCCGTTCACCCGTAGGGAGGTGCGGCGTCTCATCGCCCTCGGGATGGCGAGCACGTCGGCTCACTCTTTCAGGGAGTCTGGGACGCTCGTTTTCCGCAGATAATCCTCGACGGACCATCCGAGGGCCCCGTTTTCATAAACCACCTGCCACCAGGTGAAGAATGAATAGGGGGCGGCCAGATCGCAAAAGGGACGCTCAGGACCGTTAATGATCACGCCACGCGTCCCACGGGGCACAGTGGTCAGGCGACGACCGCACGGCGTCTCCCTCACGTTGAGATTCGCCGTCGTGGTGACGGTCACGCCGATGGTGAGCCCGGGCGCATTGGCCAGGGCGATGTCCGTATAATAGTCGGTGAGAATGTCTCGCCAATCCCAGCCATCGCGCCCGGCAAACTCCTGAGCACCTCGCTGGCAGAGTCCCACGCCATGTCCATGGATGTATTGGAGTCGCCCTTCGACGAAGACCTCGCAGCACCGCTCGGCGGTCTGCGAGCAGTTGATGTGCCCACTGCATGGACGGGAACGAGCATACGGCAATCGACCGACTCCCAAACCACCCACGATGCAGGTTGATGTTCCTGACAGACCGTGTTCGCTGTTCAACGTGAAGTCTCCGTTACACCGGGCGGAGAACAGAGCCACGATCACGTCCTCGTCATAGAGCATGACGACTTTGCTCGTATTGATGGTGGCCGTGAGGCTCTTGCTGCCGATGCGCGGCGTATACGCCTGTCCGCCATTGGCCACGCCCGTGCGATGGAATCGCTCCAGAGCGAAACTCCTGGCCGCGACGGCCTGCGCTTTCAGAGCCTCGAAGGGGAAGCCATCGCCCATCTCGATCGACACCACACCGGCGATGAACTCGTCCAGATTGATGAACCCGGTGAATCCGGCCAGATCGACGACGTACACGTCATCGGGGACCGGATAGGTCGGATGGTCTTGGGCGAGCGGCATATCCCTCTTCACGGGCGGCGTCGGTGGCGGCGCGAACCAGGTCCGGACGTCCACCGCTTGATCGAAAGATGGATTCTGTTGATAGAGCCGCCGCTTCAATCGTTCCTGTCGCCGCGCCCAGAGCGCGAGTTCCCGCCGAGAGAGATCGACTCTCACCAGTTCCACATCGATGGGCTCAACAGGACCGGCGTCTGCGCCGATCAAAGCGATCCATCGTCTCCAGTACCCTTCGGCGCGAATGGAGAGCGCAAGAAAACGCGCCGGAGTTCTCAAGGGCAGCCGGAAGACGAATCGCCCCTCATCGTCCGTGGACGTCGCGCCGAGTGGGATGGATGCCGAGAGCGATCTGAGTCGTTCTATTCCATCCGGGCGCACGTCCACAATGCGCTTGAAGAGCTCAATGCGTGCACCGGCAATCGCCCGACCGCTCGTCACATCGATGACCGAGCCGGTGATCCACCTTCCTCGCTCGCTCGACGCTGATGATGTCTGCTGCCCCGGCGTCATGGCGACGCCGGTCCGAGAGCAAACGAAACCGGAGAGGCCCCACATCGCGCCGATCAGCAGAAGCCCGAAGCGAAAGGGATGTTCGCGCATGCTCACCATCTCCATAGCGACATAGCTCCTCAACGAGAGCGATAAACGATCATCACTGGTTCACACTCGACAGTTCTCCCGATGATCATATCGACGACGAATGAGTGCCTCTATGGCTTCATCACGTCTATCTCACCGCGCCCGCCCCTCAGCGCCCCCAATCGCGCTTATACTTGAAGTCGTGATTGATCGAGCGGGTGGAGACTTTGGGCAGCAGCGGCATACGGCGCTTGAATTGAGAAGCGCGCATCATCTCGTAGACGCGCTCGACCTTCTCCCGGTCGAATCCGCGCTCGGGAAGGACATCCTTGGGGATGCGCTTATCCACGAGTTCCACCAGGATAGCATCGATCTCTTCGTAGGACAGGCCCAGTTCGCCTTCGTCGGTTTGCCCCTCCCAGAGCCCCGCCGTGGGCGGTTTGGAGACGATGCGTTCGGGTACGCCGAGAAAGCGAGCCAGAATGCGCACTTCCGTCTTATAAATGTCGCCGATCGGCCACATCGCCGCCGCCATATCACCCCAGAGGGTCGTGTAACCGATCAGCGCCTCGGTCTTATTGCTGGTGCCGATGACCAGAGCTCGATGGACGCGCGACAGATCATAGAGCACGATCATGCGCATACGCGCCATGACGTTGCCGCGCCGGATGTGATCGGCTTCGGGGAAGTGAGCGAAATAGGCATCGACCATGGGAGCGATATCGACCGTCTGGAAAGGCGCCCCCAAGGCGTGGGCAATCGCTTCAGCATCGGCTCGTGCTGAAGGGTCGTGCTTCTTATAGGGCATCGAAATGCAGTAGGTATTCTCCGCGCCCAATGCCCGCGCCGTCAGAAAGGCGACCACCGCCGAGTCGATGCCGCCCGAGACGCCGACGACGCCGCGAGTGAATCCAACTTTGGTCACCTCATCGCGAATGAATCGGGTGATGGATTCCGTGGCCAACGCCGGATTGAATTTTTCCACCGGTGTGTCCGGATCTTGAACCATCATAGATGGACTCACTCCAACTGATGCCGTCGAGCGTAAATGCGCTGAAGCTCCCGTAAGGTCAGATCCAATCGCTCATCCCGAAGCAGGGGATAGAGCGTGCGCGCGCGGCGCACTTCCAGAGCATCGATCTCGCCGAAGCAGAGATCTTCATCGAACGTCTTGGCCTTCACCAGGCAGCGACCAAACGGATCGACGAGTTCCGAGCCACCGGAAAACATGGCTCCATCTTCGAAACCCACGCGATTGACATAGACGACATAGAGCATGTAGGACTGCGCCGCCGAGCGGTTGATGGATTCCCAAGCGTGGGCGCTCCCCAGTTGGTCAGGACGCCGCAGACCGCGTCCCGGGCTGGCCGATACGGCGATGAGGACATGAGCTCCATCGTGGGCCATGAGATAGAGAGTGGAGGGATGCCAGAGGTCCTCGCAGATCAAAATGCCCATGCGGCCGAATCGGGTGTCGAACGCCCGCAGCACCTCGCCCGCCGCCAGATAGCGACTCTCATCAAACATGCCATATGTGGGGAGGTAAATTTTTCGATGAATGTGCACGAGTCGCCCTTGACTCAAGTAAGCCGCGGAGTTGAAGAAGCGATAATCGGCGGCGACTTCGACGAAGCCGACGACGAGGTCCACATTGGTGCGGTGGCTGAGGTCGATCAGTTGCTGGAGCACGTCGGAGTTTCCCGGATCGAGGGCCACCTCCGGGACGAGATCCTGGAGGTAATATCCGGTCAGTGAGAGTTCGGGAAACACGAGCAAATCGACATGGGCGGCCGCCGCTTGTTCGATCACTTTGAGATGCGTTTCCAGGTTGCGTCTGACATCGCCCAGAACCGGTTTGATCTGTCCCAACCCCACTTTGATCACCATGGTCTCGCGTCTCCGCTGCCTCAGAGCTTCAATACTATCACGAGGAACGCGGCCTTTTCCAGCAGGGGGAGCGCCGATCTGGACGGACGGCGCCCCCTGTCCGGCTCTCCTCTGACGCGCGCTCATCGGATCGGGCGTCAGATCCCCTCGTCGGCCGTCGGTCCATATACCGGCGGCAGCGGCACGTTCTTCAACCGCAGATAGACGGAGAGTTGCCCTCGGTGATGGATCATGTGATTGAGCAGCAATCCGCGAATGGCCGCCACGCGCGGCATCTCCAGCAACACCTCGTCGCCGCGCTTGAGCTGCCAGGTGGCCAGCAGGCGCTCGTCGGGTTGATCTCTCATCGCTTCGGCGGCGGCGGCCACGTTCTTGTCGAACATTTCCAGCAGCTCGGCCACATCGCCAGCCACCGCTGGCGTATACTCATCGCTCAGGACGAAAGCGTCCTGCTGGAGGACGATGGGCGCCCATCCGGGGATTTCAGCGATGTGCGTGGCCAGGCGGGCCAGGCTCATCGATTTTTCGTGGGGTTTCCAACCGAGATGCTCCGGGGGCACGCGTTCCAGCATCTTCCGCGTGGTCTCCGCTTCTTGTGAAAGTTCCATCAAGATGGGTTCGATCAGGCTCATAGTTCCCTCCTTGTCAGGTTGATGTTCTCCTCAAGATCGGTACGGACATCGTCGTGGCGGCGCGTCAACGCCGTTCGCCGCTTCACTCTGTCTTCGGCCATTTGAACTCCTGTGCCTGGAATCGCTGACCGGTAATGGCGCGACTCTCATCAGACGCCAAGTAAACGAACACGCCGAGGATCTCTTCTGGTCGCGGCAAGGTGTTGGGATCTTCGTCCGGATACGCGGCCCGTCGCATCTCCGTTCTCACTCGACCGGGATTGACCACGTTGACGCGAACATGATAGGGGCGCAACTCTTGTGACCAGATCTGCGTCAGAGCTTCTACGCCGAATTTGGATACCGAGTACGCTCCCCAGCGCGGTCGCCCCTCCACGCCCACGCCGGAGCTGACGTTGATGATAGAACCACATTTCCGCTCCATCATATGCGGAGCGACGGCTTGCGTGATGAGAAATGTCCCCGTCAGGTTGATGCGAAGCACGCGTTCCCACTCCTCGTAAGGATATGCCACCAGTTCCACGCGAGGTCCGAGGATACTGGCATTGTTGACCAGCACATCGATGCGATGAAACGTCTCCAGGGCCATTGCCACCAATCGATGAACGTCCTGGCGGTCGCCGACATCCGCTGCTCGGGCGATGACGCGCCCTCCTCGGCTCTCAATATCCCGCGCCACCTCCAGCAGCGCTTCCCGGTGACGGGCGCAGATGATGAGATCAGCCCCTTCATCGGCGAAGCGTCGCGCCATCGCCCGGCCAATCCCGCGCGACGCGCCGGTGATGAGCGCCACTTTATTTTTCAGGTGCATCGTCGTCGACGATTGGGACTCGATGATCACCACGTCATTCGACCAGGCGCCCCCGGCGATCACTGACGAGTGGTCGCCGATGCCGGAGGACCGGGTTTCAAGATGATCTTACCGAAGCTCTCTCGGCTCTCCAGGAGGCGATGAGCTTCGGCGGCCTGGCCGAGTTCAAAGGTGTGACCGATAATGGGACGAATCCGAGTCCCTCGAATGAACTCCAGCAGCTCCCGCATGGTCGTAGCCAGTCGAGGCGTGCGAGCGATCAAATTGAGATTGACGCCAGCCACAGTGAGGTTATTGAGGATGAGTTGTCGGTTGGTCACCGGAGCTGGCCGGCCGCCGGCGATACCATAGGTCACGAGTCGGCCAAATGGCGCCAGAGCGTCCAGACTTTTCTGGAACACCTCGCCACCGACCATCTCCAGGATCAAATCAACACCCCGCCCACCGGTGATGCGGCGGACGATCTCGGCGAAATCTTGCTCTTTATAGTTGATGAGTTCATCGGCGCCCAGCTCTCGAACGCGTTGGAGTTTTTCCTCAGAGCTCGCCGTGGCGAAGACGCGGGCGCCCATCTGCTTGGCCAGTTGAACGGCGGCCGTCCCGACGCCACCGGCAGCGGCATGAATCAAGACCGATTCTCCGGCGGTGAGTCGACCGAATGACTTCAGGGCGAAATAAGCCGTCAGGAACACGATAGGGAAGGCCGCCGCCTCTTCCAGACGGTAGCCTTCGGGCAAGGGCATGACCAGGTGAGCGGGAACGACGACGAATTCCGCGTACCCGCGCCCTCCGGTGAACGTCATGACCGGTTGACCCTCTTCGACGTCATGGACACCATCGCCCCGGGCGACGATGTGGCCGGCGACTTCCAGACCGGGAATGAACGGCGGTTCCGGTCCACCGGGGTAGGTGCCTCGTCGCTGCATCGTGTCGGCGTAATTGACGCTGGCTGCCGCCACCTGGATGAGGACTTCACCGGGACCCGGGCTCGGTTGGGGGACGTCGGTCATCTGGAGGACCTCCGGTCCACCCCATTCATCCACGCGAATGGCTTTCATCGTTGGCATGGGGACATCTCCTCATTGCTCGGCCGTCTCGCACATCCCTCGTTGCGGTGCTCCACACACGCCGCACGGTCCCGACTCTGCCTGACTGGAGGCCTCGACCGTGGGGGAGACGACGGCGAATGTTGACACCACGCGGACGACCTTTGGACCGCCGCAGGCTTTGCACGTCACCTTGGCCCGGCGGTCGAAGACCAATTGCTCGAAGCGTGTGCCACAGTTTTTGCACTCATATTCATAGAGTGGCATACGCGCCTGTCCTCCCTGAGATGATTCGTCAAAGTGAAAAGATTACGGAAATGACCCTTCGATTGTCAAAGCCCGGGGGGATGGTCTTATGCGATCGTTCCTCCGGTTATCGTCGGCCTACGATGACAATCCGATAAGGAAAATGAAAATAGGCGGAGAGCCCGCTCAATCCCGATCGTCGCTTGAGTTCATCCACATCGCGCCGAGTGAACCCGCGCCGGATGGAGATCAGTCCGTCATTTCGAATGAGACGATTTCTGGTGAACAGATGTGAGAGCAACCAGAAGCTGTAATAGGGGATGGGATGACGACGCAGGTCGTTGATGACAAAAGCGACTCGGGCCATCCCATGGAGACGATGAAGGAACACCACGGCGTCTTCGGTGGTCAGATGGTGGAGGAATTCAGACGTCATGACCAGATCGAACGACTGATCGGGGAATGGCAAATGAAAAGCATCGGCGCGCACCAGCGAGATCTCCGGAAAGGCAGTGATTTCCTGGCAGGCCATCTCCAGGGCCAGTGGGTTGGCATCCAGGGCTACGATGCGGACAGCAATGGCTCTCTTACGGGCCATTCGCACCACAGCTTGAGGAATATCGGCAGAACCCGTTCCGATGTCCAAGATGGTGACCGGACGCGACGAACAGGTGGCGATGAGGGACATGAGGTGGCCGAGCAAGGCCGCTCGACCGCCAAGATATCTATTGATGCGCCTCAAATCCCGATAGGCGCCCTGAGCTTCCTCGACGGTATACTCTCCCCCATCCATGATCTCGCGCTCTGTAGAGCGCTGTGAGAAATCGGGAATGAATCGCACCATGGACGCTCCCCCCTACAGGCATTGTCGGTGAAGGAATGATACCTCGCCAAATGCCGGTGCGCCAATTCTGGAATCGAGGGTCATCGCCCGCGAGCGACTCATGATGCGGCAGCCTGGTGTGGCCATCGGGAATGGGGAGAAACGATCTCCCACCAGGAGACGTATTGTTCTCTGAGGATGCATGGCGATGGAGCGGTTGTGTCCAACATATGTTTCGGGCGCGCGCCGGCGCCCCTTTGAAGTCCCCTGCTTCCGGCGACGCGTCGAGGCAGCCGATAACGGTTGGGGAGTGAATGGATCATAGTGTAGAATGCATTTATACGAGAATCGAGAATACGGTGAAGAGCGTGGAGGAACGATGGCCAGATGCGCAAACTGTGGACATGAGGTTTCCGATACGGCGCGTTTTTGCACTCGCTGTGGATCGCCCATGATGGAAGCGCCCGCCTCGCTGGAGGAAGCTCCCACCCGTCGACTCAGCGAGAGAGATCGCGCCACCCAGCACGCTCCGGGAGGAGTGACGCGACCGGCCTATCTGCCGCCGGAATCGCCAACATCGTATGCTCCCATGGCGCCGCCATCGGCGACCGGAGAAACGCCAGTGGACATGGGGAGGTGGCTCTCTGAGGGGTGGCAGCTTTATAAGCGCGATGCCGGAACGTTCAGTATGGCATTCCTGGTCATGCTGCTCTTATCATTGGTCACCTTGACGGTGCTGACCGGACCGTTGCTGGCCGGATTCTATCATATGGTGTTCAAATCAATGCGGGGAGAGAGGCCTCGCGTCGGTGATCTCTTCAAAGGGCTAGATCGGTTCTGGCCCAACGCATTCGCTTGGCTGGTCAATGCTGTGCTGATGAGCGTCCTGGGAGGGGGATCATCGGTGCGGTATTCAGTGGGTGCCGTGACGGTGAGCTCCCCGCTATTCGGACTCATCTCATTCGTTCTCTCGCCTCTGGTGTGGGCGGTGTTTATGTTCGTCTATCCGCTCATCCTGGAGCGACGGCGAGATACAGCTGCCGCACTCGATGAAGCGATTCGCGCGGTGTTCGGCCGGAATGCTCTGCCATTCTGGGTGTGCGGATTCATCTTCGAGATCCTGTCATTCATCGGTCTGCTCGCCTGTGGGATCGGTTTCTTTGTCAGCGCTCCGTTCATTCTCTGTGCCCAGGCGATCGCCTATCGCGACACCTTCGGATTGATCGGACCCTGGAGTCAATCACCATCACAGTCATTGTGGATGGATCGGGACTGAGAGAGGACGACATGGGGAGTCCTGGCCTCTCAACGCGATGGGCAACCTGGATTAGCGGCGGAGACGATGGACACGATCTCCTCGAAATGATTCACCAGCTCGAGACGACCTCTCGGAGAGAGCGCTCATGCGGATGACGTCTACAACAGCCCCTGGGGAGCGGGGCGACAGTGACGGGGTCTCGGGTGAAGCGAGCTCGCGTTGATCTGAGGTGGGATTGTTCACGAGGCGTCGTTCATGGGCTTTCAGTGGCCACGACAGGCGAAAATGGCACATCATGCGTCGGCGCGCCCTCCGTGGGGCGAGCGACGAGGATGAATCGCCCGACACCATGACCGGGCTTCCAAGGAGGGGAATGATGACCAAGGTGGAACGAGAGATCTGGGATATCGAAAAGAAGCAGGCCGCGGCCTTCAATGAGCGGGATCTGAAAACGGTGCTGAGCTTCTTCGATAAAGGCATCGTCTGCTTTTCCTCGACTCAGCATGAACGACTCACTGGCCGGGCTGCTCTGCGACGAACATTCGACTATTACCTGAAACGGGCGGAGGCCGTGCAATACCGAATCACCAAGCCCGTCGTTCAGTTGTATGATGACACGGCCATTGTCAGCTTCTACTGGACGGTGACCCTCAAGACTGGCTCTCGGCGCCACAGGATTGAGGGGCGAGGAACACATGTCCTGGTGAATCGAAAAGGCACCTGGAAAATCGTACACGAACACTTCTCCCGCGCTCACCATGCGCCGGAGAAGATGTGAGCCGGTATCGCGCCAGTGCCGTTGCCAGAGGACGTTCACCTTCGTGAGGTGCTCGCTCGGGGCGCGCGTCTGCTGCGAAGAGGGGAAGGGGAAATTCGCCGATGCGCCATCCTGGTGGTGAATGACCTCACGTCAAATCTCTTTTCAGCGCCGGGCGCCAATTCTTGAGTGTGGCCGAGACCGGCCCCGCCCCAGATTGTATCCAGTAGCGCGGCGAGGAAGTCCATTCGCCCGGCCGCTCGCACAGAGGGGGAGGTTGAAAGTTCTTCCTGCCTGAGCTACCATAGCTCAATATGGCGGTTGAGACGAAGCGTATCTCGTTGAGCACGCGCGGTCGGGATGATATTTGTAACATCACCGAGGAGGTGGCGCGGGCCGTGCGGTCGAGTCGGATTTCTTCCGGCGTCGTGACCGTGTTTGTGCCCCATTCAACGGCGGGCATTACGACCATCGAATATGAATCGGGAGCCGTCGTCGATCTCTCGCGGGTGATTCGACGCTTGATTCCAGAAGACCCGAGCTATGAGCATAACCGCATCGATGACAACGCTCATAGTCATCTTCGCGCCGCCTTGATCGGGCCGTCGGTGACCGTGCCGTTCGTCAATAAGGAACTCATCTTGGGTACCTGGCAACAAATCGTCTTATGCGATTTCGATACCCGCTCCCGACGTCGTCAGGTGATTCTCCAGATCGTTGGTGACTGAGGGTGGAGAACCGATGGGTGTTCCGCGCTGATCGAAAGGAGTGTGGCGCAAGCATGGTGGTATCTTGCGCCACATTTCCCGAGAGTCCATTTTCATCTCTTCAGCATGGCCTGCCGGGCCATGAGTCGCTCCGGTGAAAATAGGATGGTGCCAGCAGGCGGCATGCCCGACTTCATTTTCATCCTTCGCGGCGCGCTTCGGCACATGGGCGATTCCCTCGAGATAAGAGAGCCCATCGGCGGGGAAAGAGCGAGGGGATGATGCTCTCCTTTGGATAATAAGTGGTGCCAGTGGGCATCGTGCACTTTGTCGCCTCCATGCTTCGGGTGAGCGCGTTATTGGTGAGCGACTCTGTTGAAGGATGCGCCGACGGCGAGATTCTCCTCTCCAGTTCAACATTCGATAGCGCGCTCAGCCACGCGCACTTTAATCCCCCCGAGAACTGACCAGCGAACGGTCTATATGTCCGTACTCCCGGGCGAGTTGCGCCTGAGCTCGGGCGATATCTCGAAGAGTGATGATGCCCAGGACGTGACCATCATCCAGCCGGCTCACCACGGGGAGTTGAGAGATTTCGCGCTGGCCGAGTTTGAGCAGGGCATTATCGAGAGTCTGGTCGGGATGAGCGTGGATGACTTTCTTGACGGCCACCTCGCCGAGCAACTTATGGCCGTTGCCTCGGCCCAACTCCCGACGCAAGTCATTGAGGGTGATGAAACCGATCATCTTCCCATGGCCATCGACCACAGGGAAGCCGTGGTAGCCGAGTTCTTTCTCCTTCTCTTTGACGCGCTGATAGGCTTCCTCTACGGTGAGATACTTGTGGAGCGTGTAGACGTCTCGATGCATGGCCGAGGCCACCGTCAGTTTGTTCAACAGGTGGGGAGGGGCGCGGTGAGGGAGATGCACATGGTCCTGCATGAGTAGTGCTTCGTAAACCGGCTGAGGCGAGAGCCAACTGGCCGCCGCATAACTGATGGCGTTGGCGATCATCAGCGGCAAGATGATCGTGTAATTATTGGTCATTTCGAAGATGATGAGCACCGACGTAATCGGCGCGCGAACGATCCCGGCGAAGACGGCTCCCATCCCCACGAGTGCGAAGGCCCCCATCGTTTGCGTGGGCTCCAATCCCATCGCGTAGGCTTCCACGGCGCCGACCACGCTGCCGAGCATCCCCCCAATGAACAGCGAAGGCGCGAAGATGCCGCCCGCTGCACCGGAGGCATAAGAAATGACCGTGGCCACCAGCTTGGCAGCGACCAGGACCAAGGCCGCCTTGAAAACGAGTTGACCGTGGAGCGCTTGGGAGAGTACGTCGTACCCGATGCCGAAGACGCCTTGAGCCTCGAATCCGTAAAGGGCGACGATCCCAATCAGCCCCACAGCGAGCCCCCCGATGCCCGGCTTGAGCCAGACCGGGATCTCCCAATCCAGAAATCTCTGTCTGAGCCGGAGCAATCCTTCGGTGAACGCCACCGACACACCTGCAGCCAATACGCCCAACAGGGCGTAAAACAGCAACTCGCGGGCATGGTGGAGATGATAAGGAGGAACCGTGAACAGGGCCTCGGCACCGAGGATGGATTGCTCGATGACGGAGGCGATGACGGCGGCGATGATGATCGCTCCAATGGATTTGTGACTCAGGTCGCCGATGATCTCCTCCAGCGTGAACGTCACTGCCGCGATCGGCGTGTTGAAAGCGGCGGCTAATCCGGCCGCGGACCCCACGGGCACGAGGTTCATCAGATTCCGCCGCGAGACGGCCGTCAGACGCCCGATGAGCGAGGCCAGACCCGCGCACACCTGTACGGTGGGACCTTCTCGTCCGAGACTCAGGCCCGATCCGATGCACAGTGTCCCCAGGCCAAATTTGCCCACCACCACCTTGAAGGGGATGCGTCCGTAGTTGAGGTGGTAGGCCGCCTTCACCTGGGGGATTCCGCTCCCGCTGGCCTCCTGGACGAATTGAAGCAACAATCCGGCCAGTGCCCCTCCCAACGTCGGGATGACCAGCATCCAGAAGATCCGCCAGTGCGATGGCCAGACCACTGCTCGATCGATGAGTTGACGCTCAGTGCTATTGATGGCCAAGCGAACGGCCACCGCCGCCAACCCACAGGTTAAGCCAATGAGGATGGTGAGAACAAAGATCTTCTGGTTTTCTGCGAGGCCGAGCCGATCGAGCAGATGGGTGGCTTTAAGTTCCCATCGATACCATCGGCGTTTGAGTCGGAGAAGTTGATCCACGGTTCCGCTCTCAGGCTCGTTCTTTTTAGAAATAGACTTATCTTAACACACCCTCTCAGAGGTTTCCACCGTGTCAACCGCGGAGATGCACCAGCCAGATGGTTGGAGTCTCAGAGGTAAAGGAACCAGCGCGCGCCCATCGGGAGGGCGAGAGTAGCGATGGAGCGTTCCGCCTCCGAAGAAACACCCTGAGGGGCCTGGAGCACGCGCCCCAGGAAACCACCCCGCCACTCCCCTGAGCCCTGAAGAGACGACCTCTCGGAGCCGGTATAGGTCTCTCAGCTCAGGAGAACGGCCGCCGCAGCTCCAGCACGTTCATCGGGGGGTGAGCGTTCGGCAATAGCGGAGCCGGGAGCGCTCGGGTGCGGACTCCAGCGAGCCTGATTCTCTTCTCCCCGCACTCGAGCGCGTCACGCTTTTGAGGGGGAACGCTCGGTTGGCGATGTGGCCTTACGGAGGACGATGAATCGGCCCCGAACCAGTTGTCGGAGAAAAAGAGTCAACCGCTCATGGACGGGCTCCACCCGATCGCCGAATTCGTCTTTCAATCCTTTGGCCAGTTGCTCGACGGTGTGTTGGCCGTCGCATCGGAGCCAGATCCAGGTCCCGATCTCATCTAGATTCACCCGATAATTCGGGTTTTTCATTCGGGCCATCAGCCAGCGCCCTATCCGCCCCGGTCCCCATTTGGGAACGAGAATGATCACACGTCCATCGGCCCGCCGGAGCCACTCTCTCTGGCGGATGGGGATGACATCGCCCTCAATGTGAAATGTGGACGGCGGCAGCTCCTTTACTCCTCAGAGGAATCCACACCAGCACCATGAGCATAATGGGATAGATGAGAAAGGCGACATACGGATTCTGGCTGATCGTGGGGAGCTTCACCTCGAAGAGCACGAGGAAAGCCAGAATCACCGCCGTCAGCGCTTCGCCGGCGATTAATCCTGACGAGAGAAGGATGCCCACATTCACCTTGGCGTCGCGTTCGGCATCGGGGACCTTCCTCGCTCTGAGAATCACATCGAAAATCCACCGGATCACGCCACCGGCGAAGATGGCCGCTGTGGAGTGGAAGGGTAAATACATGCCTACGGCGATGAGCATGGGGGCCGGAGCTTTGACCAGGATCAGGAACAAGGCAAAGAGCATGCCAATGATCACCAGCGCCCAGGGCATCTTCCCCCCCACGATGCCCTTGGCCATGAGCGCCATGAGTCCGGCCTGCGGAGCGGGCAACTCGGCGCCACCGATCCCGATCGTTTTGTCGAGCACCCAGAGAGGGTAGACGAGCACGAACGCCGCCACGATGACGCCGATGATTTCTCCCCACTCCATTTTCGCCGGCGTCCCTCCCAGGATGTGTCCTACCTTCAGGTCTTGCATCATATCGCCGGCAATGCCCGCCGAACAACACACCACGCCGGCGACACCGAGCACAGCGGCGATGCCCGGATTGCCCGTCAGCCCAATGGTGACCATGAGCAGGGCGGCGATGATGAGCGTCGAGAGCGTGAGTCCCGAGATGGGATTGTTGGAACTGCCGATCAGGCCAACCAGATAACCGGCCACGGCGGCGAACAGAAAACCGGCAATGGCCATGATGATCGCTGAAATGACCGACCCTTCGATGCTCCGGCTGAAATAATAGTAGAGGATGGTGAGGGGAATGATCATGACCAGGATTGCTCCCACCACACCTTTGAAGGGGATATCTCGCTCCAGTCGATTGGTGTTGACGGCAGCCTCCTTGGCCATTCTCATGTCGCGAATGGCTTTCCCAATGCCTTCGATGAGCGAGGCGCGCAGATTGTAGAGCGTATAGAATGCCGCCACGATCATCGCCCCGACGGCCAGGGGGCGAACTTGCGTTCGCCAGACGGCTCCGCTCAGAGTGACCCAATCGACATCTCCATTGACCATAGTCTCCAGGCCGGGATTGAGGAACAGAGCGAGGGGAACGAGCACCAGCCATCCCATGCAACCGCCAGCAAAGACGATGGCCGCCAGTCGCGCTCCAATGATGTATCCCACGCCCATGAGGGCTGGACTGGCCGAGGGCGACTCCAGGAAGATACCTCCCCCGTAGGAGGTGGCTTGCGATTGGGTGGCGATGCCCAGATTGATCTCCGATCGGGCGAAGGCGAAGAAGCGACCGATGTGCTCGGTCATCGCTTGGAATCCGTTGGCGTTTTTGAACAGTTCCCAGACCGCGGCCAGGCCGAAGGCGCCGAACACATACTGGGCGCCCGTCTGGCCGCCTTGTCCAGCTTTGACGATTTCAGCGCAGGCCACGCTCTCGGGAAACGGCAGCTCCGCCTCTTCCACCAGCGTGCGACGCAACATGACCACGAATAACACCCCCAGGACGCCCCCAATGAGCATGATGGCCGTGCTCTCGAAATATTTCAGCTCGTCCCACACGCCCGAGATGACGAACGCGGGAATGGTGAAGATCGCCCCCGCAACCAACGCTTCGCCGACGGAGGCGGTCGTCCGGGCGATATTCTCTTCCAGCACTGTCCCGCGAAACGGTCGCAGGATAGCCATAGCGACGACGGCAGCCGGGAACGTCGCCGCCACGGTGAGCCCCGCTTTCATACCCAGATAGGCGTTGGCCGCCCCTAAGATGCAGGCCAGGACGACGCCCACCAGAAGCGCCTTGAAGGTGAATTCCTGTAGATCCGTGTCAGGAGGGACATAGGGTTTGAACTCTGTGTCGCTCATCGTCTTCTCCTCGTCAACAGATTGGATTGACGGCTATGCGCCTCGGGAATGCTTCATGGCTCTCGAATGGGAAGTCGATTGTAAAGACTGCATCTCGTTTTTTCAACTGAATTTTTCACCGCTCGAGGAAAGGTGGCTCTCCGACTTGACCCCGACAGCACATTCTGATTAGATATGTAACGGAGACGTTGAACGAGATCGACGCGTTATGGTCAAGCGACGGCAATACTGCTTCCTGTGCGGACGGGCCGACGATGCCGCCTATGTGAGTATTGGGCCCGATGCCGCAGTGTGTGTCCGTTGCATTCGTGCGCTGAATTCCATGGCCGATAGTATGGCGGCCAAGGAGCGCGTGCGCCAGCGGACGGAGAAATTCGTCCTCCCCACGCCGTCGGAAATCAAGGCCTTCCTGGACCAGTATGTTATCGGGCAAGAGCAAGCCAAACGCCGGGTGGCCCTCTCCGTCTATCAGCATTATCGCCGGCTCGAAGAGATGGATCGAGGCTCGGGGGAGGTCGAACTGGAAAAGGCCAATATCTTGATGATCGGGCCGACGGGGACGGGCAAGACGCTCATCGCGCGCACATTGGCTCGATTCCTGCAGGTTCCCTTCGCCATTGCCGATGCCACTACTCTCACCGAGGCGGGCTACGTGGGAGAAGATGTAGAGAACGTCCTCACGCGGCTGGTGGTGGCCGCCGATGGGGATATTCAGCGCGCGGAGCGGGGCATCATTTACATCGATGAGATCGATAAAATCGCGCGGCGGAGCGAGAGCCCATCCATCACCCGCGACGTCTCCGGCGAGGGAGTACAACAAGCGCTGCTCAAGATCGTCGAGGGAACACTGGCCACGTTGCCCCCCCTCGGTGGCCGAAAGCATCCTCAGGCCAATCAGGAGCAGATCGATACGACCAACATCTTGTTCATCTGCGGTGGCGCTTTCGATGGCCTGGATCAAATCATTCGCGACCGCGTGTCCAAGCGAGGGAGCATCGGGTTCACCAGCCGAGCCGTGGAGAAAGGGCGACAGCCCGACGTCATGACCGAGGACCTCCTCAAGTATGGACTCATCCCCGAACTCATCGGTCGTCTGCCGATCATCGTTCACCTCGATCCACTCGATGAGCAGGCGCTGGTGGATATCCTGGTCAAGCCCAAGAATTCGCTCATCAAGCAGTTTCGCCGCTACTTCGAGATGGAAGGGGCTGAGTTGACCGTCTCCGAAGAGGCGTTGCGACGCATCGCCCGGGAAGCGATCGAGAAGAAGATCGGCGCTCGGGGATTACGGGCGATTCTGGAGCGCATTTTCGAGCAGGTATTGTTCGAGCTCCCGGAGAAGGGAGCTGGCGTCAAATATCACCTCGATGCTGACCTGGAATTGAAACGCATCGGGCGGGCCGCCTGATGTCTGATCACCATGACTCATTGATGGAGAGACAACGCGATGTGGAGAATGGATTTCGAGCAGAAAGAGAGGACGCCGCGAGAAGCAAAATCAGAGATCGGTTGGAGAGGCGAACGCAGAAGAATCCATCGCCTCGGCCACGGGCTGGGAGTCCTGCTCGTCGGTTTGGTGATGAGCCTCGGTTGGGGGAGCGCAGTCAGCGCCCGGGAGAACCCTTCCTGGGATCTCCCGGTGGTGGGCGGCGGACGATTGTCTCTGGCCGATCTGCGCGGTCATGTCGTGATCGCTTCATTCGGCGCCACCTGGTGTCCTCCCTGCCGGGCTGAACTCCCCGCCTTGCAGGCATTGGCCGATCGCTATCGCGGAAAGCGGGTGAAGGTGGTGTGGATCAGCATCGATAGCGAAGATGTCCCTGATCAGAGACTCGCCCAGTTCGCCGCCGAGTTGGGCGTGAGCATCCCCGTCCTTCGTGATGTGGATGGATCGGCCTTCGCCCAATTCCATCAAACGTCAATTCCTATTCTCGTCGTCATCGACCAAGACGGGCGTCTGGTCGGTGAACCGCATGTCGGATTCGCGGGGAAGGACGCCTTCCTGAGAAGAATGGCCGAAGTCATCAATGGGCTGCTGGCCCGATGAGGTTCGTTCCTCAGGTTGGAGATCTTCCACCGTCCCCCAGAGGCCCCACCGCTCGCACAAAGGCGTGGGGGCTCCCCAGCGTCATCAGCGATGATCGCTCCCGGGATTCTTTCATTGGCTCATGCCCACCACAAGCAATGAACGGAGATCGCATCGTGGAGCATCACTTATGGCGCGTCATCGCACTGATGCCTCAGGTGCGCCGGTCATCGGAAGGGGCTGAGCGGGCAGGAAGGAAGAATTCCACGGTGGTGAGCCAGAGGAAAGGAGGCGGGAAGCAGTGGCTCATGAGGAATCATGAGCCACTGGCTGGGGGAACAGAGCGACATTATACCGTCTCTCCATAGAGAACACCCGACTCGGGCCGTTCACTCCTTCTTCCCGGGTACACCCCATTTGGCTTCAAATTCATCGGGGGGAAGAGCGTACCAATCTGCGTTTTTCTCGATGTAGTTGGTCCATTGCTCGGGCGTCTCATCTTCGGCGAAGATGGCCTCGACCGGGCACGCCGGTTCGCAGGCGGCGCAGTCGATGCAGGTCTCCGGATCGATATAAAGTTGATCTACTTCCTCAAATTGCGATTCCTCCTTGGTCGGATGAATGCAATCGACAGGGCAAACGTCGACACAAGCCGTATCTTTTGTTCCAATGCACGGTTCAGCGATGATGTAGGCCATTCTCTTTACCTCCTTTGAATCCTCTGAAATTTGCCAGAGCCATAATTGCTCACCATCCTCCTCGCCACAGGATTTCATCAGCTCCTGGCCGAGTCAAGCCGCCTATTATAGCTGGGGAGCGAGAGTCTGTTAAGGGCGGCCAGAGCCCTCATGGGCGTGGGAGCGGGACTATGGCGAGCGGCCGGGAGGCTCCCCGGTCACCCGCTAGTCATCGGCCAGAGAACGTGCTAGGATATAAGGGAGATCGTACGGGTACAGGATGATGATGAGAGGCTGGGTGTTTGTTCTTTTCTTGAATGCCGCCTGGTGGCTGACCGGAGGGGCGCCGGGAGGTGGGCTGAGTTCCAACGTCGGGGTTCCGCGGGAATCCTTTCAGAAGCATCGGGCGGTTCATCTGGGGACGACGCTGGTCAACACATTCGTCACTGTGACCGATAAGCGAGGCCGACTCATCTCCGATCTGAAGGCCTCCGATTTTGTCGTGTGGGACGATGGTGTGCGCCAGCGGATCACCGAGTTCAGTCGCGAGACGCAGTTGCCGCTCACCTTGGCGCTGGTCATTGATCGCAGTCGCAGCGTTCAGGCGCGTTTCGAGTTGGAGCGCGCGGCCGCCATCAACTTCTTGAGGTCCATCTTGCGGCGGGGTCAAGATCGAGGGCTTCTTGTCGCGTTCGACTCCGACGTCTACCTGATCAGCGACTTCACCGATGACGCCGTGGCGCTCACTCGGGAGATTCGGAATCTCAGCGTCGCTGGGAATAGCGCCGTTTTCGATGCCGTGTATAAGACGGCTCGTTATAAGTTTGGACCGATCAGCTTCGGGCGCAAGGTGCTCGTGCTCATCACCGATGGAGATGACACGGCCAGCGAAGCGACTCTCGCTGAGGCCATCGATATGGCCTTGCGGACCGATGTCATCGTGTATCCCATCGGCATTCGGGGAACTAAGGCGGGGATTGCCGCTCTCAAACGATTAGCGGCGGCGACCGGTGGACGCGCGCTCTTTCTCGACGAGGAGCATACGCGGCTCGCCGAACTCTTCGATCAATTGGAGATGGAGTTGCGAAATCAATACAGCATTGGGTATGAAGTGAAGCACGCGCCCGATGGACGATTTCACCGGCTCAAAATTCGCGTGAAGAAGCGTGGGCTGACCGTGCGCGCTCGCAAAGGTTATTATGCCCTCCCCTTACCCCTCAAAGGCGGGCCCCTCTCCACTCAATGAAAATGGGCTATCCACGGCGCCGGTGGGTGGCCCGGGCCTGAACCTTCAAACCTCAGACCCGGGTTTCAAGGACGGGCCGGATCGGGGCGCTCGACGGCGTCAGCGATCGGAGCTGATCGGCTTTCCAGGCGCTGTGCCGCGCTCCTTGGGGGCGCTCACATACCCGATAATGCGATTCTTCTCCACGCGGTTGATGACGATCTCGTAGGGTGTCTTCAGCCCCTTGACGAAGACCTGAATGGGTTCATTGACGTTCACTTTCTTTTTTCGCACTCTCCGATCGTCGGCGATGTACTCGATATCGCATCGTTGTCGTTTGGTGTCCGTCTTTCTCAGCTTGAGGCGAAGATCGGAGACTTGATGGAAGGCGCCCTTGCGAATGTCGAACTCGAAGTAATCGCGCTCGCCTCGCCGACGGAGGTATTCCAATTCCTTCCGATTCCGCGCGATGAGCGTCCCGTATTCGCTCAGCTTGAGCTTCAATTGGGTCACTTCCTCGCGCGTTTTGGAGACGTTCTCGTTGACCACGGCGACTTGCTGGCGCGTGGCCGAAACGTCGCCGGAGAGGGCGCTCAGCTTGCTCGTCGTCTCTCGCTGTAAGGCCGCCACCTGCTCGGCCTCGGCCTTCCGCTTCAGTTCCTCGGTCAACTCCTTGACTCGCTCTTGCTGTTCCCGCTTGAGCCGCGCGGCCATCTGTTTGGTCCGCTCGAGTTCGCTCTTGGTCAAGCCAAGACGTTCGGTGGTGACCTGGAACTGCGCCGTCAACTCGGCCAGACGCGCGTCACCATCATCGAGTCGCTGGTTGATCACGGCCAACTGCGTCTGAACCTGCTTCAAGCTCTCTTCCAGGTGAGCATTGCTCTGATAGAGCTGGTAAACCGTATAGACGAGCAGCAGGGCAAATAAAGCGGCGACCACCGTGAACAGCCGCGTGCTGGTGAACCCCACTCGGGGTTTGGCCAGTTGGACCTGAGCCCCGGCCTTCTCCGCCGACTGATTGAGCGTACTTCCCTGTATCGGTTGCTTCATATTCATGACCCTCCTATTGTACTCACTCTTTTGCCAAGAGTGAAGTTCCTCATCGGTCTCTTCAGACCCCACAGGCATCGGATGCACGAAATCGACCAGAGGGTTGGCCCCTCCGACGTATCGCTCGAATTCCATCCAGCGAAGCGAGAATCCAGGTCCCTCGGTCCCGTTCGGCGTTCACCGTCTCCATGACGAGTCGTGGCTTTTTGCATCTCTCGCCTCGGATTCTGTAGAATAGCCGTGAGCCTTATGGATCTGAGATTATTAGAAGTCTTCTGCTGCGTGTATGAGGAGCGGAGCTTCTCTCGGGCCGCCCAACGCTTGCATCTGACCCAGCCGACCATCAGTGGTCACATCAAATCGCTGGAGGAATACTTCGGCACTCCCCTCTTCGATCGGTTGGGGCGGGAGATCAAGCCAACGCGGGCCGGGGAGCTGCTTTACGAACACGGCCACCAGATTATCGACATGAAGCGGCGGACGATCGAGGGCATGCATCGATTCCTCGGCCGCTTGGAAGGCGATCTCCACCTGAGCACCAGCACCATTCCCGGCGAATACCTGCTCCCTTCGATGATCGGTCGGTTTCGCAAGCGGTACCCTCACATCCGGGTGGCCATGACGATCAGCGACACCCAGGCGGTCATCGCCCAGGTCGAAAGGGGGGACATCGAAATCGGCATCGTCGGCGCTCAGGTCAATAATAGCGCACTCCGATTTCGAGAATTTGCCACCGACCGTCTCATCCTCGTGGCCCCCCGCACGGCCCGATGGGACGGTATCCGCGTCCTCTCCCTCGATCAGTTGAAGCGCGAACCATTACTCATCCGCGAACCGGGCTCCGGGACGCGCATCGTGTTCGAGCGAACGCTGGCCCAGCATGGTTACCAGATGGATGATTTCAACATCGTCGCCCAATTGGGCAGCACCACGGCCATCAAAGAAGCCATCAAGGCGAACGTTGGCCTCTCCATTCT
This sequence comes from Blastocatellia bacterium, assembly GCA_026985075.1. Classification (GTDB taxonomy): domain Bacteria; phylum Acidobacteriota; class Blastocatellia; order HR10; family J050; genus J050. The sequence goes on along the minus strand of JALSQX010000053.1, from coordinate 109,035 downwards.
CTCCCACCTGGCCGTTCGGACGGAGATGGCCGCCGGGTTGATGAAAGCCATTCGGATTCGCGAAATCAAAAGGTTGGAACGTCATTTCTTCATCGTCACGAACCTCAGACGCACCCGATCACCTCTCTCGGAAGCCTTTCTGGAATTCCTGACCTCCTCGCCTCATCCCTGAAGCGGCCTTCATTGGGGTGCCGATCCCGGCGTCCTCGGTCAGTGTGCCGCCGCGTATTGCTTTTTTGAATGGCTCGGACAGTAACCCATCGAAAATACCAATTTGACCTATAGAAAAATTCGTGGTAGGGTAAGGTTCCTTTGTAATTCGAAAACGGTGTGGGGATATCAACGATGCTGAAGATTGGGATGCGCGTTGTTTGTCTGGTGGGAGTGGTACTGGGAATGACCTGGGGAGTTCGAGCGCAAGGTGAACGGCGCGACGCTGAGCTGGAAGCACTGAGGCAGAGAGTTCGCGAACTCGAAGCGCAGAATCGAGCCATCCTCCAGATGCTACAGGCATTGAAGCAGCAACTCGCCGCGAGAACGGTTCAAGAGGCAGGGGAGCTGGGTGGTGAAACGAAAAGGAGCGGGAACCGCGGTGGGCAAGGGAAGGGAGGGCTCACGAGTGCCCCTCAAGGCGCCGGCCGAGGGACGGTCAAGTGGAAAGAGTTGAGCACGAAGGGAAGCCGACTCCAGTTCTACGGATTCCTGCGGTTGGATCTGATCGCCGATAGTGCACGCCCTGACTTCGCTCAGACGATTTTTCGCGTGCGCTCGGCTGATCCACGTCTCGGCGTGGGGAACAGGAAGGGGAACTTCACCATGCATCCGCGGCTGACGCGCATCGGCATCAACTATTCGGGGCCAGAAATCGGCGGTGGAGGAAGACTCACCGGAAAATTCGAAGTCGATTTTCAGAATGGGGGACGAGAATCGCGCCCGCGATTCCGGACCCGGCATGCGTATGTGAAAGTGTCCTGGGGAGCCTTCTCCCTGCTCGGCGGGCAAACCTGGGACATCATTTCGCCCCTGTATCCCACGGTGAACAATGATACGTTGATGTGGAATGCGGGGAATCTGGGCGATCGGCGAGCCCAGGTTCGTTTCAGTTACGAGCCCCATATCGGTGGTGGGCAATTCTCATTCGCCGGAGGGATCGGATTGACGGGGGCCATTGATAGTAAGGACCTGGACGGCGACGGCTTTCGGGATGGAGAGACCTCTCGCAAACCGAATCTCCAGGCGCGTCTTGGCTATGCCCATGCGTTGTGGAATGCTAACAGTCGATTGAGCGTGGGCGTCTCCGGGCACTATGGATGGGAGGAAATGGTGACGCCCGTTGCCGGTCGGAAGAGCTTTCGGAGTCAGTCGCTCAATGTCGACTACATCCTCGCTCTTCACGAGCGCGTGATGCTGCGAGGGGAAGGTTGGTTCGGGCGCAATCTGAGCGACTTCCGGGGCGGCGTGGGCCAGGGCCTGAATACGGTCCTGGGAACGGAGATCAGAAGTCGGGGGGGCTGGGCTGAATTGGGGATCAAGCTGAGTCGATTCTACTGGATTTTCCCGGGGTACACGGTCGATGATCCCGTGGACCGTGACATCCCGGTTCAGGGTCGCATCAAGAATCGGGCATGGTACATCGTCAATCGATTCTATCCCGGCGGCCCATTCATCGTGGGTATCGACTATCTTCACTGGACGACCGATTACAAAGGCCTTGATCGCGGCGTGGATCATCGCCTGAACATTTATGTGCAGTACAATTTTTGAGCTCTCGATCGATCGCCCATGGGCCCGTCACGGAGAACAGGAATGGCGGGGGTGACTCGGCAGCCTGCTGCCCGACGTCTTCGATTGAAGGAGGCAGAATGGTGAAAGGGAGATTGCTGCTCATCGTCTCTGTTTGGGCATTGGGGCTCTTCGCCAGTTCGGGGAGAGTGACCATCATGGCCCGCGGCCCGGCCGTGCGCACGTTCGAATTCACCTACACGGCCGAGGTCACCAATATTCCCAAAGAGGCCAAGAAGGTTTCCATCTGGTTACCCTATCCGACGAGCGATGCGCACCAGGAGGTCACTCCCCTGCTCATCGCCGCGCCGTATCCAACGAGCCTGCATCGTGATCCCGAGTATGGCAATGCCATTCTCTTCCTCTCGGCAGCGAATCCTCGACGGGATTCTATCCGCGTAGACATGAAGTTCCTGGTCACGCGCCGAGAATATGTCCGCCGGGATTTCTCATCGGTGCGCGTGCGTGTCGAGGGAGACACCGATCCTCTCTTGAAACGATGGCTTCAGCCAGATCGACTCGTTCCCGTCGATGATCGAATCAGGGCGTTAGCCCGAGACGTCACTCGGGGGAAGACGGCCGATCTGGAGAAGGTTCGCGCCATCTATGATTATGTCGTGGATAATCTCACGTACGATAAAAGTGGCACCGGATGGGGACGGGGCGATATCTACTATGCCTGCGACGTGAAGCGCGGCAACTGCACCGATTTCCATGCTCTGTTCATCGGACTCTGCCGAGCGGTGGGCATCCCGGCCAAGTTCGCCATTGGCTTTCCATTACCCCCCGACCGGGGCCAGGGAGAGATTGCTGGTTATCACTGTTGGGCCGAATTCTACCTCAAAGGATATGGGTGGGTGCCCGTGGATGCCTCCGAAGCGAACAAGCATCCGGAAAAGAGAGAATACTTTTTCGGCGCTCACGATGAGAATCGCGTGCAATTCACCATTGGGCGGGACATCATCTTAGATCCTCCTCAAGCAGGTGAGCCTCTCAATTACTTCATTTATCCCTATGTGGAAGTGGATGGAAAACCGTTCGGCCACGTCAGGAAGCACTTCTTTTATAAGGATGTCGCCGTCCAACCGAAGCCAGTGCAGACGGGATCAGAGAGGATCCTCCATCAGGTGGAACGTGGGCTTGCTCCCCTGATGGAGGAGTGAGGAAGCGACGCCCTACATCATCGTTTTGGGAAGTTCGATCTCCGTCCACCTCCCATCCTTCTTGACCTCGATCTTCATCGGGATGATCGTCCGAGATGTTTCAAAAACCTTCCCCGTGACCCGAGCCTGCAGACCTTGATACTGGGCCAGGGCGGGCGCGGGCAACGCGATCGTGTACGTATTCCCTTTGGCGTCGGCGATGGCCACCGGAATGCCCATCTTGGCGCATTTGACGGCGCAGGCGCGGTGACCTTCACCTCTCGCTCCCATGGCCAGATAACACTTGGAGTCGACCAGCTCGCCGATGATCGTCTTCTTCTTGGCTTCACCCTGCCAGGCCAGCGCGGTCACGACGGGAAGCGTTAAAACGAGTAATGTGATTAACGCGAAATGCCTCTTCATCATCAAACCCTCCTATGTCGATTTAAGGTGTTGAAATCTATGGACTTCACAACATTGGCCAACGCCAAGCGGCCCGTTTTCCTCGTTGAGAAATCCATAGCATTGAATTCGCCTCAATGGTAGGCGAGGCCAACCATGAGTGCTGTAATCTGAGACACACACTCGGCTCATTGGGCGAGCGTGCGGAGATAGTTGACGATATGCCAACGCTCCTTCTCAGAGAGCGTCTTCTCGAAGCTTGGCATGGGTCGTTTTCCTTTCGTGATTCTCCAGAACAACTCGCCATCGGTGAGGCGAGCCATGACCTCCTTATTGCTCAAATCGGCCGGCTTCTCGGGGAGACTCGAGGCGACCGGACCATCGCCTTTCCCCGTCTGGCCATGGCAGAACGCACAATTGGCTTCGTAGAGCTGTTTACCTTTCTGGATCGAGTCGGACGTCGCCTCGATGGGATTTTTCATTTTAGCCACGTCGGTGGGGACATCCCAACCATCCTGTTCGGAGTGAGCGGCAACCATTGTCGTCCGCCCGCTGGCTTCGGCCACCCCGCGCCATCGGCTTGACGAGACATGAGAGAGTATCATCGCCCCGATGACCAGTGTCACGACGAGTGAGAGCGCTACCAGTTTCACCAACCTGAACATGGACATCCTTGACTTCCTCCTCACGTGAGTGATGATCGCTCTTTTTGGCATCGTTCGATTCATAAGGCGTTAGATTATAAAGGGAAGAGGTGGGAGGTCTTCAACCCTGAATAGGCCGGATGAGGATTGTGCATCTGGCGTTCACCCGAAGACCGGGAGGTGGCGTTCGCGCACCTCCGGCCTCGTCGCTCGTTTACACCAGATGAGCCACCCATTCCTGAGGCGAGGGCTTGGCTTCGCGCCTCAATCCTTCCGGGTCAACAATGCGAAGTTTTCTCCGGCCGATCTCGATGAGGCCCATCTGTCTCAGTTCGTTCAGCGCGTGGGTGATCGTCTCCCGATATACGCCCAGTTGGTCGGCGATCTCCTGATGGCTCAAACCGGTGACGGCGGGGGGATCTGACGACGCCCGCCGCAGCAGGAGCGCGGCCGTTCGGGCGCGGATATTCTTAAACAGCGTTTCCTCCAGTTGACCTTCCGCCTCCAGGAGCTGTTGACCGAGAAGCTGGATGAGCCGAAGGGCGAGACGAGGATGATTCAGCAAAAGCTGCTCGAGATCCGGCCGGCTCAGGATCCATAATACGCTCTCCTCCACAGCCTCTGCCTGAGCGCCATAAGCTCGTTGACCGAGGAGCGGCATTTCACCGAACACGGCACCGGGCCGCAATTCGGCGATGCTCAGGGTATCTCCATTCTGGAACGAATAAAAGAGCCGGATCTTCCCCCGGCGAAGAATGAACGATCTCCCTCTCATCTCGTGGGGGGCCAGACATATCTCTCCCGGCGAGTAGGTGATCGACGTGGCGATGCGCTCCAATTGATGACGCTGCTCGGCATCGAAGGAGGATAGAAAATCGGCCGCCAGGAAGCCGTTGACCCGGCGGGCGAGCCTGCGGAAAGCAGGATGATTCTGAATGTGCTGATGATCATGCGCAACGGTCACCCTCTTCTTGGCCGTTGCCCGCCATGTTCTCGCCATAGTCCTCTCTCCTCTCACAAATTCGATATCACTGCTCATTATACGCAGGGGACGTCATTCTTCTGTAACGTCCATCACGCTGAGAAGGTCACCAGAGGGTCGGCTGGAATGGCGGCCTGATTTGCTGCTCGCCCGGGATCAGCCTTGGCGGTGCCACCCTCAACAGTGAGGCGGGATTCTCTGCACCGGAGAGGCTTTGCCCTTTCAGGGGTCGTGTCCCTCGGGGGATCAACATCCGGAGCGGGTCCCCGGCTCCTTGGTGGCGTCCTCATAGAGCGACCCATGTCCGATGGGCGTACTGGCCTCTCGGTGTGATATTGCCAAAGCCAGTCCGGGTTAAGTACCATGATGACTTGAGCGACGGGCGCGCTCACATTCCGTGGAGTTGGGGAGTGGACATGATCAAGACGATCGAGTGGACCGATGAAGGGATTCGGATGATCGACCAGCGGAAACTGCCCACCGAGGAAGTCTATCCCGTCTTTCGGACCTACCAGGAGGTGGCCCGAGCCATCAAGGATATGGTCGTCCGAGGGGCGCCAGCCATTGGCGTGGCGGCGGCAATGGGAATCGCCCTGGGAGTGCGAGACGCTCAGGTGAGCACAGTGGAGGAGTTGGAGCGGGAACTGGAGCGTATTTGTCGGGTGATGGAGACCACCCGTCCGACAGCCGTCAATCTGTTCTGGGCCATTGAGCGCATGAAGCGCGCATTTGTTCGCGCCAGGCGGGACGGATTGCCGCTGGATGAGATCAAACGGCGGATGATCGAAGAGGCCCAGAGGATGTATGAAGAGGACATTCAAACCAATCGGCAGATGGGACGATATGGTGCCGAGTTGATCCCCGATGCGGCCACTGTGCTGACGCACTGCAATGCCGGGACGCTGGCCACCGCTGGCTATGGAACGGCGCTCGGCGTCATTCGCGCGGCAGTGGAGCAACAGAAGAAGGTGCGCGTGTTGGCCGATGAGACCCGCCCGTTCTTGCAAGGAGCGCGATTGACCGCCTGGGAACTGATGAAGGATGGCATCCCGGTGACGCTCATTTCTGATAACATGGCGGGTTACTTCATGCGCCAGGGGAAAGTCGATTGTGTGATCGTAGGAGCCGATCGCATCGCGGCCAACGGAGACGTCGCCAATAAAATTGGGACGTATTCGCTGGCCGTGCTGGCCAAGGAACACCATATTCCGTTCTACGTGGCGGCGCCCACTTCGACCATCGACCTGTCGCTCGCTTCCGGCGATGAGATCCCCATTGAGGAGCGGTCCGGTGACGAAGTGATCCGGATCAGAGATCAAGTCATTGCTCCGGAAGACGTGGAGGTCGCCAATCCCGCTTTCGATGTGACACCGCATCGATACATCACGGCCATCATCACCGAACGGGGCGTGGCGCGTCCTCCCTATACGGAGAGTCTTCGAGCGTTGGTGGAGGGCTCAGGGTGCGCTGAGCTCCCATCCGCTCGCCGAGCGAGTGCTCCTCGTGAACGGGAGGATCAGAGCGAGGAGGAGAGATGCTGATTCTGGGCATCGAGTCATCCTGTGACGAGACAGCGGCGGCCGTCGTCGAACAAGGTCGGGTGATCCGTTCCAATATCGTTGCTTCCCAGGTAGACACCCATCGACCCTATGGGGGGATCGTCCCCGAGTTGGCTTCGCGCGAGCATATCAAGAACATCGTGCCTGTTGTCGAGCAGGCGCTCCAGGCGGCCGGCGTCACCTTCTCCCAGATCGATGGCATCGGCGTGACATATGGCCCAGGATTGGTGGGATCGTTGCTGGTGGGACTGAGCTACGCCAAGTCGGTCGCCTATGCGCTGGGAAAGCCCTACGTCGGCATTAATCATCTCGAAGGGCACGTCTATTCGGTCGTCTTCGAGAACCCGCCGATCGCGTATCCCGCATTAGCCCTCATCGTATCGGGGGGACATACGGAATTGTACTGGATGCCCGCGGCAGAGAAGTATAAGCGCCTCGGGCATACGCGCGATGATGCGGCCGGAGAGGCCTTCGATAAGGTCGCCAAGTTGCTGGGCTTGGGCTATCCCGGCGGACCCGTCATCGACCGCCTCTCACCTCGAGGGAATCCGGAAGCCGTCTCCTTCACCATCCCGCGAATGACCGATGGCACGCTCGATTTCAGCTTCAGCGGATTGAAGACGGCCGTCCGCCGATACGTGGAGGAGAAGGGCATCAAGCCGGTCGTTGATCCCGAGCATCCGCCGCAGGACGTCCTCGACCTGATCGCCAGTTTTCAACGCGCCGTAGTTCGCACACTCCTCGACCGGGTCGCCAGTGCCGTAGCCACCACCAAGCCGCAGACGCTCGTCTTGGCTGGGGGGGTGGCCTGCAATCGCCAGCTGCGACGCGAAGCGAGGGCATTTGCCGAACGCGTGGGCATTCCACTGTATTACCCCAGTCCCCCGCTGACCACCGATAATGCGGCGATGATCGCTGCTGCCGCCTATCCCAAACTCCGGCGAGGCGAGCACTCGGACTTCGCCCTCACCGCCGTCGCCGGATTGAAGCTGCATAACCTCGATCTGGAACCGGCGTCATCCCGCCGAAAGGTGAGATATCGAATATAATTGTTCACGACCGAGTCGCTCGAGGACTGATCCGCATGGCCTCATTCAGTGCTCTCAACTCACGCGTGGCCTGGCGAATGGACTCTTGAGGACATCTCTCTTTCACAGGGTGAAGCGAACGATTGTTTCAGATCAGAAACGTCTCGCGCCACATCGCGCCTCAAGGACGATCGCCTTTCCGGCGATAACCTGTTGATGTTCCGCTACAAACGGCCCAGCGAGACGATTTCATGTCAAGTGGCACGAGCCTTGCTTACGAATGGGGCGAGAGCAAAGAGCATGCTGCGTCAATGCAGTTCTCCATATAACCGCCCGAAGGAGTGAGAGGATCGAGGCGGTTGATGACGAGGCCTTGCTGCTCTTGGCTCTCCAAAATTCTGATGAGGAGGGACAGATGAACAAGATCGCGTTCGCCTTACTCGCTCTCGTCGTGCCTATTGGAAGCGTCGTCGCTGTCGCTCAGAAGACGAGCATCGAGCAGATCGTGCTTGTACCCACTGACGCGGGCCAGCAGATGAACGCCATCGGTCAGGCGGCTCGCGGGCAGCTCTTGGGGACGCCTCTGTTTGGGGTGCGCGTGCGGGTCGATGTGCCCGATGGCACACAATTCATGGTCGTGGTCAACGATGGAGAGCAGGACGTCGAAATGGGCACGATCACCATGAAGAACGGCCGAGGGCGGCTGGTCGTGGAATTGGAACCGAACTCTCCCTTCCAGACGGGGAGCATCGAGGTGAAAGTGGTCGAACCATTGCCCGAAGGAGCCTTGGACATCCTCGATGGGGCATTCTGACGACAGTCCAGATGGGCCACGACCATCCGTCGGCCAATGGCGTATGACGAACCGCCATACGGGCCGAGGATGATCGCATGCGACACGACCACCAGTCGGCCGATGGTCTTCTGCTCGTGGAGAGGGGGCATTGGCCGCTGGTGGCCCGTTCATTCCATCGGCCATCGCGGTATCTCTCGTTCCGCGGAGATGGGTTCTCCTCTCTATGAAGTGACCTGCTTCATCACGCTCTCGGAACTCCGAGGGGGTTGCCAAAGGGTATACGACCACTCTGCCCACTCTTTCGCTAACTCATCGACGACCTCGCCGGTGCGGCATCAACGGGACAGGAGTTGTGAAAGGCGGGAAACTTCAAAAGAACCTCTCTTTACGGCTCTGCCTCGGCGTTCCTTCTCGCACTGCTCTTAGCGCCTCCTCAAAGAACGACGCCTTGCTCTTGATTTTTCTCGATGAGGATGATATAGGAAACAGTCCCCTCGGATCGAGAGTGACCGCCGACGAGGAGATTTTCTCTGGCGGTGAGGAGTGCTTGGATGTATGCCTGTACATTGGCGAAGCCCGTGGTTGGCCCTCTTTTCGCTCCTGTTCTTTCCTTATGCGTTAGCTCAGCTCGGATTGAAATTCATCTGCTTATTCGCTCATCCAGGGCGTCCTCTCTGGGTTTTGCTGGGGATAGCGGTGGCGCTTTGCCGGAGTGATCCCATTCGTTTCCTCCGATATTTCTCCGAGGACGTTCTTCTCATCGCCGCGTCTATCGCTGTGCTATCGTGGCTTCTGGTGCGAACCGATGCTTTCTTTCGGTTCAAACTATTAGGCGCGATGGGCGTTTTGTTGTGCGTCCATGTCCTCGCTCTGGCCGAGTGCATCGACGTTATGAAGTTCGGGAGTCATTTCGGGGTGCAGCGGATTCATCAGCTTCAGGAACTGCTCTTCGGCTATCCGGATGCGGTATGGGGCGCGGTGAGCCCTTCGTTAGTGACCAAGCTCGTGGGGGGAACGCTGTTTGCGTTTTCCTCCTCATTCCTGCTGCTCATCGTCTCTGAGGAGCGACGGTGGGCTCTCCTCCGCTCTCGGTTCGCCGCAGTCGCTCGGGGAGCGAGTCTCGGGATCATCTTCCTGGCGGCCATCGTGTCATTGTGGCAAGAGCGCACGGCTGCGAATCAAAAATCGATGCTCCAGTTGGTCTACGAAGCGAGTCGAAGCGCGCCTCGGGCGACGTCCGGCCCATTGCCGCCTCCCGAGATCTTGAAGGCGCGGTACGAACAGCTCGTGCTCGATCATCAGGACGAGTCAGAGCGACCGGAGGGCCGAAAGTGGTCGTCGGTCGTTCCCGGAGCGAATGTCATCATCGTCATTTGGGAGACGGCTCCCTATCGGTATGCTTCGCCCGATTTGGCCTATCTCCCCGGATTGAAGCGGCTGAGCGAGAGGGCGATTGTGGGCGAACACCACTATACGACCTCTCCGCGCTCGATCCGGGCTTTATTTTCCATTCTCACCTCCACGTATCCGTTGCCGGGGTCACAGAACATCGCTTGGAGATACGGGCGCTATCGCGCCGACGCCTTGCCGCAGATTCTGGCCCGATGGGGATACGTCTCTCTTTTCTTCGGCGACGTGCGCAACCGAAATAAGGAGCGGTTCCTCATCAGCCAGTTGGGGTTTGACCAGATCAGGAACCTTCGTAGCTTTCTGACGGACTCTCTGGAAGATCCTCTGTGGCAAATGTCCGGCAGCACCCGCCGCTACGAGATCGATAAGCGACTCTATCGAGCGGCGAGCGAGGCGATCGCCCGGCTCTGGAAAGCCCATCGTCGTTTCCTGGTGGTGCTCGCTCCATCGTTGGGTCATTTCCGATTCGATGACGTCTCCGGGGTGACGGATAAGCCGTTCTCTGCTCGGAGCTGGGAAGGGCGCGTGAAAAACTTGTCTGTCTTGAGGGATCGGCTGCTCGAAACGTTCACCCGCCGATTAGCCGATATCGGGGTGTGGGAGCGAACGATTCTCGTGGTGACCAGCGATCATGGATTTCGATCGCAAATCGAGAGTCCGCATTTCGATCCTGTGTATATGAACGACGAAACATATCACGTCCCCCTCGTCATATATGCTCCCAGCGTTTTCTCCCGGAGACGCTCGGTGAACGAGGTGACCTCACATATTGACATCACGCCCAGCATCCTGGCGTTGCTGGGCATACCCCATACGGACTACATGCATCAGGGACTGCCCGTTTGGGATGAGCGCCTGAGTCGGCGATACACGTTCCTGCTCGGATGGGATATTACCGGCAGCGATGGCTTTCTGTTCAAAGAGGGCAGCTTCATGAGGAACATGGTGGCGGAACGGGAATATTTTTCACCCAGATGGTTGGCGTTCGATGAGCGGACCCGGCTCAGTCTTCGGAGTGATCGGGCGTATCGTCAGCGACTGGAGGCCTTTCACCGCTTGCAGGAGCAGTGGATTCGATATTATCACCAGCGCGGTCTCGCTGGCACATCTTCTGCCCAGGGTGTTTCTGGCCGACCGTGAGCCCGTCCAGCACGGGAGGTGGCGGGTGGACCATTGAGTCTGCGCTTCTGAGCGAGTAAGATGATCAGCCGCCACGTCGAGGCCATCATTCGGGCGGGCGAAAGGAGGAGAAGATGTTCGTCGACATGCACGTTGGCGCCCTCACCGAACCATTGACCGGGCGACGATGGGAGCCACCCGAGATCCAGCGGCAGCTTCTTCGACGTCTGGCCTTGTATCGACATCAGGGAATGCGAGCCGGGGATCGCGTATTGTTCCTCTACGGGAATCGACTGGAGTTCTTCGTCGATTTGTTGGCCGTGTGGAGTCTGGGAGGGTGCGCCATTCCCATCGATATTCGGCTGACGCCCTTTGAGATCGAAACGCTCGCTCGCGCCGCCCGTCCACAATTTGCCTTGGCCGTGGAGGCGATCGACGAGGCGCTCGTCAGCCGTCTGGCCGCATTGGGCGTGAAGCTGTTGGAAGCGACCGAATCCGCCTTGCCAGCGGAGGAGGCTTCTTCGCTCTCTGGCCGGCACCCGTCGCTCGATCGTGATGCGCTGATCCTGTTCACCTCGGGAACGACTGGGCAGCCGAAAGGCGTCGTTCACACCCATCGTTCGTTGCGCGCGCGATGGGTCACACTGCGTCAGCATCTCGGCCTGAAGGCCTATCGTCGCACGCTCTGCTTGCTCCCGACGCATTTTGGTCACGGATTGATTTGCAACTGCTTATATCCCTGGCTCTGGGGTCAGGAGTTGTTCATCTTGCCGCCGTTCCGCGCCGATCTCGTCATGCAGCTGGGCGCGTTGCTGGATGAGTTTGAGATCACGTTCATGTCCTCAGTGCCCGCTCTCTGGCGGCTGGCTCTCAAGACGGCGAGACCCCCTCGGGCCGGGACGCTGGAGCGCGTGTTTTGCGGATCAGCTCCTCTTTCAGCTCACCTCTGGGAGCGAATCCAGGAATGGACCGGCACCAGGAATGTGTTCAATGCTTATGGGATCACCGAGACGGGGAGTTGGGTAGCTGGGACGACGATGCCGGAGTTCGCGCCGGCCGATGGGCTCATCGGGGAGCCGTGGGGCGCGCTGGTGAAGATCCTGAAGTCGCGATCCACCGACGAGCCGCCATGGGCGGTGCCCGGCTGTGCGCCGAATGAGCCAGGCTACGTTTGGCTCAATACGCCGGCCCTGATGAGGGGCTATTGGGAACGCGATGATCTGACCCGTCAGGTGGTGAGTCAGGGATGGTTCATGACCGGGGACATTGGCCTCATTGATGATCGTGGCTGGCTCTATCTGAGGGGGCGCGAGCGCGAGGAGATCAACAAGGGCGGAATGAAGATCTACCCTGGGGACATCGACGCCGTTGTTGAACGATTCACCGCGACCATCGACGTGTGCTGCTTCGGCTATGATGATCCACTGTACGGTCAGAACGTTGGTCTGGCGGTCGTACTGAGTGACTCTCGCCGCGAGACTCTTCGTCGACTCTACTATTGGCTGAAGCAACATCTGGCAGACCATCAGATGCCCGTGCGCTGGTATCTGCTGGAGGCCATCCCGCGGACTTCCCGAGGAAAGATCAATCGCGCCCAGGTGGCGGACATGTGCGCCCGATTGAAGCCGGTCGACGTGCATCACCTGTTCAGCGAAAAACAATGAATCGAGCCGCGCATAAGGCAAAATTGATCCAGTTCTTGCAAACGATTCGAAGACCCGACCGGCCTCTGGATATTACCGATGAACATCAGGGACTCATCACATCGGGGCTCATCGATTCTCTGGCTGTGTTGGAGATCGTGGGATACCTCGAGCAGGAGTATGGTATCGACTTCTCGGAGCGGGGGATCGATCCCGGTCAACTGAATTCCATTGCCCATATCCTGGACTTGATCGAGCGCGAGACGAGATGACGCCAACGGCCCTCCTCACGTTGAGCCGACAACTTCATGAGGATGAGCGCCTCGTCGCGGTTGTTTCCACTCCCTGGGGACAGGCCGCTGTCTGGTCGGCGGCCACGCTGCTCCTCTTTTTCTACGATCGGGCCGCCGCCGCGCTCATCTCTCCGCTGTTGGCGCTGGTCATTGGCTTTCCGGCGCACCGACATCTGATCCTCTCGCTCGGCGGCGTGTATGTGTTCTACCGGGCGGTGGCCGAGAGGCAACGCCTCGATCCTGGCTGGGCGTCCGACGGGTGGCCCGCCCTCCTGCTGGCTATGGTCCTGGTGGGAGGGGGGCTCTATGCCTGTTATCGAGCGGCCCGATCATACGGGCAGCTTCCGCGCCTGGTGCAACGGCATCCTCTCTTCGTTCTCCATGCGATCATCTGGATAGTCCTTGTCGGGCTGTTGGCCATCCCCCGCCATGGTCATCCCATGGCCACCGGCGTCTGGTTGGCGGCGACCTGTTTTCCTTTTCTCGCCTGGCGCTGCGGATATATGCTCCTGGCTGGTCAGCGCCGTCGAGCGGCAGACAGTCGCTTTCGAGAACACTTCTTTTATCTTTGGCCCGCCTATGGGGGCACACACGTTCCTTATGGAAAGGGCTACGATTACCTTCAGCAAACCATGGCGGCGACGATGGCCGATCGCGCTCGCGCTCAATTGGCGGGCCTGAAGCTCCTCATCCTGGCCTGGTTCTGGCAAGGGGCTTTGTGGATGATCAACGGATTCGTGCATGGCCTCCCGGTCGATGGCATGCCTCCCGCCCTCTCCGGGTATCATCTGGACCTCCCTCGATTGAGCGCGTTAATCGGTGGGGAGACGACGTTCCATCCGTCGCCGATATGGGCGTGGGCGAGCGTGTTCGTCGAGTTGATCACGCGAACGCTGAAGCTGGCCATCACTGGACATGTCATCATCGGCTGTTTGCGGTTGCTCGGATTCCATGTTTTCCGCAATACGTATAAACCGTTGTTGTCACAGTCGGTGGTGGAATTCTGGAATCGGTTCTATTACTACTTCAAAGAGCTCCTGGTCGAATTCTTCTTCTTTCCAGCTTATGCGTCGTACTTCAAGACGCGACCCGGACTTCGATTATTCGCGGCGACGATGGCCGCGGCATTCGCGGGTAATATCTATTATCACGTGCTGCGCGATATTGGGCATCTCGCCGCCGCGGGATTGACTGGAGCGTGGTCGTTGTTGTGTCCGCGGATTTTTTATTCGTTGCTGCTCGCCCTGGGCATTTATGTCTCTTTACTTCGTGAGCGGAAGCGTCGTGGTCGGACCTGGCCGCAGGATGGTCCATGGGCGATGTGCCTTCGCATCAAACGCATCGCTGGGGTGTGGGTGTTCTATGCGCTCATTCATATTTGGAATGTCGATCCGCCGCGACTCACGTTCGCTCAGCGGACGGAATTCTTTCTATCGTTGTTTGGCATTCGATAGGCGGCGCGACATTCTCTATCCTCTGCTTTGATCGAGGGTCAGGCTACATCATCGTTGGCTCGTCGAACCCGTTCGCTGAGCACCTGGCGTATGATGCGATCGAGATCTTCGATTCTGTATGGTTTGGTGATCACAGCTCGGAATCCATACCTCCGGTATTCTGCCATGACCGGATCCTGAAAGTAGCCACTGGAGACGATGGCCTTGACATGAGGATCGACCTCCAGAAGCCTCTTGATCGCCTCTCGGCCGCCCATCCCACCAGGAACGGTCAAGTCCATGATGACCGCGTCGAACGGCTCTCCCGCCTCATAAGCTTTCTGATAGAGTTGAACGGCTTCGGCGCCATCCTTGGCCGAGACGACCTCATAACCGAGTATGGTGAGCATGTGGCCAGCTACATCCCGGATCACTTCCTCGTCGTCCATGAACAGGATCTTGCCTCGCCCTTCCCCTAGCTCTTCCGAAGGTCTTTTCGCGGGCCATTCTTTCTCTGAAGCGGGTAAATAGAATGTGACGATGGTCCCGCGGCCCACCTGAGAATCGACGGCAATATGTCCGCCATGTCGCCTGATGATGGAATACGTCGTGGTCAATCCCAAGCCGCTGCCTTCGGGCTTGGTGGTGAAATAGGGATCGAAGATCTTCCCCAGGTGCTCTCGGGGAATGCCCGTCCCTTGATCGGCGATGGTGACCTTAACATATTTCCCCGGCGCCAGTGGGAGGGGCATCTGATCCGTCACGATCGCATTCTCCGCCCTCACGCGGATGACGCCGCCGTCGGGCATCGCCTGGTCGGCATTGATGATGAGGTTTTGGATCGCCTGGCCGATCTGTCCGTGGTCGACCTCCACGGGCCAGAGATTCTCAGGAAGCGAGAACTCGCATCGCACGTTCGACCCGGTGAGGGCGAATTCCACCGACTCCTTGATGAGTGCGGTGATCGAGGCCATGGAGCGGATCGGAGCTCCACCTTGAGCGAAGGTGAGCAGTCGCTCGGTGAGATTTCTGGCTCGTAACGCCGCTTTTTCAGCCGCTTCCAGCCGCTCGTGGATCCGGTCTCCAGGTGAGGCATATAACCGGGCCAGCGAGAGATTGCCGAGGATGGCCATGAGAATATTGTTGAAATCGTGAGCGAGACCACCAGCCAATGCCCCTAGAGACTCCAACCTCTCTACCTTGAGGAGTTCATCTTCGAGTTTTTGCTTTTCCGTCACATCGTGGAAGACGAGCACGGCGCCTCGAATTCTCCCGTCTTTGTCGCGAATGGGCGCACGGCTCTCACTGATGAGCCGCTCCCGGCCGTCGCGAGCGACGAGGACCGTCCTGGAGCTTGAACTGTTGGCCTGGCCGGATCGGAGCACCTCTTCTCCTGGATCCGGTCGCCGCTGGCGCGTTCGTTCATCGAGGATATGAATGATCTCCGCCAGCGGCTTGCCGCGCGCTTCACTCTGAGGCCAACCGGTGAGTTCTTCGGCCACTCGATTCATCAGGACAATGTGCCCTCGCGTATCGGTGGTGATGACGCCGTCAGCGATGGATCGGAGGGTGACGGCGAGGCGTTCTTTCTCGGCGGCCAGCGCCTCTTCGGTTCGTTGGCGTTCGGTCAACATGCGATGCAGAAACACAATCGCCAGACAGGCCAGGATGCTCACCGCGAGGCCAGGAAGCTCGGTCACCGGATGCACCCGCCAGCCCTCTTGAGCAGAGGTCATTCCCAGCCACGTCAGCGTCTGGCGCAGCGCCATCAATCCGAGCATGAACGACAGGAACCCCATTCGCCAGTCCCGCACCCGCCGCCAGAGGACGAAAGACCAGACTAAGGCCACCAGGCGAATCGAAATAGATATCACCAGAATGATACTCACAGGCAACGTCCGTCTATTTCACGATGATTGATCGCCAGGGAGAGATACACACCTTGCCCCACCAGCCCACTCATTGAACTCGCCCAATCCGCTCTCTCGGCGAGCCCGCGCAAGCCGCTCGTGCGAGATCCCATATGCGTTCAGTTCCTCGGTTCTCGCCCTTCGCGCGTGAACTCCTTGGCCTGTATTCGAAAAATTCGAGACAACCCTCCCATTGAGAAGGGGACCATTCTGGTTCTTATTTCGCCCCTTATATTGCCGTTCCCGTCACGATGCCCGTTCAGGATTCATCGCCGGGAAGAAGCAATACACTGATAACTTAGCATATCAAGACATGTGTGACAAGGAGAATTTTCGCTCATCGAGTATCCAGCAGGGGAGCTCTCGTTCACCAGTGGGAGCGCACCTGGAGTCAGCCTTCGGCCGACGAGGTGACGGCGATGAAGACTCCCACGGGGACGAGTGCGCAGAACATGAGGTCGGGGACGACCACTGTAATGAGTCATCGTATGGGCGAAGGCCAGAGCATTTCTCTCTGTCACATTGCTTGCGCTCTCAGTGATCATTCTGCGCGAAAGTGGGTATCAGATGGAACGAATGCTCTCACCCCATTCATGAGGAGAAGGGGGATACTGAAGAGGGCGTTCGAACGGTTCGACATCGCGGAGGCTCAGCGACGATGGGTGGAGAGAAAGTTGGTGCCGAAGGGGGGATTCGAACCCCCACGGGTTGCCCCACACGCCCCTCAAACGTGCGCGTCTGCCAGTTCCGCCACTTCGGCACACTCAGCTTGAGAGATGTTGAAACCCTTCATCGTGGCTCGGTGGGCTGACCTTCGGCTTCGGTCGGTGAGGTTCCTTTGGCCGGTTGTGTGGAGGCGGGAGGAGTCGATGCTGACTCCTGGGATGGAACCGGTTGTTCCACAGCAGCCGGCGCCTCCGCTCCTTGAAGGACCGAGCGCTCGCCGAGTACGCCTGGAATGGAGAACACCAGTGCCAGCAGGACCATGACGCCCGCCGCCACCCAGGTCGTCCAACCGAGCACGTTCTGGGCCCCGCGCGGGCCAAATGCTGCCTGGCTCGCGCCGCCACCAAATAACGCCGCGGCATCGGCTTTCCCCGGCTGGAGCAAAACGGCGGTGACCAGGATGATGCAGCTCAGAATGTAAAGACCGAGTAAGATGTAAGTCCACCACATAACGTGACTCACCGGTTATAATGCACAATTTGGGCGAAACTCTCTGCTTTCAGACTGGCTCCGCCGACCAGGGCCCCATCGATATCTGCCTCTCGCATGAGCTGTTTGATGTTGTCCGGCTTCACGCTCCCTCCGTAAAGGATTCGCACGCGCTCCGCCACTGATGGGCTGAACTGCTCGGCTAAGATCCGTCGTATGAACGCGTGCATGGCCTGTGCCACCTCCGGCGTTGCCGTCTTTCCCGTTCCAATCGCCCACACCGGCTCATAAGCAATTATAATACGAGGCAGGGTATCGACTGTCAAGCGGCTCAGCCCCTCCCAGAGCTGGGTTTGGACGACGGCGTGTTCTCGCCCGGCTTCCCGCTCCTGGAGCGTTTCGCCCACGCAGACAATCGGCGTGAGCTGGCCGTCGAGCGCTGCCATAATTTTTTGATTGATCCGCTCGTTGGTCTCCCCATAGTATTGGCGCCGCTCCGAGTGACCAATGATCACGTAGCGGCAACCGACGTCGCGGAGCATAGCCGCATTCACTTCGCCAGTGCGCGCTCCGAACTCGGATACTTCGCACACATCCTGGGCGGCCACCTGGATGTTCGAACTTTCCAGACGATCGGCCACCAGTTTCAACGCGGTGAATGGCGGAGCGACGATGATCTCACAATGGGTGACGTTGGCCACCAGGGGCTTCAGGGTCAACACGGTGTCCAGCGCCTCGCCGACCAGTTTATGCATCTTCCAGTTTCCCGCAATGACCGGTTTTCTCATCGTTCTGTACGTGCTGTCCTTCCTCGATTTGGTTCGTCGTGTGATGTCCGAGGTCTTCCGTCCCGGAGGCCCGTGCGGGTGACCGAGTGTCGCGACGGGCGGGCACCCGTTCACCTTTTATCGGTGAGGGCAGCGACTCCAGGCAATTCGACTCCGGCGAGGAACTCCAGTGTGGCTCCCCCTCCGGTAGATACGTGAGTGAGACGATCGGCCACGCCCGCTTGACGGACGGCGGCCACGGAATCGCCTCCGCCGATGATGGTGATGCCGGGGCAATCAGCGACCGCTCGAGCGATGGCCACGGTGCCCCGGTCGAAAGGCGGCCTCTCGAAGATGCCCATGGGGCCGTTCCAGACCACCAACCGCGCCGATGCGATCCGAGACCGGTAACGATCGATGGTCTGCGGACCAATATCCACGCCGGCGAATCCCGCCGGGATGTTCCCGGTGACCACCTGCACCGGGCTCGCCTCATCCTCCAGTCTGGCGATCACGTGATCGACGGGGAGTTCCAGGTGTACGCCGCCTTCCTGGGCTTCGGTCAGTAATCGCCGCGCCAGATCCAGTTGATCATCTTCGACCAAGGAGGCGCCCACATCGTGACCCTGAGCCTTGAGGAACGTATACGCCATCGCGCCGCCGATCAGGATGGCATCGGCCAGCTTGAGCAAGTTTTGGATCACCGGTATCTTGTCCGAGACTTTGGCGCCACCGAGAATGAGGACGTAGGGGTGATCCGGATTCAGGGCTCGGGAGAGATACTCCAGTTCCCGTTGCATGAGCAAGCCAGCGGCAGCCTGACGGACGAAGCGGGTGATCCCCACCGTCGAGGCATGCGCCCGATGGGCTGTGCCAAAGGCATCGTTGACGTAGAGAGGGGCCAGTTCGGCGAGTCGCCGCGAGAACGCTTCGTCATTTTTCTCCTCGCCGGGGTGGAAGCGTAAATTTTCGAGCAGCGCGACCTCTCCTCCGCTGAGCGCCTGGACCGCCGCCTTCACATCATCGCCCACACAATCGGGCATGAACAGCACGCTCTGGCCGAGCAACGCCGAGAGTGTCTCGGCCACCGGGGCCAGCGAGAGTTCCGATCGTCGCTGGCCTTTGGGACGACCCAGGTGTGAGGCCAGGATCACTTTCGCGTGGCGCTCCAGAGCATAGCGGATTGTGGGTAGGGCGGCTTCGATGCGCGTGGCATCAGTGACCCGTCCGTCCTTGATGGGGACGTTGAAATCGACGCGCATGAACACGCGTTGCTCTGGGAGATCAAGGTCTTGAATGGAGAGCTTTCGCATGATGATCCTCACAGACGTGATGAACCATCAACAGACCGGGCGAATCGGTCCGTCGATGGATGGCGATCGTCACTGCTCGATGCTCCGGATCACAATCCCTTGCTGGCCACATACTTGATGAGATCGCGCACACGACAACTGTATCCCCACTCATTGTCGTACCAGGCGAGAACTTTGACACATCGACCATCAGTGACGCGGGTGAATCCAGCGTCCACGATCGAAGAGTGCGGATTGCCGCGATAGTCGATGGAGACGAGTTCTTCTTCGGTATATTGCAGGATGCCTTTGAGCTCGTTTTCGGCCGCCTCCTTCAGCGCGGCATTCACTTCTTCGACGGTGACATCTCTCCGAAGTTCGGCGACCAGATCAATGATGGAGACGTTGGGCGTGGGCACGCGCAGGGCGATGCCGTCCAATTTCCCTTTCAGCTCGGGGACGACCAGTCCGATGGCCTTGGCTGCGCCCGTGGTCGTGGGAATGATGGAGACGGCGGCGGCCCGCGCGCGACGGAGATCCTTATGAGGGAGATCCAGAATGCGCTGATCGTTCGTGTAAGAGTGAACCGTGTTCATCAAACCGTGAACAATGCCAAAGCGATCATTCAGCACTTTGACCACAGGGGCCAGACAGTTCGTCGTACAGGAAGCGTTGGAGATGATGTGATGATTTCGGGGATCGTACTTCTGTTCATTCACGCCCAGAACAATGGTGATGTCTTCTTCCTTGGCGGGCGCCGTGATGATCACTTTCTTGACCGATCCCCGGAGGTGCTTCTCGGCATTCTCCCGGTCTCGAAACAAGCCAGTGGATTCGACGACGATCTCGGCTCCGACCGATTCCCAATCGATCTGGGCGGGATCTCTCTCTTTGAACACTTTCACGCTCTCGCCGTCGACCGAGAGGCAATCCTCACCATATCCCACCTCGGCGTCGAGCGTGCCCATGTTGGAATCGTACTTGAGCAAGTGAGCGAGGGTTCGAGGATCGGTAATATCGTTGACGGCGACGAACCGAATATCGGGATCACCCAGTGAAGCGCGGAAGACCATTCGACCGATGCGACCGAACCCGTTAATGCCGACTTTCACTGCCATAGAGCTACCCTCCTTATCACAAACTGAACTCCTCTCGGGACCGTTCCTCAGCCACCTATTATAAGGGATGGCAGGGAGATGTCAAACCGATGGTGAGCGGCGAGATCGGTCATTCGGGAGGCCCACACAGAGACTTCACGCCCCATTCAGACCAGGTCTTGAATGTCGACCAGGCCGATAACCCGGCCGGCCTCGTCAAGTACGGGCAGAGCATTCACATGGCGTTCGGCCATGAGGGCGGTAGCGTCGCGCACCAGCGTTCCCCGGGCGATGGACAATCCAGGACGCGTCATGAGTCGGCCCACCGGACGTTCGCCAATGTACGGATCGTGGGCCCAATGGCGGCGAAAGTCACCATCGGTGAACACACCCAGTAAGCGTCCTTCCTCATCCACCACGCAGGCCAGCCCGCCACGCGCTCGACTGAGCGCCGCGACCACATCGCGAATGGGCGTCGACGGAGGAACACAGGGACAGCGCTCGCCCGTTCGCATGAGGTCCTCCACTCGACTCAACTGGCGGCCGATGGAGCCCGCCGGATGGAGTCGCCCATACTCCTCGGGAGTGAATCCGCGCGCTTTCAGAACGCTCAGAGCGAGAGCATCACCCACGGCCAATAACGCTGTCGTTGAGCTGGAAGGGGCGAGTCGGAGCGGGCACGCTTCTTCGACGAGACCGATTTCCACCACCAGGTCGCATCCTTTGGCCAGGCTAGAATCGCTCCTTCCCGTCACGGCAATCCGAACCACCTGGCGGTTTCGTAAGTGAGGGATGAGGCGCACCAGTTCTTCGCTCTCGCCCGAACGAGAGAAAAGGAGCGCCACATCGCCGGGGGAAATCATGCCCAGGTCGCCGTGCATGGCCTCGGCCGGATGGACGAACAGGCTGGGCGTCCCCGTGGAGGCGAACGTCGCGGCCACTTTCTGGGCGATGAGGCCCGCTTTGCCCATGCCTGTGGTCACGACGTGGCCCCGACAGGCCAGTATCTGCTCGACGGCCGCGATGAACCGCTCATCCAGGCGCTTCTCGACCTGAAGGAGCGTTTCCGCTTCCAGGCGAACAACCTCTCGCCCCCAGTCCAGGATGCGGTCAGTGCTCGTCAGTGCCTCGGATGATTTGGGTCTCTGGACCATACGACTCACTCTTGTCGGGACACTCATGTTAGCACGTCTCCGGGCCAAACGTAAGGATGGACCGGACGCCCCTGTCCCGTCCGCTCCCTCTCTCCGGCTGTGCTCGTCAAAGGCTGGTGGAGCTTGCCCGCTTTCGGATAACGGTGTCCCGGGCTCGTGGAGACGAAGGCTCGTTCGGTGTGTCTCAGGCTCTTCCATGGCATCCTTTTGGAACCCCAACCTTCGACCGGCGCACCACCCCGACCCGAGGGCCTTGTCTTTTCACCCTTCACATGGTATGGTCAAGCCCTACTAGAGATGGGTCGGAATTCAGCGTCCAGCCACCGGTTTGAGCAGCTTCTGGATCGCTTCCTGGAGGGATATTTTCGTTTTCGTCCCACGGTGGCCACGGAGTTGGGATTGCACCAATACGACACTCTGCTCGAAGAGCGCCGGCCCGAGGCGATCGAGGATGAGATCGCTCGTCTGAAAGCCTTTCGACAGCAGTTCCAGCAGCACCTTGAACCCGCTGATCTCACTCCTTCCCAGCAAATCGATCTGCGCCTGGTGCAGTCGGCCATCGCTGCTGAACTTCTGGAGTTGGAGGAGATTCGATTCTGGCAGCGGCATCCTGGATATTACAACTGGCTGGCCAGCGGCGCGATCCATAGCTTGCTGATTCGAGACTATGCGCCTCTAGAGGATCGACTGCGCGCGGTGGTGGAGCGGGCGCGCCGCATTCCGGCCTTGCTCCAAGCGGGCCGCGAGAATCTCCGCGCCGCGCTTCGAACGCCCGGTGGCGTGCCTCGCGTATGGGTCGAGATTGCCATAGAAGAGTTCCGGGGAGCGCGGGACTTCTTTCGCACGATCGTTCCTCAGGTGGCCGAGCGCGTCGATGGGATGGCTCTCGGTCAGCAGGTGCGCGCTCACAACGAGCATGTCGTCGCGGCCCTCGATGAGATGATCGCCTTTCTCCGGGGGGAATTGCTGGAGGCGGCCACCGGCGATTATGCTCTCGGCGAGGACCTCTTTCGGAAGAAACTTCAGTATGAGGAGGCTGTCACCACGCCGCTGACGGATATCCTGGAGCGGGGGGAGCGTGAACTCCGTCGTACGCAACGGGAGATGCAGCAACTGGCTCAGCAGATCGAGCCCGGGCGCTCGATCGCCGAGGTCATCGAAATGTTGTCCAGGGAGTACCCCTCGCCGGATGAGCTGGTCAGTTCCTACCAACGGCGACTGGACACGGCCCGACAGTTCGTCATCGAGCGTCAACTGGTGACCGTTCCCGAAGGGGAGCTTCGGGTGGTGGAGACGCCACCATTCCTGCGCAGTCTGCTGTTCGCCGCGTTAGATCCACCGGGCCCGTTCGAGCGCGTCCCGTTGCCGACGTACTTCTACGTGACGCCAGTGGAGCCGAGTTGGTCGACGGCGGAGCGAGATCAGTACCTGCGCCAACACCACCGCGCGTCGCAGATCATCACCATCTTTCATGAAGCCTATCCGGGACATTATGTGCAGTGCGCTCATTGCCGGCGCACGCCATCGCGAGTGCGGCGCATCTTCGCGGCCTGGTCGTTCGTCGAAGGGTGGGCTCACTATGCTGAGCAGCTCATGCTGGATGAAGGCTTCGGGCAACATGATCCTCGACTGCAACTCGTTCAACGGCACGAAGCGCTGTGGAGAATCGGCCGACTGCTGGTTGCCACTCGGATGCATACGGAAGACCTTCCTCTGGAGGCGGCCGTCGACGTCCTCATGCGCGAGTGCTATCAGGAGCGCGCCAATGCCCTTCGCGAGGTGAAGCGGTATACGACCGATCCTCTGGTGCTCGTCTATGCGTGGGGAAAGTGGCAGATCCAGGACCTGCGGCGCGACGTCGAGCGGGCGTGGGGCTCGCGCTTTTCTCTCAAGGCGTTTCATGACGAACTCCTCGGCCACGGGCAGCCGCCCATTGCGGTGCTCAGGCGCTTGCTGTTGAGCGATGCCCGGAGCGGCGATCGGGCAGGGAGTCCAACCTGAACGGGGGAGGATGAGGTACGGAGAAGGAGGCAGTGCGATGATTCAGGATCGACGAGATGATCATAGGTTAGTGGAGAGATTGAAACAAATGGCCACGAAGCTCCGGCGGCACTCGGTGCTCATGACGAGCGAGGCGGGATCGGGTCATCCGACCACCTGTCTCTCGGCCGCTGATGTGATGGCCGTGCTCTTCTTTCATGTCCTGCGGTATGATGTGAAAAATCCATCTAATCCCTACAACGATCGATTTGTGCTGTCCAAAGGACATGCGGCCCCCATCCTCTACGCCGCCTGGGCGGAGGCGGGGGCCTTCTCGACTGATCATTTGATGACGTTGCGGCAGTTCGATAGCGACCTGGAGGGTCACCCTACGCCCCGCTTCCCTTGGGCCGAGGTGGCCACCGGCTCGCTGGGACAGGGGCTCTCGATTGGTGTGGGTATGGCATTGGCTGGTCGCCTCGATGGGCTCGATTACAAGGTCTACGTGCTCATGGGCGATGGAGAGACGGCCGAAGGCGCCGTCTGGGAAGCGGCGGCGCTGGCCGCCTATTATCGGCTGGATAATTTGATCGGGATCGTGGATATTAACCGGCTGGGACAGAGCCAGCCGACGATGTATGGGCACGACACGGCTTCCTATGAGCGACGGTTCGGCGCGTTTGGCTGGCATGTGATCAACATCGATGGTCACGATATCGAACAGATTCTCTCGGCGTTCGACGCCGCCCAGCGGGTTCGGGAACGGCCGGTCGTCATTCTCGCCAGAACGATCAAAGGGAAGGGCATCACCGCGGTGGAGGATCAAAACGGATGGCACGGGAAGCCCATTCCTCGCGGCGAGATGTTAGAGCGAGCCTTGCAGGAATTGGCTGTGGATGGCGACGGCCCTCAACTCCCGGTTCGCGCGCCGGCGGTCGATGATCCCGCGGCGCGCGCTCCCTCGCGCTCGACCGGGAGCGCCGCGTCCATGCCTCCACCGCAATATCGACAAGGAGAATCGGTGGCGACGCGCCAGGCATATGGGCGCGCCCTGGCCAAGCTGGGCCGCGTGAATCCACGGGTGGTCGCCCTGGATGGGGATACCAAGAATTCAACATACGCGCAGGAGTTTCTGGCCGATTTCCCCGATCGCTTCTTCGAGAGTTTCATCGCCGAACAGAATATGGTGGGAATGGCCGTGGGTCTTCAAGCGCGCGGGAAGATCCCCTTCGCTTCCACGTTCGCCTGCTTCCTGACCCGGGCATTCGATCACATCCGCATGGCGGGGATCTCTCGAGCCAATATCAAATTGTGCGGCTCGCATGCTGGCGTCTCCATTGGTCAGGATGGTCCCTCGCAAATGGGGCTGGAGGATCTGGCGATGATGCGCGCCGTGCCCGACTCGGTCGTCCTCTATCCCTCTGATGCCGTCTCGGCCGAGCGAATGGTCGAGCTGGCGGCCAACCATCAAGGGATCGTCTATATCCGTACCACCCGCCCCAAGACGCCGGTCATCTATCCCAACGATGAATCGTTTGCCGTTGGCGGGTGCAAGGTGTTGCGCTCAAGCCCCGAAGATGAGGTCACTCTGGTGGGAGCGGGGATCACGGTGCACGAGGCCTTGAAAGCCTATCAGGCGCTCCAGCAAGAGGGCATCGCTGTGCGCGTCATCGATCTCTATTCGGTCAAGCCGGTCGATCGACAGACGCTCTTGAAGGCGGCCTCGGAGACGAACAACCAGATCATCACCATCGAAGATCACTATCTCGAAGGTGGCCTCGGCGATGCCGTGTTGGATGCGGTGGGATCGAACGGCGTGCGCGTCCACAAATTGGCCGTGCGTCAGCTTCCCCGATCGGGCAAACCGGAGGAGTTGCTCGACGCCTGCGGAATCAATGCGCGCGCCATTGTCGAGGCCGTGAAGCAACTCACCGGGCGAGCCGAGACAAACGATGCCCGCGCTGGCGTGAGATGAGTGCTCCCTCGCGGGGACGTCCGATCGGGCGGCTACTTCAATCGCGCGGCCATCTTGAAGACGTTGTAGATGGCGCCTCCGGTACCGATGAAGAAGAACACGAAGAACATCCAGGGTGTCGTCCCCAACCATTTGTCCAGATAGTACCCGATGAGTCCACCGGCCAGAATATAGGAGAGGAACAGCGTCCCCAGCGCCATGGCCATCCCGGCTTTCTTGAATATGTCCGGTGGTGATCCCTTTCTCGCCATCGGTTTCCCCCAGAGCACATTGTAGGCGAAGAGAGGTGAAGAGACAATCGGTGTTCCCGCCCTCTTCATCCGGTGCGCTCCATTGACAGGCGCGGTGACCGGTCTGATAGAATCTGAATTCTCAGGCCTCGGAGAGCCGGCGATGGTGATCGAGTCGATATGTTCAATCCGGGGGGAGCATGTTCCGAAGAGTTCTCATAGCTAATCGAGGAGAAATCGCGTTGCGCATCATTCGCGCCTGCCGCGAGCTGGGCATCGAAACGGTGGCTATCTATTCGGAGGCCGACCGCCATTCGCCCCATCTGAAGCAGGCCGACCGCATCGTTTGCATCGGTCCGGCCCGGAGCGAGGAGAGCTACCTCAACATGGATGCCATCTTGCAGGCGGCGGAACAGTATGAGTGTCAGGCCCTCCACCCGGGGTATGGATTTCTGGCCGAGAATGCCTTGTTCGCCGAGCGATGTTGGCAACAAAAGATCACCTTCATTGGTCCTCCGCCGCACATCATCCGATTGATGGGAGACAAACTGACGGCCAAGCGGACGATGCGAGCGGCGGGATTAGAGACGATTCCGGGATCAGAGGCGCTGTTAGCCGATGTGGAAGAGGCCGCCACCGTCGCTCGGGACGTTGGCTATCCCGTATTGCTGAAGGCCACGGCCGGCGGCGGTGGAAAGGGCATGCGCCTGTGCCGCGACGAGGACGAGCTGCGACGGTCGTTCGTTGAAGCGACACTGGAGGCCGAGAAGGCCTTTGGACATCCTGGACTCTATCTGGAGAAAGTCATCCAAGGTGGCCGCCACATTGAGTTTCAGGTGCTGGCTGATGCCTACGATCAGGTCATTCATCTGGGCGAGCGCGAGTGTTCCATTCAGCGGAATCATCAGAAACTGGTCGAGGAATCCCCTTCGCCGGTCATCGATGCCGTCGTTCGTTCGCGCCTCGGTGAGCAGGTCGTTCGGGCCATGAGGGCCATCGGATATCGCAATGCGGGCACGGTGGAATTCTTGCGCGATCCGGAGGGTCGCCTCTATTTCATGGAGATGAATACGCGCCTTCAGGTGGAACACCCGGTGACCGAGATGGTCACCGGCATCGACCTGGTGAAGGAACAGATTCGCATTGCTGCTCATCATCGACTCGATCTCTGTCAGGAGGACGTCACCTGGCACGGACATGCCATCGAGTGTCGCATCAATGCCGAGGATCCCGATCATGATTTTCGGCCCGATCCTGGACGTATCACCACTTTTGTCCCTCCGAGCGGGAGCCCGCTGGGGGAGGTGCGTCTGGATACGCACGTTGAAGAAGGATACACGATCCCGCCGTTTTACGACTCCATGATCGGGAAACTCATCGTGCACGCCCCAACGCGGCCAGCGGCTATCACGGCGATGACCGAGGCGCTGACCCAGTTTCGCCTCGAGGGCATCCGGACGACGATTCCTCTCCATCAGCGCATCATGGCGTCCGACGAGTTCATTGCGGGGAATTATGACATCACCTTCCTTGATCGCCTGTTAGCGATGGAACCAGCGATGACCTCTTCGGAAGGACCCGTTTCGGAGGGAGCGTAGGAGGACGGGAGGGGAACCCATGGCCAAAGTCATTCTCGAACCCATCGGCTCGCCGGTGAATCGATTCCTCTCGCCGGAGCAATATCAGGAGAACCTTCATCACATGCAGCGGCTGAACGATGAGTTGCGAGTCAAACGAGAGGAGGTCCGCGCCGGCTGGGGACCCGAGTACGTTGAGCGCGTCCATCGAAAAGGAAAACTCACCACCTGGGAGCGCATCGAGCGATTGAAGGACCCGGGCACGCCCGTCTTCCCCATCGGCACGTTCGTGAACTATGGACTGACGTTCGGCCCGGAGAGGCGCACATCGCCAGGAGCTGGCGTCATCACGGCGTTCATTCGGGTCGAGGGGAGACACGTCATTGTGATCGCCAACGATAATACCGTGGCCTCGGGAGCATGGTGGCCGCGGACGCCGGAAAAGATTCAGCGGGCACAGGAGATCGCGCTTCGCTTGCGCATCCCGGTCATCTATTTGGTCGATTGTAGCGGATTGTATTTGCCCGAGCAGCTCCGGAGCTTTCCGGGAAAGACCGGGGCGGGGCATATTTTCAAGTATAACAGCTTACTCAGCGCTCATCAGGTCCCACAAATCGCCGGCGTGTTTGGCGATTCCATTGCTGGGGGCGGCTATATGCCCATCATCAGCGACGTCGTCTACATGACCGAGCAGGCATACATGGTCATCGCTGGCGCCGCCTTGGTCAAAGGAGGGAAGTCGCAAAAAATTACCTCGTTGAGCATCGGCGGACCGGACGTCCACGTTCATATCTCCAACTGTGCCGACTATCGCGTTCCCGATGATGAGTCTCTCCTTCACATGATTCGCCGAGAAGTGGCCCGGCTGCCGACCAGCGCCGTCCCCTATTATCGCTACGGTGCCGAGGCGGCTCCACCCCGGTATCATCCCTCTGAGCTGGATGGTCTCTTTCCGGTTGACTATCGCATGGCCTACGATATGCGTCAGGTCATCGCTCGATTGGTGGATTCCAGTCTCTTCTGGGAGATCTTGCCCGAGCGAGGAGAGGAGATGATCTGCGGCGTGGGTCGGATCAGCGGATTGTATGTCGGCATCATCGCCAATAATCAGTTCCTCATCGAACATCCCACCCGGCGACAGGTGAAGCGCCCGGGAGGGATTCTCTATAAAGAAGGGATCGCCAAGATTTCCGCCTTCTCGCGCGCCTGCAATGACGATGGATTACCCATCATCTGGCTCCAGGATATTTCGGGATTCGACATTGGACCGGAGGCCGAGAAGCAGGGATTACTGGGATATGGTTCGAATCTCATCTACACGAACTCGACGAACACAACGCCCATGATCACTGTCCTCCTGCGCAAGGCCTCAGGAGCGGGGTACTACGCTGAGGCGGGATTGCCGTATGATCCCGTCTTACAGTTGTCCACGCCCATCACGCGCCTGGCCGTCATGGAGGGGCGGACGCTGGCTATTGGCACATATCACACGCGGTTGGATGATAATTTCAATATCGTCGCCGCAACACCGGAGGAATATGAAGAGATCAAGCGCGGGATGGAAGCCGTCGAAGCGCGCATCAATGCCGAGATGGATCCCATTCTGACGGCGCGACGACAAGCCACCGATGAGGTCGTGGCCATGAGTGAACTGAGGGAGTATCTGGAAACGATCGTCGAAATGTGCTATCAGAGCATCGGCTACCGGCGGGTCAAGAATCCCCGTATTTGGTCGATGCACGATGTGAAGGTATTGACCTCCTAGAGCGAGCGAAACCACGCGCCATGCAGTTTTGGCCGTGAAAGATGCCGAGGGAGGGGAAACGGGGAATGTGCTCCCACTCTCATGCGCGATGGGACAACGGACACTCTCAGTGAATGTGGAGAAAGCTTCTCAGGATGAGCGTTTCCTTGTGAGATCGCCGGCCGTGGGGATGTACAGCCACCATCCCGAGCCGGGATCGATCCTCACCGGAGGCAGCCGTGTCGGGCGTCTCGCCATTCTGAACCGACAGTATGAATTGGTGCTCCCCCCCCATGTGGGGGGGCGCGTGGAGAAGGTGGCCGTCGACGATAAGGTCACGCCCGTCGAATATGGGCAGGTGTTGTTTCATCTCGCTCGGCGAGGATGGGGGATTCCCGAGGAGGAACGCCGGGAGACTGAGGTGGCGCGGGAGGATGCTGCGGGGGAGACCTATGCCGTGGTTTCCCCGACCGATGGCGTATTTTATCGCAGACCTCGTCCTGATGCCCCGCCGTATGTCGATGTGGGCGATCGCGTGGTTCAGGGGCAGACGCTCGGGCTGGTGGAAGTGATGAAGTGCTTCAACCCCATCCAATACGGTGGACCGGAGTTGCCCGGAGAGGCGGAGATCGTAGAGATCTGCGTCGAAGACGGCGTTGAGATTAAAGCTGGACAACCGCTGTTCCGGGTGCGGGAAGGTTCATCGAGGCGTGGATGAGGGTCGGTCACTTCTTGGGCGTTCTGGCGTATTCGAAAAACTGTTTCACCTCGGCGGGCGTGAGGTGACGATAGGTTCCCGGCTTCATCCCTTTCGCCGTGAGAAAACCAATCCCCACCCGCTTGAGCTTCACCACCGAGTGGCCGATCTTGTCGAACATTTTTCGGATCTGATGGTGACGTCCCTCGATGATGGTGACCTCATACCAGGCGTTGGAATCCGTGCGCCGGAGTTCGGTGATTTTGGCTGGGGCGGTGCGCTTCCCCTCGATGACCACTCCACGTCGGAGGAGGTTGAGTTGCTTCTCTCCGGGGATTCCCTTGACCTTCACGTGGTATGTTTTGGGAATTTCATACTTCGCCGAGGTGATCAAGTTGGCGAAATCGCCATCGTTGGTCAGCAAGATGAGGCCTTCGGATTGGAAATCGAGTCGGCCCACGGGATAGACGCGCGCCGGCAAGCGAGGCAGAAAATCGGTGACCAGGGGGCGTTTCTTGGGATCGGAGAGACTCGACAGCACTCCCTTCGGTTTGTAGAGGAGGATATATACTTTCTCCTGAGAGCGAAGCAACGGGTTGATGAGTTTGCCTCGCACTTTGATGTGATCTCGTTCGGGATCAGCCTTCGCTCCCAGGGTGGTGACGACCTTTCCGTTGACCGTCACTTCCCCGGCCAGAATGAGCTCCTCGGCCTTTCGCCGCGATGTGATGCCGGCGCGAGCGATGAGTTTTTGGAGCCGTTCTTCCATGTCTGTACCGATAGTGTCTCCTCGCACCATGGAGCGCGGGAGCGTCTCGCTTCCATCATTCAGTGATGAAGTCTTCGAAATCTTCGATGCTCGGGAGTTCAGAGAGGTCATTCAGACCGAACTGGATGAGGAATTCCTTGGACGTCCCATACATGATCGGCCGGCCGGCCACCGGTTTGCGCCCCTTGGGGACGATGAGCCGCTTCTCTAACAGCGTCTTCACCGAAGAGACGGAGTTCTTTCCGCGAATTTCCTGAATTTCGGGGAGGGTGATCGGTTGTTTATAGGCGATGACGGCCAGCGTCTCCAGCGAAGCGAGCGACAGGCGAGCCGCCGGGCGCGTTCGGAGATAGCGGCGCAGCACTTCGTGGTATTGGGGGCGCGTCGACATACGATATCCACCAGCAATGCGACGGATTTCCAACCCACCTTCACGAGCGTTGAACTCCGCCATCACCTCATTGGCCAGCGCCTCGACGTCCTCGGGGTCGAGATCACCCAGGATCTCGGCGAGTCGGTTTGCCGTAATGGGTTCCTCCGAGACGAAGATCAGGGCTTCGATGGCCGCTTTGAGTTCCCGGTCGTTCTTGGATCCACTCATGGGGCCCTCTCCGTCGTCGAGGGTGAACGGTTCACCTTGATGGCGATGATTTGACCAAAGGCGACGCGCTGGACCAGTCGAATGACCGATTCCTTGACCAGCTCCAGCACGGCCAGAAAGATGGTGATGAGCTCTCGCTTGGAGCGCGCTTCTTCGAAGAGAGCGGTGATGTCTAACCGATCCGTCCGCTCCAGGCGTTGACGCAGGTCAGCGATTTTTTCCTCCAACGGGACCTCTTCGCGGGCGATTTCGAGCTGTATTTTCTCCTTGAGGCGCTCCATGGCTCGCCGGAACGCTTCGAATAGGTCGTAAGTCGTAGCCGCAATCTCCGTCCCAGCCTCTTGGAGATCCAACGGGGGACGGGTGAATACGGCCTGTTCGACCTGGGCCTTGGACCAGAGCATTTCGGCGGCTGCTTTGTACTTCTGGTATTCCAGTAATCGCTCGACCAACGGGCGCCGCGGGTCCTCGTCCTCCTCCTCGTCTTCGGTCAGTGGGCTACGGGGGAGGAGCATCTTCGTCTTGATGTAAATCAATGTGGCCGCCATGACCAGAAAATCGCTGGCGATCGTGATGTCCATCTCGTGCATCAATCGCAGGTACTCCAGGTACTGTTCCGTGATCCGAGCGATGGGAATGTCGTAGATGCTGACCTGCTCCTTCTTGATCAAATGGAGGAGCAAATCCAGGGGTCCTTCGAAAACGTCCAGTTTCACCTTATAAGGACTCGATGAGAGTCCGGTCGACGCCTCCATCGGCTCCCCATCCTCTTCGGGCATGATGCGGTGAGGATCAGTCATATCACAATCCGAGGCGCACGGCAGCGCGAACTTGTTCCATCGTGCGTTCGGCCTCCTGCCGGGCGCGCTGAGATCCTTCCCATAGGATCTGTCGGACCTCGTCGATGTTTCGCTCGTAAGCTCGGCTCTTGTCGGCAATGGGAGCGATCCGCTTCATGGCATGTTCGTAGAGCAGCTTCTTGCAATCAATGCATCCGATGCCCGCTCGGCGGCATTCGACATTGACGTAGTCGATCGTCTCTTGAGGGCTGTAGATCTTATGGAGCGAGAAGACCGGGCAGACATCGGGGTTGCCCGGGTCGTGGCGTCGAACGCGAGCCGGATCGGTGACCATGGTGCGCATCTTCTCCCAGATGACCTCCGGGGGATCGGTGATCTTGATATCATTGCGATAGCTCTTGCTCATGCGGCGACCATCGGTTCCAACGACGCGAGGATCTGGGGCCAGCAGAGCTTGCGGTTCGGGGAAGATGGGACCATAGAAGTTGTTGAACCGGCGAGCGATTTCACGCGTCAGTTCGATATGAGGAACCTGATCTTCGCCCACGGGAACGTAGTCGCCCTTGTAGATCAGGATATCCGCCGCCTGGAGGACCGGATAACCGAGGAAGGCGTAGTTATTCAGATCCTTATCCCTGATTTGCTGACGCGCTTCTTTGTACGTGGGAACGCGCTCCAGCCAGCCAAGCGGCGTCACCGCCGAGAGCAGGAGATGGAGTTCCGCATGTTGAGGAACGAGCGACTGAACGAATAACGTGCATCTCTGGGGATCGAGTCCGGCGCCCAGCCAATCACATACCATGGCCAGCGTGTTGGAGCGAATCTCCGACGTATCGGCGTAGTCGCTGGTCAACGCGTGCCAGTCGGCGACGAAAAAGAAGCACTCGTATTGCTGTTGGAGGTCGACCCAATTCTTGAGGACAGCCTCCAGGTGGCCCAAGTGAAGTTTGCCCGTCGGCCGCATCCCACTCACCACTCGTTCCATAGCGTTCACCTCAATGCCGCATTGATGAGCCAGAAGGCCGGCAAGAAAATGTAACTCAGGATTCCGGTCAACAACAGGATGTAAAGGAGGATGAATCCATAGGGACGGAGTTGGTCAAAAACCTGAGCCGCATGATAGGGCAACAGATGATAGAGCACCCAATGCCCATCCAGGGGCGGGATGGGCAGGACATTGAATACGGCCAGTGCGACATTCACCCAGAGCCCGAATTGAAGAATCTGAAAGGCCGGCTCGGCGAAGCCTCCCAGCAGTTCGCCCACCAGTGGCTGATTCATGAGGAACAGTTTGAATCCTATAAAGAAGATGATGGCCAGCAGGAGATTGCTCCCCGGTCCGGCCAGCGAGATGAGAATGTGCCCCTTCTTGACATCGGTTAACCGCGCCGTGTTGACCGGCACCGGTTTGGCCCATCCGATGAGCGGCCATCCAGTGACAAAGGCGATGACCGGGAACAAGACCGTCCCGAATACGTCGATATGGGCGAGCGGATTCAACGTCACCCGCCCCATGAGGTAACCGGTATCATCGCCGAAGCGCAGAGCCGTCCAGGCATGAGACGCTTCGTGAAAAGAGAGCGAGAAGAGCAGAACGACGAAGAGCAAGATGAAATCGGCTATGTTTCGCTCCAAGATTCGATGGCCTCCGTCTTATTCCCAGTATTCGAGGAGATAACCGCGAATGCCCATGGGGAGTCGGTAAATCTCGCCTTCGGTGGTCGCCAGGATCATATTCCCCGCCTCGTCAAAGGCCAGTCCAACCAACGTCTTGCCAGCGACGAATACGGTCGCCTCGCCGTCAGGAGTGATGCGGAGAATGCCACGCCGCCCTCGCCAACTGGCCGCCACATAGAGATTCCCATCCGTGTCAAATGCCAGCCCTTGGGGACGCCCCAAGCCGGTGAAGAATTCTTCGACCACTCCCTCAGGGGAGATCCGATAGATCACCTCGTTGCTGGACGCTGTGGGTCCGGTGACGTAGAGATGGTCATCGGGGCCGAAAGCGAGATGATACGCCGAGACGCTGGGTTCCAGCTCGACGAATGGCTTGGCTTCGCCAATTTCGTTGATGCGATAGATGACGCCCGTGCGATCGCCAACGTACATGGCGCCCTGTCGGTCGAAAGCCAGCCCAGTGGCCACCCCCAGATCTTGGGCGAATGGTTCGGCCTCCTTGAACGGAGAAACGCGATAGACGGCGCCGTCATATCGGCTGGTGACGAACATCGTGCCCTCGCGATCGAACGCAATGGCCGTCGCGTTCATGATATCATGCAGGAACTCGCTCTTTTCGCCCAGAGGCGAGATGCTATAGATCGAACAAGGTACCTTCTGCCCCCGACTCCCGCTATAGGTGACATAAATGTTCCCGCTCTCTGGATCATAGGCTGGGTTGGTCACCGGGTGAACCTGGTCGGTCACCAGAAATCCCACGGCGAAGCGGACCGGATCGCTTCGCTCGCTGTTAGCTTCCAGGCAGAGCGTTTCCGGATGCTCGAAGGCATCAGAGACTTTGGGGACCGCGGCAATAACGCGCCCCGGAGAGGCGCTGACGATACGCCCCTCAATCTCACCGAAGAGCACGCGACACTGGCGAAAATCGCTGGTGTCGAAATTCTCACACGAGATGATCACCTCGCCTTTTTCAATGCCCGCGGTTGGCGAAACATGATGAATGATGGGTTTCATATCTACCCTGACCAACAGCTTATTCGCAAAGTAGTTTTATATCATAATCGCGCCGCGCTTGGCCAGGGTTGGCAAGGACGCAATCGCGGGGGGCGTCGTCGGTGACGAGGTCACCAAGGACCCTGGGAGTCCATCCCCCTCGCCTTGATGACGTTCCTATGATCCCACATCCTGGGCGAGCGCCGGGATCTCACGCTCTGGGCCTTCTTGCTGATGAACCGGCGGCGAAGAGGGGGGAGAATCGACATCGGGCGGGGGACGGGCCGGCGGGCGACCCGCCCCCCGCCGAAGCTAGAGATGATAGAGCTCATTCGAGCAGATCAGAGAGGATCTGCGCCAGCTCCTCTCTGGTGAACGTCTGGCCGGTGTCGAGCTTGGCCGGGACGAGAGGTTGATTGGGCAATTGATAAACAATATATCGATGACCTGTCGCCACATGGCAGGCGTTGCAGGCGTTGACCATGACGTCGAAATGCATCTGGAAGCTGTCCCAATCCTGGTCGACGATGCTCTGCGCCAGCGGCTTCAAGGACGTTTCCTCGAAGTTGATGAGCAACGGGGCCTTACTGGGACGCGTGGTCTCACCCACTTCCTGAATTTCCACAGCTTCCTTGAGCTGGTAGGCGGCCATGCCCCAGTTGCCTGCCTGGGCCGCATAGTACATGTTGCCCATACGGTTGCCATACTCGATCATCACCGTTCCCAGCCCCGGCTGAATGCAGGCCAGGGTGTCGAGCTTCTCATCCGTCGTCCCCGTGAGCCATGAAGCGCAGTCTTCGGAGGAGGTGTACGCCACTCCCCCGAACAAGGCCGCGATGACAGCGATGAGGATCCACTTTTTGGTCATATGCTCGTTCCTCCTTTCTCAGAGTTTTCATAACACCTACCGGTTCTTCTGCAATTCCCGTACCATGAACCCAGCGAGGTCCTTCATCGAATGGGAGCACATCGGTCGTTCCGGTGAGTTTGGCTCATTCGCCTAATTTATTGAAAACAAAAATGTTGGCAGAATCGGCGGCGTGAGCCCGAAAACGGTCGACCGGTTCCAATCCGATGAGGCTCTGGGACGTTCCGGGATGATGGTGCCCGGTTGGGGAATTTTCCCCATTCATCGAGTAAAAATCCCCATACTCGCCTCCCGCCTGGTTCCGTTCACCCGTATGGGGTGGGGCGGGATGTGGCTGTTCCACCTCCCCCATGCCAGTTGACCTCCCGAGTCTGGGAGCGAATTTTCCGGGGGGCGACTGAGAGTTGGGATGCCGGAAACGCCAAGGGAAGAGTCAAGGAGGAACTCCATCCTCAGCGAGGCGAGGCTCAGGCCCCGGGGCAACGACGGCAGGGCCGATCAGTCAACCATCGACCTTCCGGGCGGTCCTCAGGATCGCCCGAGAGCCGCGGTATTCCATCTGATGGAGTTGCCTTGAGAGAGGGGCCTCTGTCTGGTGTTCATCGTCTCATCGGGCTCTCGCCATAGCCGGAGAGGAGGAACCGTCGAGCACGAGAGATTTCTCCACCGAACAAGCGTCGGTTGAGAGGCCATACCCTTCGACGTATCAGTAGGAGTGGATGTGAGAAGCTTTTCTCCAGAAATGCTTCGGTGGTATAATAAACACCGGAGATCACGGATTAGGAGGATGTGGCTATCGGAATCGTTCACGGAAATACGCGAGGCCTGAAACACAGCCAATTACGGCGGCTCCAGAAATTCTATCAGCGGCGCATCCCGCCACATATGATCATCACCCCCGAGGTGGCCCGGCAACTGACCGAATTGTCCAAGGAGATTCATCGCCAAATCGGCCTCCTCATCGATCGAAAAGGGCGCGTTGAGTATGTGATTGTTGGTGATGCGCATCAGATCGTTCTCCCCGATTTGAAGCGCGGGCGCGTGTCGGGTGGGCGATTTCGTGGCTTGCGGTGTGTCCACACCCATCTCAGGGGGGAAGAGTTGACCCGGGACGATCTCACCGATCTGGCGCTCCTGCGCCTGGACCTGATGGTCTCTATCGATGTCACAGCGTCGGGGTTGCCGGGATGCGTGCGATCGGCGCACTTGATGCCCATCAAGCCCAATGGAGATTCGGGCGACGGGAGAGTGGAATCGCCCCGATGGGTCTTCCTGGAGCCCGCCCATCCCAGTCAGCTCAATGTCGATTTCATCGCCCTCATCGAGTCGCTGGAGGAGGAATTCGCTCGTAATCGTCAACCCGCCTATGCCCATGATGAGCGAGATCGCGCCATTCTCGTCCATGTGACGACGGGGAGTCTAGCCGAAGCCCAGGAGTCGATGGAGGAGTTGAGGGAATTGGCCGATTCGTGCGGCGTCGTGGTGCTCGATACCTTCATTCAGCGGCGCAAGAAGCTCGATCCCAAGTTCCTGCTGGGGAAAGGGAAGCTCGAGGAACTGGTCATTCGAGCCCTCCAATTGGGTGCGGATATGATCATTTTCGATCAGAACTTGACTCCGGCGCAGGTGCGCTCAATCAACGAAGCGACCGATCTCAAGGTCATCGATCGCACCCAGCTCATCCTGGACATCTTTGCTCAACGGGCGCAGTCCCGCGAGGGGAAAATACAAGTGGAGTTGGCCCAGTTGAAGTATCTGTTGCCGCGGTTGACCGAGGGGGATACGGGCCTCTCTCGCCTGACCGGCGGAATTGGAGGACGCGGACCCGGTGAGACGAAATTGGAGGTGGATCGGC
The DNA here is from genome assembly GCA_026985075.1 of Blastocatellia bacterium. GTDB lineage: Bacteria > Acidobacteriota > Blastocatellia > HR10 > J050 > J050. The sequence continues at coordinate 71,661 of JALSQX010000053.1, read as the reverse complement.
GACGGGTCCGTGCTCGCATCGCCCAACTGGAGCACCAGATTCAGCAACTGCGTACACAGCGCGATGTGCGTCGCGCTCGGCGCCGCCAATATCGGCTTCCCATCATCTCGATCGTCGGCTATACGAACGCGGGGAAATCGACCCTCCTCAATACGCTCACTCGCGCTCAGGTGCTGGCCGAGGAGCGTATGTTCGCGACCCTCGATCCTTGTAGCCGGCGGCTCCGGTTGCCGCGCGAGCGCGAAGTCATCATTTGTGACACGGTCGGGTTCCTTCGCGATTTGCCTCCCGATCTGGTGAATGCGTTTCAAGCCACATTGGAAGAGATCGCCGACTCGGACTTAATCGTTCATCTGGTCGATGCCAGCAGTCCCAATCTAGATCACCATATGGAGTCCGTCCAGCGGACGCTCGATCAGTTGGGATTGAGCCACATTCCGCAATTACTGGTCTTCAATAAGCAGGACAAAGTCCCCCCCGAAGTGATGCGCAACCTGTGTCGTCTTCATCGAGCCATCCCCATTTGTGCGCTGGACCCGGGGACGCTCGGTGAGTTTCTTGATGCGGTGGAGAGGTTTCTCGCCACCGAGAGGGAACAACCGGCGCCCCATGCGCTTGTAGAGTGGAGCGTCTGAGTGTGAGGATCTTCTCATGGATCAGAGACTGTCCGGGAGTATTCTGATTCGGCGCGGAGGGCGGTGGATCAGAGCCGTCCTGTCGCGGAGCGCGGCAGGGGGACTGGGGCTGGCTCTGTTCCTCTTTGCTACCATGACGGCGTTGTTGATCTCCCGCATTCCCCTGCGGAGCCTCCCGGAATATGAGGTGGGCGACATCGCTCGAACGGATATCAGCACGCCGGTGGAACTGATCGTCGTCGATCCGGAACGGACGCAACGACTTCGCCAGGAGATCGCCGATAAGGTTCCTCCCATCTTCCTGTATAATCCCAGCGTGGTCGAAGAGGTGGTGGAACACTTACGCCGCACCTTCGAGCGCACCCGCCTCGTGTTTCTCGATGCTCTGGAATCCGCTTTTGGGCGTCGATCGTTGACGGCGCGAGGAACAACCTCGCGGTCGTTTCGTCGATTCTGGCGCGCCTTCCAGGCCGAGAAGACATCGTTTCCCATAAGCCTCGCCCTGGCTCAAGCGTGGGCACGGGGCGAATCGGGTCAGGAGGTGAGCGATCATCTCACCGTCAAGCTGCGGGGGATGATGGGGCACTATATTCGACCCGATGCCTTGCCACCGGAAATGCCGGTCGCGCCATCGCGCGTGCGCATTCTTCCCGTCGTGGATCGTCAGATCTTGCCCAGTCTGGAGCGCATTGAGCAGAGTCCCCTCGTCAGTTGGGATGCGCTGTATCCGCTCTCTCAGGCTCGAGCCGAACTCCTGAAGAGCCTCGCCCCGGATGAGCGCCCTTACGGAACGTTCCTGGCGACATTGGTGAAGGTGAATTGCACCTATGCCGCGGAATTGACCCAGCGGGTGCGAGCGCAACGCACCGACCAGATCACGGCCACACAGCGATATGCTCCGCGTCAGGTCATCGTCCAACGCGGCCAGACGATCACTCCCTTGGTGAAGGCGGCTCTCGATCAACTCCGGGCCCAAACGGCCAGCAAGCGAAGTGGTCGCCGATTCGCCGGCCTCCTGGCCATTTCCTTCATCTTCTTCATGGCCTTGTGGCGATTCGCCAAGCGCACGCGCATTTATTCGCTCACGCCGACCAAGATCTTTCTGTTGGTCGGTCTGGCGGTGACGCTCCAGGTGGCTGTGATTCGATTGGGGATCGAGCTTTCGGACATCGTTGGTTTTCGCTTTTTTGGCGACATCGACTCGCCCCAAGCTTACCAATATGCCATCCCCTTTGCTGCCGTGGCGCTGGTGGTTGTCCTGTTGCTGGAGGCGCGCATCGCTGTGGTCGTAGGGCTGGTGGCCAGTCTGTTCACGCTCTTGCTCACCGAGGATGCGGCGCTGACGACCTATGCGGCGGTGAGCAGTATCGTAGCCGTCTATGGAGTCGGTCGCTATCAGCAGCGCGGCGCTCTCACCAATGTGGGGGTGATGGTGGGCGGGATCAATGCGCTCATGGCGGTCATGCTCATGATGGTGAACATTCAGCCGCTCGTGTTGGGTCCCGTTCTGTTCAGCATGGGATTCAGTTTCATGGGGGGAATCTTCGCCGCCGCCTTGGCCTCGTTTATGTTACCCCTCGGGGAGTCGCTGTTCGATATTCCGACTGATGTGAAGCTGCTGGAGCTCTCCAACGTCGAACTGCCGCTGCTGAAGCGCCTGGCCATCGAGGCTCCGGGAACGTACCAGCATTCGTTCATTGTCGCCACATTGGCTGAAGCCGCGGCCAAGGCGGTGGGAGCCAATCCCCTGTTAGTGCGGATCGGCTCTTATTATCACGATATCGGGAAGCTGTCCAATCCTCAGATGTATGTGGAGAACCAGCGCCGTCATTTCAATCCCCACGAATTATTGACGCCGGAGGAGAGCGCGAAAGTGATCATCCGACATGTCACCGAAGGCATTCGCATGGCTGAGGCCGCTGGGCTCCCCAGACCGGTGATCGATCTCATTCCGCAACATCATGGGACGCGCCGGCTTCATTACTTCTACGTGAAGGCCAGACGATTGGCCGAAGCCAAGGGGGAGACGGTCGACGAGCGCCTGTTCCGCTATCCAGGACCTAAACCTCGATCTATCGAAGCCGCAATCGTCATGATGGCCGATAGCGCCGAGGCCTCGACGCGGTCGTTGAAGGAGCCGACGGTGGAGAATATCAAGCGTCTGGTGAACAAAGTGATCGATTCCATCGTCACCGATGGTCAGCTCGACGAGTGTAACTTGCGCATGCGCGATGTGAGGATCATCAAGTCCAGTTTCATCGACACGTTGTCCAATCTCCATCATCATCGTATCCAGTATCCGGGTTTCACCGAACGGGACCTGGCGCCACTGCCCTCGGCTGATTACGAAGCGGTCTGGATCGAATCGACGGAAGAGACATCGGCCCAGGACGCTCCGTTGCCACCAGGGGGTAATTGACAACCTCGCAGGGACGGATAGAATTATCGGGCGTTGCGACGAGGTCGATGATGAGTGTGCTCATGGGGAGAGTGGGGTGGTTTCTGATCTGGCAGGCGCCGGTGACGTTTCACGGGGCGCTCCCCGGCATTGTTCAGAAGGTGTTGGGTGGTCGCGGAGAACCGGGAAACCTCAGCTACCTCTACACGCTCGATACGTTCGACTGGATCGTCATTGGGAGTTATTTCGCTATCCTCATACTCCTCTCCATCTATGGGGCCTATCGCTTTCGCTTGGTCTATCTCTTTCTTCGTCACCGCCACCTCAGGCCGCGGCCGCTCGGGTATTTCCCCGAACACCAGTTGCCGCGGATCACCGTTCAACTTCCCATGTTCAACGAGATGTATGTGGTCGAGCGGTTGCTGAAGGCGGTGACTTCGCTCGATTATCCGCGCCATCTGCTCCAGATTCAGGTGCTCGATGATTCGGTGGATGAGACGACGGATATCGCCCGTCGCGAGGTCGAGCGGTATCGGGCCGAAGGATTCGATATCGTGTACATTCACCGGAATCACCGGAGTGGCTTCAAAGCGGGCGCATTGGCCCATGGATTGAAATCGGCCACCGGCGAGTTCATCGCCATCTTCGATGCTGATTTCATTCCCCGACCGGATACGCTGCGCAAGATGATTCATTTCTTCACCGATCCTCGCGTAGGCATGGTGCAGATGCGCTGGAGCTACATCAACGCTGATTACAATCTGCTGACGCGACTCCAGCAGATCATGCTCGACGGCCATTTCGTCGTCGAGCAAGCAGCACGGAGTCGAGCCAACGGCTTCTTTAATTTCAACGGAACGGCGGGCATGTGGCGGCGAACGGCTATCGAGTGGAGCGGAGGATGGCAGACCGATACCTTGGCCGAAGACACCGACCTGAGTTACCGCGCCCAATTGCTGGGGTGGAAGTTCGTCTACTTGCTGGAAGAGGATGTTCCTTCGGAACTCCCGGTCGATATGAATTCTTTTAAAGTCCAGCAACGTCGGTGGGCCAAAGGTGTCCTGCAGGTGGGGCGGAAGCTCATCGGCCGCATTTTCCGCGCGGATTTGCCCTGGAGGGTGAAACTGGAATTGTTCTTTCGGTTCACCAACAATGCTAATGCGCCGTTGATCGTGCTGCTCAGTCTCCTTCATTGGCCCGTGCTCATCGTTCGATTCAGTCAGGGGTGGTTCCACCTGGTTTTGTTGGACGCTCCCGTTCTCCTCTTCGCCACCGCTTCAGTGATCACCTTTTATGCGGTTGCTATTCGGCATCTGTATCCCGATTGGAAGAAGCAGGCGCGTTATCTCCCTCTGGTGATGGCCTTGGGTTTGGGCATGGCGATCAATAACGCTCGGGCTGTGGTGGAGGTGTTATTGGGTCGCCGATCCGCATTCGCTCGCACACCCAAGCTCAAGATCGAATCGCGCCGCGATGAGTGGCGCGGGAAGAAGTATCTCTTTGGAAATGATCTCATCTCGCTGGCCGAATTGGGGTTGGCCTTCTACTTTGTGGGCACCGTCGCTTATGCCGTGAAGATGCAAATCTGGGGGACGATCCCCTTCCTGTTACTCTTCCTTCTCGGTTATGGATTCACGGGAACAGTGTCTCTGGCCCAGGGTCAACGCCTCGCCCATCTGGCGCCATCTCGTGCCGGTTCGGGTGAGCGGTTTCATCTATGAGTTCCGCCCGCACACCACGCGCGCTCGGTGAGCCCTCTCCCGGAGAGGGAGATGTCGGATCGCTCTTCAGAAGAGACTCCATCGACGGGCGATCCACTCCTGCTCTCTTCGTCCGTAAGAAAGGGGGCGGTGAGGGCGGCCAGAGAGGGCCCGTCACCTCGGCGAGGCGAAGATCATCGATTCACCCATGAGCGAGAATAGAGCAATATCCATGACCTCTCAATCATTCGGGGCGTTGGAATTTGACGCCCTTCGTCAACTGCTGGCGGAGCGCACACAAACGCCCATGGGGCGGCGGCGCGCCTTGAACCTGACGCCTTCCATCGATCGAGAGCGCGTACGCCGTGATCTGCGGCGGACGAGCGATGCCGTTCAATTCCTGAGTCGAGGCGGAGAATTCGGTCTGGGCGGTCTCTGCGATCCCGGCCCAATGTTGGGATTACTCAAGATTCAAGCGGCGAGTCTGGCGCCGATGCAAATCCTCGATCTCATTCGCCTCATCGAAGCCGGGCAATCGTTGCGTCGCCTCTTCTTCGGCCAGGGATCTCAGTATCCTCATCTCGTGGAATTGATTCGAATGTTGCCCGATCTTCAGTCGTTGTTGAGGAAACTCCAGGGCAAGATCCTCCCTGATGGGCAGATCGACGATCGAGCGAGTCCGACGCTGGCCGAGATTCGACGAGACATTCAAACTCTGCGGGCTCGCCTTCACCGCCGGTTAGAAGCCATTCTGCGACGCACGCCATCGGCCTTCATTCAGGATGACCTCATCACCATTCGCAATGAGCGGTATGTCATCCCCATTCGCGTCGAGCACAAAGGACAGGTGGCCGGCGTCGTTCACGCCGCGTCGTCCAGTGGCGCCACCGTCTTCATCGAGCCGCTGGAGACCATCGAGCTCAATAATGAGCTGGTCGAACTCCGCGAACGGGAAGAGGCGGAGATCGCGCGCATTCTGGCGGAACTGTCCGATCATCTGCGCACCGACCTGGCCGCTATCGAGCGGCTCGTCGAGCTCATTGCCGAGATCGATCTCATCGGCGCCAAGGCCCGATTGGCACGGGACTTCAATTGCTGCGAACCCACGCTCACCGAGCGGTTGGAATTGAAGCTCATCGACGTTCGCCACATCTTGTTGGAGGAGAGTCTGCGGCGGCAACATCGCTCCATCGTGCCCATCTCGCTGCACCTGGATGGAGAACACACCGCCATGATCATCAGTGGTCCCAATGCCGGTGGGAAAACAGTGGCATTGAAGACGGTCGGCCTGTGCGCGTTGATGGCTCAGGCGGGCATGCACATCCCCGCCCGTCATGCGACCTTGCCCGTCTTTCATCAGGTGCTGGCCGATATTGGCGATCAACAGTCCATCGTCGCCAATCTCTCCACCTTCACGGCCCATATCAGCAACGTGCGTCGCATGGTGGAGATGCTGTCGCTTCCCGCACTCGTGGTCATCGATGAGGTCGGAACGGGAACGGATCCAGAAGAAGGAGCTGCGCTGGCCGTCGCCATCGTCGATGCCTTCAAGCGACGTGGAGCTATGGTCATCGCCACGACGCATTATCAGCGCTTGAAAATGTACGCCCAGCTCACCCCGGGCGTCGTCAACGCCGCCGTCGAATTCGATCGTGAACGATTGGAGCCCACCTATCGGCTCATTCAAGGCGTCGCCGGCGCTTCCAGTGGCTTGGACATCGCTCAGCGGTTGGGCCTCCCTGAAGAGATTGTGAGGCGAGCGCTCCACTGGTTCCGAGCACACGATCAAGAGGTCGTGCGCTACCTGAATCAGTTGAAGGTCGAACTCGATCGCCAGCAGGCGCTGCGAAGAGCGCTGGAGGAGGACCGACGGGCCTTGGTGGAGAAGGAGCAAACCTTGGAGCGGGAATTCGCTCGACGAGAGCGCGAGCGTCAACAGCAATTCGAGCGTCGTCTCCAGCAGGTCGTCGATGACTTTTCACAACAGGCCCGAGCGCTGCTCGACCAATTGCATGAGCGTAAGGCCCAGTTGTCGTTGCAGCGAGCGATTGATCGGCACGTGAGCCGATTGAAAGCCGATTTGCGGAAGCGCATCAAGCGGGAGACAGGATCTTCTCTCGGCTCTTCATCGCCGCCAGAGAAGATAGCTCTGGCGGTGGGGGATGCTGTTCGATTGCTTGATATCGATAAGGTGGGCACGGTCGCTTCACTCCGTGGGGATGAGGTCGTGGTTGAGGTTGGACGTCTGCGGTTCAGAACGACGCGGGCCAATGTCGAGCCCGTCACCGAAAAGAGGACCTCGTCACCCACACCTTTGTCAGAAAGAGGCGTGGTCGTTGAATTGACGTCGAGACCGCCCGTGCGCCCAGAGATCAATGTCATCGGATGCACGGTTCAGGAGGCATTGGACCGCATCGATAAGTTCCTTGATGAGGCTACTCTCGCTTCGTTCAGAGAAGTGCGCATCATTCACGGGGCGGGCACGGGCGCATTGCGAACGGCCATCCGCCAGATGCTCGCTTCGCATCCCCAGGTCATCGAGGTTCGACCGGGAGCTGCTGAGGCGGCCGACGTGGAAACGGTCGCCCGATTGCGAGAGAGCGAGTGACTGGGAAGCCTCGCTCTGACGGAGACGTCCATGGCGCAGACGAGGTCAAGGGGCGTTTCCCCGTCGATGTCCTCAGGATGGAGAGTCTCACCCGAGGCGACGCAGCGACCGCCTTGTCATGAGCGCCCGGGGAGAACCACTGATCATCTTTCAATATGAGTTGGCACTTGCATTGGTAAGAGTTCATCCGTACAATTAAGCACACATAACAATGGAGCGAGCGGGTGAGGAGGGGATGCTCGTGGAATCAAAGGTGGGGGCATGGATATTTAGATCATGTGGATGCCCAGAGGATTTGCCGACCAAGTACGAGACCAAGCGGATATAGTTCGAATTATCTCAGACTATGTCACTCTCAAGAAGCGCGGGGCCAACTATGTAGCTTTGTGTCCCTTTCACCGAGAGAAAACGCCGTCGTTCCACGTGCATCCTGGGAAGCAGATCTTCAAGTGCTTCGGATGCGGTCAAGGGGGAGATGTGTTCAGCTTCGTGATGCGCATGGAGGGGTGTGACTTCCCCGAGGCCGTTCGTCTGGTCGCCGAGAAGAGCGGCATTCCCATCCCGATGCCATCGAAAGGGTCAGAATATGACCGAGCCCAACAGCGCCGTCAGTGGCGCGAGCAGTTGCTGCGCATCAATGAGTGGGCGCGAGATTTTTTTCACCAAAACCTTCAGACTCCTCAGGGTCAAAAAGCGCTTCAATATTGGCATCGACGTGGGGTGAGCGCCGACCTCATCGAACAGATGGGTTTGGGATATGCCCCATCCAGCTGGGATGCTCTATCGACGTTCTTGCGACGGCGGGGTGTGCCCGAAGAGCATCTCATCCGCAGTGGACTCGTCGTCCGGCGATCCGATGGGCGAGGATATTATGATCGCTTTCGCGGGCGGATTATGATGCCCATCACTGATTCACAGGGACGCGTGGTCGCCTTTGGTGGGCGCATCCTGGACGACGCATCGTCCGATCGCGTCCCCAAGTATGTCAACTCGCCCGATACCGCCGTCTACACCAAGGGACACCATCTGTTCGGATTGAGTTATGCGCGCGAGGCCATTCGTCAGGCTGGGTATGTCATTCTCGTCGAAGGCTATTTCGATTTTCTCATCCCCTTTCAGGCGGGCATACAGCATGTTGTCGCCTCGTTGGGAACGGCCTTGACCGAGGCTCAGGCGATGCTCTTGAGGCGCTACGCGCGTAAGGTTGTGGTGAACTTCGATCCGGATCCGGCGGGCCGCGCGGCGGTGCTGAGAAGTCTACAAATGCTGGTCCAACATGGATTCGACGTTCGCGTGCTCACGCTTCCCCGAGGAGAAGACCCCGACTCGTTCATTCGTCGCTCTGGCCGTGCCGCCTACGAACAGTTGGTCGATCGAGCGCCAACTTACCTCGATTTCGTCATCGCTCAAGCGACCGAGGCTGTAGATCTCAGCGAGCCCCGGGCTCGAGCTCGAGCATTGAGCGAGATTCTGCCCTATCTGGTGCTCATTCCCGATCGCATTGAGCGGGCCGCCAGTGGGGATCGCGTCGCCCGCCGTCTGATGCTTGACCCTCAACTCGTCCAAGAAGAGATCCGTCGCTCGATGCGCCGTCTGCGCGAACCAGGATCTCGTTCGGCGACGTCCGATCAGCAGGAACCGACGGCCGAGGAAGCGGTCACCTCGCGCGGGCTGGTGACGCAGGCGGAGACATTGCTGCTCCGCATCTTGTTGCATCATCCCTCGGTGGCCACTCGGCTCAAAGATGAGTTGCGGGCGAGTCGCGCGGCTCTCGCCATGACGACGACCTATCCTTTATTCGAGGAGATTCTCGCTCGTCTGGAGCGCGGAGAGCCATTGACCTATGCCACACTGGCGTCCGCATTCGAGCAAGATCGAATGCTGCTCGATGTGTTGGAGAGGGCGTTGATCACCGGGGGAGAGCCCGATGAGGAGAGGGTCTATCGTGAGGCTCGAGGGTGTCTGGTCAGTCTCCAGCAGCGACAGTTGGAACATGACTTGAACAAAGTGCAGTGGGAGATCGAACAGGCTCAACAACGGCACGATGTGGCATCATATAATCAATTGCTGTTGCGCAAGCTGGAACTCTCCAACCGGCTTGCCCAGATGCGTTCGCGACCAATGGTCGAGGTTGACGCGTAGTCTGTCGCCTCAGCATAATATGGCGGAGTAATGGGGTTGGAGATGGCACCGGAGGACAGATACCGCGACGAGATCGATCGCTTGCTCGAATTGGGAAGGGAGAAATCCTATCTCACCTATGATGACATCAATCGGATTCTCCCAGAAGAGATCGATTCGCCCGATGATATTGAGGCCATTCTGGAGAGGATCGATGCCGCGGGGATTCCCGTGGAGGATGATGAGATCGGAGAGACCTTCACCAGCGATCGAGAGGGCGTGTCCGAAGAGCGAAGCGAGTTGCCTCCTCTGGAGGAACCGGAGAATCTGAATGATCCGGTGCGCATCTACTTGCGCGAGATGGCGGTCGTCCCGCTCCTCGATCGCCAGGGGGAAATCGCTATTGCCAAGCGAATCGAGCGCGGTCGTCGACGCGCGCGCAAGACGCTCTCCCGACTGGGCATCGTCGCTGAATGGGTGGTCGATGCCGGACAACGCGTGGCCCGAGGAGATCTCCATCTCCGTGACGTCATCCACCTTCCCGAGTCGGGCCCGGCAGAGAATGGCCTCAGCGATCGGGGGGCGCATCGAGAGTTCTTCCAGACGATCGAAGCCATCAAGCGAGCTGCTCGGCGGTGGCGGCGATTATACGATCAACAGCAGAGGACCTCTTCGCTGGGGCGAAACGAGAAAACGCGCCGCGCTCGTCGCTGGAAACTGGCGCGAGCGCGCGTCGAAATGTCGCGACATATTCGACGACTGGATTTCACGCGCGCGTTTTATAATCACCTGATCGAATCCCTCGAGCGCCTGGTCAAAGAGATCGAAGCCGCCGAACGCGAAGATCGGCGATTGACGCGCCGCATTCAGCGGGCCCGGCGCGAAGGTGCCGAGACCAACCGCTGGTTGCAACAACAGCGCGCCGTGCGGCAGAAGCTGGTGGAGCTGGAGCACCGCTGTCGGGCGTCGCGGGAAGAACTGAAGCGCTCGCTGGAAATCATCACGACGAGCGAAGCGGAAGTGACCAAGGCGAAGAATGAGCTGGTGGAGGCGAATTTGCGGTTGGTGGTGTCTATTGCGCGAAAATACACCAATCGTGGTCTTCAGTTCCTGGATCTCATCCAGGAGGGGAATATCGGATTGATGAAGGCCGTTGAGCGCTTCGAGTATCGGCGCGGACACAAGTTCTCCACTTACGCGACCTGGTGGATCCGTCAAGCCATTACGCGAGCCATCGCCGATCAGGCGCGGACGATTCGCGTGCCCGTCCATATGATTGAATCGTTGAATCGCATCGCCCGAGCCACGCGCTCATTGATCCAGGAACTGGGGCGCGAGCCCACTGTTGAAGAGGTTGCCGAACGGGTTGGTCTTCCTTCGTGGAAAGTGCGCAAGATTCTCAAAGTCGCTCAGGATCCCATTTCCCTGGAGACGCCGATCGGAGAAGATGAAGGGAATCACCTCGGCGAGTTCATCGAAGATGTCACATCACCGAATCCCATCGATCTGGTGATGGCCAATAACCTCCGATATGTCATCGAGGAAGTGTTGAAAACGCTCACCGCCCGCGAGGAGAAGGTCATCAAAATGCGGTTCGGGCTCGACCCGGACGGCGTCGAACATACGTTGGAGGAGATCGGCCGTCACTTCGCCGTCACCCGCGAGCGCATCCGCCAGATCGAGACCAAAGCCCTGGAGAAACTCCGGCGGCCCAAGCGGAGCGAGCGGCTCAGCGTATTCCTCGACGTCCGTCCGAGCACCAAGAACAAATCGGAATCCAAGTCCAAATCATAGACGGGCATCACTTTGATCTCTCCTGAGCTGCTCCCTCTTCATCGCCCTGTGGTCGGGCGCCGAGATCATTGTCCCCGATAAGGTTTCGCCGTCAGTTTGACGTTCACCGTCAAGCGGCGTCCCTGACGCACGATCTCCACGGGAATGGTATCGCCGGGCCGATATCGATTGAGGATGCGGCGGATATCATCGAGCGAAGTGACTTTTTCTCCAGCGAGTCCAATGATGATGTCGCCGCCCAGGTAGCCAACGAATCGCCCGCGAAAGCGAACCGGGGTCGTGCCGCCACGAATCCCGGCACGATCAGCCGCCTCGCCCTCGATCACCTCCGAGATCATGACCCCATAGTCCACCGGCAAATCCAGTTCGCTGGCGATGAGCGAGACGGGGACGGGGAGCGGGACGATGCCCAGCCAGGGACGAATGACGTGCCCATATTGAATCAGGTCGGGTACGATGCGTTTGGCGAGATTGACCGGGATGGCGAATCCGATGCCCACACTCCCCTCGTTCGGGGTGATGATTTGGGAATTGATACCGATCATCTCTCCTCGAGAGTTGAGGAGGGGTCCACCAGAATTTCCGGGATTGATGGAAGCATCCGTTTGAATGGCACCTTCGATGATCTGACCGTTCTGTGCCCGGATGGGACGTTCCAGGGCACTGATGATGCCCTCAGTGAGGGTATGAGCGAAACCGAACGGATTCCCAATGGCCAGTACCTTCTGTCCCACCGCCAGCCGGTCGGAGTCGCCCATCTTGACGACAGTGAGCTTTTCCTCCGGGGCATCGATCTTGATGACGGCCAGGTCAGTATCGATGTCACCGCCGATATATCGGGCCGGATATTGATGTCCGTTGGCCAGCGTGACGGTGAGTCGCCGAGCCCCCTCCACGACGTGATAGTTGGTGAGGATATATCCCCGCGCGTCGATAATGGAGCCGGATCCTCCCCCTTCACGTTGATAGACGGCGAAGAAATCCCGGACGTAGGTCACCGTGCTGATGTTCACCACTCCCGGGGCCACCTTCTGATACACCTCGATATTATTGCGCTCATCATCGGTGATGGCTCCGACATCCGACGGGTTCAGCGTCGCTGGCTCCGTGCGGGCGGGAACCTGACCGCCGGACGGCATCGGTTCCATCAAGCCATGGCGCTCGATCCAACGGTCATATCCGATAACCAGGCCAGCCGCAATGACGGCCGAGACCAGGGCGATGAGAAGAGCCTGTCGTAGACTGAGTTGTATCATTCTTCCTTTCCTCGAATCGGATAGGATAGTATTAAACGCTCCTCTCCCGCTTGGGTTCCACAGCAGAGCGATGCCCACTGGCGAGCGCGCTCATCGAGCGGCCTCGATGGGCGGAGATGATCGCATCCAGGTCTGGGGGAGCACCTTCAATTCGATGCGGGACAGGCGGCGTCCCCTGACCTGTCGAATGGTGAAACATAGATTCTCGTGCCTGATTTTCTCTCCCACTGTGGGGAGTTTCCCCGTCTTGGCCATTAAGAAGCCGGCCACAGTCGTGTATTCATCGGATTCTGGAATGTTCACCTTGAGACGTCGATTCACCTCGCGGACGCTGAGCGTTCCATCGATCAACCAGGAGCCGTCCAGTTGCCGCATGATAGGCGTTTCCTCTTCCACGTCGTGTTCGTCTCGAATCTCGCCGACCAGTTCTTCCAGAAGGTCTTCCAGAGTGACGATGCCCTCGAACGCCCCATACTCGTCGACGACGATGGCGAAGTGCGTCTTTGATTGCAGCATCTCACGCAACACCTCGCCCACTGAGGCCCCATCGGGAACGAAGAAGGGGGAACGAAGGAGGGATTCGATACGAATCTTTTCCGGATGCCGCAGCAAGGGCAGCAAGTCCTTACTGTAGAGGACGCCGACAATGTTGTCCAGTTGCCCCCGGTAGACGGGCAATCGCGAGTATCCGGTTCGCGCGAAGATATCAATGATCTCATCCAGAGGCGTCGAGATTTCGATGACCGTGACTTCGCCTCGGGAACGCATCACTTCGCGAACGACCAGATCGGAGAAGTCGAACACGTTCGTCATCAATTGGTGAGCGTGCGCCTCCAGCAGCCCACGCTCTCGGCTGATATTGATCATTTGCCGAATCTCTTCGGCGTACATCGCCCGATGCTCCCCAACGGGAGGGAGATTCAACAGTCTGAGGAAGAGCACCCCGGAGCGATTGAGCATCTTGATGAATGGATAGAACGAATAATAAAAGATGACCATCGGGCGGGCCACGGCCAGAGCGAGCTTCTCCGTTCGCTCTAGCGCTAGCGTCTTAGGGGCGAGTTCGCCGAGAACAACGTGAAGGAATGTGATCAGTGCGAAGGCCAGTCCCACCGCAACGGTGTGGCGAGCGCCCACGGTCAGGAGTGAGGAGGGAAGCCCTTCGAAGAGTGGAGCAATCAATTCGGCCAGGGCTGGCTCACCAATCCATCCCAATCCAATACTGGCGATGGTGATGCCCAACTGGGTGGCGGCAATGTAATCGTCCAAATTATGAATGACGCGGAGCAGGGTCTTGGCGCGACGCTCGCCCCTCTGGGACAACGTCTCCACCCAAGATTTCCGCACGGTGACGAACGCAAACTCGGAAATGACGAAAAACCCATTGGCCAAGACGAGGAGGAGGATGAGAACCCCTTTGATGATCAATCCGACGAAACTCGATGGGTCATCCATAAATGTAAAGGATAACACAACCCTCTTCGAGGAGGGCAGTCATAGGTTCGGATATCCCTCGTCGGCGTCATTTGGTCGAAGCCGCCGCCGCTCGCGCTTTCCCGTTTCGCGCAAAGTGCTTCTGGCACGCGCTCCGAAGGGCATTCTCCACTTTGGGATCGATCTGCTCGGCTGGCTTACGGGAGACGAGGGCAATCTCTGAGACGATGAGGTACCTGGCCTTCTCAAAGAGCCGTTTCTCTCGGAACGAGAGGGGCTTGATCTGGTTCAAATAGGCGAGTGTCTTGAGAACCTCCGCAACTTCGAAGATGTCGCCCGTCTGCATCTTCTCCAGGAACGTCTTATACCGATCCTTCCAATCACTAGCCGGTTCCACAAAGTCGTCGGCGAGAGCTTTCAATAAGCGGGCGCATTCCTTCGAGGAGATGGGCGGCCGTAATCCCACCTCTTCGACGTTGTTCACCGGAACCATGACCCGCGAATTGGTGGATAGAATGCGCATGTGGTAGAAGACACTGGATTCTCCATCGCACACCTCGCGGGTACAAATCTCCTCAATAATACCGATACCGTGATTGGGATACACGACTTTTTGACCAACTTTGAACCCCACAGCTACCTCCTCGACAGTAGAAAGTACGTATCGAGAGCAAGAGAAACCTTGACTCTCTGGTGATGTAACCTCGCTCGCCACTGATAAATCGATTTCACCATGAGTGTTGATTGCATTTTTAGTCTACCATCTTCGAGTGACAGCGTCAAGCAACGTCATGCGCCTCGGGGGCCTTGGCCGACCTATCCATAGGGGCTCTGCTCGTTGAGAGGAGCGCGTTCATCGACCAGCCCGTGGGGACGCGTTGACATCCGGTGTTCGGCGTGTATCCTTTTTGTGCATGGACCGTGTGGTTTGCAATGGGGTGGGTGATCTCAGTTGAGACCCTGCGGAGAGGTGCCCATGCAACGAGCGCGCGCACCGATTGAAGCGATCTTCTTGGATCTGGACGGGACCCTGTATGTTGAGGGACAGTGGATTCCGGGAGCAGTGGATGCGGTACGCTGGCTCCTGCAGCGCGACTGGCCTGTCCGATTCATCACCAATACGACGACGAGGAGTCGTCAACACCTACAGCGCCGCTTCCGGGAGCAGCATCTGGACGTCCCTCGCACCTGGTTTTTCACGCCCGCTCGAGCCGCCTCTCGGTGGTTTCACCAACAGGAAGTGCTTCAGGGGATTCTCGCTTTGGTGCACCCCGATGTACTCGAGGATCTTCAGGATCTCCCCCTCGTGTCCACCGAGGTGGCCGATTTCGTTCTCATCGGCGATATGGATGAAGCGTGGAGTATTCATCTTTTGAATCGGGGACTGCGGGCCTTGCTGAACGGCGCGAAGCTGGTCGCCCTGCAGCGTAATCGGCGCTGGCGCGCTCGTGAGGGGTATCGTCTGGATGCTGGAGCATTTGTGACCGCCCTCGAGTATGGAGCGGACGTTCAGTGCGAGATGGTGTTCGGGAAGCCCAACCCGGTCTTTTTCCGTATGGCGCTTCTGGACGTGGGGGCTTCCCCTGAACGGGTGCTCATGGTCGGTGATGATGTAGAATTCGACGTTCTGGCCGCGCAACGGTGTGGAATGCAAGGGGCGTTGGTGAAAACGGGGAAGTTTCGCCCGGAGGTTTTGACCACGGTGACGTCGTCGGTGAATGTAGTCCTCGAGGACGTCAGCCAACTCCCCGAGTGGCTTCAGTCGCGCGGCGATTCGCTGTCACCTTCGCCGTCCCCCAGAAACCGTGCCACCTGACAACGCGCGTTCCGCTCATGGTCTCATCGGAGAGGGGATCGCTCACCTCTCAGAGTGCGACGACGAAAGGGCCGTTCACAGACCTCGAACCGAACGGGGAATCATCCACCGGTCGGGGAGTTCGGAGCGCCTCGACGCGCCCCTTCGGGCGAACTCCACTCGCCGACGATCGAATGCGAAATTCGCGCGCCCATCTGGGAGACGGCGTCGGTCATTCATGGCACTCATGCCCGGCTCTCGCTCGTCATCAATCCAGGCGATGGAAGTCCTCCCCCGTCCTTCACTGAACACCTGCAGTGGCGTTCCTCGTACGCTTCATCTCGATCGCAACCCGAGGGTGCGTTTCTCCCTCTTTTCCGCGTATAATGAAAGACCATATCTCACCGAGGAGGACATCGCATGATTCTCACTACAACTCCATCCATTGAAGGACGGCGAATCAAGGCCTACTTGGGCATCGTGACCGGAGAAGCCATCATGGGCGCCAATCTCTTTAAAGATTTCTTCGCCGGGATCAGAGATATCGTCGGTGGGCGTTCGGCGGCCTACGAGCAAGAACTGATCCGCGCCAAGGATATCGCGCTTCAAGAGTTGCAAGAGCACGCCGCCGCTCTGGGAGCCGACGCCGTCGTCGGCATCGACCTGGATTATGAGGTGCTGGGACAGGCGAACTCCATGCTCATGGTCAGTGCCAGTGGGACGGCGGTGAAGTTGGAGTGACAAGTTCATCCCCTGCCTTCTCCCCCGTGTCATCGAGCGGGTGGCGGTCATCATGGCGGACGGACAGAATCGGGGCTGTCATTGCGAATCATTTATGTTATGATAAATATCCTAAATGATCCGGCTCGAGAGTTCAGACTGCCTCAGACGTCATGGTGAGCGCAGGGAGCCGCGTCCGACTTTCATTGAAGGGGGGTCTTATGGCGACAAGAGTGGCTGTTGAGAAGTATCATGGCTTGGATCGTCAAACGCTGGTGGATATGTATCGGCTCATTTATCTGTCGCGCCGCGTTGACGACAAGGAAATCCAGCTCAAACGCCAGCAGAAAATCTTCTTCCAAATCAATGGAGTGGGGCATGAAGCGGTACAGGTGGCGGCCGGGCTCCTGCTCAAGCCTGGCTACGATTGGGTGTTTCCCTATTATCGTGATCGAGCGCTGATGCTCACTCTGGGCGCGACGCCCAAAGAGATGTTTTTGCAGGCCGTGGGAGCCGCCGATGATCCCAGTTCGGGTGGCCGCCAAATGCCTTCTCATTGGGGATTTCGGCGTCTTCACGTGCCGTCTTCTTCGAGTCCCACGGGGACCCAATTTCTCCAGGCGGTGGGATGCGCTGAAGCGGGATGGCGGTACAGCTTGATAGAGGAGATCGAGGATCGAACCCGCTATTTCAAAGAGGATGAAGTCGTTCTCGTCTCATCGGGAGATGGAGCCGTCAGTGAAGGCGAGTTTTGGGAATCGCTGAACGTGGCCTGCAATTTGAAGCTCCCGGTTCTGTATCTCATCCAGGATAATGGATATGCCATTTCCGTCCCCGTGGAGGTTCAAACGGCTGGAGGGAGCATTTCTCAGCTGGTGCGTAGTTTTCCCAACTTGCTGGTGCAGGAAGTGGATGGATGCGATCCCTTGGAGAGCTATGCCGCATTGCGCCGGGCCATAGCCTATGTCAGAGAGCGGCAGGGACCGGCCTTGGTTCATGCTCATGTCATTCGGCCTTATTCGCACTCGCTCTCGGATGACGAGCGACTCTACAAGCCTCCCGAGGAGCGTCAAGCGGAAGCGGCGCGCGATCCAGTCCGGACCTATGCCGCATTCTTGCTCGAGGAAGGGCTCATCACCGAAGAGGAATTGGCCAAGATGAAGGCCGTGGTGGATGAGGAGGTCAATCGGGCCGCCGACGAAGCTCTGGCCAGTCCGAAGCCGTCGCCGGAAACGGTCCATCTTTATGTGTACTCGCCGGATGTGGATCCCACGTCGGCAGCGTTCCAGACGGAGCCGGAATTTGAGGGCGATCCCCGGACGATGGTGGAGTTGCTGAATGCCTGCCTTCGTGATGAAATGGCTCGCGATCCCCGCATCGTCGTATTTGGCGAAGATGTCGCCGATTGTAGCCGCGAGCAGTACCTGGACCGGGTGAAGGGGAAGGGAGGCGTTTTCAAAGTGACCCATAATCTTCAACGGCGATTTGGCAGTCATCGCGTGTTCAATACGCCGTTGGCCGAAGCCAGCATCATTGGCCGAGCGGTCGGAATGGCCCTGCGTGGATTGAAGCCGGTGGCTGAAATTCAATTCTTCGATTATATCTGGCCTGCCATGATGCAACTGAGGAACGAAGTGCCGCTGGTGCGATGGCGCTCGAACAACAACTGGAAGTGTCCGATGGTGATTCGGGTGACGATTGGCGGCTATCTCCAAGGCGGCGCCATCTATCATAGCCAATCGGGCGAGGTGCTATTCACCCATACGCCGGGCATGTGGGTCGTGATGCCGTCCAATGCTCTTGATGCCAATGGCTTGCTGCGTACGGCGATTCGCTGCGATGATCCGGTACTCTTTCTCGAACACAAGCATCTCTATCGCCAGCCTTACAATAAGAGCCCCTATCCAGGCCCCAATTACATGATCCCCTTTGGCAAAGCAAAGGTCGTGCGATCGGGGCGGGACGTCACCATCATCACCTACGGGGCGTTGGTGCATCGCTCGCTGCTGGCGGCCACCCAGCTACAGGAAGAGGGCATTGATGTCGAGGTTGTCGACCTGCGAACGTTGAACCCGTACGATTGGGAGGCCATCGTGACCTCGGTCAAAAAGACGAACAAAGTCATCGTTGCCCACGAAGATATGCTCTCCTGGGGCTACGGCGCTGAGATCGCTGCCCGCATCGCCGACGAGTTGTTCGATTGGCTAGATGGGCCCGTGGAGCGGATTGGCGCGCTGGATACCTTCGTGGCCTACTGTCCGGATCTGGAAAATGCCATCCTCCCTCAAGTCGATGACATTGTGCACAAGGTGAGAGAGCTGCACCGGTACTGAGATCGGCGATGGCAACGGTGAGGAACGGGATGATGAAATGCGTGTGTGGGGGAGTGTTACTTCTGCTGTTCAGTCTCCCCTTCAGTGGAGCACGTCAGGCCGCGCCGCCGAAGCTCGGTCAGCGATTGTGGCGCGCCTATCAGGTGGCTCAAGCCGACGATGAATTCCTCGTCTGGATTTACTTCTCTGACAAAGGTCGGCATCTGGGGGACAAGTATCGAGCGGCGTGGGCTTCTCTCACGCCGAAATCTCGACAACGACGCCTCACTGTGCGAGCCCCGGATCAGTTGATCGATTGGGATGACCTGCCGGTGGAACCCGCGTATGTCTCCGAGGTGCGACGGCGCGTCCGTCGGGTCCGGCATATCTCCAAGTGGTTGAACGCCGTGAGCGCCCGGGCAACCAAGCGGCAGATCGATCAACTTCGTCAGTTCAAATGGGTGAAGCGCATCGATCTCGTCGCCCGGTTCACTCGTCCTGATCCGGACACGATGGACGCGCCCGCAGATGATGAGGGGTCATCGGGAGAGATGGTTCAGGTCAGAGCGGATCACGCCATTGATTATGGGGCGTCGCTGGAGCAATTAGAGCAAATCAATGTCCCCGCCGTTCACGATCTGGGATTCACGGGAGAGGGCGTCGTCATCGGTGTTTTCGATACCGGCTTCAATCTGCAGCATCGGGCGCTGGAATCGATGCGCATCGTCGCCACGCATGATTTTGTGAATGGAGACGATGATGTGAGCGATGGAGATGATATGGGCCGGGGAGCCCATGGAACCTGGGTGCTTTCGGTCATCGGTGGGTTCGCCCCGGGCCAGTTGATTGGGCCGGCATTCGGCGCCGAGTATATCCTGGCCAAGACCGAGAATACTGAAAGCGAGACGCCGCGGGAAGAAGACAACTGGATCGCCGCCCTCGAATGGGCTGAAGGGCTGGGCGTTGATGTGGTCAGCAGTTCGGTGGGGTATCTGGAATTCGAGCCTCCGTTCGAGGGATACACTTGGAGGGATATGGACGGCCAGACGGCGGCGATCACGCGAGCGGCCGTGATGGCCGTGGAGCGAGGTGTGGTGGTGGTGAATGCGGCCGGTAATTCAGGTCATCATCCGTTCCATAATACCTTGATGGCGCCGGCCGATGGAGATGGCGTCATCACTGTGGGGGCCGTCGACGATCGCGGAGCACGAGCGAGATTCAGTTCCGTCGGGCCGACCATTGACGGCCGCATCAAACCCGATGTGATGGCGCGTGGCGTTGGGGTGTGGGTGGCGAGCGCCAATCACCCGCGAGCCTATCGAGCGCTTTCGGGCACGTCATTCGCCTGCCCATTGGTGGCGGGGACGGCGGCCTTACTCCTCTCGGCGCATCCTGAGTGGTCGCCATGGCAGGTGCTGGATGCCTTGCATCGCACGGCGAGTCAGGCGACTCGACCAGATCGCCTCATGGGTTGGGGTATTGTGGATGCGTTGGCCGCCATAGGCATCGAATTCGGAGCATCATGGGAGAGGGCATCGCGCCTCAGTCATGCCTCATTGGAAGCTCGTCATTTCAGAGCGCCATGATGGGCAGTGACCGAAGCGCGTCGGGTTCACACGTTCGATGTCGAGGAGGAAGGAGTAGCATGGAGGTGACCATCGAATATTGTGCCGTTTGAAACTACGAACCACGAGCCGTCAGTTTGACGGAAAAAATTCTCAGCGCGCTCAAACAGGATCTCGCCTCCTTGAAGCTCATCCCTTCCAAGGGAGGATGCTTCGAGGTGTTCGTCGATGGAGAACGAATCTACTCCAAGTTAGAGACGGGCGAGTTCCCGGATGAGCAGGACATCCTCAATCACATTGTGCATCGTGGGCGGGGAGGATGAGAGGCGGGGTGAGGCGAGAGCCGTCGGGCGGCTCTCTCGAGGCTCTGTGCGTCCGGGCGCGTGGAGGTCCATAGAGGCGTTCTCACAGGGCTCCGGGATATGATCGTCGAGATGGCGAGATCCATCGCCTCACCTCTCGGTCCCGGGAGGGGTCATTTCCATCGCCCGGTCGGGTGACACTCGTGTCGGTCCACCGCGAGCAGAATGCTCTCTTGGTGGAGTGCGTTGTGGAAATTGATCGATCGGCTCGTTCCTTCTCCGTCGGACGCTCGTTCGACGGGCATTGTCGGGACTTCCTGTGAGTCGAGGATCGCGCTCCTGCTCCTCGTTGCCGATTCACATTGCGTTGATCCATCGCTCTTTCGCGCCTCGCATGTCCGAGGGCGAGGAGAGAAAGCGGACCGATCTCGGAACCTGAGGAGCGCGGGCTTCATCTCAGACGGTGCCGGACTGAGGTTGTGCGTCGAAGAACTCGTTGAGGAGGAGATCTCGGGCCACGCCGATGTGCCTTTCCATGATCCGCTCGGCTCGCTCGGCATCGCGCGCCTCCAGGGCCTTGATAATTTCCAGATGGTGACAGTTCGATTGGACGAGTTGTTCCTGACTATACCAGAAGAAGGCTCGAAAAATGAGCGGGAGTTCGACGATCTGAGTCAATACAGCCTCCAGACGCGAGTTCCGGCTCGCTTTGGTGATGAGACCATGAAATTCGTTGTTCTTGCTGGTGAGGTAACGGACCCGCTGAGCGCGCTCTTCCGGAGAGCGCCAGGGGCGATGGATGCAACTTTCCATTTCCTCATAGAGAGCTCGCATGTGACGCAATTCCTGTTCGGTGATGTGTTCGGTGGCTTGCCGAGCAGCATATCCTTCCAGAACGATCCGCAGGTCATAGATATCTTTGATCTCCTTGCGACTGAATGTGCGTACGATCGTCCCTTTTTTGGGGATCGATTTGACGAGCCCTTCCACTTCCAGCATGGCCAACGCCTCTCGAATGGGTGTACGACTCACCCCCAGGTGGCGGGCCAATCGTTCTTCGACCAATCGTTCACCAGGCTTGAGGACGCCGTCGATGATCGAACGTCGAATTGTGTGATAGGCTTCCACGGCATCCAATCGCTTACTCGGCAGCCGAGGCAATGGAGTTGAATCAGCCATTGGTTCGATTCTCCTTTGCATTCCGTCTCGCACTCCTTGGGCCGAATGGAGTGATAGTATGCCAAATCATGGTGAGAGGCGCAATATGGCAGGAACGGTCGTCTCGTCTGGAGCGATACGCCGTGAAGGAGTTGTGGATGCCGCGGATTCGGCGATTGTGAAAAGCAGACGCTGAACCGGATCATGGTTGGTGAACGAGAATCAATGCTCCGTCATGACGGTGGCATCACGTTCACCCCTTATCGAGGGGCCTTCGGTGCCGTGATCAGATGGGAAATCGCTCACATAGCCAATTGATGATCGTTTCCATCGTGCGTTCGCGTTGATCGCCTTTACCTGCTTTCGGGCCTTCGGGGGTGAACCAGTGTCCCGCCCCTTCGATGAAGAGGAGTTGCTTGTCCCGACTCGCGGTGGCATTGAAGATGGGCCAGGCATCCTGTTGGGGGAGCACCTCTTTATCGGCCGTGCCATACACCATGAGTATGGGCACGGTGATCTTCCGGCTACAATCGACCGTGGAGGCGTTGGACGAAAGCCCCGACCAGGAGCTGAGCCAAGCTCGGGGCGTGAGATATCGCGCATATCCGTATTCAGTGAAATTGTAGACTTCCGGTTCCGATGAGCGGAGGGTTCCCCGCTCTCGATCCGAGGGATCAATGGACAGGTCCACGCAAGCGGGATTGGCCATAGTCCGATTGATCAACATATAGGTTCCTAGAATTGCGCGCCGACGGATAGCGAGCTGGTGCTCGAAGGGGAGACGTCGGAAGCTCGCCTCTCGCATCAGTTCCTTGAAAATGTGCTGCTGGTGAATGTGATTCCGGGCGATGGCATCGATTCGCGCGACGCGCGCTCTCTGGGCCTGACGATATCGCGCGAGAAATTCCTGGCTGTACCGCGTCTCCTCGGGCGGGAAGCGGAATCCATTGGCTGGATTGTACATGTCCAGGGTGGGATCAGTGGAGAGCGGATCGTGCTCGTCGACGACGCTGGGATCGATATTGAGCATGAGGAACTTCCCCTGTCCAATGTGGGCGGCCAAATGGATCATGCCATCGGCCGGTGGCAGGTCGTATTGATTCAAATCCGGCGGATCGCCGGCGGGGGTCTGGGTCAATCGATGAGGTGGCATCGTCTGAGCTTGTGACTGGTAGAATGAGAACAATGCTCCTCCCCCGCTGGCGCCGAGGAGAATGACGCGCTCAAATCCTCGATCCTGTTTCAACCATCGAATGCCCGCTGCAATGTCGAGGACGATGTTCTCGTGGATCGTTTCCACATCATTCCCGACATATCGGTTGTTATGACCAAAAGCGGCAAACCCGGCTTCTACCAGGTAGGGGATGGCGTAATGCCTGGAATTGTCGGTCCGTTGGTGCATGATGATGATGGCCGTTTTCGGACATCCCTTCTTGTATAAGACGCCCCATGATCCAGCGCCATCCTCGGCGCGGAGTTGAGCGATTTCGTACTCCGTGCCCGGCGGCAGGTGCGAGTAGCTGAACAGAGAGGTGACCGTTTCCAATCGTTGTTTCTTGAATCGCTCTTCCAGTTCTTTCTTCGTGTCCTCCATGATCAGACCTCCGTACAGTTGGTGACCGGAATTCACCGCGGCAGGGCCGATGCTCCATCGGATGGGAGAGGTGCGCTGACGGTGCGCATCTTTCGCCTGGAGGTGAGTTCGAATCTCTCCAGGCAAGATGCACTGTTCGGTTCGGTCACCATGCTGACCACGATCATCGTTGGGATGAGAATCAAGAGCGACGCCATCATCTCACCGATGCCCGTCACTGGAACGAGCCAGTATTTCCAACCGAGGTAAATGATGGGGCCAGCAATGACCGCCGTGAGCGCCGCTTCTTTGGTCGCCCGGCGGGAGAAGATGCCAAAGACGAGGGGGAGCCCGAAGATCAAGACGAAGGCTCCCATCGCGAAACTGTTCATCAGGGTGATCAATGGGAGATCCAGCAGCGAGAGAGTGAAACAGATGCCGCAGAGGACGAACATGGACCACTTGGCCAGCCAGAGTTCGCCTCGTTCGGACAACCCTGGCCAGAACATGCCCCGGACGATATCGTGAGCGACATTGGTGCCCGCCGTCAACAGGAGCGAATCGGCGGTCGAAAATATCGCTGAGAGCAGTGCCAGCAGGATGACGAAGCTCATCACCGGCGAAAGGGATTGTAAAAAAACGGGCATCGCCTCATCCCCACTGGCCAACCCCGGATACTTCACCCTGGCCACGAGACCGATTAAAACAGCGGCGCACACCCAGAGGCAATTGATGCTCACCGAGAGAGGAAGAGCCCAGCGCACGGCGCGATGATCTCGCAAGCTGAAGAAGCGAGGGATGAGATGAGGATTGCTGAATTGAGCCAATCCGAAAATCACCAGAAGATTCCACCAGATGGGCCGGGGAACCTCGCCCATGAATCTCACCAAATCCATATCCACTCGGGCCAATTGGGCATTCAGATGGTACAACCCACCCACATCGGAGAGTCCCACGACCACGCAGACGATCGATCCCATGATCATGATGCTCCCCTGAATGGTATCCAGATAGGAGACGGCGAAATTCCCACCCAGAGCGGTGAAGAAGCCCACCAGGAGACCAAAGATGATCACCGACCACGTGTAATCCAGACCCAGGAAATTCTGAAAGAGGAGTCCCGCCCCGCGGAATTGCACGATGACCATGGGGAGCACAAAAATGACCGTCAGAGCCGATGTGATCGTCCGAAGGGCGGGACATTCGAATCGCTCGGCCAGGAACCGGGGCGTCGACAGGGCGCCCACCGAGGCGGCCATTTTCCTCACCCGCGGCGCGATGAGCATCCAGGTGAGGAGAATGCCCACCAGCGCTCCGAGTTGATAGGTCGCTCCCGCCCAACCATAGACGTAGGCGAATCCGGCTCCCCCCAGGAAGAGTCCGGCGCTCACCGCCGCCGATGAATAGGTGAACGCACTCACCACCCCCCCTAATGATCGGTCGGCGATGAGATACCCGCTGAGCGTCGTCGATCGGCGGCGGGCATACCAGAGCGGTCCCACCAGCAGGAGTAGTGAAACGATGACGAGGAGCGTGGTGTGACCCATGAGGAAGACGCCGTTGGTGTAGATGGTGGTCCAGGAGTGACTAACTGAAAAATGATTTACCTTTCCATGCGACGAGGATGGAGATGGCCACCAACAAGCCGCAGACGGTGAGGAAGGCGACGGAAGTGATATCCGTTCCGTCCATGGGATTCATCTCAAATACGCCACCATCATGTGGGGAGCTTAGGGAGGGCCCTCTCAGCCTCGCGCATCGCTCGTCGAGATCCTTTCGCTCTCCGGAGCGAGGCAGTCACTCCGGCTCGATGGCCGCGCTCTCGCGGCGCCTCTCGGTCAGTCCCGGGGTGGACTGAGGACCTCGACGACCGAGAACTCTTCGATCACGTCCAGACCATAGACGCATCCCCGGGGGAGATAGTAGCTATCGCCCGCGCTGGTGATATACTCCCGGCCATCAATAGTCCACTTGGCCTTTCCTTTGACGACGAATCCGGCGATGTCAACGGGGAAGTCATGAGGATCGAAGTGAAAGCCCGGCGGGATGTTCTCCCAGTATCTCATCTCCATATTCTTCCCGCGGACGTGAAGTTTCTCGCCGAAGGGACCGCTTTTCGCTTCTCGTGATTTGACGATCATGGTGGCCTCTCCCAATCAGGTCGTCATTTCATCCAGATTGATGACCACGTTCTTGAGCTGCGTGTAGTGTCGCAGCACCTCA
The DNA here is from genome assembly GCA_026985075.1 of Blastocatellia bacterium. Taxonomy (GTDB): domain Bacteria; phylum Acidobacteriota; class Blastocatellia; order HR10; family J050; genus J050. Next base: position 46,067 of record JALSQX010000053.1, on the reverse strand, counting down.
ATCCCATCAACGCGTCCGAAACCGCTGCGCTTGACGCCTCCGGCCGGCGCTTCGATGCCACTGGGGAAGTACCGGTTGATATACACACTTCCCACCTCCAGGCGCCGAGCCATGTAATGGGCCGTCCTCAAGCGGTTGGTCCACACGGCGGCGGCCAACCCGTAAGGCGTCGCATTGGCTATCTCGATGGCTTCGTCTTCCTCCTCAAACGTGATGATCGAGAGCACCGGTCCGAAAATTTCTTCCTGGGCAATGCGCATGTGATGTGTGACCTTGTCGAAGATCGTAGGGGCCACGAAGTATCCGGCCGCCAGCCGACCATCGGTCAATCGTCGTCCGCCGGTGACGACGGTCGCTCCTTCATCTCTGCCGATCTGGATATAATTCAGCACGCGCTTCAGATGAGCCTCGGAGATGAGGGGGCCCATATCGGGATCGTCCAATGCCGGACCCACCCGCAGTCGCTCGGTTCGTTCGACCAATTTTTCCAGGAAGACATCGTGGATCTGTCGATGAAGAAGGAGACGAGATCCGGCGACGCATATCTGACCGGAGCCAGCAAAAATAGCGATCATGGCCCAGGTCACCGCCGCCTCCAGATCGGCATCAGGAAAGACGATGTTCGCTGACTTGCCACCAAGCTCCAGAATGGCGGGGATGACGTGATCGGCCGCTCGCTTCATCACCTGGGCGCCGACCTCGACCGAGCCGGTGAACGAGAGACCATTGATGCCCGAATGATCGGCCAGTGCCGCGCCCGCCTCCGGTCCGTAGCCGGTGACGACATTGAAGACGCCCGGGGGGAGCCCCTCCTCGACCATGATTTCGGCTAATCGCAACATGGTGAGCATGGCCTCCTCGGCCGGTTTGAGCACAATCGTGTTGCCCGCGGCCAGCGCCGGCGCGATGCATCGACTCCCCTCCCAGAGCGGGCTATTCCAGGGAATGATCTGGCCGACGACGCCCAGGGGTTCGCGGATCGTATAGTCCAGGTGATTTCCGGGAACGGGGATGGTCTCTCCCATCAGCTTATCGGCCAGCCCACTGTAATACTCGAATCGTCGGGCGGCCACGTTCTTCACCGTGGACAAGCAATCCTTCAAAGGGAATCCCGTATCTCGAGATTCCAGACGGGCGAGGTCCTCCATCTCTGCGAGGAGCCGACCGGCCACGCGCTGAAGGAAACGACCGCGTTCGCTGGGCTCAACCCGACGCCAGGACCGGAGCGCACGGCGGGCCGCTCGCACGGCTCGATCGACATCTTCGGCATTCCCGCGAGCGACGTCGGCAATTGGTTGGCCGGTAGAGGGATCGATGGAAGGGAAATACTCTCCCCCAGCGGGCTCCGCCCACTGGCCATCAATGAAGTGACCGTAACGCTTGTTGGTCATATTCGCACGTCCTCCGGGAAGAAGAGGTGAGGGGACCAGCCGTTCACTGCCCGGGCTCTGGCCTCCACTTTCGCTGCCTCAGACAGGAGGCGTTCAGATTGAACAACCTGAGGAAATCCTGTTTCAAATGAGCATAGAGGTCTCGGTATAGCGCGAATATCCGAGTGTAGACCTCATGGCGTTCGGCATCGGGCTCTAGACGGGCGCGGAATCGCACCATCGAGGTGGTTGCCTGAGCGAGATCGGAAAACCACCCTACGCCCCAACCGGCGATGATGGCGGCGCCGAGCAGTCCCGAATCAGCAATTTCGGGAATGAGGACCGGTTGTCCGAGAACATCAGCTTTGATCTGACTCCACACCTCGTTGTGGGCGGCGCGCCCGGCAATACGCACGTCCTCTATCCGCGCCCCCGTCGTCTCGATGGCTTCACAGACGTGGCGAATGGCGAAGGCCACCGATTCCAACACCGCTCGAGCCAGATGAGCCCGGGTGTGGCTCTCGGCGAGACCGAAAAAAACGCCGCGGGCGTGGGGATCGAACAGGGGCCAACGTTCCCCGACCAGATAAGGGAGAATGATCACCCCTTCAGCGCCAGCAGGAACGGAGCGAGCCTCTTTTTCAATCTCGGCGAACGGCCGGGTGAGGTGACTGTAGAACCGGCGCGCAAACCAATCCAACAGGAGCCCCCCGCTGGAGAGGGCACCGCCAATGATCCACCCTCGGCCGGTTATGTGGGGCATCGCATAAACCGGGCCGGCCGGATCGCTCACCGGTTCGTCCCACACGAGGGCAATCCCGTCAGATGTTCCCACGGTGTTGCATAAGATTCCTTTCTCCGTCGTCCCCGTCCCCAGCCAGGCGGCGAACGTGTCCACGGTGCCTGCAATCACCGGCAATCCCGCAGGGAGTTCCAGGTCGGCGGCGACATCCAACGAGAGCGCGCCCAGCCGTTCCCCCAGCTTACACATCCGGGATGGGAACTTGTCCAAGTCCAACTCCGCCACCTCAATGTCCCGTTCAGACCAGGGACGGAGTTGATCCGTCGGGGCGATGGAGACCACCTCCCCGGTCAGCTTGAAGCTGAGATATTCAAACGATTGACACACCCAGCGAGTGCGACGGTATTCTTCGGACTCGTGGCGTCTTAACCACTGTAATCGCGGAAGAAGGCTGAAGTTCGTATCATAGCCTAATCGCTCAGTCAGTTCGGTTATTTCGGCGACGGCACGCCGATCAGACCAGATCGGAGCGGGGCGCACCGGGCGACCATGCTCGTCGAGGCAGACGAGAGCCGGTGCCAATCCCGTCACGGCGATCCCGTGATATCGGTCCGCAGGTGTCGCTCGGACGACCTCCTTGATGGCCTGACGGCAAGCCGCCCACCAGGTTTCGGGGTCCTGTTCCATCCATTCTGGGCGTGGACTCATCGCCGGGTACGCCCGGCGCCGCTTGGCGACCAACCGGCCATCGCTCTCGAAGGCGCCGACTTTCACCCCGGACGTTCCCAGATCGATGGCCAGCAGAAGTTGGCGTGTATCCATGAGGAGATTCTCCAGGAATGAATCCTGTTATCGGCGCTCGGCGTCTTCCTGGGGTTTGTAAATCTGTACCAGAGCCACGCCAAAGCATACCATCAATATGCCGGTCAACATCTGCCCGTTCATTTGCTCGTTCAGGGTGAGGTACGCCAACAGAGCGGCCGCCAGGGGCGTCAGCGAAGCGAGCGCGTAGGCGCGCGTCACACTCATCAACTTGAGCGACGTGAACAATCCGTACAATCCGACGATGCCGGAGAGGACGCCACCAGCCAGTAGCGCTCCCAGGTCATGTGGAGAGGTCTCCAACAACGATTCGATTCGGCCGAACCAGGTCAGTCCGAGAAAAGCGACGATCTCGGTGGCGATAATGTTGATGAAGATGCCCGTCGACTGATCGGCACCACGCAGTTGCCCTTCGCGCCAGAAAACGCCGGAGATGCCGAAAGCGAGGGCGGTGAACAGCGCCAGCGGAATGGCATAGTACCAGCGTCCGGTCACCGGCGTTCCCCGCATCTGGCCGAGAGCGAGGGTGATGAGTCCGATGATGAGCAAGGCCACTCCCAGGAGGCTCTGACGGCTGAATCGTTCCTTGAGATAGATCCAACTGGCCAAGGCTCCCCAGAGAATGTAGGACTGCTGAACCGGGATGGTAATCACCACGCCTCCCACTTGAAGCGCGTAGAAGTAAGTGAACAATCCCAGGCTGGAGAGCACCCCGGGGATGACGAAGATCAAGATGGTGCTCTTCCCGATGTAGTGCTCAGAGCCGGGGTGGAGTTGCCGATACGTCCTCCGGGTGATGAGCAAAACGAGGGCCAGGGCCAAGGTGGGGATTCCTCGAATGAGCGGGCCGATGAGTGGATCGGCGCTCCGCACGGCCGCGCCCTCGAAGACGTTTGCCGAAGCGTACCCGAGGACGCCGATGAGCGCCCACAATTCGCCGATCTGAGCGAGCGACTTCGGCTTCGCGACGATGGCAGCATGCTGTCTCTCATGCATCATGGAATGCGTGGTGACGAGCGATCGCTCGGGCAGTTGGGTCGATGCGCCTCTTCAGTGCTCCTCACAGTCTGACGACCACCCGTTGCGTTTCGCCCGTCGGTTTGAGGGCCAATTCTTGAGGCAGTTCGTGTAATGGGATCACCTTGGAAATGAGAGGGCGAAGACTGATCGCGCCACTTCCCAGCAGCGCGGCCGCTTGGCGAAAATCTTCGCCCGACTTCCCCTCCGTTCCCGTGATCGTGATCTCTTCGTAGTGAATGTGATTCCAGTCAATTTCCAGATTCTCCGGGGGGTAGAGCGAGGCGTAGAGGACGAGGCGACCCAGTCGCCCGACCAGAGCCAATCCTTGCTGACCCGCTTCTTTCGCGCTGGCCGCGACGATGACGGCATCTGCGCCGCGGCCCTCCGTGTAATCCCTGACCAGCTTGACCGGATCATCGCGCCGCGGATTCACGACGACGTCGGCGCCGACGCGCCGAGCCAGATCGAGCCGTGCCTCATCAACGTCGCTGACGATGACCCTCGCTCCCATGAGTTTAGCCAACATGATGTGCATCGCGCCCATCGTTCCCGCGCCGATGATGGCCATTGTCTCGCCCAGGGCGAGTTGCGCCTTTTTGATGCTATGGATGCAACAGGCCAGCGGTTCGATGAGGCTGGCTTCTTCCAGATTCACCGTTGGAGGGAGTTTCACCACCTGACTCCTCAATGGCGTGACGTACTCGGCGAACCCGCCTCCGATGAGGATGTAGCCGTAATCTTTCCGCGGTTTGTACATGTCCACGCAAAGATTATCATGCCCTCGGATGCAATAGTAGCAGTGTCCACACCGGTTGACGGCATCGATGGCGACGTAATCGCCGGGCTTCAGTTCGGGATCATCTTCATCGACCCACTCGACGATGCCGGCGAATTCGTGACCGCCAATGGTCGGATAGAGGGCGCGGTCTCCAAGAAAAATCCGGCGCTCAGTCGTGCAAATGGCCGCCGTTTTACAGCGCACCAGGACTTCGCCCGGCTCTGGCGACCAGCGTCGAATTCGCTCCAGTGTGGCCGTTCGAGGACCGGTGATAATGACGGCTCTCATCAGTTCCGCACTGCTCATCGTGTTCTCTCCTTCTTCCATTGGAACGCGCCAACGACATTGTAACACACCGAGGGGCTCGACGGAGTCGACGAATACGGGGTCCGTCACCTTCGGTGGGCGAAAGGGAGGGAACTGCTCTGTGACTCAGAGTCGCCGCGCTGCCAGAGTTGAACATCGAGCGACTGCCGCCCGACGTGTATATACACGGCATGCGCGTGCGGAAGATTCCGGCATGAAGTGACTCTCCAACCGGCGTTGCTCCTCTCCAATGTCAGAAGTGGGGCAAGGGGATATCGATGGTTCATCGGGGAGACTCATTGGCCAATATGTCCAGGGCCTCATCCGGCGCCGCTTTCTCGTGAATCAGAGAGTTCAACGCGGCCACCATGGCTCGAGGATGTTCGTGTCCCCAAATGTTGCGCCCGACAGCCACCCCGGCCGCTCCCGCGTCGAGAGCCTCTCTCACCATGGTGAAGAATGCTCGCGCGTCATCGACTTTTCCTCCTCCCAGGACGAGGACCGGTCGATAGGCGTGCTCGATGACTGATCGAAAACTCTCCTTCGATCCCGTGTATGCCGTTTTCACGAAATCGGCTCCCAGCTCGATACCGACGCGCACGGCCAGACGAATATTCTCCGGCGTGTAGAGATGGACGTTGGAGAATCCCCCGGGCACCATCTCCGCCATGACGGGGACGCCCCAGGTGTGGCATTGGCCGGCGAGGGCGGCCAGATTCTCCAATGTCTCCTGTTCGAATGGCGAGCCAGGAAACCCCATACAGGCGACGGCATCGGCTCCCCATTGGAGGGCCTCTTCGACCGAATATAACAGTCGGTAAGCTCCCGCATTTTCTCCCAGTTGAGTATTTCCGCCATCGACCCGCAGGATGACGCCCGCCGATTTCAAGCGAGAGGCGAATCGCTTGAGAATACCGGGCGTGGTCAAAATGGCATCCGCTCCTCCGGCGATCACGGCATCGAGGACGCGAGCCGGATCGACGAGCGCCGGATAGACGTCCAGTCCGCTGCCATGGTCCATGGCCACGATCAGGCTGCGCCCGTCGTCTCGGAAGATCCGATACATTCTCCTCAAGGTGAATAGAGCGTCAATGGACATAAGCTCATTCCCCCCTCGCCAGTATAACACCCATCCGGTTGCCGGTGAAGCGCGCGAGGAGATGGGGAGGAGTCACCCCTCGCGCGCTTCAAGGAGTGGCCTTCAGAACGAATACCTCAGCGAGAATTGAATCTGGCGGGGCGTCCTCGCTTCGGTAATCACGCCGAAGTTGGGCGTGCCCATTTCCAGTCCCGGATTGATGAAATTGGGATGATTGGTGAGATTGAAGAAGTCGGCTCGGAAAGTGATCGCGTGTCGTTCGGCCCAGCGGATGTTCTTTTGAATGGACAAGTCGAAATTCGAGAATCCGGGTCCATCGATGATGCTGCGGCCAGCGTTTCCTTGGATGTGATAGACGCCTTGGTCATCGACGAACGAGCGCATCTCGACGAAGCACCCGGTGTTGAACCATCGCTCGGGCCGGCGTTGACTGGCGGGAAGATTGGGGTCGCAGATGAGATCGGGGCGCTGCACATCGGCGCCCGCTTTGTTGGTGCCGACGCTCTGTTCCAGACCGGGGATGAGAGCGGTCATGGGGAAACCGGATTGAAGCGTCAGGATGCCACCGAGTTGCCAGCCTCCCAGGATGTGACTGGCCACGCCTTCTCGAAGCCAGCGCTTGTTGGAGCCGAACGGTAATTCCCAGAGACCGCTCACTACGAATCGGTGAGTGGTATCGAAATCTGAGCGCCCGCGTTCCAGATCGAGCCGGAATTCGTTCACCGCTTGCGTCGGGTTGCTGCGCGTCTCATTGAGCGATGAAGCGATGTCCAGAGACTTGGAGAACGTGTAACCGGCGGTGAAGGCCAATCCTTGGCTGAATCGCTTCTCCACGCGGACGATGACGCCGTGATAATCCGATGTAGCATCCGAGACGCGGAAGAAGGCCGAGCCTCCCGGCTTGAGCGCCTGACCATGTCGTCCGCTGGGACCCGTGCAAATGGTTCGTCGGGGAACTTCCGGATCGGGCACGCCCTCGCATGGTTCGTTGGCCACGCCGGGATTGAATTGGGAACGACGGGCCAGTTTGAGCGCATGCGAGCCGGAGTAAGCGGCGGTGAAGACGAGATTGGGAGCGATTTCCTGCTGGATGTCGAACGACCACTGATAGAGATAGCCGTTGCGAATGTCCGGATCGTACACGATGGGGAATGTGCCCGCATTGCCCGTCGTGTAGGCCACCTCGTAGCTCAACGGCTGGTCGAATCCGGGGACGAGGAATCGGCCCAGATCCAGTCCCAGAAGATTGTAGGCGATCGGGGGAGCCTGGATATCCGAGCTGTATCCCAATCCGAGCAAAGAGTTGTACACGCCGAAGCCCGCTCGGATGACCGTCTTGCCCGTGCCGAACACATCCCAGGCCAGCCCCACCCGGGGTTGCCAGTTGCTGTAATCGGGCCGCACGAGCGAGCTGGGTAAGCCCGCTTCTTGATGAGTGACGAACGTGAAGCCAAATCGCGACGCGATCAACTGGGTCAAGGGATCATTGAGCAGCGCCGGATCAATCTGGCCATCGGGAGCCGAGACGATGACACGGTTTCCACCTGCCGGATCCAGGAGAGCGGCTTGTCCATCCTGGTCTACCGGGCCGGTATAGAATTCCTCCCGGATGCCGAATGTGAGCGTCAGGCGGGGATGGAGACGAAACTCGTCGTTGATGTAAAAACCGAGATATTGGAGCCGCATGTTGGTCGTGCCGTCCCCGGCGAAGTAGAAGGAGAGGAAGGGCCGTCCCAGAAGGAAATCGGCGAAGGCCAGCCCTCCTTGACCGGTGAACAGGCTGCCCGTCGCCGCCGCCGGCGTATCGCCCTGAAAGGTGAAAATCCCGGTGGCGAAATTCTCCACTGTCTGACGGAACTTGATGTACCGCCAGTCCGCTCCCACCTTCACCGTGTGCCGTCCCTTCGTCCACACGACGTTGTCAACGAACTGAAAGATGTCTGAACGGCGAATATTGGGAACGAAGATGTCCGTATCGCCGATATCGGCGAATCCGGCGCCGATGGCGAATGAGGGCATCGACGTGCACTCACCACCAGGGGAACGGAAGGGAACGAACTCATCGAGGAATCCGGAATCGCAGTTTTTGTGAATGCGGGGTCCGCGGAAGCGGTTATAACCGAAGCGAAACTCATTGACCACGGCCGGCGTGAGAATCGAGGTGAGGCCGATGGCCAGATTCCGTCCCGCGTCATTCCGCTCCGTACCAAATCCGGATGGAGGGGGTGGATTCGACTCGAATAAGTTGCCGACAAAATCGTCCAGAATGTTGGAATCGAGGAAAGCAAATCGACCGAATAACAGGTGCTTGGCACTCAACTGATGGTCGACGCGAATGGTGAATTGATCCACGTCCGTCTCATCGCGACCTACATTCAGGTGATTGAAGCCTGGTTGCGTGGTGGCGAAGTTGGGCAGGGGAATGCGCTCGAGCACCGCGCGGGCGAGCGGATGAATGCGTTCCGGGGGAATGCGGTTGTCGGGAAACGGCGTGCAGTTGAACGGGCAGGTATCGGGATCAAAGATGGTTCGATAGGGCTGTCCGGTCAGAGGGTTCACGCCGGAGAAATCCCCGTTTCGCTCTTCAAGCGTGGGAAGCCGCGTCACGTTGGTCGGTGAGAACACTTCGCGTAAGCCCTCGTAGTTTCCGAAAAAGAACGTGCGATCCTTGACGATGGGCCCCCCCAGGGAGAACCCGAACTGGTTCCGCTTGAAAGGAGGAATGGGCTGATCGGGATCGTCGAAGAAGTTCTTGGCATCCAGCTTGTCATTGCGCAAGAACTCGTAGACAGTGCCGTGAAATTCGTTCGTTCCCGAGCGGGTGGTGATGTTCACCTGTCCCCCACCGGTGAATCCGGCTTCTGCTGAGTAGCTGTTTTGCAAAACTTTGAACTCCTGAATGGCATCCGGGGCCGGATTGACCGAGACGGTATAGAGCGTGGGGTCTTGAATCGTCACGCCATCGAGGTTGAACACATTGCGGTCATCTCGCTGGCCGTTGGAGGAAAACCCTAATCGTCCGCCGCCCGTATTCCATTGTTCTGTCGTGCCCCCTTGAGGCGGGAGCGTGGTTCCGGCCACGAGGAGCGCCAACTGGATGAAGTTCCGACCGTTGAGCGGGAGCTCGGTGACGCGCCGATTGTCAATGACATCCCCGATGGCCGCAGAACGAGATTCCACAAGTGGCGCGTTGGCGATGACCGTCTGTTCTTCGACCGTGCCCGCGACGGGAAGCGTCACATCCACGCGAGCAATTTGATCGATTTCCAGGGTGATATCCGTCAGCACCTTCCGCGCAAATCCTTGAGCTTCGACCGTCAGCCGATAGGCCCCGACCGGGAGCAAACGGAAAGTGAAAAATCCGTCACCATCGGTCTTGGTTTGCCTCTGCAATCCCGTCGCTTCGTTCTCCAGAGTGAGCGTGGCCCCCACGATCACCGCTCCAGCTGGATCGACGACGACGCCTTCGATATTCGCCGTGAACTCTTGACCCCGTACCGGGGAATGTGACGGGGCACCCAGGAGAACAAACAGCAGGAAAGCCATGTTGGTGACGACCGAGAGAAATAAACTGCGTCTCTTCGTGTGAGACATAGTGACCTCCTTCATGTAGTGTTAACGGGATTTCGATGAAGGACCGGAGAGGGTTTCAGGTCCTTGAAGGAAGGAAAAACAAGAGTGCCGATCATTATGATGACCAGGTCGTCTTTCAAGCCAAAGAGGCGCGCTCGGAGAGGCACTCGGTCGGCTTCGGCGAATCCCCCGTTGGTCAGAAATCGATGCCCCGCCGTCGTCCGAAACCCACTTGATTGGTACCACAATACATCTGCAGGCTGGTATCCAATTGGAGGGATTGGTGAGCCGGAAGGTGGTGCCCTCCCTTCGCTGGGTCGCATCGGATCGTTCGTCCGCCCACGACGCGCTTCACGGAAGGGAGTCGAAGAGGTCGCTCATACGTGCCACAACTGACCAAGGCGTCAGCTTCGGGCACCGAATAGAGAAGCAACGGCGTCCCCGTTCCGTCGGCTCCGCCCAACTCGTAAGAAATGGCCGTCGTCTTGATCCCGGCGCGCTCTAATGCCTGGATGGTGAGCATGGCTTCAATGATAGAATTCCCGCCACCTTCCCAGGTGATCATCGCCCCATCAGCATTCCACATCCGCGCCAGTTTCGCCACGTGATTGGCGCTGTGCTGTTTTTCGCTAATCCCGTAGAAGTGACCGCGCGAGAGAATCACGCCGACGAAGTTCCAGTCCCGGCCATGTCGGTCGTACAATTGCTCGATCACCGGATTATTGCCATGAAGCCAGGTGGGCGTTTTCATGCTCTGGTACGCATAGTTGCCACTGACCAGAGCCCCATCGAGCAGCTCGTTGGGATGAACGAGCGTAGGGATCAGATGGTCCAAGGGCTTTCCGTAGAAGAACGTCCGCGCGAACGTTCCTTGAGATTGAATCTGGTGAACGTAGACGACGCGCGGGAGTGCGGGACAAGAGATCGTCAGATCATACGTTCGGTACTGAGGGGCCCGTCGGTCAACTGTGGTCCGAGCGAGATAGCGAGCCGCTTTCAGGCCCGCCAGGCGGATTGTACGGTCGTATTCCTCATCGGAGAAATTCGGCTCGAGTTCTAAGGTGAGGACGATGTTGATCGTTTGCGAGAAGGGACTGTACGCGGCTCCGGGTCCCGTCATATCGACGATCCCTTCTCGGACCATCAGCAATCCGCCCTTTCCGCGCCCGGGGATCTCCGCCGATTGCATCACGGCCACGCCCCCCAGTCGGTGCGTGCGGCCTTCACCCACTGTCTCCACCGAGCCCAGGAAGCCGGGGAACGTCTCGCCCGGTCCCTCAACCTTGATGCGTGGTTCGATGGCGTCCAGGAGATGGATGATGCGCGCGCTCTCGCCCGGAGAGACGATCTCTATCCGAACGCGGCGGAAGAAACCGTTCTCCAGGACGAGGGCCGCCAGTTCGTCGTGGTCGATGACCAGGCGCGTTCCGTCGAGCTCTGTCCGGGGACCGAACGTCGCCTCGGTGATCGGGAACGTTCCCATTTCAAGACGCATCGTCTCTCTCATATGAGGACGCTGGGATCGACGAAGCTGGTGGGGTTCACGACGGACGTCTGCAGGGCTTTCAAGGCCATCATGACGATGCGCCGGCGCACGGCCCGATCGCGATCGGACGGGAGCGCCGGATTGCCGCAGGGGTGAGGGATGCGTACGCCCTGGACAATACGGGGAGCGCCCACATCTTTGGCCAGCGTGGTCAACGCCGTGATCAACGCCACCGGAATCCCAGATGCTTCCATGACTTTGGCCATCGTTGCGCCGCAACGAGAACACGTCGCTCAATTGGACGTGAAAATAGCGGCACTCACATTGGCGCGATGAAGTTCGTCGACGATCTCTTCGCCCATCCGCTGGCACACTTCGACGGGCGTTCCAACACCGACGGTGACGATGAGATCAGCGTGAAGTCGTCCGATCACGCCTTCGTTCTCTAACTCCCGCAACACGTCCAGGGGGACGACGCGGTTGGGATTCTCTCGCGCGAATCGCGCATCGTAACCCCCGTGAATCGGTTCCCATTCGTCGGGGGCGAGCGCGTCCAGGTGCTTCACCGGGTAGGTCGCCCAGCGGGATTCATTCATACTTTTGAATCCGTCAGGATTCCCTCGAGGGACCAGTCCGGAGGTGGTCACCAGCGCAATGGTCGCCGTGGTGAGATCCTGAAGTGGAGCGGCTGGACTGACCGGCTGGAAGACTTCAACGGGAATTTCCGTCTGGTAAGGCTCGCCGGTGAGTTTAGCCTTGAGCATCTCAGCGGCGCGCTGGGCAGCAGAGCGTTCATCCAAAATGATGCCACGAATGCCGCGCGGCATATAGCCCTCGCGTTCGGCTGGCCCAATGGCGTCGCCAATGGCGAGTCGATGCGCGAATGCCGTCAGGCGGGGAAGGATGTGTGGCATGCTCGCTGCCGATTCTCCTGTGGGGAGAATATATGTGGACCGGCGATAGAGCGAAACGGCCGGATTGTGCGGAGACATCGCCGTGACCGAGGGAATACGAAGCGTTTCCGTGACGGCCTTACATACCTCGCCGCAGGCCATGCCGTAACGACCGGCATTGAACGCCGGTCCGGCGATGACGACATCGGGTCGGTATCTTTCGATCGCCTCCAGCGCGGCCGATCGCGCCACATCCATTCGCTCGGTGAAATAATTGTCGCCGCCGATGAGGGTCGCCACGATGCGTCCTCGCTCGCCGAGCGCCCGAGCGATGCCCACTCCCGGGCCCACCGGATGCTCTCGGATGAGCAGTTCCGTATCGGCGCGTTCTTCGCCGCCGATTCCGCCGAAGAACTGGTTCACGTAGTGAACGATGCGAATGGGCGAGGTCATCTGGTCATGCGTTGTGCGCATATCCGGAACTCAATACTCGATGCAGGTGAGTCGGCCAAATCCCCAATGATCGATGCCACTGGCGATGGGGAGGCGCCACGGGAGTCGGAGTTCGCCAGCGGCGGGCACGCGCTCGCCACTGGCTTCGGGATCTAAACACAGCTCATCTCCGCCGATGACCCGTTCCACGGCCGGGAGGGTGATCGCCCGGTCGAGACTCCCCACCGAGATGATGGCGTCAGCCTCGGGCACAGTGAACATGAGTGGCGCTTCCCATCCCTCTTGACCGCCATGTTCATAGGTCATGAACACGGTCTTGATGCCTTCTCGTTCGAGCGCCTGGACGGTCAACATCCCCTCGATGAATGCATTTCCGGCTCCAATCCAAGTGACGATGGCTCCATCAGCGCCCATGAGCTTGGCCAACTTCGCTGCCTGGTTGGCCGAGAGTTGCTTCTCTTCAAAGACTTCGAATCGCGTCCGGTGCACAATGACGCCGAGAAACGCGAGAGCCTCACCGTGGGCCTCATACAGACGCGCGATGATGGGGTTGTTGACGTATTCCCAGGAACTCGGCCTCACGGCGTCACCGCCGACGGCTCCGGGGATGAGGGCTCCGTCGAGGATCTCGTTGGGATGGACCCAAAGGGGCATCCAGTCGGTGATGTACATTCCGTACCACGTCAGATAGGGAGCGGGCAAGTTGAGCTGGGTGTAAAACTGACTGATGTACACGACCTTGGGGAGTGTGGTATCGACGGGAGTGAGTTCATATCGGCGTCGGAGAGGAGGCGCTTTCCCCTCCGTCGTTTGCGCTAATCGGTGGGCTACCTTCAGACCGGCCAGTTGTACGGCTCGATTATAATCTCCTTGGGAGTACCCCGAAGCCAGCGCGAGAACGAGCACCAGATTGAGCGTGTGGGCGATCGGGCCGAGCGCACCGGGACCCGACATATCCAGGATCGCCTCGTGAGCTGCGCCCACGCCCGTCTCGATAAGCCTCGGGTACTCGGCCGAGAGCACGACGGCCATTCCCCCCAGCCGATGCGTGACGCCACGACCGACCGTATCGACGGGGCCCATCAAGCCCGGATAGCACACTCCCGGCCCGGATACCTTGATCCGCGGTTCGATCGCATCACATACGTGAATGATGCGCGTCGATTCGCCCGGTATAGCCAGCTCGATCTCGGCGCGCTCGATGCACGGGTCTTCCTGGATCATCTGGATCAGCTCGTGCCGGTTGATCCGGAGCGTATCGCCATCCAGTCGCGTGTGATGGTCGAAAACGATGCTGTTGATCGGAAAGGTCCCTACGTCCAATTGCATGGTGGCTTGCCTCTCAGAGCAGGTGGCCCGAGCGAGATCTCTCGACCGCGACCTGGGCGTGATCGACGGTCCCTGAGTCGGCGGCTCGAGTGGTGATAGTCTCTCGTCGGCGCGTCAGACGTCATCAGCCTGTTACAGGGCATATCGGGGGCGAAAGAGCGTGGGCGCGGAGACGGGCGTCTGCAATGCGTGGAGTGCCGTGATGACGATCTCCCTTCGCACGGCGCGATCGAATTCCGGAGGGAGTAGGGGATCACCACAGGGATGAGGAATTTTCCGTCCGACAACGATGCGCGACGCTCCCACCTGATGGGCCAGTTGAGCCATGGCTGAGATGAGCACCACGGGAATACCGGCGCGATCCAACTCCTTGGCCAGCGCTGCGCCGCAGCGCGTGCAGGTTCCTCAGGTGGCCACTAACAGGGCGGCATCGACGTGATCCTCGCCGAGCGACGCCGCTATCGCTTCGCCCGCCTGCTTGGCCACAGCCAAGCTCGTCCCCACACCAGTGATGGAGTAAAAATACTCGTCCAGTTCGCCGATCATCTCCCCAACGAGTTCCCGGAGAACATCGAGGGGAAGAACGAGGTTCGGATTCGCCTGAGCGTATGCCGTGTTGAATCCACCGTGAATGATCTCCCAGTCCTCGCCGTTCAGCGCGGGAGCATCCGGGAGCCGATAGCGACTCCAGCGGGTAGCATTGAAGACTTTGAACCCGTCGGGATTGCCGCGGGGGACGAGGCCCGCCGTGGTGATGGTGGCGAGCCGCGCCGTCCGGAGATCGGCGACCGGTGAGGCCGGTGGAACCGATTCCAGTTGGTACAGGGGGAGTTCCGTCTGGAACGGCTGGCCACGCAGTTTGGCCAGAAGCATGGTGACGGCGCGCTCGGCGCCCGGGCGCGAGGCGGTGGTGAGAACCCGTTGTCCGCGGGGGATGAGGCCTTCCGCTCGGGCGGGGCCGAGGGGTTGGCCACGCCCCAGTTTCCGTATCAATGTCGCCAGTCGCGGGAGGACCGCTCGCATATCGGCTGCCGTCGCCCCCGTGGGGAGAATCCAGAGATTGGGAACACGACGGTACGTCTCAACGGCGGGATTCTCGGGATACATGGCCGTGACGGTTGGCATGTGCGCCCGTTCGGCGACGACCTTGCACACCTCGCCACACGCCATGCCATAGCGACCGGCATTGAAGGCCGGACCAGCGACGAGGATATCCGGCCGGAGATCTCCAACGATGTCCAGAACAGCGGTCCGCACAGTGGCCATCTGCATATGGAAATAATTATCGCCACAAATGAGCGTGGCGATGATCTCTCCGTCAGGGCCCAAAGCGTGCTGGAGGCCGAGCCCCGGGCCCACTGGACCGCGGCGGATCTCTAAACCCACATCGGCCTTATCTTCCCCGCCGATGCCACCAAAAAATTGATTCAGATAATGAATGATCCGAATGGGATGGGTCATCGCCTGCTCCTTCTCGACCACTGAGCGCCACGCCAGAGGGGATAACGTCGTGGACTGTCATGAGGACACTCCGGCTTTCTCTCTCACCGCTCTGACGCGGGCACAGATCTCCTCAGCCGGCAGCACCATCTCCATCATCGCCACCTGCTCCTGGTAGACCTCTGGGGGAATTTGTTCTTTGATCTCCGGTTCAAAGATGTTGTAGACGGGGAGTCTCAACGAGACTCCGGCCAATGGACCAGCATAGGTCGGATCGCCCAGGGTGACCGTTTCGGCGTACATCTCGGCGGCGTCCGGATCGGGCGATCCCAAGATGACCACGATATCGTCCGAGCCGAGTTCCTCAACCGTGGCCTTGATCGCCCCTTGATCCTCCAGGTCCATGGCACCGGCCGCCGTTCAGACGAAGCACTGATCGACGGTGAGCACGACTTCACCACCAGCGGCCTTCACGCACTGGCTGAGCGCCGTCCCCTGCACGCCGTCCCGTTCCCCAAGAACGATGACTTTCTTTCCGGCGAGTTTCATGGTTGCCTTCCTCCCATCAGCGTATTCCACGTGCGCGCGACAACACTCGTTGAACCCATTCTCTGAGCTCGTCAGCTGTAATGGGACCGGTGAGTCGGCCCATTTCCCGGCCGCGACCGAAGAAGAGAAACGTGGGAAGGCCGATCACCTTCAATCGCACGCAGAGTTTTCGATTCTCCTGAGCATTGATTTTCACAATCTTCAGCCTTCCATCATACTCCCTGGCGAGTTCTTCGACAACGGGCATGAGCGCCAGACAGGGACCACAGCGTGGTCCCCAGAAATCGACGAGAACGGGTTGTTCCGCTCGCACGACCTCCGGATCGAACGTTTCCGTCGTCACAGTCATCATCGGGCATCGTCTCCTTTTCGTTGGCTTCCCTGCCGAGATTTCCGGCCAGAACCCGTCGAGAGAACGCGGATCAGGAATTCGGGGCCTCGAGAATGAAGGACATCCCATCGGAGAGATGCGTCATTTTCCCCAGAAAGAGGCTTCCCTTGCCAATGAACATCGCCGTTCGGAGGTCTCCTCGCCGCATGGCATCGCGCGCATGTCCCAGGTAGGGCACGGCCGAGGCGACGTGGCCCTGTGTCGGCGAAAATCCCGGCAGTCCGTGCCATCGTTCGAACTCGGCGATGGCATGGCGCGACCACTCTCCACGCATCACGCCCAAGCTGGCGATGGTGCGATAGTTGTGTCGTGGGACATTTCCACTTCCCGCCGGCTCGGTGATTTCGGGATTGTGCAATTCTACAGCGTACCGATCGATGTCGGTGACCCTGCGCCCCAGGGCATCCAGGGGATTGGCGATGAGCGCTCGAGCAATGCTTTGGGCCGACCCGCTATAGCGCACATCGTGCTTGCCAATGGCGTCGAGTCGAATGCGGGGATTGCGATCATCCGGCGGCCCGACGAGAATGGCGAAGCTGGCCAGGACATCTTCCAGGATGGGCATGTCGTGCTTCAGATGCCCGCGAAACTTCATCCCCAGCTTGGCCAGCGCTCCTCCACCAACCACAAGGACGTGCTCGAAGATCCCGGAATGAACGAGTCCGGCCGCGATGATCAAACTGTGGATCGGTCCACAACAAAACGCTTTCACATCGCCCCCGGTACTGTTCACACATCCAGAGCGCTCCGCCATCGCTTTGGCCAGGTTCCCGGCACCTCGCTGATAACGATCCCCCACCGCTTCTTCGCCAGCGTTGATCACGTAATCGATGATTTCGGGGCGAATGCCTTCCTCCCGGTGGTGCTCAAACAGCCACCGAATGGCTAACATGCCCGTCGCCTTACACGCTACATTCTCGAGCAGGATGTTAGCAGTGAGGAATGAATCTTCATCGTGACCGCGGCGAACACAGCCAACCAGGCGATCCCGGTGGCGAAGGGGGAGAGCGCCTTCATCGGTGATCTTCGATCGGATGCGGTCCAACGCATGGCCATCCCCCAGTCGATCGAGGTCCTCGGTCCGAAAGAGCGGGTGGGCGCGTAACCGTTGACGAACAGTGGCCAGGAAGGCCGGTTCCAGCCAGACGAGATCGAATTCGTCGCTGAACCGGAGGAGTCCATAAAATTCGGCTTCCGGCATGATCTCCCCATAAGGCCCCCACCGCTCCGCCATGGCATCCTGATGGCGCCACCAAGGCGTCTCTCTGTCCCACAGCGCTTCCGGGGGAGTGCGGCCAATGAACACCTGGTGAGGAGGATAGGCGCAAGCTTGATCGAATGTCCGTAAATGAGCCGCCAAGCGCCCACACAATGCGGGGGTCTTACGAAGTTCGCGCTCCGGTTTCGATCCATAGGGAACGAGATCCGGTGTATGGGCGAGCGCGTAGGATACCGCTTTGATGACCGGGAAATTCATGGAGCGATCCTCACTCGGCTTCGTCCAGTTCGTAATCGAAGAGGACTACCTGCTCGCAGAGCATGCGCGCATAGGTACTCACCGCCCGACGCTGTGCCGACGCTCCATATCGTCGGAGACTGGTGCGATCAACCAGCGTGACGAACAGTCCCATGTCGAACGAATCATCCGTTCTCAGAATATCTCGTCGGATGGTGAGTCTGACGATGCCGTCCACCATCTCGGGCAATTGCCGGAGTTGCGCCGCGAGCTGTTGCTGCTCGGCGATCGAAGTCGTGGGCTTGAATTTGAAGAGGGCGATGTGTTCGATCATGCGCGTTCATCCGAGCACTTGCCCGTAGGAGAACTCGAGTTGATGGCCGTCAGGATCGGCGATGATACAGATGTAACCGACGACATCATCCAGATAGGTGGGGCCGAATCTCAAGATGCCGGCGGCTCGCGCCCGCTCGGCAATGCGGTCCACCTCTTCGCGGGATTCCACCGAAAATCCTAAATGACTCACCGGCGCAATCGGCTGTTGTGGGTGTGCATCCTCAATCATCGGAGGATCACCTTCGATCAACACGAGCACGAATTCCGTTTCGCGACCTTCGGGTCGATCGCTCAACCAGGCGGTCCGCATCCGGGTCACTTCATCATACCGTTCATGGATTTTCTTCAAGGGCGTGAAATCGGTATAGAAGGCGATGCTCCTATCCAAATCCCGGATGTGAAGGGCCAGATGCGTCCATTGGGTTTTCTTCTGAACGCCGACGACTCTCCCCGCGACTTCCATGGTTCTTTCCTTCTCCATAGTGGTTCCTCCTTTTGCCTCGGTCGCTCTCCTCGCCGGCCGGGCAAGATAATTCTAAACGTATTCGGCTTCTGTTTACAGGGGGCGGTCAGATCCGTCCGGGTGCAAGATGACTTTGCCGAAAATCTTGCGTTCCGCCATGCGGCGCTGTGCTTCGGCCGCCCGCTCCAGGGGGAAGATACTGTCGATCACCGGCTGAAATTTCCCTTGGATGAACAGAGCGAACACGTCTTCGAACTCAGAGAGAGTGAATCCATCCGAACCAATAAACGTGATGCCCAGGTGGTAGGTCTGGGGAAGATCAATCGATGCCCGCGTGCCCGTTGTTGTCCCGCAATAGACGAGACGCCCCCTCGGTGCGAGACTGAGGACGCTCTTCTCCCAGGTCGCCGGTCCCACGTGATCGAGGACGACCTCTACGCCCTTGCCATTGGTCACCTGGCGGACGATATCCGGGAAATCATCCCGCGTATAGTTGATTGCCACATCGGCACCCAGTTGCCTGGCTCGCTCCACCTTATACTCCGTGCCGGCGGTGGCGATGACGCGAGCGCCGCAGAGCTTGGCGATCTGAATCGCCGCCATGCTCACGCCACTGCCGGCCGCATGGATGAGCACATCTTCACCGACCCGGAGCTGGGCGCGGTCTATCAGAGCGTGCCAGGCGGTCAAATACACCGTAGGCATGCATGCCGCCAGGTCATAGGAGAGATGATCCGGCAATCGGTAAACGTGAGAGGCGGGGGCTTTCACGAATTCGGCAAAGCCCCCATCAACGTTGCCTCCCAAGACCTTCAACGAGACGCAGTAGTTATCTTGACCTCTGGCACAGCGCACACAGCGCTGGCAATTGATCGACGGATTGATCACGACGCGATCGCCCGGATGCACTCGCTCGACGCCGCGACCGACGCGTTCCACGTCCCCGGCCACGTCCATGCCCGCGATGTGAGGAAGGGAAAAGCCGGGGAGGATGGGGACGCGGCGCTGCAGGTGATCCAGATGATTGAGCGAAACGGAACGCACGCGAATCAAGACCTCATCGTCGTTGATCTCCGGCACGGGAACATCCTCGTAACGGAGAACGTCGATATCACCGAACTCGTAGTAGATGATCGCCTTCATCCTCATCTCTCCACTCGGCTCTCAGATGACCGGCCACTTCATTCTCCGAGGGAGACCGGTGCGGGCCACGATAGCCTGACCGGCTCGTTGGGCCCGTTGATAGATATCCCGCTCATCGACGCGCGTACACCGACCATTTTCCACGACGATGTTCCCATCGACGATCACCGTATCCACGCTCCGCCCATCGGCCGAATAGACGAGCGCATTGGCCACATTATGGAGGGGAACCCATTCGGGTCGCGCACGGTCAAAGAGCACGATGTCCGCTTTCTTTCCGGCTTCCAACGATCCGATCTCATTCTCCAGCAGCAGTGCTTTCGCCCCATTCAACGTGGCCATCTCCAGGGCTGTCTCAGCGGGGATCATCGTGGGATCACGACGGGCGTCCTTGAACAGTCCGGCAGCCAGATAGGTCGCTCGGAGCATATCCATAGAGTTGGCGGCATTCGAGCCGTCGCATCCCAGAGCGACGTTGATGCCCATGGCCAGCATCTCCGGGAACTTGCCAATCTGGGTCACGCCATAGGCCACTTTGAGTGCCGTGGTCGGGCAGTGCACGATGTGAGCCTCCTTTTGTTTCACCAATCGCAGTTCATTGTCATCCACGTGGACCATGTGGACGAGAACAACGTTGCGATCCAGCACCTCGAGAGCGGCCAAGTGCTCGATGGGCCGATGCCCGGTACGTTCCAGAAAACCCTGGGGGTCCATGGCCGCCGGTGACATGTGCATATTCAATCCCACCTCATATTCATCGGCCAATTGTTTGGCCGCTCTCATCAACGCATCGGAACAGGTGGTGTGCCCGATGATCATCGACCAGGCCTGGATGCGCCCATTGGCGCGACGGCGGAACTGCTGTAGGGTTTCTTCCAAATGGCGGATGGCCTCATCGGTCGTTTGCCGATACACTCGAGGCTCGGGCGGGATGTCCCAGACCCATCGACCGATCCGGGCACGAATGCCCACTTCGGTCAGCGCACGAACGACATGGTCCACGAATCGGACGGTTCCTGCCTCCAGGAAGCAGGTCGTCCCCGTCTTCAACATCTCTATGGCAATGAGCAGAGCCGACAAGTATTCGTCATCCGGCTCGTGCGCCGCATAGATGGGACACAACCATTCGAAGACATTCTCTTCGAAGGGCGTGTCATCGGGGACGAATCCTTTGGTCAACGGCTCGCCCGTACAATGGACGTGACCATTGATGAAGCCGGGCGTGATCACCTTCTCCGAAGCATCGATGAGGCGTCGAGGCTGGTACTTACTCTGAAGCGCGTGCGTCTTCCCCACGTCCAGAATGCGATCTCCGGCAATGGCCAGCGCGCCATCGGTGATGACGCGCCGTTCCCTATCCATCGTCACCAGGAGACCATGGGTGATGAGTAAATCGATGCGTTGAGGTTCAGCCGTCATGAATGAAGCTCCCTCCAGGCAGAGACGACATGCTCAGCGCCCGACATTGCTGAACTCTATGGCTCCTTCTCCTTCCACCGGCCGGCGAACGGAACGGGGATCGGAGAGGAAGAGAAGGAGGCCAGCCGCGGTGAATCCCATCAGGGGATTGAGCGCGAAGACGAGGTCGTAGTTTCCCACAGCATCGAAAAGATACCCGGCGGCAATCGGCCACAATGAGCCCCCTAGATTGAAACTCAAGAAAATGAGGCCGAGAATCTTGCCCAGGGCGCCTAACCCAAAATACTCGGCGGCGACGACCGGCATGCAACTGAAAATCCCTCCATACCCCAATCCGAACGTCAGGGCAAAAGCATAAATGAGACTCAACCGCGGCGGCATGAGCAGGGCCAGGGATGATCCGGCCAACAGAATGAACGTGATCAGCATAACATTTCGTTTGTCGAGCCGATCGCTCAATGCGCCGAATAGCAGTTTGCCCGCCGAACTCGTGCCGAGAATAATGCTCAGGGCGCCGGCAGCTTGCGTCGAGGGGAACCCTTTATCGCGCAGGTGAACGAAGAGATGTTGGCTGATCGTGTACATCATCGCGGAAATCAGGAAAATGGCCGAGAAGAGAATCCAGAAGTCGCCCGTCCGCACGGCTTGACCGAACGTCGCGCTCGCCCATCGAAGTCGGTGGCGGGAGTGCGCCCTTGATCGGGGAGGGGGAGTGGCCGCGCCGTCGGGCAAGAGGCCCATGTCTTGAGGACGATTCTTGATGACCACGGCCGCCAGGACTAATGGAATGGCCCACACCGCCACGCCCATGCCGGCGAATCCGGCGCGCCATCCGTGATGGTCAATGAGAGAAGTGACCCATAATGGACCAACTGCCCCACCCAACCCCACTCCGGCGCTGATGAGACCCACGGCGAGTCCGCGCTTTTGAACGAACCAGTTGGCGATGAGAACCTGATTGGGCATATGCGAAACGCCGCAGAGCCCCAGTCCCAGTAAGAAGCAGGCCGCATAGAATTGCCAGAGCGAATGGACGAGCGTGAACAACAACAGCGCCGTTCCGACCATCACCACGCCGAACATCACAATCCTCTTCGCTCCGTAGCGGTCGATGGTCATGCCCGTGAACGGACTCATGATGCCCAGGATGACCATCAGGAGAGCGCCTCCGGTGACCACCTCGCCACGACTCCAACCGAACGACTCGATGAGAGCGGGATAGAAGACGGGGAATGTGTAGAGGCCGAATCCCAGGCCGACGAACAGGACGATGGCCGAACTGAGTACCACCCACCAACCATAGTATATTTTTCGTTCTGCGCGATGCGCGATCATCGCCATCTCAAGATGGGACTTCTTCCTCGATCATGGAATGACTGCGAAGATGCGAATTGGCGCGCCCGTACCCCCTTCGATGGGCAGGGGAGCGAGGATGAGGATGAAATCTTTCGGTGGAAGTTCGTCGAGTCGAGCCAGGTTCTCGATGATGCGACCGTCGGCTTCGTGCACGAGGCGGTGAACCGGGGAATCCGCCTCTATGGTGTGAATCATGTTGTCGGCGCTCAGCGTATCCAACCCCAACGTCGTGACGCCACGCTCTTGGACGAGAAAGCGGGCGGCGTCGCCGGAGAAGTCGGGGAAATGGAGGACCCCCTCGGCATCCTCGTTGAGGTAAGATCGAGCATCAGTCCAACGTCGCCCCCATCCGCTGTGAAGGAGGACTGTGGCTTCAGATGGAATCCGACCGTGCTCGCGTTCCCATCGTCGGAGATCATCGATGGTGAGCGAATAATCGGGATCGCGTTCCACCCGGTCGCTGATGTCCACGACGATGCCCAAGGAAATCATCTCATCCAAACGGAGTTCCTCGGCAGTGCGCCCGTGGGCTACGAAGTGCCGGGGAGCATCGATATGCGTACCCATATGTTCGGCCATGGCAAAGCAGCCTCCCCACACCCGGGCGCGCACTTCCTCCACCGTATGGCTGAACGGTTCCTGAAGCCGACCGGGCCAATAAGGCATGCCTTCGGCGAGCGGGTGCGTCAGGTCCACCCGCCGCCTCGTGCGGAGAAAGCGCCATAAGTCCATGCTATTCATCATGATGCCGCGCGCGCGAGGTAATTCATCGTGAGACGCTCCAGAATCTCGACGCCAATAGAGAGGGCGGCTTCGTCGAAATCGAACCGCGACGAATGATGAGGCCGATCGAGCCCCTTGGCGCGATTGCGCGAGCCGACAAAGAAGTAGCAGCCGGGAACGCGTTGGAGAAAGACCGACATATCCTCCCCTCCCATGGTGCGCGCCTCTTTCGTCTGTACGATATTTTCGGGTCCGACGACTTCGCTGGCCGCTTGGCGGGCCAGTTCGGCCATCTCCGGATCGTTGACCGTGGGTTGGCAGAGGCGGTCATACCTCATCGTATACCGGGCTCCCAAGGAGTGGCAAACGCCCGCCACCACGCGCTCGATCATGTTCGGGATCGTCTCGTAAGTCGTGGGGTCGAATGTTCGAACCGTGCCCGTGAGCGTGGACCGCTCGGCGATGATATTGAACGCCTGGCCCCCTCGAATGGTTCCTATTGTCACGACAGCGGCGTCGAGAGGATCAGTATTCCGACTGACCACGGTTTGAAGGGCGGCGACAACATGACTGGCCACCACGATGGCATCTACCGTTTGATGGGGCATCGCCCCATGCCCCCCTCTTCCTTCAATGACGATTTCGAATCGATCCACCGAAGCCATCATCGGACCGGCGACGACGCCAACCATACCGACATCCAAGTTATTCCAGAGATGCAACCCGAACGCCGCATCTACATGCGGATGTTCCAACACGCCATCCTCGACCATTTTCCTGGCCCCGCTTAATAGCTCTTCGGCCGGTTGGAAGACGACCTTCACGCGTCCGGGGAGGCGAGATCGAAGCCGCATCAAGCGCCGGGCTACCGTGAGGGCGATGGCCATATGCCCATCATGACCACAGGCGTGCATGATCCCTGGATGCATCGACCTGTACGCCACGTCGTTTTCTTCTTGAATGGGAAGGGCATCGATGTCCGCCCGGAGCAAGACCGTCGGGCCGTCCTCATGCCCGTTCAGCTCTCCGACGACCCCGGTTCCTCCCACGCCTGTTCGTACCGTATATCCGTATTCTCGGAGTCGCGCCGCGATCGCCTCGGCCGTCGCTCGTTCTTGAAATCCCAATTCTGGTCGGCGATGAAAATACCGCCGCAGGCGAATGAGCTCTTGCGTTTCCGCTTCGGTGAGCATCAGGCGTTCTCCTTGTCTGAAGAGGAAACCGAATGGGCCAGTTCCATGGTCGATTCTGCTGGTGTGAGAATCCTCGATTCCGAGATCATCACTCCAGCCACGGTGAATAATCCGCCCACATAGCCACGCCACCCAATCCAATCGCCGAGCGTGAGATACGAAATGATGGCGGCGAAAACGGGAGAGAGGCTGAAGATGATCACGGTGCGGGTTGCCGAGACATGGCGTTGGCCGCGGGCTTGCAGGGAAAAGAGGAGGACGGTTGCCAATACCGCCGTATACAGTACGGAGAGCGGAAACTGAGCCGATGAGGGAATGCCTCGCGTCTCGGGAACGAGAAACATCGGGAGGGGTTCGATGAAACGAATGAGCCCCTGCGTCGCTCCAGCGGTGAGAATGAAGAACATGGCGGTGGCCGCAATTTGAATGATGTTGAGTTGATTCACATCGTGTCGGCGGACGTAAATGCCCATATAAAGAATGTGAAGGGAAGAGGCGATGGCCGCTCCCAGGCCGAGGAAGTCGCCAATATTGATCTCGCCCGTATCCCCAGGGTACGCCAGTAAGCCGAACCCCGTCATGGCCAGAAGAATGCCCAGGACGTTTTCGCGCGTCAATCGCGCCCGGGTGAGCCACACGCTCAGCACGGGTGTGATGACGATGAATAATCCCGTGATGAATCCCATCTTGGCCGGCGAGGTGTAGACGAGGCCCTGCAGTTGGAGAAAGAACTCCAGGTAGAGATAGAAACCGAGCCAGGTTCCGTGCCTGACGGCTTGCCGAGTCACTCCGCGCAGACAGCGGTGGAAGATCAGCAGAAAGAGCGCCGCCGCCACGGCGAAGCGCGCGCTCAGGTAAATGAACGGCGAGGCGCGCTCGACCATCGCTCCGTCAACAGAATACGTGCCCGCCCAGATGAGAGCGACGGTCAAGAGGAGCAGTTCGCCCTGGCGTTCTCGCGTCATCGGTGAGTGATCGAAATGGCCGACCAGCAGTGGAGGCCCCGCGGTTGAACGGCGACTGTTCGTTCCACACGAATGAAGGGAGCCGCCTCCTCGATCAGAAGAGATCAGGGCGGGAAGGGGATCGTCCGTCGACTGCTGGCATCACACCATGGACTGGGCCGTTCGCTGGATCTCCATGAGAGCACCAGGAGCAGGACAGAATCGAACACAGAGGGCGTGCTCTTCGCCCCCACAACCCGTACACCGGGCTTCGTCGACGACAAAGCGGATTCTGAGCGGATTGGGCTCTATGTAGACGGCGGTGTATGGGCATACCTCGCGGCAGAGGCCACAGTCGATGCACTTTTCTTCGACGATGCGGAAAAGAATATGCTCTTTCCTCATATGAACCCTCGCTCGGTCAGCTCACCGTTTTCCTCCGCGACGCCTGTGCCAGCGCTCCGTGATCTGGAGCTTATCGGCATCCTCGGTTTGAATCCATTGATAGAGTGCCTGGCCAAACCCTTTGGTGTAGGTCAGGACCATCTGGCAGGCCCAGCGCGTCATGGCTTGGATTTCAGAGGTGTCGGCGTACCTCATCACCACGTAGCGGCCAATATTGGCGTGACAGGTCTCTTCTAGAACTTGTGAACCGAACGAATCGGCGACCACGCGATTGCAAACGACGCGACCCGCTTTATCGAACCAGGACACGAAAGGCGCTTCAGAAGCGAGGTGATTGGCTGCGGCGCGGACGGGAATCGGATATCGGCTCATGCCTTGCAGGAAGTTGAGGAGAGCCATACCTTCGGGAATCAACTGACACCACGGATGGGAGTGGAGTTCCCACCGGCTGTCCAGATAGCCGAGGCGGAGGATGGCATCTTCATAGAGACGCGCATGTTTGAATTCCTCCCAGATTTGCCGGACCTCCATGTATTCGACTTCCTGGTACTCGCCATTGGGACCCAGTTTGTACCCGAGGAGCCAATTAGCATGAAGTGCGCCGACTGCCCGTTCAAACGCCCAGAATTGCGCCAGAACCTTGAAGTATTGCTCGTCGGTGCACTCTGGGCTGGCCATGAGTTCGAGCGTGGGATCATCGAGCAGAATTTTGGCCGTGGGTTCGACGTAATCGTGCTCGATTTCTTCCAGGAACTTCAGGCCCGGCATGGTCTTCCCGGTCTCATACCGAGCGACATCATCATCGAGGGTGAATCGTTTATAGGTGGAAAATTTTCCCATGGTGTTTCTCCTTCGTCGGGCATTCTCTCCTCGCGCCGAGCGTCAGATAGGCGAGAGAGGCCAGCAGAGTGTACCACATCAATCGGGGATCCGCACGACGACATCGCCATAAATCTTGGCTTGGCAACCGAGGCGATAGGAAGGACCCAGATGGAGCAATTCCAGCATATCGTATTCGTATTCCTCGATGTCGGAGAGATTCTCTATGCCCTCTTGAACGATGACGCGGCAGGTCGTGCACAGGGCCCGGCCCCCACAACAATGCGAGAGGCCGACCTCGTGGGCCCGCGAGGCTTGAAGGATCGTCGTTCCTTCATCAACCGAACAGACTCGGCCCGTGGGTAAGAAGGTGATCGTGGGCATGTCTCATCCTCCCGGTGCCGCTCTCATGTTACCACACTTTTTCTTCTTCCGGCGAGAAAAAGCTATACGCTTTGGGGTGAATGGTTCCACAGTCAGGGCATCGGCGATGTCGTTCATCACCGTTGAACTCCTGGATCGCATCCCGCTCGGCTTTCCAATATCCATCAATGCCGACGCGACCAGTGTTGACTTCTCGCCCGAATAACCGCCGATAACAGGCCGGACAATACCAAACGAAGAAGTCGTACCGATCATCAAAGAGAGCTTCCACAATCACGAAAGCGATCTTGTCATCGGATCGCCTCACCGGGATGTAAATTTCCTCCGTCGTGTTAATGTGCCACCAACCGTAATCGCCCGTCAGGTGATGGGGGAGTTCGGCGGGAAGAAAACCCATGCGCTCGCCCGGGCGAAGAATGTCAAGAGGAACCGGCCGGCCATCCCTCAACCCGTACATGATATTGGGCCGCCCCGTTTCCGAGAGGAGACGAATGCCGAGCATGTGGTGACGCCCCCAGGGCATGAATCCGCTGAACTTGCGGAGATGGCGTTCGTCGAAGAAATTGACATCAACAAAATTGAGGAGATCCATCGCATAGGACGTCATCGCCTTAGACATAATGGAGACCTCCGTAATCGCTCAATCCATCACTATTCCGGGCAGGCTGCCGCCGTGAGGGTGCACAAATCCCGCTGAACACTCTTCGAGCATCCGCCCAGATAAATCCAAATTGACTGTATCCGGGATTGCCGTGGCTCAACTCCGACTGCGCGTCAAAACTCGGCTCCACACTTCGATCTGCGACGCAATCCCCACCCCGTCTTTACACTTCAGAAGCTCAATAGCTCCACACCCACTGTTTCAAATTCCTGCCAATTGTCGGGTGCAGTATTCTGTATACAATAATCCGACCACGAAGTCAAGAAAATCTTCAGGCGAGGACGGTCCTCTGATTCTCGCGCCCCCTCCCCATCCGCCCGACGCCCTGTGGCTGACGGTGACCGGACACTTGTATGCGGCCCTTTCCAAGGCGAGAGCTTGCCGGGGATTGTCCCCCGGGGCTCATGGTTCGAGGATGGGAAGGACCAGAGGAGGGACACGGTTGAAATCGAGAACCCGGAACTCGGCCACGGCCTTGTCCATGATGGAGGAGCGCGTGGGTTCAACGGTGATGACAAAAGGCAGGTTCAGCGGATCGGACCACGGTTCTTGGACTACAGAGCGAATGTTGATCCCCCAGCGGGCCAGGACGCTGGCCACGGCAGCGATGATGCCGGGGCGATCTTTAACGAAGAAGCGGATGTAGTAGGGATAGGTTTCTTTGGCGTTGAGGGGTGGGGTCTCGGGTGCTCCCTCGCCATCATCGGCGTGGTCGGAGGTTCGACAGTTCAAAACCGGTTGAAAATGAAACCGGCGCTCCCCTTGTGTCCACAATGCGGCATTGAGAATATCGGCCGCAACCGAGACGGCCGTTGGATCACCGCCCGCTCCTTTGCCACTCAGCAGAATAGGGCCGACCCTGGCTCCCGTCACCTCGATGGCGTTGAATGCGCCGGAGACGGCCGACAGCGTCAGATGTTCTGAAACCAGGAACGGACTCACCCGCAGACTGAGGTCATGGTCGATTCTTTCCGCGACGCCCAACAGCTTGATGGCGCAGTCGAACTTTCGGGCGAACGAAAAATCAACTGGCGAAATGGCCGTGATGCCTTGCGTGGGAATGTGATCGGGGGTGATGAAATGGCCGAAGGCGAACAGGGCGAGAATGGCTAGCTTATCAGTCGTATCGCGTCCGGAGATGTCCAAGGTGGGATCAGCTTCGGCATAGCCGCGCCGTTGAGCTTCTTTCAACACATCTTGAAAGGGACGCCCGCTCTCGGCCATTTCGGAGAGAATGAAATTACACGTGCCGTTCAGGATGCCCCGCAATCGGATGAGCTCGTCCGAGAGCAACGAGCGACGCAGCACGCGAAGGATGGGAATCCCACCGGCGACGGCGGCTTCGAAACCCAGGTAAGCGTTGTGCTCTCTGGCCAGTGCAAAATAACGTCGTGCCGATTGGGCGAGAAGGAGCTTGTTGGCCGTCACCACTGCCTTGCCCCGTTTGAGATTGGTCGAGATGATGTAATCGGCCGGTTCGGTTCCTCCAATGAGCTCCACCACGATATCGGCCGGAGCGCCGAGGAATTCATCGAGAGAGTCAGTGAGCTTAACCGATGAATCGATCCAGCTCGTCTCTTTGCGCCGATAACTCCGATCGAGGATCGCGATCAGGCGTAAGGGAACGCCAAGTTTTTCTCGATAGCGTGAACATTCCTCCTGAAGGAGGCGAACGACGGCAGTGCCAACGGTGCCCAAACCGGCCAGTGCGATGTGGATTTCCTTGGACATCGTTCTTCCACTGTGTCTTGTTGATTCGAGCCGCCCCACCCCTTGAGCCGCTCGTTTTTCAGGCGGCTAAGCATACGCCACACCGCCGGTCAAATCAAGCGGGGGAACGGCATCCCATCGTGTCGAGAGGCGAAAGAAGGGGATCGCCACGAACCGGAGGCCTCCATCTCCGGGTGATGCGGGAGGGGACCTCAGGGCTTATCCCTGCTCCATCATTCGGGGCGAGGGCCTTTTCGTCGCTGGGAGACGTCGGTCCACATGGATACATATGACATCGCCGGGTGGAGAGAGTCGCGGCTCCATTCTCCGATACGCCACAAACGGGAACCGGCCGCGAGGCCGTTTTGTTCGTCTCATAACCGGCACCCAGGCTGGCGGGCCGTCAAGCTCATTGTGTTTTGCTCCATCCATGACCTATACTTACGACCTCCTGATGCGACGATTCAGCCTCACAGGAAGCAAGCTATGGGAGGGTATTCCCGCACATCCCCGAGGTATTCTGTTGGCATTGTTGGCCGTCACGGCTTTCTTCGCTGTGCAACTTGCCACTCAGGGATTGCCATTGGATAATTCGCCGGACACCCTGTTGGTCAGCAGTGACGAGACGCTCACTCAGTATCAGGAGGCCGTGGAGATATTCGGCGCTGACCGCACCATGGCATTGGCCATGAGGGTTGACGATGTGTTCACCCCCTCAGTGATCGAGCGGCTGCGAGCTTTAACCCGTCGCGTCGAGAGCGTCCCAGGCATCGCGCGCGTGGTGAGCTTGACCAATGTTGACCGGACCGAAACGGTGGGCGATCGCATCAATGTGACGAGACTGATCCCCGCGAATTCAACCGCCGATGAGCTGAAGCGCATTGCCGGTGAGGTTCAGGGAGACCAATTGATCATAGGAAATCTCGTCTCGCGCGATCGGCGAGTGGCCGCGATCACTGTTTTCTTCGCTTCGGAGATCAACGCCGATGAGGAGAAAGCAGCCGTCGCCCAGATCGAGCAGATCGTTCGAACCGAGTTCGCCGGTGAGTCGATATTTTTGGTGGGACTCCCTTACATGGACTATCGTAACGATATCCACGTGACGAGGGATCTCATGAGATTCGCTCCCTTGGCGGTCCTCCTCATCGTGATGACTTTTTACGTCGCCTTTCATTCCTGGCGAGGAGTCCTCATGCCGCTCGCTACGGTCAGCGTGGGATTGATCTGGACGCTGGGAGTGATGGCCCTCATGAGCCGACCGCTCACTCTGGTGACGATGATGCTCCCTGTCATCATCATGGCCATCGGAAGTTCATATGTCATCCACGTCCTCAACCAACTTTCGCTCTCCGCCCAGGGACTGCGTCCGGGCGCCTCACCAGCGGCGCGTCGAGCGGCAGTCGCGAATGCGCTCCACTTTGTTGGTCCGGCGGTCATCGCCTCCGCACTCACGACGATGGCCGGATTTGGCGCTCTCGCCTTCACCACCATTCCGGGGGTGCGCGACATGGGCGTATTCAATGCCATCGGCGTATGCGCGACGATGATCCTCTCGCTGACTTTGGTGCCGACCTGGTTCCTGCTCTGGACGCCGCCGCTGACGGGGCGTGTCGCGACGGGAACGGGCCATCTGCTCCGAGAGCAGGTGCTGAGCGGGATCGCCACCCTCGTGGTCCGGCGACCGAACCGGATCTGCGGCATCATCCTGATGGGGACGGTCATCGCACTCATGGGGATCACACGATTGAATGTCAATTCAGATCTCCTGGCCTTTTACCCGAAAAACTCCGTGGAGCGCGTCGGGGCGCGGATTGTTCATCAGCATTTGGGCGGCGCGGCCACTTTTCGCATCATCGTGGATGGACATCGCCCTGGGGGACTTCAGACCGTTGAGGCCCTCAAGGCCGTCATTCGGTTACAGCGGTTTATCGAAACGCTCCCCGGCGTGGATGGTACGATCTCCATCGCCGATATGGTGATGAGAAGTCATCGCATACTGGGAAGTGGTCGGCCGGGCGATGAGATCATTCCCTCATCTCAACAGCGGCTCAACGCCCTCTTCGTCTATCTTGCGGAGGCTGCCGATGACGCGCCGATGACGTTCATCAGCGGTGATGGTCGACATGCCCAGATTATCGTACGCTCGAATTTGTTCGGATCTCGTGATATGGACGCGGTGCTTCGGCAGATCGACGACTGGTGTCGGGCGCATCTGCCACTGGGGTTGACCGCCTCTCCGACTGGTCTCCTGATCCTTCTTCATCGTACCTCAGACGGCATTGCCGTGCAGCAGGCGCGGAGCCTGATGATCGCTCTGCTGTTGATTTTCGTCATGATCGCCCTCTTCTTCCGCTCGGCGACGGTTGGCCTCGTAGCGCTCCTGCCTAACATCGTTCCCATCATCTTCTTTTTTGGATTCATGGGGTGGACGGCTATTCCCCTCAACATGAATACTGGTCTGGTTGCCTCGATTGTATTGGGATTGGCCGTGGACAATGCTGTTCACCTGATCCGTCGCTATTTCCGATGCTGTAAGGATATGGTGGATCGTCGACGGGCGTTGATTCAAACCCTGCGACAGACGGGCGGCCCCATCGTATTTGCCAATCTCACCCTGGTTTTCGGATTCGCCATCTTTGCCTTCTCCTCGTTCGTTCCTGTGCGGGTTGGAGGGCTTCTCTCGGCCATGACGATCCTGGCCTGTTTCATCTCCAACTTGATTTTCCTGCCCGTATTGATGACATCGCGTGCGATGATGATGGTGCCAGAGGCGATCGCCGATGAGAAGAAGGCAGAGCCAGTTGGCGCGGCATCCGATGTATGAGATATGCGATAATTCGAAGAGAGGAAAAGCATTATGCGCCTGATCTCCCATCCAAGCTTTTTCGCCGGTGTAGGGATGATGTTGGTATTCTCATCCTGTCAGTCGGAGCCTGACACTCTTTCGCCCGATCCTCATCTTTTACCAAGTGGGCGCGAGATTGTCGAACGCTTTCGAGCTTCGCAAGGATGTCAGACGATGAAACTGGAAACCAAAGCTCGCGTGACCGATGAAGATGGCACTGAGCGAGAATTCCTCATCGTGACCTACCGGAAATGCGTGGATGGGACCCAATATACGTTGTGGCAGGTCATCGCGTCCAGGGATGAACCAGCTCGCGTGCTCCTCTGCATTGAGCGACCGGGACAAGCCGTTGAAAATATCACTTACTTACCGGGATTTCAAAAATTCGTCGAGATCCACAATCTGAGCCGAGAGGATTCTGTCTTCGGGCTCTCGCTTCAGGAATCGGTGGGCGGCTATGACTTATATCTGTATAGGACGCTCGGCGTTGAGCGACTGGGCCAACGAGACGCTTACAAGGTCGAGGGTCGTCTCAAGGCGAGAGCCGACTCCCGTTTCACTCGCGTCGTCACCTATTATCAACGAGAGACTTTCTTGCCGTTGCGTCAGGAACTGTACAACCTCAAAGGTGATGTGGTTCGGGTCAGGCGATATGTTCGGTGGGCATCAATCGACGACCACTGGATAGCCATGCGGACGGAGATCGATAATGTGAGCCACAAAAAGCATATTGTCTTTGAGACGGTGGCCGTCGAGTCGGATGTGGACTGGCCGCTCTCTTTCTTCAGCCGGGACAATCTGAGAACTCTGACCATCGGAGCGCAGTGAACGAAGACCCGCACCAGTAAAAGAAGATACCATCTGTTCTCGAGTCTCCATGGAAGCGTCGATTGCACCTGCCTGAAGGAAGTGATAAACTAGATTTTCGCTAACGAAGAGACCCAAAGAAGAAAGCGTACGTGGCGGCGGCTGAGCTTTTTCTTCGGGTCCTGAGGAATTGAGGGAAGGAGTTTAACCATGTTGCAAAGGGCCGAGAAAGGTAATACCGTCTGGGTTCATTACACCGGGCGATTGAAAGACGGGACGGTCTTCGATTCGTCTCGAACCGGCCAGGAGCCCCTACAATTTGTCATTGGTACGGGAACGGTCATCCCTGGTTTTGAACGAGCCGTCATTGGCATGCGCGTGGGAGAGAAGAAAACGGTTCAGATTCCGCCCGAACAGGCGTATGGGGAGTACGTCGAGGAATTCGTGAAGATCGTCCCTCGATCGCAACTGAATGTGGATTTTGAGCTGCGAGAGGGAATGTCTTTGGAACTCCATACTGACTCCGGTCGGGTGATCCCCATCACGGTCACGGAGGTGACGGATACCACCGTCACGTTGGATGCCAACCATCCATTAGCCGGGCAGACTTTGTTTTTCGAAATCGAGCTCGTGGCCATCTCTCAGGACGAAAAGCAAGGTGGTTGATCGGGCATCAAGTTTCGGAGTTCCCGCGTCATTCCTCACCTTGAACCATCGAGATGATCGGAGAACCCTCTGGGACGGTTGACTCGGTACGAAGGCGCTGTGAAGTCCGGTTCTGATCCTCGCTCTTTCGAGCGCCATCACGAGTGGCAGGGTGGATGATGACGTCTCATCCGGCCGGGAGAGGATCATGCATCGGGCGGCGCAACGTGGCGTGGAGAGAGGACGCGGCGCCCTTCGATCCGATAATCTCCGCTTAACACGAGCTCGACCGCTTCGACATAAATCCGATGTTCTTCTTTCAAAATGCGCGCCGAGAGGGATTCAACAGTGTCATCGTCATAGACGGGGACGGCCGCCTGTTTGATGATCGGACCCTGGTCAAGTGTTTCATCGACGAAATGGACGGTGCAGCCGGAGACTTTCACTCCGTGCTCCAGGGCCTGACGTTGCGCATCGAGTCCCGGGAAGGCGGGCAACAATGAAGGATGAATATTCAGGATGCGCTGAGGAAACTCGCCGATGAAATAGGGGCTCAATAAGCGCATGTATCCGGCGAGGCACACCAGATCAATTCGACGTCGCTTGAGCTCGGCGACGATTTTGCGCTCATGGTCCTGACGGGATAAGCCGCGATGGGGAATGACCATCGTCTCTACGCCCCGCGAGCGTGCTTTCTCTAAGCCGGCAGCCGTTTCCACATTGCTCACCACCAGGGCGACATCAGCGTTCAAGCGCCCGCTTTGCGCGGCATCAATTAAAGCGAGCATGTTCGTGCCCCGACCGGAGATGAGAATGCCGAGTCGCTTTTTGTCGCTCATGATGAGATGAACGTGACGGCAGACGTCTCTTTCTCTATGACTCGTCCGATCATGTAAATCTCTTCGCCCCGGGCCGCGAAATGCTGTTTCACGGCGGGCAGTTCCTCCCGGGCGACGATCAGGATCATCCCGATACCCATATTGAAGGTGCGGTACATTTCGCGTCGATCGAGATGGCCAAGCCGTTGAAGGAGTTCGAAAACGGGAGGCACGGGCCAGGTGCCGAGTTCGATCTCCACGGCGCATCCGGCGGGCAGGATGCGCGGAATGTTTCCCTGGAATCCGCCTCCGGTAATGTGGACGAGTCCCTTGATCTTCCCACTCTCCAGCAATCCCGAAATCGCGGCCAGGTAGTTACGATGGGGTTTCAACAATTCCTCGCCCACCGTGCAGCCGAGTTCTTCCACGAGAGTATCCACCCCATAACCCGCCGTCTCAAAAAGCAGCTTGCGCGCCAGGCTGAAGCCATTGGTATGGAGCCCCAGGGATTTCAGACCGAGGAGAACATCCCCCGGAGCGATCGTTCGGCCATCGATGAGGTGGGTCCGATCCACGATGCCGACGATGAATCCGGCTACGTCATATTCTCCCGGCGCATAGAAGCCGGGCATTTCGGCCGTCTCTCCGCCAATGAGCGCGCAACCGGTCTCTTGACATCCGCGCGCCAATCCGTCCACGATCTCGGCGACGATGGCCGGGTCCATCTTGCCGAGGGCGATATAGTCCATGAAGAAGAGTGGTCGTGCCCCGTGAACGAGAATATCATTGACGCAATGAGATACCAGATCATAACCGACCGTGGTATGAATGCCAGTCATGAAGGCAACTTTCAGTTTCGTCCCAATACCATCGACGCTGGATACCAGGATGGGCTCGCGCATCCCAGTGAAATCGGCGCGAAACAGCGCGCCGAAACTCCCGATCTCAGTCAATACGCGATCGGTGAACGTGCGTCGCGCCAGTTGCCGAATTCGCCGCATCGCCCGTTCGGCGGCGTCGATATCCACTCCGGCATCTCGATAGGTGATGGCGTTCGATTTCTCCTTCATGGGTTCATATCCCCTGGCGAATGCCCATCTGGCCGAGGTCGTGAAGGTCCGTCCCAATGAACGCACATCCAGGACTACGAGCCACTTGCTGATCGTGGCGTCATGAACTCTCTCTTCAACGCCTCGATGATCCGTTGCCCGTGGAAGCGCCCGTTTTCGATGAACACCTTGTTGGCTTCCCGTCCGGCCAAGATGACGCCGGCCAGGTACAGCCCTTTGACATTGCTCTCCAGCGTCTGGGGATTGTGAGCTGGGACGAGCGTCTCTGGATCGACGCGAATGCCTAACCGCTGGAGAAACCCTACGTCGGCATGATAGCCGGTCAAGGCGAAGACGAAATCATTGGGTAATTCCTCTCGAGCGCCGGTCTTCCGATTTTCGACGATGAGGCTTCGTGGTGTGATCTCGATGACCACCGTGTTGAAAAAAGCGACAATCTCGCCTTGGCGAATGCGATTTCGCAGGTCGGGAGCGATCCAGTACTTCAGGTGAGAACTGAGATCTTCCCCCCGGTGAATGAGGGTGACGCGCGCCCCGCTGCGGAAGAGATCGAGAGCTGCCTCGGCAGCCGAGTTGCCCGCCCCGATGACGGCCACCTCTTGTCCATAGTAGGGGTGCCCTTCGGTGTAGTAGTGTGAACACTTGGGAAGATCTTCGCCGGGAACGCCGAGCAAGTTGGGATGGTCATAGGTGCCGGTGGCGATGATGATTTTTTGGGCCTCGTAGGTGCGACGCTCCCCGACGCGCGTCTCCGTGTGAACCCGCCAGGCGCCGTCCCGTCCATCGATATCAGTGACTTTCTCGTACTGGTGGACTCGGAGATTGTACGCCGCGGCGACCTTGCGGTAGTAGGTGAGCGCCTCGACCCGGGTGGGCTTTTGAAACAAGCAGACCAGAGGCATGCCGCCGATCTCCAGCCGTTCCGGAGTGGTGAAAAAGACCATATTGGTCGGGAAATGAGCCAGCGAGTTGACCAGGCATCCTTTCTCGATGACCAGGTAGTGGAATCCGGCTTTCTCCAACTCGATAGCACAGGCCAGCCCCGTTGGGCCGCCTCCGACGACGATGACATCGAACATGGTAACCTTCGACATGCGAACGCAGAATCTCAAGGGGCAGTCATATGGCCGACCACCAGTGCCCGATGTCCGAGGTTATTGTGGCGTTCGGAGCATCTTTTCCACTTCGGCAATATGCGTCTCTTCTTCAGCGATCATCCGACGGGCGAAGTCCTCCAGGCTGATGCTCTCATTCTGGACCAGTTGGAGGAGTTGACGGTAGAGATCGAGTTGCGCCCGCTCGTGCTCGATGCTCTCGCGCAGGATATCCTGGACCGAATGTTTGTGCGTCTCCAGTAGATTGGTGACTTTCAGCGACGGGTGACCGCCGAGCGTGGTGATGTGTTCCCCCACCTGCTCGGCGTGGGCGAGTGACTCGCGCGCTTGTCCTCGCAACCAGTGCACAATAGGAATGCGATTGGGCCCGAAGACCATAAAAGAGTAATGGGTGTAGCGCACGACACCAGCCAGCTCGAGCTCGAGGAGAGCATTCAAGGTTTCCAGTACCTTCTCCTTGTCCATGTATTTGCTCCTTATGACGACAAGCTCACTTCACCAGAGTGGTGAATTATAGGAGCTGGATCGCGGATTCACAAGTGACCCATGGCGTCAGGGTAGGCCGTTCCATCGCCGGCCAGGCCTGATGGGGTGCCCGTTCAATGGGTTGCTCGCTTGACGGGATCGGGTATAATTTTATATTTGGCGGCTCGTTAAGTAAGGAGGGTATTCCAAATAGTGATGCGTCGATGCCAAAACTGTGGCACCGATAATCTGGATACGGCTCGGTACTGCGATGAGTGTGGAGCCGAGCTCATCGTGGAAATCGCGTCGGGGCATTCGTCACCTCCATCTCCGGGGGATTCCACGACCGACGCGATTCCTCGCCCCCAGAAACCGTTAGCCAGTGCCCGATGGGAACGGCCGGCGGAGAGAGGGGCTCCGACATCTTCGCCGCGGGCTCGGTTGAGGGTTGCTCGGGGGACTTCCACCGGGTATGAATTCCCGTTGAAGGGAACGGAGTGGTTGATCGGGCGATGGGATCCTGAGCGGGGGATCTTCCCCGATGTGGATCTCGACCCCGTCGATCCCGAAGCGACCGTCTCTCGCCGCCACGCGCGCATTTGGTATCAGAATGGTCATTACCTTATCGAGGATTTGGGCAGCACAAATGGGACATTCATCAATCGAGGCCGGCGGCTGACGCCCGGCATGCGATATGTGATTCGAAATGGCGATGAAATCATCGTAGGGAAAACCTTCTTGAAGTTCATCGTCGAGTGACGCCACATTTATGGGAGCGACCACTTGCCGTCAATGCGGAGCGCCCGTTCTTCCCGGTGATCTGTACTGTGGGGAGTGTGGCACCCGCTTGTCGAATGTTGGGGCTTCTGCGTCGGCGGGAATGGCGGGGACCGGTCCATCACCCCTCAGTGAACTCGCCCCGGGAACGATCCTTCAGGGCCGCTATGAAATCATCAAGCGCATCGGCGGCGGCGGCATGGGCAATGTCTACAAGGCCTATGATCGCAATCTCGATCAAGCGCTGCGGGCGGTTAAGGAAATGATGGAGATGTTCTCCGATCCCGCTCAACGCGAGAAGGCGGTGGAAGATTTTCGTCGCGAAGCCAAGCTGTTGGCCAACCTCAAACATCCCTCCATCCCCATCATTTATGATCATTTCATCGAAGGCGGGCGCTACTATCTGGTGATGGAGTACATCACGGGCGGCGATTTGGCCACTCGGCTTCGGCAAGCGGGCGGGCGGTTCCCCGAGTTGGCGGTGACCATGTGGGCGATTCAGGTGTGCGATGTCCTGGATTATTTGCATCATCGTCAGCCACCCATCATCTATCGCGACTTGAAACCGGCCAATCTCATGGTCGATCCCGAGGGGAATCGCATCGTGTTGATTGACTTTGGCATCGCTCGGACGGTTGCCCCGCAGCAAAAGGGAGTGACCGCCATCGGAACGATGGGATATGCGCCGCCGGAACTCTTTTCCGGGGAAGTCGAACCTCGTTCTGATATCTATTCATTGGGAGCGACGATGTTCCATTTGCTGACCGGGAGGGATCCGCGCGATAAGCCGCTCCTGATTTTCGATTTTTCCAAGAGTCCGACGCCTCGCGATCTCAATCCCGAGATCACCCCGGAGATGGAAGCGATCATTATGCGAGCCGTGGAATATGAGCCGGAGAAGCGCTTTGCGTCGGCGCGGGAGATGAAACGAGTCTTGGAGGACCACTTGCGCGTCCTGGAGACCGAGCGACCAGAGGAGATGGAGCGAGCCCAACGAATTGCTTTCGGCCAGTTGGTGCGCGGAGGAACTCCGGAACGCGTTCGCCCTTCCGCTTCACCGGCAGCGCCGAAACCGTCGCTGGGATCACCAGTCTCTTCTCATCCGACAATAGAGACCGTGTTCTGCAGCAACTGTGGCGTGCCCATCGGGGTAGAGGATCTGTTTTGTGCCTTCTGTGGCGCGCGCCAGCCCATTTCGCTCGATTACGGTCGATCGGCGGCGGCCAAACTGCTCGTGCTGGAACCCCAATCCGGGGAGATTCGTGGCACATACATCTTGGATAAACAGACGAGTCTCATTGGGCGAATGGATCCTGTCTCGGGCATCTTCCCTGACATCGATCTCTCGCCTTATGATCCCGAATCCAAAATATCGCGTCGCCATGCCCGCGTATGGTACGAGAAGGATCGCTTCTTCGTCGAAGATCTGGGCAGCGTGAATGGAACGGTGATCAACGGAACGCTCTCGTTGTCTCCTCGTCAACCGCATGCCCTCAAAGATGGTGATGTGTTGCAACTGGGAGAGACCCAGTTGCTGTTCAAAGAAGAGTGAGCCGCCTTGGCGAGGATGGCGAAGTTGACTGGAGCGATTCGTGAGCAACCGGAATCCCGAAGGTGATCTGGAGCGCATGGAGAGCAAGGGGCGGTTGGTGATCAGCGATGAACCCCGCCCGGGCGGGCAGCTCACTGGCCCGATGGATTCATCTCAAAAGGAGATGACGGAGAGCATCAGTCGAGCGAGCGCGGGGAAGAGTGGGTTATGAGCGCAGCGCCAAAGCGGCGATCGTGGGAGACCGTTTCGTTCATTCCTCCCACTTCGGTGGTGGACCCGCGGGCCGGTTTTGGACTCCGGCTGGAGGCTTTGTTCATCGATTATATCTTGGCTATTCTGGGAGCATTCCTGCTCGTATGGATCAGCTCTCTGCTCAGTCGCTATCTTACAGTGGCGGTGCTCAGCCTTGCCGGATTCGGGGGGATGGGATTGGTGTATCTCTTCAATCATTTGGGATTGAGCGCCTTGACGGGCCAGACTGTTGGGAAGATGGTGGTGGGGATTCGAGTGGTACGAGCCGATGGGCGTCCGCTGGGATGGCGACGTGCCCTTGGTCGTCATACGCTGGGATACGTGATCTCGGGCGTGCCATTGGGCATCGGGTTTCTCTGGGCACTCTGGGATTCGGAGAAGCAGGCCTGGCATGATAAAATATTCGCCACTCGCGTGGTGAAGGTGAATAAGCCATGATCAAACTCTATATCCACACACCGGGACAACCACCATGGACGGCGGAGATCTCCAAGCGCCGCGTGACGATCGGCCGATCCGTGCGCAATGATATTTGTCTGGAGGATCCATTCGCCTCTCGCCTTCACGCCGAACTGCGCATCGAGGGCGATACCTACTTTTTGAGCGACTTGGGCAGCGCCAATGGGACGTTCGTCAATGGTCAGCGCCTCAGTGAAACGGTTCAAGTTTTCCCCGGCGACCGGATTCGGGTGGGGGAGACCGTCATCGACATCCAGTCGGCGAAAGAGAGTGCGCCACCGACAGAAGAAGGACGGACCGTGATGACGGAGGTCATCGCCAGTCCGGAAACGTTGCGCCCGCGACCAGAGCGGGGACCGGTGACCTCGGATCTCCTCTCGGTCATCGAGACGGTGCGCAATGCCGCCGGAGCGAAAGAGGAGGAATTGGAGGCGATCGAGCATCGCCAGGATCTCTTCGCCGTCATGAGCAAGGTCGGAATCGCCCTATTATCGCCTTCCTCATTGGACGAAGTCTTGAACCAGATCGTCGATCTCATCTTTGAAGGTGTTCCTGCTGATCGAGCTTTCCTCCTGCTCCGGGAGGGATCGGACGGCGAACTCGTCTGCAAGGTCGCCAGCTATCGGTATCCGCAGCCCGGGAGTGAGGATCGTCAAGTACGTATCAGTCAATCCATCATTCAGGAAGTCATTGGGCGAGGACAAGCTGTCCTCACCTCCGATGCGCAACAGGATGAGCGTTTTCGCGGGCAGCAATCGATCGTCCTGTCGGGCATTCGTTCGGTCATGGCCGTGCCCCTCTCTATTCATCAGCAGGTCATCGGCATGATTTATGTCGATAGCCCCATGAGCGTGAATGTGTTTACTGAGGACGACCTCCGGTTGCTTACGACCATCGCCAGCGTGGCGGCCATCAAGATTGAAAATGTGCGTTTGCTGGAGCAGCGTATCGAGAACGAGCGGATCAAGCAGCAGCTTAACAGCGCCCGGGACATTCAATTCCGACTCCTGCCGGTGAATCCGCCCCCCATCCCCCACTACGATATGACGGGCATCAGTTTCCCATGCTATGAAGTAGGGGGCGATTATTACGACTTCATCAAACAGTCAGATCATCGACTCATCATCAGCCTGGGGGATGTCTCGGGGAAAGGAATGGATGCGGCTATCCTGATGTCCAGTCTCCATGCCACTATACGAGCGCAGGCGGAGACCAGCCAGACGGTGGCCGAGCTCGTCAGCCGGGTGAATCACTACCTCTATCAATCCACGCCATCGAATAAGTTCGTGACGCTGTTTTGTGGTCAGTTGGATGCCGAGAAGCACGTCCTTCGGTACACCAATGCTGGCCATAATCCTCCCATTCTCGTTCGTCGGCGCGGTGAGATCATTGATCTGGAGATGGGAGGGCTGCCAGTAGGAATCGCTCAGAACGTGGACTACGAAGAGGGCGTCGTAGAGTTTGAACCCGGCGACGTGCTGATCATTTATAGCGATGGCATCAGCGAGGCGTTGAACCAGCAAGAAGAGGAGTTCACCAGAGACCGACTCATCGAGATCGTTCGGGAGCATCCTGAGAACAGTGCCTCCCAATTGCGCGATCGTGTCGACGAGTCATTGCTTCACTTCATGGGAACAGCTTCACCGGTCGATGATATGACGTTGGTCATCGTCAAGCGGACGGACTGATGGCGAGGATGAAAACGCCGCGCGAGAGGCGAAAAACAGATTCGGGAAGATGGGGCCCTCGGCGTCGAATGTGAGGGGAGAGAGCGGTTCACGGGATTCGCTTTTCTGAAAGGGTTTTCATCATCTCCCATCGAGACGAGATGCCGCACATGAGGTCGACAAAAGAACTGGCTTATCGGTACGACCTGTACGTCGTTCCGTACTGGCGCGAAGCGTTCGATCAATTCATCCTCGAACGCGTCGCCATTCCTCAGACGGGGAACATTCTGACGGTCAACTGTGGCACCGGAGGATTGGCCATCGAGTTGGCCATGAAGCTCGGTGATCGCGGCGATGTCATTGCCACTGATCAGGCCATCGAGCGCCTGAGACTGGCGCGGGCGAAGGCTTCGATGAAGCACTTGAATAACATTCACTTCTTAGAAAAAGACCCAACCCATCTGGGGATGGAGGAATACGCTTTCGAACTCGTCATCGGCGATGCCACGCTCATAGCGCCGGAGCATGTCGAACCCATGCTGGCCGAGATGGTGCGGTTGACCGAGGAAGATGGAACGGTAGCCTTGACGGTGCTCGCGCAAGGGAGCTTCGGAGAGGTGTTCTCTCTCCTGTGGGAAGCGCTCTATCTTTGCGAGCTGACCGACCTCGTACCCCATGTGGAAGCTCTGATCAGAGAGTATCCGACGGCCGATCACCTCCAGCAGATGATGAAACGGCAGGGAATCCATCGCGTCCGATGGTTCATCGAGCGGCGAGAGCTCGATTTCGCTTCCGGCGAGGAAGTTTTCCAATCGCCTCTCATCGAAGATTATTTCCTGGATCGGTGGTTAGCGTTCCTCCCCACTGAGGCAACGCGACGCCGGGTGATCAAGAAGATGATCCAGATCATCAATCGCGAGCATCGGAGTTCATATTTCGAAGTTTCAGTCAAAGCGGCTCTCCTGATGGGGAAGAAACCGTCCCGGGACTCCTTCTCGAGCGCGCCGGCAGGTTGAGAATTCGTCGAATGAGCGACCTCTGAATTCCATCCGATGAAGTTTTCAGAACGTGCAGGACAGAAACCCTTCTCGCCTACCGACACTTATGTGCGACACGTTCTCGAAATTGAATCCGGGAGTCCGAGACGCCATCCGACGGACTCAGAGTCCGCCATGTGCGATTCCACAGAAAACAGCGAGCGCGAAACGCTCGCCAGAGCAAACAGACTGTGTGGCCGCTTAACGCGATATCGGGCTTTCGTTCTTCTCATCTTCGCGCCTTTTACTCGTATCGCAGAATCTCAATCGGATCGATTTCTGCTGCTCGGCGAGCCGGAATATAGCAGCCACCCATCGCCGCCATGAAGATCAGGCTGGGGACGATGATCAGCGTGAAGAGATCGGATGAGGTGACGCCATAGAGCAGACTCGACAGGAGACGACCTGCTGTTAATGCGCCCGCCATCCCGAGAGAAGCGCCCAGCGCACTCAACAGTAATCCTCGTCTTATGATCATCCAGACCACTTCCTTCTGAGGGGCGCCAAGTGCCATCCGAATGGCTAATTCCCGACGTCGCTGTTGACTCACAAAGGACATCAAGACGTAAACGCCCACTATGGCCAGTAGCAGCGCCAGCGAAGCAAATCCGGTCAGCAAAACCATGGTGAAGCGCGGCCCGGCTACCGAGGCGGTGAGGCGCTGGTTCAATGTCTGAACTTCAGCGACGGGTAACTCAGGATCTGACGCCCAGATCATGGTTCTGATCGCTGGTAGAAGACCGAGGGGAGCGGCTATTGATGCGCGAGTGATCAGATACATGCTCGGGAGCCAGGGGAATTGCCAATACGGAGCATAAACCTCGGGTTCGGGATCTGCTGCCAAACCCACGTTCTTGAAATCCTCCACCACCCCAATGATCGTGCGCCAGGGAGCCATGGAGCCGCCAACTCTTATTCTCTTGCCAACGACTCGTTCGTGGGCCAGATAGTATCTGGCGAATGAGCGGTTCACCACCACGACCAGCGGACTTCGCTCACGATCCTGATCCGAGAGCATCCGACCTTCGACCAGAGGAATACCTAAGACGCGAAAATAGGCTGAGCTGACGGCCTGAAATCTCGCCATCTTCATGGCCGCAGACCGGGAGGGAGGATGCCCTTCGATCGACACGCTGAACATACTGCCTACGGGCGTTGGCGGAGCAGAGCTACACAGCGCCGCCGAATCAACATCGGGGAGCTGAGCCACGCGCTGCATCACCGTCTCAAAAAAAGTAGCCTGCTGACGATGTTCAGGATATTTGATGAATGGAAGATCGAGCCGGAGTGTCAGTATGCGATCTGCCTGGAAGCCCAGATGGCGGTATCGTAAGGTCCAGAAGCTTCGAATCATGAGCCCGGCTCCGGCGAGCAGAAGCACGGCCAGGGCCAGTTCGACAACGACGATACCATTGAGTAGGCGCCGCACTCTGA
The DNA here is from genome assembly GCA_026985075.1 of Blastocatellia bacterium. GTDB lineage: Bacteria > Acidobacteriota > Blastocatellia > HR10 > J050 > J050. The sequence continues at coordinate 1,861 of JALSQX010000053.1, read as the reverse complement.
GTGATCCGATAACGCCTGCGGCTCCCGACTTGAGAAAGTGCGTGATGCGGTGAAGGGGAAAAGTCTGAGCGGCCACAAGGCTGATCAGCAGTGTGGTGAGGATGAAGCTCAGGATGACGAATCCTCCCATCCAGGCGTCCAGATGAATCTCTGTGATGCCAAACACTCTATGGGGGACAATAGAGATGAGGAGATCGTGTCCCCAAACAGCGAGGAGCAGGCCTAATAGACAACCCAGCAACGTGAGGACGGCATTCTCTATGAGAAGTTGTCTGAACAGGTGCCTCCGTGTGGCTCCCAAAGCGAGGTGAACGGCCACGTCGGCTTGCCGAGAGAGCGCTCTCGCCAGCATAAAATGTCCCACATTGAGGCAGCCCAGTATCCATAGCAGGCCGACCGCTCCCAGGAGGATCAAAAGGGTATGTTCAATACCGCCGGTCAAGTATTCGCGCAGGGACTGGAGCTTGACGTCTTTTCCGTCCTGAAGTGGGGATGTCCGCACAATCGCTTGTTGAAGAATGTTCAATTCCGCCTGAGCCTGTTCGATGGTGACGCCGGGCTTGAGACGAGCGATGACCTTGACCATCTTTGCCCCCGTCTTCGCCGCCGCTTGACGACTGGCCTGATCCTCGCCGAGAGCCAAGGGGACGAGAACGTCCACGTCGAGCGGCTCGGGGAAGCGGAAATGCTGTGGCAGGACTCCGATCACTTCGAATGGCTCATCATCGAGTTTGATGGTCTCTCCAATGACCGGTCTGCTCCCGAACCGCCTCACCCAAGCGCCGTGGGTCAGAATGGCGACCCGGCGGCCGCCGGGGCGATCTTCCTCGCTGAGAAAACCTCGCCCATCGAGCGGTTGTATTCCCAATAGTGATAAAAACTCCACAGAGACCCGAGCCGTCATGATCCGCTCGGGTTGATCTCCTCCTACGAGGCTCTGGTATTGCTCGAAGAACGCGGCCATGTGAGAGAATGACCGAAGTTGCGAGCGCCACGCCAGGAAGTCGGGAGCGAGTACATACTCTTCATTGGTCGGTGAAACGCCTTGACTTATCCATACCAATTGATGTGGCTGAGGATAAGGTAAAGGGCGCAGCAGGACGGCGTCTACCACGCTGAAGACCAGTATGTTCGCACCGATTCCCACTCCCAGAACGAGGATGATGGTGGCGGCAAATCCTGGTCTTCTCATCAGCATGCGCATTCCAAGTCGTACACTGTTCCACAGGCTTCCCATGACCGCTCCTCTATAGCACTTCTCGATTCTGCGTCGACCTCGCCGCCAAGCTTAGCAGGCCTCTCAGTCCAGATCAAGCGCGGTATCGGAAAGAGCCAGCGCGAAATAGTGCGACGGGGGTTTTATGCCTTTAGACCTGCTTTCCACCAGGGGCGTCTTGTCTATCTGTCGGGTAGAGCATCTCACCGCGATGGGAGCACTCTGTCTCAGGGGGTGAGAGAGATCTCAGCTGAGCCAGAGGAACGCCTCAGCAGTTGAGGGACGCCCGTCTAAATGCTTGGTGTGGTTTGTTAATGGGGGGTGGAGGGGCTGCAGCGGCCAGGACCATTGGTTCGTGGGGAGATGAGGGGCGTGGGCTGTGGCAGAGAGCGGGGATATCGGTGTTCGGTGCGAGCCACTCGTTGGGTTCACGAGCCTCTGCCAGATGTTCATGGATGGGCTGCTTCTGCGTTCGGCACAGGCCATTCATCTGATGCCTGAGCGGGCGGTCTCACTGTGGAGGGTCACCGGTGTCCGGCGCGGGCGGTTCGGTGATGGGCGTGGCGATAGGCGCGGGGGGAGGAGCCGGTCAGCCGTTTGAACATACGTTCGAAGTGGCGGAGGGCGCCAAAACCCACGCGATGG
>JALSQX010000052.1 GCA_026985075.1 Blastocatellia bacterium | reverse complement strand
GACGGTGTTGTTGGAGGTGGAGGGGGCGGGGGATTATTTGCCGCGGTATGCGGGGAATTTGGACATCATGACGGCGGCGGCGGTGCGGGTGGGCGAAGCGTTGGCCCGCCATCGCCTCCGCGCCCGGACTGGCGCGGAATCTGCACCAGCCCGCGCCAATTGAAACATTCCCTCGCCCGCGACGGTGCCGTCGGGTGGGGGCAGTGACGAGCGAATGACGCTCATCCTCGAGGAGGGGAGGGGTGATGCTCGATCAACAACAATTTCGACAACTCATGGGACGGTTTGCCACGGGAGTGACCGTCGTCACTCTCGCCGGAGAGAACGGGACGCCCTATGGCCTGACGGTGAATGCATTCACTTCGGTCTCGTTGGACCCCATGCTGGTGCTCATCTGCATAGATAAGAAGGTGGGCGGATACGCATTATTCAAGCCGGGACGGAGTTTCGCCGTGAATATTCTCGCCGAAGACCAGAAGGAAATCTCCAATCGGTTTGCGAGCAAAGATACCGATCGGTTTGCTCGACTGAAGTATCGGACGGGTACGACGGGAGCTCCCATTCTGGACGGGGTATTGGCCTATCTGGAATGCCAAATCACGCGAGCGTACGATGGCGGAGATCACACCATCTTCCTGGGAGAAGTGAAAGCGGGCCACATAAGCGATCGCCGGTCCCCCCTTCTCTTCTTCGGAGGTCGATACTGCCGTCTGGCGACCGAGCAGTGAGGTTCTCTTTGTGGAGGGGCTCATCCCCTGAAGCAATGATAGTTTGAATCTTATTGGTCGAGGAGGTTGTATGGTGGAGACACATATCAGGAGCAGGATTGCGTTATCGGGCATCTTCTGTCTGCTGGTGGCCAGCGCGATCCAGGCGCAGACGTTGGCCAGCCTCTCGGTGAAGGTGCAAGATGCCACCGGAGCGGTCATTCCGGGAGCGAAGATCGTTCTCACCAGTCAGAAGACCGGGCTTCAGCGAGAGAAGGTGACCAGCGAAGCGGGCGTGGGGCGGATCGTCGATGTTCCTCCAGGGGCCTATGAGCTCCGAGTCAGCGCCGAAGGATTCCAGGATGTCGTGCAAGCGATTCAACTGACCGTGGGACAGGCGGCCTCGGTGGAGGTGACCCTTCCCGTGGCGGCCGTCCAGGAAGTGGTGACCGTGCAAGCGGTGGCCGACCAGGTCATCGATCTGGAGAAGACCGAGGTCAGTCAGGTCATCGATGAGCGACGCATTGAAGACCTGCCCATCAACGGGCGAAACTTCATCGACTTCGTGTTGTTGACGCCTTCGGTGGTCATCGGCAATAGTACCTCGGTGGGAAGCCAGGCGCCGTTCACCGAGACGACCTTGAAGCTCAGCTTCGGCGGCGTGCGAGAGACGCATTCGGCGTTCATCTCACTGGATGGCGTCGATTATACGACCAGCATCTCCGGCGTTCAGCGGGCGAATCCATCGCAGGATTGGGTCCAGGAGTTTCGCGTGGTGAACAATACCTATGCCGTGGATACGGGGCGCAGCCTGGGCGGGATCGTCAACACGGTGACCAAGTCGGGCACCAATGAGTTTCATGGAGAGATCTACGAGTTCTTCCGCAACAATTCGTTGGACGCCAAGAGTCCTCTCTCTTCTCCCGGATTCGATAAGTTGCGGCTCAACCAGTTTGGCGTGACGGTAGGCGGACCGTTGGCGAAGAATCGAACGTTTTTCTTCGGGGGGTATGAAGGACAGCGACGGGCCGAATCGCCGCTGTACTCCAACTTCATCCTGCAGAACATCGATGCCATTAATGCCGTGAAACAGTCCTTCGGACTCTCGGCCGAGGACTTGAGTTCCATCCTGAAGATCAACGACTACGATCAGTTCATCGCCAAAGTGGATCACCAGTTCTCGGCCTCAACGACGCTGGGTGTGCGCTATCTGTTCACCGACCAGCGCAACCCGAACACGCCGGGGGCGCCGCCGGGATTGGGGCTCCCGGGAACATTTCGCGATAATCCCATTCGCGATCAAACGCTCATTGCCAATCTCATTCACTTGTTCTCTCCGGCCTGGACGGGGGACACGGTCGTTCAGTTCGCCCGGCGAACGTTTCATCTCACTCCGGTGGGAGCGGGGCGCGAACCTTTCCTCGCCATTCCCAATCTGGTACAGACCGGTGGTCCGGTGGGGAGCTTCACGTTTTATCGCGAGTCGCGGCTTCAACTCGGGCAGAATGTGACCTACACCCGCGGCGATCATCTGGTGAAATTCGGTGGCGAATTCCACAACATCTGGAATACGACCAAATCTCCCATGTTCACTCCGGCGGTGGTCGTGTTCACTCCGGAGAGCTTCTTTGGACTCCCGCCGTTCACGCGACCGACGGCCGTCGTCTTCTACTTCGGCCAGCCGCGCTCGCTGTTCGGGCAACAGCTCCCTCCGCGAGGGACGGACTGGCAGGCGAGCCTCCTGCCTCCCCCACTGGCCGAGGAGTTCGATCGTGCGTCCACGGCGGAGTATACGCACCAGTTGGGCGCGTTTTACATCCAGGATCAATGGCGCGTGACGCCGAACTTCACGCTCACGTTCGGTCTTCGCTATGACGTGGAGACGCGGCCGTTTGGCGATAAGCGATTCTTCGAGGAGGATCTCAATAACTTCCAGCCGCGCCTGGGGTTCTCGTATTCCTTCCATGAGGCGCGCGGCGTGCTCCGCGGTGGTGCCGGCATATTCACCGCTCCGTTCAACTGGAGCGATATGCTGGGGACGCTGACGGCATTCGGGGCCATCAACGGCTATCTCAACAATCCGCTGCTCAGCGAATTCCTCAATCCGGAAAACACCCTCATTGGATTGGCCAACTTCGGTCCGTTGGGCGTTCTTCCCGGACCGTTCACGGCGGGCCCGGCGTTCGCCCGCTTCGTGCGCGATGGGAGCTATCCGCCACCTCAGCAGTTGATCGGCTTCTCTCATGGATTCGCCGTTCGTGACTTCCCCAATCCGTATGCGGAGAATGCCAGTCTACAGCTGGAATATGAGATCAGCCGGGGCATCGCCGTGTCGGCCGGTTACTTGTTCGTGCACGCGGTGAAGATCCCTTATTTCGGGCACGCCAACGCCCGGCCCATCGGGACGCTCCCCAACGGAAAGACGGCCATGGCACCGGCCGATCCTCATTTCGGATTCGCTTTCCTCTTCACGCCCAGCGCCTTTTCCATTTACCACGCCGGGATGTTCAGCGTGACCAAACGGTTCAGCCATCATTTCTCGCTGACGGCCAACTATACCTACTCCAAGTCCATCGATAACCAATCGACGATTCAGTTTGCCACTGGCCCGCAGAATTACTTCCGGCGCGATCTGGAGCGAGGCGTCTCGGATAATCATATTGGCCAGCGGTTCGTGCTCACCTGGTTATTCGAATCGCCCAGCCGGTGGGTGGTCCTGCGGGACTGGAAGGTGGGCGTGATCACCACGCTGCAGAGCCCGCGATATACGTCTGTCCTGGTCGGGTTCGACGCCAATGGAGATGGGTTCCCCTTCCCCGATCGCGTGGGCGTGTTGGGCCGCAATACGTACAAGGGCGACGATTTCCAGCAAGTGGATCTGCGGCTTCAGCGGCTCATCCCGTTCGGCGAGCGGGTGAGAGGCACATTCAGCGTGGAGTTCTTCAATCTGTTCAATCACGTCAACGTCCTGGATGTGAACAACGTGTATGGCGCCACCGATTTGATCGGGCCGGTACCTCGAGAGTTCGGCGATGGGGTTCGGGGAGCCGTGCCGAGCTTCGGCACGCCGCGCAATGTGGGCAATATGCGCCAGATCCAGTTTTCATTCCGCATCAGCTTCTAGTGGGAAGGAGGATGCCTATGGCACGAGCCAGGAAACCCAAGAGTGCTTTTGGCCGGCTGCGGGATCGCCCTCGTCGCGCCACCGAGTACGAAGAGCTCGTCTTCGGACTCTATTGGACGCCCCCCTACTATATGCCGTTGTGGTCCGACGACTCGACCCAGGTGCGCGTGGAGTCTTGGGACGACTTCCGCGATCCCGCCGCCTTTTCCTATCACACTTACGTGCTCAGGCGCGCTCAAGACGCCGAGCGCATCAAGGGATGCCTCGATACCATGAATCAGCCGGATCTCTTCCAACGCACGGCCTCGCCGTGGATTGACGAGCTGAATACCTTCTATCCGGCCATGCGCTACTACGAATCCGCCGGATGTATGGCGTTCCATGACATTAAAAGTTCTGCCCTGGGCGAATATGTCTCTCATGCCTTCTCTCTCCAGGGATTCGACGAGTTCGGTCACGTGTGTCATAACGTTGATCTCTGCCGTTTCTATCGACAGCACGTTGGCGGATTCGATCGGGCGGCGGCGATCTGGGATGAGGCTCCGGACATTCAGCCGTTGCGTCGTTTGGTAGAGGATCTCATGGTGATCGAGGACTGGGCCGAAGCCATCGTGGCTTTCGATTTCGTATTGGAGCAGGTGATGGAACCCATCTATCTGGTGGAGTGGCCGAGACTGGGGTTGCGCTGTGGAGATCCCGTCCTCTGGTCGGTGAGTCAGGTGATGTGGGCCCAGGAATCGTATCATGCCGATCTGGCGCGTGCTTTCGTCAAATATGTTCTCGATGCTCATGCCGAGAACCGGCCTCTCGTTCAGGCCTGGATCGACCGCTGGTTCCCACGCGCGGCGGAGGCCACCCGTCGGCTGTTTGGACCGGCCTTCGACCACCTGGAGGAGATCACGGGCATCTCGTTTGAGGCGGTGTGGGAGGATCGCCAGAAAGCCATCGAAACGACCTATGCGGAGTTGAACCTGGAGGTTCCCTCCACTTCTTCGGTCGGGAGGTCAGTATGACGTCAACACCACAAGCCGTCGATGAGCGCGAATTCCGCATTGAATTCATGAATGCCCCCGTTACCGAGGCGGTGGCCGAGACGCTCGAGGAGACGGATCCGGACGTGGAAGTCGAACGGACCGATGCCGGACTGATCATCCTCAAGGCCCAGGCTCCGCATGTCATCAAGGTCGATCGAGCGACGGTCAAGGAGGTGACGGGACAAGATATCGATCTGAATGAGCTCACCGTGTTTGTCGTCTGCACCGTCGGGGGAGCCGTCGATTATTGGCATGCCGACGGCTTCGCCGTGGCCAAGTTATGATTGAGCAGGGAGGATGCGATCATGTCAGAAACACCGGGTCGCTATGAGGAGATCAAAGAGGCTTTCGCCTGGACTCCGCGGTATCAGTCGCCGGACGTGTTCTACCAGGCACGATCACCGATGAAGACCGATTGGGAGCGATTCACAGATCCCTTTGAGCTCGTGTTCGATAATTACATGAGAGTGCAGGCCGAGAAGCAACAGGTTCTGTGGAACGGTCTCGATCTGTTGAGTCGATTCGGACTCAATCGAAAGATCGATCATCGGTGGCACGAGTTCAGTCGATTGGTCTACGCCGCGTTATCCCCGGCCGAATACAGTATCTCGCTCTCCTTCGGTCGATTCGTTCGCCATATCCCGGGCAGCAGTATCAAGTTGGCGACCATGGCGCAGGTGATCGATGAAATTCGACATGCGGCCATCGAGCGAAAGACGGCGCTCAAACTCGCCGAGGGCCATCCCGATCATATCATCTACCTGGATCGTCATTGGAAAAACGGATGGACCATCCAGGTGTTTCGGAGCTATTTCGAAGAAGTGTGCGCGTTGGCCAAGGTCGATCCCTTGCAGACGCTCCTGGCGCTCTCCTTTCACATCGAAGTCGGGATCTCCAACACCATTTTTGCCGCCTTGCCCGAGAGCGTGACCCGAGCCAATGACTTCAGCACGGCTCAGACGTTCATGTCGGTGCAATCGGACGAGACGCGTCACATGGCGCTGGGATATAACACCTTCCGGTATGTGCTCGATCTGGTGAGCGACGCCGATAAAGAGACCATCAACTGGTGGAACAACAAGTGGATCTGGCGCGGCTATCGGGCGCTGGCGCCGGCCGTCGCCTTCAGCGCCGATGTCTACAACACCAACAAGAGTTCCAGCTTCAAGGAGTACGTCTATCGGTACTTGGTCCAGTTCTATCGCGGCGTGGAGAAGGAACTCCAGCAACGCGGGCTGAAGCCGATCGCCTTCCTCGACGCCATTCTCGAGGATGTGGAGTATTTCACTCACGGGCTGTGGCAGGTGTTGTTCGCTTACAAATATCTCAGCTTCATCAAGGTGCCTCGCGTCACCCGGCGAGATCGCCAGTGGTTGACGACCAAGTACCCCCATTGGGAATCGCTCTACGGCCGATGGTGGGACGAAGTCGCCGCTGGCGACATGAAGAATGCTCAGGGCGTCCCCACCATTTGCCAGGTGTGCCAGCTTCCCTGCGTCTTCCCCAGCTATCATGAGCCCAAGATTCATTCGAGCACCTATCAGGGGAAGGAATATCATTTTTGCTCGGAACCGTGTAAGTTGATCTTCGAGCACGATCCGGACATCTATCTGGCTCCCAATATCGGCGATCGTATCGCCGCCGAGTTCGCCGCCGGCAAGAGCTTGCGGGAGGTTCAAGACTGGATGGGGATTCCCGAATCGGTGATTGCCACTGGCGGGTATATGGCCGAGGATGATGAAGGGAGGTTACTGGAATGAACATCAGTCTGGATGGCAAAGTGTCCATCATCACCGGAGGAGCCGCCGGCATTGGTCTGGCGACGGCTAAGCTCTTCGCCGCTTCTGGCGCCAAGGTCGTCATCGCCGATCGCAACCAGGAAGCGGCCCAAGCCGCCATCGAGCAACTCGATGGGGCATCGGCTATCGCCGTACACATGGATGCCGGCAAGGCCGAGGATAATCAACGAATGGTGCAGCAGGCGTGCGATGCCTTCGGTCGAGTGGATATTCTGGTAGCCAACGCCGGCGTGTTCGATGGCTTCACGCCGCTCGTGGACACGACCGAAGAGCTATGGGATCGCGTCCTGCGAACCAATTTGAAGGGGTACTTCCTGGCGTGTAAGGCGGCGTTGCCGGAGCTCATCAAGACCAAGGGCAACATCGTCATGACGGCGTCCACGGCCGGATTCTTCCCTCAGCAAGGGGGGCTGGCCTACACGGTGGCCAAGCATGGCGTCGTGGGACTCATTCGCGAGTTGGCCTTCGAGGTGGCCAGCTTCGGCGTTCGCGTCAACGGCGTTGCCCCGGGAGGGACGATCACGGATCTCCGGAATGCCATCAAGCTGGGACAGCCCTACGGTGATGATCGTTCGTTGTTTGATGATCCTCAGGTCATCGAGTTCATCAAAGCCACGACGCCGTTGCAAAAGGCGGGTCAGCCCGAGGAGGTCGCCGGGGCCATCGCCTTCCTCGCCTCGGAGGCCGCCTCTCATATCACCGGGCAGATCCTCCTCGTCGATGGCGGTTACAGCGTACGGGGATTCCAACCGCCCGAACAACAAGAGTGAGGGAATGAGACGATGAAGATCGCGGAATTGGAGGCCTTCAAGCAGCCATTAGCGTTGAAGACGGTGCCCGATCCCCAGCTCGGTCCCACCGATGTGCTCGTCGAACCGGACGTGTGCTCCATCTGCAACACCGACTGGCATGCCTGGCGGGGCGATTGGCCTCTCCAATTGCCCATCGTCCTCGGGCATCAGCTCGCCGGACGCGTCGCCGCGGTCGGGGAAGCCGTGACCAAGGTGAGCGTCGGCGATCGCGTGTTGTCCAACTTCGCCATCAGTTGTGGCGATTGTTACTACTGTCGTCACGGGTACGATAACATCTGTGCGCATTGGCAGGTGCTCGGACTCACGCGTCAAGGAGGATTCGCCGAGCAGGTGGCCATCCCCGAGCGAGCGCTGGAGCGATTGCCCGAAGGCATGAGCGGCGAAGAAGCGAGCTTGCTCACCTGCGGGTTCGGCACCCCTTATCGCGCTTTCATGGACGCCGAGATCAAGCCCGGCGAGGTCGTCCTCATCCTGGGAGGTATCCTCTGGGGGCTGGCGTCCATTCAACTGGTGCATCTGGCTGGCGGTGTAGCCGTCGTCGCCGACGCGGACGAGCGACGGCTGAAGCAGGCCGAAGCGCACGGCGCTGATGGCGTGTTGAAAGTGGGAGTGGACGATCTGATGGAGGCCGGGAAACAGCGCACCGAGGGACGCGGCTGGGATGTCGTGCTCGACTATAGTGCCGACGCTGACCTCATCGGGCGAGCTTTGTTGGCCACCCGGCGTCGCGGGCGATTATGCTTGGTCGGACAGGCGACCCGCATGAAACCGTTGGAGGCCGTGTTGGAGAAACTCATCTTCGAAGAGATCATCGTTCGTGGCGCTTTTCTGGCTCGACAGTCGGATATGCAGGACTTACTCCAGATCTATCGTCAAGGGAAACTCGCCATCGCTCCCCTGGTGAGCCATCGGCTCTCCTTCTCGGAAATCGATCGTGGCTTTCAATTGATGGATACGGAAACGCCCACTGCCGTCGTCATCCACATTCATCGTTGACCGACATCACGGATGAGGACCATCTGAGGGAGGAAGAGGATGATGAAAGAATCAACGTGCTGGGTCGATGTTTTGGGATTGGATATCGCGCAAACGTACTACGACGCCGGAGGTATTCGCACGCGCTGTTTGGAATCGGGACGCGGCTTCCCTCTCATCATGCTCCATGGGACGGGCGGTCACGCCGAGACCTATATCCGCAATTTCCGTGGGCTCGGCGAGCATTTCCGCGTCTATGCCATCGACATGATCGGGCACGGCTTCACCGATAAGCCCGACAAAGATTATACCCTCCCCGTGTATGCGCAGCACTTGCGAGACTTCATGGACGCGGCCGGTCTCGAGCGGGCGCATATCCAAGGCGAATCGATGGGAGCGTGGATCGCCGCCTGGTTCGCTCTGGAGTACCCTGAGCGCGTGGAGAAGCTCATCCTGAACACGGCGGGCGGTTTTCGGTCCAATCCGGAAGTCATGGCCAAGGTCAAGAATTCCACGCTGGAAGCCGTCAAGAACGTCAGCACCGAGACGGTGCGCAAGCGATTGGAATGGTTAATGTATGACCCCAAGAAGATGACCGACGAGATGGTTGAGATCCGCTATCGCATCTATTCACAGCCCGGGATGGTTCGGGCTATGGAACACGTGCTCTGCCTCCAGGAGATGGAGATTCGCCAAAAGTACATTCTCACGCCCGAGCGTCTCTCCCGCATCCAGCATCCGACGCTCGTCCTCTGGACGTCCCACGATCCTACGGCGCCCATCGAGGTGGGGAAGGCCGCTCAGGAGCACATCCCCAATTCCCAATTCGTCGTCATCGACGAGTGCGGGCACTGGCCTCAGTTCGAGAAGCCGGAAGAGTTCAATCGCGTAGTGCTGGATTTCTTATTGAAATGAAGAGCGAAGCGAGCGGGAGAGCGATGCGCGTCCAGGAGCAGAGCGTCAGAAGCATTCTCCGGCGACAGCGGATGGGCGCCGAGGCGTCCTCGCCAGCGTTCTTCAGGTTCGTTCGGGATGTCGAGTGAGAGGTGGACGGAGGCGTTGAGCGGTGAGGAACGTGGCTCGCCTCAATCGCTCACCGCCCCCGAGGTTGAACCTATTCGCGATAAGGAGGGCTCATTATGCCAGTTCGAACGGGAGCACAATACATTGAAAACTTGAAGCAGTCAATGCCGGAAACGTGGATCGGCAATGAGCGCGTCGAGGATGTCACCACTCATCCGGCCCTGGCTCCGGCGGTTCGCGCCGTGGCGCGGCTTTACGATCTCCAACACGATCCTCAGTTGCAAGAGTTCATGACCTATCGCTCCCCATCGACCGGGGACCTGGTGGGTACGTCCTTTCTCATCCCCAAGTCGCGCGACGATCTGGTGAAGCGGCGGCGGATGCATAAGACCTGGGCCGACGAGACGTTCGGCATCATGGGACGGACGACGGATTTCATCAGCGCCATGCTGACCGCCTGGGCCATCCGCGCCGATTTCTTCGGGGAGTACGCCGAGAACGTGCGCCGTTACTATGAATTCGTCAGGGAGCACGATCTCTTCTTGACGCACGTGTTGATCAACCCCCAGGTCGATCGGTCCAAGTCGCCGGCCGAACAGCCCGATCCGTTCACCTACGTCGGCGTGGTCCGGGAGACGGACAAGGGGCTCATCGTGCGCGGAGCGAAGATGCTGGCCACCGCCGGGCCCTACGCCGATGAGATGCTCGTCTGGCCGTTCGGTCGCCATACCGCCGAAGATGCGCGCTATGCCATCGCCTTTGCCGTTCCCATGAGTGCTCCCGGCGTGCGGTTGATCTGTCGCGAACCGTACACCAAACCGAGCGTGTACGATCATCCCCTGGCCTCCCAGTTCGATGAGATGGACGCCATCGTCGTGTTCGACGATGTGCTCGTTCCCTGGGAGCGCGTGTTCATCAATCAGGATCCGGAGCGGGTCAACAATATCTGGCAGGTCAACTCCAACGCGTTCACCGGTCACCAGACATCGATCCGGTTGCTCTCCAAGCTCCAGTTCATGCTCGGGCTGACCGTGCTCTGTGCCGACGCCATTCAAATCAGCCAATTCCCCAACGTCCAGGATATGATCGGGGAAATCACCACGTACATCGAATTGGTGAGGGCGGGGATCATCGCCTCCGAAGCGACCGCCGAGGTGCTGCCCGATGGGACCTATGTGCCCAACGTCACTCCCCTGTTGGCTATTCGCAATTCGGGGAATCGGTGGTATCCGCGCGTTCGGGAAATCATGCAATTGCTCCTGGCCGGAGGGCTCATGTACCAGCCGGCCTCGGTGACCGTGTTTGACAGTCCCATCGCCGATGATGTGAGGAAGTACTATCGCGGGGCGTCCATCTCGGCCGAAGAGAAAATCAAATTGTTCAAGGCGGCCGCCGATCTGGCCGTCTCCGATTTCGGAGGGCGACACGAGTTGTACGAACGATTTTATGCGGGCGATCCTTTCTATCTGCGCATCATCACGCAGTACCGGCTATATGACAAAACCGAAGCCGTGAACCTCGCCAAAAAACTGTTGGAGAGTTATGATGTCGACGATACGCTGGAGGCTCTGAAGCGGGCCGACGAAGCGTTCGTGCGAGAGCAGCCGGCGGGTCGTTGAGGCAAGAGTGATGAACGTCGATTTGAGCCGGAAAGTCGCCATCGTGACGGCATCCAGTCGGGGCATCGGCAAGGCCATCGCTCTCAAGTTGGCCATGTCGGGCGCCGACGTGGCCATCTGTTCGCGGGATCCTCGAGCGATCCAGCAGAGCGCCCGGGAGATTGCCGAGCGAACCGGCGTTCGCGTCTTCTCCCGCGCCGTGGACCTGAGCCGTTCGGAATCGGTCGCCCAATTCGCCCGCGATGTCGCCGCCGAGCTGGGACCGCCCGATATTCTGGTCTACAATTCCGGGCCGCCGCGTCCGGGGCTCTTCTCCGAACTCTCGGTGGCCGACTGGCGCCAGGCGTTCGACCTCATCGTGATGAGCGCCGTGGTGTTAACTCAAGAAGTTCTGCCCGCCATGCGCGAGCGGAAGTGGGGGCGATTGATCTACATGGCCTCGGCTTCGGTCGTCCGCCCCATACCCGATCTCTGTTTATCCAATGTCATGCGCTCGGCCGTCGTGGCCCTGGCCCGTTCGCTGGTCAATGAAGTCGGTCATGACGGCATCACGGCCAACGCCATCCTGGTGGCCAACGTGGAGACGGAGCGGCAGCAACAATTGCTTCGCAAGCGAGCTGCCGAGGCGGGCCTCGATGAGGAGATCTTCTACCAACGGGAGATGGCCAAATCCCCGGTGGGACGGTTCGCTCATCCATCGGAGATGGCTGAGGCGGTGGCCTTCCTCGCCTCCCCTGAAGGGGGATTCGTCCATGGAGCCGTCTGGAATGTCGACGGGGGGTACATTGAAATTCCCCCCACGGCGTAATTGTGAGGGATGCCTATGGATGACAAGTTGAAAGCATTCATGGAGAAACTCAAACAGGCCAAACACTTCGGACCGGTGCGCACCGACGTGCTGGTGGCCCGTGGAGAAGATCTGCACTGGTTGGGACCCGAACAGACGGGGAATTTCTCCAAGATCGCCCTCTACCTGGATCTCCCCACGCGGACGTTCGAGATCTTTTTGCAGGAGATTCCGCCCGGCGGATCTTCGGATATGCAGCGGCATCATCACGAGAGCGTTCATTTCGTCATCGAGGGGCGCGGCTATTCCGAGATCGAAGGGCGCCGGGTCGAGTGGGGGCCGAATGACTGTATCTATACGCCACCTTGGACGTGGCACCGACACTACAATCTCGATCCGCAACGACCCGTTCGCATGCTGGGCATCGAGAATAGCCGTTTGCTCGATGCCATCGGTCCCATCAATCGACGGGAGAGCGCGGGGATGAAAACCTGGGCGGAACTCCAGTCCGAAGCGGAGTGAGCCTCCCCGCTGCGAACAGTGAGTCGAAGCGAAGCACCATCACAGTGAAAGGAGGGTGATACAATGCTCGTCTCCAGACTCGGCTATGCGGCCGTGAAAGTCACTGACGTGGACAAGGCGCTCCGATTTTATGTGGACACGCTTGGATTTCAAGAGACGGGGCGGGAAGGGGAGACCATCTACCTCAGTTGCGGTCTCACCCACCATGATCTCGTCATCAAGAGAGCGGCGTCGCCGGGACTGGACCGCTACTGTTGGAAGGTGGCCTCCGAGGACGCCCTCGGCCAACTGGAGAAGCGGTTGCAGGAACATGGCGTCGCTACGGAATGGGGGACGGACATGCCCCGACAGGGTCGCACGCTGCGGTTCACCGATCCCTTCGGCCATGTCGTCGAGGCCGTTCATTCGATCGAACCGGCGGGTTCGGGGCTCTCGGTCAAGGGCGTCGAACCCCTCGCCGTTCATCATCTCGCTCTGTTCGTCGACGATGTCCAGAAAGGGATCGATTTTTATACGCAGTGTCTCGGATTCACCGTGAGCGATTACGTGCGCATGGGCCCGGATCTCATCGGGGCATTCCTCCGCTGCAACGTCGATCACCACGTGATCGCCATGTTGAAGGGCCCGGTGGGGAAACTCCATCACCTGAATTTCCTCGTTCAAACGTTTGACGATCTCCGCCGGGGGGCGAATCGATTATTCGATGGGGGATACACCATCGAATATGGGCCGGGGAAGCATGGTATCGGATACAACACGTTTCTCTACTTCTTTGACGACGATGGCAACCGCCTGGAACTGTCCAGCGAAATGGCGCTCGTTCACGATGAGGATGATTACCCGACGAAGACCTGGGATGAGAACACGTTCAAAGTCGGAACGAGCATGTGGGGAGGACCTCCACCGGAGAGCTTTTTCAGTCAGGGCACGTGAGCCGCGCGCGGGATTCCGTCCTCCTGCCACACGGGGATCTCGGGGAGACGTCATTCGCGCGGGGGCGGGAAGGCCATACGGTGAGGGAGGTGCATCATGAACTTAGTGAAGATCGGTCACGCCGAACTCGGTGTGCGGGATCTCGATGAGGCGGCGGCCTTCTATATCGATGTACTGGGATTCGTCGAGACGGCCCGGGAGGCGGATCGCCTGTATCTTCGGGGCGTCTCGGACACCGATCATCACAGCTTGATCCTCTCTCGGGCGGAAGGGCCCGAGCTCATTCACTTCGGCTGGCGAGTGGATCGCCCAGAGGCACTGCGGGAGCTGGAACGGCGCTTCCGCCGCGAGGGACGTCCCACTCGATGGATCTCCGCCGGGGAAGAGCGGGGACAGGGGGAAGCCCTGCGCGTGCACGATCTCTGCGGTCACCCGGTGGAGTTCTATTACACTATGGAGCGCGTCGAGAGTCTGGCTCGCAAGGCTCACCTGTGGCGCGGGGCGGTTCCTCAGTGGCTGGATCACGTCGCCCTGTTCACGCCCGACGTCGATGCCGGCGTCAAATATTATCAGGCCATGGGATTGCATCTCTCCGAATACGTGGATGCCGAGAACGGCGACGGCATGTTCGCCGCCTGGCTCCATCGAACCTCCAGCTCCCATGACATCGCCCTGGTTCATAAACCCCAGCCGGGGATGCAACACGTCTCATTCTGGGTGGCCAACGCCCTGCAGGTCATTCACGTGGCCGACGTCGTGGCCGATGCCGGGTGGGCCGCCTGCATTGAATTCGGGCCCGGGCGCCATAAGGCGACCAATTCGATGTTCATTTACCTTCGCGATCCCTCGGGGAACCGACTGGAATTTTACTCGGAGGGGTATTGGATTCCGGATATGGATGCTCCGCCCATCCACTGGACGTTCGAAGACTACAAGCGCGAGGGGCGACTCTCCTGGGGGGAGCGAGCGCCAGCGAGCTTCTTCGAACCCATCCCGGTTCGCTCGTGGGCGTGAGATCGACCGCCTGGCGCGGACCAGGCGCGTTGTGGCAAGACGAGGGCCGTATATGACCTACCGCGTCAAGCTCGTGCCCCTG
The DNA here is from genome assembly GCA_026985075.1 of Blastocatellia bacterium. Lineage (GTDB taxonomy): Bacteria > Acidobacteriota > Blastocatellia > HR10 > J050 > J050. The sequence continues at coordinate 118,961 of JALSQX010000052.1, read as the reverse complement.
AATAAGGAGATCGAGTGCGAAGAAGATGAACCCATCCTCGATGCCGCCCTGCGACAAGGGGTGAGACTGGCCTTCGGATGCCGGGACGGACAGTGCGCCAGTTGTAAGGCGCGTATCCTGGAGGGAGAAGTCGATTATGGCGACTATTCCCCGTTCGCGCTCATGGACTTCGAGAAGGAAGAGGGATACGTGCTCCTCTGTCAAGCGACGCCGTTGGAGGATCTGGTCATCGAGGCGACGAAGCTGGAGGCCGATGAACTCCCTGGAGAGTATCGAGGCCGCATCGGCGATATGGTCACGCTGACCTATGATACGAAAAGCTTCCTCATCCAGCTCGTGGATCCGCCTTCCATCGGCTTTCGTGCCGGTCAATACATCGACGTCTTCATCCCCGAAGCCGAGGTCACCCGCTCGTATTCCATCTCCTCACCGCCGAGCCGCCAACAGGCCATCGAAATCGTCGTTCGCTATGTGCCCGGCGGCGTCGGTTCGGGCTATCTCCATCGTCTCCACATCGGCGATGAGATCCGGTTCAGCGGGCCGTACGGCGAGTCCTACCTGCGCGAAGATTCCGATCGGGAGGTCATCTTCGTCGCCGGCGCATCGGGCATCGGCCCCATCCGGTCGATGCTCCTTCATGCATTCGAGAAGAGATTGGATGAGCGACGAAAAATGACGCTGTTTTTTGGCGTCCGCCGACTTCGGGACCTCTACTACGATGAAGAGTTTTCCCGACTGGAACGAGAACATCCCAACTTCAGGTTCGTCCCAGCGCTCTCCGAAGCGGGCGATCCACAGTGGACGGGCGAGGTGGGATTGATCACCGAGGTGATGAACAAATACCTCGGCGATCGATCACTCCAGGAGTGCGAAGCCTATCTGGCCGGTCCTCCAGCCATGATCGACGCCGCCATCTTATTGTTGCGGGAGAGAGGCATCCCTACCGAACGCATCCGCTTTGATAAGTTCACCAGCCGCACGACCTGAGGCGATCATCATCTCCACCATTTCGCCTGACGCGCTCAGGCATCCATCGCGGGGAGTATATTCCTCTGGTGAAGGGAAGAAAAAAGTGCTTGACTTCGTCAATGAATTTTGGTATTTAGTATGGCATCTCACGATGTGAAACAAGGAGGACGATGACCAAGGGCAGAGGGAAAGAGCGAGGATCGCCGTATCGCGTCCAGGTGCTGGAGCGGGCGCTGGCCATTCTGGAGACGTTGGCCAGCGAGGAGTCCGAGCCCACGTTGATCGAATTGTCCGAGCGATTGGGCCTTCACAAGAGCACGGTACATCGTCTGTTGGTGGTGTTGGAGCAGTATCGGTTGGTGGAGAGGAACCAGCAGGGGGGTGGGTATCGGCTGGGCTTGAAATTGTTCGAGTTGGGGAGCAAGGCGGTGGCCCGGCTGGACTTGCGCGAGCGAGCGCGACCCTATCTGGAGCAGCTCGTCTACGAGACGGGCGAGACGGCTCACCTCTGCATCCTCGATCACGGTGAGGCCCTCTGCCTGGAGAAAGTCGAACCGCCGCGCTCGGTGAGGGTGCCCACTAATATTGGGCAACGGCATCCGGCGCACTGCACGGCGGTGGGTAAAGCGTTGTTGGCTTTTTTGCCGGAATCGAAACTCGACGATCTGATCAAGCAGCGCGGCTTGCGCGCCTACACGCGGAATACGATCACCACGCCGGCTCAGCTCAAAGAGGACCTCCAGCGGGTGCGCCAGCTCGGCTATGCCGTCGATAACGAGGAGGTCGAAGAGTGGCTCCGGTGCATCGGAGCCCCGGTCAGAGATTACTCGGGAGACGTTGTGGCCTCCATCAGCATTGCCGGACCGAATTTTCGCCTCACCGACGACAAGATCCCCATGCTCGCCAAAGTGGTGATCGAAACGGCAGATCAATTGTCGGCGGAACTCGGTTACCGCGGGACATCGTCGCACGCTGGGGTCGGCGAAGTCAGCCAAGGTCAAGTGGGTCTCTGATCATGCTATTACGGCGTCTCATAATGTGAGATGCCGTGTGGGGAGAACTCTATAGAGACGGGGCGTCGTGGATCGAGAGGAACGAAGATAATTCCGAAGTCACCGCAGCTCTTTGCCCGCGTCCGCGGGTCGAGGGGACTCTCTCGGCAGCGCGACGATGATGAGAGGAACAGGGTCGTTTGTTCCCTGGCCGGTCCGGAGACCGGAAGGGCGGCAGCCTGCCTCCATCATCTCGCCGGGGTCAGGTGGCGAAGGGGACTGCGGCGACGGCTGTCCAGAACGGGGCCAGGGCGGAGCATGTTGACGGAGCGAGAACTGAACGAGATTCGGGCCCGATTCCGCGTCTTCCAGCAGCGGATCTATCTGAACTCCTGCTCGCAGGGGGCGCTCGCTGATGTGGTGGAGGCCGGGGTGATGGCCTATCTGACCAGTTGGCGCGAGCGGGGCTCGCCGTGGGACATGTGGACCGAGCAGTACGAACGGGCGCGGAAGCAGTTTGCCGCCTTCATCGGCGCCCAGCCCGACGAAGTGGCCATTGTGAGCAGCGTCTCGGCGGGCATCAATGCGGTGGCCAGCGCGCTCGACTTTCATCCTCGCTTCAAGATCGTGATGGGCGAATTCGAATTCCCCACCATGGGACATATCTGGCTGGCGCAGCAGCGGCGCGGCGCTCGCGTGGAATTCATCGCCGCCAGAGACGGTCGCATTCCGGTGGACGCCTACGCGCGCGCCATAGATGAAACGACGCGGCTGGTGCCCGTCACCCATGTCAGCTTCCTGAACGGCGTGCGCGCCGATGTGAAGGCCATCGCCCGCCTGGCGCACGAACGGGGCGCCTGGGTGATGATGGACGACTATCAGGATTGTGGAACCCGTCCCATTGACGTGAAGGCGCTCGACGTCGATTTCTATCTCACCGGCACGCTCAAGTACCTCCTCGGTCCGCCCGGTCTGGCCTTCCTCTATGTGCGGGCCGAATTGATTCCATCGCTCCAACCGACCATCAGCGGGTGGTTCGCTCAACGCGATCCCTTCGCTTTCGACGTCCGGCGATTCGATCCTTCGCCGACGGCGCGGCGCTTTCAGGCGGGCACTCCCCCGATTCCCAATCTCTACGCGGCCATGCCCGCCCTCGATCTGCTGAGTGAGATTGGGTTGGATCGCATCGCCGCTCATATCGAGTGGCTGAGCCGCGCGCTGATCGATCGGGCTCGCGCGCTGGGCATCCGGCTCAAGACGCCGACCGACAGCGTGGGACCGCTCATCGTGTTGCAGTCCAAGGACCTGCGCGCCATCCTGGCGCGATTGGCCGAGCGCCGCATCGTCGCTTCCGGCCGTCACGATGGGTTGCGGCTCTCGCTCCACGTCTACAACACGCTGGATGATGTCGAGGCGGCCGTGGCCGTGCTGGAGGAGAATCTCGATCTGATGGTTCGAGAGGGCGATGACTGACCGGGGCAGCGAACGTGCCTTGGCCGAGCGCCCGGTGGATCTTTCATATTCGCGCTTCTCAGAGAGCGCCGTGGTCGAGTAGAATCGACCGCTCGATGATGAGGTCGTGGCGCTCTCAGAGAGCTTTGAATTCATCGCGGATGGAGTAACGAATATGCGCGTCTTACCCGGTGGTTGTCGCGTCTTCGATCCCGCCGATGGCGAGGTGACGGCGGTGGCCAATTGGACGTGCCGTCGAACCATCTGTCGCCAGAATGGCGCTCAGCACATCGCTCAGTTCATCAGCGACTACCGGCCCGGTCGCGCGCCGGCCGTCGTGAATCCGGGGGCTGAAGAGGTGCTCTACGTCGTTCGTGGCGAGGGCGCCTGTCACATGTCGGGATTCGCCTATCGGTTGTCTCCGGGCGTGGGCGTCTATGTGCCCGCGGCCACCGCGTACATCATCGAGAATGAGGGTCCCGACGCCTTGACCGTGGTCAGCGTATGTTGTCCCGAGGACGACCGACGGCGACTCCTCGACGAGCCCCGTCCATCGCCGACGGCCTCTGGGGAACCGCCGCCGCGGACGGTGCGCGAACAGGAACGCTCGCCCCTTCGGGCTGGCGCCGACCGAGAGTTCAAGTTGATGGTCGATCGCGATCTCGGTTGCCAGCGGGTGACCCAATTCATCGGGTTCATTCCACCGAGTCGTGCCCCCTTCCATTATCACACCTACGAGGAGGCTATCTTCATCCTCCAGGGTCGAGGCATCGTCCACGTGGAGGGAGGGAGCGCCGAGTTCGGCCCGGGCACGAGCATCTTCCTGCCCATTGGCGTGCGGCATTGCCTGGAGAATCCGGGTACGGCGCCGGTGCGCCTGTTGGGCGTCTTTTATCCCTCGGGGAGTCCTCGAGTAGCCTATGAAGATTGAAGGAAGCATCGAGCGCGCGAGGATTCCGCCGGATCGGCATCACCGAGTCTCGATGCTCCAACGGCTCGCTCCTCGTCATCGCCGACCGAGATGGGCGGCATCAGACCCGCCCTGGTGAGGAGGAAGCCGATTTCATCGTGAGGGAGATCAAGATGAACAGGAAAAACCGATTCCTCGCTATCCTGAGCGTGTCGATAGTGGCCTTAGGGGCGTTCGCCTGGTGGGAGAGCCGAGCCGAGACGGCGCGGCTCAGTCACGTCGCCCAGAGCGATCGTCTGACGGCCTTCGCCCAGGCTTCCCAAAATCTCGCCCGCGCCGCTCAACGGGCGGAGACCTCGCCGACGCGGCGCGCCCGCCGCGAGGTGATGGCTCATTTCATTGACCTGGTGCGGTCGGCGCGGGTCATCGAGTTGAATTTCGTCTGGGATGGGAACGCGCCGGTGCTCAGCTTGAACCCGCCATTCGCCATGGGGTTGCATTCCAGTCATCGCGAGACGGCGGGGCGCATCCCCGGAGGTATTGCCTGGGCCGAAGACATGATGTTCTTCAGCGGGCAACACGGCGCGCCGACCATCGATGCCATTGGTCATATCTCCGATCATCTGAAACTCTACGGCGGACTGGATGCCCCGGCCAACGAGAGCCCTCAAGGATTGCTCAAACTGGGCATCGAGACCTACCCCAAGGAGCGGTTCGTCAACCGCGCCGTCCTGCTCGATGTCGCCCGATTCAAGGGCGTGAAAGCGCTGGCTCCAGGACAGGAGATCACCGCCGAAGATCTGGAGGCGACGGCCAAGGCTGAAGACGTGGAGATTCGCCCGGGCGATGCCGTGCTCATTCGGACCGGATACGGCCAATTCTTCGAGAAGGACCGGGAGAAGTATAAGGGATTTCGTCCTGGCCCCGGCGAGAGCGCTGCGCGCTGGTTGGCCAGCAAGAAGATCTTCCTCACCGGGGACGATCAACTGAGCTACGAAGTCGTGCCCGAGAAGGGGACGGTCTTTCCCGTGCATCGGATTCTGATTGCCGATCATGGGATCTATCTGGTGGAGAACATGAATCTGGAGGAGCTGGCTGCCGCGCTGGCCGAAGAAGGGGTCTACGAGTTCCTCCTCGTCCTCAATCCCTTGAGACTGCGGGGAGCGACGGGATCACCCTTGAACGCCTTCGCGCTCATCCCCTGAGCGTCGGGAATGATGGGCGGGCCGTTCCGGCGGTCTGAGTGAGCCCTCGTCGTTGGCGAGAAAGGAGGCTCGATCCAACATGAGCACCGTCCGATTGATTTCCGAGCAAGAAGCCACCGGGGCCGTCAAGGCCTATTTCGAGGCGGTCAAGAAGCGCTACGGGATGGACTGGGTGCCCAATCTCTCCCGGGCCATCGCCTACCGGATGGACTGTAACGCTCCCCGCTCTCGCGCCTATGCCCGGATCATCGCTCCCGGCGCGCTCAGTCGCGCTCTGAAGGAGATGATCGCCGTGGCCGTCTCGGCGGTCAATGCCTGCGATTACTGAACCAACGCCCATACTGCTTCCGGGATGAAGCAGGGAGGCGTGGCCGCCGAAGACGAGACCTGGGTGGAGCTGGCGCTGACTGTTTTCGCCACCCATTCGATGAACCGATTCGCCGATGGATTGGGCATCGGGCCCGATTTCCGGACCGGGGGCGAGCCCTCCACGCCATACCTCTCCCCGGTCGTCGAATCTCACGCCAGCCAGGCCGTCCAGCGCGTCTATCGGGACATCAAGGCGTTCTACGAGCTGGAGCGGGTGCCCGGCGTCTATCAGGTCATGGCCCGGAACCCAGCCTATTTGGCCGACATGTGGACGTTCAACAAACTGGTCTTCCAACCCGGTCGGTTGAGCCGGAGGGACAAAGAGTTCATCGCTCTGGCCGTCTCGGCCGCCGCCTACTCGCCTTACGGCATTGATTTTCACCTCCGCGAGGTGAGACGGCTGGGAGCTGATGATCGGGCCATCTACGAGGTGATGGCCATCGTGCATCACTTCTCCGGGCTGACGGCGTTCGCCGAGTGCCTCCAGCTCGAGCCCGACATGTTGCCCCGGCAACTCTGAAGGGACGGAGCATGACCAATCGGAGTGCGCTATGAAGATCATTGGCCTTCCGCTGACCAGTTTTTTCCTGCTCATCGTCTTACCGTGGATTTTGGTCCTCGGGCAGTTCTACTACTGCTGGCGGATCTACAAACAGAACCGCATGACCGGCAGGGGGGAATGATGTCGCTCTCAGAGATCGGCATGGCCATATTCCTCGGATATCTGGGACTGATGGTCCTCATCGGGATCGTCTGCGCGCGATATCAGAAGAACATGGACAGCTTCTGGGTGGCCGGTCGGAACATCGGTCTGCCCATCATGGTCATGGCGATGATGGCATCGGTCATGCATGGCGGGGCGATCTTGAGCGGCGTGGCGCTGGCGGCCAAAGATGGTGGCGTGGCCATCCTCCCGTTCATCAGCATGGCCTTGGGCACGCTCATCGTGCTCGTCTATTTTGCCGAGAAGCTTCGTTTGATGGCCGGCTACACGCTGCCCGATTACATGGGCGAGCGGTTCAACAGTCGGTTCCTTCGCGGATACTCGGCGTTCATCGTCGCCCTCTCGTCCATCATTTATCTCATCGCCCAGGTTCGGGTCATGGGATTTGTCCTCCAGCAATTGCTCGGCGTCTCGTTCACCACCGGCCTCCTGCTGGGGACGGCGATTTTCGTCTTCTACGTCACCTTCGGGGGGTTTCTCGCCGTGGTGTGGACGGACGTGGCGCAATTCTGGTTCATGTGGCTGGGCTTGTTGGTATTGGTCCCCGGCCTCTATCATCTGGTCGGTGGGTGGTCGGAGGTGCTGGCCAAAGTCGAACAGGTGGCTCCTGGCTGGACATCGCCCACCGGCGTGAGTTGGTCCTGGACGTATCTCGTCTCCTGGTACGTGGTGTGGCTGGTGGCCTATGCCACTCGCGTGGAGTTGGTCACCAAGATTTACGCCGCTCGGGACGTCAATGTCGCCCGGTTCGCTCTGCCGTTGAATGTGGCCATGATCATTCTCTTCCTCCTCTACGGCAATTTCTACCTGGGAGCGGCGGCTCGCGTGCTCGTGTGGGATCAGATCAGCAGTCCCGACCAGGCGTTCCCCGTGCTCGTCACCACGACGGTGAGTCCTTTCCTGGCGGCTGTGGCGTTGACCGGCATCATCAGCGCGGGCATGTCCACGACCAGCTCATTGTTGATCATCGCCGGCGCGAGTATCGCTCATGACTTGTTGCGGAAGTGTTACTATGAGCCCAACGGTGTGTTCAAGAGCGAGACGTTTTATCTCCGCATCTCCCGCATCACCATTCTCATCGTCGGCGTGGTCGCTTTTCTGGGCGCGTTGCGGACGCCGGAATTGATCCTGGTGCTCGTCTCCTACGCCGTGGCCTTCCTCGGCGTCACCTTCTTCTTCCCCCTGCTCTTCGGGTTGAAGTGGAAGCGCGTGAGCCGCGAGGCGGCCATCGCCTCGGCGGTCGGCGGATCGGTCGTGACGGGCATCTGGACGGTCCTCAATCTGATGAAAGTTCCTTGGGCCACACAACTTCATCCCGCTTTGCCGGGATTAGCGGTGGCTTTGGTGTTCATCGTGGTGCTCACTCGCTACACGCAACCTGTTCCCCGGACGTGCCTGGCGAAGTTCTTCCCCGAAGAGGCTCGCCTGGTGTCCTCGGTGAGCGCCAGTGAGTCCTGAGAGCGATCGATGGGTGCTCTCGGGGAAGTGTCCATCTATGCCGTGGCTCTGATCTCCAGATACACCCCCGGCATGATGTCTATCTGGATGGTGACATCGATGCGTCATTGCGTTCAATGACGACATCCGCGTCGCAACATTTGATTCTTTGGAGGTGCTTATGAAAGTGAGCCGATTCCACATCTTCATCATCGTGATGTTCACGTTGGTCGGTTGCCTCCCGGCATCGGCGCAGACGGTCACGGCCACCATTGAGGGCGAGGTGGTTGACGAATCGGGCGCCGTCATTCCGGGAGCAACCGTCACCGTGGTCAACAAGAGTACGGGGTTCACCCGCTCGGCGGTGACCTCGGAAGCGGGGCGATACCATCTCGCCCTGTTGCCGGTTGGCGAGTACACCATCACCGTCGAGCATCCGGGCTTCAAGCGCGAGGTCCGCACGGTGAAGCTGCAGATTGGTCAGGTGGCCGAGATCAACGTCACCTTGAGCGTCGGCGAGCTCACCGAGGAGGTGACCGTGGAGGCCAGTCTGGCCGCTCTGGTCGAGCCCACGCGCACCGAAGTGAGTTCGGTCATCGAGCAGCGGCAGATCGAAAATCTCCCGGTCAACGGTCGCCAGTTCATCGACTTCGCGCTCCTGGCTCCGGGCGTGACCATTGGCGATACCACTTCGGGCAGCACCGACGTGATCATCGAGCCGGTGACCAAACTCTCGTTCGCCGGACAGAACATCCACTACAACTTCATCGCCATCGATGGAGCGGACAATATGTCCACGGCATCGGGGATTCAGAAGACGACCCCGTCGCAAGAGGCCGTCCAGGAATTCCGGGTCATCAACACGAGCTTCACCACGGAGTTCGGTCGCGCCGTCGGTGGCATCGTCAACATCATCACCAAGAGCGGCACCAATGATTTCCACGGCTCGGTCTACGACTTCTTCCGCAATGATAAGCTGGATGCCCGGAGTCCGTTGGCCTCGCCCGGCTTGTTCAAGCTGCGACAGAATCAATTCGGCTTCGCGCTGAGTGGTCCTATCGTCAGGGATCAGACCTTCTTCTTCGGCAATTACGAGGGGCAGCGTCGTCGGGAATCGCCGTTCTACAATTCCGCCGTGTTGGCCAACATTGATGCCATCAACGACATCAAGGTGAACCGGTTCGGATTGCCGCCGGAGAATCTGAACGTCACCCGTTCCAATGATTCGGATAACTTCCTGGTCAAAATCGACCATCAATTCAATGAGCGTCACAACATGTTCGTCCGTTACTTCTTCAACGATGCCCGCCTCATCAATCAGTCGCCGCTCAATGACGGGTTCGACCTCCCCTCGGCGTTCAAGAACAACTTCCTCCGCGATCAATCGTTGGTGGGGAATCTCACGTCCGCCTTCTCGCCCACGGCGGTCAACGAGTTGCGCGTGCAGTGGGCGCGCCGGTTCTTCGATTTTCCCACCACGACGACGCAGCCGCATCTGGAAGTGGCCAACACGTTCGCCATCGGCGTCAATCGCGGGAATCCCGACTTCTACAAGGAAACCCGTTTCGAGGTCGTCGACAATGTGACCTTGAACCGGGGCGATCACACCATCATGTTCGGCGGAAATTTCAACTTCGTCCGCACGATCGAATCCTTCCCGCTGTTCTATCCCTTCGAGGCCACGTTCGCCACGGTGCAGGATTTGTTCAACGGCACGCCGTTCGTCATCTTTTTCCAGAAATTCGATTTCGATGCTCCGGGACTGGATACCTCGGTTTATCTGGGTAGCCGGTTCGCCGACGACATTCGCAATCAGGCCAAGGGCACCTTGGATCACACCTACAACGGGATGTTCATTCAGGACAAGTGGCGGGCCACGCCGAACCTGACGCTGAATTTCGGACTGCGCTATGAGTTCGAGACCTGGCCCAAGCGGGCGTTGAACAATGATCTGAACAACTTCGATCCCCGCATGGGGCTGGCCTACAGCGTGAATCCCGATCGCCATTTCGTCATTCGCGCCGGGTTCGGCATCTTCCATGGCATCATTCCCAGTCCGCTGTTCATGTGTCAGGAAGCCGCCTGTGGCGGCAGTGGACCCTATCCCGGCCGGGAGGATATCGAGGATGACGTGAATGCCCGCACGCGCATTTTCGCCTTCGCCAGCATCCCCGATGTCATGCAGCAGGCGTTCAACGAATTGATGACCACGGGCCGCTATCCGGTGGTGAGCACCCAGTTTGACTTCCTGGCCGAATCGGTCATCGTGCGATTCGCTCGCCGCCATCAGGCGCCGTATGGCATTCAGGGGAGCCTGAGTCTGGAAGCCGAGGTCCTGCCCGGAACGCTGTTTCGCGCCACCTACCTTCATGTGCGAGGCGTTCACCTGGGGAGCTTTTTCAACGTCAACCAGCCCGATCCCAGCGGCGTCCTGGAGAGTGGCGCGCCCGATTATGCGGCCATTCGCTTCGATCGGTTCAATGCCGTGCCCGGCGTGCGCAATCCCAATTTCGCCGTCTACTTCGAGGCCGATTCGCGCTGGAACTCCGTCTTCGACGGTCTGCTCATCGATGTCAATCGCCGGCTCAGTCATCACTTGGGCTTCGGCATCAGCTACACCTGGTCTAAGACCATCGATGATGGCCCCAACCCCAGCTTCGTGTTGATTCCCGTCAACAGCAATCGGTTCGATCTGGAGCGCGCCCTCTCTTCGGATCACGTCGAACATCGCTTCGTGGCCAACTGGTTGATCAGTGGACCCACGGATCTCCACCCGGTCGTGAACAACTTCACGTTCGGCTTCATTCTCACGCTGGAGTCGCCCCATTATTTCACCAAGTTCGCTGGATTCGACGCCAACGGCGATGTGTTCGGCGTCAATGATCGCGTGGGACTGGATGCCCGCAATACGTTCAAAGGCGATTCCTTTCGGAGCTTCGATATTCGCATCTCGCGGGAGTTCCATCTCTCGGAGAAAGCGAAGCTGGAATTTCTGGCCGAAGCGTTCAACATTTTCAACACGCTCAATGTGCGCTTCTTCAACACCGTGTACGGCGATTCCATCTTCAATCCGCCAGGAACGCCGGGCACTTTCTTCGAAGGCGCCCGGAATCCGGCGTATGCCACGCCGCGAGCGATCTTCAATCCACGACAGATTCAGTTCGCTCTGCGGTTGAAGTTCTGAGCACATAGGCCAGCACGACGACCCGGGGATGCGGAGGGGATCTGCGCTTCGCCTCCGTATCCTCGGGCTTTACCGGCGAACACTCTCCTCGAGGAGGCCATCATGTCCCCGACTCCAGAGATGTTCAGACGAGCGATGGGTCGCTTCGCCACCGGCGTGACCGTGATCACCATCCCCGAGGACGAGGGCGGCGTTCATGGCATGACGGCCAATGCCGTCACCTCGGTCTCTCTGGATCCGCTTCTCATCCTGGTGTGTATCGATCATCGCGCCCACACGCTGGCGCTCCTCCATCAGCGGAAGCAGTTCGGCGTCAACATTCTCACCGAGGAGCAGGAGGCGCTCTCGCGCTACTATGCGCGGCCCGATCGGGATCACCAGGGCGCTCTGCGGCTGGGCGTCCGGTATCGGTACACCCAGCGAGGCACGCCGATGCTGGAGGACTGCCTGGCCTGGCTGGATTGCCGAGTGGTGGCGACTCACGAGGCGGGCGATCATACCATCTTCATCGGTCAGGTGGAGGAGATCTTCATTGGAGAAGGACGGCCGTTGCTGTTTTATGGAGGACAATATCGACGGTTGGACGTCGAAGCCCAGTGAGACGTTCGATTGCCCGGCATCGCTTCCGCGGAACGCCATCCGGAGGGCACCAGACGGTGGGAGGAGATCCCACAGAGACTTCGTCAGATGGAGGAGCGATAACCCATCCATGGCCGAGGGAAGGACACCTCCGCCGAACGCTCTTCGCTATATCTTTCAGAGGCGAGTCCTCAAGCGCAATCTTCTCGTCGCGCTGGTCGTCGGCTGTCTCCTCACCGTGGCCAATCAGTTCGACGTCATCTGGAGCGAACCGTTCACTCTGCGACTGGGAGTGAAGATCTTCTTCAACTTCCTCATCCCTTTCACCGTGTCGTCGGTGAGCGCGGCAATTAACCGGACGGCATGAGATCACCTTCAGGAGGATTGATGTATGAGATTCGGCATCTACGTGGAAATGCAAACACCCCCGGGAAAGTCCCACTATGACATGACGTGGGAGATCTTTCATCAAATCGTCCACGCCGATCAGGTCGGATTCGATGTCTATTCAGTCATTGATCATCACTTCTTCCAGAAGTTTTCCATCTCCGCCAATCCGCTGGCCCTGTTCACGGCAGCGGCACAACGCACGCGGCGGATTCGCTTCCGCACGGCGCTCCATACGTTGCCCCTGGAGAATCCCATGCGGCTGGCCGGGCGCATCGCCATGGCCGATATCCTGACCAATGGCCGACTGGAATGCGGGCTGGGGCGAGGCCACGCCTGGTTATTCGATCCCTGTAACGTCCCTCTGGAGGAGAGTCGGCCGCGATACAATGAGGCCATCGAGATTCTGGTGCGCGCCTGGACTGAGGAGAAGTTCTCCTTTCAGGGAGAGTACTACAACGTCAAAGACGTCTCGGTCGTTCCCAAACCGGTACAGAAACCGCATCCCCCCCTTTATACCGGCGGGACGAGTGAAATCACCTATCAGATGGCTGGCGAGCGGGGATGGGGCATCTTCGTCCCTCCCCTGCTGCCCTGGAGCGCTCTGGAAGGTCCATTGAACGTGTACAAAAAAGCGTGTGCCGAACACGGACATGAACCGAACGTCGTCTATATCCGTCCGGTCTATCTCGACGACGATGAAGATCAGGTGAGGAAGGATGTCGAGCAGGCGCTCTACAACTTCCTGGCATTCAATGCCTCGCCGATCGAGAGCCTGCAGGGCGAAGAGAAAAAAGCGGAACTGCGCGCCAAAGGGTACGGCTTCTATGCCAGTGGGGCCTTGGAGTCGCTCACCAAGCTCACCTATGACGAGATCGTGGAGCAGGAGATCGCCTTTGTGGGAACGCCGGAGAAAGTCGTCGAGCAGATCCGAAATCTCCAGGCCAAAGGAGGCATCGCCGAGCTGGCCATCGTCGCCAACTTCGGCGGCATCGAGCATTGGAAGTCGATCAAGACCCAGCAACTGTTCGCCCAGCGCGTGATGCCCGCTTTCCGGTGAATGGTGAGTGATCCTGGGACGCGGGATGGGATCACCTTGAGCTCGGGCGGTTCTTCAACGACACCTTGACATTCGTATGGGATTCATGAGATGATAGGCCCAGCGGTGTGGCCACGTTCATAAGGGTATTTCGTGCCGGCGGGATGTGATCGTCCACATCACCGGGTGCGAGGGAGTCGCATTATGGCCAGCCAACATGCATCGTTCCACTCATCGATGACCGGTCAATGGATTCCGAGCACGTGCGGGATGTGTCTGCATGGGTGTGGGATCAGAGTGCAGGTCATCGACGGCGTCGCCGTGAAAATCGAGGGGGATCCGACCAATCCGGATAATCTCGGTAAGTTGTGCCCGAAAGGGAACGCCGGGTTGTCTCGCCTCTACGATCCCACCCGCGTGCTCAAACCGATGAAGCGGACCAATCCGGCGAAGGGACCGGGGATCGATCCCGGTTGGGTAGAGATCGAATGGGAAGAAGCCTATGAGATCGTCGCCCGCGAACTGGGACGGGTGCGTCAAGATGATCCTCGCAAGTTGCTCTGCGCCATCGGTGATTTCCAGCGCATCATTCTCTGGGGCTGGCCGGCCGTCTTCGGATCGCCCAATTTCTTCACCTCGCTGGGCAATTATTGCGGCGGATCGTACCATCCGGTCAACGGCATGGTGGATGGATCGTTCGCTGCCATCAACGACTACGAGTACTGCAACTACTGGATTCAACTCGGATCGGGCGATGGGTTCTCGTCTCATCTGCACGTCGCGGGCAGCACCAAACGGATGGCCGATGCGCGCATGCGGGGAATGAAAGTCGTCGTCGTGGACCCGCGGTGTTCTCCGGCGGCGGCCAAAGCCGATGAGTGGATTCCCATCGTTCCGGGTACCGATCGCGCCTTCGTGCTGGGCATGGCTCACGTCCTGGTTCATGAATTGCGCCGCTATGACCGTCAGTTTCTCCGCGAGCACACCAATGCGCCCTATCTGGTCGGAGAAGATGGGTTCTTCTGGCGGGACGAGCGCGGGCGGGCGCAGGTCTGGGATCTGAGAGTGAATGCCCCGCGACCGTGGAACGACGTTCCCAGCGAGGCCATGGCGCTGGAGGGAACGTTCCTGGTTGACGGTCAGCGCCTGCGCACCGGATTTCAGGTGTGGAAAGACATCCTGGCCGATCACACGCCGGACCGCATGGCCGAGATCTCCACCGTCCCGGCATCGACCATCCGTCGCCTGGCCCGCGAATTTGTGGATGCCGCTCGGATCGGAGCGACCATTGAGATCGACGGCAAGACGTACCCCTATCGACCGGCGGCGCTCAATTACTATCGAGGTGCTCAATCCCACGCCAATGGCTTGCTCGATAACATGACTTACAAGTTGTTCAACATGCTGGTCGGCAACATCGATGTCCCCGGCGGTCACCTGGGCGTTCCTCTCGATCATCGCGGATTCTTCATCAGTCCGGGAGAGGATGGCATGATCAAGCCCGAGCCGCACCAGCTTCATCCCGTCCCTCCCTTCACGTATCCTCCGGATTCGACGCACCTGATGGAGTGGTTTCCCATTGGCTTCGATGCCGGGCAATTGAATGCCGAGACGCTGCTCGAGCCCGAGCGTTTCGGGCTGGACTATCAGCCCGAAGTCCTGTTCCTCTATCATTCCAATCCGCTGTGGAACATGCCGGAGACGGACAAGATCGAGCAGATCATGCGCCGGATGAAATTCATCGTGGCCATCGACATTCACCTCACCGAATCGACGCAGTGGGCGGATGTGTTCTTGCCCGATCGGACCTATTTGGAGTCCACGTTGCTCAACTGTCTCGAGCCTCCGGTAGTGACCGGGCATTCCCTTCGGCAACCGGTCGTGGAACCATTGGGAGACACGCGCGACGCTTATGAGATATTGACCGAGTTGGCCGAACGTCTGGGATTCCTCGACGATTGGAATGACTTGCTGAACGTCGTATGTGGCTTCGTGGCGAATACCCAGTATATGCTGGACCCCGGCCGACGGTACACGGTCGAGGAACTCTGGGACCGGTTTGCGCGTAGCGTGTACGGAGATGACCGGGGACTGGAATGGTTCAAACGACACGGTCACGCCGTGCGCCGCCGCACGCCCGAGGAGACCTACATGCCCTACGGCGATTTGCGCATCCCTTTCTATTTCGAATACGTCAAGCGTGTCGGGGCGCAGTTGCGTCAACAGATGGAAGAGGTCGGCATCACCGACTGGCGCTTCGATAACTATGTCCCCCTCCCGTTCTGGAAGAATTCTCCGGTCATCGAAGATGGCGAGCGCGGATACGATTTTTACGCCATCACGTTCAAGGAGGCCTTACACACCTTCGCCGACACGGTCGTCATGCCTTGGCTGACCGAGGTGAGCGAGAAGGACCCGGTTCATCAGGGGATCTTGATCAATAGAACGACGGCCGAGCGCCTGGGCATTGAGACCGGCAGGCGCATTCGTCTCATCTCGCCCGCGGGACGCCTTGAAGGGAACGCTCAAGTGGTCGAGGGCATCCATCCCCAGGTCGTGGGAGTCAGTAACGCCATCACCCGCGAGTATGTGACCAATCCCACCGTCCGCGTCAAGGGCGCTCACTTCAATCGGTTGTTGACCGGCTCGATGCGCTATACCGATAGCGCCACCGGAGGACTGGAATCCACTGCGCGCGTGCGCATCGAGATCGTCGATTGACCGATGGAAGGAGGAAAAAGGACATGCCGAAGATCCATGTGGCGGCTGTAGGAATGGCTCGAAAACTCGTGGGATTCAGTCAGCGGACCATCGATTTCCCCGGTGAGACGGTCGCCGATTTGCTGCGGGCACTGGAGACCGTCGATGGTCGCACGCTGTATGCCAATCTGGTCTGCGAAGGGAAGCTTCGTGGAGACTACGCCATCCTGGTCAACGGGATGAGCTTGAACGCCGAGCAGTTGGAGACGCGATTGGAAGGGGGCGATGAAGTCGTCACCATGGCCATCTTGCGTCACTTGCACGGCGGATAGGTAGACGCCGTGAGCACCAGAGAGGGACACGCTCATGCCGAGATGGGGAATGGTCATCGATTTGAAGCGATGCGTCGGGTGCAATGCCTGTACCATCGCGTGTAAGCAAGAGCATGGAACGCCGCCGGACATTCATTTCGCCCGCGTGGTCACTCGCGAGGTGGGAACCTATCCTCACACCAAGCGCACATTCTT
Source organism: Blastocatellia bacterium (assembly GCA_026985075.1). GTDB lineage: Bacteria > Acidobacteriota > Blastocatellia > HR10 > J050 > J050. The sequence continues at coordinate 102,487 of JALSQX010000052.1, read as the reverse complement.
GCCTTTGCTCTGTAATCATTGCGAGGACGCTCCTTGTGAGCGGGTTTGTCCCACCGGTGCGACCTATATTCGGCCCGACGGCATCGTCATGGTGGATGCGGACAAGTGCATCGGGTGCCGCGCCTGCGCCGTCGCCTGTCCATATCTCAATCGGCATTTCATTGAGCCGGGACTCCTGCACGCCGGATATAGCGGCAACGGCGATCTCACACCATTCGAGCGGCTGAAATTCGCCGCCTTCCAGGAAGGCACCATGACCAAGTGTACATTCTGTGCCCATCGCGTTGATCAAGGATTAGAACCGGCGTGCGTGGTGACCTGTCCGACCGAAGCCAGAGTCTTTGGCGATCTGGACGATCCCAATGGTCGGTTGTCGCAGCTCATCGAAGAGCGGAAGGGCTGGACGTTGCTCCCCGAGTGTGGCACGAAGCCGTGTGTCTATTACCTCGATGAGGAGGAGCGCCGTCCTTCGGATCAGTAGGTGTTTCGGCAAACGGCCCGTTCAATGAGGAGGACCGAGATGCAGGCTCACGCTTCAATTCCCATTGCCGAGCATCGATTTCAGTTCGGCTATTATCGACAAGTATGGTGGGGATGGTTGATCGGTTCGGCCTTCTTTTTCGGCGAGGTGGGCGCGGGATTGTTTCTCGTCTCGCTCTGGACTGACGACCTCATTGGCCTGACGCTCGGATATCTGATCGTGATGGTGGGCAAGAACGGAGCTCATCTCCTGTATCTCGGGCGCCCGGCTCGATTCTGGCGAGCGGCCCGGCGACCGGATCGCTCATGGATCGCGCGAGGCATCTGGGCCACCGGCATTTTCGGAGCGAGCGGGTTGCTCTGGCTCCTCCCCCAGTGGGTGGGTCACCCATTGTGGATGGGCGGGCTGGCGACGATCATCTTCTGGGTGGCCGCGCTCTCGGCGCTGTTCCTCATGTTTTACGATGGCTTCGTCATGAGCGCATCGCCCTCCATTCCTTTCTGGCACATTGGCCTATTGCCGTTGCTCTGTCTGACCTATGCGGCGCTCGGCGGCGTGACTCTCTCACTCACCGTGGGCGAGTGGCTCGGGCGCACCGACGCGACGATCCAATCGGCGCTCATGTGGGGTGAGTCGCTGCTGTTGGTGGTCAATCTGCTTCTGCTCGCCGTCTATCTCTGGTTGATGTGGCATCGTAACGAAACGGCGCGAGAAACCGTGCGGTTATTGCTCGAAGGTCGCTATGCTCGTTTCTTTGTGGGACTCGTCGTGTTGGTCGGTCTGATCGCCACGCTCCTATTATCATTGGCCCACACACAGTTCGCCGTGCGGTGGCTGATGATCGTGATCGCCGCTTGTGAGCTCACCGGTGATTTCACCCTCCTCATGGTGCTCCTCAAATCCGGTCTCTACGCGCCGCAGGCGGCTCCTGTGTTCCTTCTCTCCAGAACTCAGCGATAATCCTCGAACGACTCACCTCTTGAGCGACGTCCATCCTCTCGACGGTTCATCGCTGATCCGATGATCGCCAGGTGGAGGGAACGTTCCTCGTCGGGCGGTGAGGATCGACGTCTCTCGAACATCGACGCCTGCTGGAGGAAAGAGATGATGGGCAACTCTGAGACGCTCGCACGCGCGGGCCTTTCATCGGGCGACGGCGCATTTGCGGCCTGGAGCGCCCGACGATTGTTGATCATCGGGGGGATCGGGCTCATCGCTGGAGGGATGATCTTCGGCGACATCTTCGCCGTGTTCATCTTGCATCAGAATGCCGCCCGCATCAGCGAGGCCCTGCTGGCGGCCGCGCATGCCGTCGGCGCTCAAGATGCTCACGGCGTCCTCGACCACTTCGCGGCGATCGGTCGATTCCTGGAGCATCGCGGCACCAAGGTCGACACGCACGCTCATATGATCGCCTTCGGGTATCTGGCGCTGCTGCTGGCGCTCGTGCAGCCGTATGTGGCGTTGGACGAGCGCCGCAAGAAGCAGATGGCCACGCTGTTTCTGACCGGAGCTATTGTTTTGCCCGTCTCGGTGTTCCTCATCTACTATGTGGGATTGGCCTACAGCCCTTTAGAGACGATTGGTTGGGCGAGTATTTTTGCCGACCTCGGCGGCCTGCTCGTCATCATCGCCTGTCTCGGCCAGCTCATCGGGCTCTGGCGATATGTTCGTCGAGGCCGATCGGTCGAGACTCGCGCCGCCAGCCTCCTGGAATGGAGCTGGTCGAGCCGCGCGCTGTTAGTGGGAGGGACGCTGCTCGTGCTGCTCGGATTTCTTTATGGGGGCTATTATGCCGCCGTCGATCTTTACGCTCATGAGGCGGGCGACGTGGCCACGTTGCGCACCATCATCGAGCGGGCGGCGGCCAATGACATGGTCGAGGCCGAGCGCGCCGTCAATGCTTACGGGCTGTTGCAGGCCGATCAAGCGGTCAAGATCGCCGCTCACGCTCATATCATTGAGTTCGGGCTGCTGGCCATGCTGCTGGCCTTCGTTCAGCCGTATGTTTTCTTGAGCGAACGCTGGCGTCGGCGCTGGGTCGTCGTTCTGTTGATCGGGTCGGTGATCTTACCGGTCTTCGTGTTTCTGGAAATCAAATGGGGACTGGTCGCTGGCGGTATCGCCGACGTCGGTGGCTTGCTGGTCATCATCGCCCTGTTGGGCATGTTAGTGGGCGTCCTTCGCTACACCGGGCGTCTGGACGCTGAGGGAGGGGAAGTGCGATGACGCGCTCTCAGAAACTCCTGATCGCATCGGGGCTCGCTCTGGCCATCTGGGGGATGGCCTATGGCCTCTATTATGCGCTCTTCGATGAGCATCAGACGTTGGATCGCATGGGCGCCGCGTTGGCCACGAGTTTCGCTCGAGCCGCCGAGCGGAAGATGCCTGAGGCCCGGGCGGCGTTGCAGACCTACGCCGAGACCAAATTCGAGTATGTGCGGGAAGTGGACGTTCATTCACACTGGATCGGACTGGCCATGTTGTTGATCGTGCTCGGCGTCGTGTTCGATCACCTCGCTTTTGAAGAGCGTCGTCGCGTGATGGTGGCTCTGGGCCTCATCGTCGGGTCCATCGTCTTCCCCCTCGGGGTGATCTTGCAGACGGTCAATCGGGGCCTCGGCCCTCAGGCCTTGGCTGTGATCGGCTCGGCTTTAGTCATCCTCTCGCTCGGCGCCATCACCTTGGGGTTGGCGCGGAAGGGAGCGGGATAATCGATCTCCCATCGACTCGCATCCAGGCCGGTGATCGGAGGGGTGATTGGGCGTCATTCGGTCGGAGTGAGAGTCGAATCAGGGAACTCCCCCGGATGTTCGAGGAGGAGTGATGTCTATCAAGTGTTATGTGCTCATTCTGATGGGGATTTCAGGACTGCTCGGCGGGCTGGCCGCGAAGCCGGCTTCGGCCCAGGAGCTCGCCACGTTGACGGTGACGGTCGAAGATGAGGCCGGTGCCGTGATCGTTGGCGCTCAGGTCGCGCTCATCAATCGAGCGACCGGAGCCCGGCGAACGGCACAAACCAACGACAGAGGATTGGTCGTCGTTTCGGCCATCCCTCCCGGCCGGTACAGGCTCACGGTGAGTGCCGAGGGTTTTGCCGAGCAGTCGTTGGACGTTCAACTCACCGTCGGGCAGGTCGCGTCGCTGACGGTCACGCTGACCGTCACCATCGAAGAAACCATCGAGGTGGAGGCGGCGACGGCTCAAAGTCTGGATACGGCTAAGGCCGAGGTGAGTCAGGTGATCGAAGAGCGCCGCATCGCCGATCTGCCCATTCAAGGTCGGCAATTCATCGACTTCGCCAAACTCACGCCCTCGGTGACTGTTGGTCGCAGCACGTCGGTGGGGAGCCAATCTCCCTTCAGTGAGCCGGCATTGAAGTTGAGCTTCGGCGGCGTGCGAGAGACACATTCGGTGTTCATCGCCCTGGATGGCCTCGATTATACGACGAGCATTTCCGGCGTCCAGCGCGCATCGCCGTCGCAAGACTGGGTGCAGGAATTCCGCGTCGTCTCCAACTCCTACACGGCGGATACCGGGCGCCACTTGGGCGGCATCGTCAACATCGTCACCAGATCGGGGAGCAATGAAGTTCATGGGTCCATCTATTACTTCTTCCGCAACGACGCGCTCAATGCCAAGAATCCACTCACATCGCCGGGATTCGAGACGTTGCGATTCAATCAGTTCGGCTTCACGGCGAGTGGCCCCCTGGTGCGCAACCAGACGTTCTTGTTTGGCGGTTATGAAGGACAGCGGCGGGCCGAATCGCCGCTCTATTCCGACTTCATCTTGAAGAACATCGACCGCATCAATGCCGTCAAGCAGTCTCTGGGATTGGCCGCCGAGAACCTCTCCATTCTCAGGATCAATGACTACGATCAGTTCATTGGCAAAGTCACGCATCATTTCAGCGATGCCACCTTCCTCAATGCCCGCTATTTGTTCACCGATCAACGGAACGAGAATGTCCTGGGCGCGCCGCCGGGATTGGGCATGCCATCGACGTTTCGCCAGAATCCCATTCGCGATCAGACGGTGGCGGCCAATGTCATTCACATCCTCTCTCCCGCGCTGACCAGCGAATCGGCCTTCCAGTGGGGGCGTCGGACGCTCAACCTGAGGCCGGTGGGTACTGGTCTGGAACCGGCATTGCAGATTCCCAATCTCGTGCAGATGGGCGGCATCGTCGGCGGCGTCATCTTCTACCGGGAGACGCGCCTTCAGTTCACCGAGAATCTCGCCTATCAGCAGGGGACGCACTCGTTCAAATTCGGCGGCGAGTTCCACACCATCTGGGATCGCGATCTCGGTCCGTTCTTCACCCCTGGGCTGGCCGTGTTCACGCCGGAGAGCTTCTTCGGTCGGCCTCCCTTCTTCCAGCCCACGGCCGTTTTGTTCATCTTCGGCGAGCCGCGCGCCTTATTCGGTCAGCAACTACCGCCACGAGACCCTCGTTTCCAGGCCGGACTGTTTGCCAGTCCCGCCGGCGAGGTCTTCGCGGATGCCGCCTCGCTCCGGTGGCGACATGAGATCTACGCCGTCTACGGTCAAGACCAATGGCGCCTCCGGCCAAACTTTCTGCTCACTCTGGGTCTGCGATATGAGATCGAGACCAAGCCTTCGGAGTTGGCCGATGGCCGTTTCTTCAAGAACGATTTCAACAATGTGCAACCGCGCGTGGGATTCTCTTACAGCTTCGATAAGCAGCGGGGCGTATTGCGCGGCGGGTTCGGCATCTTCCACGGTCAATTCGGCATCAGCGACCTCATCGAGGGCATCAACTCCAGTGGCCCGATCGGACCTTATCTCAACAATCCCCTGGTCGCTCAGTTCAGAGATCCGGAGAAGAGCTTGATCGGATTCGGCACGTTCGGGCCGGTGGGGCCCATCCCCGGGCCGTTCACTGCTGGCCCGGCATTCGCCGACTTTCTGCGCACGGGCGCCTATCCGGCTCCCGAACGATTGATCAGTTTTCCCGCCGGGTTCTCTCAGCGCGATTTCCCCACTCCCTATGCCCTGCAGACGAGTCTGGAACTGGAACATCAGTTCGGTCGGGATATCTTCGTCTCGGCGGGATATTCTTACGTCCACGCCATCAAGCTGCAGCAACCGCTCAACGTGAACGCCAAGCCGTTCGGCGTGCTCCCCAATGGGAAGACGCGATTCTCCTCGGCTGACCCGCGGTTCGGATTCGCGCTCCTCAATACGCCGACGGCCTTCTCCATCTATCATGCAGGCATTCTCACCTTCCGCAAATCGTTCAGTCATCACTACAGCGTGATGGCCAATTACGTTTGGTCCAAATCCATCGATAACATCACCACGCTCTCGCTCACCACGGTGGCCGAGAATTTCTTGCGGCCCGATCTGGAGCGCGGCCTATCGGATAATCACGTCGAGCACCGGTTCACAGCCACGTTCCTGGCCGAAGGCCCCCAACGAGGATGGCTCCGCGACTTCAAGATCGCCATCCTGGCGACGGCCGAGAGTCCACGGTTTTTCACCATCTTCACCGGTTTCGATACCAACAGCGATAACTTTCCTTTCCCCGATCGCGTGGGCATAGCCGGCCGCAACGTGTACAAGGGCGATCGCTTCTTCAACCTCGATATACGCCTCCAGCGCCAGATTCCATTCACCGAGCGCGTTCGGGGCGTTCTCAGTGCCGAGGTCTTCAATTTGTTCAACGTCGTCAATGTCCTGGACATCAACACCGTCTATGGGGCGGCCGATTTCATCGGGCCTCAACCGAAGGCCTTTGGTGATGGCATTCGCGGGCCGGTGCCCGAGTTCGGCACCGCTCGGTTCGCTGCTCCCGCACGCCAGCTCCAGTTCTCGTTCCGACTGAACTTCTGAGGCGGAGATCTTCGAGAGAGAGGAGAAGGATCATGGTGAATAGCGCGCCCCACAGTCTGAGAACATTCCTGGCCGAAATGGAAGCCCTGGGCGAACTGATCCGCATTCGCCGGCCGGCCGATCCGCTCACTGAGATCCCCGCACTGTGTTCGGAGACGACCAAACCCATCCTGTTCGAGAACGTGAAAGGCTATCCCGGGTGGCGGGTGGTCGATTGTCTGTTGCGGTTTCGGCGCCATCAGGCCATTGCTTTGAAGTGCTCGCCGGAGAATCTCATTCCCCATCTGGCCATCAAGTACATGCAGGGTCCGGGGAAGACGCGTCTGGTCGACGATGGGCCGGTCAAAGAGATCATCTGGAAGGGCGAGGATGTCGATCTCGGTCGACTTCCCGTCTCCACGCCCAGCGAGGGCATCGCCGTTCCTCACCTGAACATGTCGCCGGAGGATTTCCATATTCGCACCATCAGCGGCGGCTTTGGCGTGACCAAAGATCCGGTGACCGGCGTGCAGAACTGCTTCTTTCCCACCACGCAAATCATGGGGCCGCGGCGCGCGCAGTTTTACGTCTTCTCGTCGCACACGGCCGAGAACATCAAGCGCTACCAGATGCTCGGTCGGCGCGCTCCCATGGCCGTCGTGCTGGGATGCCATCCGGCGTATGAAGTGGCCGCCGTGTATACGGGGCCCCATCCGGGCTACAGCGAGATCGAGATCGCTGGAACACTGTTAGGAGAGACGATCGAGTTGGTGCGTGGCGAGACAGTCGATCTGCAACTGCCCGCGCATGCCGAAATCATCATCGAGGGGTACATCGATCCGCATCCCGGACCGTACACGAACGTCGCCAGTCACACCGACACCTACGCTCCCATCCGCTCGTCACAACCGTACTTCGATGTCACCGCCATCACCATGCGGCGCGATCCCATTTATCGGCATCTCCAGCCCACCCGGTGGACCGATCATCACGCCATTTGCGAATTCATCATCGCGCCGATGCTCTATGGGATGCTCAAGGGGAAAGGATTGCCGGTGCGCGACGTGACTATCCCTCTGCATTCGGCCATCAACTGTGCCGTCATTCAGATGAGCCCGCGCAGCGAAGAGGACGTGCGCGAGGCGCTGTTGACGGCCATATCCATGCCCTATATGCCTCGGTTGACCATCGCTGTCGATGAGGACATCAACATCCACGATCCTCATGATCTCATTTATGCCCTTTCTATTCGCGTCGATCCGGCTCGCGATCTCATCGTGTTAGATAAAGTGCGGACGTTTGAGGAAGATCCGCTGGGACATCGCATTCCAGGGATGGAGGAATCCATCGTGACGTCCATTGGGCGACTGGGCATCGATGCGACCAAACCACCGCCCTGTCGCCCTACCGAGCGCATCCTATTCGAGCGACTGCGAGCCCGAGGCGAAGGGCGCGTCTTTCTGGGGGATTTCATCAGCGAGGAGAAGGAGGAGAGTATCATGACGCCATCACAACCGGCACCACACGTTCATCAGGATGCCAAAGATATTCTCTCGCTGCCACAACAGGGCATCACCAAAGTCAAGGACGGCATTTACGTGGTCTACGAATTGGCCAATGCTGGAGTCATCATCGCCGATGAGGGTGTCGCCGTCATCGATACGACGACCTCTCCGGCGTCGGCCAAGCGCGTGGTCAATGAGATTCGCAAAATCACCGATAAACCTATCCTCTATGCCATCAACACGCATTATCACGGCGATCATAACTACGGGAACGTGGTGTTCAAAGAATTGGGCGCTACCATCGTGGGCTCCAATAAGACGGTGGAATTGATGCGCACGCGCGAGAAGCGCGTCAAGGCATTCTACGAATCCCGCGCCCTGCCCATGGCCAATATGGTCGTACTGCCTCCGGACATGACGTTCGATGAAGAACTGGAACTCCGGCTCGGCGATAAGACGCTTCACTTGAAATTCTATGGGGAAGGCGAAACCGATGACGCCGTGGCCGTGTACATCCCCGAGGAGAAAGTCCTGTTTGCTGGCGATACGGTGATCCCGTTCGGATTTCCCATCTTCGGCATGCCGGTGATGAACGAGGGATTGCGCGCCGAAGGTCAGTGGATTCGGACGTTGGAGAACCTGGAAGCACTGGACATCGATATTGTCGTTCCCGGACATGGGCGCATCACCGATAAGTCGGTGTTGACGTGGATGAAGGACATCGCCCAGTTTCTCCTTCGCGAAGTGACAGCCCAGGTGGCCGAAGCCAAGACGCTCGATGAAACCATCGCTCACGTTCTCTCGGTGATGCCTGAGGAGTGGCGCCATCTGCCCCGGATCTGGGGGACGCCGGAGATGGCCGTCATGCGCGTGTATCACAGTCTCACCGGCTGGATGCCTTTGCGCCGCTCGCCCATCGAGCCGGCGCCAGCCGACGAGCTGGAGGACGTTGTGCGTCGCGTGGGGCGCTATCCTCGCGCCCTCCTGGAAGAAGCCGATAAAGCGGCGTTGGCCCAGAACTATCGCCTGGCTCACTCGCTGGCCGAGTTGGCCTGTCAGATCGAGCCCAATAATGCCTTGGCACACGCTATCCGCGGCGATATCCTGGCCGATTGGGGGAATTCGCTGCTCAATCTGTTCGACAAGGGAGAGTTTTTCACGCAATCGGCCACGGCGACGCAGAGAGCCCTGGACCTCGACCCTGACTGCCCCATTCCGTATTTGAATCGGGCGTTGGGGATCATCGGTACGCTGCCATTCACCGGCGCCGATCCTGCCGAGGCCATCGCTTTGATTCGAACGGCCATCGAGAAGGGATTGGAAGGGTCCCGCGTGGTCAAAGCGGAACTGGGGCTGGCCATGGCTTACGAAGCCCAGGGAGATCAGGAGAGAGCGCGGGAGCATTACCAGCGCGCGCTGGATCTTTTCCCTGGCCTCGATGTCGCCCGGGAGGCGCTCAACCGTTTATCTGCCTCGGCGTGACGATGGGATGTAGTTTCCATGGAATGACGGCCGGACGGGGAGATGAATCCACGCACCTCCTCCCTGGGGTTGAGAAGGATCCCCCGGCCATTCCCAAGCGGTTCGATGCCTGTTGCCCGAGTGGCCCGAAATGTCGGGAGGCTCTCTTGGAGCCTCGTTGTCTCCGCGCCGGCTGGACGACGAGATATCCCGAGAGGGGCGTCTTCCGGCATTCGGACCGGCACTCATATTGATGAGAGCGTTCACCGGCCCACTCGCCCTCGAAGTAGAAGTGGTTTTTCCTGCCGAATGGACGTGATCGAGAACGACGATGATGCCCGAGTGATCGCGCAGGGACATGCAGCGCGCCGCCGATGAGCGGCGACCCCGCGGCCGGACGCTCCTTCCTCTTTTCCATGTGGCGGTAGCAACCAAAATCAAAGGAGGTGACTTATGAAAAGGTGGATCATTGTGATGAGCCTGACTGGACTGGTGTGTGCCGCCTCGGTGGGCCTCAAGGCATCGAGCCCCAAAAGTCAAGCCGATGGCGTCACCCGGTTCATCGATGCGACAGCCAATATGACGCCGCCTTATGCCAATCACGCCTCTCTGTTCGATGTGTTCACATCTGGTGGCGTCTGCTTGTTCGACTATAACAATGATGGGCGCGTGGACATCTTCGTGACCAATATCGCCCGACCGACGCTTCTGCCGATCATCCTGTTGAACCCGCTCAATCCGCGCGGTGCGGGCGTACCCAATGCGCTCTATCAGAACATGGGAGACACCGACGGAGATGGTCTTCCCAATTTTGTCGATGTGGCCGCCGAGGTGGGCGTCGCCGATATGTTCGCCAACAGCAATGGCTGTGTGGCCGCCGATTTCGATAACGATGGCGACATGGACCTCTACGTGGCCAACGGGTTCAAGGCGGTTCCTTTCAGCATGCTCGGCATTCACGTTCCCGATATCGGCCTCAACATCGGCGGTTTCCTCGATCCCGAAGGGAATCAGTTCCCGCCCTTCTTCAAGTGGGACACTTCGGAGGGACAACTGAATGGGGAATTCGTCGTCGAGATGGATCCGGCGACCGGGCGTCCACGAGGACAAGGGCGGAACACGCTCTACCAGAATATGCTGATGGAGACGGGAGAAGCGCGGTTTGTCGATATCACCGATCAGGCGGGCGACGTGGGCGGCACCCATGAGCTTCCTGGCGGACGGTACTCGACCAGCGTCGTCGCCGCCGATGTCGATCGCGATGGGTATGTGGATCTCTTCGTCTGCAATTTTCTCGATCCAGACTTCTTCGCCTTCTTCCGCCAGTTGGACAAAGACGGGAATCTGGCCACCGATGGCTCCAATCTGCTCTATAATGGCGAGAAGTGGAAACTCTACCACAACAATGGCGACATGACGTTCACCGACATCACCGAAGCCGCCGGCCTGGTGCCCCGGGAAGACCCGTTCATTTTCAATTTCAACGGTCAACGGCAGAGCGCCTACGATCCCAACTTGAAGGATGCCGCCGGCCATCCGGTGGGGGAGAACTGGCCTCATGCCTGGGCGGCCAGTTTCTCCGACTACGATCGGGATGGAGATCTGGATCTGTGGATTGCTCCCGATATCCCCGGTCACCTGTTCTTGTTCCGCAATGACACGGCGTCCGATGGGACGGTTCGCTTCACCGACGTGAGTCGCCTGGCGGGCGTGGCCATCCTCGGCGATTGGATGGGCTTCGCCATCGGCGATTTCGATGAAGATCTGGACAGCGATGCCTTCGCCTTCAATTTCGGCGGCTCGAACTACCTCAAGCCCGAACTCAATGATCCCCAGAAACAATTCGTCTCCGGCGCCGCCGAATATTATCGCTGGCAGATGCAGGGTGGTCACCTCAATGCCGTGTTCCGAAATGACGGCGTGCGACCCGCCATGCTGGACGGCGAGCCGACCATGGTGCCCATCTTCCCCAACATCATCAAGGCGATACGCATCACTCACAGCACGATTCTTCCGCCGGCCACATCCATCCCCTCCAACGTCGCGCCGCCGAAGTCGCCGCTGTTCGGATTGGAACCCTTCGAATTCGGATGGGGGAGCGTGGCGTTCGATTACGATAATGATAGTCACCTGGATGTGTACTGGATTGGGAGCATCGGCCGAGGTGGCGATGGGTTCATGGGATCGCTGTTACATAATCCCGGACGGTTATTGAAAGGCGATGGCCGCTGGGGATTCACCGATGTGACCGTCGAAGCGCACGCCCTGGATATTTCGCAGGTCAACTATGAGCGCGTCGATGCCGGCGAGCCACCCGCTCCAGAAGATCGCATCAATCTGCAAATGCACGAGGATGGCAAGGGCGTGGCCACCGCCGATTTCAACAATGACGGATTCCCGGATCTGTTTCTGACCAACATCGGTGGTTTCGATTCCAATCTCCCCGATGCCGTGGTGATCGGTCCCGCTCCTCCGCCGCTCTCGCCGCTCAAGGCGTTCACTCCTGGCCCGGCCTTCTTGTTCATCAATCAGGGGAATGGGAATCACTGGCTGAAAGTGCGATTGGTTGGCAGCATGCGCCGAGGTGATGCTCCCGGTTCGGGCAAGAGCAATCGCAACGGAATTGGTGCCGTTCTCATTGCTCGATTCCGGCTGAACGGTGTGCCTACGGCCCGGATGCGGGAGGTCAGAGCGGGTACCGGATACGAGTCCATGAGCAGCCTGATCCAGCATTTCGGACTCGGCGATGCGACCGTGGTCGATGAGCTGGAGATCCGGTGGCCCTCGGGAGTCGTTCAGAAACTTCGCAACATTCCTGCTGATCGAACTATCACGGTGGAAGAGGCCCGATAATTGAACAATCGGCGTCGCCGTGCCCGAGGGCATACTGGCCGGAGGGGCGTATGATCGTCTCATCCGATTATGATCGTTTCTCCGCTCCTCACCTTCGCACGCTCTCGGAGGTGAAGGGCGGAGAACGTTCAATACCCGGGGCCGGCGGGGCCGGCGAGAGGGTCGCGCGTGGATGGCTGACACCAGAACGCAAACGTTGCGCCAGCGAGTTCTGGACTATCTTGGAGACCATCACACGATGACGCTGGCCACCGTCGGCCCGGACGGGCCGTGGGCGGCGGGCCTGTTCTACGCCCATGATGGATTCGATGTGTATTGGCTCTCCGATCCTCGATCTCGGCATTCGCGCAATATCGCCGTCAATCCGCAGGTGGCCGTGGCCATTCACGAAGATTATCGTCGCTGGGAGGAAATTCGCGGCATTCAAATGGAGGGCGTCGCCGAGCTGGTGGGCCCGTTGGCCGATGCCGGTCGTCCGGCCGAAATCTATCTGACCCGATATCCCTTCCTCCGCGATCCTTCGCGCCTCCCTGCGCCACTGGCCAGAGCGCTCGGTCGCGCGCGCCTCTATCATTTTGCGCCTCGGCGCATCTATTTCATCGACAATAGCGAGGGATTCGCGTCTCGGCAAGAAGTGGTGCTTCCGTCGATGAACGCCGACGAGTGATCGCGCGGGCCAGAGAGACGTTCATCTTCCCGAGAGATCGGGGAATTCCTCCAGGAGATGGGGAGACGGCTCTCAGGGATCGAACGGTGCTCTCCTCGTCGTGAGGGCATCATTGTCGGACTCCATATGAGCGGATTCGATCATCCATCGATGCTGATTCTCCATCTGGAAATGTGTTTTTCAGGCATCACCCGGGGGCCGTAGCTCCGCTGCTGCGGAGAGCGATGCTCCGTCGAGTGACATCTGGCAACGCGCGCTGTTTCACCGTTCCCAACCTGCTCCTAACAACGAAGATCACATCACGGAGGTCGCCGAGGTCCCGGTAGCTCATTTCCCCAGGCCCTCGACGTCCTCGGTGATCCTTTTTGGAAGGAGGTCTACTATGAACCAACGGGTTCTTCATCTTTTGGTTTGGCTCAGTTTCATGGTCGTGGTCGAGAGCGTGGCCGCACAGGTCAGCGGCGCCAACATTGTTGGTCGTGTGCGCGATGAGGCGGGCGCGGCCATTGTCGGCGCCAGCGTCGAGGTCGTGCAGACGGCGACCGGATTGCGCCGCGAAACGGTGACCGGTAGCGATGGCGGGTTCAGCGTCACCAATCTGCCGCCCGGACCCTATCGCGTCACCGTGCGACAAAGTGGCTTCGCCACGCAGGTTCAGGAAGTCTCCCTGGTCGTCGGTCAATCGGCCACTCTGGTGTTCACCATGAAAGTGGCCCCGGTCGAAGAGACGATCACCGTGGAAGCCGCGCCGCCCCTGGTAGAGACGACGACGGCGACGCTCCATAAGGCCATCGATCAGGAACAAGTGCAGAATCTTCCCATCAACGGTCGCGATTTCACCACGTTGGCCGCGTTGATTCCCGGCGTGACTACGGGCAATCGTGCCGTCAATCAGAATTACGATCCCGTCAAGCGCCGCGTCCCGGCCATCAGCATCAACGGTCAGAGCGGGCGCAACATCAATATGCTCATCGATGGCATGGACAATACGGACATCTTCATGGGCGGGCAAAATATCATGCTGTCGCTGGAAGCGGTGCGGGAATTCGATGTCATCACTCACGATCCTAAGGCCCAGTATAGTCGGGGCATCGGTGGTGTCATCAACGTGGTCACCAAGTCGGGCACCAACCACTTTCATGGTTCCGCCTTTGGGTTCTTCCGGGATGACAGTCTTCAATCCAACGATGCCATTACCGAGAGCCTGGGTAAGCCCAAGCCGCCCTTCGATAGTCAACAGTTCGGCGGCACCATCGGGGGACCGCTCAAGAAGGATCGCGCGTTCTTCTTCTTCAGCTATGAGCGTCAGCAGGAGGATCGCTCGCGAGTCTTCAATAGCGGGGGGGCCTTCCCCGAACTCGATGGGACGGTCACGCCCCAGCCCTTCCGCCAGAATATGTATCTGGTGAGGGTGGACGGGCGAGTGAGCGATGCCCATTCGGTGTTCGTCCGCTATGCCGAGCAGGATAACAAGACGTTGAATCTGTTCTTCAGCGATAACGATGCGCCCGACTCTTCCGCCGACGAATTCAACAAACTCCACGACGTCACGGCCGGCTGGTCGGCGCTCATCGGCTCCAATCGCGTCAATGATTTCCGGTTCCATTTCCAGTGGTTCGAGAATCTACTCCAGAACAAGGTCAGCTCGCTGGAGGTCCCCACGCTCATCTTTCCCGCGGCGACCTTCGGCGCGAGCCAGGCGGGCACGCAGAATCCCAAGGAGATCACCTATCAGATTCGCGATGATTTCTCCTGGACCATTGGGCGACACAATCTGCGATTCGGCGGGAGTCTCATCATTCAACCGGAGATCGGCATCAAGGGAGATTTTCGCCACAATCGCTTCCTGTTCGCCAACAACGATTACGATCCGGCGACCAACACCATCGGTCCGACCAATCAGGTGTTGAATTATCGGTCCTGGAGTTCGCCTCGCTTCGACATCGTCAATAAGACGCTGCGGCACTATGGGCTGTACATCCAGGATGACATCCGGTTGGGACGGGTGAACATCTCGGCCGGGTTGCGCTACGACTTCGTGCAGAACCTCTTCTACAACCGCGGCACGCTCGCCGAGCAGATCGTGCGGGAGAACGTCGGCAAGGTGCCCGGTGGACCCAAGCGCACCGAACCACAAGATGACAAGGACAACATCGCTCCGCGCATCGGCGTGGCCATCGATTTGACCGGAGATGGTCGGGCCGTGCTGCGCGCCGGCTACGCCCGGCTCTATGATCCGTCATCGATTCTGGCCAGCACGTTGTTCGCCGATCTGGAAGTGCCCCAGCGAGACGGCAGTCCACCGTTCAATTTCGTATTCGTGCCCGGCTCGCTCCTGGACGTGTTTGGCATCGTGCCCGGACAGATTTTTGACGCCAGCACGCTGCCGTTCAGCTTTCCCATCGGTTTTGTCAATTCGCCGGATATGAAGGTCGCCCACGCCGATCAGGTGAATGTGGGTTTCTCTTACGAGATCGCTTCAGGACCGGCCGCTGGCCTCACCTTCGATGTCGATTTCGCCTTTTCGCGCACGCGGGATCTCACTCAGGGGCGCAACTTGAATTTCTGTCTCAATCCCGACTGCACTGAAGTCAATTTCCCACAAGCGGGCGAGTTCCCCCTGGTCGGCATCCCCCGGCAGATCTTCCTTGAGGATACCACGGGCCGGAACGATTACAAAGGATTGATCTTCTCGGTGCGCCGCCGGTTCGCCAATCGTTGGCAGGTCTTCGGCAGCTACACGCTTTCCAAAGCGGAGACGGACACCAACCAGTTCACGTTCGTCGTGCTCGATCAGCTCCATCCCAATGCGCCCGATGAGTTCGGGCCCACGGAGTTGGATGAGCGTCATCGGGTAGTCTTCTCCAGCATCGTGCTCCTGCCGGGCGACGTGCAGCTCTCGACGATCTTCACCGGCGCATCGGCGCGACCCTATACGCCGGGCACCAACGGCGATTTGAACGGGGATGGTGTGCCCACCGTGTTTGGCGCCATCACCAATGGGCCTGGCGGCTCGCGCACGTTCAATTCCTTCGAGGGCGATCGCTCGGCCCCGCGCGGGTCGTTGCGCGGCGATCCCACGTACAGTCTGGATCTGCGCATCTCCAAGCTGTTCCGCATCGAGCGATGGGGTCCGGAGGCTCAGTTCGAGGTTATGTTCGAGGTGTTCAATCTGACCGATGCGGCGAACTTCGGCCAGAACTTCTTCGACAACATCGATGATCCCGAGCGGTTCGGCACGCCCATCAACATCATCACGCCGCCGCGTACGGCTCAGATTGGCGTGCGATTCCGCTTCTGAACGCGCCCGAGTGGTGAGTGGAGAGGCGATGGCTCTCCACTCACTCTTGGCAGCGATGCCGAGATCGGATACAATCCCCCCTCCGGTCGGGCGCCAGGGCCTGCCGTTCCAACTTCCTCAAAGCCCCTCTACTTCCAATCCTTCTCCTGGAAGAACCCTGGCGCCCGACCGGAAGGGGGATCAAGACCGGGATGGAGGAAAAGAGTTTCTCCTTCACCTATCGCGTGCCGTGGTCGGACGCCGATCCGGCAGGAATCGTTTACTTCTCTCGCTTCTTCGAATATTTCGAGACCGTCGAATTTGCGTTCTATCAACTGCTCGGTGAAGATGTTCGCCAGCTTCTCGATGAACAGGGGATCTGGCTTCCGCGCGTCGAGGCCCGGTGTCGCTATATTCGCCCCATTCGCTGGGGTGATCTGATCGATATTCGCTTTCAGGTCATCAAGTTGACTTCCAGGAGCGCCACCTATGCATTCCGGTTTTCCCATCATCAGGAGACTGATCTCCTCGCCGAAGGGCGGATGACGGTAGTGTGCATTGATCAGAAGACCTTTCGCGCGCGACCGTTCCCTCCACCATTATATGAGCATCTCCGCGCCTGGCTTCAGTCAGGGGAATCCTGACCTCAGCGGTGCCAGTGCGATGCCTCTCGCCACGCTGAACGCCGCCCTTCTTCTCGCTCATGCGTGAGACGTTCAGAACGCGATTCGGTTCGCTGATGGCACTCATTGGGCTGGCCATCGGCTTGGGGAATATCTGGCGATTCCCCTACATGGCGGGGCTCTTCGGGGGCGGGGCATTCTTGATCATCTATCTGGCCATCGTGGGATTGGTGGGCGTCCCGGCTATCATGGCCGAACTGACGCTGGGACGGTATGCACGAGAGGGGCCGGCGGGAGCCTATCAAAAGATTGGCATGCCTCGGGGTCGCTTCATCGGCGGCCTTCTCTGTTTCACGCTGCTGATGGCGTCGGGATTCTATCTCGTCGTGGTGGGATGGACGTTCTTTTATCTCGGGGCGAGCATCGGGCGGACGTATTTCGGGACGGACACAGGAGCCTACTTTCAGGCGCACTTCCAGGGATTTCATTGGCTCTCGCTGGGCATCGCCGCGCTGGTCGCTGTGCTTGAGGGCGTGGTAGTCGCTCGAGGGGTGCAGAAAGGCATCGAGTGGTTGAATCGCGTGTTGGTGCCGCTCTTGTTTCTCTGTTTCATCCCCATCATGGTGCGGAGCTTGACGTTGTCCGGATCGTCCGAAGGATTGGCCTTCCTTCTCATCCCCGATGTGTCCAAGTTGCGTCCCCAGGTGATCCTGGCGGCATTGGGTCAGGCGTTCTTCTCTCTGGCGCTGGGCGGGCATGGATTGCTCCTTTATGGGAGCTACCTCGCCGAGAGCGAAGATATACCCTGGACGGCGGCCAAGACGGCTTTGGGAGATACTCTGGCTGGCGTTCTGGCCGGCGTGGCCATCTTCCCCGCCGTCTTCGCTTACGGATTCAATCCGGAGAGTGGACCGGGACTCACGTTCGTGACCTTGCCCCGCGTGTTCAGCGAGATGCCCATGGGATGGGGCGTGGGCGTATTATTTTTCCTCGCCGTTTTCGTGGCCGGATTCACCTCGCTCATCAACAGCTTTGAAGTGTTGTACGATGCTTGTCGATACTACTGGAACTGGTCGCGCCGTCGAGCGCTTCCCCTCATCGCGCTGGGACTCCTGGTGGCGGCGATCCCGTCGCTGTTTTCGCCCGAGATCGTTCAGTTCAACGATCTCCTCTGGGTGACGACCCTGTTTCCATTCGGTAATGCCATGGCTCTGTTGGGATTGGGATGGTGCGTTTCCCGGAGTACGGCATTAGCTGAGGTGAAGAAGAATTCCTCGGCCCCGGTTCCCGAATGGTGGATCGTTTGGATTCGCTATGTCATCCCCGTTTTCGTCCTCCTCGTTCTCTCTTATGGGTGGTGGGATTTCTTCACGAGCTGATCGGTCAGAGCAGTTGACGAGCATGCTCGCGTCCCCTTGGTCATGTTTGACGGTCTGCCCTTCCCAGGTCTCCTCTTCCGGGTTACGCTTTGATCTCGGCGATGTGGCATCCTGAGAATCCCATTCGACATAGACTTCCACAGGCCCGTTGGCCGACGCGCCAGGAGGCCGAGCGCGCTCTCCTCTTCACGCCCATCCGGATTGGTCCGATCTGGCTGGAGAGTCGTACGTGGGTGCCGGCCATGGTGCCCTGGCGAGCCACTGAAGAAGGGTATGTGACCCGGAACATCCTCGATTGGTATGCGCGATTCGCTGCCGGGCGACCGGGGGCCATCGTCGTGGAAGCCACCGGCGTGCGCGATATCAAAAGTGGACCGCTGTTGCGCATCGGGCACGATCGGTTCATCCCGGGATTGCGTCAACTGGTCGAGACCGTGCGGCGGCAGAGCGACGGGCACACGCGCCTGTTCATTCAACTCATCGACTTTCTCACCGTGAAGCGACGCGTGTCCAAGGAAAAATACTTCGAGCGATTCTTCACCGTGAACGAGCGGCATCGCCGGGCGCTGGTTGAGCTCACCGGGGATGAACGGTGGTTGAACGTCGATGACGCTGAGGTGCGCGCCTTCCTCAAACTGGCCGCCGACGAGGTGCACGATCGCGTGTTGGATGAACGGGAACTGGAGACGTTGCGCTACGGCTATCGCGAGCGGGTGACCGATGTGCACCTTCCACATATTCGCGATCTCCCCAAAGTGCTGCCGGAGATTTTCGCCGCCGCGGCCTGGCGGGCGCGGGAAGCGGGTTTCGACGGCGTCGAGTTGCACTATGCCCATGCCTACACTATGGCGGGCTTCTTGAGTGCGCTCAATACGCGCACCGATGGCTATGGGGGACCGCGTGCACATCGCATTCGACTGCCGCTGGAGGTCTATCATGCGGTGCGCGAGCGGGTGGGATCAGATTATGTCGTGGGCGTGCGCTTCCTCGGCGATGAGGTGATTGAAGGAGGGAGTCGATTGGACGATGCCGTCTATTTCGGCGTAGAGTTTGCCCGGGCTGGATTCGATTACCTCTCCGTCACCAAGGGCGGAAAGTTCGAAGACGCCAAGCAGCCGAAGGTGGGCCAAGCCGTCTATCCCTATACGGGACGGAGCGGATACGAATGCATGCCCACGGTCCTCTCCGATGAGCGAGGTCCGTTCGGGCGCAACGTGCCGTTAGCCGCCGCCATCAAGCGAGCGGTGAATGCCGCCGGCTACACAACGCCGGTGGTGACGTCGGGCGGCATTTGCACTTTTGATCAGGCCGAAGGGATCTTGCGGCGAGGGGAGGCCGACATCATTGGCGCGGCGCGACAGACGCTGGCTGATCCCGATTGGTTTTTGAAGATGCGCCTGGGCCGGGGCAATGAGATTCGTCGGTGCACGTTCACCAACTATTGTGAGGGTCTCGATCAGATGCATAAACCGGTGACGTGCAAGTTGTGGGATCGCGTCGATCTGGATGAGCCGGGAGTGCCGCTCTCCGATGATGGTCGCCGGCGACTGGTGGCCCCGCGATGGGATGGAAGAGGGGAGCGGTGAGCCAGATCAACGACATTTCTTGTCTGATGGATCGCCTTTCCCTTGACGGTTCCTCATCGAGCAGCATAGTCTTCATGGGGAAGAGGAGACCGTTCAGTCTATGAGGGAAGCGACGTCACTGGTTCTCATTGGACTCATCGTTTTCATGGCGGGAGCCGTCGTCGGAGTATCTCAGACGCGCTTCGACCGAAAGGCTCTGGATACGGTGGAGGAGTTATCCGAATCGCTCGCCGATGATCTACTGGACTTCTCCGTCGCCGTCCGTCAGCGAGACGTGGCGCGCATCTCGACGTTCTTCGCCGATTCGCTGCGGGCGATTCCTCTGCCGACGCGAGCCACGCCCCTCCGCTCCGACGTCAAGTGGATTCGATCCCATGGCTGGGTCGTTCAAAAGGACCCTCGCCGGCTTTCGCGTCAAGTCTTCCTCAGAGATTGGATGGCTTTTCTCGACCATTTCTCGACGATCGAGGATGTGCGGTTCAAGGTGAAAATGGCGCGTTTTGAGACGCCGCGGGTGGGGCGAGCGCGCGTCTTCTTCTTCGTCGTCGGGAGGGACCGGCAGGGTCATCGCGAGTGGGTCCGCGGTTATGCTACGATCGGGGCTCATCGATCCGGCCGAGGGGCGAACGTCGGGAGTCGGACCTGGGTGATGACGGAGTTCGTGGTGAAACAGATCAGCTCGCTCGTCGCGACTCGAGATCTTTTCTCCGAGGTCAGCGTGCCGGCAGGGGTGTCGCTGAGGATTCCCGCCTATGGATCGCCGGGCAACGAGGGATTCGTGTGGCATGGCGCGGCCGCTGCTGACGTGGACCTGGATGGAGATATCGACGTGTTCGCCACCGGCGCCATGGAGAATCACCTCTACCTCAATGACGGAAATGGGCGTTTCCACGAAGCTCCGGCCGACGTGGGCGTCACCTACCTGCCGGAAGAAGGCGTGGCACCACTGTTTCTCGATTATGATAACGATGGCGATCCCGATCTGTTCATCTCGGCAGTAGGGAATCAGATGCTGTTGGAGAATCGGCTCATCCCCGATGGAGATCTCGCTTTTCTCGATATTTCATTGGAGTCGGGCGTCGCCGTTCCGGCCATCGGGTTCAGTGCTGTGGCCGGAGATGTCAATGGCGATGGGCGTCCGGACATCTACGTCACCTCTTACAATCGATACGGACAGGTGATGCCCAATTCCTGGTATCGGGCGACCAATGGGACGCCGAATTTGCTCTTCGTCAATCAAGGGGGCGGTCGCTTCAAAGAAATGGCGCGAGCACTCGGCGTTGCCGATACGCGGTGGAGTTATGCGGCGCAATTCGTGGATGTCGATGGCGACGGCGATCAGGATCTCTACGTGGCTAATGATTTCGGCGAGAACGGATTGTACATCAACATGGGCGACCACTTTGTCGATCGAGCCAGAGCGCGTGGCGTGCTCGATCCGGGGAATGGGATGGGCGTCTCGTTCGGCGACTATGATAATGACGGCGATCTGGATCTGTTCGTCACCAATATGTCGTCGACGGCGGGTCAACGGATTCTCCATCGCCTGTTCCCCACATCGCACCGAGGAGACAACGTGCTCGCCAAGCTCGCGTCCGGCAGTAGCCTCTACGAGAACTCGGGCCAGGGAACGTTCAAGAATGTGACAGCGGCGGCAGGGGGCTTCCCCGGTGGTTGGGCCTGGGGCGGTGGATTCATCGATTTCGATAACGATGGGTGGGAAGATATCTACACGCCCAATGGATTCATCTCGGGGAAGTCGATGAAGGATACCTGATCGTTCTTCTGGCGCCACGTGGTGGCGTCCAAAGCGGGCGTGGAAAAGGCCGGCAATGAGCAGTATCAGAACGAGCATATGCGCAAGATCTTTCAGGAGGGCTTCTCGTTCAGCGGGTACGAACGAGATGGCTTGTACCTCAATCTCGGAACGAAAGCGTTCCTGGACATCTCGGGAGTTTCGGGCATCGATTCCATCACCGACGGGCGTGGGGCCGTCTTCGCCGACTTCGATAATGATGGCGATCTCGATGTCTTCCTCACCACGATTCAAGGGACGAGTCATCTCTTGTTCCGAAACAACGTGGGTCAGGAGAATGCCTTCCTCCGCATCTCGCTCCAGGGCACGGAGAGCGGGAAGGACGCCTATGGGGCCATCGTGCGCGTCAAAACCTCGGCAGGGATTCTCACCAAGGTGAAGTCGGGCGGTGCCGGATATCTCGCTCAACACGATCCACGGCTGATATTCGGACTGGGTCGTGACGCGCGAGCCGAGTGGGTCGAGGTGATCTGGCCATCGGGACGGACACAGCGCTTCGAGCGCATTCCGGCGGGACTATCCATTCGAATCGTCGAGGGACATCAGACGTATGAACGCCTCACCGAATCGCGATTCCATCTCCCCGATCCACTCCCCGAGCGAGACGTATTCCTGAGCAAATTGAAGGTGAGGATCGGAGCGCCATTTCCCGATCTCGCCATTTCGTCCCTGAACAACGAATCGAAACGATTGCGGGATCTCCTCACTTCAGGACATCGTTATCTCATTAATCTGTGGGCGACGTACTGCATTCCCTGTGCGACGGAGATGCCCGAACTCCAGCGCCTCTCGGCGCGCTTTCGGGCACACAATATGGAGATCATCGGTCTCAGCTTGGATACGGCCGGACCCGAGGTGGTGAAGAGATTTCTCAAGCAACGAGGCATCCACTATCCGGTTTATCTGGCGGCCAGTAGTGCCATCCGTCACATCTATGCGACCGATGAAGTGTTCATTCCGCTTTCATTCATCATCGATGAGCATGGGATCGTCCGCGAGATTCATGGCGGCTGGTCCCGGGAATCGCTCGAAGCGTTGAAGCGACTGGCCGAGTTATCGCCACCGAAATAGACGCGCGCTCTCTCGGAGTGACCGCTTGACGTACGACCCATCAGGGCGGGACGCGTGCTCAGTCCGAGAGGCGATCCGCGGCGGAGAAGGGAGGTCGATGAAGCGACTCCTTCAAGGGACGATGAAGGCGCTCCGAGAAATGGCATTGAGGATTCGTCGGTGCGCTCCATGGTGATGGCAATGTATGGTCTGAATGCGAATCCGCTTCCCGCGAAGCCTCAAAAGATGAAGCGCCGGGGGTGGATGCTTCTCTTTATAGGGATGGCGCTCTTGTCGGGCTACGGCTGGGAGCGTCCGGCGCAGCGCCGGTTTCTCACCCCGGCGGACATCAATGCGCTTCCCAGCAAGCCGCCCGACCATCGCCTCTTTTATGGACGCGGGTCACTTCAATTCGGCGATTTACGGCTGCCCAAAGGTTCGGGACCGCATCCGGTCGCCATCGTCATCCATGGAGGGTGCTGGCTGTCTCGATTCGCCGATGTGCGGAATACAGCCGCTCTCGCCGACGCACTTCGCGATGCGGGCATTGCCACCTGGAATATCGAGTATCGCCGCCTGGACGATCCCGGAGGAGGATGGCCGGGGACGTTCCAGGATGTGGCGCGGGCGACTGATCATCTTCGCTCGATTGCCGGGAGGTACCATCTCGACCTTCATCGCGTGGTGGTCATCGGTCATTCGTCGGGTGGACATCTGGCCCTGTGGGTCGCGGCCCGCCATCGGTTGCCGCGGACGAGCGCACTCTATACGCCTCGGCCACTCCCGGTTCAGGGAGTGGTCGCCCTCGGCGGTCCCGGCGACCTGAGGCGATTCATGCAGCACGCGCGATCGGTCTGTGGCGATCGCGTGGTGACGAAACTCCTCGGAGGCTCTCCCGATGAGGTGCCCGATCGCTACCGGCACGCTTCGCCCATCGAACTCCTGCCGCTCGGCGTGCCTCAGATCCTCATTACCGGGAAGTACGATCGAGCCGTCCCGCCCGAATACGGTCGAGCATATGCCGAAGCCGCCAGAAAAAGTGGCGACACCGTACGGCTCATCATCGTCGATCGAGCTGCTCACCATGAATACAATGCGCCACAGGCCGTGACCTGGCCGGTCATCAAGTCGGCCGTTTTCTCGTTATTGAAACTCGATGACTCAGAATCATCGAATGGACATCGCAAGCGATCATCACCATAGGGACGCCAAACATCGTGCCTGACCATCGCCGGGCGAGGGTGTGAAGATGCTTCGACTTCGCCGGAGCTTCTGCGATCTTTCTCGCGGGGATTGATGAGGAAGCCGAGTTTTTCAGTTGATCGTTCAGGGGATGTGCCCGACGATTGACCTGATGTGATATTGGGAGCATGAGCGACGTGTTGACGTATCCACCAGAAACCTATGGTGAGCGTTTCTTGGCTCTCTACGAGCGATTGAACGGGGAGGAGTCGATGGAGCCGATGGCAGAATGGCGTGGGCCGAACTACGATGCCCGCATATGGTGTTCGCGCGGTGAGGTCCTGGAGAAAGCGGGTCTCACCGTGATGCACATACGGCATGACGATCCGGACGGAGTGCGTCTGGTTCGTCATTTCGACACCGTCATCCATCCACATAATCCGCGCGTACCAGGATTCGTCATCGTCATCGGTCAAGAGATTACCGAGCCCACCCAGGAGCGGCGCCTCTATTGTTTGATGGATATGTGGCGAACGACTCGGCGCTTGGAGGGCCATATTGTTGAGCGGTTCCGCCGGTCGATCGAGGCCGTGTGTCAAGATCATGGTCGTTCTTACGCGGAACTTAACGCGCCTCTGGCCGGAGTGCGGCTGTTTGGCGACAATGGATGTGGAGCGGGCGTCTTCCACGGCCAATTGAGCCAGGCCGATATCCCGTTCCTCGACCGCTTAGTCCAGTGCGCAGCCGATGAGATCGCCGGCATCATCGAATCTTGTCATCGGTGGTCTCCGGACGTGAACGATTTTCGGGAGCGCAATGAGATTCGCCGCCAGTTCCTCGTGTGGGCGTTGACGGAGAATCCGGGAACGCGCCGCGCCGTCGCCGCTGGTGTGCCCTGGTCCGTCTTCGAACGCTTCGCCTTCCCTCCCGAGGTGAGTTATTGATGTCTGGTGCGGCGATGGGACCATTCCCCTCGGATTCTCCTCCTCGCTCGGCGTCCTCTTCCGCATAGCGTAGAGAGTGATGGCTGGCGTGTCTTCCACGGGAGAAGAAATCCCCTCGCTGTCGATCTCTGGCCCGCTGGCGATCGGTGGAGTGGTGGTTCCGCTGGAGCGAGCGTCTGGGGCTGTCACATCGCCACTCATCCGGCGAACATGCTGTAAGAAGACAGGGTTTACGAGACGTTCGCCGAACGTGTACTATTTCCCGGCGAGCGTGATGGAAGCGACATGTCCACCACGAATGGCAAATATGAAGGGGCGCCGGGAATCCTGTTAGGCGCCGTTTAGACCCATGGAGGGAGAAGAGAAGTACTATGGTTGAAGCCACACAAAAAATTTCGCTTCCCGATTTTCCCAAAGAGATTCAAGCCGATCCCAATCAATTGCCGTACAATAAGGAGCAATTATTGAAATTCTATTGGGCCATGCGATTGGCCCGGACATTCGAGGAGCGGTTGGCCACGCTCTACCGTCAGGGAAAGATCCTGGGCGCCGTCTATCTGGGGATGGGGCAGGAAGCGACCTCGGTGGGTTGTGCCAGTCTGCTCCAGAAAGGCGATATTTTCTCCACCGTCGCGCGTAACCTCTCCGCCTGGTTTTACGTCGGCGTTCAACCGGAACATGTCATGGCCCGGTGGATGGGTAAGGATCAGGCACCAGCGCATGGGCGCGAACTGGGGCTCTTCCTGGCCGATTTGGAGAACTACGGTCTCGCCCCGTATCACAACGGGGCGATGGGCTCCTGGATTCCTGCTGGTGCGGGATATGCGCTGGCCTTCAAGATGCGACGGCAACCTAACATCTACCTGGCGTTCACCGGCGATGGGGCGACCAGTCCGGGCGATTTCTATGAGGGGCTCAATTTCGCCTCCATCCACAAACTTCCTCTGGTCATCATCTGTGAGGTGAATCAGTTCGCTTACTCCACGCCCCCGGAGAAGCAGATGCCGGTCAAGAACGTGGTCGATCGCGCGCCGGCGTTCAATGTCTATGCTGAGATGGCGTTCGGAAACGACCTGTTCACGGTCATCGAGACGGCGCGGCGCGGTATCGAGCATGCCCGCAGCGGGAAAGGGCCGGCGCTCATCGAGTTCAAGACGTTCCGCCAGCGAGGGCATGGAGAGCATGATGACTGCTCCTACGTGCCCGACGAGCTTCGCGCCTTCTGGGAGGAGCGCGATCCGCTCGTCATGTACCATCGCTGGTTGCTGGATCGAGCCAGGATCGAGGCCGAGGAGATCAACCGCCTCGATGAGGAAGCCGTCCGGCGGGTGGATGCGGCTATCGCGTATGCCGAATCGTTACCCTATCCCAAGCCGGAGACAGTCACTGATCGACTCTTCGCCCCCTCGCCGCACGATCCCCGACCGGAAGATCGAAAGAACCTCTACGAGCCCATCGAGAATCCCGCCATTCCATCGCTGACGGCTACTCAAGAGAGACCGACCGGCGGCGGGCATTTCTGATCGTCAGCTCATCCATGAGCCCATGGTGCGGCTGGCTATGTATTGATTTCTTCGAGGAGGAATATGCCATGCGAGTTGGAATTGGACTCCCCGCGACGATTCCCGGCACGGCCGGGGATCTGATCATCGAGTGGGCCCGACGGGCCGATGCCGGGCCGTTCTCCAGTCTCGGCGTCCTCGATCGACTGGTGTACGATTGTTACGAGCCGATGACGGCCCTGGCGGTGGCCGCCGGTGTGACCCATCGGGTACGATTGGCCACGACCATCATCATCGCGCCGCTGCGCAACACGGCGCTATTGGCCAAGCAGGCGGCGTCGTTGGATGCTCTCTCGGGAGGGAGATTGGTGTTGGGCGTGGCCGTGGGGGCGCGCGAGGATGATTATGCCGTGGCGGGCGTGGAGATGAAGACGCGGGGGCAGCGTCTGTCGGAGCAATTGGCGGCGTTGCGGTCCTACTGGGAGGAAGGCACCGTTGGCCCGCGACCGGTGCGCTCGGGCGGTCCGGAGGTGCTGGTGGGGGGATTCAGCGACATCACCTACGCGCGGGTGGCGCGCTACGCCGATGGCTACGTTCATGGGGGTGGGCCGCCCAAAGCGTTCGCTCGCGCCGCTCATCGCGTGCTGGCGGCCTGGGCCGATGCCGGGCGTCCCGGGCGGCCTCAGCTCTGGGGTCAGGGGTATTTCGCTTTGGGCGAGGGGGCCGAGGCGGGTGCCGATTATCTCCGGGACTACTATGCGTTCACGGGACCGTTTGCCGAGAAGATTGCTGCCGGCCTGTTGACCACGCCTCAGGCCATCGCTCAGTACATTCGCGGATATGAAGAAGAAGGCTGCGACGAGTTGATCCTGTTTCCCACCGTCGCGGACCTCGATCAACTCGATCGACTGGCCGATATCATCGCATGAGCCGAAGGTCGGACCGAAAAGGCATTGATGAGCGCATCGTCTGCTGCCCGGCGTTCAGGGCGACCGACGACGCACCAGAGATGATGAGCGGTGACGTCATCATCTTCGATTTTCTCATGTTGGAGGGAGTTTCATGAAGATCATCGTTCTTGGAGGGGGTCCGGCGGGCCTCTATTGCAGTCTGCTGATGAAGAAGGCCCATCCGGCCCACGAGATCACGGTCATCGAGCGCAATCCTCCGGACGCCACCTATGGGTGGGGGGTCGTGTTTTCTGACCGCACGCTGACGGCGTTCCGCGAGGCCGATTACAAGACGTACAAAGACATCACCGATAATTTCGTCATCTGGGATGCCATTGATGTCCACTATCACGGCGAGCGGGTGCGCTGTGAGGGTCACGTTTATGCGGGCATTTCGCGCAAGTTGCTGCTCCAGATTCTGCAGAAGCGTTGCGAGGAGTTGGGGGTGAACATGAAATTTTTCACCGAGGTGGACGATCCGTCGGCGTTTGTCGACTATGATTTGATCATCGCCGCCGATGGGGTCAACAGCATCACCCGGAAGACCTACGCCGATGTATTCCGGCCGACGCTGGACGTGCACCGGAGCAAGTACATCTGGTTTGGCACTCATCGGGTGCTGGATTGTTTCACTTTCATTTTCAAGGAGAACGAGCATGGTTTGTTCACCGTGCATTCCTATCCGTTCGACGGCTACACGAGCACGTTCATTGTGGAGTGTGATGAGGAGACCTGGCGGCGGGCCGGATTGGATCAGGCGAGCGAGGAGGAGAGCATCGCCTACTGCAATCGGCTGTTTGCCGAGGAGTTGCGGGGGGAGAGTGTGCTGTCGAATCGCTCGATGTGGATCAGTTTTGTCACCGTGAAGAACAAGACGTGGCGACATGGGAACATCGTCCTGCTGGGCGATTCGGCGCACACGGCGCATTTTTCCATTGGCTCGGGGACGAAGCTGGCCATGGAGGATGCCATTGCGTTGGCCAATGCCTTTGAGGTGCACGGGGAGGACATCGAGGCGGCGCTGGCCGATTTTGAGATGGAGCGGCGGCCGCCGGTGGAGGCGTTTCAGGCGGCGGCGCGGGAGAGTGCCACCTACTTTGAGCACGTCAAGCGGTACGCCAGTTTCGAGCCGGAGCAATTCGTTTTCAATCTGCTGACCCGGAGTGGGCGCATTGATTACGATGATCTGAAGTTGCGGGATGCCCGCCTGGTGAGCGCTGTGGATCGTTGGTTTGCCGGTCAGGTGGCCGAGGAGGTGGATGCGCCGCCGTCGGTGATGATGGCGCCGCCGCCGTTGTTTGCGCCGTTGCGGGTGCGGGGGATGCGGCTGAGCAATCGGGTGGTCGTCTCGCCGATGCCGCGGGAGGGGGCCGATGAGGGGATGCCCGATGAGGGGCACGTCCGTCAGCTGGTTCGTCTCGGCATGAGTGGTCCGGGTCTGGTGTTGACCGAGTTGACCGCCGTGTCGGCCGATGGGCGCATCACGCCGGGAAGTCTGGGGCTTTATCGGCCGGAGCACGTGAGGGGGTGGAAGCGTCTGGTGGATCTGGTGCACGCGTGCTCGGGGGCCAAGGTCATGATGCGCTTGAATCATGCTGGGCGGCGCGGGGCCACGCGGTCGCGATCGGCGGGCCTGGATCGGCCGCTCCGGGAGGGTGGGTGGCCGCTGCTCTCGGCGTCGCCGATTCCCTATACGCCACAGAGTCCGGTGCCCAGGGAGATGGATCGCGACGACATGGACCGCGTGCGGGAGGCGTTCGTGGCGGCAGCCCGGTGGGCCGATGAGGCGGGGTTCGATGCCCTGGAGATCATCATGGCGCATGGGTATTTGCTGGCCAGTTTTCTCTCGCCGCTGACCAATGTGCGCCGTGACGAATATGGGGGAGGGTTGGAGAATCGGCTGCGCTTTCCCCTGGAAGTGTTTGTGGCGGTGCGCGCCGTCTGGCCGGAGGAGAAGCCGCTGGTGGTGGCGCTCTCGGTGACCGATTGGGTGGCTGGGGGGTTCGAGGTGGATGAGGCGGTGGCCGTGGCGCGGGCACTCAAGGAGCAGGGGTGTGATCTGGTGGAGATCCTGGCCGGTCAGACGACGCCCGCGGCCCGGCCCGTCTATCATCGCAGTTTCCTGGCGTCGTCCAGCGATCGGGTGCGGAATGAGGCCGGGATTCGGACCATGGTGGCTGGCCATATCATCACGTCCAGTCAGATCAATACCATCTTGGCCGCCGGTCGCGCCGACCTCTGCGTGGTCGACGAGCTGTGGCTGGCCGGGTCGCGCGGGGATTTGCGGCTCGTTCTGGAGAGCGACGCACAACGCCTTCTCCAGGAACGAGACACGCTGACTTCAGAAACGTCAGTAGGAGGGCATGCATAGATGGCACGAATGACCTATCTTCAGGCCATCAGCGACGCGCTGCGGTACGAGATGCGACGCGATCCCAGTGTGTTCATCTTAGGGGAAGATATCGGCGTGTTCGGTGGGGCATTCAAGGTCACGCAGGGTTTCCTGGAAGAGTTCGGGCCCGAGCGGGTCATCGATACGCCGATTTCCGAGTCCGGGTTCACGGGCGCCGCCTGTGCCGCCGCCACCGTTGGGTTTCGGCCCGTGGTCGAGTTCCAGTTCATCGATTTCATCAGTTGCGCATTCGATCAAATTGTGAACTATGCCGGGAAGTGCTACTACCGGTGGGGTATTCCCATGCCGGTAGTGTTTCGCGGACCGTGTGGCGGCGGCGTGCATGCCGGCCCCTATCATTCGCAAAACCCGGAAGCGTGGTTCGCTCACGCGCCGGGACTGAAGGTGGTCTTGCCGGCCACGGCCAAGGACGCCAAGGGATTGCTCATTGCCGCCATCCGGGACAATAATCCGGTCATCTATCTGGAGAACAAGTTTCTCTACCGGCACTATCGGGAGGAGGTTCCCGAAGGCGAATACGTCGTTCCCATCGGATTGGCGGCGCTGCGCACCATTGGGCAGGATTTGTCGATCATCAGCTATGGAGCCACCGTTCATCTCTGTGTGGCGGCCGCTCGGCAACTGGAGCGCGAGGGCGCCTCGGTGGAAGTGGTCGACCTGCGTTCGCTGGTTCCGCTGGATAAGCAGACCATCCTGGACAGCGTGAAGAAAACCAATAAGGTGCTCATCGTTCACGAGGCGAACCTCACGGCCGGATTCGGTGCCGAAGTGGCGGCATTGATTTCGCACGAAGCGTTCGAGTATCTGGATGGCCCGATAATGCGCGTGGCCTCGCTGGATGTACCTTCACCGTTCAGTCCCACGCTGGAGATGGCCATGATTCCTACGGTGGACAAGATCCTGGAAGCGGCGCGGTATCTGCTCGCTTATTAGTGCGCCTGGCCGTCAGACGGAGCGTGTATCTTGTCACTGATATCACGAAGTGATACCATGACACTGTGAGGAAGAAGCATCGAAGAACGCTTGAGGCGGTCTTCGAGACGCCGAGTAGAGGAGATATTGCTTGGAAGGATATCGAAGCGCTACTGGGAGCATTGGGCGCGGAAATTTCCGAGGGGAGAGGGTCACGCGTTCGCGTAGCTTTGAGAGGTGTTCGGGCCGTGTTTCATCGGCCACCTTCTCGGAAGGAAGTCGGTAAAGGCATAGTTAAGTCCGTTCGGAGATTTTTGAAAGAAGCGGGAATAACGCCATGATGGAGTACAAAGGCTATATTGGTAAAGTGGACTTTGATGACCAAGCGGGGGTCTTCCACGGTGAGGTTATTAATGTTCGTGATGTCATTACGTTTGAAGGGCGATCGGTGAAGGAGTTGCAGAAGGCATTTAGGGAATCCATCGAGGATTATTTAGCGTTCTGTCGAGAGCGGAATGAGGAACCCGAGAGACCATTTTCAGGAAAATTCACCATCCGCATCGATCCTGACCTCCACCGGCAGATCTACCTGGCGGCACGCATGGCCAATAAGAGTTTGAATGCTTGGGTGGCTGAGGTGTTGGAATCTGCAGTGCGCAAAGGTTCCGTTCCGCCGCGTCGTGCCCGTGGTTGACGTGTTAGCATCTGCGGTGCGCAATGAGCATACTCATGGGAGATTACCGGGCATCAGAGGCAATATGAAATGAATCCATCGATCGATCTGAGTGGCAAGAGAGCGCTCGTAACCGGCGCCGGTCGAGGCATCGGGCGAGCGATCGCGCTGGCGCTGGCCGAGGCGGGCGCCGATGTCGCCGTCTGTGCTCGTTCGTCGGGGGATATCGAGGCGGTGGCCGAAGCGATTCGGAAGGGCGGCCGGCGGGCGTTGGCCGTAACGTGCGATGTCACCGATCCGGAGCGCGTTCGGCAGATGGCCGAGAAAGTGAACGATGAATTCGGCCCTATTGACATTCTGGTCAATAACGCCGGTCGGGGCGAGAGCCACAAGTTCCTCACCCATCCTGATGAGTTATGGCACGAGATGCTGGCCGTGAACTTGACCAGCGTGTATTACGTGACCAAGGCTTTCGTTGCCGGAATGGTCGAACGTCGGCGGGGGCGCATCATCAACATCGCCTCGGTCGCTTCCAAGGTTGGAGGACGGTACATCGCCGCCTACACGGCCGCCAAGCACGGGGTATTGGGGCTGACGCGGGCGCTGGCCTTGGAACTGGCCGGTTATCATATCACTGTGAATGCCATCTGTCCGGGATTCGTGGACACGCCCATGACCGACGCCAGCATCGCCAATATCGCAGCGCGCACGGGGATGTCGGAGGAGGATGCTCGTCGGACGTTGGAGAAGATGAGTCCTCAGAATCGGCTGATCACGCCGGAGGAAGTCGCCGCCGTCGCCGTCCTCCTGGCCAGCGACATCGCCCAAGGCATCAACGGGCAAGCCATCAACGTGGATGGCGGGATGGTCATGTTTTGAGGATCATTAAACGGCGTTTGTCCCGTTCGTCGTCACTCTGATGAAGGCATCATCATTCAAAGATCCCCTAAATGGACAACCGAGACTGATGAGGTTTATCCCCCACACAGTTTCTCTCCACACTCATTCCCCTCCTTTGTTTCCCGAACTCGCGCATCCGCAGATCTACTGTTGACTTTACGAAGTCTCTGGGAGCGCATCGTCACCCATCAAACGTTATTTCGGTTGACCTCTCGGTATTCTGAGAGGAGTTCGTCAAAGTGCGGCCGCTCAGCCTTGCGAGGGACCTCTCTGCACACATCACCAAACATTCTACCGCTCTTTCGGTTCAGCTGTTGAGGGATCTTTCAGAACCGAGGTCGTCTTCGCGAGCGCGGGTGGTTTTCTTTTTCAACCACCATCCTCCGGGAAGTGCCAGCACCTCACTCCCGAACACTCGGCAACTGATCGAGCAGCCATGGAGAGGCTGGCGAACTTCGGAAACTCCAGAGATGAATCCCGGGACTCGACTCGATGGCTCGCCGCCCGGGGCGAGGTCCTCTCGTGCTCATGACGCGTTCGGGATCTCGCGGCTCATACCCGCCGCCCTCATCTCGCTCGGTGCGCTCGCCGTTGATAGGGATTCTTTCATCTTCCAGAGTGTGATATACTGGTGGCGTCTTGATTCCAGGAACTGATATTGATCTGATCATGGATGCGGAGATCCGGAGCTGGCGCCCCTTCGCCTGAGGGTCCTTTCTCCCCCTGACCGCTAGCTCATCAATTCGGCTTCCCGGCATGAGGACATCACACAATGAATCATCTCTCAGACAGGAGGTATGATGAAGAAAGGACGAGTGTTGGCAATATCAGGTGTGTTGATCAGTCTCCTGGTGATTCTGGTCAGTGGCGGCGCAGCGACCACCCGGCAGGGGAACGTCGAGCAACCCCATTGGGCGTTCAACGCGACAGTCATCGAGGCTTGTAGTTGTCCCATGTTTTGTCAGTGCTATTTCAATTCCGAGCCCGCTGGCCATAGTGCACATCGAAGTGGTCATGATCTCGAACATTTCTGCCGGTTCAACCTGGCCTACTATGTGAATCGAGGACACTACGGGTCCGTGCAGCTCGATGGCGCGAAATTCTGGATCGCTGGTGACTTGGGGAGCGACTATTCGATGGGCGAGACCGATTGGGCCGTGCTCATCTTCGATAAATCGCTCAGCCGAGTTCAGCGCGATGCGATTGTGACCATCGTAGGATATGTCTATCCGGTGAAGTGGAAATCCTTCACGACGGCAGAAGGGGTGATCGACACATGGAAGTACAATCGCGACGTGGCTCATGCGACCGTAGACGGTGGAAAGACGGCCGAAATCAAGCTCCGACGTTTTCCCAGCATGACCAATGAGCCGATCGTGATCAAGAATCTGGCCTACTGGGGCGTTCCTCGGCATGAGGGCTTCGTCCTCATGCCCAATGAGGTTCAGGCATATCGGGTGGGATCGAACGCCTTTGAGACGCGCAGGACGAACGGATTCATGATCACTCTGGATATCACCTCGAAAGACGTACAATAATGTCGGCGTCCTCTGCAGAGGGCACCATCGAGTTACTGTAAGACGGCGGCGCAAGGCGGGAACTCTCGTCCATCCCTCTGACTCCTGCCATCGGTGAGGTGAGATCCTGCTCCACCTCCGCTCGTCCGACGACCGCGTCGTGCTCTGACTACCGCCATCGATGAGATGAGATCCTCAAGCCCGGCGTTGATGGTGCGGTGTGGTCTGCCGCCACGTGGTAACGTGCTACCGCTCGCGCGATAAATCGCAATCATTGTTACATGAGAGCGTGGTGGTTCGCCCTCGGCGGGATAGTGTTTTTTGTGGGTCACGTGGGTGGTGAGGCTGAGACTCTCCAAACGCAAGTTCATGGGATACAGGTGTCGGCCAGTAAACTTTGGCGCGGGCATCACCTTCGGTGGAGAGCAGCGTGGTATGATGAGCGGGTGCGCGCCCCCGCCTATGCCCTCGACCCAGCCAATGGAGAGATCACCGCGCGGCGGCCGCGTCTTCCCGATCGCGCGCGCTACCGACGGTGGGGGCTCACCGTTGGAGATGCCGTTGAGCTTTTTAACCGCCGGTTGAGAGTGATCGGAGCCCTCCGGTATAGCGGCGCCTCCTATCGCGCTCGGGCCGAAGATGCGTCGGTCGTCCAGGGACGACCCCTTTGGCCCAGCGAGACGCTCCGCGCCGATGATCTCACCGGTCGCGCTGGCCTGCTGGTGCGTTTCTCCCCAGGAATGAGCCTGGCCGTTCACATCAGTCGGGGATTTCGTGCACCTCATATGACGGACCTGGGAACACTGGGGCTGACCGGCTCCGGTTTCGAAGTGGCGGCGGCGGAAGCCGCCGCCTTGGGCGGCCAGATTGGATCTACGGCCGATGACCGAGCCGTTTCCACCGGACGGCCGGTCGTGCCACTCCGCCCGGAAACGAGCCTGAACTATGACATCGGCATTCGAGCCTCCCATGATTGGATCGCGTGGGAGGGGGACGTCTTCATCGATGATATCCGGGCTCATTCAAAAGCAGGCGCTCATTCTTCCTCCCGGAGCGGTCGGTCTTCAGCTCGGCGGCGAGCCCATTGTTGCCCAGCATCCCAATGGAACGGTCATCGTCGCCGCCACCTCGAGTCCCGTCCTCGTCCGGACCAATTTCGGCGATGCGCGCGTCTGGGGCGCGGAGCAGACGCTCACCGTGCGGCTGACGCGGCATTGGTCCCTCCGCGGTCTGTTCACCTATGTACGCACCGAAGAGCGAGTGACGGGAGCGCCACCCAATGTCCCCGGGAGCACGCCGCCATCAGATGGGTGGATTCATGTGCGGTATGACTCTGGTGGCCGATTCTGGATCGAACCGTATCTCCACGCCGTTGACCGGCAGAATCGGCTCTCCACCCTGGCGCTGAGACATCGGCGCATCGGCGCCGCTCGCTCGTTCGAGAGCATCGCTCAATTCTTTCGTCACGGAGCGAGCGTTCGCGGACTCATCGGACCGGGAGAGGATGGGCATTGGGGGACCGCTGACGATGTGCTGCGACCTACGGGGGAGACGTTGCCCGAAGTCCAGACCCGGGTGCTCGGCCCCAGCGGATCGGAAGCCCCTCTGTTCAGAGCCATTCCTGGCCATGTCATCGTCAATCTCCGCGGCGGCGTGCGGTTGACCGAATCGCAACACCTTCTGATCGACATGGAGAATCTCACCGATCGGAATTATCGTGGAGTTGGATGGGCAATGGATGGACCCGGTCGAAGCGTGTTCCTGCGTTATCAGTTCCGCTTCTGAGGGTGCGCAGGAAGACGAGCCCATCGGTGAGGAGGATCATGCGGCCGGATCGGCGGGGAGCTTGTTCCTCCAATCGGTGCGCGTCAGATAGAGCCCGCCGAGAATGGCCAGCAGGCCGCCCAGTTGGCCGAGACCTGGCCGCTCCCCTAACATGATCCAGGCGACGAGGAGGGCGAAGGGCATGGTGAGATTGGCATAAGCGGCTGTGCGCGTATTCCCCAACTGTCGAACGCCATAGGTCCAGATGGAATAGCACAGCGCGATGGCTCCGGCGGCGCTGAACAGCAGAGCTCCCCAGGCCACGATATCCACGCGATCCCACGATTGACGGAGCAGTGAGGGAAGAGAGAAGACGATCAGGGGGACAGTACCGGCGATCATAGCCAGCCGCGTGCATTCCATATAGCCGTATTTGGGAATGAGCGGTTGGAGCCCCACAGTATAAATGGACCAGAGGACCGTGCAGCTCAGGATGAGAAGATCGCCCATGAACGTCCCGCTGAAACGGATCGTCTGGTGAGTGCTCACCACAATGAGCGCCACGCCCAGGAAGGATGCCGCCACTCCCAGGATGGAGCGCGGTCCCAGTTGCTCGTGTCCGCGCCAGGCACTGAGCAGAGTGGTCAGAACCGGCGTCGCGCCGAGGATGAGCGCCGCGTTGCCCGCCAGCGTCAAATTGATGCCGTGAATGAAGGCGATCTGGTAGAAACAGTTAGCCAGGATGCCCAACCCGATGAGGTGTCGGAGATCGCGGCGCTCGATCGTTCTCCAGCGACGAATGCCCGCTTGCCGCCACACGGCGAGGGTGAGGAGACTGGAGGCGAGAAAGAAGCGAATGGCATTGAAGCTGAGGGGATGGAACTCTCGCAGGGCGATTTTGATGACGGCGAAGTTCACGCCCCAGATCAGAGCCATGAGTAGCATGAGCAGATCAACGTGCGTCCATCGCCGACTGAGGGGCGTGGCCATCGTTGACGAGGCGGGGTGAGGAGGGCTCGATTCGCCAAGAGGGGGACTCATGTGACGAGCATGGAAGGGACTCTCTTTTTTCATCATCTGGGTCTTATTCGGAGCGGCGGTCAGCCAACGCGAGGAATAATTCATGCACGCGCGTATCGGACGTCAACTCTGGATGAAAGGTGGCGATCACATGGGAGCCCTGTTGAACGAGGACGGGATGGCCTCGGTGCTCGGCCAACACTTCGACGCCCGATCCCACGCCGGTGATGATCGGCGCTCGGATGAAGACCATCTCTAGAGGCGGAGGACCCAGAGCGGGGCTCATCGTCGTGTCGATGAAACTATCTACCTGACGGCCATAGGCATTTCGTTTGACAGCAATATCCACGAGGTTGAGAGACGGTTGAGGGGGATTGGTGACCTCACGGGCCAGCAAGATGGCGCCCGCACACGTCCCCAACAGGGCTCCTCGTCGCGCATACTGCTTCAGTGGTTCGATGAATCCTTCATCGAACAAAAACTTCAACATCGTGGTGCTCTCGCCGCCGGGAATGATGAGCCCCGAGAGCTCCTCCAATTGCTCAGGATAGCGCACTTCGCACCAGCGGACGCCGAGACGTTCCAATACGCGCCCGTGCGCGGCAAAATCGCCTTGTATCGCCAGTACGCCAATCCTCATCGGTGTCATCTCAAGTGACTCGGGAATATCAGCATCGATTACCAGCCCCGCGTCTGAAGGAGCTCTTCCTTGGCCAGCTTGCTCACGTCCAGACCGGGCATGGCCTCGCCGAGTTCCTCGCTGGCCTCGAGGATGATCTTGGGATCGTTGTAATGCGTCGTCGCTTTGACGATAGCTCGCGCTCGCGCCGCCGGGTCTTCCGACTTGAAAATGCCCGAGCCCACGAATACCGATTCGGCGCCCAGTTGCATGCAGAGCGCCGCATCCGCTGGCGTCGCAATACCTCCAGCCGCGAAGTTGGGCACGGGCAATTTTCCGTGCTCGGCGACCCAGCGCACCAGCTCATAGGGAGCCCCCAATCGCTTGCTCTCGGCCATCAATTCTTCTTTAGGCAGGACGGTCAGTCGCCGGATGGCGCCCATGACGCTCCGCAAGTGACGAACAGCCTCGACGATATTCCCGGACCCCGCCTCGCCTTTGGTGCGAATCATCGCCGCTCCCTCGCCGATGCGTCGGAGCGCTTCGCCCAAATCGCGGGCCCCGCATACGAATGGGACTTTGAATTGATGTTTGTCGATGTGATGCTCCTCATCCGCTGGCGTGAGCACTTCGCTCTCATCGATGAAATCGACGCCCAGTGCTTCCAGCACTTGCGCTTCGACGAAGTGACCGATGCGGACTTTCGCCATCACCGGAATGGAGACGGCATCCATGATCTCGCGAATCTTTTTCGGCGAAGCCATTCGGGCCACGCCGCCCTGCGCGCGAATGTCTGCGGGGACGCGTTCGAGCGCCATGACGGCGACCGCGCCCGCGTCCTCGGCAATTCGCGCTTGCTCGGCGTTGGTCACATCCATGATCACGCCCCCTTTGAGCATTTCGGCCAAGCCCACTTTGACCCGATAGGTATCTTCACTCATGGTACTGCTCTCCCTCCTTTCCAAAGTCTCTGACCCGCTCCTCACGGGCGTGCTTCCCAGAGGGAAGTCCCCTCGCCATGAGAGATGCTGGCGCTCGCCACATCTCGTCTTGATTGTGCATCCTCAGACCAACTATCAATGTTGATACAGTTCGAGCGTTTTGGCAACGTTCAAATCATGTTTCTCGGTTCCTTCCGATTATGATCTCTCATCATCCGGAGAGGGAAACCCGCGGGATGGTTCCTTCGCTCATCAGGCGGTAGGATGATCGGCTCTGTGTGGGTCGCGTATGCTGGCGGAGGGCTCGAGGGATGATCCGACGAGCGCGTTATCGCGATCGGAGCTGAGCCACCAGCCTCTCGCGCTCGTTCGCCTCTCGCTCGAGACGGGCCCGGTAAGGACGGAGGACTTCTTCGATCTCTCGCTCGGTGATCATCGTGGCTCGAGGGTCCTCTATGAGCCGCTTCCAGGGAGGCTCTTCTCCATAGGAATACCGGCCGAAAACGATGACCGGCGTCCCCTGGGCGAGAATCGTCCGTCCATCCTCGGCCAGAATCCATTGGTCGAGCCAGTGATAAATCCAGCGCGCATCGTCCTCGAACAGCCGAATACAAGCGTGGCTCGCCGGGTAGCCAGGTAGCGAATACTGGTGGAAGGAGATTCCCTCCCGATTCTCCAGATTCACATACCATCGCAGTAGCCAGGCGGGGTTGACCGTGCTTCGTCGCCGTCTCGCCTTCCAATTGGTGTGATAGAGGCCCGCCGGCGTGGGCGTGCTCTTCTTTCCCGTACTGGTCGGCCCCCATCGGACGAGGTGTCCGAACTCATAAGCTCCGAATGCCTGTACGCGCCGGGAGACGAGAATGATCTTGGCGATAGAGCGGAGGGCTTCGACCCGATGCGGGAAAGGCGAAAGATCCATCCAGTCGGGAATGGGATCGGGAATGATCAGTGTGCTGCCCCGTCGAATGTGCCGGTCATCCAGGCGATTGAGTTTGAGAACGAGGGAGAGGGCCTCCGGCTTCAACCGGGATTGTAGCTCGGCCAGCGATTCCAGGCCGTGTATCGGAAAGGGGGAATACAGGACGGGTGCAGGAGATGGCAGGGCCTCGGGCTCGGATTTAGGCGGCGCGGGCCGCGTTTCCCGGGCTGGAGGCGTCACCATGAGAGGCGGGCGTTCGGGCGCAGACACGCGCTCCCATCCGATGGCATGGCCGATGAGCGCCGCGCTGAGGAGACCTCCACTCACAATGAGCATCAGCGAAAATCCGGCCAGGAGGGTTCGTTCCCTCGAACCGGAGGTCAGGGATCTATCACTCCATGTCATCTGCTGTTTTCTCATATTCGCTGTCTCCCCACTCCGGGTTCAACGACCACGCCGTGTGCGATCCGGACCGCCGTTTACATCTCTCACTAGAAAAGATGATCTCCAAATGAGATTCGTTCGCCAACGGACGCGAACGCTCATTGATGGAGGGTTCACCCGGCGTGCGCAAAGGGATGGTGAGGGGTGGGAACCGATACGGTGCGTGAAAACCCTATCGGATTCATGACTACGGCAAGACAGCGTCTCCTCAATCTCCCCGGTGATTATCTTCTCATGAGGGAAACGAGGGCGCGGAGGTCGGGCACTTCCAGATCCGGCCGACCGCTGGCCGGGGGCGTGGCCCCCCAGCCCTCCTTCTCTTTATGCCGATTAACCCAAACGGTGGCCAGCCCGAGCCGCTTGGCCGGCACAATGTCGTGGTAGAGGCTCTGGGCCACATGAAGGATTCGATCCGGCGGGATGCCGATCTTTTCGATGGCTGTTCGGAAGTTCCTCAGCGAGGGCTTATAACTGCGGACTTGCTCGGCGGTGACGATGACGTCGAACTCGACGGGCAGAGCGCGGGCCGAGAGGGCGAACAGGTCATCGTCGACATTGGAGATGATGGCCAGCCGGTAGGCTTGTTTCAGCTTGGGCAAGGCGTCTATTGTGTCGGGGAACGGAGGCCAATCCTTCAACGACTCGACGAGACATGGGAGTTCGGTCGGCGTTGGTCGGAACCCTAATCGTCGCCCGAACTCCCGCACCACAGTTCGCAACACCTCTCGATACGTCATGTAGGGGCCCGCTTCGATGCCCGATTCAATGGTCGCATAAAGCGAGAGGATGCGCTCATCGTCGAGATGGCAATCATGAGCAGAGAGGACCGGCCTGAGAGCGGTCAAGATGCCCTTCTCCCAATCGATGAGCGTCCCGTAG
The DNA here is from genome assembly GCA_026985075.1 of Blastocatellia bacterium. GTDB lineage: Bacteria > Acidobacteriota > Blastocatellia > HR10 > J050 > J050. The sequence goes on along the minus strand of JALSQX010000052.1, from coordinate 62,366 downwards.
CAGTCGAAGGTGAGGACTTCGTATGTGGTGAGATCGAGCATGTACTCCCTCAATCGAGCTCGGCGCCCGGTCTCGATCGCTTCGACATTACGGCGACGATGAGCGTCCTTGAGCGACTCCGAGTTGCCAGAACAGAAAGGACAATTCGTCGGTCAGTTCCTCGATTTGCCGGCTGACGGGCAAGCCGCCCGAGTGTCCCGCCTTGGTATCGTAGCGGAGCAGGATGGGGCGATCCGAGGCCGTCGCCGCCTGCAACCGTGCGGTCATCTTGCGAGCATGAAGCGGATCGACGCGGGTATCTGAATCGCCGGTGACGAACAAGACAGCCGGATACTTCGTCCCCGATTTCACGTGATGGTACGGCGAATAGGCGTAGAGATATTTGAACTGCTTGGGATCATCCGATGACCCATATTCGGGAATCCAGAACTTGGCCACCAGGAACTTATGGTAGCGGATCATGTCGAGCAACGGATAGCGGCAGACTACTGCCCGGAACAGCTCGGGACGTTGAGTGAGCGCCGCTCCAACCAGGAGCCCACCATTGCTTCCACCGGAGATGGCCAGCTTCTTCGGCTGGGTATACCCGTTCTTGATCAACCACTCGGCGGCGGCGATGAAATCATCGAACACGTTCTGCTTGTTTTCGAGCATCCCCGCGCGGTGCCATTTTTCGCCGAATTCGCCGCCTCCGCGCAGATTGGGTACGGCGTAGACGCCGCCATGCTCCACCCAGAGGACGGCGCGAGGGGAAAACCTCGGCGTCAGACTCACATTGAATCCACCGTATCCGGTCAATAGCGTGGGATGCGATCCATCGCGCTTGAGCCCTTTCAGATGCATGAGGAACATGGGGATGCGCGTGCCGTCTTTGGACGCATACCATACTTGCTCGACGTCGAACCGATCGCTGTTGATTGGCACGGCGAGCCGCGCCCACACCTCCTGTTTACCGGTCGCCACATCATACCGGTAAATGGTGGGGGGGATGTGGAATGAGGAGAACGCGTAGAAGGCTTCATTGCTCTCCCAGCGACCACTGATAGTACCAACCGATCCGATGTCTGGGAAGGTGATATCTCGAACGGGCTCTCCATCGGGCTGGAAAACCCGGACGCGCGAGACGACATTCTCCAGATAATTGACGAACAGCTTGCCGCCGGCCAGTGAGAAACCGCGGATGACGGCCTGGCGCTCGGGGATGATCTCGCGCCAATGCTCGCGCGCCGGATTTTTGAGATCGGCGCGCAGGATGCGACCGTTGGGCGCCTTCCAGTTGGTGTGAATGAAGAGCTGACCATCGGCGATCTGGCCGCTGAACAGGGCGTCGAGGTCCTTGACAATGGGGATCGCCGGTCCCTCTTTGGCCACTTCCTTGACGTACAATTCGGACTTCGTCGCGCCAGCGCCATAGAGTACGGTGATGAGCAGAAACCGTCCGTCTTCCGAGAGGTCGCTGAGCACGATTTGGCCCGGTCCGTAACCTTCACCGAAGATCTCTCGATCCCGGGCCGGTTCGGTTCCCAATGCATGATAGTAGATGCGCGAACCTTGAGCACTGTGGCGCGAATAGTAGAAACCTTTCTTATCGGGCGTGAGCGAGATGCCAAAATAACGCGCTTTGGGCAGGTGGTCGGGGAGGTCTTTTCGTCGATCAACGTCGAAGAGTTTCACTGCGATCTCATCCTGACCTCCTTCTCGCACGCCATAGGCCAATAGCGTGCCATCCTGGGAGACGTCGAGGATACTCACGCTGGTGGTGTGATCCGGACTCCAGGGGTGGGGATCAATGAGAACCTCATCCTCGCCCTGAAGCCCTCGACGCATATAGATGATGGGCAAGTCCTGATCGGCGCGCCGCTTGGTGAAGAAGTATCGCCCACCACGCGCGATGGGAACGCTCACTGTATCGATTTTCAGCAGTTCGGTGAGTCGCCGTTTGATATTGTCTCGACTGGGGAGCGGATCGAGGATGGAGCGCGTGTAGGCATTCTGCGCTTTGATCCAGGCGCGAGTCTCTGGACTCCATTGATCCTCTAACCAGCGATAAGGATCAATGATGGTGACACCATGAAGCGTCTCTTTGACGGGTTTGATCGGCGTCTTGGGCGGCCCTTGCCGCGTCTCCACCGGCGCCCATCCGGTCAGCACGCCGAGCACCAGGATAAGAGGCCAGATCCAACGAGTGCTGAACAAGAGCCGTTTCAAATGACGCTGAGAGTGTCCCGACATGTTCCACGCCTCCTTACCCAAGGGATACTCTGTGGAATCCTTCACAGCGAGGAAGATTAAAACGTGTCAGCGGTCACGTCAACGGTCAATGGGCCATGGCGTCAGAGAGCGAGCTCGTCAAGAACGAGGACGCGCAGGACGCTCGCCCGCTTGAGCGTCGCGTCGTTGGTCAAAAAGGCCCGACCGGTCAGCGAGCGGTCGCCCGGCGAGAGTTCGTCGCGGAGTCTCACGGGTTTCGCCATTCGGCTCCGTGTCCCTGGCGCTCCCGAACACCACAACGGGCATTCGATTTCCAAACGTCCAGAACTCGACTCTCAGGAATCACAGTATTCCTCTCTGGAGCGGAGTCCAGCGGCCGGCGAGGAACGAAGCTTCGCTCACCGGGGGACAATCGTTCACTCGGGCACCTGCTCTTCGACCAGACATCACCCCTTCACAACCACCCCATGTGGGTCAGGAGCATTGTCAGAGCGGCCAACGGAGGGATCAGCAGGAGCGTGCGGATGAAGAAGAGAGCCACCAGCTCATAAAACCGCACCGGGATATCTTTGAACAGGTCCAGGATCATCGGGCCGACCGAGGAGAAAAAGATGAGCTGGGAGACGGAGAGGGCGGCGATGAAAAAGCGGGCGGAGAGCGGAGCCCCCTTGATGAGTAGTGCGGGAATGTACATCTCGGTGATCCCAGCGACGGTTGCCGGGGCGAGCCGCTCAGCGGAGGGAAGCCCAAACCATTCGAGGAGAGGAATGAACGGAGAGCCGAGAACGGAGAACACCGGGGTGTGTTCGGCCACCAGTAGGGCTGAAGTGCCAATGGAGAGGATCGTTCCCAAAATAGTGGAGGCCAACCTCAAGCCGTCCAAAAAACCTGTACGGGCGACCGTCGCCCATCCAGGAGCACTGGCCGCTCTGTTCAACGCGCGCTTCCAGGCCCAGCGCAGGTACTCGCCGGGCGTGCCCTGCACGTCTTTCTCCGGATGAGGCTCGACGAGGTAGGTTTCCGGAATGTGCGCGATTGGCCAACCGCGCGTCAATACGGCGGCCAGGGCGTAGACGGCAAAAAAGTAGGTGAGGAAGAGAAGAGGAAAGAAGCGGAGCACATCCAATGTGGCCGCGACGACGGCCACGAATCCAATGCTCACCGTGGAGAAGCAGGTGGCGATCGTGTATGCCTCGCGCCGATTGTAGTATCCCTGCTCAAACAGCCTTCGCGTCATATAGAGGCCAATGGAATAGCTCCCCAGCCAGGAGGTGAGCGCATCCAGTGCCGCCCGACCGGGAAGCCGAAAGAGTGGACGCATGAGCGGGCGCATGAGCGTGCCGACGAATTCCAGACAACCATAGCTGATGAAAATGTTCAGGAAAATGGCCCCCACGGGGATGATCACGCCGACGGAGAAGGTGAGCGTCTCCCACATCAGATGAGATACGCTGGGCGTGAAGATGGCAGTCGGACCCATCCGAAAATAGATCATCGTCGCCACCAGAAGGCCGATGACGCGTAGGATGGAGAACGGGAGCGAACTCGCATAGGAGGCGAGGAATTTTCTCAGCGAGCCGACCCGGACTCTTCCGCTCAACATCGTGGCCAGAGCACCCACCAGGATGAGTCCGAAGCAGTAGGGGGCGACGAGCTGGGGATAGCGACCGGTGACGAACTTGACCAGGATATCAAACATCACCGTCATTCGCCCGCCGAATTGAATGGGCCAGAGAAAAAAGCCGATGCCGACTGCGGCGGAAGCCAGGAATTTGAGAGCAACGTTCGCATCATTGGTCGGGCGCATGCTCCTCTCCTTCGCACCCACCGCTCCGGCACCGAGGGTGATCGTCTGCCTCATACCTTCTTCGCCGCGCGGCGAATGCTCAATTGAAGTGCGCATTATTGTAGCAAAGAACCGTTGTGCGTCGACTTGGACGACGAGGAAAGTCGGTGCAGGAACCGAGAGCACACTTCGCAGCAGAGAAGGCCGTTCGTTCCCCCCATCATCCTGAGAGGGATAGGAGGAGTGTGGTTCCCTGAGCGATCCTTTTCCCAGTGCACGGATAAGGGTCTCGCTTGCTTCGGCTCAAACTGGCGCGTACAATTCGATGGTCACTGCTGCTCGATTCACAAAGGGAAACTTTCGGCTCGATGAAGGAGACCGAATGACCCACAGCCCATGGAGGCATGAGGATCATGCGAATGCGACAGTCAGACAATATGGAACGGTGCGGCTGGATGTTGCTGGCGCTGGTTTTTCTCGTCGGGATTCTCGGCGCGGCTCGCGCAACGCCCATCGTTCAGCTTGACATGATCGAGGTTCCTGGATTTGAGACGCCGGAGAGCGTGGCCGTCGGTCCCGACGGTCGATATTACGTCTCCAACATCGGGGGCAATGGCGTGCCAGAGGATGGAAGCATCAAGGCCATTTCGGGGAACCCCTTTGACGGGACGGTCACCGTGACGGATGTCGCCACCGGCCTCAATGATCCCACTGGCACCGTGTTTGTGGGGACTCGGTTATTCGTCGTCGACGACGATCGGGTTTGGCAAATCGAAACGACGGGTGACATGGCCGGCGAGAAGAACGTGTTTCTGCCCCCGGACCGTTTTCCGGGGGGCACCGGCATGTTGAACGATATTGCCGCCGATGAGGATGGTCATCTGTTCATCTCTGATACCAACCGGGGCATCATTTTTGCGGCCAACCTGGATGGAGAGGTGACGCTTTTTTTGGATGCCGGACCCGCGAATCCTCTCCGGATGCCCAATGGCGTCATCGTGGATGAGGAGGGAGGCTTCGGCGGCGAACCGGGAAGCGTGCTCGTCATCGATTTACGGAATGGGAATCTCGTGGCTATTGCTCCCGACGGGTCATCGGCCAGCATCATCGCTCGCCGGTTTGGTGCCGGCGATGGACTCGCTTTCGATGCTGCCGGAAACCTGTATATCAGCGACTTCGTGCGTGGCCGCGTCTTTCGCTTGGAGCCGAACCTCAGCTCATCAGTCATCGCTCGAATGCGCTCGCCGGCGGACCTCACTGTGGATGTGGAACGGAATTGGTTGGTGGTGCCGAACTTTCTGAAAGACACGGTCACTTTCGTTCGGCTCTCTTCATTGTGAGGGTTCGGTCATTTTCCGAACACCAACCGCGCCGCGGCCAGATCCCAAAGAGCATGCCCGACGCTTTTGAATACGACCGGTCCTCCGAGTGGCCGCGGTTCATCCAGTGCCTCCCCGAGCGATTTCACATCGCCCCAGTCGACGTTCGCCTGAATGAGATCGCCGGCTTCAGCTCTCGCTCCATCGAGCGTGTCAACATAGAGACGGGCGCGGTGGATGAGGGCAGCAGGCAGTTCGGCCATATTCGGGCGAAAAGCGCCCACCGCAGCGATGAAAGCGTCTTCGCGGACGGTTTCGGGAAGGACCGGCTTCGAACTCGTCGTGGCCGTGACGATCAATGCGACCTGGTCGAGAACTTCCATGGGGTGGTCTACGACTCGGGTTCTGACGCCGAGACGTCGACCGTGCTTGGCGAGCGCGTCGGCGCGCGCTGCCGTCCGCGAGGTGATGTACGCCTCTGTGACGTGGAGTCCCTCACGAAATGCTTCCAGATGGGCGCGCGCTTGCACGCCAGCCCCGACGATCAGCATCGGCCCCGCCGGACGAGGAGCGAGATGTCGAGCGGCCAATAGCGACAGTGCCGCCGTGCGTCGTGCCGTGACCGTTTGACCCTCCAGGAGGCCGAGGCGCTCACCGGTCGTCACATCGACCACCAGCAGTTCTCCTCGGACGGTGGGAAGCCCGCGGTCGGGATTGTCTGGGTGCACCGTCACGAGCTTGGTCACCGCCAGTTGGTCATCGGTTGCGGGCATGAGAAGCAAAACATTCTCTCCCCTCAACGGGATGACCAGCCGCTGAGGAGCGCGCGCCGCGCCTTCGCGCTCCGCCCGAAGCATCGATGCCAGCGATTGGGCGAGGCCGACATAAGGGAGACAGCGAGCCGTTTGTTCAGCCGTATAGATGCGCATGGGATCTCCTCTCCATTGCTCGTTCTCGGGTGATCTCGGCGGGAACCGCAACCCCTTTGGGGAGCGGTCAATCTCCCCTCGCGCCGGAACCTTATGCGTCTTCAGATCCCTTTTTCATAGAGTGACAGTACCTGCTCGTTCAGTGCCGCCCGGTAATGTAATCCCCCAAGAGGCGTCGCTCGCAGGCGAGCGGTCGAGGCCTTCAACCCATCCACCGGCACCCAGAAGGCTTCCGCGATTTCGCCGCAATCCACCGGGTGGATATCACCACCGAGGTGGTGGGCCGCAAAGACGTGAGAGGTCCACTCCGCTCGCTTTCCCTGCCAGACAAACGAAACGCGGGCACGAAGCAGATAACGATGCAATTCGATGTGCAGCCCGGTCTCTTCATACGCTTCTCGTCGTGCGCCCGCTTCGAACGATTCGCCGGGGTGGATGCCACCGCTCGGAGGGCGAAAGATGCCCGGTGGATATGAATGCTTACGAATGACGGCGATGTGGTCTCCAGTGACAATAGGATGGCGCAAGCTGTCAGCTCGCGCTACTTCATTTCCATCGTTCGCGACGTGCGATGGCTCATGGGCGATGCTCCTGAAAATGTACAACGTGACATCGTGAGCTCGTCCTTCCCTCCGCATTTGATCGAGGAGTCGGAATTCGATCTCCTGCATCTCGAAGCTGAGAGAGAGCTCTCGGGGATGGCCGTATTTTCTCTCCACTTCAGCAATCACGGCAGGTGTGATGTGCATAGGTCTCCTCTCAGTTTTTCACTCCGAGTGGGATATCATAACAGGTCGACGGCCAGGGAAGCATCTCTTTCTATGATGGTTTGCCAAGATCTCCGGATCGCAGAGGATCACCCCTTTCGAGCACGAGGAGCGAGAGGCGTCAGGCGCTCTGCGATGGTGTCCGGGAGGGATCTCCGGCGTCGATAATTGGTCCTCACCGTGGGTTCGGTTTTGTTTCCACTCGATTCCCATCGATTTGGACATCGAGCTTGTTGAGTTCTTCCTCGACTGCTCGGAGGGCATCTTCCTTCAGGAGATTTCCCCGGAGAAGATCTCGGAGCGTCTCGGATTGAAGAATCTCGACCGCGGCGAGAACCTCGAGGCGCTTGTTCTCCAGTTCCTCGATTTTGGCCAGGAGGGCTCGGCGTTCTCGATCAGAGAGTTCCTGAGAGTGTTGGAGGCGGCGCTTGAGGGAGTCGATCTCGCGCTGAAGGCGAACGGCGCGTTGTGAGAGCAACCGGCCAATCCGCCGTTCGATGCGTTCGCCGGGGGCGGGGCGCGTTGGTGCGGGCGATGTCGAGGGTTGTGGCCGAGTCGGTAGCGGCGGTTCCTTCGGAGGGGATGGGGGAGGGGGAGGGGAGGGAGGAGGGGTAGGAATGGTGACCGCCGTCTCCGGTTCGGACGACCAGAAGAAGAAGAGAAGATTCGCTCCCAGGAGGCTCAGAGCGAGCAGGAGGACCAGCGCGGCGATCGTTCTGGGGCGCCGACGTTTTTTCTCGAGGGGAGTCGTCGGCGAAGCGGTCATGGGCATCCACGTCGGTGTTGGAGAAGCGGAGTCGCCCGGATGAACGTTTGGAGAGTTCGATTCATCGATGAACTCGGTCTCGATGTAGTCCTGGAGCCCGTGATCCAATCGATGGCCACAGTAGCGACAAAATCGCTGCGTTTCCAAAATGGGCGCAGCACATTGTGGGCAGGTCTTGGTCATGGCTCATGTCCTCCGCTCGCACATGACAGTCATTCGAGTAAACGGCACATCCGATGAGAAAGTTCACAAATATGGGTGTTCACCGCTCATGCTCTCCTCTCACGCCTTTTCGCCAACCACACACATTGTACCCCCAGGGGCGGCACGGGCGCTAGATGTGGATGAGCAGTGAGATCATCCGCCGGAGGCGAGATGCAAAACGCCTCCTGGCACATTCTCCGGAGAGGCTGGAGCGACATCGTCACCAATGTGGCGCAGGATGACATCTTGCGCTCCATGCTTCTCATTCTTGCCGTGTGGTTGACCAAACCATGGTCAGCGCCCTCACCTTCGCGACCGAAGGAGGCGTTCTCCAATGTGGCTGATGACCTCGCTGATGGTACAATGGTTCGGGCCATTTCAAAGCAAGGTGGGAGTCTTATGAAGCGATGGAGTCAGTGGATGGAGAGTGCTCTCGGCATGAGTCCGGCGACGCAGGAGAAACTGGTCGTTTCGCTGATCATCATCGTCCTGCTCTGGCTGTTCCGAAGAGCGATTTTGATGCTGGTGTGGCGGCGAGTTGAAGATGTTCGCCAGCGCTATCAGTGGCAAAAGACGACGCTGTACGTCACCGTTGTGCTGGGCGCATTGGCCGTGGGGCGCGAATGGTTCGAGGGATTTGGGTCCTTGGCCACCTATTTGGGGTTGGTTTCTGCCGGCTTGGCCATTGCCTTGAGAGATCCGCTCACCAATTTGGCCAGGTGGGTTTTCATTCTCTGGCGGCGACCGTTTGAGGTAGGCGATCGGATTCAGATCGGCGATCATGCCGGCGATGTCATTGACGTGCGCATTTTTGAATTCACCCTTCTGGAAATCGGTCGTTGGGTCGATGCCGATCAAAGCACGGGTCGGATGATTCATATTCCCAATGGAAAGGTGTTCACCGAAGTGCTGGCCAACTACACTCAAGGATTCGCGTTCATCTGGAACGAGATTCCCGTACTGGTGACCTTCGAGAGTAATTGGCGGAAGGCCAAGGAGATTCTGCACGAGATCGCCTTGAGGCGCGCCGGACCACTCAGCCAGACGGCAGCCAGGGAGGTTCAGGAAGCGGCGCGGAAGTTCATGATCTTTTACAAGAAGTTGACGCCGACCGTCTACACCAGCGTGCGGGAGAGCGGCGTGCTGTTGACGCTGCGGTATTTATGCGATCCGCGCCAACGACGGGCCAGCGAGCAAACGATTTGGGAGGACATTCTCGATGCTTTTGCTGAATGCCCCGACGTTGACTTCGCCTATCCGACGCAGCGATTTTATGATAATGTGCTGGAGGGAAAACCGGGAATGAGGCCGCTCCAGGAGCGAACGCGAGCTCCATTGGATAGCGAATCGGCGCGCTCGCCGGGAGCCGATCGCGCCCCGCGGGGGGATGAGCGGTCGCGTCAATGATCGAGCGCCCCCGTGGCGGGTTCCGGCCAGCGATGAGAAAGCGAACATGAATTGGAGGGTCCGTGGATGGATGTGATGTCGGTGGTCACATTTGCGGCAGGATTAGTGCTCCTCATCGGTGGCGCCGAAGCCCTGGTGCGCGGTGCCGTGCGGCTGGCTGCGGCTGTGGGAGTCTCATCGCTGGTCATTGGCCTGACGGTCGTCGCTTTTGGTACCAGCGCCCCCGAGCTGGCCGTGGGCGTGCAGGCGGGCCTCGCTGGGCGACCGGACATCGTGTTGGGCAACGTGGTGGGGAGCAATATCTGTAATGTGTTGCTCATCCTCGGGCTTTCGGCTCTGATCACTCCTTTACGCGTCTCCCAACAACTGGTCCGGCTGGATGTCCCGCTCATGGTGGGCGTCTCCTTCGCCATGCTCCTGCTGGCGTTGGACGGTCGGATCGGGCGAATGGATGGTCTTCTGTTGTTCGCCGGCGTTGTGATATACACCGTATGGTCCATTCGTGAGGGTCGCCGGGAGAACCGACTCCAGGAAGATTATGCTGAAGAATTCGGTGTATCGGAGAATCGATCCCCCGTTCGCTGGGTGATGGATATTGGTCTCATCCTCGTGGGATTCGTCCTTCTGCGATTCGGTTCCCGCTGGTTGGTCGAGGGTGCTGTGCATATGGCTGAGATGTGGGGGGTGAACCAGTTGGTCATCGGCTTGACGGTGGTCGCCCTGGGCACATCTCTACCCGAGTTGGCGACCTCCGTGGTCGCCAGCATTCATGGTGCTCGTGATCTGGCCGTGGGCAACGTAGTGGGGAGCAATATTTTCAACATCCTTTCCGTGCTCGGGCTCACCAGTCTGGTGTCGCCGAGCGGTGTGAGCGTTTCGTCAGCGGCGCTGGGATTCGACATCCCGGTGATGATCGCTGTCGCCGTCGCTTGTTTACCCGTCTTCTTCACGGGAAACATCATCGCCCGCTGGGAGGGAGGATTGTTTCTCGGCTATTATATCGCTTACATCGTCTATCTGGTCCTCGACGCCGTCAATCATGCGGCGTTGGCAGCATTCAGTACGGTGATGATGACATTCGTCATTCCTTTGACCGTCATCACATTCATGATTTTGGTTGTGAGAACGGTGCGCCAGCGCCGACGTGGCGCGTGAGAGGAAATGGACAGCGGACAAGGAAAGATGAGGATGGTCTGGGACATGTTCGAAGGAAAGGATCCGGAAGCGAGGAAACTCAGGCTGTGGAACATGTGGCGAGCACCGACGCCGATGCCGGAATGGAAGCGCTGGTGGCTCAGAGTGGTACGGGCGAGTCTCGGTATACTCCTGTTTCACTCACTGGCCGCGGCTCAAAGCGGAGGTGGAGCACAGGCCTCCTCAGGACCGTATGAGGCTACGCCGCAGCGACCAACGTTCACCTCGGATACTTCGACCACGGCGCCGGGTACACTGGAGGTGGAAGTGGGAACGACATCGTGGAGAGGGTTCTTCGCTCTGCCGGTGACGGTGAAGTATACACCCGATGTGGGTCGCGGCATATTTCATCGAGCGGAATTCAGCCTGACGTTCGATGCCCTCACCAGCGTCGAGGAGACGTCGCGCCGAGCGACTCGATTTGGCGATCGATTGGGCTTGGCCGTCCGGCGGCCCGTTTATCGAGAGGGATCTTTGTCATTGGCTGTTGTGCCTCAGGCCCTCTTTTTCCTTCGTGGTGATCGGGGGGCGCGATTGGGGCTCACGGGGATCATGGTCTATGGAATGGGTCTGAACAGTCTCACCGTCAACGGTACGTGGACGAGCGCCACTCATCCCTCCCCCACGAATCCGGCCCAGCAATACGATGTGGCTGTGGATGTGGCCCGCACGCTGGGGGAATCGGGTCCTCGGCGTCGATGGACGGTGTTCGGTGGGCTGCTCTATGAGAATCCCAGCCGCCGAGCGGCGGCCGTTTCGCTCGGTCAAGGAGTGACCTATCGCCTCCGACCGAACTGGGTGTTGGACTTCGCTGTGCGGCAACTGGGGCTGGCGGCTGGACGGCGAGATTACCAGATCCTGGCTGGTTTCACCGTTAATCTGGGGCGACCGAGCGACTGGTGATCAAAACGATGCGTCGTCACCGTTCCTTCGTCGCTCAGCGGGAGGGTGAGGCCCGGTCGAACTCGGTTCATGAGCCATTTCGGTAAGGGATCGATGATGGACATTGTGTTCACCCCGGGCGATGAGAGATGATGAGACGTATTTTCCCAGAGAATCAGTCGTGGCCGGTGCAGGCCACACCGAATGGATGAACATGGACTCTTGGGGGGATGTAGCGCAAGATGGCATCTTGCGCCACCCTTATTTTCGAAGGAGGGGATCAACGATGGCGGATCAGGAGTCGAAGAAATCTTCAATTCGAGGGAAATTCATTATCGTAGTGATCCTGCTCATTGTGGCGGCGTTGGCCGGCTTCATTCCCATGTACGTGAAGTCACAGAGGTTGGAGGCGCAATTGGCCGAGGTGCGCCAACAGTTGGAGAGGCGAACGGCGGAACTCCGGCATACTGAGGAGCAACTGGAACTAGCCCGGCTGCACAACGAGTTGGGCCGAATGGTCATGGAGGTCGAACAGAAGAATTATGAGCAAGCCAAGAAACAATCGACGCAGTTTTTCGATCGTCTGCGCGACCTCCTCTATCGCCTCGAGGACGAAGAGTTGCGCGAGCCACTTCAAGCCGTCCTCAGCCGTCGGGATGAGATCACCTCTGATCTCACTTTGCTCAATCCCGAGATCATCGGCAAACTGCGAGGGCTCTATCTCGATTTTCCTCCCCCCACGGGTGAGGGCGAGAAGTGAGCATCGGGTCACGGCGACGTTTCAGTTCGGGAGACGAGAGGAATGGCGCTCTGGGGGGCGTTCGTGCCGGCGGAGACATCGTTCGTTCGCGATGAGGCCAGGATGCTATTGACGTGAGCCTCAACCGCTCTGCTCAGATGGGCGCCACTGGAGACAAGCACGGGCGGCAGGGGCATACATGCGTTCGGTGTACTCCTTCACCATGCGGCGCGCCGAGAACCGAGGGGCACAGGTGCGAATGGCTTCTTTGACCACCTGTATCCATCCACGAGGGACGCCGTCCCGGTCGCGCGTGTAGTAGAGCGGGACCACTTCCTCTTCCAATAGTCGATAGAGAGCCTGGGCATCGATTTCGTCCTGGACCTCAGGATCGCTGTTCGTCTCTTCCGGTTGACCGCCGATGGCCCACCCATTGGCGCCGTTATATCCTTCAGCCCACCAGCCATCCAGAATGCTCAGATGGGGGATGCCGTTGAGCGCGGCCTTCTGTCCGCTCGTCCCGCTGGCCTCGTGAGGTCGACGAGGCGTATTGAGCCAGACGTCGACGCCCTGGATGAAGTATCGCGCCGCGTGCATGTCATAGTCTTCGACGAAAGCAATCTGACCACCGAATCCGTGGTCTCGGGCCAACGCATAGACCTGATGGATGAGTTGCTGACCCGGTTCATCGGCCGGATGAGCCTTGCCCGCAAAGATGATCTGTACCGGACGCCAGGGATCTTGCAGGATGCGTTTGAGCCGTTCCAGATCGCGGAAAATCAACGTGGCTCGTTTATACGTGGCGAATCGTCGCGCGAATCCGATGGTGAGGGCTTCCGGATCGAGCAGCGTTCCCGAGGCCAGCACTTGTTCGGGAGTGACTTCGCCACGAATCCACTGCCGGCGAGCGCGTTCGCGAATGAAGCTCATGAGCTTTCGTTTCAACTGCTGATGAACAGCCCAGAGTTCGTCATCGGGGATCTCCAGGACGCGTTCCCACAGCGCCGGATCATCGTGACGCTCGACCCAATCCGGTCCCAGGTACTTATCGTAGAGCCGGTCCATTTCCGGAGCCACCCAGGTGGGTACGTGGACCCCGTTGGTCACCGAAGTGATAGGGACGCGCTCTTCATCGGGCACATCGGGCCATACCGAGCGCCACATCTTCCGGGAGACCTCTCCATGAAGCTGACTCACGCCATTGCGATATCCGGACAATCGGAGCGCCAGCGCCGTCATGTTGAAACCCTCTCCCCAGGGTTCGTGATGGGCTCCCAGGGCGAGGAATTCCTCTCGACTCAATCCAAGTTGAGGCCAATAATGACTGAAGTGCTCTTCGATGAGCTGAAAGGGAAAAACATCGTGACCGGCGGGCACCGGCGTGTGGGTGGTGAATATCGTCGTCGCCCGAATGCGCTCCGTAGCTTCTTGAAAGGAGAGTCCTTGCTCGACGAATTCGCGGATGCGCTCCACCATCATGAACGCCGAGTGTCCTTCATTGGCGTGCCAGACGGCGGGCTCAATGCCCAGGGCGCGGAGAATGCGGACGCCGCCAATCCCCAATACGATCTCTTGCTGGATGCGCAGTTCCTGATCGCCCCCATAGAGTCGCGCCGAGAGATCGCGATCCCACGGTTCGTTATCCTCGATGTTGGTGTCCATCAGATAGAGGGGCACACGCCCGACCTGGACGCGCCACACGGCAATACAGACGTCACGGGCATTGAGAGGAACCCGAATGACACAAGCCCGACCATCAGGACCAGTGGCCCGTTGTACGGGAACGTCGTCATAGTTCAGTTGTTCATAGACGGCCTGCTGCCATCCGTCCGGTGAGAGGCGCTGGTGAAAGTAACCTTGAGGGTACATGAAGCCGACGCCGACCAGGGGGAGTCCGAGATCGCTGGCTTCCTTACAGTGATCGCCAGCCAGAATGCCCAGGCCTCCAGCATAGACGGGGAGCGAGTTGTGGAGCCCGAATTCGAATGAGAAGTAGGCCATTGGGGTGTTGACGAGTTCCGGGAAATGGGTGGCGAACCAGGTGTGTTGATCGGCTAGATCCTCGTCGAACCTCTTGAACACGGCATCGACCTGGCGGCGAAAGGCCGGGTCTTGCGCGGCGGCGGCGAGCTTCTCGGGGGCAATCTCATGCAGCAGTTTCACCGGATTGTGGCGCACCCGATTCCACAACGAGTAATCCAACTTGCGAAACAACGCTCGCGCTTCTGGATGCCAGCTCCACCACAAGTTGTACGCCAATTCGCCGAGCCGATTGAGGCGCTCGGGGAGCTTCAGCCTGTCCATATCATCGTTCTCCCATCGGATCGGTCTGCGACGCCCGGCCCGGAAAGAGAAGCAGTGCTTATACCCTACCAATGGGGCAAAGTCAACCCTCGGCCGGATGGCCGGAGTGCCGGAAGAGAAAACCCTGACACCATGAAAGCGTCTGGGAGGCATGTTCCGGGACGGAGATTCCCATCGCACGTTGAGCCCCGAGGGACGCTGTACTGAGCGACCCGTCATCCCGCGCTGGAGAAGGAGCGATCAGCCATCCCCGGGGGTGAGATCTCATTGGGCGAGCGAGTGGCGAGAGCCGCTGATTGCTCTGGGGAAGGCGAGTGCTGTATAATCCGGCCAAGGGTGCGGATGCGAGCTCATCGGACACTCATCACGAGGCCTGATGAGCGAGACAGCCTGGTGGAGTATATGTATCGAACATTTTCACCCGCGGAGTGGAGCAATGGCAGAGAATGGCTGGCTTCCCGAATCCCTGCGCGAGCAACTGAGATCTGTAGGCGACGTCGATATTCTGGTCGGTATTCCCAGTTTCAACAGCGCCCAGACCATCGGCCACGTCGTCCGTGCCGTTCAGGCGGGATTCGCCAAGTACTTTCCCGAAGAGCGGACGTTGCTCATCAATTCCGATGGCGGCTCGACCGACGGAACTCCAGAGGTCGTCCGGTCAGCGTCGATCAATGACTACCATACCATTCTCGCCGCTCACCCTTTACGCCCGGTTCACAAGATCATCACTCCGTATCACGGCATTCCGGGCAAAGGGAGCGCGCTCCGTCTCGTTTTCGGCGTGGCCCGGGAAGTGAACGCCAAAGCCTGCGCCGTGGTCGATTCTGATCTCCGGAGCATCACGCCGGAATGGATCGATCTGCTCATCTCTCCCATCTACCGGGAGGGGTTCGATTTCGTCGCTCCGCTCTATCATCGTCACAAGTACGATGGCACGATTACCAACAGCATTGTCTATCCGTTGACTCGCGCTCTTTATGGAAAACGTGTGCGACAACCGATTGGGGGCGATTTCGGCTTCTCGGGGCGATTGGCCGAACACTATCTCGCTCATGATGTGTGGCACACCGATGTGGCGCGCTTCGGCATCGACATCTGGATGACCACGATGGCCATCACCGGTGGATTCAAGATCTGTCAATCTTTCCTGGGGGCCAAGATCCATGCCGCTAAGGACCCGGGAGCGGACCTGAGCGCCATGCTCATGCAAGTCGTCAGTTCGGTGTTCAGCTTGATGGAAGCCCACCAGGGGCATTGGAAGAAGATCCAGGGCTCCGAACCCGTGCCGACATTCGGCTTCGAGTATACGGTCGGTCTGGAGCCCATTCGCGTGAACGTCGATCGTATGTTACAAATTTTCCGGACCGGCTTGCGAGAACTCGGCCCATTGTGGGAGAAGATCCTGACCCCGGAGACCTTCCAGGAGATCACGCGCCTGGGGGACGCCGATGAGAAGTCGTTCCGATATCCTCCTTCGCTGTGGGTTCGTACGATTTACGATTATGCGGTCGCTTATCACAAGGTGGTCATCAACCGGGAGCACCTGTTGAAGTCGCTCACGCCGCTCTACCTGGGCCGGATCGCTTCTTTCGTCCTGGAAACGCCCGAAGCCGATGCCGATGATGTCGAGCGTCTCCTGGAAGATTTGTGCCAGGAATATGAGCGGATGAAGCCTTATCTCATCCAACGATGGGAGTCCTGACAGGGAGGTGGATTATGGACGGACCATTCACAGACGCTGTGATGACGACGTTAGAAAAATTCTATGAGGGGTTGGAACGATTCCTGCCCAATCTTTTTGCCGCCTTGGTGATCATCGCCATTGGCTGGCTGGTGGCGTGGGTATTGAAGAAGCTCATCCGTCGCACTCTGGTGCTGGCCCGATTCGATCAGTTTTGTGATAGTACCGGGGCCTCTCAGATGCTCGCCCGCGCCGATATTCGCGCTGCACCTTCGGAGTGTGCCGGGCGATTCGCCTTCTGGATCGTATTCATCAGCTTTCTCATGATCGGTCTGAGCGCTCTGAACGTCGGAGTGATCGATCGACTCATCGCCGAATTCTTCATGTATCTGCCCAAGATTTTTGCGGCCCTGTTGATTCTGTTTGTCGGCTTCCTGATCGGGAATTTTCTCTCGCGGGCGGCACTCCTGGCGGCAGTGAATGCCAATATGCCATCTCCACGAGCAATCAGTCTGGTCGTCAAGTTTCTCATCGCCATCCTCGCCTTCGCCATGGCCCTGGAGCAGTTGGAGATCGCGACCAGCATCGTCACCGCCGCATTCATTATCGCCTTCGGCGCCGTGATGCTGGGACTGGCCATTGCCTTCGGCTTAGGAGGGCGCGATGTCGCCCGAAGGGTTCTGGAGAAGCAGTTCCTGGAGAAGCAGGAGCAGGAGCCGGATGAATTCTCGCATATTTGAAGCCATCATGAATGATCGCGTTCTGTGATGGCATGTGAAGGGATCATGAGGCGTGGCTTCTTCTCGCCTCTCAGCACTCTTGATGGTTCATCTGAGGAGGACGACACATGACAGCGAAACACTCCACATCTGGTTGGATCGCACTATTCATCGCGGGAGGGCTCGGATTGGTGGTGGGACTGAGCCGCTCTCCATCGGAGCGAGGTAGAGAGAGCATCCGGCTGGGGATGCCACCGGTCGAGGCCCAGTCATTGAGCGAACCGGTGGAGACTGAATATGGGTTCGTCCGTGGCGAGGTGCTGGACAATTCCATCGCCTTTCGAGGTATTCCATATGCCGCTCCACCGGTTGGCGAACTTCGCTGGCGGCCACCGCAGCCTCACGCGCGCTGGGATGACGTGCGTGAGACGGTGACGTTTGGCCCGCCTTGTCCACAGTTTGCCACCGTTCCGGGTCAGGAGATCATCGGCGAGGAGGATTGCCTGACGCTCAATATCTGGGCGCCGCGAGAGCCCGAACCGACGTTACGGCCGGTGATGTTCTTCATTCACGGTGGCGGGAACGTTCAAGGTTCTTCTTCGCTCTCCACCTACGATGGCCAGGCGCTGGTGGAGCGGGGAGGGGTGGTCGTCGTCACCATCAACTATCGATTGGGTCCGCTCGGATTCCTGGCTCATCCGCTATTGAGCGCCGAAGATGGGGAGCATCACAGTTCGGGGAATTATGGATTGTTGGATCAAATTTTCGCCCTCCAGTGGGTGCGGCGGAATATCCAGAACTTCGGTGGCGATCCGGAGAATATCACCATTTTTGGCGAGTCGGCCGGAGGGCTGAATGTATCGAGTCTCGTCAGCTCGCCATTAACCTCGGGCTTATTCCATCGGGCCATTGTCGAGAGCGGGGGATTCCTCGTCAGCCGGCGATTGCGCGACGCGCCCGAGGCGCCCGAGGCAGAGAGCGCCGAGGAATTCGGCCTGCGCTTTGCTGAAGCCATCGGCTGCGATGGAGCAGACGATCCGTTGGCGTGCATGCGAAGTAAAACGGTCGAGGAGGTCCTCCAGGCTCTTCGGCCAGGTCCGCCGTTACTGTCCAACCTCCAGGGTGGCGTCACTTATGGTCCGAACATCGATGGATATGTGCTGACCGAGAGTCCGCTGGACGCCATGCTCGCCGGAAATCATCATCGCGTTCCCATGATCATCGGCACCAATAAGAATGAGGCCTCGATCTTCATCGTGGGGATGCGACTCCGGTCGGAGGCCGATTACCGGGCGGCCGTGGAGCGATTCTTCCCTCGGGCGAGCGAGGAAGTGTTGGCCCGGTATCCCCTCTCCGATTACGCCAGTCCCCGCGAGGCCTTCGATGCCATCCTGACCGATCTGGCCTTCATCTGTCCGGCGCGGGCAGCCAGTCTGGCTCTCGCGTTCCATCAGACGCCTCTGTTCGTCTATCACTTCACGCATGCGGTGCGATTTCCCGCCTTCTTGCGAAGGCTGGGCGCCTTTCATGGTCTGGAACTCCCGTTCGTTTTTCAGAGTTTCACTCTCATTCGACCCACGTCGGAGGATCGGGAATTGGCCGAGATGATGCTCGCCTATTGGACGAATTTTGCCCGAAGCGGAGATCCAAACGCCCCGGATCTCCCTCGGTGGCCGGCGTTCACCATCGAGGGCGACGAGCATCTCATTCTGGATATACCGATCACCACGGGTGTCGGCTTGCGCAAGGAGTTCTGCGAGTTCTGGTTCGATCTGTTCAATCGCGGCCTCCTCCAGAGACGGATGATGACTCATGTTGGAGTGGGAAGGCGACTTTCCGTCACCGGAACTCACCGGGCAAATCTTCGGTGACATTATTGGCGGGCCTTGTCGCAAAAAAAAACCGTGGACGGGGCCACGGGAAGGAACGGTTGAAGATTTCGGCGTCGATCTTATTGGATGGTGGCTGAGTTCGAGAGGACAGTGCGCTCAGTTGCGATGTGATGGGCCATTCCGCGAAGGGATCGACATCCGTTATGAGGAGACGCAGGATGAGTCATTAACAGGTCCTCTCTCCTCATGAAAGGGGCCGCGGGCCAGGGTTCCCCATATTCGGCGCTGGAGCGGCGTACATGGCGATTCACGAGCGAGTGAGCGGCTCGCCGTTGCTGCTCGGTCCGGCTGAACGATCATTGAGGCGATCTCACTCATAAGTCAGAGCGATCAATTCGATGAGATGCATGACCTGCATGTCCAATTCTGCCTCGATCACCGCGCTTTGCAGAACCATCAGACAACCGGCGTTGCCGGTGAGGAGGATATCCGCCCCAGTGTGGCGCACATTGTCCAGCTTCCGCTTCAGAATGTCACTGGCGAGCTGGGGATGAATCACGTTGTATAATCCTGCACTACCACAGCACACATCAGCTTCGGCCAATGGAGTGAAGTCCACGCCGGGAAGCCGGCGAATCAGTTCTACCGGCGCTTTTGTGACCTGTTGGGCGTGATGGAGATGACAGGGGGCATCGTAGGTGACTCTCACCTTGAGTGACCGTGGTCCCGGTCGGAAGCCGATCTCCATCAAATACTCAGAGATGTCGCGCACGCGCCGGGCGAAGGACCGCGCTCGTTGACGATCATCGAGATCATCAGCCAGGAGTTCCTCATATTCTTTCAGCATAGCTCCGCAGCCGGCGACATTGGTGATGATGGCGTCGCCCTCACACCGTTCAAAAGCGGCGATGTTCTTCCTGGCCAGTTTTCGAGCCGTTTCGACTTCTCCGGCGTGGGCATGCAGAGCTCCACAACATACTTGTTCATATGGATGGATAACCCGGCAGCCATGTTCCTGGAGGACTCTGATCGTGGCCCGATTGGTGTGTTGGAACAGTTCGCGACCCACACAACTGACAAAAAGGGCGACCGGCTGTCGAGAAGAGGGCAGTGCTTTTCGATCGGCGTCACGACCACGTGCAGGTCCAGTCGTCAATCGAAGCCGTTCAATTCGAGGAGGTCGCGTGGCCCGGAGCAGCATCAAGAGTGTCTTCAGCTGCGGTGGCAGGATTGACGTTCTCACCATGCGATCGAGCAGACAACTTTGTCGCAGTACACGGGCTGGAGCGAAAAGCCATTGCAATCGGCGTGGAGAGACAAACAAGCGATTCAGAACGAGTCGTTCGATGCGTTCAGTGAGATGCCCCGAGCGTCGATGGACAGCGATATTCGCCCGGGCTGCTGCCCACAATCGCCCGTATCGCACGCCGGCTGGACATGCCGTCTCACAGGCGCGGCAACCGAGGCAGAGATCGATGTGGTGGGCGAAAGCGGGGGTCATAGGAGACAATCGACCTTCAACGACTGCGCGCATCAGATAGAGGCGACCACGAGGGGAATCATTCTCATCGCCCAGTTCCGCATAGGTGGGACAGGCGGCGAGACATAAGCCGCAGTGAACGCAGGCGCGCAGTTTCTCCATTTCGCTGCTGACTATCCGGTTCGAGGCGAGCAGGCTCTTCGCCATCAGAATACCTTACATCGACGCACGGGAAGGACTTTCCCGGGATTACACAGGTCCTGAGGATCGAACACGGTGCGCACGCGGTTCATCGCTTCGAGGTCTGCTTCGCTGAAGACGAGCGACATATATTTGATCTTATCCACACCAATGCCGTGCTCGCCAGTGAGCGTCCCGCCGACGCGTACACATAATTCCATGATCTCCTTGCAAGCCGCATCCACGCGCTGGAGTTCATCAGAGTCGCGTCCATCAAAGCACAGCGTCGGATGCAGGTTGCCGTCACCGGCATGGATCACACAGGCCATCCTCAGTCGATACCGCTCGGCAATGCGATAGATTTCCGGAAGGACCTCAGGCAGCCGGCTTCTGGGGGTGACGGCATCCTGGACCATCAAATCGGCATTGATCCTCCCCAGAGCTCCAAAGGCATTCTTGCGCGCGGCCCACAGTCGTTCGCGCTCCGCCTCACTCCGAGCCACGGTGACGCGGCACGCCCCATTCGTGCGGCAGAGATAGATGACGCGCGAACTCTCCTGGTCAACGCTCACCGGCAAGCCGTCCAGTTCGATGAGGAGCATGGCCGCAGCATCGGTAGGAAGACCGGAAGCGAAGACCGATTCTTCAATGGCGCGGATGGTCGCTTGATCCATCATCTCTATGGCCGCCGGAATGATGCCAGCCGCGATGATGTCAGAGACAGTTCGACTGGCTGCCTCAATGGTATGGAAGTCGGCCATCAGTGTTTTCACCGCTTGGGGGAGCTGGATGAGTCGGACGGTAATTCGGGTGGCGATACCGAACATCCCTTCCGAGCCGACGAAGAGACCGACCAGATCATAACCCAGAGCATCCCCTCCGTGACGGTCGAAATTGACGATACGACCATCGGGGAGCACGACCTCCAATCCCAGAATGTGATCCGTCGTCACGCCATATTTGAGAGAGTGGGGACCGCTGGCGTTTTCGGCAATATTGCCGCCGATGGTGCAGGTCATTTGGCTGGACGGATCGGGGGCGAATCGATAGCCCCTCGTCGCCACCGCTTGGGTCAGTCTGATGTTGATCACGCCGGGTTCGACGACGGCCAATTGATTCTCCCAATCGATCTCCAGGATCTTATTCATCCGCGAGAGTTCGATGATGACCCCTCCGGCCTCGGCGATGGCTCCTCCGCTCAGCCCCGTGCCCGCGCCACGAGCGACAAAGGGAAGCCCATGCTCCCTCAACACCTTGACGACGCCCGAGACATGCTCGGTCGTGTTCGGAAAGATGACGGCGCGTGGGAGGCGTTTATGAATGGTCAAGGCATCGCATTCATAAACGAGGAGCTCATCGGGGCTCACCAGCACATTCTCATCGCCCACGATGGCCTTGAGTTCTCTGATCCAGTCAGTCACCGGTGCTCACTGCACTGGGTAAAGGCGGTAAGGCTCAACGAGAGGATAGGTGCGGATTCCCTGTTGGTATGCTCTCAGAGCATCCCTTTCGGCCTGGGCGCAGAGGGCCTGGATCTGGCTCTCGCTCCATCCTCGTTGTTGCATTGTATTCTGATAGGTCTTGGCTACCAGGCAGGAAACCCGAAAATAGGTCATGTCGTGGAGGCGTGAGCGATCGAGCGCGGAGACATCCTGAACGGGTTGTTGGGGCTCTTGGCCTTCGCATTTACAGTAGTGACATTGAATCAGCGGTGGGATGACGTGGGCGCTGAAAATCACATGCTCGACCTGCCAGGGATTCCCGGTTCCCGGATAGCTTTGAGCATCGGCAGCCAGGGGGATCGCTTCCAGCAACAGGCGGGCGACGGCGATGTGCTCTGGATTACCGCTCACGCCGCAGTACCTGTCCATAGCCAGGACAACCTGAGGACGATAGCGGCGTAAGATGGCGACGATATATTTCACCGGATCTCCTTCTCGTCGCCACTTAGTGATGACCTCATCGGACGTCGTCGTGGGAGGCCAACCCCGGAACGGAGCCCCCGGCGGGCACTGGCGGTCGAGTTCCTCCAGCGAGTGTGGACCGTTGATAAACGGCCCCAGTTCGTAGCCATCGGCTCGAAACAATGCTGCCGACTGGGCGAAGAGCGCGGCGCGCGCGCGACCTATCTGCGAGCCTCGACAGAGCCCACCCCAGACGATATCGCTATTTTCTCCGCGGGTCAGACTCACCATGAAGAGCGCCCCCGATGTATCTTTGGCGCGAGCGATGAGACCACCAGAGGAGTTTTCATCGTCAGGATGGGCGCCAATCCACAGGACGCGCTGTGACCTTTGTAGAATCCCGATGATGGACTGCTCCTTTGGCAACCCCACTGCTCCGGAACCGATGGAACTCCCCATGAGCAGAGTGAGGAGCAGGAGGGAGAGCACTATCTGGATGAAGGAGCGATGTCGAACTCTCTCGACGAGAAATCCCTGTGAAAAAAGGTGGCGCCAAAGGGTATCCCCCACTTCATCACGTTGATCCTTCGTGATGGGCTCAAAGTCAGTGAGCGTTTCTCCGAAGAATAGACGACAATGATGGTTTCCGATAGACATGGTCGGAGTATGCGTTGTCCAGGTGGGTCTCCTCATCTTTTCCCTCCATGATGGGCTCCCGTGCTCATGGCTGCTTCTTCTAACGGTCGGTCGGGGTGGATGAAGACCCAGAGCGCACCCGCCAGTAGAGCTGCTGCCGCCGCGACGGCGAGCGCCATCTCCCAACCGAATCGCTCGGCCAGGTAAGGGGTGAGCGTGGGTGAGGCCACGCCACCCAGATTGCCCGCCGTATTCATCAGGCCAGCGAGAGAGCCGGCGAATCGCCGGGTCAAATCCACCGTGGTCGCCCACCAGTTCACGGTCGCAAACCCAGTCAATCCGGCGGCCAGGGCCAGACATATGATCGCCAGACGAGCGTGGCTTGTCTGACTTCCTACGATCAGAAAGAGACTGGCCAGACTCATCCCCGATATGACGGGGAGGCGACGTCCCCACCTCTTGCCCCAACGTCGTGTCGTCCAGTCGGAGACTCGTCCTCCCACCAGTGAGAGGATGGCCATAGCCAGGAATGGTGCCATGGTCCAGAAACCCGCACGAGCCACCGGTAGCTTGCGCACATTCACAATATACAGGAACGACCAGGTGAAGAAAATATAGGCCGTATATCCCGCCAGGAAGTAACTCCCCACCAGAGCCCAGACATCAGCTCGGGACAGGACGAGGCGCCAGGGAGTGGACGATGGAGCCGTCTGCGATTCGACCGTCCCGCGGCTTCCTCGAATATGAGCCAGTTCGGCTTCGTTAACTCGGGGATGATTTTCCGGTCGATCGGTGACCGCCATCAGCCAGCACATGAGGAGTGGGAAACCGAGCAGACCGGTCACCCAGAACGAGGCGCGCCAGCCCCACGTCTCCATGAGCCAGACGACGAGGGGAGGAGCCAGTGCACCACCGAGCCCCAGTCCAGCGATGAAGATCCCATTGCCCAGCGCGCGCTCTTCGGGAGCCATCCACAGGCCGATCATCTTATTGGCGCCCGGCAACGCCGGCGCTTCGCCCACGCCGACTAGGAACCGCACGAGGATGAATGCCCAGGCGATGCCCATCCATCGAGTCAGGGGGAGATCGGCCGTGAGTGCCGTCAGAATGGTGAACACTGACCACCAAAACAGGGCCAATCCCAGCAACCGTCGGGGTCCGAGGGCATCCGCCAGGATGCCGCCGGGGATCTGAAACAGGGCATAACCGAGGACGAAGGCGCTCAGAATGGTTCCGATCTGTACCTCGGTGAGCGCGAACTCGTCCTGAATGCGAGTGGCGGCCACCATGATATTGAGCCGATCCAAATAGGTCACACTGGTGATGCAGAGAAGGAGGAGAGCAATTGTCCAACGGACGCGCGTCGGTGGCATCAGACCTCCTCAGCTTTGGATGTCAGTTCGACTTCTGTCGCCGGTCGAGCGAATGGCCAAGTGCGCGTCAATCGCGCGCGCAGGAGGAAGACGCTCAGGCCAATCCCCAACGTCAGCAACCCCAGCGCAATATAGCGCCAGCCCGATGTCAAAAAGACGAACGTCCATCCGAAAAACGCGATGACGGCCGGTAAAGGATAGAGCCACATCTTATAAGGCCGCGCCGTTTCGGGCAACCGGCGGCGGAGCAAGGGCACGGCGAAGATCTGAGCGATGAACTGCACGAGCAGCCGCGTGGTAATCAATGCGCTGATGACCTGCTCCAGCCGAAAGAAGGCTGCGCTGATGGTTACCACTCCCACTACGATCAGGCTGACGTGAGGGATGTTCTTCGTCGGATGGACACGCGCAAACGGACGAAAGAAATACCCGTCCAGAGCGGCCGCATAAGGAATGCGCGAATAACCGAGCATGAGCGCGAATACCGATCCAAATGCCGTCCAGAGAATCATCAACGTCACCGCCATGGCTGGCAGGCGTCCATGGAGTCGCTCTATGAAGTCCGAGACGATGAACTCCGAGTGCACGGTTTCTTGCCAGGGCACGACGCCGATGAGCGTCAGGTTGATGGCGAAGTAGCCGAGGGCACAGGCGATGATGCAATAGAGAATGGAGCGGGGGATGACGCGCGCCGGTTCGCGGACTTCATCGCCGATGTAACAGACATCGTAGTAACCGAGGTAATCATACATGGCGATGAGCATGGCATTCCCCAGGCCGAGGAGGAATCCGTGCGAAAAAGTGAATGCTCCGGGCGGAAAGGCGAAGGCCCTCTGCCAATCGAAGTGAGGAAGGCCCACGATCAAAATCGTGGCCATCGTCAACACCGTCCCCACCCACAACGTGACGGTGACTTTGCCCAGGAAGGTGATTCGCCGATAAAGTAGCAGCAGGGCCACCGCGCCTACGCTGGCGGCGATGAGCTTTCGGGTGAGCGGTGTCATTCCGGGCCAGAGATAGGTGGCATAGTGGGAGAAACCAATCATGCCCGAGGCGATTTCCATGGGGCCGCTCAACACGAATTGCCAGATGAAGAGAAAGGCCATCAATCGCCCCCATCGTGCTGGTCCATAGGCTTCGCGCAGATATCGATAGCTGCCGCCCGAGCCGGGCCAGGCCGCTCCCAATTCGCTCCAGACCTGTCCATCGCAGATGGCGAGCAGCGCGCCCAGGATCCATCCCAGCATGGCCTGTGGCCCTCCCATCGTGGCCATCATCAGCGGAATGGTGATGAACGGTCCCACGCCGACGACGTTTGACATATTCAAAGCCGTGGCCTGAAGCAGGCCGAAGCCACGCGTCAAGTGCGGTCTGGAGTTCTGTGCCACTGGATGTGCCCTCTATTCTCGGTGCGCCGGGTGTTCCAGCGCCAGCTGCACATGCTCAGGGTGAGCCCGAACCCATGTGACGGCTTGTCGCTCCATCTCGACGAGTTCCTCGGGCGTAGCCGTTCGCAGAGTGTGACGGCGATACGAGACGAGCACCGCCGCCTTCACCTCGCAGGCGGTTCGCCCACCGGGACCGGGCGCCTCACAGCCGATCACCTCGATTGGATGGCCCGAGACATCCTCATCGCCCCGCAGCACCCAGTAGAGCCACCTGGGCTGCCATGGCGACAATCCTTTGCGAAGGTGATGGGGGAAAACATCGGGATTGGCAGCTTCCAGGAAGGCCCTTTCGGCCAACCACCCGACGGTCCGGTGTTCGGCGTTTCCGGTCCAGCCTCGCGTCTTCTCCCAGGTGAGGAGGAGATCGGGCTTTTTCTCGCGAATGAGCCGAATCATGTCCTCATAGGGATCGCGGTCCGCAGTGCGCCAATGGGCGATGACCTCCCGGAGTGAGGTCGTGCGTCTCCAGTAACGGATCACGCCTCGCTCCAGTTCTTCAACCGAAGAGGGGCCATCGGTGTAAGGGAGTTGAATTGGTTCTGCTCCAAGGATGGCGGCTGCATCGCGCAGCCATCGCATGCGAGCTTCGGCCATGGGGCGACCTTTCGGAACGCCCACGTCCATCGGTTCATTCTCGCCACGGGTGAAACACACTATGTAGGTTTTCTTCCCCGCTCCAACACTGCGCGCCAGAAATGCAGCAATCGAGTTTTCATCATCGGGGTGAGCGCCAATGTACATGACGGTCTTGGACTGAGCCAGGGCCTCAAAAATCGATCTCACTCTCTCCTGAGCGGACAGCGAGAATGAGAGACCGATGATGAGTAGCGCTCCCACTATGGGTTTACAGCGACGGGATGATGGCCGACCTGAGCCATCGCCGATCATGGTGTGTTCTCCTTATACGCGATGATGGAGCGTGTGAGAGAGAACCGGTTCGACCTGCTGGAGGGGGAATAGGGATGATCTCACCGAGACCGGAGCGGCGCCGACATGAATCCACAGCCAGAATGCCGGAGGTTCAGAGATCTGACAACCGATGCGGTGGGACGCTCCGGCGAGGGCTCGCTCGAAAGTTCCCATCGTGCCCCGCCGCTCCAGCCGAGAGCGTGAGGATCAATGAGCAACGCTGTTATTGAGCTTTGTCGAGCGAAAGCCCATCCCAGCCTGGACTGAGAACACCCACTGAGGCCGACGCCAGACGTGAGTCACCCGTGTGGGAGTCTCTCGGTAGGCTCCCATCCTCCCACTCATCGAGCAGCGCGATCGCTCATTCGTTCACTTGACGATGCAGAGATCAATAAATGGATTGTGTTGATCGGGAACTATATTCACCGGTTCGGTCCATCACCTGTCGATGCGATCGAGGTCGATCATGACTTTCATGACCTGCGCCCGATTTGCTTCGATGAACCGGTAGGCATCGGGGAATTGACGGAAGGGAAAAGAACAGCTCACCAGCGGAGCAGACCTGATGGCTCCGCTGGCCAGACCGCCGATGGCCTCCGCGTAGTCCTGACGTTGGTACATCAGGCTCCCCACCAGGTGCAATTCATGGTCCTGCACCAATCCGAGATCAACCTTGGGGATCTCGCCATAGACGCCCACGATGACGATCGTGCTCCCTTTCCGCGCACAGCGGATGGCCTGGTTGGTCGTCTCTTCCGACCCCACGCACTCTATGATCAAATCAGCCCGTTGAGGACCGAAGATTCGCTCGATGTCATCTTCCAGAGGTTCGCGACGAACATTGATCGTATGTTCGATCCCACAGGCGCGAGCAATCTCCAAGCGATGGTCATTGATGTCGGTGATGATCACGCCAGCCGCGCCGCGCCACCGCGCCACTTGCGCCACGAGGTTCCCAATAGGACCGGCCCCCAGTACAAGGATGTGCATTCCTGGCGAAAGGGCTGCTCGTCGGAGAGCGTGGACGGCCACCGCCGCCGGTTCGACGAGCGCACCCAATTCTGGAGTGAATCCATGGGGGAGTTTCAGCAACGCCGATTCCGGAAAGACGACGAATTCCTGCGCTACGCCCGGAGCCTGAAACCCCATCACTTTCAGATTCTCGCAGATATGATATTGACCTTGTCGGCAGTGAAAACAGGCGCCGCAGACGAGTTGAGGGGGAGCCGTGACCAGATCACCAACCTGCACGGACGTCACCCCCTCTCCGGTTTTCACCACCTCGCCGGAGAATTCATGACCTTGAATCACCGGATAGGTTGTATAGGGGTGCGCCCCATAATAGACGTGAATGTCTGATCCACAGATGCCAATGCGGCGGATGCGCACCAGGACATCTCGCTCGCCGATGGATGGCACCGGCACGTTCTCAAATCGAATCTCTCCTGGCTGCGTCATGATGGCTCGAAGCATATCTCCCTCCTCAATCAGTCGGGTGAATCATGATCTTCAGGTTCTGCCTCCCTTCGGCGAGCAGCTTGATCGCCTGCCCGTACTCTTCCAGGCTCAGACGGTGCGTGATCAGTGGGTCGACGCGGACGAGGCCCCCTTCAATATAGGAGAGCGCGCGGTCGAAACAGTGAGTCTGAGCGAAACTGCCGAACAGAGTGATCTCGTTGCGGAAGATCCCATACGGGTTGACCGCGATGGTGTCCTCTTCGTTGCACACGCCATAGATGAGAACTTTGGAGCCCATCTTGGTGAATTGGAGAGCATGCTCGATCAACGGGGCGTGCCCGGTGGCGTCAATGACGATGTCATAGCCCTCGGGCGCCATCTGTCGGACAACACTTGTGTGACGCGCATAATCGTCCCGATCCATGAGGACGGTGTCCTCGATGCCCAGTCGGTTGAGAAGGTTGAGCTTCCACCGAGTGGACGCCACCACCACGACGGAGGCGGCGCCGCAATGTTTCAGAATCTGCGCCAGTAGATTGCCCGCCGGGCCGGCACCGAAGATGAGCACTTTGTCTCCACATCGGGGATTGAGACGATCGATCCCATGAACGATACAGGCCAGGGGTTCCGTGAACGCAGCCTGATCGTAGCTGACATGATCGGCCAATGGAAACGCTTTGTCAGCATTGACTACCACATACTCGGCCAGTCCACCCGGCCCTGTACAGCCCAGCGAGTAGAAGTTCTGGCAATAGAGCGGTTGATTGCGACGGCAATAGGAGCAGTATCCACAGAGAATGGTATTGTCGCAGGTGACGCGATCTCCGATCTTCCACTCGGTCACCTCAGCGCCCACGTCGACGATATCCCCACAGAACTCGTGTCCCGGCGTGAGTGGAAATCGGGAGATGAATCGCCCGTGATGGATGTGCAGATCCGTTTTGCAAATGCCGCAACGCCTGACCCGCACGAGTATCTGTCGGGGACCGATTGAGGGAATGGGAACATCCTGAACGGTGAACTGCTCCGGTGATGTGTACACAATGGCTCTCATCATCGACTTCCTCCTCATGCGTAAAGGGCACGCCCGGCGGCATTATGCTGAAGTCACCGGCACCAGCTTATAGGCTCGCGTGGGAATCCACGTCAGTCGGTGCGTCTTCCCATTGTGATCAATGATGAACGGATCTTCCACGGTGAAGCCCACTTGAGAGGCGGGCAGACTGAAAGCATCGACGCCGTAGATGCCCACATCGAGTTGTGCGGCAATCCCTTTGGGAAAACGATAGCGAGAGTGCTGAGTGGCCGCACCATATCCTTCCTGGCACTCCGTCCAACCGACGTTGTGGACTTCGCTGTAAAACATTTCCACGCCAAATTGGCGCAAGTAGCGTCGCGCGGTGAGATCGACCGCACGGGCGGGCGCTCCATATCGGAATTTCTTCGCTGAGAGCTCGAAGGCCCGCGTGGCCTCTTCGATCAACCGGCGTTGATGTTTATTGGGTTTCCCGCCGGCGACGACCGTTCGTCGCACACAGGCAGCCAGTCCATCATAGCGCGCGCTGACGCCCAGCCCGACCAACTCGCCCTCCCGGATCACGCGATTGGTCGCGCGACCGATCAACGTCACGGCTCGCGGGCCCGATTGAACCTGCGTGCAGACGCCCAGACGATCGGCGCCCAGCCATTTCATCACGAAGTCGGCATGAGCGGCCACTTCCAGCTCGCGCATGCCTGGGCGGATGACTTTGAGCATGACATCCATCGCCCAACTGGTGATGGTGGCGGCGGTGCGTATCATCTCCAGTTCGGTCGGGCTCTTGAAGTAGCGCATCTTCAGAAGCAGATCGCTGGCATCGATGAGTTGGGCTCGCGTCGCCTTCTGGATGAGCTCGATCATGTTTTGTGGCATGTTCGCCTTAAGCGTCAGCAGGCCGATAGTTCGCGGACGCCGCCCGCAGGCCTCCTGGAACAGGTCATCGAGGCGATGAAACACGATCCCCGGATAATCCTCGTCGGGGATTTTGAACTCGTCCACGTTTCGGTATTCTCCGACCTGCATGGTTTCTAGGGCGAAGTACATTCCTTCGGGTCCGCCCAGGACGAATACCTTTTCGGGACCGACAATACATGCCGTGCTCTCGATATGGGGATCATAGCCGGTGAGCCACCCCGTATCGCCGGGGCGCCATTCATTGCCATAAGCGAAGCCAGCGTCGAGTCCTCGTCGTCGCAGAGCTTGGCGCACCCGACGGATGCGCGTCTGGTATTCGCTTTGAGGAACGCGCCGGCTCACATCAATGTGAGGCAGTCGTCGAACATACGTTTCCAGGTCGAACATCAGTCCCTCCATGAGGCGGTGATTAGCGCTTCAACACTGGTGGCGATTCCAGTCCGATGCCCAGTGCCGTCATGTAGAAGTCGATGAGCTCATTGACGTTCTGGCACGTCCGCGCCAATGTGCGCGGAGCGGGTTGAGAGATCTCCGGATGCTTTCGAACGATCTGCGCGATGCGTTCATCCGCCTTGGGCTTGAAGGCGAACTCCACTCGGTAAGGCGTCTTCATGCGCACCGGGGTGAACGCACGAAGGCGATGCAGGGCACGTTCGGCCGCTGCTCTGAGGCGAGCTATGGTGACCTCCGGAGGAATGATGACGGCCGCCGTCCGGCTCAGCGCTCGTTTCACGACGACGCCCTCGACATCGCCGAGAAATGCCCGCATCTGTTCGACGACCACATCATCTCCAGAGACCAGGACGACCGGGACGCCCCAAGCGCCGGCCACGATGGCATTGAATTCGCCTTCGCCGACGCTCCGACCATTGATGCGAACATCGGCCACCTCGCCGGCTAGGAAGGTATGGGAGAGGACTGCCCGGGGTGTCCCCTCGCGAGCGTGGTAGCCAATGAACATGGCGGCGGCGAAACGGGAATCCAACCCCGTCACACCACCGCGCGGGCGTGGCCAACCTCGAATTAAGCGAGCTTCGGGGCGGAGCCGATCGAGGAGGATATTGCGAAACCCGCGGGCACCGTGGTGCTCCTCGACGACGATGTCCGTCGCCCCAGCTTTCAGTGCACCCTCAATCACGGCATTGACCTCATCGGTCATGATACGTCGAAACAGGTCGTAGTCGGGATCAGGTTCAACTCCCACGTCGGCCTCGCTCGTGGTGCCACTGATGCCTTCCATGTCCACCGAGATGTACACCTTCAGTGACCGAGCGGTCGGCAATGAGGGCACGATGATGATGGCGATCAAAAGCAGCCGAGCGAGGATGAGGGAGACCGCGACGCCGCGCTCACCTGATGTTCGTGGCATGGTTATCATCCTCCTTGTTGCTGGAGCTGGATGAAGTGATGATAATGGTCTTGTAATTCGTGGATTCCCTTATGAGTAAAACAGTATCCGATCCGGAAGCGATAAGGACGCGCGTGATCGAGCGACGGTGAGATGAACTCGATGAGCGTCGAGAATCGCTGCGCTTTTACTTCGATGCCATCGATGCCTTGCCAGAACAGACCCAACAGATCGCCCGAATCCGGGTCAGAGACGGCCAGCCAGTTGGCGTTCAATTCGCTCGGTCTCAGCGTCCATCTCGTTCCAGATTCGAAGGGGCGACTCGCTGACCCCTCGCGTCCAGGGAGTAGGAATTCGGCCGCCGGGCGGAGTCGGCCGGCAATGGACGTGGACAGACCGGCGCGAAAATGCTGCTCAGGATCGCCTCCATGGGGAAGGATTTCATACTCCACGTCCAACGTATGACTTCTGGCGGCGAGGCGGATCTTCTTGTGAATCGTCGCCCCGGCGGGGAACACATCGTCCGCCTGATAGCTGAGTTCGACCTCCACTTCGGAGCCAGAATCGCGGAGAACCGTCACCGTCGCCGGGCGATTATGCAACACCACCTCCGACCAGCGCCACGGTGGGCGGCGCAGATCGCGACCTTTCCAGGTGTAATCGTGCCGATGTTTGGAGAATGCATCGCGGAGTCCCCCGACCGTATTCAGGGCATTGCGGCCAGTAGCCTTATCGATCAGCGCGAACGCGCGCCCGCCCGCTCCGGGCATGACGATGGCGCGCAGATGCTCGTTCTCCAGCGCCACATCAGCGAATCCATCACGATCGAAATCGAACCTGTAGACGAGCGCCTCGCCCCGACGGATGCCGACAAGATGGACGGGAAGCTCGACAGTCTCATACGGCGTCTCCATGCGAAGGATGAACGGATAGAGACCGGTTGCTGTCCGGGAGGCACCGGGGTGGGGGCGCGGCCAGACAGTGAGCGAGACGCTCGTCTCCTGACCGGGAGCGAGTTCAAGGTGCTCTCTATCCAGCTCAAACCATAGCGCCTTTCCCTCAGGCCGTAGTTTCACATCGAGAGTTCGATCGAGGGGATTTTTCAAGCGTACTTCGAAAACGATTTGACCCGGGAGCGTCACGGCCCACAAGGGCGGTTGCGTCGGCAGTCGAACGTCGTCGCGAAGGGGAAAATCGGCTCGTGGCTCCAGGCGCCATCGAATCGATTCCACGACGCGCACTCGAAACGGCTCCGAGCACCACGTCGCTTCGCCGTCCAGGCAGGCGCGTACCTCCCACTCACTCCCCAGAACAGCATGGGGGGGGACCGGGGCCTGAAACTCAAAAGACCGACGGGAGGGGCGCATTCCCGGTAAGGGCGTTCGGCCAGGGATGATGATCTCTCGTGCCGGAACGCCCGGCCAAGACTCGGGCGTCTCCAGCAGGAGGCGACCACGTATGGGGCGTTCCCATGGATTGATCACCCCCACCTGTACGCGTAAGGGGTCACCGGGAAGAACGGCTTGTCTGGTTTTCACACTCAATGCGGGTTGGAAGGGGAAAGGCACGCGGACCCTGCGACGATGGTCGGGAGCTCGACCGGCCGGAACTTCGATGCGCGTCAGTCGAGTGGATCGGTCATAGGTGGTCAGCAAGATCTCACCCTCGCTCTCCACATTGCCGAGCGGCGGGTCATCCATTCGGAGAACGATCTCTGCCGGTCCGGGCGCGTAAAGATCGAGCGTGAGGATGCGGTTGGCGAACCGAGCCGACGTCACTTCCGCCGTTGCATACACGAGTTCTTCGTCGTCGGCGAAGCTTCCCCGAAGGCTGTTCCGCTTTACCAGGCGATTCAGCGGCACGCGCACGGGTAACAGCAGCGCGTCACGACCGGGGACGTAGACGTTGGGGAGCACCAGCGGTTCCCTCGTTCGCGGATCGATTATGCGCACATCGGCTCGACGTCCCGCGTCTCTCCAATTCGTCACGGCCAGGAATCCATAACGTTGATTCGCCTCATTTGATACCAGGAGCGTCGTGTAAAGATACACATCCAGGGGATCAGAGCTTCTCATCAACGAGACGGCATTTCGCCGAATGCCAGCTTCCTCAAGCAGCCAGTCGAGCACGCGCAAGGCTTGACGTCGCTCCTCCCGGTTCAATTCGGCGCTCGGCAACCACCGGCCCAGAGTGGGCACCGGGGCATGAGGCACCCAACTGAAGAAATCGAATCCCAGGACGATCACCTTCCCTTCGCCAAGTCGATGCTCATATCCGGCGATCGCTTTTCCATCGGCTTCGAAGGCTATTGGCCGCACGCCCTCCATACGCTGAGAGTGAAAGCGCAGGCGCGCTCCTATCGCTGGCACGCGCCATCCGCTTGAGAGGGTGACATCGGCCACTCCCCGCCCGGCCGAAGAAGAGCCGAGGGGCGAGAGCGGAAACAACACATCCAGCGCCCGACCTTTCGGTAAATCGGGCAAGACGACGAGCGTTCCCCCCGAACGGACGTAGTCGATGAGCTTGTGTTGGGCTTCCTCATCCATGTCTAATGGCTCACCGGGATCGTGCGAGGCCGCTTTCCGAAAAGGGGCGATGGGAAGGAAAATCAGTCTATAGCGAGAGAGGTGCTCGGCCGGTTCATGCGCCAGATCGATATACTGTGTCGCAACGCGGGCGTGATAGGCCAATTGTTGAAGGGTGATCAGGCGCCGCGCGAATACGGCCATCTCTTCTCGTCTCAGGTCTTCTTGAGGATAGGCCGTCAGCGTGTAAACGAGCCCCACATCGGCTTGTTCGTGGGTGCCAGCCAGCAGTGATCCCATCCCCGCTATGAGCGCCCCATCGCGTTTGAGTGCCCATAAGCGATTCGATCGCTCATTCAGGGCGATATCCAATGCCGATTCCCAGGTGTAATGATAGTTGGCGGGCGGGAACTCCCAACCGGCCGGATAGAGCGTATCCTGGGCCGGATAGATGGTCATGCCGCGCAGACCATTCTGGTAGAGAACGCGGGCGGCCAGCAACAGGTCGCGCGGAGGAGCGATGATGGCGGCGTGCGTATCTCGGGGGCCCGCATACTGGTTGGTGTTGAATTCGATCATCCAGGGCGGAAACAGGGGCTGGGTCTTCAGCGCTTCTACGGCAAATTGCAATCCAGCGCCGTCGCCTTCTCTTAAATGTGATGTCCCTGTGCGCAGGTACCACTGCCCGATAATCCATAGGGGATCACCTTCCGGAGGATTGTTGGCGCTGGCCGTATCGCGCATGAATGCTGCATTGATGAACAGTGGAACGTCAACGCCGGCGCGCGCCAGAAGCCGCTGGTATTGGTGGATGTATCGCCAAAAGGTCGGCCCGTTGTAGTTGTAATAGCCGATGGCCAGATCATCGTCAATCTGGACGGCGAGTATAGGGCCACCGCGGCTGGCGGAAAAAGGTCCGGCGATCTTCCATACTTCGGCGAACCACTTTGCCGTATACGTCCAGTGGGTCTCATTCTCCAGCCACAATCGCGCCGCACTCTCGGAGTTGAAATACTGAATCGAGGAGGGGGTGGGAAACCAGCCTTCGATGATTGCCGATGGTGAGATATGATATCCAGGCTTCCGCATCAACCAGTCCGGATAGCCGCCGTTGCGCCACTCATTGAAGATGTAGGGGCCGGGTCGGAGAATGACCTTCAGACCGAGAGCATCGGCCACCGTCAACAGGCGCTTGAGATTGCGACGGGGATTGGAGTGCCCATCCAGATCGAGCGTGTCTTCGGTCGGCTGGTGCCAGTTCCAGATGATGTAGAGGTCGAGCGTGTTGAATCCGATCTCCTTGAGCTTGAGCATCGCTGGTTCCCATAAATCGGCGGGGAGGCGATGATAGAAGAAGGCGGCGATGTAAGGGAAGAAGGGGCTTCCGTTCACGTGATATTCTGGATAACCATTGACGATGACCGGCCCAGTCCGTGAGGACTGGACCGCACTCGGTCGGGTTGCCCGAACCGTGCTCAGCAGCAGAATCAGCATACCGGCGATGTACCCATACGTGCCAACGTTTCTGTTGACCATACGGTGGATATCCTCCATCACGTCGTGGTGAACGTGAGTCGTCCCACCCGTCGCACACCCAAGAAGAGCGCCAGAACTTCGACCAGCGGAATCACCCCAACGGCGATGAAAATGGGGAGGTAGGAGAAGCGATCGACCACGATACCTGTGATGAGCATCAAGGTCATGCTCATGATGTTATCACCGATTCCCGTCAATCCGGTCAATCGCCCAACGACTGGCCCGGGAAAGATGTCGGTGACTACGCCGATGTAGTTCGCTTCGATGATATTGGCTCCCAGGATGGCCAGCCAGATCAGAGCGATGGCCACGCCCGCGCTCGGCATCAGGGGGATGATAGCGCTGGAGGCGGCTAAAGTGCCACCGAGCACGAAGCAGAACTTGCGCGTCCGGTCGATGGACACGCCACGCTTCAATAAACGTCCGGCCAGCCATCCGCCAAACACGTTTCCCACACCGCCTCCCGTATAGGGAATCCAAGCCAATAAACCGATGAGGGTGAGGCTGAGTCCGCGCTCGGAAAGATACGAAGGGAGCCAATACCAGTAGAAGTGCGTGAAGGGACCGCTGAACGCGCGAATGAGGATCACTCCCCATGTTTGTCGATACCGCAACAGCGTTCGAATCCCCACGCCAACTCGGACGGGGGGAGGAGCGGTTGAAGCCGCCTCTGTCGCCTGATCCTCGATCAACGCGAGTTCTGAACGAAGCAGACGGGGATGTCGGCGCGGTTCATGAAAGAGCCGGAGCCAGAACGCGAGCCAGAGGAATCCCAGTGTGCTCGTGGCCAGAAATGCGAATCGCCAGTTGAATTGCTGAGTGAGCCAAACGACTAACGGAGGGGCGATGACCGGACCAATGAGGCTCCCGGAGTTGAAGATGCCGCCCGCCAGCGCTCGCTCGCGGGCGGGGAACCACTGGGAGACAACTTTCATGCCGCCGCTATAGTTGCCGCATTCGAAGTTTCCCAGCAGGAAGCGAAGAGCGCTGAATTGCCAGAGTCCCCGCGCCAACGCATGAGCCGCCGTGGTGAACGACCACCCTAGGACGATCAGACTGAACGTACGTCGTGGACCCAGTCGATCGAACAACATACCGATGGGGACCTGCATCACGGCCATACCGAGCAGGAAACAGAAGACCATGATCGAGTAGTCCGTGTTGGTGAAATCGAACTCCTTTCGTAAAACGGGCGCCAGGACGGAGAACGTCTGCCGATCAATGAAATTGATGGAGAAGGAGGTCGTCAGCAGAGCGAGAATCCACCAGCGGAGTCCAGCGATCGGTCGTTTCGTTCCGTCTGGACGCGGAGCGATCATAGGTGAGGTGAATGATGATGGGGGGGCGATGTCGAAGCGAACGTGAAGAAGGGGCTCCCCGTGAAGGTGTCTGGCGAATCCCGATTCAGCGAATGCCGATGCGCACCGGTTGAGCCGTGTACTCATCGGCGGCGATGACACAATCAGGGTGTTCTTGCAACAGCGTGACCGGAAATTCAGTAGATACCTCTCCCATGAGAGCGATGCGGAAAATCGTCTTGTGGCGCTCACCGGCGAAGACATAGAAGCGTAACCGGCGCGCCGAGAGGATATCTTCCATCCCTATGGTCACGGCCATGGGAGGAATAGCCATGAAATTCCCGTCTGCGCTCATGATACTATTGACGACGATAGTGTCTGGATGGAGAGGTACGACCCGCGTCTTGGAATGGCGAAATTCATCCAAGCTCGGTCGTTGCCACTGCGAGTACCAGGGTTCGTTGAAGGCGACGTGTCCGTGATATCCGATCCCACCATAACAGGTATCAATACCTCCCACCTGACGAATCTTCTCGCTCAACTCGTCGATACGAAAGGGATGAGGGAAGATGATGTGATCATCGGGAATGCGCAGGTCGGGGTCCAACTTTTCAAAAACCTGACGGCGCATGTAGCCCTCGAAGCTCAACGGGTGATCGAGAGGCAAAGGGCGTCCTTGCCAGTCGAGCCACTCATCCATATTGAACGTCCACACGTTCTTCCAACTGATGCGCTCCCGGTTGCAGATATCGACCAGGATCGGATACTGTCCCGTAGGGCCCACGGGGAGGATGAGCCGTGTGGGTTCGCTGCGCGCATTATGAGCCTTGATCTCCTCGGCGATTTCGCGGGCGAAGCCTTGGAACAGGGCTTCCCGAGTCGGATAAATCTTCACGCCAACTTTTGCCCGATCGGCCAATTTCTCTACGGGGAGCGTGAGAATCTCATCGAGCGTCATCTCCGATTCCTCCCTCGGAAAGAGCGGCGCAAGATGGCATCTGGCGCTCCATCCTTATTCACCCTGGCAATGTGGCCTCGGGGCCAGGAATGACTCCTCCAAAGGTCATTATCGCGTAACCGTGAGTTCTTTGAGCCCATCATTCTCCATGAAAGATGGCGCTCAGGCAAGAGCCTATCGAGTATTCATCATGGAATAGCCGGGCGAGCCGAGTCACCTTATCCTCCAGCATAGCGCAGATGGATGGGAGCTTTGGTGAGATATCCGGGAAGCACGAGGATTCGCGGGTTCCGTCCCACATATTTCTCCGCCCGACGGAGGGCTTCGTCGAAGCTCGTGGCGGGAATACCCCCCATCGCTTCGGCATAGGCCGGTTGCTTCGCTCCCACGATGAAGACGGCGCTCGTGTGTCGCAGAGCAAGACCACCCATATAGACCATCGAGAAGGCATGAAATGGATGGTAGGCGAAGGCATGT
Organism: Blastocatellia bacterium; assembly: GCA_026985075.1. GTDB lineage: Bacteria > Acidobacteriota > Blastocatellia > HR10 > J050 > J050. Next base: position 24,142 of record JALSQX010000052.1, on the reverse strand, counting down.
CGATAGGCATTCACGTATTCCGGCCGTGTGGACACCTCCTCTTCGAAGCGGCGCATCTCGGAGCGGTCGGATACCCCTTTGAGTAATTCGAACACTTCGCGGGTGGCGGGAAACCAATCTTCGTTGAACCAACCATCGCAGATGGAAGCCGCAATGATCACACCGCCGGGCGTGAAGACGTCAAAACAGCGGACGAGCGTTGCGCCGATAGCCTGCATCATGAGGATGGGATTCGTTCCCATCCCGGGACCGTAGTGAAAATCGCGCGGCACGCCAACCACCAGGATGTCGCATTTCTCGCGCACAGGGAGATTGGTGCGTCGTTCGGCAAGCTTCCAGCTCTCGCGCTCCACGTGGTCGGCGGCTCCCGCATACACACCGAGAATCTGAGCTTCGGTTCCGAGAACGGCATCCACGATGAAGAACTGCTTTCCCATCTTCGCTTCGATCGTCCGTCCTATGGCCCTCAACTGATGGCGAAAGTGACTCCTGGTCGATACGGGGAGGAAGTCATCCCGGTAGAGCGAATGGGGGACGTGATGACTCCGAATCGAGCGCCAGGTGGTGAGACCGGTGGTGGGCATTTTATAGCCACCACTGTACCCGCCATAGGGATTGCCGAGCACGTGCCCGAGCAGTATGGCCACATCAGCCTCGGCGACCTTTCGGTTGAACTCCACCGTATCGCCGAACGCGTCCTCACCAAAGGAGATAATCCCATCGGGATCTTCGGCATCGTGATTCACCAAGCGATCGGGCCAAAAGGCCTTCACCACGTTCTCTCCCAGATACGTTCGGAATTCCTCCACCCTGTTCTTGCGGTGAAGGCCGATAGCGCAGATGAGTGTAATATCTTCACGACGCACGCCGGCTCGCTCGAGTTCCTCCAGAATGAGGGGAATGGCCACGCGACGGTGGGAGCGCTCGTGCATGCCGCCCTTGACCCGATCGGGGAAAGCGATCACCACCTTGTCGCCTCGCTTGGCGAGATCACGGATGGGAGGCCGGCCGAGCGGCTTCTGGAGCGCCTCTCGGGTGGCCTGCACAGGATCGACGGTCGGTGGATCTCGATACATCTCCGGGGTGATCACCACCGCGTGGTCGGGAACCTGGATGGACATGTGAGCATTCCCATATTCGATCAATACTTCGCGCATGGTGCTCATTCTCCACGACATCCCATGACATTCAACGAAACGGACTGTTCAACCAAAGAACGCCTATGATGATCAACGTCGCTCCCACCACCGGCCAGTCGCGCCGGCGAAGGGAAGAGAGACCTATGAGCAAAGTTGAGAGAACCGGTGTGAGGAGGAGAATCATCATCCCAGGGCGGATGAAAAAGACTCCCTCGTCGGCCAACAACCGACTCCCGAGCTTTGGCGAAGAATAGGTTGCCGTCGTCGGAGCGTATTCGCCGAGGAGGAAGAGAAGGGAACCAGCCAGTATCCACATCCCGGCCAGCAGCGTTCCCCATCGAAGGAGGAATCCGACCATAGTCCTCGTTCGGTTCACAGGTGGACGCGTGGGCCGTCTCGAGTGGAATATCTTCTTTCAATGACGCCCGGTAGATGTGACCACGTCGGGCAATGGCTAGGGCGAATACCAGATTAACCGCATCGCCAAGGCGAAGGTCAAAGCGACGAATACACCGTCAATCCACCGACTCCGCACCTTCGTGGTAAGGCGAGCTCCCAGGGGAGATCCGGTGAGAGCACCGAGCACCGTGGCTGCCGTCAACAGGAAGGGAATCTCTCCGCGCGCCTGGTAGACGAGAGCTGCCGAACTCGCCGTCACTCCCAGCATGAGATGAGCTGTGGCGACGGCGACGCGAAGAGGGACGCGGCAGAGGAGGCGAAGTGTGGGGACGGTGATGACGCCGCCTCCGATGCCCAGCAGTCCAGAGAGGTGACCGGCCAGCAAAAGAATGCCCAGCGCCGCCAGCAATCGTAACTCCTGACAGGCGATGGGCGTTCCAGCGGTCTCATCGACGTCTGACGCCTCAGCGGATGCCGGCGGCGAAACGGGAACGATCGAACGTTCTCCTCGTCGGAGTCGGCGCACCATGACGAGCGACATCACCACCATTAAACTGGCGAACAGGAGGGCGAGCGCTCGTTGGCTGAATCGCCCGGCCAGCAATCCCCCGACCGCTGCTCCGACGACGGCAGGAGAGGCCAGTATGATTCCCCACCGGATATCAATGGAGTCGCGCTCGAGATGATAGGCGGCAGCCATGCTCGACGTGGCGATGATGGTCATCAAACTAACTCCAATGGCGTGGTGGATGGGGATGTGGAACGCGGTGGTGAGTAACGGCACGAGAATGACGCCGCCCCCGATACCCAATAACCCGGCGAGGACTCCGGTAATGGTCCCAGCCAGAATGATGAGCAGGAACATGCCGAGCGATTCCACTCCGTCACCACTCAGTTTGTGAAACAATCCGTGAGCTGGGCGCTCTTGATGATGTGTGATTTGCGCCCGTTTCAGCAAGAGGGTCCGGGCTGAACCCGCAGAGCCGTTCTCAAACCGACGGGAGCCCCGCCCGGGAGCGAAAGAAATTGATCGTCTTTCGAATGCCCGCCTCCATAGGGTAATGCCACTGGAATCCGATCTCCTCTTGAAGGGCGGTGGCATCGAGCTTCCAGGCTACGCCAAACGTTCCCGGTTCGTACTGGATGTCGGCATCAGGGAGCAGCGATTTCACATACGCGCCGGCTTCCCGAACGCTGCGGACGTCGCATTGCGTGTTGTAAATGCGCGTCCGGGGTGATTCGGCTTTGGCACAGGCGATGACCAGGCGGGAGATATCTTCGACATATTGCCAATCCACTTCATCATCGGCGAAGGGAACGATGGTGGGACGACCGAGTGCTGGTTCTCTCATCAATCGCATGACGAATGAGCTCGCCCCTCGCGTGCGTCCTGGTCCGTAAACCAGCGTGAATCGAAGCCCGATGTGATCCACGCCCCAGGTCCGGTGATAATGATTGGCGAGGAATTCGTTGAATGATTTACACGCTGCATACACCGTGGTGGGATGATGCGGTGCATCGTTGGGAACCGCTTCCTGAGGATGGTAGTGACGTGGACCGAAGACGACGACAGAACTCGCCCAGACCAGTCGTAAGGACCATAAGCGGGCTGCTTCCAGGACATTGACGAAACTCAGGTTGTTGACCTTCTCGGCCCATACGGGATGCTCATTGGACGCCGGATGCAGCATGGAAACCAGGTGAATGAGATGCGTGACCTGGTAATCCACGATGAGCCGCGCCAGTTCGGCGAAATCATACGAACTGCTGGTGATGATGGCGATCTCATTTCGCTCTTCAGGGGTGAGAATCATCTCCAACAAGCCATCATCGGTAAAAAAATCGTGCACGATGACGCGCTCGCCCTGGCGCACCAGATCGCGTACGACATACGAACCGATGAACCCTCTGCCACCAGTGACCAGGTATGTCATGCTCACTTCCTCCTGTTGCGAGGTTCCGATGGTGTTGTCGATCCCGTCACCGGAAGACCATAGAATGTCTTCACCCAGCGGAGCGCCGTCGCGCGGGCTGGAAGAGCCGTGGTCGCTCCATAGGTTCGCGTGCTGGCGGCAGCCATAACGTTGGCAAAACGCGCACACGTCTGGAAGTCCCATCCCGCTCGCCATCCATACAAAAAGGCGGCATCGAAGACATCACCAGCACCCGTCGTATCGACGACCCGAACGGGGAAAGCTGGCACCCCCCCTCTCCATTCATCGCTATCCACGTAGCAGCCGCGCGCCCCTCGTTTGACGACCACGGTTCTTACGCCCTCTCGTCGCAGCTTTCGGGCTCCCTGGCGAACGCTTCGCATCCCCGTCAATCGTTGCGTTTGTTTTTCGTTGGGAAAGAAAACATCCACATGGGGAAGCAGGAAGCGCAGAGACCGCATCCAGCGATCGTGCGGATCCCACGCCAGATCGAGCGAGATTCGGATTCCCCGGCGTCGGAGCGCCGACAGAAGTGTCGGCAACGCAGGCTCGAGCCGAGGAAGATGGAAAAATCCTCCCAGATGGAAAAACTGCACGCCACTCCAGTCAATGCACTCTATATCGCGTTTCTGGAGATGGGCATTCGCTCCCAGCGAGACGATGAAGAAGCGTCGACCTTTTTCATCAACGAAGCCAAACGACAAACTGGTCGGATGACGAGTTGAACGGCGAATGTGCCGGCAATCGACGCCCGCTCGTTGAAGATGGTGGACGATCAACTCTCCGTGGGCGTCGTTCCCGATGCAGGCGCAGAGGTCAACGGGTACCTTCAAATGGGCGAGGCCAATTGCCGTATTCGCTGCCAGTCCACCGACATGGAGAAGAACCTTTTCGACAAAGATGTTCTCATCCCAGCGGGGGATGCGAGCCAGTGGAGCGATGAGCCAGTCGAGCATGACGCTCCCGGCAACAACTACTCGACCAGTCGTGGATCTCCGCGATTCCATAGCGCCCGTCGATCGATATCCTTATGGGGTCGCTCGAATCATTCGAAGCACCTTTTCGCCCCAATGGGACATTCCCGGGCCGAACCAGACGACGAGACCGTCTACGCCGCTTCGCGTGATGACATCGATGGCTCGTTTCAGTTCATCATCCGTGTATCGCCCCTTTTGTGGACCGGGTCCCACCTGGACGAAGAGGCGCGTGTTCGGGGCCTCTTTCCGCCGCTCGGCGACCATCGCTCGAAGCGTCGAGGCTAGGTCATCGCTCTCTCTCAGAGAATATTGAAGCTGAGCGTTAAAAGCATCGCCGATTCTGGCCAATCTCCCGAAATCCCATGGCGGCGCGTCTTGGGGGAAAGCCCCTGCTCGTCGCGCCCGCTCGACAATGCGACGATTAAAAAATGGAATGGGCGTCAGGAAGAGACGTTTGCCATGTCGGTGCGCAATCTGCTGAGCTTCGCGGAAGAGGCGCTGGACGTGTGCTTCATCGGGTTTGTACTCCGGCGTGAATGACCATCGCTCATAGTCGTAGGAGATCCAGTCGACTTCGGGAGGGAGTTTGGGCGTCCACTCACGCAGTTCACTGAGGCTGTCGAAGTTGAAGAGTATCTCGATCTCGGGATGTCGAGCCTTCAACATCCTGGCCTTTTTCATCCAATACTCGGGTTGTTGCGGGAGTCTGGACGCTCTCAACTCAGGTGTTGGTGGGTGCACGACGACGATGTCGCCCCGCTGGAGATAGGTCTTGAGGAGGGTGGCCTCATCGGGACCATACACTGGAATGACAACTCGCCATGAATCTCTCCGCGTCGGATAGTGGGCCGGGCTCGAACGTCCAACCCCTGTCAGGACGGTGAGTCCGGCGATCAGGTAAATCCATAGGGATAGTCGCTTCCATCTCGTCGGCATAATGCTTCCTCCTCATGGGACGTTCTCCAGAGTGAACCGGGTGCGAATGCCAGCAGTGAATGTCATGCCGGTAACCGGATCCTGGAAATTGACCGGCTCCCAGGATGCTCCTCCATCGGTGGAGAGGAATGTCTGGTCGCCAAAGAGAGAGCGTCCGATGGTGATGGAGAAACCTCTGGTCTGAGCGTCGGCAGGGAGCGCGAATCCCACGTAGACCCTCCCGTTGAGAACATCAACCTCGGGAAAGAGTTGGAGTAATCCGTGCGGGCCGAGCGGTGAGAGGCGTACCATCTCGTCGAAGACCAGCGTCGGATTCGAAGGAGGAGTGTCGCGTCCTTCTGGATCTACGAAGATCACCACTCGGAGACGTTGACCGGCTGTGGTCGGTTTGTCGCCCAACTTCAGGAAAAGAGCGGTGATGAAATCCAGCGTGGCCGGAATCCGGGTCGGTTCGTATTGGTTCACCACGAGCGCACCGTCGATGTTCTCGGTCACGGCGCTGGCGATGCAGATGATGTCCTCCAATAGGTGCAGTTCGTCCGGATTTCCTACCGTGAGCGTGAGAGTGTACGGCGTGCTCCGCGGGACGTTGGCATCCTCTACGGCATCGACGGCAATATAATACGTTCCCGCCTCCAGCATCATGGGGGCGACGTCCTCCGGTTGTCCCGGGGGACGAGTCGACGCGCGGATGAGTTTGATCCCCTCGGGGAAGAGATCGATGTTTTCAGTTGTTTTGAAAATTCTCATGTCAAAGTTGCGATTTCCTCTGAAACTGAGTTGAAATCTGACGTTCGTTCTCGTCCCGAGCTCAAACGTGTAGAAATCCTCCTGATCGTTCTCCACTCCACAGTCGGCCTGGAGTTCCTCAATCACTGCACCAGCATCCTGACTGCCCGCCATTCCCTCAACAGTCACCACCATGCCTGGTGAGAGTTCACCCAGAGCCTGAGCCTCAGCGGGATGATCGTTGGGTTCACGCTCACTGATGGTCATCGGTGCAGAAGCCACGTTGCTCGTCTCTACGGGATGAGGACTGGAAACGAGAAGTCCCAGACCGCTCGCTATCGAGAAGGCCAGAGAAGCCTTCGCTGATGGCATGCTCCTTTTCATCATCCCCTCCTTTTCGACGACTAAAAGTTGAACTTGAGGGCAAACTGGATGATACGAGGCGCCACCGTAGTGTTGTTGATAACGCCGAACGTCGCCGGCGAGGCGAAGTTATTGCCCGGTTGTCCGAAGTTCACCGTATTGAACGCGTTGAACAATTCGGTGCGGAATTCGATATTGGTCACTTCCGTCGGCCAACCAATGGCCGTGCGCTTGATGATCGCCAAGTCCACGACGCGCTGGTCGGGGCCGCGCAGGATGTTGCGGCCGCTGTTACCAAAGCCCGTGCCATCGCCGAGCGGGGGAGCCGCGGTGAACGCCTCGGTGTTGAAAAAGCGATTCAAGCGACGGTGCACGCTCCCTTCCAATTCAATGTCCTCGAGCGTCATCCCAGGTTTCAGTTGAGCGCGTGACGTCGTGGTGGCGAATATGGTAGCCGCACTCGTATCGATGATCGAGAAGGGTAATCCAGACTGGAACGTGGCGATGCCAGAGAGGGCCCATCCATTGAGCAGTTTTGCCCATCCTCGGCGTCCCGCGTATGACCAGGGCAGTTCCCAGTAGAAATTGAACACGAATCGATGACGGCGATCGGTGTCGGAAGATCCCCGGTTCAAATCGAGATCTCTGACGTCGCCTTGGAATCCCCCTACGGCTAACAGGTCCCCGATGGAGAGATTGTCGATACTATGGCCCCAGGTGTACGAGGCCAAAAACATCAGCCCGTGGCTGAACCTCTTGGTCAAGCTAGCTTGAAGGGAATGGTAGGTGGAATCGAATCCGTTGGTGTGGAGTTGAGAATTCGTGGGGTTAACGCCCTGGATGGGCACTCGGAGGGCCGCATTAGCGATGGTATTGGTCGTCTGGCCATGAACCGGGTTCGTAGGACTCGCCAGGAGCGGTTGATTGAAGCGGTATCGACCGATCAATCCGCTTCCACGCGTCCCCACATATCCCACTTCCAACAAGTAATCGCGGACGAAGCCGAGTTGCACGTTGAGACTCCATTGATGAACGGTCGGCGCTCGCATCTTGGGATCCATGGCGTTGACGAAGAGGTTACTGCCCACCACCCGGGGAACATAGATGGGAAAATCTTCGGGGCGTGGCAATGTAGGATCGAACGGGTCTTGAAGCGACGCCGTATTGTTGGGGACGCCCACCCGCGTGGAGATCACGGCGAAAGGCAGATTGGGCCCCGTCTGAAACAGCGTCACTGTTCCCGGACGAGAGAAATACGCGCCATATCCACCACGGATGAGAAGATCCCTCCGAGCAAACGGGCGATAGGTGAAGCCCAAACGCGGTCCCCAGTTATTCACATCATCTTCGATGATCGTGTCACTATCCAAGCGAATGACCTCGGGAGGCTCATTCCCAACGGTGTTCCGGGCGATGACGAAGCCGGAGAAGGTTCCTTCGGGTGGAGGCTCAGCGAGCGCCCGGGCCAGCTCAAAGTTCGATAAGCGCCCCAAGGCTCCACTCACCTGCCCATAGAGTTCGTAGCGGATGCCCAGATTGAGCTGAAACTGGGGATGAAGGGCGATATCATCCTGAACGTAAGCGGCGACGTCATTCATCCGCTGAGCCCGCCCGATCAACCCGGCGCGCGCGCTGGAGACGAAGACGTGGCTGAACGGCGCTCTCCCCTGATTGTCGGGGAAGGGGAGGCCAAGCAGGAAGTCGGGGAAGGTGAAAAACCGCAAGATGGCGCGTTGATCGAAATCGAATCGTACATTGGATTGGATCCGTTTGAATTCGACTCCGGCGCGTATGCGATGCTGACCGCGCACATAGGTGATGGAGTCGGCGAACTGATAATTGTTAATGAACGATCCCAGCGGAGGCAGCGCCGCGCCAAAGGCCAAGCCGAAGGTGAGAAACCCGATGTTGGGGAGGCCGCTCACTGTCACCGGCGTTTTGATGCCCACATCGGCGGCGCGAATTGGCTCTTCCGACGTTCCCAGAGCGGCGAGCCTGGTGAACCCCACCCGCGCCTCGTGAAGGAATGTCGGACTGAAGACGTGCGTCCACGTGAGGGTGAAATTGTGGTTGCGACCGTCATTGGTGCTGGGAAAGCCGGGGACATTGGCTCCGCTGCCGAACGGAACCACCGAGTCGGTATCAGCGAAGAAATACTTTTCCGACAGGACGTCGTTCGAGCCCAAGCGAATGTCGACGTTGAGATTGAATTGATTCTCGTCGAACTCCGCTGGGATGGAAAAATTCGATTGCCCGATGCCGCTGGGAAGGATGATCTGCGGCGTGGGGATCACATACTCGCCATTGGGGAGGCGCATGTTCAGGATGGCCAGGGCCACAGGGTTGATGTTCGAGCCATCCGGTGCGACGGCTACACCGCCGAATCGACCGGTTTGTCCACCAAACAGTCGACCGAGCGCCTGCGGAGACCGATCATCGGTCAGTGGGGGAATGAAGGCCACGGACGTGGCCCCTCCTGTCACACCATTACTCTGGCGGTTCCCTTCGTAGGATCCAAAGAAGAACGCGCGGTCTTTGCGGATGGGGCCGCCGAAGGTGAATCCGAATTGATTCTGTCGGAGACGAGGTTTGTCCAGGCCGGCTCGATTGCGGAAGAACTCGTTGGCGTTCAACGCTTCATTCCTGAAGAAGTGATAGACATTCCCATGAAATTCGTTCGTCCCCGATTTGGTGACCACATTGACATTGGCGCCGCCGTTGCGTCCGGTGGAGGCATCATAGAGCGCCGTTTGCACCTTGAATTCCTGAATGGTATCCGGCGCAGGAATGGCCACACCTTGAGAGCCATTCCCATCCCCAATATTGGTAACGAACACATTATTGGCATCGACGCCATTCATCTGAACGTTGTTGTCGCTCAGGCGACCGCCATTGGCCGAGATCTCCAAGCTGTTCCGCCCAAGGGCACCGGCGTTCGCGACGTTGGCAATCACGCCCGGTGAGAGCGCCAGGATCTGGGTGAAGTTACGTGTGGCCAGAGGCAGGTTGACCACCTGCCGCTCTTCCACCACCCGCCCGAGGGTAGTAACGCCCACCTGAATGATCTCCGGCTCGGCCTCGACCGTAATGATTTCCTCCACCGGCGCCGGCTCCATGGTGAGATCCAAGGTGGTCTTCTCGTTGATGCGCACCGGAATCCTCGTCTGTTTGAGAGTCGTGAACCCGGATTGGGAAACTTCCAGATCATAGCGACCTGGAGGGAGCAAAGGGAAAGAATACCGCCCGGCCTCATCTGACCGAGTAGTACGGACGATGTTGGTGCCCACTTGAGTGAGCCGGAGCGTGGCGCCGGTGATGTAAGCGCCGGTCGGATCGGTGATCGTCCCCTGAATCATCCCTGTGGTCGCCGTCTGCGCCGCAATGCCCATGGGGTTCGCTACGAAGAGAAACGTGACGGTAAGGTGAAGACACACATAACGCAGGCATGTGCTCATAGGACACCTCCTCAATAGGGCGCAAGCAATCCGCTCACGCTGGTTATTCCCCCAGGTTAGGGATAAGCCGATCACATGACCGATGCTCGCTCTCGGGCGGCCAGAGCGTTCGCCGAGAGTCACTCCGTTCTCATTGTCTTCAACGAGCGTTTTTCGGCCAATGTGATAGGTAGATGGGGAGCGTCTGTGCTATCATTCATTCGTGTCTCGTGCCAGAGGAGGAGTTTTTCTCCCTCTGTGCCGGCGGGGAGTTGCCTCGGATAATAGGAGCTGGCGAAGGCAACTCCCTGCCTCGACTTTTCATTGCGACAGGCTGCCGCCCTTCCGATATTCTCTCATCGGTTACCAAGCGGTCCTGTGGTTCGTTCTCATTGAGCGGCCGTTTCTCCAGTACGGATCATCCAGCCAGCCTATCATTGGCGTCAGCCGAATCGTAGAGCTTATCGAGCATGACCTGCCGGAATCCATCCATGATCGTACGCATCCTCTGTTCAGCCTGAGTTGGATCAGGGAGTTCGAAGAGTTCGACGATCTGCTGGTGCTGTCGGGAAATCTCGATCAAGTCGAAGAGTTCGGGTTCTCGTTTCAACCGAATGAGGACGAAGGCGAATAGGGGCGTCGTCAACGTGCGAAGGCATTTTTCCAGGAAAGGGTTGTTGGCCATGCGGCACACGTGGTGGTGGAATTTCAAATCCCACTCGAAGAACCTGGCGGGATTTTTCTCCAGACTCGCCCTCATCATTTGCTCGGCACATTCCCGGAGTTCGCCCAATCCTTCCCGGTTCTGCCCTTCAATAGCGAACTTGACGCTCAGTGTTTCCAGCTCTGCCCGGAGACGAAAAATCTGGTTGATCTCTGTCGGCGTCAGTTGCGTCACAAACGTGCCCTTGTTGGGATAGCGCGTCACCAATCCGAGATACTCCAGCCGTTGAAGCGCCTCGCGGACGGGGGAAACGCCCACGCCAAGGTCCTTGGCCAGTTTACCCTCGACGAGACGATCTCCCGGCTTGAGGATGCCAGCGAAAATAGCCTCCTGAATAGTTTCGGCCACCCAGCTACTCGTGTTCTGCGGCTTTCGCTTTTTAGCAATGAGATCGAGCATCTTAGATTATAGATTATTCCATTTTAGATTATGGATTCTACGATAAATCCGGGATTCGAGTCAAGAAAAAGTTCTCGCCCCTGGGCCCCGTGTCGTAACCTGTTGTGATTGTGCGTGTTGATGGAATCTCCGAGGTGAGGCCGCGGTGCCGACCAGCCATCCGGTGCTATCTTCAACCTGAGTGATAATGGGGGGAGGCAGTCGGGGACAATATTGTGTATGGGCGAAGGGCACTGGTGATCTGGCTTGGTCACTGTGGAGTGTGATCCTTCGGGATGGGGTCATGGGGGTGTTGCTGTAAAGAGGGAGGGTGGTCATGGAGATCGCTCCGCTCTTCCTGGTCGTGACTGACACGCGTCTCAGTGGAACGCCGGTTCGCCGCGACGTGGTGAACTTCCGCCTGTGGGTTCGTCTGGCGGTCGGCGGAAACTCTCATCTTCACCCCTGGAGAGGCGGAAATATCGGATGGCTCCCTGGTGGTTGCTATCACGGGGCGATGGCTCTTACGACAGTGAGGCGAAAGTTTCTCGCCGTCTACTTGCTGGCACAGCCTCTAGCCCTCACCAAGGCACACAATAACTCTCTAATCGGATCAGACATCCACCAGACAGTGAGATCTCTCCGTCGATCGGCTACCGATGGAGAGCGAAATCGCCGGACGGCGACCAGACGGCGAGTGAAGTGCCGGTCGGTCAGACGGACCCGTTTCTCCAACAATTGAACGGATCACACCACTATTGATGGGCAACGGCGAGTGATGCTTGCTGGCTCTTTGGGATTCCCAGACCGGCCGCACCACCCTTGGAACTCAGTTCACGAACCGGGAGAAGACGTAGTCTCGATCTTTGACCGAGGCATGGCAGTTGTAGCAGGCCGATGTCACATCAGCCTGTTTGATCAGGGGCTGATGCGTTTGGGGATCGAACGCCTGGAATCCCCAGCCGCCGGTCTCGGCGAAGCGATGGCGATCCTTGACCATGATCGCTTCCACCTTCTTCTTGCCGGCCACATAGGCGCCATCTTCGTTCACCGCTTCGTAGAGAACGAAGACGAGCGTGCTGCCGTCAGGATAAGGCCCGCCCGCCTGGCTGGCTTTGAGGCCCTTAGCATTCACATAAATATGGTGCATGCCGCCAAATGATTTGTAGAGAGGATGCGTCTCATCGAAGATGACCATGCTCTTGACGTGCGTCCACTGACGGTAGTCAGGCAAGGTGAGACGTTCCACCTCACCTTTGGTTTGGCTCTGCGGCGGTTGAGCCGTGGGATTGGCCTCGGTGCATATCGTCAACCCCGCCCACACACAGACCAGGGCAACCAGCGTCAGTTTCACCTTTTGGTTCATCGGTCTCGCACCTCCTATCTGGAATTCGGACGCGACCCGTTCTGCCGTTTTTCGTCCTCTGTCGGTATGTTAAGATAGGAATCCATGGGTCGTTCGTCAATTAGGCACTTTTTGGTAACCTGATCACGAGAAGGTGAGGATATGAGCAAAGGATCGGCGGAGGTGGAGTTCTCCATCGTGTCGGGGCTCATGCGGTGCAAATGGATGCCCTTGATCATCGAGCAACTGGCCCAAGGGGTAACGCGACCGGCTCATCTCCGACGCGCCGTGCCGGGGATTTCATTCAGGATTCTCTATGAGCGGCTGCGTCGGTTAGAAGAATGGGGGATGGTTCGGAGTCAATCCTTCGACGGATATCCTCGTCGCACCGACTATCGGCTCACGGCTGAGGGGCGGATCGTCTCTGATTTCCTTCGAGCCACTCGCCGGACAGGGCTGGCGCCCGAAGTCATCGGCGAGGTGCTGAAGTGCCGTTGGTTACGGGAGATTCTCATGCTCCTCGGCCACAAACCTCATCGGCCGAGTCAGATGAAACAGAAGCTCGGCGGTATCAGTAACAAGGTGCTGGCCGAGAAGTTGCAGAAGTTGGAGAGATTGCAACTGGTCAGTCGCTCCGTCAGCGCAGAGCGCCCGCCGGCCGTCTGGTATCGACTCGAATGGGCGGGAGAGAAACTTCGCGCGTTCTTGGATGAGATGGAGCATAGGGAGTCGTCGCCCGTTGAACGGGCTCGGGTCCGGGCAGGAGGAGGGCGATGAGTCACCGCATTTTCCCCGAAGTGCTGGGCATCGCCTTTGAGACGTTCGGAGATGGCCGCGCCCGGTGTAGTCTCTCAGTGAAGGAGCATTTCTTGAATCCGGATGGCGTCGTTCATGGTGGCGTGATCTACACGCTGGTCGATACCGGAATGGGATTGGCCTTATGGACGTTGCTTCGGCCGGACGAACTCTGCCGGACGATCGAAATCAAGATCAACTATCTCCGACCGGTTTCCTCCGGCCGCCTGGTCGCCGACAATGAGGTCATTCAACGAGGAGCGACGGTGGCCGTGCTCCAATCGCGCGTCGAAGACGAGCGAGGGAAACTGGTCGCTCTGGCCACAGGGTCGTTCCATGTGGGGCCGAGAGGCACGGCGAATCCCAAGAGGACGTCGTGAGACGCTCATCATGAGGGTTGGGACTCGATGCTTTCGAGTGGGCGTCAATGTGAGGGTTCGGCGGAACTCGTCCCCGATTCCCGCGGGCGATTGGAGACGAGCAGAACATGAGGGAGACGTCTTTTCGCTCTTCCTTCCAGGAGCAGATTGAGGCGCAAGGTGAGCATCGGGCGGCGTTCCCAGACGGTGAGTTGATCGGGGAACAGGCGCTCTAAGTGATGAAAATCGCTCTCTGGCATCACGCAGAAGATACGGCGGTGTGAGGCCAAGAGCGCGCGTAGCTCTTCCGGCTGAAAAACCTGGAAGATCCTCCGTCGGAGATAAAACACCATGCTCGGCGCCGCGACATTGTAGGTGCCGACGAGATCCTCAGTTCGGACCTCGCGCGCGATCACTTCGCAGAGCGGTTTAATGGGGCGGTACGGCTCGATGAGAGGGAGGAAGACGAGCCGATAGAGAAACGCGCTGGCCAACATGATGCCGACCAGCGAGAAGGGGAGGCGCGTCAGACGAGAGAGCCGGATCTGCCCGAAGAGCCAGAGGCCGCCGAGGCTCAATGCCAGTGGTGGCAAAGCCATCCACCCTCCAGAGAAGAACCGACCGATGATGACTCCCAGAAGGATACCTCCCGCCGTGAGAAGTGCCGCGACGATGACCGTGATGACGTGCATCATTCGTCGCTCTCCATGACCGAGAAACGATTGGCCCAGTTGCGCGAAGAAGTGGCCGATGAGAGTGGCGGCAGCGGGATAGAGCGGGAGGATGTAATACTCATGCTTGTTATGAGCCAGCGAGAAGAAGAGGAGGATGAACGCGACCCAGGCGAAAAGAAAAGCTATCGGAGACCGCTCATCATTCTGCCGCCCTCTGCGGTATCCGAGGACGATGGCCGGGATCAGGTAGAGCGACCAGGGGAAGAAATCGCCGGCTAGCACCGAGAAGTAATAGAACGGTCCGCGACGGGACCAATCGATTTCAGAGGCGAACCGGGCGATGTTCTCCCTCATGATGAAACTGGCGATGGGTTCCCACCCCAGTCGGACATAGATGGCTCCATACCAGGGGAGAACGATTCCGGCGAGCACGAGCAATCCCAGCGGGATGTTCATGAGGCGGAGGAGATTCCACCGGCGCATGAGGAGGAGATAAAAAAAGATTGTGCCGCCAACGAGCACGAGCGCCAGTGGGCCTTTGGTCAGAATGCCTAGCCCGACGGCAGCGTAAAACGCGATGATCACCCACCGGTCGGACGGCCAGGCGAACGCGCCGGGCGTCGTTCGGGCGCTCGAAGACTCTCGCCTCGACATGATGAGCCAGAAGAGGGCCAGAGCGGCAGTGACGAGCGCGGTGAAGGTAACGTCGATGATCGACTTCTGAGCCAGAAGAATGAGCCGGGGCGTCGTCGCCACGATCGCCGCGCCGAGAAGACCCACCCGTCGATCGAACAGTGCCGCTCCCAGCCCGAACGTGAGCAGAATGAGGATGCTCGCTCCCAGCGCCGCGACAATGCGCTCGGCGACGTGACTTATGCCGAACATCCTGTAGAACGGGAGGACGAGCCAGTACGCGAGTGGAGGTTTGTTCAGCCTCGGCACATAGTTGAAATACGGAATGACGAAACTTTTCAGCTCCAGCATCTCGCGCGGGGTCTCGGCATAGAAGGCTTCGGTGGAATCCCAGAGGGAAGGACCGGAGAGATTCACAAAATAGGGGGCGATCAGGACGCCCAATAAGAGCGCGAGAGCCAGCTTATTCCCATAGACGATAGAGAATCGCTGGTTGTCGATGGCTCGCATGGAATGGTCGTGATGTCGAGCGTTCGAGAGCCTCAATGATAGCACAATCGACAACGCGCGTCTTCACAACCGATGAGCCTGTGAGACTCAAGGAAGTGAACGGGCGGGGTGAAGGTGATAAGTCTTTCGAGACGTCACCCCTCGGGGTACCTTGGTGAGATCCGCGCTCGACGTCGAGTCTCGAACCCTCAATCGCAGCGATCGTTCCGTCCCTCAGAAATCGATCTGGAACGTGCCGCGGACGAGCGTTCCCACGCTATTGAAGAAGCGACCGAAGGCCGCGCTATCCAGGTTATTCTGCACGTCGCGCGGATTGAATCGGTTAGTGACGTTGAACAACTTGACGCCCACGCGAATGTGATATCGACGACCATAGACGCGGAGCGAGAAGCCCTTGGTCACCTGCAGGTCGAGCGAGGCGAACACCGGGAATCGTCCGGCGCGATTGCGACGACCGATGAAGTTACGGTCCTCATCGAGGAGGGAATAGGGGAATCCGTCATGAACATCGAGCACGGGAAAGATGGTGAGTTCCCAGGGCAACTGGATATTTCCCCAGAAGAGCAATCGATTGGGCGCATCGAAGTCGAGCCGCGACACCTCATTAGGACGAATGATGGGATTCTCGAAATTACCAAAAAACTGATTGAAATTGTTCAAATCGCCGGTGGCCGATGAGCGGACGTAGGAGATGAACAAGGTACTTCCTTCGCCGAACTGATAGCGTCCGGTGATTTGAAACTCTCGATAGCGGGAGCGCCCGCCATTACTCAGTTCCAGAATGCCTCGCGTGGGATCGAGAGGATCTTCGAGCGGATTGATGATGAATTCCCGGCGCCCGTCCCGTTGCAAGTAGCCGATGCGCAGCGTGAGATGGCGCGTCAATTCCCGGTCTACCTCCACATTCCAAGCCAGATTGTAGGGCGTTCGCGGTTTTCCTCCATCGATGACGTTGATGAACCGGCGCGTCGGTCCTATCGGCGTGAGTCCATCGGGGCCATAGATGGTGACCAGGCGTTGTTGGAGCTGATCGAATACGCCCACGTTCAATTGCATCTTCCCCCAGAACAGACCGATGCCTCCACGAATGGCCGTGCGATTATCGGCCCAGGGCACGATCACGAATCCGAATCGAGGAGCGAAGAGATTCTCGTCGGCCACTCCCTCGCGATCATAGCGCAAGCCCAGGTCGAAGGTGATCTTCTCATTGACGAGCCATTTGTCCTGGGCGAACAAGGTGACTTCCGTATTGTCGCGTTCGACAAACGGATCGCCGTCGAAGGTGATGAGTTGACTCAGCGTCCCATCGGCCCGCTGGATGCGCACGGGAAAACTCTGATGCAGGCCATCGAATGAGGTGTGTGCGATATCGGCGCCGAACTTGAAGAGATGGGCCAGCGAAGGTTGATAGCTGAGCGTCTCTACGACCTCGATGCGGTCCGTATTTCGATCCTGGCGATTGAAGAAGTTCCCCGTGTTAATGTCCGGAGTGAGAACCATCGGGTGCGGTCCGTTGGGGAAGATGTCGACGTCGAATTGCCGGATACTGATGAGCGAATCGAGGACGAGATTGGACGTGAGAAACGCGCGCTCGTTGAATGCGAGCTGGAATCCCCGTTGGCGGTAATTGGGAGTCACCAGAGGAGGATTGAAGGCGTTCAGATTGACGAATCGATTATTCTGTGGATAGACCGACAGAGTGACGGTCAGATCGTTCTTACTGTTGATGTGATAGGTGAATTCGGTGAACGAGTCGAAACTCTCCAGCTCGGTGTCGCGTTCGACCTCTCCGCGCTCATTGGTGAATACCGGCGGCTCCTGAGGATCGGGGAGGACGTCGATTTTGGTGCGGATGAAGCGATATTGGAATGTCTGAGCCCAGACGAGTCGATCTTTGACCAGGGGGCCGCTGAATCGGAGCCGAGGCGTCCAGGCTTCGATGCCCACCAGCGCTTTCCGGCCGGTGAACGGATCCTTTCGTCGTCTCGGTCGGGGAACGAAGTTGTTGAACGAGACGCGCCATTTGTCGCCTCCCGCTTTCGTCTCCACCGTGGTCACGCCGCCGGCGAATTTTCCGTATTCGGCCAAATAGGGGCTGCTGAGGACTTCCACCGACTGCACGGCATCAATGGGCAGGCTGATGCCCGAGGCTCCGGTCACTGGATCAGTGGCATTGGTACCGTTGACCAGCAATCCGGACAGGTGTGATCGCGCTCCTTTGATATTGATGAGGCCGTCCGGTCCCCGAACGACGCCGGGAATGAGGGGGAGCGTATCCTGGAATTTCTCATTGACCAGCGGCGCATAGGTGATCTCCCGCTGGCCCACTTCGGCGCGTTGGGTCGATTCGATCGTCTCGATTCCCTCCGGTTGGGCGATGACGGTGATGTTCTCGGTGAGTTCTTCGATCTCCAGGCGAAGGGCGATTTCGGTGACCGTATCGGGTTTGATGGTGATGGTTTTGGTGAGCGGCTTGAATCCTTGCAATTGGACCGAGATCGTGTACGTGCCGGCGATGAGATCGGCGAAGACGAATCGCCCATTCTCATCGGTCAGCGTCGTCAGCATGCCGTTGGGGAGGATGGGACTGCGAATGACGACATTCGCCCCAGCCAGAAAGACGGTCTCTCCGTCTCGCTGGAATGAGACTGTGCCTTTCAACTGTCCCGTGGGTTGGGAGCCCCACGCCGGCACGGCGAGCGCCACCAGGATGAGCCCTGCGATCCAACCGCTCAGCTTACTTCTCATAGCCTGCCTCACCTCCTCTGCGTGCCCAAATCCATATCGTCTCAAGTTCGCCCTCCTCACTCTATGATGGTGATTACAAAAGCTTAATTGTAACTCAAATTGATGCGAATGCCTAATTTTTTGATGCCCGGTGGACTTCTCGTCCTCCCCTGGCGCTGAGCACCCGGTGGACCACTCTCTGGAGAGAGCCGCGGCCATCGCTCCCACTTCTCGCCCGATCGAACGGCGGAGGTCGGGCGTGGCGTTCAGTAACGTCGTCGGAGCTTGGGGGGCTGTCGTTTCAGTGGACGGCCATGCGACGAGAGCGATGGCGTAGGGTGGCCGAGGCGAATCGATGACGCATCTTGTCGGCGTTCATACCAGGGTGCCGATTCCGGTTGGTCCTTCTTCGATTGCTCGTCGGACGAGGTGCGGCGAATGAGCTTGGGCGGTCGGCGCGACCCCGATTGCTGGGATGGGGGATGCGCGTGGTGGTTCTCCTCCGGCGGTCGTGATGTATCGGATGGGCGTCGGTGCAAAATGGGTGGCTGACGGTTCTCGGCCGGGGGAAGAGGAGAGCGGCGATCATTCGTCTCATCCCTCGGCGCACGATTCGAGGTCCGCCGATGGAGTACGGGAGGTTGTCGGCGCCCTGGAGAACGCGTGGGTTGACGATTGGAGATCATCCCTCCGGTTCCATTCACGTGATCCTTCACGGCGACGAATTCCGAGGTGTTCGTCACATAGCTCTCGCGGGAAGGGAAGCGGGCGATGAGTGCTCTCAAATTCCGAATGCGCTTCGGCGTCGTCGGGTGCGTGCGAAACAAGGGGGAGATGCGTATCGGCCGCTCTCGTTGCATCAGTTTTTGAAAGAAGCGAACCAGACTCCAGGGATCGTATCCGGTCGCCCAGAGATACTGAGCGGCCAGCTCGTCGGCCTCTTTTTCGGCACTTCGGCTGAATTTGAAGAAGAGGGCCGCCAATCCATACCCGGCGCCGGTTCGGATCCATTCTCCCATGGGTCCTCCCAGGAAGATGAGGGGAATCGTTCCCAGAGAGAGGAGTTCGTTCTTGGACAGGTTTTCCAGCGCGTGGCGAGCGGCCACATGGGCGATCTCATGCGCCATGACGCCAGCCAGTTCGGCCTCCGTATCGGCCGCCTTGAGGACGCCGAGATTGACGTAGAGAAAACCTCCGGGCAGAGCAAACGCGTTCACCTCATCCGAGGCGATGACCTTGATGGTCAAAGGGACCCGAATGTCCGAATGGAGGGCGAGATTTTGACCGATCCGGTTGATGTATTCAGTGACGATAGGGTCTCTGACGAGTGGAACCTGGAGATCAACTTGGGCGGCGAGCTGTTCGCCTAGGGCCTGTTCCCGCTCCAGAGAATAAAAATTGAGTTGATGACGATTGATATCGCGATGGCCGATGAACAAGGGATTCTTTTTCTTGGGCAGGGGCTTGGGCGATGTGTGCTGTTGAGCGCCCGTGGTCACAGAGAACGCGGGCGACGCAAACACCATGAGAATGACGATGAGCGCTCGCCGCCAGCACGGCATACATTCAAAGTATAGCGCACTCGCCGAGAGAATTCACCCATTCGGATGACGAACGGCACGAGCAAACCTCCAACGCCTGACGGCATAGGTGACTGAGGCCCCGATGAGGATGCCGATGAGATCCCATTGCAAATCGCGGGGGGCATCATAGGGCCCCCAGATACGCTGACCGCCAAAGTAGAGCTCATCCCACAGCTCGAGGACTTCGTAGAAAGCGTCCACGCTGAAACTGCCCGTGATGCCAAACACGGTGATCCATCCCAGAGAGAGCCGCTGACCACGCCGATGGAGCACCTCGCCGAGCACCCAGATGACTACTGGTACAGTGAGTGCCGAGGCGACGAGGTGAGCGAAGGCGTCATACATCAGCGGACCGAACGTCCGGCCGTACAGGTGAAAGGCGTTTCCCAGTCCATCGACGGCCACCGCCCCAGCCAGAAGGGCCAGGATCACCGGCGGGAGGCTGAGACCATACCGAGCGCGCAGATGCCCCCCTCCAACGGCCATCAACAGAAGCGTCACCAGGGCGATGAGCCAAGTGGGGAGATAGGGCAATTTGATGAGAAAGATGATCAGGCCCAGAGAGACGAGGATGAGAATCTCGACGCGCCCTAACGCCGGTTGGGGATGAATCTCATCGCCGAACTGGGGAGTCATCGCCACGCTCACCCGAGAGTTTCCATGGACTCTGGAAGCGTAGCTCTCTCAGAAGGAGAAAGCAAGAGGTCCGGTTGTCAAAAGGAGGGAGGCTCGAGCAAAGGATTCTATCGACAAAAAAAGGGGGAGCCGTGGGCTCCCCCCTCGGGCAGGACCAAGATCTTCCTTGCTTCATCAAGAGGGCTCAGTGAAGAGACAACATGATGATGCGGACTCAGCGAGTCCGGTCATCATGATGCGCGTAAAATGGCGAGGTCGCGGCGCGTTCTTCGGAATCAGTGAGCGCTTTTCTTCCTCATCACGCTGATTCCTAAGAGGACTGCCAGCACGATGAGTACACCGAGGACGACATAATTCCACGGGAGCGCCGATCCCGCCTCGCTCGCTTGCCAGAAAGCCAATGCGATGTCCATTGTCTCATCTCCTTCCGTGATCCTCCCCGACGTCAACATCCGTCGCCGGGGGCCGGGAGTTTCATATCTCCCGGCTGGCATTGATCATGCAAACAGCATGCCGCGCAGCGAACAGTGCCCCTGCTCCCTCGATGAACTCCATATCTCCTTGAAACTGGGGATCATGACGGTGGACGAGGAAGATCATGGCCGTCGCACGAAGGTTTCATCGCTGTAACACCCGTTTCAGTTCTCGATGGGGATGTTTCTTGGAGGAAATCGGTGACGTCGCTATGGGCAAATATCGCCGGTGTGATCTACAATGGTCCCGATGAGTACCGGTTCTGGCGAGCATCATTTGATGGAGGAGCTGTCACGATTGGAAGCCGAATATCGCCATTGTCAGCGGTGCGACCTCTGGCGATCGCGAACTCGGATCGTCTTTGGAGTGGGGAGTCCCCGGGCCCGCGTGGTGCTGTTGGCCGAGCGGCCGGGACGACACGATGATCTGACCGGGCGGCCATTCTCCGGTCCCTCGGGCGATTTGCTGGACCGCATTCTGGCCGCTCCTGGGGTGGACATTCCCCGGCACGACGTGTACATCATGAACATGGTCCTTTGCCGCCCGCCTCAAGATCGCTCGCCTCGCGCCACGGAGATCACGGCCTGCCAGGATCGTCTTCATCGTCACATGGCGATCATTCAACCTCAATTGATCGTGGCGCTGGGCCGGCTGCCCATGATCTATTTCCTCGGGCTTCGGGGGAAGCTGGAACAGCGTCGTGGGTGGTATGAAACCCTCATCCGCGGCCAGCGCGTGCCGGTATTCCTGACGTTCAACCCGGCCAGCGCGCTCTACGGGCAGGCCTGGGAGATCAAGCGCAAGAAGCGCTTGATGTACGAAGATTGGAAACAGATCGGGGCTCGCTATCGAGCCATGGCCGAGAGGGCGTGAGGGCGTGGATTCGGGGGCGCGTCAGGATGGAGAGGGGAACCTGATCGACGTTCCTCCCTCGTTTCCGCGAGAGATCACATGCGGCGAGGTGCCACCGGTGAGGCGGCTTCGGCTCATACGCGGTGAAGTTTCCGTTTCGGGATCATGGTCGGCTCATAGGGATACCTCCCGGGTGGCTTTGCGCAGCGAGGCGGATATGCTACACTGAAGGCCATCATGGCGGCAAACCTGTTGAATGATGTGGCCCTGTTGGACGAACTCGTTGGTTTGTTGGAAGTGAATGATCGGCGAATGCCCATCGCTCGGGTGGGGCAGGAGATTTTTCATCTTCGCAATCCAGGGAATGCCTTCTTTCAAGGAGTGGTGAGGCGTCTGGTCAAGGATGATCCTCGATTCGTCGTAAGGGACGATGGCTTCATCGAGCTGCTGCCCGATCGGCGCGAGTTTCGTCGATTGGATCAGAGCGAGTTTGTCGTCGTCGATATCGAAACCACCGGGCTCAATCCCCGATGGGATCGCATCACTGAAATCGCAGCCTTCAGAGTGGTTCCCGAGGGGCAGATTTCAAACCAGTGCCCAAGATGGACCATTGCCGATGAATTCGGCGTCTTGATCAATCCCCAGCGCGACATTCCCCACTGGATCACTCGATTCACGGGGATTTCCAATGAGATGGTGGCTCGCTCGCCCGTATTCGGTGAGATTGCCGATCAACTGATCGAGTTCATCGGTGCGGCGACCATCGTCGCTCATAATGTGCGATTCGACATTGGATTCATCAATTCGGAGATCAATCGCATCTATGATAAGCGTCTGTTCAATCTCCGACTCTGTACGTTGCAACTCAGTCGTCAGTTATTCCCCGAGTTACCCAATCATAAGCTCCACACAGTGGCCCATTACTTGGGCATTGATATTGAAGAGCGCCATCGCGCTCGCGGAGATGCGCTGGCCGCCACACGCATCTTCATGCATATGCTCGAGCTGCTCAATCAACGGGGCCTGGTCACTCTGGTGGATGTGCAGGAATTTCGCCGCCACAAGACGTCGGGGAGGGCATTGGACTCCCTACCCCGATGACTGGATCAAGGGAACGACTGGTTCGTGGGGACCTCTGGGCGCTGGCGCATCCAAGAAGTTCCTCAAGTCGTCGGTCTCATCATGACGAATCGGCACTGATTTGCTACCATATGAAGGTATGGTGGGTATGATTCAGAAGACGGAAATCTCCATCTCGGGTGGTGGCCTCCCCTGGGAATTCGTCATCGCGATCCTCATTCTCGTCGCCGTCATCATTGCTCTGGTCGTTTGGCTTTTTCGAAGTGTTCGCAAAACGATTTATGAGACGGAAGAGCACCCCGATCAATATTCGCTCATCGGGACGGAACAGCGAGAGCGCGTCGAGGAAGCCGAACCGGTTGTTGAGCTCCCCGAACCGATCACCGATCAACTCTCTTCGATGAGCCCCTCCGCCTCCGATCGGGCATCGGCCGAGCAAGAGATCGCGCCCCCCGGGCCTCCCGATGTTCGACCTCAACCGAAGGAACCCGGGCCACCCCCCTCTCCAATTTCCGTTGGGGAGGAGCCCACCGCCGTCTCTCCCCCACCCCAGCCGGTGGCTGATGTCGGGACCGCAGGGACTCTGGAATCGGGACCGCCCCGCGCCCGCCCTGTGGAACCGGAGTGGAGTCAACCCGGTGGCGCGCCGACCGAACCGGTGCCTTCGGATGCGGCGTCTACTCCTTCCACTCCGGCGTCGGCGACACCTGTGCTGCGAACATTCGAATACGAAGTTGAGCAGGAGCAACATCAACGCGCTCGTCAATGGGCAATCGCTGGTTCAATCGTGCTCATATTAGCCATTTACGCGTTGGTCCCTCCCGTCCATCGAGTCGTCAATTCCATCATCGCCAGTGGCGGACAACGCATCGGGGGATGGTTGGAGAGAGCCCCGACCGTTTCGGCCGAGCTGGAGCCTCTGCCTCAACTGGAACTCGTCGAGGAAGTGAACCAACGCGATCACCGGGTGACGATCAAGGGGCGCGTGCGCAACATCTCCAGCCACATATTTGACGGTCTGTTTGTCGAATTCGTCCTCGTCCGTCGCGATGTCGGGTTGCCTGAGACGCGGTTGGTTTCCGTTGAACCGGCTACATTGCCGCCGAACCGGGAGGGGACATACCGGCTTCAGATCTCTGCCGATGAGTTCTCGGAGTATCAGGTGAGGCGCATCGTCACGGCGGACAAGAAGGACGTCACATTTCGTCTGTCATTGGCCCTTCCTCCAGGCTCCACGACTCATTGAGGAGGAGAGGACTGACGGGCTCGCGCCCCGTCCACGTGACCGGCGATGGAGAGATGGAAGGGGAGGAATCAACGAGATTGGGGGATATCGTTTCTCTCAGGGTGAAGGGGATCGCTAACGGCCACTGGAGCGGAGACTTAGCCGATGCTCCCGTGTCGCGGATGAAGGGGTTACTTTGATGAAGGGCAACGCGCGCGGGCTAGATTTCTTCTTGA
>JALSQX010000051.1 GCA_026985075.1 Blastocatellia bacterium | reverse complement strand
TGCAATCAGCCGCGGGTGAGCGCCCCGCTGGTGGCGGGCACCGCCCTGCTGAACGCCACCACCACCAAAAAGGCCCTCATCCTCATCGAACGCCTCGCTCACCTCGCCGGCCGCCAGGCTCCGTATTAGTCCCGGGTTCGCCCGATATTGAAGTTCTGTCAATGGCGAACAAACCGTATGGCGCGCAATGGGGAGTTGCGTGCTCGAGCGAATCATCACGGCCGGATGATGAGTCCCCTTTGTCACGAGTCACGACGTGGTGATGTACTACGTGGTGTGATTACGGAGCGAGCGCGCACGAACCCAACTCTTGATTCCAGTGCGACCGACCATGCGGAAGTGACTTCATCATTGCCTCGTCTTCGTTTTCCCCTCCCCCAGCGAAGCTCATGAGTGAGTAATGCTTTTCGCTCTCCGTCGGCTCGCTACTCCTGCGCATGCTGAGCGCGAAAGGTGATCCCTCGCAGATCAGCGTCCCATCCATCCCAGCGCAAAAATTCCTTCCCGATGTATTTTTCCTCTTTCGCGTGACTCCATATAGATGTGAACAGTCACGCAAAACTCATCAGATTCGGAGGAAGAACCAATGAGGTTGAGATCGTTCAAATCAAGCAAAATTTATAAAGGACTTCAACGAGGTGCCACAGTTTTATTCATCGCCACCGTGGCATTGGCCACGCTGACCTACAGGGATGTTGCTCGACCCTCGTCCACTGTGAAGGCAGCTCAAATCTTTGGGAGATTCGGCAATCATTTTCAACAATCCAATCGCCAATTGACTTATCGGCGTATTGAGCTGACAGGAACGGGAGTACTTCAGCAGGGCCGAGGGAGCGCCATTGTGAAATCGATCACTCGAGGTCGGCGAACGACACAGATATTTTCCATCGAGGCCGTCAATTTGCCACCTCATCAACCGATCACTATTTTCATCAATGGACGGCGCCTCGGTCGGAGGAATGCATTCCAGGCCGATGATCAAGGGCGATTCCGAGCAGAATTTGTGCGCGGACAGCGTCCAGGTCCACATCAGCAGCGCCTTTCCTTCTTCATCCCACCGGTGACGCAGTTTGAGACGGTGGAGTTGACAACGCTCGATGGCGAAGTTCTTCTAAGCGGATCTTATGAGCTGGTGAAGGATTCATTGCCATCGATCGAGACTATTCGAATCCTTACTTCGGCAGGCGAAGTGGCCCTCCAGGGAACGTTCACGACTGTTTCCCAGGATGGCACACTACTATTACAGAGCGATCTGGGAGCAATAGCCGATCCAGATGCCACCGGTCAAGCCGTGATTCGATTCACCGAACTCTCAGCCGGCGGATTCGATCAAACACTGGAACTGAATGTCAGCAATCTGGACGTCGATCCTCCATTCACGCTGGAACTCAATGGTGGTGAAGTCACTATCTTCACGACGAGCCTCTCTGGCCGCGCGGATATCGCCTATGAGGGACGGTTCGAGACACAGGCCAGTCTCGTCGAAGCTCAAACGGCCATTGAGGATGCGCAATGGCAAATCAGTCGGGCGGAAGATGAGATTCAATTCGCCCGCGATCTGGGAGTAGATGCGACAACCGCTCACACCCTCCTGCAACAAGCTCGAGATCACCTTGCTGAGGCTGAACAGGCGCTGGGTGAGGAAAAATGGGCAGAGAGCATTGATGCAGCGTTGCTCGCCGATAACGCGGCCCGGGACGCTACACTGACTGCTCTTGATGCCGTCGATCAAGCGGAAAGTAGTAGCGATGATGGGGTGAGCAACGACAACGGAACGCCCAACGACAACGGCACACCCAACGACAACAGCGACGATCCGTCCAACGACAATGGCGCGCCCGACGACCACGGCAACGACAACGGCACGCCCAACGACAATAGCGACGATCCGTCCAACGACAATGGCGCGCCCGACGACCACGGCAACGACAACGGCACACCCAACGACAACAGCGACGATCCGTCCAACGATAACGGCACACCCAACGACAACAGCGATGATCCGTCCAACGACAACGGC
>JALSQX010000050.1 GCA_026985075.1 Blastocatellia bacterium | reverse complement strand
CGGCGGATGCTGTCGGCCACGAAGGCGAAACGGGGGCTGTCGAAGATGGCCTCCTGCACACCCGCCATGAAGCGGAAGCGCAGGTCCTTGCAGACCTCGCCCACCTCACGGAGGAAGTTGAGGTCGAGGATCAGCTCATGGTCCTTGCGGGTGCGGAGATAGTCCAGCAGCTCATCCACGACCAGGAGCAGGCCATGGTCCGGATGGGCCTGGTGGAACGCGGCCATCATCTCCTCGAAGGCCCGCTTGTTGCTCACGACCTGGCTGGCATCCGGGAAGGTGTAGGTCACGCCCATGGCGGCCAGGTGCTCCTCCAGCTCGCCGACGAGGATGTCCCGCAGCGGCATGGTGGTGGCCCCGATCTCGGTGCGGACCACCTTGAACTTGCCGGCGATCCACTCCGCGGCTTGTGTCACCTGTGCGTTGCCCAGGGCGGAAAGCAGGTCCGCGTATTCGGCGATGCTGGAGATCACCGACATCAGGTGAGACTTACCGGTGCCGTAGTTGCCGACGACAAGCAGCCCCTTGTTATCGACGGGCTGATCGATCTGAAGATTTGGGATTGTGACATGGATCAGGCGCTCGGCCATCTCGTCAGAGATGACATAGGTGCTGACCAGCTTTCTGGCGCTTGCGGCCTCATCGGCATCCCGCAGCTGGACTCTAGATTCGATGGGCTCGAACTGCATCAGGTCTCCATATCTCATTGCAGATGGCCCCTTGCAGCTTCCCTTTTGTTTCCTTCGCGTTGATATCCTCATCCCCGTTTATGTCTACGGTAAACTTCAATGACCTTTTCTATGTACCGCCTGCGAACTTGCGTCAAGCGGGAGAATCCGTAATGTGCAAGCAGTTCGCGAGCCAGGGTCTCGTCACTTTGCACGCCCGTTCGCGTGGATATGCGGTCGAGCACCAAGATCAATTCTGACGGAGGAATGTCCAATAGGTCTCGTTGTCCCGCAGGCCTCTCCCTGACCCTTGGGGTTCCTGCAAGCCGTAGAACTTGTGAGTCGGGCGAGCGAGCGCCGAGTTCGTTTTCGACAACGATCTCCCCCGCTTTCTGCATGCTATATAATTGTTTATTCAGCAGGCTCCTCACGGTTTTGCCGGCACGGTGCAAAGTAGGACAACCTGCGACATAGAGCTTGATAAGGAAACGCTTCGTGAGGGGGCCTTCCTGTTCTATTATCCGGTGCAAAACTCTCCGAACGTTGGCGGGAGAAGCGTTGCGGGGGTCAGGGAAGTCCGATTCCTGCAGATATGCCGCAGACTCTCGAAGCTGGCCACCAGCTTCCCTTTCGTTCTCGTCGCATTCGCCCTGTTCTTCCTCGTCTTCTTGCTGCTCAAACGTCGCACCCTCCACCATGGCCCTCGTTTTTGTTTCCTCCTCAATCTCGTGTTCCTCTTCTCCAATCGGTCGAATACCAAGCTCCTCGCACGCCTCGATAATCCGGCGCACCGCACTTTCCCGGTTCGCGTAAAATTCTGACTCCCGGATGCGCACGAATGTCCATCCGGCTCGCTCAAGCCGTCTCTGCCGATACATGTCCTGCTCGAACCTGTCCGGCCCATGCCAGGCCTCGCCATCACATTCCACTGCCAGGCGATTGACCAGACCCTCGACCACAAGGTCGATTCGATAGTCGGCAACCTCAACTTGCGGGCGGAGTCGGTATTTTCTCCTCAGGAGCTCCAAAGCGACATCCACCTCGAACCAGCTCTCGTAGGGCTCCGGTTGTTCTCCGGGGCGACGGTGTAGCCGTCTCGCCTCACGCTCGAGACGATCAAGCTCCTCGTAGGTCTCTTCAAGTACTGCTTGACTTGGGCTATAAAAGAAGTTCAAAAGTCGCCAACGTAAATCCTCCTCGCGGCTGAGGTCATGTCGCTGTACGCTGTGAAAAAGCCATACCTGATCTCGCGCCCGGCTCATGGCCACGTTGAAGCGTCTCCGATAGGGTAGCCCGGTCAAGGCCCTGAAATTATGATTGGGGGCAACAACAAGGGACAAGAAGATTACGTCTCTTTGGTCACCCTGAAAGGTGGCAGGTACGCCGCATCGGAGTCTTCGCTCTTCGCGAACCCTGGGCTCGAGCACCTCAGCCAGTTTCTTTTCAATGAGCTCTGCTTGAGCGTGACCCTGGAGGACAATGACTCCCATTGTCTTACCTTCGTAATTCTCGTCATCGAGACACTCCTGAATCTTTACCACAATCGCCTCCGCCTCAGAGCGATTGATGATTCGAGAACCACTGCCTTCGCAGAATCCTTCCTCCACAAACTCTGCTTGGAGCGGCATCAGTCTTTTGGGAGGAGGTTGACGCAACGGAATTAGAGGAGCGTCCCTGTAGCACAGGTCGTTGCTGAAACGAATGATCTCGGGTACGCACCGGAAATGCTCGCGCAGCGAGATAACGTTTCCGAAGGCACGTAGGGCGTGGTCATAGAGACTTGTGTCGGGTCGGAATTCCTCACGGAACCGGAATCCGCGGAGATGGTTGCGGGCGAGACGTGCGATATCGTCTTCGAGCACACCCACCGCCTCAGGGCTATTCTGTTTATCGTCGCCCACGACGATGATTCGCTTTGCTAGAAGCAGCAATACCAGTGCCTCAATTCCAGCCTGTGATGCCTCATCCACAATCACGGTATCGAAAACTCCCGGTGCAGGCTCGGTCGTCTCCCACAGCTTGTGCAGGGGCATGATCCAGGCCGGCATCTTTGGGATGCATGACATGAGATACTGACGGGCCGTCCGCCGGTGCCGATAAGCGTACTTGCCTGTTCCTTTACCGATACGGGCAACGGCTTGTGTCCAAGCTGTGAGGCTTTGCGCTGTCCGGTCGTCCAACCTACGGAAAAAGGCATGCCAAGCCTTGAGGGCTGCCAGTTCTTCAAGCTTCTTCTCCATTCTGTCCTGTAGTCGCTGCCGCTCCTCAGCAAGCCGCTTGTAGCGCTCCGGGTCGGCAACCTTGCGAAGCCATGCCCTCGCTCCAGCCCAGGCCCATGCCTGTTCAAGCTGGCGGAGTCGCTGTGTCCATTGGGGATTACCTTGTGTACCCTGCACGAGGTCTGCGAGCTCGGGGTGTACTCTTCGAATGTGATCCAGCAGGCGTTGGTAACGATCAAAACGTTCCTTCTCTCTCCTGGCTACCTCTCGTCTTCTCCAGGCGTCGGTCCACCTCGCCGGATCACGTTCCTCGATGGCCTGAGCGAGCTCAGCCATGCACGGGTGAGCTCGCTCCTGGCCCACCCCACGGATCGCGCCGAGCCATTCTTCGAAAACCTTTCGCGCCCGACGAGCGACGCGAGACACCAGTTCGGCCTCGATCGTGCGTCGCCATGTTAGGCGCGCCTCGCGTTCCGCCAAGGTCGGTCTCTCATTGATGGAAATGACATTCAAAATTTCCTCGTCGCAACCTCTGAAAAGCTCCAGCAGGCTGGATAGTTCTCGAACCAAATCAGAAACCTCATCCGCCGCATGTCTAGGGTCGCCAGGTCTTGGGTTCAGAGCAGCGGGCCAAACCGAATCGAACTGCTCAAGGAGATCCCGTAGTTCGAGGAATCCCAGCAGCACGTCGAGTGACTTTTGCTCGCGAGGCACTTCTCCATTCACGCGGCAGCGTTTCTCGATATAGCGCGTCTCGCGCATGACGCGAGGCGCAAGAAAACCCCAGCCGCGCCGGCCACCGTTCCTAAGATGCTCAAGTCGCCGTCGCGTATCAGCCAATAGTTTCGCATTCGCGATATCAGACGGTACGTCAACCCTCGCGGTACCCACACGATCCCGTGCTGCCTGAATCTTTTCAACAAGATCAATGGTTGTCTTTTCGAGGCGGTCCCACCGGGCAGTTTGACCGACCAACAAATCCTTTAGGATTTCGCCCGTTACATCTCCCAGCCTGCGGCTCGCTCGCGTCACCTGCTTTTCCAATCGGTCTAGGAACGCCCTGCATGCTTCCAAGTTCGCTTCAGTAAACCGATGAAGTGCAACCAATTGCTCCTCAGGTACTCCAGCACGCGCCGCCTCGGCCGCTCGTTCTGCACTGTTAAGCTCTTTTACCGCCTGTTCGAACTCGCTGGGATCGGGAAGAGAGAAAGCACCGATGTCCAAGCGAAGCTCGTTCAATTGCGCTTCAGTCAAGGCAATATGAACGTCGGCCAAGAACGCGATATCCTCAGGCGACAGAGGACAGCAATTCTGATCGTCTGGCAACTCTGGAAACCACCCGTACGTCTCCTGTTCCTTCTCGACCTGTCTGGCGATCTGGGCGGCAGTTCCCTGAAAGCCGCCACGAAGGGTATGTGAATGGGTCTCGGCTTCGCGGCACTCACGCAGTTGTCGGTCAACCCGAGCGCTCTCATCTTCGAGTTGACGGAGTTCGTTCTCAAGCCGTTCGATCTCGCACTGCGCCCACTTCTCACCCTTCCATTCGTTCTTCCGCGAAAGGATCCCTCGGACGCTATCTTCGAGGAGGCGATGGTCCTCGCGGGAGGATCCAATCGCGGTGACGCAGAGGTTCCGGATGTCGCCCGGCAGCATGTCTCGCAGCACCGTCAATGCCTTCGGCGCGTGGGCCGTAACAAGGACACGCTCGCCAGTAGCCAAGAGATGGCAGATCAGATTGGCTATGGTGTGACTTTTCCCAGTTCCGGGCGGCCCCTTGACGAGCACGTAGGGTCGAGTCCTGAGGGCCTCAGCGATCTTGCGCTGCTCCTCGTTTGTCGCAAGGGGGAAGTAGAAGCGACCGTCTACACCGTCGGCAACAGGAATAATGTCGGCCGCTTCAGTGTTCGTGCTCCCTGACGTGTCCCCCTCGCTAACAAAGCGCTCCCAAGGTGCTGTTGTTGAGAAAGCCGGCTCACCTTCGGCAACATTGAGAAACCGGCCCAGCAGCTCCTCGTAGGCGGTCGGACGCCGCTCACGGAGGACAAGTGCTGGCGCATACAGGATGTGGAAAGTTTCGTTCGCTCGGTCAAGGGGAGTCCAAATATCCTCGCTGACTTGGGCATCTGCCCTTGCCTTGTTGGCGATGATACGAAGAATCTCGGCAACGCTTTCTTTGTCCCAAGCGCGCACGTCAAGCTCCTCTAACCGGTCTTCCAAATCCGTTTCCTCCAGCCGGGGCTGGTCTTGGAGTTCAAGCATGTCGAGTTCGACACGAAACTTCTCAAAGGAAGCAGCCGGACTGACTGTAAGGACACCTCGTGCCGCATCGAGTCTGATCTCAGCAGGGGCCGTCAGCAGGTGACGTTTTATGGTCGTCCCAGTGGAATCCTGCCACTGGAGAAGCCCTACTGCCAGGAGCAGTTCATACCGTTCCTCGGCTTCCTCGATCCGCCGACGCATGAAGTCCACGTCCTCATAGACATCCTGAACCTTTTTCCATCTGCGCATCTCGTGCGCCCAAGGCTCCCAATGGTTTTCGAGATACTCGAGCCAGGCATCCTGTACCCCGGGATAATCCTCCAGGCGCCGCACTTCTGGAGCCTTCCTGGTCAATGTGCCTCTATCTCCAGCTAACACGTCTGGATCTGATGCACCCTCTTCAACGAGAACGGTGATCTGCGGATTAAGAAGGTCTATAAGATCGCCCGGTTCGCTGTTTACGTAGTCCTCGGGACGATCCTGAAAATTCTGGGGGACCCAGTCTTGAAGCTCCTCAGGGAGCGGCGGAAATGTTGGCTTCCGCTTCTTGCGAACCTCGAGCCACAAATCGGGGATATCTGCCGGGTTGTCCGCGGTAAATGCTGACCTACAAGCACTCTTCCAGGTCCCAGGCAGGTCCCGAGGAAGATCAGCCAACCATAGAAGCTTGTCGCCTGTTCCGTAAGCAGAAACACGTTTCCGGCGGATACTTGCTGTATCCCGTAGAAATTTGAGGAGCGCGACTGTCTTCTCGAAGGTTGTCCTCATCGACCCGTTACCTCCAGGCTAACCACCAGAAAATCGCGAATCGGATAGCGGCGGTATTCGGGGTGGTCCGGGACGGCGTAGGTCATGTGACCATCCACGATGGATCCGTTCCAGGCGACCACGACCGTCTTGTTCCGGGACAATCCCTGAAGCAGACGCAAAGGATCCTGCTTCAGGTGGACATCGAAAAGGATCTCGATGTTGTCGAGCACTTCCTGCAGGGCTTCCGTCTTCCCGCTTCCCGCCGAGCCCACCAGCAGAATCAGGCGGTAATAGAGCTGGCGAGCCTCACCGATCTTCCGTAGGACTGCCTGCGCCGAGACTCCGGCAGGCAGGTCCGCCAACCGCTCCGCCATCACTCGTTTTCTCCGTCTCTTGTATCGCCGTGCCCCTCCTCCAACCAGCGGTCAATGGCTTCCTTTCGGAAGCGCCAATGGCGGCCAATCTTCCGGCACGGGACTTTGCCTTCTCGAACGAGCTTGTAGAGCGTCGATTTCGGTATCTTCAGGTAAGCAGACAATTCTTCGATGGTCAGGACGTCACTCAGTCTTTCATCCATCGGAAACACCTCGCTGGTCATAGGGCACTGCTTCCCTCACATAACGCCTCTAGCTTACAGTTAGTGACAACTGACGTCAAGAGATTTCTAGGGCGCTTCCCCGAGGCTCGCCAGAGACCATCTGCTGGCCCACGGGCAGGATGACGCCTGCCGGCGCTTTCCCCGCACAGTCAAACCAGGAGGCATCGCTCTCATGTACTTTCCAGCACCAGCTCCTGCCTGCCGAGGCAGGGTTCGCCGGGAAGGAAGCCCACAAGGTGGTCGATGGCCAGAAGGCGAATCAAAGAAGGCAGATGATCAAGGCGCTACGATCAGTCCGAAAAACCAAGGCCCTGTCGGGATGATCCGACAGGGCCTCACATGAATCACCCGCCGCCAGAGTCGGCGGATTGGAATCTGGCTCCTCAGGTAGGACTCGAACCTACAACCCTCCGGTTAACAGCCGGATGCTCTGCCAATTGAGCTACTGAGGAGCACGGGAAACTCTCACCGAGTTTCCCTTGAGGTTTTTAAATTAGCAAATGCCCATCGCTCTGTCAAGACTCGATGGGTCTGTATCGCGTGGTGGTCGAGTCTGAAGAACCTTCAAGGCGGTGCCCTCATTTCGGGGCAGCTATCGCGCCCCTGAACTCGCTACGGGGAATGGTGACGCTGTCCCGCCATAGCGAGAAATGTGACTTCTCCCCGCAGGCAAGCTGCGGGGCTTCCGGGAGATGGGGAATACGCCGCCCGACGAGCTAACAACCTGATCCCTCCCCGCAGCCGCGCCGCGAGGCTTCCAGGATGAGGAGGAGATCCCCACAGACTCGCTGCTCACCTGAATCTCCCCTCCGACAAGCGACGGGGCGTCCTCGAAACCTCGCCTGTGGAAAGGGAGACGCTCCCCGGCAACTTAGCTGACAACCTGACCCCTCCCCGCAGCCGCGCCGCGGGGCTTCCCCAAATGGGACCACCGCGCCGAATTTGGTTGATTACGTGACGGCTCCCAGCCAGCGAGTAGCGAAGCTCCTCAGCCCCAGGAACCGATCGCCAGAGATGGTGATGTTGGCGGACCAACAGGGATGGTCAGGAGAGTGGACAAGGCGCCAATGCTGGTCGCCGGAGATGGTGACGCCCTCCGCTATCACCCCCCATTGTGCCTCCCTGTCATCCAGCGACGGGACTTCTCAGACCCCCGAAGGTCGCCTCCGGAGTCTCCGAGGCTCGCCGGCCGGTCAATCCCGCGCCTACCTTCATTCATGGATGCTCCAGGGCTCGCTTCCAGAGAGCGTTGTGCTCCTGGCCATCAGCCCAAAGTGTGCATCTTCCCGGCCGTCACGCCCGCGTCTCCCGGTCGATGATGTCGGCTAATGTGGCGGCGTCAATCCGGTAGCTCGCGTTGCAGAAATGACAAACCATCTCCGCTCCGCCGTCTTCCAGGAGCATGCTCTTCAGTTCCTCGGGGTCAATCGCCGAGATGATGCGTAAGGCGCGCTCATATGAGCAGGTGCACCGAAACCGTACCGGCTTCTCTTCCAGGACGGTCAGCCGATGCCGTCCCAGTGCGGCATGAAGGATATCTCTGGGACCGCAACCTTCGCGGATCATCTCAGTCACGGCGGGCATCTGCCGGATCGTCTCCTCCAGTTCTGCGACAACGGTTTCACTGGCTCCAGGGAACACCTGAATCATGAATCCGCCCGCACCCGTCACGCGATAATGCGCATCCTCATCCGGCATGACGAAGACGCCCAGCGAGACGGCCGAGGGAATCTGCTCCGACTGGGAGAGGTAGTAGGCGATGTCTTCGGCAATCTCGCCCGAGACGATGGGTACCGACCCCCGATAGGCATCCCGGTAGATGCCCATTTCATAGTACCCCCCTTCGCGAACGACGTGGAGCAT
Organism: Blastocatellia bacterium; assembly: GCA_026985075.1. Lineage (GTDB taxonomy): Bacteria > Acidobacteriota > Blastocatellia > HR10 > J050 > J050. Next base: position 1,273 of record JALSQX010000050.1, on the reverse strand, counting down.
GCCGCGACCGACAATGCCTCCGACATCGAGCTTTCGCCGATTGTTCAACGGGAGATCCACGCTTGGGTTCTTGACGTATCCGCGCACGTTCCCATGAGCGTCGGCGTCAACGGTGATCCCTCCGATCGGGCCGTCGCACTGAAAGACGAGCGTCAATCGCTCCACGTCTTTGAGCATTGTGCCCAGAAGTAACCCACCAGTCAGCGAGCGCCCCAGGGCCGCCGAGACTGTCGGCGAAGCTCGATGTCGCTTCGAGGCTTCGGCGACGAGGTTCGTGGTCACCGCAGCAACGCATCGAACCTCGTTATCACAGGCCGTGGCGTGAACCAATCGATCGAAAGAATCACGTGTCAGCTCTTTGTCCATCGTCTCATGATATTCCCAGGCGCGATGAGGACATTGTACGTCAACGAGACCGAATTTGAAAGGAGCGATGTGAGGATCGTCCGATGGATGGCTTGTTCTGCTCCGGTTCAAAACGAGCTCTCACCTGACCCCTCCCCACTGACTAGCAGTGGGGCTTCCCAGGCCCCGGTGCTCGCCTCCGGGGTCCGTGATGTTGCCCGCTCCACTAGCTCTCAACTGACTCCTCCCCGCCGACCAGCGACGGGGCTTCCAGGTGGTGGAAGATACGCCCCCAACTAGCTGACACCTGACCCCTCCCCACTGACTAGCAGTGGGGCTTCCCAAGCCCCGGTGCTCGCCTCCGGGGTCCGTGACTTCCCCGCTCCACTAGCTCCCAACTGACTCCTCCCCGCCGACCAGCGGCGGGGCTTCCAGGATGAGGAGAAAATCCCCCAGACTAGCTGCTCACCTGAACCTCCCCGCGGTCCAGCCGCGGGGCTTCCTGTAGGAGAATTAAACTAGTCGACAACGTGAATCCTCCCTACAGCCGAGCCGCAGGGTCTCCCAGAGGTGGGGAATACGCCGCTCGACTTGCTGACACCTGATCCCTCCCCGCCGACCAGCGGCGGGGCTTCCAGGTGGTGGGGAATACGCCCCCAACTAGCTCTCACCTGACCCCTCCCCACTGACTAGCAGTGGGGCTTCCCAGGCCCCGGTGCTCGCCTCCGGGGTCCGTGATGTTGCCCGCTACTCAACGCCCCTCCCCCCCACTCCCGAATGCCCCGAGGCTCGCCTCCGGGGTTCGTGACTTGCCCGCTCCACTAGCTCTCAACTGACTCCTCCCCGCCGACCAGCGGCGGGGCTTCCAGGATGAGGAGAAAATCCCCCAGACTAGCTGCTCACCTGAACCTCCCCGCGGTCCAGCCGC
>JALSQX010000049.1 GCA_026985075.1 Blastocatellia bacterium | reverse complement strand
ATGGCTCGTTTCGCGAGCTCACGTGGCCATCGGCAAGATCCTGGAGTTCGTCGGTCAGGAAGGAGCAGCGCGAAGCGAATACGAGAAGGCGGTCAATCTCGGTGACATCCCTCATGGCGCCTACGACGAAGCCCGGAAACGCCTGCGGGAGATCTCAGGCAAGACATGAGCAACATCAGTGGTCCTGGAACATCAGCAGAGAACCGCCGGTGAGCCCTGAGATGGGATATCCTCCGAATCATCGGAGGCCGCTATCCTTCCATGGACGTCGGAATCATGATTGGACGCACTGAACACATTCGCGTTGGTCCCGCCGGGTGGTATTATGAGGATTGGAAAGGGCGCGTCTATCCGGAATCGACCGGTCGCCGGTTCGATCCGTTGGCCTATCTGGCCGCGTATTTCGACACCATCGAGATCAACAGCACCTTCTATCGCCCGCCGACGCCTCACATGGCTCGGAGTTGGGTGCGGCGGACGGAAGCGAACCCTCGCTTCAAATTCACCGCCAAGCTCTATCAAAGGTTCACTCACGAGCGCGGGCAAGCGACCGCCGAGGACGAAAGAGCGTATAAGCAGGGCATCGAACCGCTGATGGACGCAGGGAAGTTGGGCGCTCTCCTCATTCAGTTCCCCTGGTCATTCAAGAATACCGAGGAATCGCGTCATTATCTGGAGTCACTGCTGGACCGCTTCGCCGAATATCCGCTGGTCGTCGAAGTTCGCCACGCCTCGTGGAATCGCGAGGAAGTGTACCGATTCCTCGCCGAGCGCGGCGTCGGGTTCTGTAATATCGATCAACCGGTTTTCCGGCGCTCGCTCGGGCCCACGTCGCGAGTGACCTCAAGAGTGGGCTATGTGCGCTTGCATGGGCGGAATTACGAGAACTGGTTCAGCGACACGGCAGCGCCCTCGGCGCGCTACGATTATCTCTACTCGCCCGAAGAGCTGAAACCGTGGATCGACAATATCCGCGCCATCGCCGAACATGCTGAGGAGGTCTACGTCATCACCAACAATCATTTTCAAGGGAAAGGCGTGGCGAATGCCCTGGAGATCAAAGCCGAGATCACCGGTCAAAAAGTTCCCGTACCCGAACCGGTGTTGACGACGTATCCCCGGTTGAGGGCCATTGCGCCAGCGACGTGACGCCCGGGACCGACTTCACCCTCTCTTCATCTCGTCGGCGAAGGGCGCTCAGCCGCTGACGATGAGGGAGCGCGTTTCTTCTTCCGGATAAGGTTGGTAAAGAGCAGCATGGCGTAGCCAGGATTGAGCATCCGGGGCCGCCGTTCGCTCGAATTGGAGCGTCTCTTTGACGAACTCCAGGCAGGTGAGAAAATCGCGCGTCTTGACGAGGTCGGATCGTTGCTGCTCCTGGAGGGTTTTCTTCATTCGCTCGATTTCGTCCAGAATCGCCCGCGTGACGGCCTGAATGCGCGGCGATTCCGAGGTGTGTTCGTAGATGATGCCACGATCCAGGGTCTCATAGGTCTTGATGGCGTTCTCGACGCCGGCCAGGACCTCCTCGTCGGTGAGGTCGCGGAACTGATATCGCTGCACTTTGACGATCGCCCGTTCGAGCATCGCGATGACCGCGCGGAATCGATCGAAGGCCTCAAACAGGCGGAGCTTGTCCTGAGCCACGAGATACTGAAGCAGCTTGGGCGTCCGGCGCGTTCCGGCGGCTTGACGGGCATCGCGCAGATAGAGGCAGCTCTCGGGACAGGCGAATTCGATCATCCGCTTCTCCGCACAGCAGATGGCGCAGATCTCCTGTTGTTTGACCGGACACTCTCGTTTCGCTTTTCGCGTTCTGCATATTGGACACTTGGCCATACGTCATCCTCGAGAGTCAGCCGCGCCGGGTGAGGGGGAGAGGTGGTGTGCCGTTGAGCTGGTCGCCTCTTGTCATCACCATTCGCCGGGCATCGTCCACGGAATCCCCTCACGGGGCGATCACTGACCAGTGAACATATCCTTCATTTTCTCAAACACGCTCTTGCCACCGTCGCTGGCCTCGCTCTGGTCCTCCAGCTTGGCCAGTTCTTCCAGCAATCGTCGCTGTTCGCGGGTGAGTCGCGTCGGCGTGACCACTTTCACGTTGACGTAGAGGTCGCCGAAACTCGCTTTCCCCAGCTTGGGCATCCCTTTTCCTCGAAGCCGAAAGACGGACCCAGACTGGGTGCCCGGCGGAATGCGCAGAGTCTCTTCATCGCCGAGCAGCGTCGGAATTTTCAATTCCGCGCCTAATGCCGCTTGCGAGAACGTGATGGGGACGGTGCAATAGAGGTCGGCGCCTTGACGTTGGAAGATCTCATGCTCGCGGACGTGGAGGACGATATAGAGGTCTCCTGGTGGTCCGCCACCGGTGCCGGCTTCTCCTTCGCCCTGAATGCGCAGACGCGCCCCCGTGTCCACTCCCGGCGGGATTCTCACCTCCAGCGTTTTCTCCCGTTCGACGCGCCCTTGGCCCCGGCACTCGGGACAGGGGGTCTTGATGAGCGTCCCCGTGCCATGGCAGTGACTGCAGGTTCGGCTCACCGTGAAGAATCCCTGTTGATAGCGCATCTGCCCGGTGCCGTGGCAGGTGGTGCACACGGACACGTGAGTGCCCGGCGCCGTGCCCGCTCCGCGACAGGTGGGGCATCGCTCCAGTCGAGGAATGGTGATCGTCTTCTCCACCCCTTGAGCCGCTTCCTCCAAAGTCAGTTCCAGATCGTAGCGCAGATCGGCCCCCTGTCGGACGCGAGATCGTCGTCGGGTGGTCGTGCCGAAAATGTCGCCGAAGCCGAAGAACTCGCTCAGCAGGTCTTCAAACGTGCTGAACGGATCGAATCCGGCATATCCAGCTCCCGCCGTCGCGCTGATTCCCGCGTGACCGAACCGATCGTACCGGGCGCGTTTTTCCGGGTCGGAGAGCACACTGTAAGCCTCGGCGAGTTCTTTGAATTTCTCTTCGGCCTCTTTGTTCCCCGGATTTCGATCCGGATGGTATTTGAGCGCTAACCGGCGATAAGCTTTTTTGATCTCTTCGAGCGAAGCGTCGCGCCGAACGCCGAGAACCTCGTAATAATCCCGCTTGTTCAACCTTATTCCTGTGCCTCCGCTACCATTAAATTTGTCACTAAATGAAATAAGTTTGCCCTGTCTGGAGAAAATTTGCAAGAAGGGAGTGGGTGGGAATGAATCGCCAACTTCTGTGGATCGACCGGGTGACCCCCAGGGGGCCGTGGGAAAGAGGGCGCCGACCGGTAACCTTCAGGAGTCAACCTCACCTCATCCGGGAGATGACGCCCATTGCCGGAACCTCGACGGGGAGTGGAGAGCTTCGAAGGGGTCGCCCATGGCGCGTGCGAGCCACACCGGGGAGATGAGAACGGTCGCTCGGAGGATGGAGCGCAAGAGGCCATCTTACTCTGCAAGGAATCGCCCATGTGCAAAAGCATGCCACGAGCGGTGGAGGTGAAGAGGCCCACACCGATAGCTGGCGCCACCTTCTTTTCACCGGAGCACGGCAAAGAAGCTGGGTCACATGCCCGGGAGACGCCGATACTCCTCACCGTGCGCCTCATAAGAGCGGCATCTCCCTCTGCGCCGATGTCCTCCTCTCCACGTACGATAGTCGCCCCGGCGGGTTTTCACCGTGCTTGTGTGATCTCAGCGCTTGGTGATAAAATCACTCATTTGTAGGCAGATAGCAAGCCATCAAAAGGGTCACTGCGTATGACGAAAAGAATATACATTGCCATTGGAATGATCTTCGTCGCGTTGCCGGCGGCCGCTCTCGGTCAGCAGACGCCTCCTCAACCGGGGAGCGCGCCGACAGCGAATCAGTCCACGAATACTTTGCATCTCCCTCAGGGACGCGTAGCCGTCATCAATACTGCCGCTTTTGCGGCCAAGAATGGGATCGAGCAGTTGATCCAGCAGATCAATCGCGTCAATGACATGTTCAAGGATCGCAGCGCCGAATTGGAAGCGCTGCGGCAGCGCGTAGAAGCCCTTCAGCGGGAGATCCAAACCCAGGGACCCAATTTGACGCCTCAGGCCCTGGCGGCCAAGCAGGAGGAGCTCGAAGATCTGAAGGTCGACTTACAGCGGAAGAAAGAGGACTTCGATCGAGATTACGCCAAAGCGTTCCGTGAGGCCACCAATCCCGTGGTCGAGCGCATTAACGCCTTCCTGGACAAGTATGCCAAGCAGCACAATATCATCCTCGTCATCAATGCGCCGGTTCTCTCTCAGGCGCAAGGGCTGGTCTACGTCGATCCGGGATTGGATATCACCCGGGCGTTCATCGAGGCCTATAATGCGGCGAATCCGGTGACCACGGCCCGGTCTGGGTCCTCGGGCACCCATCGGTGAGGTGGAGGCGGCGCGCGAAATCGCCGTTGAGGTGGACCACGGGATGGAAGAGCCGCCTCTCCCCGGTGACCCTCCGTTGCGAGGAGTGGCTATGGAGACGTTATTGGACATCGCCGATATCATGCAGATCCTGCCCCACCGCTACCCTTTTCTGCTCGTGGATCGCATCATCGAGTTCGAGCCGCGTCAGCGCATCGTGGGCATCAAGAATGTGACCATCAACGAACCGTTCTTTCAAGGGCATTTCCCGGGGACGCCGGTCATGCCCGGAGTGCTCATTCTCGAAGCGATGGCGCAGACGGCGGGCGTCTTGATGTATCACGAGGTGACCGATCATCAGACCAAACTCATGTACTTCACCGGCTTGGATAAGGTGAGGTGGCGCCAGCCGGTATTCCCTGGCGATACGCTCCGCCTGGAACTCACCGTGCTACGCATCCGATCCCGGTACATCAAATTGCGTGGCGAGGCTTTCGTCGATGGGCAATTGGTGGCCGAAGCCGAGATCACCTCACTGTTGGTAGACAGAGAGTCGGCGCGAAAGGCCAATGCGCGACAGCGGACCGTCCGGCCGGCGACAACAGAAGCATCATGACGAGCATTCATCCTACGGCCATCGTCAGTCCGAAGGCCGAGCTCGGGAAGCGGGTGACCGTCGGGCCCTATACCACCATCGGCGATGAAGTCATCATCCACGATGGTGTGGAAATCCGCTCTCACTGCGTGATCGAAGGACCGACGGAGATCGGAGCGGATTGTAAAATTTTCCCCTTCGCGACCATCGGCCTCGATCCCCAGGATCTCAAATACAAAGGCGAGCGCTCTTATCTGAAAATCGGAGAGCGCAATATCATCCGCGAGCACGTGACCATTCATCGGGGAACCGAAGGCGGCGGAGGAATCACGCGCGTGGGCAACGATAATCTGTTTATGGTGGGCGCGCATGTGGCTCACGATTGCCAGATCGGCGATCACGTTATTCTGGCCAATGTAGCTTCTCTCGGCGGTCACGTCACGATCGAAGATCACGCCACGCTCGGGGCACACGTCGGCGTTCATCAATTCTGCCGGATCGGCAAATATGCGTTCATCGGCGCTTATGCCGTATTGGTCAAAGACGCGCTGCCCTATGCGACCACCTGGGGCGATCACGCCCGCTGCTACGGTCCGAACTTCGTCGGGTTGCGACGCAAGGGATTCACCGAGGAGCAAATTCGGATCATTCACCGCGCCTTCCGATTGCTGTTACAGTCGAAACTCAATACGTCTCAGGCCGTGGAGGCCATTCGCGCCGAGCTCGGCGGACAGCCTGAGATCGATTACCTGCTCGCCTTCATCGAAAACTCCAAGCGAGGTGTGGCCAAGTGACGAAGCCGCCGGGTACCCGTCATCGAGAAGTGGCGTGGGAAGGCGGTTCTCACTATTCGAGCCTCAGACCAGGTTGACCAGTAGAGATCGAGCGACGGGTATCATGAAACAGCAATACGGGCTCATCGCCGGGAATGGACGATTCCCCTTCCTCGTCTTGGAAGAGGCCAGGGAGCGGGGAATCGACGTCGTCGTCGCCGCCATCAAGGAAGAGACCTTCCCCGAGATCGAGCGTTACGCCCGACGCATCCGGTGGGTGAGCGTCGGACATCTGGGTGAGCTCATCGCCTACTTCCACCGGGAAGGCGTCACTCACGTCATTCTGGCCGGTCAGGTCAAGCACGTACAAATTTTCGGGCCGGCGCGCCCGGATTGGCGAATGATGAAGATGCTGGCCGGCCTCGGTCGCAAGAACACCGATAGTCTCATTGGGGCCGTGGTTCGCGAATTGGAGGAGGAAGGATTCACCGTAGTGGATTCCACCTGTTTCCTCACCCGGCTGTTGGCTCCCGAAGGTCCGCTCACGCGACGGCGCCCTTCCCGCCGCGAGCGCGCCGACATCGCGTTCGGTCGGGCCGTGGCCCGAGAGATCGCTCGTCTCGATCTCGGCCAGACGATCGTGATCAAGGATCGCGCCGTGGTGGCCATTGAAGCCATGGAGGGGACCGACGCCACGATCTTGCGGGCGGGCCAGTTGGTGGGTAGCGGTGGATTGACTGTCGTCAAGGTGGCCAAACCCAATCAGGATATGCGGTTCGATGTGCCGGTCATCGGTGTTCCGACCATCGAGACGATGATCAAAGCCGGCGCTACCGCCATCTCCATTACCGCCGGGAAGACGCTGTTGCTCGACAAAGAGGACCTCATTGCTCTGGCTGACCGCCATCGAATCGCTATCGTCGGGACGCCAGCCGACGAGTAACCCCCTCCTCCGCTGGTCCGACCATCTGAGCACTTTCTCTCCGCGGCAATAGCTGTCCCGCCTGGCCTTTATCGCACGAGCCCCGTCCTGGCGAAGCCGATTCTTCAGGCCCTGAACGACCGCTGTGAATGAAGAGTATGGCGCATGCTGGCGGCCAGAGCTACCGAGAGTCGTCGCTGCTCGGGTTCGGTCTTGAGCGATGCTTCCATTGGGTGGGGGATGGAGGTAGTGCGGGATCGGGTGGTGGGGAGCGAGTTTGGGGTAGTGCGGTATGATGGGGGTGTGGTGGCGTACAGGTTGGTGTCCGGGTATGGGGTGGTGGTGCCGGATGCGGGGCTGATGGGGGTCCTGGGGCGCATGCGGGTGCTGGCGGTGGTGGCGGGGGGAGAGGAGGAGGAGTTCGATGGGCCTTCGAATGTGGTGTTTTGGCCGGGGGAGTACCGGGCGGTGAACTGCATACTGCCCTGTCCTCCTGACGTTCGAAGCTGTGGCGGCGGCGGGGGAGGAGGCAGCAACATGTGTTGTAGTGGTAACGCTTGGGTAGCTCAACATTGTAATGAATGTGACAGTGACGAGTTCACGTGTGTAGGGGATTGTGTGCCCGTCTATTCGTGTGACTGTCGAAATTTCCGCGACTATTGTACGGAGACGTTGTTCTGTCTCGACATCAAATTGTAATAAAAATTGGCCCTGCGGTGGATTTCCATGATCTGGTATCCTGTGAAGAGTCCCACTCGGAATCGCTCGGGTCCTGGGTGGGTGGCTGAGTATTGATTGCGTTGCGTTCGAGGGGAGGTGCTTTATGGGGAGGAGAACAATTTTACTCATGATTGTTGGTGCTGGTCTGGTGGCCGTGAGTTCATACCATGCCCTTTCGGGCGTGACACCGGTTCAACGCCAGCCACAGATAGAGCCGTTGAGGGTGAGCGATGACATGAGGCAGGTGCGTTTCATGCCGGTGGCGACGACGTCTCTTACGGGGACGGCAGATCAGAAACTTCATGATTGGTACGTGAACGAACGGGGGATGGTGTTTGCCGTCTTCAAGGCGGCGGCGGTGGGTTACCTGATGCGGGTCTTCTCGCCCGATGGTGCGCTCATCGCCGAATTCGACTGCGCGGGATCGATCTGGCAACCGCCAGTGCGCATCGAGCACATCGCCGCCGATCGAGATGGGCACATCTATGCGGCCGTGGAGTGGTCGATGGAGCAGTCCGGGATCATCATCGTCGACCGCCGGGGGAAGCTCGTGTCCAAGTTAGCGTTGAGCGAGTTCAAGCCGCTCACCATTGCCGTCGATCGCCGGAAGAGGGTGTGGGTGGCCGGTTGGGAGGTGACGTTGGCCGGGCCCGGGGGGTATCCGACCGAGGGGCCCGATGCCGAGCAGATTCGCATCTACGATGAGCGGTTGAATCTGGTGGACATTCCCGTGCGGGGGGTGCGGCGAGCCGGAGGGGTGAGTTGGATTGGGGCGGTGGGCCATGAGGTGATGTACTACGGTGTGGGCGTCAATGAGATGTTCATTTTCCGGGATGGAGAGCTGGTTCAGCGGCTGAAGGTTGGCGGGGTTCCCGGGCTTCCGCTGCCGGAGGAGGCGCGCTGGAGGGAGGTGCAACTTCGGCGCGGGATCAAAGGGGTGTGGAAGGTGGGCGATTGGGTGGTGCTGGGCGGTTTCTATACGTATCGGTGGCGGGAAGAGGACACCCGTCGGCGGGCTGGTCGGAATTTCATCGTTCTGATCGATCCGGAGGCGGGGGCGATTTCTCCGGAGATCGGAGCGCCCCGGGGGAGTCTGACGCGCTCGGGTTTTTCCGAAGGGCTCATCTACCTTTCGTGGGACGGGGAGAAAGAGGAGTACCGATTGACGAGGATGCGCCTGGCTTTTTGAGTCTCTCCCTTACGGCAGAGCGGATGGATGCCAAACCGGTGAAACGAGCGCCGGGACACAACGTCCCGGATGCTCAAACTGACTCTTGCTCGTTGGGCCGTTCCCGGCACGATGACCTGCTCTGATGGAGATCCTTCCTGGTCAATTTCCCTCCGCTATGTTACCCTCCTCTCCCATCGATCGATGAGCAGGAAGGAGCCAACCGATGAGGCGACATCATCTCTGCGTCTTAGCCATTGGCATTGGATTGGGCACAATCACTCTGGCCGTTCCAGAGACTCGTTCGAGCGCGATCCCGGCGGCTCGGGCGAGGATTGAGGCTCGCGATGATGCGCCGTCGCCGAGCCCTTTTCAGCATGCCTCATGGCCGCTCTCGCGCGCCGAACGGACCGATTACCGGGAGACCTCGCGCTACCAGGACGTGGTCGCCTTTCTCGAGGCCCTCGCGCGATTGAGCGATCGCGTCCGCGTCACCGATTTCGGCACCACGGTGGAGGGCCGTCGGTTACCACTCGTCATCCTGGCCGATCCCCCCATCTATCAACCCAGCCAGGCGTGGGCTTCGGGCAAGCTCGTCGTGTTCATCATGGCCAATATTCATGCCGGCGAGGTCGAGGGCAAAGAAGCCTGTCTCCATCTGATGCGCGCCATTGCGCTCGGCCGCCTTCGATCGTTGCTCGATGATCTCATCATCCTGATGGCGCCGATCTATAACGCCGATGGCAATGAACGCATCAGCTCCCGCCATCGTCCCCGGCAGAAAGGACCGGAGGGGGGCGTGGGCGTTCGCTTCAACGCTCAGGGACTCGATCTCAATCGCGATTACATGAAACTGGAATCGCCAGAAGCGCGAGCCCTCATCGGTCACATCTTCAATAGCTGGGACCCCGCTCTGATCGTAGACTTGCATACGACCAACGGTTCTCACCATGGGTATGCGTTGACCTACGCGCCATCGCTCAATCCCAATACGCATCCGGCGCTCATCGACTATTTGCGTGGTCAAATGTTGCCTGCCATCACTCGCGTCATGGATGAGCGGCATCATTTCAAGACATATTACTATGGCAACTTCATCGATCCCAACGATCCGAGCAAAGGGTGGCGCACGTTCGATCATCGCCCGCGGTTCGGCAATAACTATGTTGGATTACGCAACCGATTGACCATTCTCAGCGAAGCGTATGCCTACAACGATTTCCGGACGAGAATCGAAGCGACCGAACGGTTCGTGCAGTCGATCCTGGAATATTCGGCGGCGCACGCCGGTGAGATGCGCGCTCTCGTGCAGCGCGCCGATCGAGAGACGATTGCGCGCGGTCGTTCGCCTCAGCCCTCGGATCGATGGGGGATTCGGTTCAGGATCAAACCGTTGCCCCATCCGGTGGAGATCTTGGTTCCCAGAATGATCGCCGAGACCGATCCGACGACCGGACGAACCGTCTCTCGACGAACCGGCGAGATCGTCACCATCCGCACATTGGACTATGGCCTGTTCGAGGCCACAGAGACCGTTCGCGTGCCTTCTGCCTACCTGCTCTTGCCGGATCAGCGACCGATTGTGGACAGAGTGCTGGCTCATGGCATCGCCGTCGAGGAGATCAGAGAACCTCTTTCGGTCGATGTGGAGATGTTCATCATTCGGCGCGTGATTCATGATCAACGTCCCTTTCAGGGACATCGACAGACTCACCTGGAAGGGAGGTTCCAACGCGGGCACGTCGAACTTCCTGCAGGGTCGTTCCTCATCCCTATGGCCCAGCCGAAGGCGCGTCTCGCTTTCTATCTGTTGGAAGCTCGAAGCGATGACGGGTTGGTCAATTGGAATGCCTTCGACGACTATTTCGCCACTCGCGCTCGAACGGATGGAACGATCGTCTATCCGGTCTATCGCCTCATGCAACCGGTGCGAGTGGCCACACGGCTCATTCGCTCCGATTCCGTTCATGGCGAGCGATGAGGGGGCCGAAGCACGAAGGGCTCTGGCACCCCCTCTTGGCATCTCTCATGGTCGGTAATCCGGCCCGGTCTCCTCTGATTCTTTTTCATCGGGGCATTTGTACGTCTTCTTCAGCGTCGGAGCGGCCGTCTCTTCCTTCTTCTCTTGTTCGACGACCTTGGCCAATCGTTTCTTGAGTTCGTGGAATTGCCGGGAATCGACGATATAGTCGTCCTTGGGTGGCAGGTAGGAGATTTCTTTGAACGTGGCCACAATGCGATTGTAAAACGGTGGATGCGTGCGGAAGAAGCTCAGGCTCTTGACGTAGCCCTTCTCGCTGGCCATCTTATCGAAAAAGCTCACAAAGCCTCGGGGATCGTAGCCGGACTTCCACATGTATTGAACGCCCAGTTGATCGGCTTCGGTCTCGAACTCTCGGCTGACGCCGAGCAATTGCAGGCTGAGCACGAGCCCCAATCCGTAAAAGCCGTATTGTAGCGCATAGTACATGCCGATGCTGGCCACGCCGCCGGTGAAGATGAGCGCGGCGATTTGCGCCGCCTGATAGATGATGCCGGCGATGGCAGCCCGTTTCATCAGGCGCGCCGAATGTCGAGCGGCGACGTGCGCGATCTCGTGAGCCAGCACGCCGGCCAACTCCGACTCGGTCTCGGCTTTCTCGATCAGCCCCGAGTTCACGAAGAGGAAACCGCCGGGCAGAGCAAAGGCGTTGATCTCGTCGGTGCGCAAGACCTTGACCTTGAGAGGAACTTTCAGATCCGAGTTCCGTCCGATCAATTGAGCCAGGTTGTTGATGTAGGTGTTGATCGCTTCATCTTTGATCTCCGGGGGCAAGAGTCCGTAGAGTTTCAATTGCTTGATGGCCTCTTCGCCCCGCTTGATGTCTTTTTCCTGGCCTCGACCGACGTCGCGGAACCCGATATCTTCGACATCGCCGAAGCGACGCTGGCGCGCCGTTCCCGAGGCGATGGCCTGTTCGATTTCCGCCTTCGCTTTCGGCCATTCCCGAAGCAGGTCGAGTTTGGCCAGCTTGTTTTCATAGAGCACCTTGAGCCCTTGCTCGCGCTCGACTTTCAACCGGGCTTTCTGTTTCTGAAGTTTGAGGATCTGGCAATGGAGATCTTGCCGCCGCTTGGCCATCTCCGGCGTATCGCGCGAGGCTTGCTTATTCATCTTGGCCAGCTCGGCTTTGGCTCGCTTGATCTGCTCGTCGAGGGCTTGCTCTTTCGTCTTGATCTCTCTCTCTTTGGCCGCTCTCTCCTCGAGCAGTTTCTTCCGGAACCGTTCGATCGCGCTCTCGCTGATATGAAGGGTCGGCGCGGCCTGCAACACCTCCAGATATGGGCTCTCGACGAGTTTCTCCAGCGTGGTTTGACGATCATCGCTCGGTCGAGCCGGGTGGGGTAGCGCCAGCAGGATGAGGGATGAAGCTAAAACCAGACATGTCGTCTTCCGTATCCACATGGCCTTTCCTCCCTGGGATGCTCCTCCTAAGGATAGTGCATTCGGGCTATATTTGGCTAGCCTCGGCGGAGATGATGACGCCATCATCATGAACCGGGGAATCCGTTGGATCGAGGCATCGAGCCGGTCTGTGAGAGGAAAAGGGAAAAGTCCTTACGAGCACGCACCGTGGGTGTCAGCGCTCTCCGGGATGTCGTCTGGCGCCGGTGCAGAATGAGAGGGGGGCGGGACCTGGTTGAGAGAGTGGCGGGAGCCCCGGCGTGACTCCCGCCTCGACGGACGCTCCTCCCCGTGCTCTCACCGGGGGGGTCTGGTCTGATGTTTCTCGACGAATGCCCGCAACTCGTCTGATGTCACGAACCCATCGTCATTCTCGTCCAGCATGGTGAAGAAGCGCGGATTCTTGAATTGAGGAGCCGCCTCGAGTTCCGCTTTGGAGAGCTTACCGTCACCGTCGGCATCGTATCGCTCGATGAGCGCCGCGACATCGATGCGGCCGGGTGGTTGACGTATGAAGGCCAAGGCTCTCAACTCTTGACTGGTGAGCGTTCCATCACCATCCCGGTCCAACTGGCCGAAGTATTCGACGATGTGGGCGAATTCCTCCCGGGTGAGCTTCCCGTCATGGTCGGCGTCCAGAGCCTGAAGGAGACGTTCGCCCAGTGAGAACCGCGCGGCGCGGTGGCGAAAGCGCTCCACCTCTTCTTTGCTGATGAAGCCATCGCCATCGGCATCCAGACGATCGAACAGGCGCGGCGGACCGGGGAATTCCCAACGAGAGAGCTTTCCATCGCCGTTCTGGTCGAAACGTTCGATGTTGAAACGACGTTGACCGGGCCCCCTTTGATCGCCGGCGACGGAGACCATGCCTATTCCGGCCAGTCCGAGAAGAAGAGCGCTGATGATGATCCTCTGTCCCATCGTTTCCTCCTCTGACGCATCACGTTAAAAGTTGAATCTCAACTGCACTTCAATCCGGCGTGGCGATCGTGCCGAATTCGCCCGGCCGAAAAAGGGCGAGGTGAGCACACCGCTCGGTTGTCCCGGATTGAGTCGATTGAATAGATTGCGAATGCGTATCCCTATGGTCAGGTTGTAGTGATATTCGTTGAAACCACCCCACCGTCCCCAGCGGCCACCACGACCAGCTCCTCGGCCGAATCGCCCGCGACCACCGATACCCGGTCGTGGCCGGGGACGACTCGGTCGGTTCGCGCCCGAAGAGCGATTGGCCGTCGCCGACCGGGATCGTCGATCGGCGTGTGGCGCTCTCTGCGCGGCGCCTCGCTCTCGCGCTCTGGTCGCCGAAGGCCATCGAGGAGACTTCCGACGGCCGAAGCCGAACGTCTTGGTCACGTAGAGATTCACGTTGGCGAATCCCGGGCCTTGGCCGAAGTTTCGGGGGATCACCGGCGATTCGGGTGTTGGTTGGAGATCGAAAGCTCCCAACGGCGTGATGATGGCGCCCGGCGTCGATGGATCGACGAGCGCCGGACGATCGGTGAACGCCGTATCATGATTATTGTCTCGGCCAGTGGTGATGTTGAATGGTTGACCGGAGCGAAGGATGATGAACGGAGCGAGGCGCAGCGACCAGGGCAACCGAACGAATCCCCCGAGGAAGAAACGGTGGCGCGCGTCAATGGCCGCTCGTCCCCACTCGGCCCGCAGATCGTACGAATCGGCGGGAAGCGAAAAGGGGCCGTCTCCATCGCTGCGGGTGGACGAGAGCACATAGTTGCCGAACACGGTGAATCGCCCGCCCAGTCGCCGCCGGAAATTCACCCGGAGTTCGTGTCGAACGGATCGCGCCACGGATTCCAGCGCCAGGATCGGTCCACGATCGGGGAAAGGGCGTGGCATCGTCCCAGGAAACGGCGCATTGACGTTGCGCGACCGGAATTGGTGGACGCCGCGCACCCAGCTATAGGTCACACTGCTGACGATCCCCGAGGGGAGTTGACGCTCCAGACTGATCGTGGCTTGCATCACGTAAGGAGCGTTCAATTCCGGCGAGAGGATGCGCACCGACCGGGGACGTTGACGAATTTCGCCGTTCCCGACAAAGGGATCGGGGAATCCAGGATCGAGGATGATCAATTGCTCCTGGCGACGGCTGCGTCGCACGCTCAATACGAGATTCTCCTGCAACCGATCGAAGAATAGTCCGAATCCTCCACGAATGGCCGTGCGCCGGCTGCCTCCGGGCGCCCAGGCGAAGCCCAATCGAGGGGCGACGTTCATCTTATCGGGCAAGTGCGTTTGAAATTCGTGGCGCAGCCCAAAGGAGACGGTGAGATTCGAGCGCACGCGCCAGTCTTCCTGGACGAACCAGGAGAATTCCCATTGCGTCAGCGCGGTGAACGGATCACCGCGATTGAGCGTGAATTGTTCGGGATGCGCTCCCTCCACGCCGCCGAGCACGTCGCGATACTGATCCAGACTGGAGAAGATGAACGTCCCGCCGAAATTGCTTCGATTCACGTCTTCCAGATGCACACCGTCGATGCGCAGGCCGAGTTTGACGGCGTGGCGTCCGAGGGCCACCGAGAGGTGATCGGCCCATTCCATGCGATCTCGGCGCGCACGCGTGAACAACGATGACTGAGCGCCTCCGCCGGTGAACGCATCCAGGACGATGATCTGAGGCGCCGCGGACGCGGCCACCGTTTGCGTCTCTCGGCGCGAGAGGCGCAGGCGCACCTCGTTGACCAGGCGTTTGTTCAGGATGCTCGACAGGGAGAATCGAAGCTCGTGTTGACGACTATGGCTGGAGAAACCGTGTTCCGGAAGCCGAAACTCGCCGATACCCTGATTCTCCGAGCGGTTATCCGAGAGGGCATATTGGGCCATGAGCGTGTTATTCGACGTCACTTGCGTGTCCGTACGCAGGCCCCACCGGGTCAATACCTGGGGCGTGAGCACCGTCGTGGCCAGTGATGTGGGATGCAGACTGATGGGATCGAGGATGGTGGCTTGAACGACGGCGTTCTCATCGATGGCCCGGCGGTCCAGATGAGTGAAGAATCCCATTCGCTTTCGCACGATGGGTCCACCCAGCGAGCCACCGAATCGGCGGATTTGCCGGGGCGCTCGCCGAGGCGCGAAGGGTTCACGAGCATTGAGGGCTTCGTCGTTGAAACCGAAATATCCGTTGCCCCGGAATGATGCCATTCCCGGGCGCGTGAGGATCTCGATCCGACCGAATCCCGGTTGACTATACTCTGCCGAGAAAGGATTACTATTGATGCGGATTTCGCGAATCGCCTCTTTAGGCGGCAACTCGCCCTCATGCTCGAAGCCATCGACGTAGACCTGAGCATCGCCCATTCCCGAGGAGGGACCGGCCATCTGGCGGAGAACCTCCAGTAATTCTTCGGGGTCATCGGGCAGAGATTCCAGATCCGCGCCCCGGAGAACAATGGCCGAAAGATTATCCCCCGGCGCCAGCGAGACGCCGGCGGGCTCTTGAATCTCTACCTCCTCGGTGATGACTACCGTGAGCGTGATCTCCAAGGGTTGGTTGAGATGGCCGTCCAGCACCAGATGGGAATTGACATAGGGCTCGAAGCCCGGTGCTGTGACCACGAGACGATAATTTCCCCGGGAGAGGCGATGGAAGCGAAATTCACCATCACCATCAGTCGCTGTCGCCCGCTCATGGCCTTGAGCATCGGTGAGCAGGACGTGAGCGCCCACGATGACGGCGCCGGTCTGATCCATGACCACGCCGACTAAATCGTGGCGCGTGGACTGAGCCAGCAGAGATCCAGAAAGGAAGAATATCCACCAGACCACCCCCCACTCTCTTCGTTTCTTGCTCATAGCTTCTCACCAGGACGAGCGCCCGCGCTCTCAAGCGGGGATTTCATGACTCATGCCAATAACATTTAGACGGTCGCTTGAAGTGGAGGGACGGAATTTCGCGCCGGAAGAGTGTAAAAAAGCGTAAAGCGAGGGGGCCGCTCCTGAAGTCACAGTTCTGACGGCAGGGGACAACGCACGTCGGCAGCGCATCGGGGGTAACGTTTGATTCTCACAGGGCAGAGCGTGGTGACCGTCCTGAGGCGAAGCTGCGGGGTGTGGGAAGCTCCGCCATTGCGATAAGCGAGAAAGTCACGATCCCCGGAGGCGAGCTCCGGGGCCTGAGCTCCGGGGAATGGTCCACAGATCTTCACAGCGAAAGGCGGGATTTACACGGATTGTCCCTCCCGGTTGATCTGTGGTGATCTCGCCGTCTCTGCATGCATCAGTGGGCCATTCATCACCCACAAATCCTCACAGCGGGAGGCGGGATGAGCGCCGGTGGAAGTCCAGCAGCTTGGCTGTGGGGGGTCATGCTGGCAGTTCGTCGTGGGAGGCCAGCTTCTTAGGGGAAGCCCTGCAGCTTGTCTGTGGGGAGGGGTCAGGTGTCGGCTAATTTGGGAAACCAGCGTCTTCAGGCGCGTGCACCAGACTCACGCCTCGCACCTCTTTCGAGATTGGCCCACCGCACCGTGGTCGCTCACCTACCCGATGGCCATCGGCAGTGCTATACTTTGGCGTTCGGGAGGTGCCGTCTTGAGTCAAGATCACTACGCCATCGAATTTCGCCACGTCTGGCATTCATACGATGAGGAGCCGGTCCTGGAGGACATCTCTTTTACTGTTCGTTATGGAGAGATGAAGGTCGTCCTCGGCGGCTCGGGCAGCGGGAAATCGACGATGCTGCGCCTGGTGCTGGGGTTAATCAAGCCCGACCGCGGCGAGATCCTCATCGATGGCGAGGATATCACCCGGATGCCCGAGGAGCAGTTGTTCGCCGTGCGGCGCAAGATGGGCATCGTCTTTCAACTGGGCGCGCTGTTTGATAGTCTCAGCATTCGCGACAACGTCGGATTCCGGTTGATCGAAGAAGGCTGGCCCGAAGAGAAGATCGACCAGGAGGTCCGTCGACAATTGGCGTTCACCGAATTCGAGGAGGATATTGAGGCCATGCCCTCGGAATTGTCCGGCGGCATGCGTCGCGTGGTGGCCATCGCTCGCGCCATGGTGGGAGATCCGCGCATTCTTCTGTTCGATGAACCGACGGCCGGGCTCGATCCTCCCTCGGCGCGTAATCTCTGTGAACTGGCCGCCAAGTATCGCGATATTCGGGAGGGCGCGTCGATCTTCGTCACGCACCGGATGGATGATGTCCGGTTCCTCTCGTCCGTACTGTATCTCAAGGATGCAGATGGTCGGATCATCACTCGTCGCCGGGAAGAGTCCGATGATTTCGCTCTGGTCAACACGCGGTTCATCATTCTGCGAGACCATCGTATCATCTTCAATGGCACGGTGGAACAGATGCAACAATCTCCCGATCCGTACATTCAGGAATTCATCGGTCAGGCCGAGGTGGAAACTGACGAGCTGATCGTCGAAGTCGGTTGAGTTGGATCTCCACAAACGGACGTCTGATGACCGCCGCTTCACTCCCTCACACGACGGCCGGTTCGTCGATGGAGAGCACGGCTTCCGTTCCCTGGCAGTCCAGCGTTGCTTCCACACCCAAAGGAAGAACGAGGTTGTTGTGATCGCTATGGCCCGATCGCAGGCCGAACAGGATGGGCACGTCCAGGTCGCCGACGCAATCCAGGATCACGTCCATGATGGTATACCCTTGATCGGGGTGCTGAGTGCAGTCTCTCATCTCGCCGAAGATGAGTCCGCGAACGCCGGTCAGCTTGCCCGCCGCTCGTAAGTGCGTGAGCATGCGATCGATTTGATAGGGCTTGGAGGCGTAATCCTCGATGAACAGAAGCGCTCCTCGCGCGTCCAGTTCGTACTCGGTGCCCAGACTGCTGGTCAGCATGGGCAGACATCCCCCGACGAGTTTCCCATGCGCCGCGCCGGGGCGAAGGATGTGCGTTCCGGTGGTGTCCACTCTCCCGGGGGCCCGAGCTTCCCCGAGGACGCGCCGGAGCCAATGGCGGTCGTAATGGGGTTCTCCGCGGGCGAATTCGCGCGTGACCATGGGACCGTGAAACACAACCCAATGGAACAAACGCTGAAAATACAGGAGCAACGTGGTCACATCGCTGTAGCCCATGAAGATCTTCGGATGAGCCTCGATGGTGTGATGATCGAGCAGTGGCAGGATTCGGACCGAGCCATAGCCTCCGCGAGCCGCGAAGATGGCTTTCACTTCGGGATCGGCGAACATGTGATTGAGTTCCTGGGCGCGCCGCCGGTCATCGCCAGCCGTGTATTTCCGTTGATCGAAGATGGAATCGAGGAAGCGGGTCCTGAATCCCAGCCGGTGAAGTTCGGTGATGCCCGCCTCCAACCAGGCGGGTTTGACATTGCTGGCCGGGGCGACGATGCCGATGAGGTCACCGGGCTGAAGGCGAGGAGGTTTAACGCGCATGGGCGATGTTCCGATGATCGTGTTCACCGATTGACCTCAGCGATGATACGACTCCAGACCGAGCACCCGAGTCGCGGCTCTTTTGGCCGGCACGGATCGGGTCATCTCGAACCACGCCGCCCTGACAGCGCCCACGAGATAGAGCGAGCCGGTGACGCCGATCATTCCCTCGGGCGGCGTGATGGCCAAGGCGTGGCTGAGCGCCGATCGAATGGGCTCGATCAGACGAGCGTGCCGATATGTATGGGCGAGTTCGTTCAGGCGCGCGGGTTCCACCGCTCGAGGATCATCGATCCGCGTCAGAATCACCCGGTCGGCCAGAGGGAAGAGCATGGCGGCCATCTCTTCGATCCGCTTATCGCGCATGGCGCTGAACAGGAGCGTGAGCGGGCGTCGGGCGAAATCTCTCAAGTAGCTGCTGAGCGCGCGGACGCCGGCCAAGTTATGCGCCCCGTCAAGGAGCACGGCCGGCAGCAAAGAAGCCTTCGATCGGCCGTCCGATGAGGAGCCATGGTGACGAAGCCATTCTAATCGGCCGGGCCAGGAGACCGTTTGAAGCCCTTCGACGATGGCGCGAGGCGGGAGCCGATATCCGCGATCGCTGAGCGCCTCGGCCACTTCGATGGCGACCAGCGCGTTCTCGATCTGATGGCGACCGGGCAGGGCGAGGCGCACGTTCTCGTAGACCTGTCGGCGGCTTCGATAGCTGAACGCGAATCGCCCATCCGGGCTGCTCGCTCGGATGCGCAAGCGAGACGGATCGTCCACTGCCTGGTAGAACGTCACGCCGCACTCTCGACATCGCCGCTCGATCACGGAGAGCACTTCGGGGCGCTGAGGCGCGGTCACCACGATGGTGCCCGGTTTGATGATGGCCGCTTTCTCAGCAGCGATGGCTTCCAGCGTCGGCCCCAGGATCTTCTCGTGATCGAAATCGATCCCGGTGAGGACGGCGATCAGCGGGGCGGTCGTGTTGGTGGCGTCCAGTCGTCCGCCCAGTCCCACTTCGATCACCGCCAGATCGACGCCTCGATCACGAAAATAGGAGAACCCCGCCGCCGTGACATGTTCGAAGAACGTGGGCATGGTGGGGATCTCCTCGCGCATGAGCAAGTGGCGGGCGATGTCGTGAACGCGAGTCGCATAGCGGGCGAACGCTCGCCGAGGGATCATCTCCCCGGCGATGCGAATCCGCTCGCAGATGTTCACCAGATGAGGCGAAGTGAAGAGCCCCGCTCGCCAGCCAGCTCGCCGGAGGATGGATTCGATCATCGCCGCCACCGACCCTTTCCCGTTCGTGCCGGCGATGAGAATGATGGGATAGGCGCGTTCGGGATGCTCCAGGGCGGCCAGAAGTCGTCGAATGCGCTCCATCCGGTAGTCCGCATTCAACACTTCGTGTCCGAGGCTGTACAAATAGTCGAGGATTTCCTGATAGTTCACCGTCGACCATCCATCATGAATCCTAACGCACGAATGAGATAGGGGCGCAACTCTTTCCTCGGCACCACGGCATCGAGCATTCCGTGACGGAGCAGGAATTCTGAGCGCTGAAAGCCTTCGGGCAATTTTTGTCGGATCGTTTGCTGGATGACGCGCGGTCCGGCAAATCCGATGAGGGCTCCTGGCTCGGCGATATTCAGATCGCCGAGCATGGCGAAGCTGGCCGTCACGCCGCCCGTGGTGGGGTCGGTCAGGACGGAGATATACGGGAGCCGAGCCTCATCCAGGCGGGCCAGAGCGGCGGCGATTTTGGCCATCTGCATGAGGCTGAACACGCCTTCCATCATTCTGGCTCCGCCCGAACAGGAGACGATGATGAGCGCCATGCGCCCTTGCTCGGCGCGCTCGATGGCTCGGGCGATCTTCTCGCCCACCACCGAACCCATGCTCCCACCGATGAACTGGTATTCCATGGCGGCGATGATCGTTCGATAGCCGCCGAGCGTTCCCTCTCCGGTGATCACGGCGTCGAGCAATCCGGTGGCCTTCTGCATTTCGGCGAGTCGCTGTTTGTAGCTCTTCTTGTCCACGAAGTTGAGGGGATCGGTGGTGACCAGTTGCGCATCGTGCTCCTGATACTGGCCCTCGTCAAAGAGCAGTTCGAGCCGTCGTCGGGCGCTGATTTTGAAGTGATACCCGCACTTGGGACAGACCCGCAAATTCTCCTCCACGTCCTTGCGATAGAGGACCTCTCGACACTTCTCGCATTTGATGAATACGCCTTCCGTCCGGACCGTGCGCTCCTCTGCGCGTTCGAGTTTTCGCAGGCGCTTTTTCTTCCTGAAGAGAGGCATACTCAAGGAGACATTCTAGTGCCGGAGGGAGGGGTTGTCAAAGTGGGGCTCTGGTCATCGAAGAATCGTGACGCATGACCATCGGCAGCTCGATGGTACAAAGAGCAAGGGGAAGTCCCCACCGGTCGGATGAGCCGGTCCGCCGCGCTCGTGGATCGTATTGGCGAGCTATTTGAAAATGGGGACGAGTTCGACGTCCAGGGTCTCGCCGGCGCGAACGTCCACTTCCACCGCCTGACTGAGGTGCGCGCGGATGAAGGCCTCGCCACCGAACCCCACGGTTCCATCCAGCGCGAAGAGCAGGTACCGTCCGGCGGGTACACCGGGCAAGATGGCCGGTCGCTCGCCATGACTCCAGGCGTGCCGATACGCGGCATAATCGTGCCACCGGGATTCATCGGCGGGGACGAGCACCACGTGGTAGGATCGGGTGGCCTCTTCGACCGACTGAATGTAGCCGCGCACCTCGCCGACCTCATCCGAGAGGATGAGGCGAAGGTCAGACAGATGCTGGCCCGATTCGATGACCAGTGAAGGCTGAGCGAGCTTGCGCTCGCCGCGACGGACGGCTTTCAGGAAGTACCGGTTGTTCGGGGCGTGTACCGTGAGCTGGACGCGGGCCGAAGGGAGCCCGCCGATGGTGAACGTGCCATCGGGGTTGATGCGCGCCGTTCGCGTACCGACGAGAAGAGAGTGTTGGGCATCGAGGGGGGTGAGCCGCGCATTGATGGTGAGTTGCTGCGGATCGGGAACGGCGCGACCGCCCGTGAGCTCCAGCACGCCGCTGATCTGCCCCCCTTCCTCCATCTGAATGTCCAGGCGGACGGTCTTGAGCGATTCGATGGTCACTCTCTTTTGCACCGGAATGACGTTCTTTTGAATGGGATTGATGTGCAGGTGAAATGTGCCCTTGGGGAGGCTGGCAAAGGTGTAGCTCCCGTCGGATCTGGTGGTCGCCGAGAGGGAGAGGTTCTCTCCATAGAGGGTGACGCGCAGTCCACTCAACGGTTGCTTGCTCCCGGCCAGCGTCACCCGTCCGACCAATTTCGCGCCCCGGTCCGGTTGCAAGCTGATGTCAATGCCCGTGATTTCGCTTCCCGCCGTGACGGACAGGATCTCAGCCTGTTTGCGCGAGACGACGCCGGGGAAATACGTCATCCCATATGAGGCGTGCCGACTCCAGCGGAAGGGAATCTGTGAGCTGATCACATAGTCGCCGGGCGGCAATCCATAGATGCGGTAGACGCCGCGATCATCGGTACGGGCTTGATTCATCTGCTGGTAATATCCGTTCTCTCCTTTTCGCCAGGCGATGACCTGAGTGTTCACGATGGGATCGCCGTCTTCGTCCAGGACGCGCCCGGTGATCACACCGCCTCTCATGAGCGTCACTTCCACGTCGGTGATCTCTTGACCTTCCTCCAACGTCACTTCCAGGGGAGACCTTTCTGTCTGGGCCGGTTGCACGTAACCGGCCCGATAGGCGCTCACCCGATAGGTGCCGGGAGGGAGATGCTCGAACCGGAAGGCTCCATCCTTATCGGTCAATACGCTGTGAGGATATTTCCCGCCGCTCGATGACGTCATGTAGAGTTGAACGGTGGCGTATTTGACGGGCCGACCGGCATCCGAAACCACATAGCCGGAGATCACGCCATGCGCCTCCTGGGGAGCGGCCATTGAGGAGGGGACCGCTCCCAGAGTCATGAGGAATATCACGAGGCGAATCGATAGATGGTGGCAGCGCGTGGTTGCTCTCATCCCCTTTTTCTCTCCTCCCTCGGTGGACTCATCGTCCATTTACGATGCGCGCGATGCAGGGATCGTTTCCCCGGGCTCATGGGATGGCCGCGAACCCCTCACCGGCCCTCCACGTCAGACGTAACCCATACGAACCGTTCGGCAGCGGTGGTTTTCGACATCGTAGATGACGGAGACGGCCGACGGCGGCGAACAAATATGCAAACTGATGGCTTGCTGTTTGAGCGCGGTCGGATTCTCGGTCATGTGGATGGTCTCTGGCTTGGTCACTTCGACGATGACCTCCCCTTCGGGGACGGCATATCGGTGTTGCTGCTTGAGGAAGATGGAATTGATGGGGCTCCAGTTGACGTCGGGCTCTTCGCTCTCCATGAATCGACTGCGCAGTTTGGTGAATGTGGTGATGACGAGCTGACCTCGGACGACGGTCATCCATCCCAACTGTCCAAGGTGCCGGTGCACCGGCGAGTGCTGTCCGGGTTCCCAACAGAGAAGGACGGCCTCGAAATGTTCGTCTTTGCTCACCGGATTGCGAGTGAACGTTCGTTCGCCAAACCGAATGTAGGGCTCCAGTGAGGCTTCGTCTACCCTATACTCTCGTAAGTACGCCAAGACATGGTCCTGAGTGAAGTCCTCAGGAGAGAACTGGCTGAGTCCAGCAATCAGTTCATCGATACTTACTTTTTTCACTCTTCCCTCTCCCCGTCATGGTATACGGACAGCGTCATCGGGGCACTCCTCGGATGGGAAGTGACCCCGTTGGTGATACTATGCTGCCGCTCGACTGCGTTCTCACAAACCTATGTTATCACCAAATGGCATGGGCTGACCAGTCCAACCTGTTGAAAGGTCGAGAGATCGACAGGCCATCCGACGGATGATCGGCCGCGGGGCCTCGTCTTCCTCGACGCCCCGTCGCCCGGAGGGCGGGGCGCCGCCGTGGTTGTCGGGGAGGGGATGGGCCAGAGATGAATCGCTCAGGCGATTGCCACAGCGAACAGCAAATCGCCCACAGATGGGCACAGCCCCAAGGCGGGATGGGCACAGATTTTATCTGCGATGATCCTGCCGTTTCTGTGCTGATCCGTGTGCCATTCTTGAACCACCCACAGATGACCCTGACGAGAAGCGGGATGGGCACAGAGGGACGCCCTCGCGGCTCGGACGGCGGGGAGGGATCACGGTTCGAGCTAATAGCTTGAAACGTAACGATCCCCGGAGGCGAGCTCCGGGGCTTGAGCGGGGAAGCCCCACGGCTGGTCCGTGGGGAGGAGTCATATGATCAGCTAGTCCCGGGAGGTTCACTCCTCCCCCTCTCCGGGGGCGCCCTCGCGGCTCGGACGGCGGGGAGACTCAGTTGCTGGCTAGTTCCCGGCGCTTTTCCTCCCCCTCTCCGGGGGCGCCCTCGCGGCTCAGACGGCGGGGAGGGGTCACGGTTCGAGCTCGTTCACTTCCTGGATTTCCTCAGGCGATGCTTCTGGAAAAGGTCTCCGCCAGTGCATCAATCCCTTCCAGGGTTTCCTGACGGCCAGCAGGAGCAACAGCCAGTTTTTCAAGTATTGCGTGACGAGGAAGTTCGTGCGCACATACTCGCGAGCGGCCCGCCCCATCTGGGCGGCCATCTCCGGATGACTGAGCAGTTGACGGACGCGGAAAGCCGTGCCTTCGACCGTGTGCACCAGGAATCCGGTGCTCCCGTGGATGATCTGACGCCGAATGCCGCCCACCGCGCCGCCCACAACCGGTTTCCCTTTCCACATCGCTTCGGTGACCACCAGGCCAAATCCTTCCTTCACCGACTTTTGAACGACCACCGTCGCCGCGCGCTGCAGGGCGTTGATCTCCACGTGGCTCGTCGGGGGCAGGTCGAGGATGTGCACATCGCGGAGATCGGCAGCGCGCTCGCGCACTTCGGCCAGCACGCGGCCACTCTCCGGGTCATCGGCGGCGCTGCCTCCGGCCAGGACGAGTTGACAATCGTGCCAGTGCTTCACCATCCGATAGGCTTCGATGACGCCGAGGGGATCTTTGAGGCGGTCGAACCGCGAGACCTGCAGGATGATGGGCTTCCCGGGATCAATGCCGAAGCGGTTGATCACCTGGTCAATCTCCGAGGGACTCAATTCTCGATTCTTGTCGCTGAGCGGATCGATGGCCGGGGGGATGATGAACTGGTCGATGAGCAGCTCCTTGGCATATTCCGGCAGGTGAAACACGGCGGCGTCGAAGCGTTCCACATAGGTTCGCAAAAATCCCCATACGCGGGCATCCGCCTCGGAGAGATCGATATGACAGCGCCAGATCCAGCGCGTGCCCTGATTTTTTCGGGCCACAATGAGTCCCACCGGTTGCGGGTCGTGCACGATGATGAAATCCGCCCGGCGATCGACTTTCCGGAGATTGTGTTTGCTCACTTCGGTGAACACTTCGAACATCTCCGGAGTGACCGAGATGCGCGCGCCATGCAGCGCATTGTGAAAGGCTTTGGTCACCTCGAAGAACGTGGGCGGGCCGTCGATGACCGTCCATTTCACCTTGAATCCCAGATCCTTCATGAGCGCGACCACCCAGGACAGAATCTCGGCCACGCCGCCGCCGGTGGCCGTCGAATTGATGTGCTGGATCGAGACCGGACCCACACACTCGGCCAATGCCCGAATCTCCTGAATCTCGGCCGAACCAACGATAGGAACGTAATCGTCTAATCGGATTTTCTTCATGAGAGCCTCGTTTCGACGAGTTCGATGATTTTGGATCGGAGTTGCCACAGATTGTAGGCATAGGGGCTCAGATGGTTGATCTGCTCGGCGAGTTCGTCTTCTTTCAAACAATCGGCCAGCCATTCGGAGAAATCATTGGACCGGCGTCCCAGCCGCAGGCGCGCCTCGATGAGGTGATAAAACAGCGAGCCGTGCCCCACTTGCTGGAGACAGTCGCGAAAGCTCGGCAGGTCGGTGGCCGTGAGCCCAGTCGGAAAGGCCAGGCTCCGCAACTCGATGAACTGGAATTCATCGCGCTCGGGCACGCGCATGAACGTCTCCATCTCGCCCACGTAGGGCTCCAGGTGGGCGAGGAGGTTCTCTCGAACTTCTCGCACGCTGGTGAATTCCCAGGGATCGATGCTGGCCAGTTTTTCGGCCAACGCCGGTTGATTCAGGTGAGTCCAGACCCAGCGGGCGAAGTCGTTCATATAATCGGACGTCGTGAAATGGCGACGCAACAGAGAGTGATGCATGTGGTAGAAGATGGCCGAGCCGCTCACCTTTTGCAGGCCCGTCCAGAGCGAATAGAGGTTGGAAGCGGTGAGCCCCGCCCAGACGGCGATGTGCGCTTCGCTGTAAAAGAGGAACTGTTCAACCATATTGCCTCCTCAACCCATCGAGAAATTGATGAACCTCCGTCGGTGATCCCAGCCGGTACTGAGCCCGAGACGATTTCTCCTCTGCTGAGACCCGAATAGTGATGCCGGCATCCGATAACACCCGAAAAGCATCCTCATCTGTGCGATCGTCGCCCAGATAGATTGGATGCTCGCCGGGGCGCGAATACTGCTCCAGGAGGAAGGCGACGGCACGCCCCTTGTGAATGCCGGCCGGACGCAGCTCGATGACCTGTTTCCCTCGCAGCCATTGGAACCGACCGCCGCGAACATGGGCTTCGCCGAGGCGAACGAAGCGCGTCACGGCTTCCCGGGCCACCGCCGGTGCGGCTAGACGGTAATGCAACGCCAGGCTCAACGTCTTGTTCTCCACCAGGCAGCCGGTGAGTCCGGCCAAAGCCGCTTCCGCTTGCGTGGCCAGTCGATCGATGACGGGCCGGATGGCCACCGGATCGACCAGCCAATGTCGCTGACCCGCGGGCGTGCAGATCTCGGCACCATGTTCGCCCACCAGGAAGAGTCCTTCGACGGGCACTCGTTGGCGGAGATCGGCCAGCGATCGGCCACTGATCACGGCCAGTTGCACGCTCTCGGTGGCGGCCAGAGCGCCGAGCGTATCGATCATATCGGGGGAGAGACGCGCGCGCTCGGGAGTGGGCGCAATGGGCACCAGCGTGCCATCGTAATCGAGCAGAAGGAATAAGCGGTCATACCGGCGAACCTGTTCCAGGAGTTGCGGGACGGTGATGTTCATGGAGCTCGATGGCGCATCACCTGCGATTCGGCTGCTCCTCGGCTCTC
This sequence comes from Blastocatellia bacterium, assembly GCA_026985075.1. Taxonomy (GTDB): domain Bacteria; phylum Acidobacteriota; class Blastocatellia; order HR10; family J050; genus J050. The sequence goes on along the minus strand of JALSQX010000049.1, from coordinate 15,728 downwards.
TGAGAGAGAGGCGATCTCGCGGAGGATTCGCCGGAGCCACCAGGTGAGATCGTGGCGTTTGACCTTCTCGCGCAAACGGTGCATGCGCCGGCGCCGTTCCGAAGGCTCCATCTCGATGGCCTGCCTGATGGCTTCGGCCACTTGCTCGATGTCGAACGGATTCACCAGGATGGCTTCCCGGTCGAATTCTTCGGCGACGCCGGCGAACTCGCTGAGGATGATGATACCTTCATCGTTGGTTCGGGAGGCCACATATTCTTTGGCCACCAGGTTCATGCCATCGCGAAGGGGGATCACCAGCGCCATGTCGGCGGCCTGGTAGTAGGCCGTCAACTCGGCGCGGGGGATGGCCTTGTAGAAGTAGGTGATGGGCGCCCAGTCCAATTGAGCGAAACGACCGTTGATGCGACCGATCGTTTCGTCCACCAGCCGTTTGAGGCGGCGATACTCGGATACCTTCGTCCGGCTCGGCGCGGCGATTTGAAGCAGCGAGAACCGATGGCGCAGATCGGGATATTTCTCCAGCAGTCGTTCGACGGCCCACATCCGTTCGAGAATGCCTTTGGTGTAATCGAGGCGTTCCACGCCCAGAGCTACGATCTCCGATTTCAAGGCGCGGCGAATCGTCTCGGCCTTGGCTTGCATTTCGGGCGACGAGGCGAGTTGCTGGCAGTAGGCGAAGTCGATCCCCAGCGGGAGGGCGCGGACCTTCACCGTGCGGTTCCCGATGGTGACCGTGCCTCTCTCCCGATCCACAGGAACGTTCAGTATGGTCTCGGCACAGTCCAGGAAATTTCGGGCATAGGTTTCAGTGTGGAAACCGATGAGATCGCTGTTCAATAATCCTCGCAGGACGTCCTGTCGCCACGGTAATGCTCGGAACAGATCGACGCTGGGGAAGGGAATGTGCCAGAAGTAGGCGATGCGAACCTGAGGCGCGCCCGCCCGAACGAACTGGGGGACGAGGGCGAGATGATAATCGTGGACCCAGACGACATCCTGAGGGCGAAGCTCTTGGAGGATGGCGGCGGCGAATTTTTGATTGACGGCAGCATACTCTTGCCAATGCTCGCGGGAGAAATCGCACTTGTCCAGAGCATAGTGGCAGAGCGGCCAGAGAGCCCCATTGGCGAACCCCTCGTAGTAGCGATTGATTTCCTCATTGGAGAGAGCGACAAACTGGAGTTCGTACTTGGGATCATCGGGCGGGACGGCCATGCGCTCCGGTTGGTGCTGCGGTCGGCCGCTCCAACCGATCCAGACGCCCCCGAGGAAGCAAAGGGCGGGTTCTACGGCAGCCACCAGACCGCCGATGGCTCGCTCCGCTTTCATCGAACGCCCAATCTGGCGAAAAGTGTAAGGGCTTCGATTCGACGCGACAACGAGTCTGGCCGGGCAGAGTTCTTTGAAATTCATCTTGACCACCCTGTGGTGAAATCGTTCTCCTCGTCGATGGCCACAATCGAGTATACCATCAATGGCCATGACTGTGAACCCTGAATGGCGTGGCTGAGGAGCGGGGAATGGCCCACCGATCTTCACAGCGAGAGGCGGGATGGGCACAGATTTTTCCCGGGGGATTGATCTGTGGTGATCCCGCCGTTTCTGTGTTGATCCGTGGGCTATTTGAATCGGCCCAGAGATTGACACAGCCAGAGGCGGGATTCGCACAGATTTCCTCTTTTGGTTTATCCGTGCAGATCCCGCCGTTTCTGTGTTCATCCGTGGGCTATTTCTGTGAGGGAGCTGCAGCTCGTCAGTGTTCTCTGAGGTTCAGCAGGTAATCCAACTCTTGCACAACTCGCAATCGCTTGGCCCAAGCTCGCAAGTAGTCATAATCGATCATCTTTTGACTCCGCTCCAGAATGCTGGCCGCATCGTCCAGATCCCGAGGTCGCCCTGTCTTCAGCTTCTGCAAGATGAGATCGTCTGGGGCGACGACGGCCAGGCGATGATGAGCGAACGATTTCCATCGCCGTCGGCGAAGGGCTTCTTGATCGTGTTCATCGCGAGGCGCCAGAAAGTCGACGGTGATTCTGTTTTTGTGAAATCGCATCTGTCGCCCTCGGAGCATGGGATTATATTGCTCCCAGATCTCATCGATCACAAACCCGGCTTGTTGCGCGCGCTGTTTGACTCGCTCCCAAGCGTCGGGGCGGACGCCGATCATGAGATCAACATCGGTCGTGGCCCGCGGCTGGCCCCAGAGCACCAGGGCGAGGGCGCCGATCAACATATGGGGGAGGCGCACCTGGCGCGCTACAGCGATGCTCTCCAGGATGACATCAAGAATGGCTTCTTCACGAATCGGCCCCATGTTGCTCTCTCCATTGACGCCAGCGCATCCCCGTCTGCGCCCATTGGGCCAGGAGTCTCCTCATCTCTCGATGAATCCGCTCGGCATCCTGCGTTTTCAATTGAATGGCCAGGGATTCCCACAGTCGATTCAACGAGAAGGCCATGAGCGCCAGAGCCTGATTGACCGCCTCTTCGTCCGAGAGGTTCCCGAGATGAGGGTGAGGTTCGGGACCACGTCGCAGGACGAACGGTCCGATTCGAAAGGATGAATTGAGGGATGGAGTGTGCTCGTTCATACCCCTCGGTCTCTCCAGAGTGGGGGGTCGCTCTCACCCATCCTCCATACAGTGTATTCGTCATGCCCGCAGATAGCAAGGGGATGACTCCCTTCCGTGCCCGGGTGAACTCCCACAGTGCCTGGAGGGGTGCCGATTCCGCCGGTTCGGTGTCGGGTTGAACGGCCCACAGATTCTCACAGCGAGAGGCGGGATGAGCACAGATTTTCCCTTTTGGTTGATCGGTGGTGATCCCGCCGTTTCGGCGTTGATCTGTGTGCCGTTCCTGAATAGCCCACAGATTATCACAGTGAAAAGCGGGATTTACATGGATTTCCCTCCTTGGCTGATCAGTGAGCATCCCGCTGTGTGCATCGATGGGCTATTTCGCTCCTGAGTCGGAGCCAGAGAGGGCATATGACCATATGGTCTCGCTGAAACGCTGGCGGCGTATGATGTTGCCGTCCGTCGGTTTTGCGCCGTAGAGGGATGAGGAGGAACCATGAGCGGAGAGGTTTTACAGGGCGATGTCTCGCTCTTGCGGTGGATGAGGGACGGCGCAGTTGACCACGGTGCGGGGGCCAGAGTTGGGGAGCATCCTGGATCGGAACATCGATGATAACGGGTCGTGTCCGTGAGGGAAGTAACGAGCGTGAACCGTCAGCCCGGTGTGCGGTTCCGGTCATCGGGTGTATGGCTCACGTCGTTCCTTCCCGTTCCAGGAGCGTTGCGATTTCCTTGAGGACCTGGCCGAGCATAGGTTCGGTGGCTCCCACAACCCTACGTCCCATGTGCTTGTGGTGGGGAAAGTTCGGCAATCCGGGATGGTGCGGTGAATTGTCATAGCGGAAGATTGTGCGTCTTGCTCTGAGATACTGATACCGATACTTGTCCTTTATGGGACGGTCAGCCCGTATTATCACTTTTTCAAAAACCTCCAGGCGCGAGTTGTCTGGGAACATCAATTTTGCGCTGATGGTGCCCGAGGTGGGACTACTCACAGTGTAAGTGATTTCCACATCTTGTACGGCGCTGTGGCGGATGGCGCTGTCGATGATGTCAAAGTACTGGTCGATCGTCTTCATCAGGATTGGGCTATCTTGTGGCCGTACCGCTGCACAAGATACATGTACTCCTCATAAGCCCCGGCCCACTCCATGACGGCTTGACGGTCACCCATTCTCCCGGCCAGGTATTTGGTGTAAAACTCGACGGTGCTCATTCCAAACTGCGCTTCAAATTGTGTCAACTGCTGGACTAGCGCCTGAATGCTTTCTTGCACACTCACCTGCTGGACCGCCTCTCGCAGGGCCTTGTGGGCCTTGGCGGCAGAAGGTTCGGAGGTTTTGCTATACCGAAGGGTCACTTTCCGCATATGTTCTCATCTCCTGAGACAACAATACAGCATAGCATATTAACCTCTCAGTTGCATTCAAAAACCGAGTGCCAGGGCCTGGGTGGGGAATCATTCACAGAGCTTTGTTGGACCGGGGACGGGAAGTGTTGAACTTCGGGCTCTGGCCGTTCCCCGCACATGGATGGGCATGGATCCTCCAGAAGCCCCGTGGCTTGCCCGCGGGGAGGGGTTAGGTGGTCGGCTAGTGAGAGGGTCTTCTCTCCCCCTCTCCAGGAAGCCCCACCGGTTATCTGTGGGGAGGGGTCAGGTGACAGCTATTAGGGAGAGGTAACGATCCCCGGAGGCGAGCTCCGGGGCATTCTGAGACGATGGGCGTGGCGGTGGGAGTAGCTGGCCAGTCAGGGACCCCGGAGACCAGCTCCGGGGCTTGAGCGGGGAACGGCCCACAGATTCTCACAGCGAAAGGCGGGATGAGCACAGATTTCCTCGTTTGGTTTATCCGTGTAGCTCCCGCCGTTTCTGTGCCGATCTGTGTGCTACTTGGAAGCCCCACAGCTTGTCTGTGGGGAGGGGTCAGGTGCTGAGCTATTAGGGAGAGGTAACGATCTCCGGAGGCGAGCTGCGGGGCATCTGGGGGAATGAGACCAGGAAGCGACCATTGGTGAGTCCTTCAACGACCGAAGCACAACGGGATTTATGAGGGCCGCGGAGATCGCTTCAAAACCCGCTCCAGATTCTCCCGCGTCAGCAGCGCCACATCAGCTTCCCGCTCCAGAAAAGGACGCACATCTTCCACCACTCGACGCCAGGACGCCCGAGAGAGTCGCTGCCAGACCACATCGCGCCAGTTCGCTTCCCCCACGTCCGGTCCCGACCATCCGGTTTGCCGAAGAGCGTTGTTCAAGAGAGTGAAGTTGGGCGACGGCCAGGTCGGATCGCTCAAAAACCAGATCAGGTCGTACACATCCCGTCCTTTCAGATACCGGCGTTGCAAAAGAGCGTGGAGCTTTCCCGCCAGCAGCGTCGGCTTGTCATGATGCTGCAGGCGCAAGGTGACGTAACGCCGTACCAGCGTAATTTCCAGGCCCGCTCCTGCAGGAGGCTGAGTGTCTACCTCGACTTTGACGGCCAGCACTTCATCAGAGTGAGCCGATAACCGCAATTGGTGAAGCAAGCCGCGAAACCGGACAAAGGCATTATGCACCACCTTGCGGTCGTTGACCTTCAGCGTGATCTCATATCCTTCTGCCGCCAGAGCCCTCTGAATGGCTCGCAGGTACCTGCGTAAATCATATCCCGCCTCCGGCCGCTCCAGCGTGAAGTCCAGATCCTCAGAGTAGCGAGGAGCCTGAAAAAGTAGCCGTAAGGCCGTGTCCCCGTGAAAGGCCAAAGGGCGCATGGCGCCTTCCCGTTGGAGCACCTCCAGGATGCGGGTCTGGAGATATTCCCGCACCCGATTGCGCGCCTGCCAGCCAGAAGGCATCTCGCGCACCAACTCTGTCAGGTAGTCCTTCATAGAAGCTCGTACGCCTCCTCTTCCCGCTCGCGCCGGGTCAGGATGATGTCCACCACCCGGCGCAACTTAGCCGAATCGATCCGCTCGGCCAGATGGCGCAAACGTCGGGGGTCCAGGCGCTCTAGGTTCTGCAGCCGTAACTCCTCCAGGTAAGCCTCCAGATCGCTCTCCGGTTGCAGGTACACCACGTCCAACAGCGCCTTCTCCGGTGAGGCGAGAAACGCGCGCTGGCCCGGCACGACCTCCTCCAGGCGGTAACCAAAGAAAAACCGAGGCCGAACGTGACGATAGGTGAACGCCCCCAGCGGCGTTTCCCGCCGCCCCGGCCGACCGGTAGTGACGCTGGTCACCGTGTAGACCGCTTCCGGGATGAGACCGTAATAAGCGAGGGCGGCTTCCAGACTCACATAAGAGGGGCGCACCAGTCGGTTGGCGACCAGAAAGGGATGAGGCGCCACCCCCTGGTACGGCGGCGCCAGCATGTAGAGCCCGCGGCGGAGACGAAACAGCTTGCCCGCTTTCACCCAACGGGAAAGTTGCACTCGCAACGTCGCAGGGTCCTCATCGCCGGCAAGCAGAAAGCCCGTCTCGAAAAGGGGTTCGTCCCCGACGATCCGCAGTAACTGTTCGAACGTCATCTGGATTCCTCCCGCGGGTTCATACATTGCATGATCTTATCATTTCGGATAAGCTCATGCAATATTGGTGCGTGATCAGATCACTGTGGATGATGCAGGATAGGGCAAGCTCGGGGAGATCCAGCGTCCTTTGAGGCTCAGCAGGGCATCCAACTCTGCTTTGCGCGGCCGAATAATCTCTGGTGTCGGGCACCAATCCTCACAGCGAGAGGCGGGGAACGGCCCACAGATCTTCACGGCCAGCAGCGGAAAAAGCATATGGCTTTGTCGGACCGGGGACCGGGGCATGGTCAGTGACCGGCGAGGAGCGTAACGAACCCCGGAGGCCCGCTCCGGGGCTTGAGCGGAGGAATGGCCCACAGATCTTCACGGCCAAAGGCGGGATGAACACAGAGAGAAGCCCCGCCGCTCGGTCGGCAGGGAGACTCAGTTGCTGGCTGGTTCCCGGCGCTTTTCCTCCCCCTCTCCAGGAAGCTCCACCGCTCGGTCGGCGGGGAGGCATCACGATGTCAGCTAGTCACATGGAGCTCACTCCTCCCTCTCCAGGGAGCTCCGCCGCTCGGTCGGCAGGGAGGGGTCCGGTGTCGGCTGGTGAGACGGTCTCCTCTCCCTCTACCCTGGAACCCCCACAGCTTGTCTGTGGGGAGGGGTCACGTTCTGAGCTATTAGGGAGAGGTAACGGACCCCAGAGACGAGCTCCGGGGCCTGAGCGGGACATTGTTCACAGATTCACGCAGCCAGAGGCGGGATTCGCACAGATTTCTCCCCTTGATCGGTGTCGATCCCGCCGTTTCGGTGGCACTCTGTGAGCCATTCATTGCTCACGGATTCTCACGACAAAAGATAGTTTCGGTGAGTTCGACCACCAGCCCCATTGAGATCCAAACAGACTTTTCTTGACGTGAATTGACTTTTTGCTATAATCGCTCTTGTGAGTAAGGTTCATCAGCTCATGACCTTGACCGAAGCAAGAGCTGTGCTCGGCGTCTCGAAGACCAAGATGGCCCGACTGGTCAGGGAGGGGCGACTCACCGTTTACGAAAATCCCCTCGATCGGCGTCAGAAACTGGTGGAGCGTCAGGAGGTTGAAGCCCTTCTTGGTCAGACAGGGGGTCGTTCCCCGTCGGGCTTGGTTGGGCGGAGTCGAGGGGAGGAACCGCCCATCAGCGTGCAGGGTGTGGCGAGCTTGGTGTCCGGCGTCGATATCGAAGCGGAAATCATGAAGTTGAGGAAACGCGCAGCCAAACAAGCTCAGAAACGGCTAAAACGATTGGCCCGCATGATGGAGGAATGATTTACGTCACCGATACCTATCCTTTGACGCTTCACCTTCTGGACAAACATAAGAAGCTGGGGGCTCAAGCTCGACGGATCTACGACCGGGTGGTTCAGGAAAAAGCCGTGATCGTCATCCCCACAATCTGCCTGGTGGAGATCATGGAACTCACTGAAGTGGGGAAGCTGCGGTTAGCCTATAGCCTCAAGGCGATTATTCACATGTTGAAGCGTTCCCGCTTCTATCAGATCGAGCCGCTCACCGAAGACATCGTTCTCACGGCCAGTAACATTCCTCTCATTCGCGAGGAGCGAGATCGACTCATTGTGGCCACCGCCCTCACGTTAGATTATCCGCTCATTACGAGTGATCAATGGGTGATTGAATCAAGACTCGTTGAAACCGTCTGGGAGTAGGTGTTCTGATAGCCCACCGATTCCCACGGCGAGAGGTGGAGGATAGTCTACGGCTTGGTCGGACCGGGGACGGAAGACCGGAGCATAGTCGGTGACTGGCGAGGAGCGTAACGAACCCCGGAGGCCCGCTCCGGGGCCTGGGAGGAGGCCCCGCCGCTCGGTCGGCAGGGGGGCACGATGTCAGCTAGTCACACGGTGCCTATTCCCCCTGTCTGGGAGGCCCCGCCGCTCGGTCGGCGAGGCTCAATCCCCCTCGCCGCGGAGATCTCGTCCTCATGTCAACGACCGGTCCGTAAGGGTGATCTTCCATTCGCCTTGAATGGCTCCGCATTCAGAGACCTCGTCCGCTGTCGACGAGTGGCCCACAAAAAAAATTTTCACATGTTGAAATAATTTTTACGCCAAATTACGTCTATTTTATAATGGAAAGCGTAATCGCGCGGATCCCCGTGCGTCGATGGTGGGTGAAGGGGTCAACATGAGGCTTGAGGCGTAGGGCTACTCTCATTCGGGGAGGGGTGAATAATGAGTAGCGCGGCCTTCAGTCGCTCAATCCTCATAGTGGTGTCCACGCTCTCGTTGATTCCTGCCGCTGGGTGGGGACTGACCGTCCGGGCACAGCACCTTCCCATCCGTCATTATGGAGTGGCCGAAGGGCTCCCCAATGGGACGATCTCGTCCATCTATCAGGATTTCAGAGGCTATGTGTGGTTCGCTACCTGGGAAGGGCTCAGTCGCTTCGATGGGCATCGCTTCACCAACTATGATGTCCGGCATGGTCTCGGGCATCTCATCATCAATGATATCGTCGAAGATCGGCGTGGGCGGCTCTGGGTGGCCACCAATGGAGGAGGCATCGCTCGATTGGTTGAACCGCCGATTGAGATGCGTTCATCCGAGACCTGCACGGCATCATCACCTTCGCTGTTTGTGAGCTACCGGATCGGCCCGAATGTCCTCTCCAACAGAGTCAACAAGCTGCTGTTCGATTCCCAGAACAATCTCTGGTGCTTGACCAATGGTGGGTTGTATCGCTGTCCGGCTGACGCCCTTGAGCATCCTCGATTCGAGCGCATCTCCGAGCGGAAGCCTGATGGCTTCCTTCCTCGCGCGGCGCTGGCCGATCGGTGGGGTCGGCTCTGGTTTGGCGTGGGCCATGGATTGCTCCGGCTCGATTCGGATGGCATGATCACATATGGTGCCGAGAACCCGGTTGGTGAGCGGGAAGTCGTGAGCATCATAGAACATCCTTCAGGGCGCCTTCTGGTGGCCCAGCCTGACGCGGTGTTCCAATACGTGGAGGCTACTGATGGTCTCGCTGCGGGGTCGTGGGAGCCATTACCGATCGAGCTTCATCCCGGTCAGGTCATTCAGGCGATGATCGCCGAGCCCGATGGGACGCTCTGGATTGGCACCAATAAAGGGCTCATCCGATACCGGCCGGGCGATCAGCAACTCTACACGGTCGCTCATGGGCTGCCGAGCGACGATATCTGGTCCCTCTGCTGGACGCGGGAAGGCATTCTCTGGGGCGGGACGAGTGGCAATGGCGTCTTCCGGCTTTCCCCAGAACAAATAATCAATTTCACTCAGTCCGATGGGCTGCCCAATGTGAGCGTCCAGAAGATCCTGCAGGAGAGAAGCGGCCGGATTCTGCTGAGCACGTTGGGTGGACTGGCCGAAATCCAGAATGATCGCGCTCGCCCGATCAGAGGATTCCAGAAGCCGCCGTTTGATCAGATCAGACGGCGGATCACCCAGGACGGTCATGGCCATTGGTGGATCGGGACAGAGGAAGGGCTCTACTATTTCCCCGGCCCCGAACTGCGGGTGGCCGACGGTGAGCGCCTTCTTTCCGTAGAGGTTTCGACGATTTATCGCGCTCCTGACGGCGACGTTCTGGTCGGTCTGATGGATGGAACCGTATATCGCTTCCAGAACAGCGATGGCCGACCGCGAGGCTGGCCGGTGAACCTGGCGGGAGCGCCGCGCGCACCGGTCATCGTGATGCTCGTCGACCGCTCGGGCGCGCTCTGGCTGGGCTGGCATGAATACTTCGGGCGCTGGCGAAACGGTCGGTTCCAACTCTTTCGAACCACCGAGGGATTGCCCGAGACGCGGCCACGCGTCTTGTTTCAGGACAGTCGCGGATGGCTGTGGATTGGCCTGCGCTACCGGGGGGTCTCAGTGACCAGAGATCCCACTGCTGCTCATCCCCGGTTTGTCAACTACTCGATAGAGGATGGCTTGTTGGGTCATGCCGTGGGGGCCATTGCCGAAGACGAGTTCGGCCGAATCTATCTGGGTACCGCGCGGGGGCTCAATCGGTTCGATCCGCGGACCAATCGGATGGAGTGTCTCACGGTCAATGACGGGTTAGTGAGCGATCAAGTCCGATATTGCTTCAAGGACGCTCGGGGGACCATGTGGATTGGCACGGCGGCGGGGCTCTCCAAGCTCAGGCCACGGGCCGAGACTATGACGGCGCTCCCACCGCCCATCTACCTGACGCGGGTTCAGGTGGCGGGAGAAGATCTGCTGCTACTGCCGCGGGGCGCGCGCCGATTGCCTGCACTGACGCTCTCGGCCGGTCAAAATCATCTGCGCATCGAGTACGCGGCCGTGTGGTTTCAGGGCGGGCTGGCGCTCCGGTATCAATACAAGCTGGAAGGCGTAGATCGAGATTGGAGTCCGCTGAGCGAGGAGCAATCGGTCACCTACCCCCGACTGGCGCCGGGCCCGTATCGATTCCTGGTGCGGGCCGTCGCTCCGGATGGGACGGTCAGCGCCCAACCGGCGGAATGCTCGTTCCGCATCCTCCGGCCACTCTGGCAACGATGGTGGTTTGTGGCGCTCGTCTTCATGACCCTCATCGGCGCCGGATACGGGCTGCACCGCTATCGCGTGAGGCAGGTGCTCCAACTGGAGCGGATACGCACGCGCATTGCCACCGATTTGCATGATGATATCGGCGCGAGCCTCTCAGAAATCGCGTTGCTCAGCGAGGTGCTCAAGCAACGGGTGGCCTCGTCCGTTCCAGAAGCCGGGGACGCGCTCGCGCAGATTGCCGATCGCGCGCGTCAATTAATAGGTGTCATGGGCGACATTGTGTGGTCGATTGATCCGCAACGCGATGCGCTTCAGGATGTGATCTTTCGCATTCATGCCCTGGCGTCGGACCTGCTCGAAGCCAGCGGCGTGGGCTGCTACATTGAGTTGCCTCCACATCCGGAGCGGATCAAGCTCAGCTTCGAGCAGCGGCATCATCTCTATTTGATCGTCAAGGAGGCGGTGCATAATATCTTGCGCCATGCGGCGTGCCGTTCGGTGTGGATTCGCATCTGGACGGGTGATCATCGCCTGTGGCTCGAAATTCGGGATGATGGGCGAGGTTTCGATCTCCGGCGCATACAGAATGAGGAGAGATCGGGCGGAAATGGGTTGGGGAATATGCAGAAGCGAGCGGCAGAACTCGGCGGTCAGTTAGACATTATGTCCATCCCGGGTCAGGGAACGCGCATTCGATTGACCATGCCGCTTGATTGAGAACGAGGCCTGGTTCAGAGTGGGCTCTCCTGCTTCTCGCCGGGGAGGCGCAAGAGATGTGAGCGTCTTGAGGCCCCCCTCGGGGCGAATCCGCTCCCAGGCGAATGCTGATGTCACCTGCCGCTCTGAGGCCACCCGGGGGGAGGCGGCAAGAGGACATTCATCCACTTGGCCATTCTCGGCTCACTGCGCCGCGGTGAACTTCACGGTGAATCGAATCGGTGGTCCAAGCATATGATCATACCATTGTCGTCGCCGTGGGGGGTGGATATCCTATGCTGAAAGGAGCTCATGGTTCAACAGAATGAGGTGCGTGTCGGCATCATCGAAGATCGGCAGACGACCCGCCAGGCTCTGGTGGCGTTGCTGGATGGGACTCCGGGATACCGCTGTGTGGGAGCGTGGCGGTCAGTGGAAGAAGCCCTGAGGCAGATGCCTCTCAACGTGCCCGATGTGCTGCTGGTGGACATCGGGTTGCCAGGCATTTCGGGGTCCGAGGGCGTTCGCCTGCTGAAGGAGCGGTACCCGTCGCTGCAGATTCTGATGCTGACCGTCTACGCCGATGATGAGCGGGTGTTCGAGGCGTTGTGTAATGGAGCGGTGGGATATCTGTTGAAGAAGACGCCGCCGGCACGATTGCTGGACGCCATCCGCGAAGTGCATGAGGGCGGGGCGCCCATGTCGCCGGAGATTGCCCGGAAGGTGATCCAACTGTTTCAGAAGACGGGGCCGCCGGAGCAGATCGAGCATCGGTTGAGGCCACACGAGCTTCAGTTTCTCAAGATGCTGGCCGAGGGAGCGACCTATCAGATGATTGCCGAGCATTTCCACATCCACATTGGGACGGTGCGCAAGTATATTCTGGAGCTTTACCGCAAGCTGCACGTGCATTCCAAGGCCGAGGCGGTGCGCAAGGCGCTCAAAAGCGGCCTCATTCGATAGCCACCCGGATGGGCGCAGGGAATCGCCCACCGATTCACGCAGCCAGAGGCGGGATGGGCACAGATTTCCTCGTTTGGTTTATCCGTGCAGCTTCCGCCGTTTCAGTGTTCATCCGTGGGCTATTTGAATCGGCCCACAGATTGACACGGCGAGAGGCGGGATGGACACAGATTTTTCCTGGACTTGATCGGTGCCGATCCCGCCGTTTCGGTGTTGATCCGTGGGCTATTTGAATCGGCCCACCGATTCTCACAGCGAGAGGCGGGATTCGCACAGATTGCTCCCCTTGAGTGATCGGTGTCGATTCCGCCGGTTCGGTGTTGATCCCTGTACCATTTGGACGCCCTGTGGCTCGGACGGCGGGGAGGGGTCAGGTGGTTGGCTAGTGAGATGGTCCCCTCTCCCCCTACCCAGGAAGCCCCACAGCTTGTCTGTGGGGAGGGGTCAGGTGGTTGGCTAGTGAGATGGTCCCCTCTCCCCCTACCCAGGAAGCCCCACAGCTTGTCTGTGGGGAGGGGTCAGGTGCTGAGCTATTAGGGAGAGGTAACGATCCCCGGAGGCGAGCTGCGGGGCATTCTGAGAAGATGGGAGTGGCGGTAGGAGTAGCTGGCCAGTCAGGGACCCCGGAGACCAGCTCCGGGGCCTGAGCGGGGAATGGTCCACCGATCTTCACAGCCAGAGGCGGGATGGGCACAGATTTTTCCTCAGCGGGTGATCGGTGGTGATCTCGCCGGTTCCGTGTTCATCCGTGGGCTATTCACGGAGAACGGAGAGGCTCCACCACTTCGGAGAGGCGGCTCCTGGTCGCCTCCCCCAAAAAGCATATGATCATATGGTTGCGCCAGAAGAGGAAGGGTGTAAAGTAACGGGTGTCGTTTGTTGCCCGGTGGCGTTGGGCCACGGGGGAAAGGAGGCATCATGATGAGTATGAAGGGAGCGATGACTTGTCGGATAGTAGGTCTGTGGGGATTGGCCCTGGGGGGCATTGTGGTAGGAGTGCTGTTGGGTTCTCCGCGGGTGAGTGCGCGGGGGGAGGCGGTTTCGGTGCGGCGGACGGCCGGGGTGGTGGTGCAGGCGGCTGGGCGAGGGCAGCCATGGGTGAATTTGCGGGATGGGGTGGAGGTGGAGGCCGAGTATGCCGGGCCGGCAGGGTTGCGGCAGGTGATGGAGCGGGCCGTGGTGGTGCCGCGGGCGCTGGCGGCGGGCGATGTGGATGAGGATGGGGTGTTGGATGTGGTGGTGGGGTATGCGGGGCCCCGGGGAGGGGTTTTGGCGGTGCATCGGGGGAATGTGGGGTTGCTGTTTCCCTATGGGGAGGGGGATCGGCGGCCGTTTATGCCGGAGGTGCGAGTGTTTGGGGTGCCGGAGGGGGTGGATTTTGTGGGGGTAGGGGACCTGGATGCCGATGGGCATCAGGATGTGGTGATGGCGGCGCGGGGCAGTGATCGGCTCATGTGGGTGCCGGGGGATGGCCGCGGAGGGTTTGGGGCGGTGCGGGAGGTGGTGGTGCCGGGTGGAGTGACGGCGCTGGTGGTGGGGGAGGTGAATCGGCCTGATGGGTTGGTTGATGTGGTGGTGGGGGTTGATGGAGAGGGGGGGTCGGCGGTGTTGGTTTTTGAGGGGCCGGAGGGGGCGTTGCGGAGTGAGCCGGAGGTGATCGAGATGCCGGCCGAGGTGCGGGCCATCGCGGTGGGGCAGTTGGATGAGGGGTATGAGCGGGATGTGGCGGTGGCGGCGGGCCGGGAGGTGGTCATCATTCACGGGCGGGATCGGCGGTTGTCCTGGGATGAGGAGCGGCCGGCCGAGGTGAGACCGGCGGTGGTTGATGAGCACCGGTTTTCGTTTGGCATCGAGTCGATTGCCATTGGGGATTTCGTGTCCGAGGAGGGGTATCGGTCCGAGCTGGCATTGCTGGGGGAGGATGGAACCGTTCACCTGCTGGCCCGAACGAGTGAAGAAAAAGGGAGGAAGGGAGAGGCGGCCGGTTGGAAGGGCGTCCAGACGTTTCCACTTTCAGGTTCTCTCGGCCTCTCCTATGCCCATTCTCCTGCATTTTTAGTCCCAGCGCGGGTATCGAGTTGGCCGACCGACGATCTGGTGGTCATCGATCCGGCCAATCGCCAGCTTCACATTCTGATGACGGGCGATGGGCGAGGGATGATGGGCGACAGGGCACAGGCGGTGTCGCTGGATGTAGTGGGCGCGCCGGTGGCGGTGTTGCCGATGCGGTTGAACAGGGATGCGTTGAGCGATCTGGTGATTTTGGAGGAGGGGTTGAGTGTGCCGTCGGTGGTGTTGACGGCGGCGATGGCGACGTTTGTGGTGAATTCGACGGGGGATGGGAGCGACAGTGATGTGACCGATGGGGTGTGTGATGATGGCAGTGGGAATTGCACGTTGCGGGCGGCGATTGAGCAGGCCAATTTCAGCCCCGGGGCGGATGTGATCGAGTTCGCCATACCCGGGGCGGGGCCGCATACGATTCAGCCGGGGTCGGCGTTGCCTGATATTACCGAGGCGGTGACCATCGATGGGTACACGCAGCCGGGGGCGAGTGCGAACACGAATCCGGTGGGGATGGGGTTGAACACGGTGTTGCAGATTGAGTTGGATGGGAGTATGGCGGGTAGCCCACTTATAGATGGACTGGCGATTCCTGCCGGGAACAGCGTCGTGCGGGGATTGGTGATTAATCGATTCTCTGGGGATGGGATTGAGTTATCCTCCAATGGAAACAACGTGGTTGAGGGCAATTTCATTGGCACAGACGTCGATGGCATGGCCGACCTAGGCAATGGCGACGATGGCGTGTTCATCTTTGGCGCGTCGAGCAATGTAGTTGGGGGGACGGCATCTGGGGCGCGGAACGTCATCTCGGGGAATGGCTCAGATGGCGTGGGGATCTTTGGCATTGGGGGGAATGTGGTGCAGGGGAATTTCATTGGCACGGACGTCACGGGCACGGCCGACTTGGGCAATAGCAGCAATGGCGTGTTCATCGATAGCGCGCCGAGCAATGCAGTTGGAGGGACGGTGGCCGGGGCACGGAACGTCACCTCGGGCAATGGCTTCGATGGCGTGAGGATCTTTGGCAGTGGAGCGACGGGGAACGTGGTTGAGGGCAATTTCATTGGCACAGACGTCGATGGCACGGCCGCCCTGGGCAATAGCGGCGATGGCGTGTTCATCGCTAACGCGCCGAGCAATGTAGTTGGAGGGACGGCATCTGGGGCGCGGAACGTCACCTCGGGGAATGGCTCAGATGGCGTGGGGATCTTTGGCAGTGATTCGACGGGGAACATGGTGCAGGGCAATTTCATTGGCACGGACGTCACGGGCACGGCCGCCCTGGGCAATGGTTCCGTTGGCGTGCTCATCGCCGATGGCGCATCGGATAACAGGATTGGCGGGATGGGGGCGGGTGAAGGCAATGTCATCGCCTTCAACGGCGGTGCCGGGGTGGC
>JALSQX010000048.1 GCA_026985075.1 Blastocatellia bacterium | reverse complement strand
ACTGGAAGGTGAGCGGCTGCCCCGCATCGGGATCATGGCTCCCACTGCCATCCAGCGTCACCATCGCCCCCTCATCCACCTCCTGATCCACACCGGCATCGGCCACCGGCCCATTGTTGACCACCGTCACCGTCACCGTGCAACTGGAACTGTTGCCCGAGGCATCCGTCGCCGTGAACGTGATCGTGTGGGTGACCGCTCCCGCTCCCACCGGCCCGGCCAACACCGCCGGCAACGGCGGATCACTGCTGATCACCGGACTGGGATCGCAATCGTCCGTGGCCGTCGCCAAGGTGTTGAACACCGCCTGACAACCGGCATCGGCCACCAGCGTCACATCCGCCGGACAACTGATCTGAGGCGGCGCGGTGTCCACTACCGTCACCACCGCCGTGCAACTGTCCGTCGCCCCCTGGTCATCGGTCACCGTCAACGTCACCGCCGTCGCCCCCAACGAATACGGCCCCGGCGGATCTAAACTCAACGTGATCGGATCACCATCGGGATCGAACGACCCATTATCCACATCACCAGCACTCACCACCCCCTGACACCTGCCGTCAGCCGACACGGTCACATCCTGACACTGCGCCACCGGCGGCCGATTGGTCACCCACTGCTTGGTCGCCGTGCAGGAGAACGCGACCCCGCCGACACTGCCGCCGGCCTGGATCGTATCGGTGCCCGGCGTGCCACTGCTCGTGTAAGTGAACGAAGCCTGGCCGCTCGCATCGGTCGTCCCACTGCCCATCGTCCCGGCATTCGGACCTGAGACGACCTCAAAGTTGACCGCCACCCCGGCCAGTGGCGTGCCATCGGCCGTGACGGTGGCCGTCACCGTGTGATCGGTCCCCGCCGGATTGGTGGCCGTTGCGGGCGCCAACGTGCACTCAGGCGGTAGCCAGGTCTTCTCGGCTGTGCAGGAAAACGCCACGCCACTGATGGTGCCGCTGGCCGTGATCGTGTCCGTGCCCGCACCTCCACTACCGGTGTAGGTGAAACTGGCCTGCCCACCGGCATCCGTCGTCCCACTACCCATCGCCCCAGCATTCGGACCCGCCGTCACCTGGAAACTGACCGCCGCCCCCGAGGCCGGAGCAGCGTTGAGCGTCACCGTCGCCGTCACCGTGTGATCGGTCCCCGCCGGATTGGTGGCCGTTGCGGGCGCCAGCGTACAACTCACATCAATCCACGTCTTCTCGGCCGTGCAGGAGAAGGGAACGCCACTGACGCTCCCACTGGCCTGGATCGTGTCGGTGCCCGTATTATTGCCGGTGTAGGTGAACGTGGCCTGGCCGCTGGCATCCGCTGTGGCACTGCCCGAGGCCGTGTTCGCCCCACTCACCTGGAAATTGACCACCACACCCGAAGCTGGCGCGCCATTTTGCGTCACCGTCGCCGTCACCGTGTGATCGGTCCCCGCCGGATTGGTGGCCGTTGCGGGCGCCAGCGTACAACTCACATCAATCCACGTCTTCTCGGCCGTGCAGGAGAAGGGAACGCCACTGACGCTCCCACTGGCCTGGATCGTGTCGGTGCCCGGCGTGCCATTGCTCGTATAGGTGAACGAAGCCTGGCCGCTCAGATCGGTCGTGGCCATTTCTGTTAGGCCAGCATTGGGTCCGCCAGTGATGCTGAAGCTGACGGTGGCTCCAGCTACCGGTTCATTATCTAATGTGACCGTTGCTATGACCGTATGTTGGCCGCCGACGGGATTGGTCGCTACCACCGGTGAGAGCATGCACGCTACCTCTGGGAGCGGCGTGATTTCTAAGCACCAGCACTCCAACATGCCGGTCAGAAAATCGTTTGTCACCGTCAGCGTCCAGGTGCCCCTTGCGTTCTCGCCATTGAACGTTCCCAAAACGAGCCCTTCTGATTGAAAACGTCCTACAAACGGAGCGCTCCCATCGGCGATATTGGTCAGGGCTTGATCGTCAATGACGCAATCGGCTAAGGGAAAACAGGTGCTACCAAAGTTGTCTCCAGTGCTTCCCACCCCAGAAAATAACTCCACAGTGGTCCCACCGGGCGAGGTCAGCGAGACCATCAGAAAGAAGTCAAAAGGATGTGTAAGAAACAACCTGACGTTGAGATCGTTAATGATCAAATCTTCGCTGATCGTGAATGTGGACGTGACTGTCTCTCCACTGGGGAGAACCTGAGGCGCATCCGTGCTGCAGATGTCGGCCATCCAGAGCGTCTCGGTTGTACAACTGAACGGCTCCCCATCGATCGCTCCGCCAGCCTCGATGGTATCCACGCCCGGTGTGCCGTCGCTCGTGTAAGTGAAACTGGCCTGACCATTGGCATCAGTGATCACTGTGCCCATCGTGCCAGCATTGGGCCCATCGGTGACCTCGAAGTTCACTGTCACGCCAGCGCCCACCGGATTGCCTGTGTCCAGCACCGTCGCGGTGACCGTATGGCTGGTGCCCACTTGATTGGTGGCCGTCGCAGGTTCCAGCACACAAGCAGCCAGCAAGGGCGTGATTTCCAAGCACCAGCATTCGAGCGTGCCGGGATGGAAATCCGATCTAACCCGTAGTGACCAAGTGCCTTTGGCATTCTCACCGATGAATGCCCCCAGCGTCAGCATCTCGGATTGGAACCGCCCCACAAACGGCGCGCTCCCGTTGGCGATGTTCGTCCCCGCTTGATCGTCAATGATGCAATCGGGCATTGGCGAGCAGGTGCTACCAAAGTTATCCCCACTGCCATCGACGTTCGAGAATAACTCCACAGTGGTCCCATTGGGCGAGATCAGTTCGACTGTGACGTCAAAAACGAATGGGTGCGTGATGAATAACTTCACGTTCACGTCGCCAATGACCAGATCATCCTCGATCGTCAGGGTAGAGGTGGCAAAGCTTCCGGAAAAGGCCTTGGGGATATCCTGGCTGCAATGGACATCAGGCGTGATCCACGTCTTCTCTGCTGTAAGGGTAAAGGGAAAGCCGCTGATCGTGGCGCCAGCCTCAATGGTGTCGGTGCCCAGCGTGCCATTGCTCATGTAAGTGAAGCTGGCTCGCCCGCTGGCATCGGTGATGCTCATTTCACTTTGGCCAACATTGGGGCCGGCAGTGACCTCAAAGTTGACTACCACTCCCGATGTCGGCGGATCGATGTGTGCCGTCACCGTATGGACCGAGCCCACCGGATTGACGGCTGTAGCTGGCTCCAATGCAACTGCGAGCCACACCTTGGTAGCCCGGCAACGGAAGGTCGTGCCACTGACTGACCCACAGGCTTCGATCTCATCCACGCCCGCTGCGCCATTACTCGTATAGGTGAAGCTGGCTTGACCACTGGCATCGGTCACATCCGACCCACTCTCACCGGCGTTCGGACCTGCCAGGACGTCGAAGCTTACCGAAATCCCTACCGCCGGCGCGCCATTTTCGGTCACCGTCACGGTCACCGTGTGGCTGTCGCCCACCGGATTAGAAGCCGTCGCCGGCTCCAGCGAGCAGACAACCGGACCACTGACGCGCAAGCACTGGGAAAACTCTGAGGTGTTATTGTCCGGGTCAGTGGCCGTCGCTGTGATGAAATGACCCGCCGGAACGGTTTCGGCAAAGGTGACCGAGAAGCTGACATCGCCCCCGTCATCGGTGATCACTTCCGCCGAGCCCAAAAATGTTTCCCCCTCACCAAACCCCAGTGAATCACAGATGCCGGGACCGACCGAGTCGCATTCGCTGTTGGCAAAAAACTCGAGGCGAAATGTGGTATTGGGCGTGCTGTTGAGGAACCCGTCGATCGTCGTACTACTGCCGGTTGAAACCGAGGTTAAGACCGGGAAGTTTTGCACGTTATTGGCGCCCGCATCAGCATCGCCTGGATCGTTTGGCGTTACCCCAATAGATCCAAGGTCAATCCCTAGACCTCCGTTGGAAAAGATGGAATTAGAGAGAACAGCAGTGCGTATACTAAAAAAACTACCCACACCAACTCCTCCATTAAACGCAATGACGTTGCCTGCCCCTGCCACCGTTCCGCCGATTGTATTATCTCTATGAAAATCACCTGTGAGGGTTATACCACCTAGGTCATTATCCAGAGGAGCATCCGTTACGCCCATGCCGATGAAATTGCCCTGGATCAGGTTGTTAATCGCTCCTTGCCCAAAGAAAAAGGTGGGACCAGCATGGATTCCTCGCCTTATGACATTGCGTGCCGCAGGCGTCGTTCCACCGATCGTGTTATCAAGCGCTCCGAATTGTATGGTTATGCCCCCACGCCCTGTACCACTACTGCCCAAGCCGGCAGTACCCGTCACGTCGGTGCCGATGAAATTGCCCTGGATCAGATTGTTCTGGGCACCCGATGATAAGGCAACATCGGCGATGACATTGCGCGCCCCGACCACGGTGCCCCCGATGGTACTGAAACTACCTTCGACAGCGCCACCTAAGTCAACCATGCCTGAGACGTCAGTGCCAATAAAATTGCCTTGCACAATATCTCCAGCACCAAAAAGACCCAAGTCGATGATGAGGTTGCGCGCTGCTTCCACTGTCCCACCTATGGTGTTGCTCCCCGTCAAATTCCTCGTAGCCACATCAAGGGGCTCGTTCTCTAACGCCACAGTCCCCGTCACATCGGTGCCGACGAAATTCCCCTCGATGATGTTCCCGTTCGTCTTTAAACGAATCCCTCCAGGAAAAGCAGGATCAGGATTGAAGCGGTTGATCACCAATCCTCGTACGACGCTGCTCCCGGCCGCAATGGTCAGTCCATTCGAGGTCCCGGCCATGCTCCCATCCAGCTCGATCTGCAACACCGTGTTCAACCCCATCCCCACCGGATTCGTGTTCGCACTCGCCCCCGGCTGCGTGTAGCCATCAATCACCACCGGATCGGTGATGTTGGGCAGCGCCGACCCGGGCTGAATCGTATGCGGCCCCGCCCCGGGAATGGCGAACTCGATCGTATCCATCCCCGCGCTGGCATTGGCCTGCTGGATCGCCGCTCGCAACGTGCAGGGCCCATCGCCTACACTATCATTCGTGTCACATACTCCATCGGTCGTGTCAAAATCCGCATCATCTGCCGTCGAATCCACCACAAACGTCGCCATCGCCGCCGTCAACGCCACCGAGGGCGTCTCTTCTCCTTCCCGCAACATCACCAGATCGCTGAGTGCATCCCGATTCAGCCGCATAGGCAAGACAGCTACCGGGGCGCTCAATACATCGAGCGACACCAGCGTCCAGCGTCCATCGTCCATCATCCATCGCCCATCGCCCGCAATCAGAATGTGGAGCTGGCGATTGGCCGGATCGATGACCACCAGATCGTCGGTCGGCCGACTAGAAATCCGCACCCGTATCAACTCCCGGCCACTGCCAGGCGAGACAAGAGTCGCGGCTCCCAGCGCCGCAACCTCCCGTAGCGTCCACTGGCGCAAGGGGATGCTCCTCGGCTCCTCCAGATGGCCGAATGCTTCCTGGCCAAGATCCAATCGACGAGCTTCTCGATGTATGATTTGCTCCATTTCCCTGAGAGCGATTCGGTCTCCCGCCATCAGCGCCCGATGCCGTCGGCGTTCCTCCTGATACATCCGCCGGTACAACCGCTCGCGCCGCCGCGCCAGATCGATCTCCTGCTGCTGTTCCTCATCCCTCAGCCCGCGGGCCACCTCCAACACATACATCCCTCCTTCCACCGACAGCAAGGCCAGCTCTTTCGTCCGATTCGGCGTGAAATCACCCATCACCAGCGAGGTGATCTGGAATGGGAACGATCGTTGATCGATGACGGCGGGTGCCACGTTCCGACCCCCGGTTGACAACCGCCGATCCCGCCCGTGAATGATGAGCAGTTCGCTGCCCGCGGCCACGGCCAGATCCATGCAATAATGCTCATCCAACTGACCCAGCGCCAAGGCCGTGGCTTCATCAGGCAGCGGGAGGATCTCGGGCTGTACGGGCGTCTCTCTGTGGGTCTCCGCCCTACCAGCAACCAGACTGGCACCATTCAGCGCCCCACCGGGCCCCTCAAACACCACCACCTGCGGACCATGTGGCCCCACCACGCCAACCACCACATCGGTCAATCCGTCCCGCCGGTTGATCTCTCCCGTGATCAGAGCTGTGACCCCACCCGGCAACTCCACCGACCGAGCCTCACCAAACCCACCACGCCCATCCCCCGGCAGCCAGATGAGCCGATCGCCGCCCCGCGCCGCCACCACCACATCCTGATGCCCATCGGCATCAAAATCTCCCGCCCCCACAAAGTCCGGCACCTCCGGTACCTCAACCACCCGCGCCTCGGGCAAAAAGGGCCCATCGCCCCTCGCCCGCCGCCCACCGCCTGCCGTCGGTCGCCCATCGCCCATCGTCCGAAGCGCATAGGGAAAAATCGAGGCCACATTGCCTCGATGCTCCGTCAGAATCCCACCGGCAGGCCCCACATACCCGCTCATCAGATCCGGCATCCCATCCTCGTCAAAATCGGCCGCCACAAGCGCCCGCGGCTCGACCACCCCTCGCCGCAGCACCTGTACCAGCCCGGCGGCTCCCACATACTCGGTCGACAACTCCCGACCATCCTGCAGATTGATCCACGGCGCACCGCGCCCGGCCGCCCGCACCACCCCGGACGCGGACAACCGCCCCGCCGAGACTTCCTCCATCACATCAAGCGCAAAGACGCTGTCAGGACCCACGCGCCTCATCTCACTGGTGGCCCCCGCCGGCGATGAGGGCCAGGCCAACATCGCCAAAGCCAGACTCACCACCCCCGTCATGACCAGACCGAATATGGAGAATCTGTTCATCGCTCTCTCCCCTCCCTCTCTAAGAGGGTGGCTTCCCGTCACCTCCCCAAGAGCCGGTTCGCTCATTTCAGGAGGTCGGGGGTCGCGCCCTCGCCCGATGACCGGGCTCCTGTTCGCCCGCGACCCTCCCCAACCTCCCGAGCCAATGCTCCCTTCACTCTCTATAGCGCAAAATCGACAAACAGTGCCTCATCCAAGATGAACTTTTTTCGGCCCCAAAGATGAACCGTGGAACATGTTGAGCCAGGCTCTTCACTCCTGCTCGACGCTCATGCATCGCCAAACCGGTATGCTTGGCTGGGGCTCGGGGAGCGCGAGGGGTGGAAATCGCAGAGCGTCTCACCTCTTGTCGCTCTGCACGGCGACGGAAGACGCCACTGCCGGCCGTGCCCCCAAACAGATCGCCCGCGGCATTGGCCGTCAATGCGGAGACGGCCAAATTCGTCAGTCCGCTATTGATCGCTGTCCAGGTGTTCCCATCATCTGCAGAGTGAAACACGCCGCCGCCCGAGGTCCCCACAAACAGATCGCCGCTGGAGGTCGCAATGAGCGCACGGAGATTGAGATTGGTGAGCCCCTGATTGACGGCCGTCCAGGAATCGCCGCCATCCTGTGAGCGAAACACCCCGCCGCTAAACGTGGCGGCAAACACGTCCCCGGCCGCCCGGGCCACTATTGTGTTTACTTGAAGACTGGTCAGGCCCATGTTGATGGCCGTCCAGGTCTCACCCCCATCGCGAGAGCGAAACACCCCACCGCCAAACGTCCCGGCAAACAGATCGCCAGCACTACTGATGGCCAGCGTGAAGACGTTCAAATTCGTCAGGCCCGTATTGATGGCCGTCCAGGAATCCCCCTCATCCTGCGAGCGAAACACCCCACCGCTCTGCGTTCCAACAAACAGATCACCTGCCGCATTCGCTGCTAAGGCCCGAATCACAAGATTGGTCAGCCCCGTGTTGATGGCCATCCAACTCTCGCCCTGATCGGTGGAGCGAAACACGCCGTCATTAGTCCCAGCAAACAGAACTCCTGCCGCATCTTCCACTAATGCTAAGATGAAGAGATTGGCCAAGCCTCGGTTGATCCAGGTGTCCCCTCGATCCGAGGAACGGAAGAGGCCGCCACCGGCGGTCCCGGCCCATACATCACCCGTGCGGCTGACGGCCAGAACTCCCACATTGGAGGACCGCAGGTCAGTATTCGCGGCGGTCCACGAGTCACCATTATCGTGAGAGCGAAACACCCCGCCGCCCACCGTGCCGGCAAACAGATCACCCATGGCATTGGCCGCCAGGGCCGCCACCACCAACACCGTCAAGCCCGCATTCACTGCCTCCCATCGGTCGCCATTGTTCGTCGAGCGGAAGATGCCGCCCACCGTGCCGGCAAACAGATGGCCGACGCTGGTAACAAACAGCGCCTGAATGCTGAGGTTACTCAAGCCGGTATTGACTGGTCGCCACCGTCTCCCATTGTTCGTGGAACGGAAGACGCCGCCACCCACCGTCCCGGCAAACAGATGGCCCGCGCCGGTAACCGTCAGGGTCAGGACGTTCAAATTACTCAACCCCCTGTTGATAGCCGTCCACAAGCTGCCGTCATCTCGGGAGCGAAACACGCCACCTCCGAAGGTCCCCGCAAACAGATCCCCCCGGGCATTGACCGCCAGGGCCAGAATGGTCAGATTGCTCAATCCCCTGTTGACGGCGGTCCACGACTCGCCGTTATCCCGCGAGCGGAAGATGCCGCCGCCCGAGGTTCCCACAAACAGATCCCCCGCGACATTAACCACCAGGGCCCGGACATTCAGATTTGTCAGGCCCGTGTTGACGGCGGTCCACGACTCGCCGTCATCTCGGGAGCGAAACACGCCACCTCCGAAGGTCCCCGCAAACAGATCGTTCCCGCCGGTGACTGCCAGGGCCGAGACACCCAACCGGGTCAAGCCAACATTGGTTGCCCGCCAGGTGTCGCCGCCATCCGTGGAACGGAAGACGCCGCCGGCCGTCCCAGCAAACAGATGGCCCACATTGTTGACCAGCAATGCACGAACTAATGGAGCAATCGGCCCACTGGTTTGCTCCCACACGTTCGGCTGCTGACTCGGGCCCGGTACCGGCGGCGCCGCGTCGAGCAGGTGGACGCTCGAATTCAGAATCACGAATAAGGTCAGAACCGTGCTTGGCATAGCTCTCAATGACATACTCCTGTCACCTCCTTTTCCTCTGGCCATTTGGCGAGTACACAACGGCATCCACCAAACGGGCATTCACATAACACTGCACATTGTTCGGGAGGCCAGGAGTCATGCCCTCGCCCGAAGATCAGGCCTTCTCTGTCTGCCGGCGACCCTGACCTCCCGAGCCACATTTTTCCCTTTCACTCTCTCTAGCGCAAAATCGCCACAAAGTGTGTCAGGCTTAACTGTGGTGATTTTTGCCCCTTGGGTAAAAATCGCCACAGTAATGAACCCGCGCTTGGCCAAATCCTCAAGGAAATGGCCACATTCATGGAACAGGAGAAATAAAGTGAGTCTCGCGGAATTCTTTTGGGCTCGAGCGTGTGAACTTGGCGAATTTCGCCGGAAATTCGCCAAGCTCCAGACTGAAAGATCCGTGACCAGGGCGAGGCGCATGTCCGCAGGCACGCGCCCTACGCCAAAGAGCCGGAACAGCCTGGATCGGTGCCGAACACCCACTCAGGCTCGGACGGGCCGGAGCCAGTCCGGTCCTCCAGTGCTGATCTACGGGCACGGCCCGTTGTCATCCATGTCCGCATCAACGATCGTGGAGGTTCGCCCACAATGCCCTCTCGGCTCCGTCAGCCGCGCATTGTCCAGCCGCCGCGACAGCAAAATCCTTCCCTTCAGCAGGTTCAGATCGCTCGGCACATTCGCAAACTGGATGGCTACCCCACTCACCACCGTGATCGTGGCAAAGTGCGTCACTTCGGTCCCATCGGGCTTCTGCCAGATGTAGCGCCCACTGCAAGGGAAGAGTCGCAGACGGTGATCGTTACTCTCGTCTTCGAGCCCCAGCACATCATTGATATTGACATCGGCTGTGTCTGTGCCAGTCGCCTCGCATGGATCAGTCACTGTCCGCTCAAATGTCACTCCACCAGCCGGGCCTTACCCAAGCCAGTTGCCCTACTTGGCTATTTTATCCTACAAACCGGGATCCCCCGTTCTTTAAGAATTTCCCGGTGATCTTGAATCCATTGCAAGGTTTCCGCAATATTAGCGTTTGGACCTACATCCCTGAAAAACTTATCAGCCATTTCTTGGTCGTAAAGCAGAAGCTTCAGATAATATCTATCACCTGATATACCGCTCTTTTGAATTTCCACCATGCCCTCGGTTGCCCCCGCTCCTCCTTTTATAGGTCCCGGGACCGGAGCTCGAGAGCCAATACTAAACATAGTTTTAACCCACTCCAAGAAGCCGTTCGATTCGTTGTCTGCCTGCAACCCGGTTGGATCGACAAACGTTAAAGGGTTATTGTTCACATACACATAAAGGTGCGTTTGGTCACCTGCAAACAGGAAGCGAGTCAGATTCCGCGAGATCAATCTCCTGGACATCAACTTCAACACGACCTCCAGCCCGAAATCCGCAAACAGGATGGGATCTTCAGAGAGGAATCTCCCCACGCTTGCGTCATAGTACCTCGCTCTGTAGTAGTACAGACCACTCTCGGCATCAAATTCGCGCGCCGTGTACGTGTATGGGTTCGGCAGACAGACGGAGGGATCGGCGAGCGCAGTCTGCACCACCTTCGTGCCGGTGAAGGTTTCGCCCTCACAGGTCACCGCCACAATATTCCCAAATGAGTCATAGACATAGCTCTGCTGCACGATACCGGTTGAGTCAGTCAATTCCGTGATGCTGCCGAGGCCATCAGTGTGATAGAAGAATCGCTCATCGGCTTCGAACGTCCCGTTGCCATTCAAATCGCGCTCCATCATCAGTGGCTCGTCGATGCCCAGGCCGTGAGTGTAGCGAGCTACGAGACGATTCGCGTCATCCAATTCCAAGAGGATGTCTTCGTCATCATAGACATAGCGAGTGATCTCACCATTGACATCCTTTTCGATGCGCCGTCCAAGAGCATCATACTGATAGCGCACCACGGCCCCATTGGGCAAGTCAACCCGGACAAGCTGATTTTCAAAGTCATAGTGGTAAGCTGTGATGGCCCCTGTGATCTTATTTGTCTTGCTGATGAGATTGCCATTGGCATCATAGGTGTAGGTGAAGGTCTCATCCTCAATAAGTCGATTAGCAGCATCGAAGACGGAGGCGGCCGCCTGCCCATCGCGGCGGAGGCGATTGCCCGCTGGATCGTACTGAAAGGTCTCGAGTGGCTGATGGGGTAACGGGCGGGTGGCTTCTATTAAGCGGTAGAGATTATCATATGTGAAGGAGAGTTGAGGGCTTGCAGCGACATTGGGTCGCTGTTGGGCCATGCTCATTCGGTTCCCTATTCCATCATAAGTGTAGGAGAAGCTGGAGATCAGATTGGAACTACGAGCAAGTTGATTCACCAAGCTGAGAAGTCGACCGGCATCATCATAGCGATAAGTGGTGACCACATTATTGGGCAGACTCAGCTCGATTCGGCGACCCAAAGCGTCATAATTGAAACTGATGATCTGATCACGAGGGTCCACAATTGTTCCGATCTGACGGTTCCCATCATAGCTATATCTTGTGACTCCTCCGTCAGGGTCCGTCATCGTCACACGATTGCCAATGCGATCATACGTGTAGCGAATTCTCTTGGGAAAGCGTGAGTCAGTGACACTGGTGATGCGACTCCGTTCGTCATAAGTGAACGTGAGCGTCATGTGTTGATTGGACGCCGTGAGCAGATTGCTGTTGGCGTCATATGTGAACGTCTCTTCTGTTCCGTCGGGAAAAATCTTTCGGACCAAACGATTCAATTCGTCATACTCAAATCGAATTGTGTTCCCGTTCGCATCGGTCTTTTTGATCAGATTGCCACGGGCGTCGTAAGCGAGGTGAGTGACGTTGCCTAAGGGATCGCGAATCTCTATGAGTTGGTCTCGGAAATTGTATGCGTACGTCCAGGTCTCACCTCTCGCGTTGATGAATGAAGTTACATTCGACGTGGAGACACAAAAACATTCCTCAGTTTCATACCCGTATTGGATCACGTTTCCCAATGCATCGGTCACCTGAGTCAAATTATTCAGCTGGTCATAGGCAAAGCGTGTCACATTTCCACTGCCATCCGTCCATTGCACTATATTACTGTTCCCATCGTAGTTGAAAGCGGTGACGTTGCCCAACTCATCTGTGATTTTCGTGATGCGATCCAGGCTGTCGTATTCCAGGCGCAGTTCGTTGTTGAGCGGATTAATCACGTTTGTGAGGCGTCTGAGTGCGTCGAACCTCAATCTCACCACATTCCCAAGTGCGTCTCGGATCTCTATAGGATTGTCAAGCAGGTCGTAGGTGGTGGAGAAGATATGACCTTCCTCGTTGGTGACAGTGAGTACATTGCCGAAACTATCGTAGGTCAATGTAATTTCTCCGCCGAGCGGATCAATAATCCTCATTGGATTACCATTGGCGTCATACTCAAACCGCGTGAGGTGGCCGTTCTTGTCCCTGAGGCTCGTGACCCGATTAAACCTTGGCTCGTACGTGAACTGGACTGTATTCCCAAGTGGATCGGTGCGCTTGAGCAAATTCCCCCGCTCGTCATACTCGAACCGGGTCGTGAAGCCCGCTTCATCCGTCCGAGCCATCAAATTGGCATTCTCGTCCCACTCCTGCTCGATGAGATTCCCCTCCGGATTGATGATCCGCGTCACGTTCCCATTCCCGTTGTATTTGAACGTCCAGACAAATCCGCGCTCATCAGTGACCCGCGTCCTCCGAAACGGCCCATACTCGAACTTCATCTCACCCCCGCCGGGGCCGATCACCTTGGTCACCCGGTCATCCATGTCATAGATGTACGTGATCGTGTTCCCTTCCGGGAAAGTGATCGTCTTCAGATTGTGGTCATTGAAGAAGTTGCCGTAGTACGTGTACGTCGTTTTGTTCCCGCCGAAATCGACTGACTCGATGAGATTGCCCTCATCGTCGTAATCATACGTGAGTCGCCGACCGGTGAAATCCCGGATCTCCACGATCTTGTTCTTCGCGTCGTACGTGAAGGTGATCTGGCGCCCGAGCGCATCGGTAATTGTTTGGAGATTCCCTTGATCATCGTAGCTCAACGTCTGCGCATTCCCATTGCGATCGGTGAGGCTCTGCAATCTCCCATTCCCATCGAATCGCAACTCAGTGCCGTCCTTCTTGCGCAACGTGAACCCGTGGCTCTCTCCGGTCAGCGTCATATTCAATCCGGGCGGAGCAACAAACCCTCGGCCCCGTTTGGTGAACGTAAATTGCCCGCCACTCTCATTAAAGAACACGACCGAGCGCCGAACCTTTGCCAGAAACATGTTGTAGCTGTGCGTCCACCCGAAGCCGAACGGACCATCAATCGCCGAGCGACTGTTATACGTGCGCACGAGCCGAATGGGAAATCCACGACTGGAAATGTTCATATCCTCGAACTGATGGAACATATTCCCGCTGCTCACGTTCACCGGACAACCAACGGCGGTTCCACTGGTGATGGACGGGTTGCCCAAGTTGCCAGGGCCCGAAAAGACGGGTCCAGGCAACGGCCTCAACCCCGATATGATTCCACCCTCTGTCCACTCCTTGATCGCTGTGCAACTGAAAGACATGCCATTGGCCGTGCCGCTAGCTTTGATGACGTCAGTCCCCACCTCCTCACTCGTATAGGTGAAGAAAGCCTGACCAAAGAAATCGGTGAGAGCCATATCTGTCAGCCCAATATTCGGTCCTCGCGTAATTCTGAACCTCACCCGTGTGCCCGGTTGCGGCTTCCTGTTGACGAAGACGGTGACTCTGACCGTGTGGTCGATGCCTACTGGACCGCGCACCGCCTCCGGCTGCAGGATGCAAGTGTTCTCAGTCCACTCCTTCATTGCTGTACAGGAGAAGGATTCCCCTCCCACCGTACCACTGGCCTCAATAGTGTCAGTGCCCGCAATCCCATTACTGACGTAGAAAAAGCTGGCTCGGCCATCGCGTTCAGTGATGGCGCCGGTCGTGATGCCGGCATTCGGCCCATCCGTGATGGTGAAGAACACGATGACGCCCGGTTGTGGCTCCCCGTCGGCGGTCACCGTGACGGTCACCGTGTGACTCGTGCCCACCAGGTTCGTGGCTGTGGCCGGCTCCAATGTGCAACTGACGCCGGACGGGGGTGGGGGAGGTGGTGGTGGCGGTGGTGGAGGCGTCCCATCTTTGCATTTACCTGCGCTGCCAGCGGCGAAGATATCCGCGATTTCCGCCTCCGAGAGCGCGCGGTCGAAGATTTCCACTTCGTCAATGTCGCCCACGAAAGAAACATCAACAGAACAGCTACCAGATGCGGCATACTCCCCGATGAAAAGATCATTCGTAGTGGGGAGATTATAGGCAATTGAATCTGACACGGAGGTTCCGGATCCAACCTCTGCGCCGTCCACATATAACCTGACGGTGCTCCCATCAAATGTGCCCGCGACGTGATGCCACGCCCCATCCCAAACGCCTGTCCCCGCATCAGGGGAGAGAAAAAATATAGAACCGTTGGAGATGTAAAAAAAGAGCCCTCCACTACTGCCTGTATACAGGGCATAAGAGGAGAAAAGACAACTGTCCGCTCCTTTGGACACGATGTAGGCAAAAGAACCGGGCCCATCGCTTCTCACCCAGGCATCAACGGTGACCTCCGAGGGCTCCAGGTTCGCCGAGTTCGGCACCTGGATAGAGGCATCCCCATCAAAGTTGAACGCATCGCCGACGATACCGGGAACAATCGTCACGTTGCCTACCATTGTCCCATCATTTCCGTCTTGAATATCAACGACGGTCGTCCCTATGACTTCATCGGCATCCCACCAACTGATCATCCCTGCTGGCGGCGCCACGCAGCCAGCCTGAGAAACGACGGTGGTTGGTCCTCTTACCCCAGACAAAGGGGCCAGAAACGCGGTCATGAGCAATGCCATGATGAGTTTTCTCATTCCTCACCTCCTCTTTTGGCGATTTTGGCCCTTTGGGCAAAATATATGGCGCGAAATCACCGTACAGGTTGTCATACTCCACTCTGGCCATTTCCGAATCATCCGCCCCGGCAAATGGACCCAGGCCTCTCCCCAGAGGAGAGACTCAATTGTTTCAGGAGATCGGGACGACGCACTCTCGCCCAGAGGAGGAATTCAACGTCAGCCCGCGCCCTCTCGGATCTCCCGCTCCACATTCTTCTCCTTCATCCTCTATAGCGCAAAATCGCCACACAATGCGTCATGCGAGATAAATTTTTTCGGGATGTCTTCGCCAACTTCGTCGGGAGAACCTCTACTCCATTAACGTTCCCCCGACGAAGCAGAGCACATGGGAAAGAGGCTGCCCTCTTACTACTACCGTTCAGCATCTCGCTCATATGTCACCCTCGGTGACCCAGCCGACCCCCCGCAGCCCGCGCCATGAGCGAGTCCCGACCGCGGAGGAGTCGTCAGTGGGAGGCAACCCATGAGCGCCAGCCTTTAATGCTCATGGAGCGCCGGAATATGATGTCCGGCCCCGTCCGCGAACACTGCCTGTACAAGGCGCACGCTCGCCGCGCCAGCTTCTCCCACAGGCCTGAAGTGCATCCACAACAGAGTGCCCGGACCTCTCCGCAGCATGGGCACCGGCGACCTGACCGGCGGCGCCAATACCACGACGATCCGCCCCGGTTCACCGGCGTTCACATGAAGCTCGACGTCTCCGGGGACGAGCTCGCCTCTGGTGACGACCGGCGGGCCGGCCAGTTGGAGGTTCACGGGATCATAGGCGATCACCACCTGAGCAGCAGCGATGCCCGAGCCATCGTCGATGACGATCGGCACGCTCATCCCCGTGCGTGTTTGCTCTCCCTCACCAAGAGCAATCCCGCGAGCCAGCGCCCGCCGGGCGACGATGGTGAACCTTGTGGATTGCTGGCCGGTCAGCATCTGGATGAGCAGGATCACATCCTGCACGTTGACCACCCCATCCCGATTCACATCGGCCGCCTCCAACCCCGCCCCGGTGAGCGGGCGCTCGCCCGTCAGATGTTGAATCAGACGAATCACATCCTGCACGTTGACCACCCCATCCTGATTCACATCGCCGCGCTGCACCGCCGGGGCTTCGATCCTGTGGCCCATGAAGTTGAGGGCTAACAGATCATTGTCAGTGATCTCCTGACGCACACCAGGCGGTATGGTAGGGTCCATGATGCCGATGTACTGTCCCGTGAGATCGTCATCCTTCCAGTGACTGGCCTGACGCCCATCCCCGCCAGAGCCATCTGGTCGCCCCGTGGAGAGCGGCAGCTCGGGGCCCCCGGCGAAAAACACCTGATCACCCCCCGAAGACAAAATTCGTTGAGCCGCAGGGAACGTTCCCCGCGTCGTGTCCGGACGAAACCGAAATAGATCCCACGTGGTGAGAGAAAGGCGCGCCGAAGGACTCAACTCTTGCTCGCCCACATTGGATATGAACCCCAGTACATGACCGATCTCATGCGCGGCCACGGTCTCAAAATCGAACGCCTCACGATCGATCCCATCGGCGGGATTGAAGTCGAATTGGAAGTTGGCGTTGAATCCGATGTTGGGTGGATCGCCAAATCGGCCTCGCTCCCCATCGGGATCGGCCACGGGATCGATAAGACCGAGCGCGCGGAACACAGCGGAAGGAGCAAACACATCGGCCGTGTCGCCAAGATCGGTGGGAACGGCACCAATCGGCAGCAGCGGGTAAAGCGACGCTTCTTGCGCATTGGATGCTCCCTCAATCAAACGAGAGCGGATATCCGGGTATCCGGAACGAAGGAGGAGGGGCTGCCCGATCGTCGATCCCAACACACCCTCATCGAATGGCTCACCGAAGCGGGTGGGCCCAAAATCAACGTCGATCACGATGGTGATGGGCGTGTGAATCAGCGCTTCCCACCTGGCGGCAGCCCTTAAAAAGGCGGCCTGGGCTTCGGGGAAGCTCTCAAGCTGCGACGTGCCGCGCAACATGATGTTCAGCCCATCCGGCTGTTGGGTGAGATGAACGGGGGAAATGACCCGCAGAGGGAGCATTAGAGTGCGTCGTCTCATGGAGAGCCTCTCTTCCCGGGTTGCCCGACGACAGATGAGATTCCCCTCATCCACGTACTGCACAAACCCACCCCGCCCGCGCGCCACCGAGGGCGACAAGAGCTCGGCCCGCGCTCCCCCGGCAGAGAAGCGGGAGATCAACTCCGGCGCCCTTGCTGAGAGAACACCCCCCGCCTCCCCCGATGGCAGAGAGACCAGGCACCCGGGAAGAAGCAGGAGACCCATCACGACCAGATTCCATCTTCGCCTGCGCCGCCCCCCGATGACCTCAGGAGTCGAGCGCCCCTCCCACACCTCACGCTCTCTTCACTGCTCATTGCTCACCTCCTTCCTCTCATTGACCGGCGCTCATGGATGAGTCATCAAGGAGTGGCCCTTTCTTTCATGACTCACCAGCGGTCCAGCTCCCGGAGCGGAATGGCTCGGTAGCGGTTCCAGCCCTCCCACTCATTCATCTTCTCCACAATCTTGTCCATTCACCCCGAGGAAGGGACTCCAGCCGCTCTCCCCGAGAGCGAGTTCCCTTCAGGGGGTGGGGCGGGTCCGCCCTCGTCCGAAGACCGAGTTTCTTCATTTTCGTTGGTGACCCACCCCATTCCTTGGTTTGTTTTTTTTCTCTACTCCTTAAAAGCGCAAAATGATAGGAAAGTGCATCACGCAAAATGCATTTTTCTTCGAACCTCTCGCTGCGAACACCTGCGGGTCACTCGGGAATAACATGTGGACGAACACAGAAATGCCACGATCACCGCAGACGGAGGAGAGGAGGATCTGGAGCAGATCTCGCCTTGGGGGGTGAGCATCTGCGGGTCATTCAGGAGTGGGATATGGACGACCTAAAATTTAATTGACCGCGCTTTCTTTGTGGGAATATAATGGTGGTGAGTTATTCGGCGATCAGGGAGGTAACCAGGACCCATGCCCTCGCCCGGAGAGATTACTGAATTGCTCCTGGAGTGGCGTCATGGCAACCAGGCGGCACTGGAGCGGCTGATGCCTTTAGTGTATGACGAACTTCATCGATTGGCCGAACTCTACATGCGTCAAGAGCGCCCCGGTCACACACTCCAACCGACGGCGTTGGTGCACGAAGCCTATCTCCGGCTGGTGGGCACCGAGTCGCCGTCGTGGCAAAACCGCGCTCATTTCTTCGCTGCCGCCGCTCAGGCCATGCGACACATCCTGGTGGATCATGCCCGCCGTCGCCGAGCAGCTAAGCGAGCGAGGGTGGGCTTTTTGCTGACACTGGACAATCTGGCGTCACCCTTGGGCGAGCGCACGGTGGATTTGATCACCCTGGATCGCGCCTTGACTCATCTGGCCGCCTTCGATCCCCGGAAGAGTCAGATCGTGGAATTGCGTTTCTTCGGAGGATTGAGCATCAGAGAGACGGCCGAGGTGCTCGGCCTCTCCCCGGCCACGGTCAGCCGCCATTGGCGATTGGCCCGCGCCTGGCTCTACGGCCAATTGAAGGGAGACGCGTAAGTGGTGAGGAGGAGTTGGCCGGTCCGAAGCAGGAAGCGCTCGACTCCACCAGAAGACCTCTCTGAGGGGGTGGACTATGAATCGGGGACGGATGACGCCGGAGCGGTGGCACCGCATCGAGGCTCTGTTTGAGACGGCTCTGGAGCGGCCGCCCCGGGAGCGGGCCGCCTTTCTGGTCACGGCCAGCACGTTACAGGTGTTGGGAAGGAGCTTGGCCGAGCAAGGCGATCCGATGCCGGCGGCACAAGTTCGGCGAGAGAGTTTTGGAACTACGCCGGGAAACCCCTCCTGCCCATCACTGGCTGATCGCCAGCAGTGGGAGCGTGTTGGGGGCATGTCCGGTGAGATGAGAGCGCTTCGGTGAGACGGAACGTCTTCTGCTGAAGGGATATGCTGGATTGAAGGCTCATCTGGGTGAGCACCACGAGCGCACCCGCGAAGCGCTACCGGCCATCGTCGCCCTCTGGCAGAAGCCCGAGCGAGCAGTCCGGTCTCGCGTTCTGTTACTGATAATGAAGCCGGTCACGAAAGGTGGTCTGGTCTCGCTTCGAAGAGATGTCTCACCGGTCACGGATGTCGGGTCAGCTACCCGCGAACTCTAATCCGATGGACGCTCACTGTGAACAATTTCCCGTGGTAATGATTCATATCCGGATGAGCTGAGAGGTAATTTTTCAATCGTATGACCAACTGAGGGAGAATTTCCGGGTGGTTTTTCACCTGGAGAGCGATGATCCCTTTGTAACGAGCTGGCGGATACATCACGATATCGGCAAAATCTCCGTTCAACGAGAGCAGAATCGCATCGAGTTCCTGGGCTTTTGAGATCACCAATGAATCCTCTGCATCGGTTGGCAGATGGTCTCTGAGTCGAAGCACTTCGTGGCCTGCTTCTCGCAGCGATGCAATGATACTATTGGGGATACAGTGGTCGGCAAAGAATCTCAGATTCACAAAGCCACCACCTCAAATTCGGCGAGTTCGCGGGCATAATCCAAACAGGCCCCGATCTGTTCCTTGGTGAGATCCGGAAACTCCCGAATAATATCCTCTACCGTATAATCCGCCGCCAGATAGCCGAGAATCAGGCTCACAGGAATTCTCGTGCCTTTGATGCGCGGTTTCCCCCGAAGCACCTCCGGCGTGCTGACGATATGTTCTCTCCAATTCCCCGGCATTTTATCCTCCACTGCAGACAGCAGCATGTCGTGAACTCACCCGACGGGCTTCACCTATTATAGCGTTCACATCCGACGTCATGTACAGGGTCAGAACGTCGATGTTTTTGACCTTCAAGCCGTCATCTCAAGCGCCTTCCCTTATACAGAGAGAATAACATGGCCCTCATACGTTGTAAAGAAGGCTCGGGTGACCGGGCGCATATACTCCCTTGAGAGGGCTGCCTCCGCGCCCAGGGGTGCTGTTCCGTAAGATCGGTCACTCACCGAGTGTCCAATCCACCGGCGGTGCTTGCACGTCCAATCTCCAAAGAGTCCGATCAGCTTTGCATGGAACCCGTCGATGGCCGTCGGTGGATGGGTTCAGGTCCGTCCTCGGAGGCTAGACGCCAAGCATCAACGAACCCTCGCTGGTAGGGCTGACGAACCTTCCTCTGCCGCAACCGAGCTTTGGAAATGGTAATCCACGCTCCACCCGACGGTTCCCCTGAGATCAGTTTTTTATTGACGGCATGCCGACTCTATCGATACAATTCCCACTGAGCGAGTCAGTGTCAATCGGGAGGTTCCTCATGCCTTCACCTGGAGAGTCCAGGCAATGGCTACTAAAGTGGTGGCACGGCGACCAGGAGGTGCTGGACAAGCTGAGGTTTCTCGTCTACGATGCACCACATTGGCAGACCGAGAGTCCGTGCGCCAGGAGCGTCCCGAGCACATGTGGCCACGAAAGATCCTCGTGCGCGAACCTATCTCCGGTTTAGCGTGTGGCCGGTGTGAACCGGACTTCGACGATTTTCGCTCAAGGTAACGAGGTATGAATCGGGAACGGATGACACCGGAGCGGTGGCACCGCATCGAGACTCTGTTTGAGGCGGCTCTGGAGCGGCCGCCCCGGGAGCGGGCCGCCTTTCTGGACGAGGCCTGTGGGGGCGACGAGGGGCTGCGCCAGCAGGTCATCGATCTATTGAGCTATCACGAGGAGGCGGGGAGCTTCATGGAAGCGCTGGTGGGGCGGGAAGCGGCTCAAGCCTGGCTGCAGGACTCATCGGCCTCGCTGGTGGGACAGCGCATCGGCCCCTATCGACTCATCCGCCAGATTGGCCATGGGGGAATGGGCGAGGTCTATCTGGCGGTCCGCGCCGATGAGCAGTACCACAAGCAAGTGGCCATCAAGCTCATTCGGCGCGGCCTGGACAACGCTGCTATCATCCGGCGGTTTCGCCGGGAGCGGCAGATCCTGGCCAATCTGAATCATCCTCACATTGCCAAACTCCTGGATGGGGGGACCACCGAGGAGGGACAGCCTTATTTTGTGATGGAATATATCGAAGGGGTCTCCATCACCGACCATTGCGATCGCCATAGGCTCTCGACCGTCGAGCGGTTGAAGCTGTTTCAGCAGGTGTGCGCCGCCGTCGGGTATGCGCATCGTAATCTGGTGGTGCATCGGGACTTGAAGCCGAGCAACATCCTGGTGACCGCCGAAGGGGTGCCCAAGCTGGTGGATTTCGGCATCGCCAAGATTCTCGATCCGGGGTTGGTCAGTCAGACGCCCGAGACGACGACCGAAGTGCGACCGATGACGCCCGAGTATGCCAGCCCGGAGCAGGTGCGCGGCGAGCCGATCACCACGGCCAGCGATGTCTATTCGTTGGGAGTGGTGCTCTATGAGTTGCTGACCGGGCATCGGCCCTATCGAGTGAGGACGGGACAGCCGCTGGAGATGATGCGGGCCATTTGCGAAGAGGAGCCGGAGCGGCCGAGCACGGCCATCAGTCGGGAGGAAGGGAGAATGGGCGAGGGAGAAGGTGAGGCCGACAGTGGCCACCCTCTGGCCGCGGATGCAGGATCACTGTCGACCGGCGGGCTGACCGTGGAGGCGATCAGTCGGCGGCGGGGCACGACGCCGGAGCAGTTGCGGCGGCGGCTCAGAGGAGACTTGGATGCCATCGTGCTGAAAGCGCTCCGGAAGGAGCCCGAGCGACGGTATCCGTCCGTGGAGCAGATGGCCGAAGACATCCGGCGGCATCTGGAAGGGTTGCCGGTGATGGCGCGCCGAGGAACGTTCACCTATCGGGCGGGCAAGTTCATGCAGCGGCATTGGGCGGGGGCGGCGGCGGTGGTGACGCTCATTCTGACGCTCATTGGCGGCATCGTCGCCACGACCTGGCAGGCTCAAATTGCCGCTCAGCAGCGCGACAAGGCGCGTCGAGAAGCTCGCAAGGCCGAGCGCATCAACGCCTTCCTGCAACAGGTCTTCGGGGCCGCTCATCCGGCCAGGAAGGGCCGCCAGGTGACGGTCGTGGACGCTTTGCACGATGCGGCTCAGCGCGTGGAGAAGGCATTGGCCGATCAGCCGGAGGTGCTGGCCACAACGCATCGCACTATCGGTATCATCTACTACAGCATTGGCCTACTGGATGCCTCCGAACCTCATCTTCGAATGGCCCTGAAACTCCACAGGGATATCTATGGCGATGAACATCCCGAAACGGCCCAGAGCCTCTACGCCTTGGGATATTTTCTCTGGTTGAAGGGCGAGTCTGCCGAGGCCGAAAGCGTGTTGAGGGAGTATCTCGAAGTCATTCGTCGATCGGCCGGCGACCAGAGTCAGGCGGTGGCCGATGCGTTCCTTCAACTCGGATTGGTGATGAACCAGAAGGGAGACTTGGCGGCGGCCGAGTCTCTCTATCAGGAAGCGCTGAAGCGCTATCGCCAACTGTTTGGAGAGGAGCATAAACAGGTAGCGGCCGTGCTCAACAATTTAGCCGTGCTCAAGAGCTATCAGGGCGATCTGGATGCTGCCGAGGCACTTTACCGAAGGGTGATCGCCATTCGGCGAAAACTTCCTGCCGATCGCGAAAACCAGGCTAATCTGGCGACTAACTTGCAGAACTTGGGAGCAACGCTCAAGACGGGAGGTCGGTATGCGGAGGCCAGGCCTCTGCTGCGAGAGGCCCTCGATCTGCGACGCGAGTTGCTCGGAGAGCACCATCCCTGGGTCGCCATCGCTCAGATCCACTGGGGAGACTTATTGTACCGCCAGGGTCAGTACGCCGAGGCCGAGAGAGAGATTCGCGCGGCGTTGCGCCTGCAACGAGAGGCGCTCCCGGAGGGTCACATCGATCTGGCTCGCTCACTGGTCGTGCTCGGACGAATTCTGACCAGCAAAGGAGAACCCGCGGCCGGCGAACTCCATCTGCGCGAGGCCCTGGCCATCCGAAAGAAGGCACTGGCCCGAGGACACGTGCTCATCTCCCTGGCCGAAGGCGCGTTGGGCGAGTGCTTGATGACCCAAAGGCGCTATGCCGAGGCCGAACCCCTCCTCGTTCACAGCTACGATGAGATCCACATCAGCCAAGGCGACCGAGACCCCAGAACCACGGCGGCGCTCAAGCGGCTGGTGACCCTCTATGACGCCTGGCAGAAACCAGAGCGAGCCGCACAGTATCGCGCTCTATTGAAGTAGGGCCTGCTACAGGGGCGGTTGAGCTTCCCTTCGAGGGAATCACTCATGGGCGCAGGCGCCCACCACAAAGGATGAAAAAGAGCACAGATGAACAGATTCACGGACTAAATAATCTGTGCGAAAGGTATTTTCACCGGAGCTCCAGCGAGCACGAGTCTCACCCATCATTCGTACCACGTCGGTCATCCCCGAATTCTGATTCGATGGGCGCTGTTCGGGCCACACCATTGCTCATGGGGTTTGAGTCACGGGAGCAACTCCTCGGGCGTGATGCGCTAGCTGGATCGAAACGCCGAGTTCTTCCTCTTTGAGAATCCTGACTTCCCCGCTGTCACCTCAAGACCCGGCGTCCAGAGAAGAACTATGGGCTGTGAAGAGCGTGAGCATTCATCGTGGGAACACGCTCTGCGGTCTCCCTGTCATGGCTCGTGGCGGGCGTGCGCGTATCGCGATTCCGGTGAGTGAATAAAGGCATGGTGCGCGCCTGACGTCAGCCGAACCCGCTCCGGCGCATTCGGTTGAGAACCTGCTCGCGCTCCCCGGTCACGGGCGCGGAGGGTCCACCACCGAGGGAAAACATTGGACACGCAGATCACCGGCTCCTCCAACTTCTCTCCGGCCCAGCACCCATGACTTTAGTCACAGCCAAACATGAGGATCAGCTCATAGAATGAATTCCCTGGATGAGGATGAAGACATTGATGAGACGAGTGATGGCGATGAGGCGCGACCGGAGAATCCGGTCTACCGCGGAATATTCCCCATCGAGGTGGGTGAATTTCCCCACAATCGGTGGCGGGCCGGGGGACATTGCACCGGCTCCGTCCGGTCATCAAGTGCTGAATCTGCTGGAGGATGCCCCGGTTGAGCCGACGACCGTTCGCGACACCGACCCCGGGAGCGTGGTGTGGAACGCCCTTTGCATCACAGGCCATCGGAGCAGACAGGGAGCGAGCACATGAGCGAGGCCAAGTATAAGACGATCATACCAGACATCGAATTCTGGAAGGGGATGATCCCCTGTCAAGCGGCCTGCCCCATCAAGACGGATGCCGGTCGATACGTTCAACTCATCGCCGAAGGGCGATATGAGGAGGCCTATTTGACGGCCCGCTCGCCGAATCCCTTTGCTTCAGTGTGCGGTCGCATCTGTGCTGCCCCCTGCGAAGATCACTGTCGTCGAGGGAGGATCGACGCGCCCATCAGCATTCGCGCGCTGAAGCGATTCGTCTGCGAGCGCTACGGCGTGGAATCGATGGAACCGGATACCCAGAACAAGTTGTTCGATGGCGGAACGGAGCCGGGCAACAAGACGCTCTGGCACCTTCCGGTGCTCACGGCTAGCCGAATGAACGTGGCCCGGGGACAAAAGGTGGCCGTCGTCGGAGCCGGACCCGCTGGCTTGGCCTGCGCGCACGATCTGGCTCTGATGGGTTATCAGGTGACCATTTTCGAGGCGACGGACATGCCCGGAGGGATGATGGTCCACGGCATCCCCGAATTTCGACTGGCGCGATCGATCATCGATAAGGAGATCGACAAGATCCTCAGCCTGGGCGTGACGCTGGAGTTGAATCGACCGCTCAACGAGACGTTCGGACTTCGAGAATTGCGCGAGCTGGGGTATCAGGCCGTGTTCCTGAGCGTAGGGACGCAGCGAGGACGGGATCTGCAAATCGAGGGCGCTGACCTGGATGGCGTCATCAAAGCCATCGACTTCCTCATCAACGTGAATCACGGCTATCGCGTGCATCTCGGTCGGCGCGTGCTGGTCATCGGCGGTGGATTCGTCGCTTTCGACGCGGCGCGCCTGGCGCTGCGCACGGCGCTGGAGATGGACTCGGAGCAACGCGCCGTCGAGGGAGCGATGGTCGCGGCATTAGATGCG
Organism: Blastocatellia bacterium; assembly: GCA_026985075.1. Lineage (GTDB taxonomy): Bacteria > Acidobacteriota > Blastocatellia > HR10 > J050 > J050. Next base: position 18,177 of record JALSQX010000048.1, on the reverse strand, counting down.
GCGCGCGCCGCCGTGCGCGCCGGGGTGCCCGATGTGCGCATGATCAGTCTGGAGTCGTTCGACGAGATGCCGGTGATGCGCACCACTCAAGGTCGAGAGGAATTCGAAGAGGCGCGGAAGGAGGGCATCGTCTTCCACACCCAGCGGGGAGCGCGCCGTTTCCTGGGCGATGGCGGACGGGTGCGCGCCGTCGAACTCATCGGCGTCAAGCGCACCTACGACGAGCACGGGCGCTTCAATCCCATTTACGATGAGAGCATTCACGAAGTCATGGACACCGATACGGTCATCCTGGCCATCGGACAGCGGGCCGATCTCTCCTTCCTGAGACCCGAAGATGGTGTGGACATCACGCCCCAGGGGACGATCAAGGTCGATCCGGAAACGCTGGCCACGACGGCTCCAGGGGTGTTTGCCGGCGGCGATGTCGCCTTTGGTCCGCGCAATCTCATCCAAGCCGTGGCCAACGGCAAGCGCGCCGCTCTGTCCATCGATGACTATCTCCGTGGCGTCACCGAGCGACCGGTGGTTCACCTCTCCGTGGAGAAGATCCCCACCCGCCGCTATGTCATGCCGGAAGGTTATGAGAAGCGCCGTCGCCAGCCGCCCCCGACCATCTCGCTCGATCGGCGGACGGGCATCTCCGAAGTGGAGGTGGGTTACGATGAAGCGGAAGCCCGGCAACAGGCCGAGCGCTGTCTCTCCTGTCACATTCAAACCATCTACGATCCCGAGAAATGTGTGCTCTGTAATCGCTGCGTCGACGTCTGTCCCGAATATTGCCTCAAGCTCGTGCCACTGGATGAGCTCGATGTCGATCCCGAGATCAAGGAGGCCATCATCGCCGCACGCGGGCTCTCTCCGGACCAGCCGCTCTCGGCGATGATCAAAGACGATGAGAAATGTATCCGCTGCGGGCTGTGTGCCATTCGCTGCCCAACCGATGCCATGACGATGGAGGTTTTCTACTATGAAGAACGAGAAGCCCTCGCCGGAGGCGACGCCCGCGCTCTCCCAGTCTGAGGCGGGTGAGGAATGGAAATCATCGGAGATGAAGACGTCGCGACGATCTTTCCTCGTGCGGCTGGGCATCGGCGCCACTCTGGCGGCCATCGCCGGTCAGATCTACGCCTTCATCCGCTCGCTGGTGCCCAACGTCCTTTACGAAGAACCCCGCCGATTCAAGGTCGGGCCGCCCGACCAATTCAGCGAAGGCGTCCAGTTCCTCGAGGACAAGCGAGTGTTCATTTTCCGTCAGGGAAACACGTTCTATGCCATCTCGGCCATCTGCACGCATCTCGGCTGCACGGTGAAACTGCAACGATTGAACCGACCCAAGATGGTCAAGATCGGGAATCGTCAATTCCAAGAGAGCGTCGAATTTCACTGTCCCTGTCACGGCTCGAAGTACTACGGCGACGGCACCAATTATGCCGGTCCGGCACCGCGACCACTAGCCTACTACAAGCTGGAAATCGCCCCTGACGATGGCCAGCTCATCGTCGATATGTCCCAAGAGGTGGGGCACGACTTCAGACTCACCGTGTGAAGCGTCCGAGGAGGACTGAAACCATGAACAGCGAACGCCGAAAAACGGGAACGGCGGCGAGGCGAGCGGGGGGGTGGAAGACGGCACGCACGGCTTCCTTCCATAACCCTTCGGAGGCTCCGCCGCGCGCCTTCGGCCCGATGTTTCACCGTTTCCACCCGAGGCTTCACACGTGTTGTGAAGGAATCGCACCATGGCCACGAAACGATCGACCTGGGAAAAATTGACCTGGACCTGGCGGCCGGCCAGCAGCCGCGAGGCGGGCGACTCCATCGTCCGCAACTTTTTGCTGCACTGGTTTCCGGCCAAAGTGACCCACCGAAGTCTCTCCTGGAGTTACTCCTTCTGGCTGGGAACGATCTCCGCCGTCCTGTTTCTCATTCTGACCATCACCGGTGTCATCCTCATGTTCCTCTACGTCCCTTCGGTGGAGCGCGCCTATCTTTCGGTGAAAGATCTGGAGTACACCGTCTCGTACGGGTGGTTTTTGCGCGGACTGCATCGGATTGCGGCCCATTTGATGGTGGCCGTCGTGTTTCTCCACATGGTACGCGTCTTCCTCACCGGCGCTTACAAGAATGGCACGGCCGTCCATCAGAATCGCCCGCTCAACTGGATCGTGGGGGTGATTCTGCTGCTGGCCACGCTGCTCCTCTCGTTCACCGGTTATCTGCTTCCCTGGGATCAATTGGCCTACTGGGCGATCACCGTGGGGACGAACATCGCCAGCGCCGCTCCGATCGTCGGGGAGAAGATCCGCTTCTTGTTGCTTGGTGGCACTACCATTGAGCAGAACGCTCTCATTCGGTTTTACGTCCTCCACTGCTTCTTCCTGCCCACGCTGGTGCTGGTCCTCTTCTCCTACCACATGTGGCGGATCAGGAAAGATGGCGGACTGGCCTGCGTGGATCATCTGGCGCTCACTCAACGCCTGGAGAAGAGGCCGCCGGCGAAGAGCAAGACGTATTCCCTGCTCGGCATCGCCAGTGGCGCCACCGTCCATGTGGAGACGGCGCTGGTCGATGAGGATGAACACACGGTTCAGGCCTCACCTCATCTGACGCGTCGGTTGGCGGCGGTGATGCTGGGAACGTTCGCCGTGTCCGCCCTTCTGACCATACTGTTCCGAGCTCCATTGGAGGAACCGGCCAATCCCAGCGAGACGCCCAATCCGGCGAAGGCCCCATGGTACTTCCTCTGGTTGCAGGAACTGGTCGCCGACACGACCATCCATATTGGCGGATGGACGCTCAATGGCGCATTGGTGGGAGGGATTCTCATTCCCGCTGTGCTTCTCATCTGGCTGGCGGCGTGGCCTTATCTGGACAAGACGCCCCTGCAAACGGTGGGCGTATGGTGGCCGCGGGAACGACGGCGACAGAATGTCGTCTTTCTCATCATCGTCTTGGCCGTCGTCACGCTGACGATCATCGGTACATTCATGCGAGGGCCATTCTGGGATTTCTACTGGCCATGGGAGAGCTGGCCAGAGCTCCCACGACGATTCTGACGGAGGCGCACCGTGTATCAGAGAGACTCTCTTTGGCTCTATTCGTTTGGCGCGCTGGCGCTGGTCCTCACTGGCGTCATCTACTGGGGAGCGCTCACGCCTGAGTGGAAAAGGTATCAAGCCGAATTCCGCGCTCTGGTGGCGGAGAAATTCGGCGAGGATCGAGCGGCGCAGGTACCTCGAGGGTTACAGCAAATCTGGGTCAAAGAACTCGGGCGCGTCGATCGCTGTATCACCTGTCATCAAGGCGTGGAATGGAAGGGACTGGAAAACGCGCCCCAGCCTTTCCGGACGCACCCCAAGGAGATCCTCCAGAAGCACCCGCTCCGACGCTACGGCTGCACGATCTGTCACGGCGGTCAAGGGTATGCGACGGAGACGGAAGCCGCCCACGGCTTCGTCGAACACTGGAACGAACCACTGTTGGGTCAAAGGCTGGCCCAGTTTTATCTGGTGAGGAGCAAGCGCGCGCTCATGGAGATGAACTGTAATCTCTGTCATCGCTATGATCGCCAGACCGAAGGGGCCCCCACGATCAATCACGCCAAGCGGTTGGTGCGCGACAAAGGGTGCCGCGCCTGCCACAAGATCAACGGTCGCGGCGGCCGCATTGGACCCGATCTCACCTTCGTGGGGGATAAGAAGCCCGAGCAATACGACTACTCCCGAGTGATTGGCAAGAAGACGGTGTTCGCCTGGCACGTGGCTCATTTCAAGAATCCCAAGGCCGTGTCGCCGACCACCGTCATGCCCGACTTCGGGTTCAACAGTCGCGATGCCCAAGCGCTGGCCCTCCTGGTGATGAGCTGGAAGAATGTGAACCTGCCGGTCGACTACATTCCGGGAGCCAAACCGGTGGACAAACCGACGCCGGAGGAGCTGGAGCGCGAACGGCAGATGCTTCAAGGCGAAGGAGCGTTCTTCGTCAAACACGGCTGTTTCATCTGCCACTCGGTCAGCAGCTTGGGGATCATCTCGGCAACCAAGATCGGTCCCGATCTGGCCGAAGCCTACGTCGATGTGCAGCGGCGTTTCGGCCGGACGTTGGAAGATTTCCTGGCCAATCCCACGGGAACGATGGCCGTCGTCCTCTCGCGACAGATTCACCTGACCGAAGCTGAGAAGCTGGAAGCGATCTCACTGCTGAAGAGAGCCTACGAGAAGAAGCTGGAGCAACAGGCGCAAAAGGCCGGGGGTCGATGACCTTCGGATGAGGAGAGCGAAGTGAGCATGGCCAATGGCCGTGGCCGAAACATTCATACAACGAAAGGAGGACTTATGATGAGGAACCGAACGCAATGGACCTGGTTTGGATTAGGCGTCCTGTGTGCGCTGGCGGTCTCGCTCGCCTTCGTGGCCTGCCGACAGAAACCGACCGAACAACGCGGCGCGGTGGCCGAAGCGGCCATTGCCACTTATGTGCCGCCAGGCGATCAGGACGAGTACTATCTCTTCTACAGCGGAGGCCATTCTGGACAGGTCTTCGTCGCGGGCATTCCCTCGATGCGACACATCGCCACCATTCCGGTGTTCTCGCCGTATCCCTCGACGGGCTATGGATACGATGAAGAGAGCAAGAAGATGCTCGGCGAGTTCACCTGGGGCGATGTTCACCATCCGGCGTTGAGCAAGACCAACGGCGATTACGATGGTCGTTGGCTGTTTGTCAACGATAATGCCAACGCTCGGATCGCGCGCATCGATCTCCGAGATTTCAAAACCAAGCAAATCTTCGGCCCCATTCCCAACGTCTCGGGCAATCACGGTTGTAGCTTCGTGACCAACAACACGGAATACGTCCTCATCGCCACTCGATTCTCCGTTCCCCTTCCCCTGGGAACCTACGCGAGCATCGAGGACTACGCCAGCAAATACCGAGGTGTGGTGGGCGCGGTGGCCGTCGATCCGGAGACGGGCCAGATGAGCCTGGGGTGGGAACTGCTCACGCCGCCGTTCAATTGGGATCTCGGCTCATGTGGCAAGGGGCCGAGCGAAGATTGGGCATTCTGGAGCTGCTACAACTCCGAACGCGCGACCGGCAAGCTGGAGGTGACCGCTTCACAGAAAGACCGGGACTACGTCATCGCCGTCAACTGGAAAGCCGCCGAGCAAGCGGTCAAGGAAGGCAAATACAAGATCATCGGCGGCGCCAAGGTCATCGATCCCAAAGAGGTCAAAGGTCTGGCCTATCTCATCCCCGCCGCCAAGAGCCCCCACGGTGTGGACGTGAGCCCCGACGGGAACTATATCGTGGCCAGTGGGAAACTCCAGGAGATCACCACCGTGTTCAGCTTCGAGAAGATACTCAAGGCCATCGAGAACAAGGACTTCACCGGTGAGGAGGATGGCATCCCCGTGCTCAATTACGATTCGGTCAAAGAAGCTGAGGTCAACGTGGGTCTCGGGCCACTCCATACCCAGTTCGACGACAAGGGATTCGCCTATACGAGCTTGTTCGTGGAGAGCGCCATCGCCAAGTGGCGATTGGGCGGCGATTGGGCGGTGGTGGACAAGATCCCCATCACGTACAATATCGGTCACCTCTGCATTCCCGGCGGCGACACCATGCATCCCGATGGCAAGTACGTCATCGCACTGAACAAGCTCTCGCACGGCAAGCATCTGAGCGTCGGTCCCTCGCAACCGGAGTGCTCGCAACTCATCGATATTACCGGCGAGAAGATGAAGTTGCTCTACGATGCGTTCACCGAGCCGGAACCACACTACGCTCAGGCGATTCGCGCCGACAAATTGCATCCCATCGAGGTCTATCCCAAAGAAGAGAGCAAGAATCCCAACGCCATCTGGGATGTCAATCAAGCCGGCGTCACCCGCCGCGGCAATCACGTGATCGTGAAGATGACTGCCGTTCGCAGCAGCTTCGCGCCGACCAAGATCGAGGTCAACCAGGGCGATCGGGTGACCATCCACCTGACCAATATCGAACAAACGACCGACGAACTGCACGGATTCGCCATCTGCCAGTACAACATCAACGTCGTCGTCGATCCCGGAGAGACCAAAACGATCGAGTTCGTCGCCAATAAGCCTGGAGTATTCCCTTACTACTGCACCAATTTCTGTTCGGCACTGCACCAGGAGATGCAAGGATACCTCCTCGTCAAGCCGCGATAGCGTGAAGCGGAAGAGGGAGGGCGAGGGCCCGCCTCGCCCTCCCGACTCCGGGCCGAGCAGGAAAGGGAGGATCTCATGGAAAAGTGGCTGGACAAAGCGAACATCTTCTTCGATCTGCCGCTCACGCTGAACAGTCGCATCCTCATTCTGGTGGCCGTGGTCGTGCTGCTCCCGGCGTATTACTTTCCTCTGTGGAACATGACCTTTTACTCCAATCAGTATCCCGATGGATTGAAGCTCCACATCTACGCCTACAAGCTGGAGGGAGGGAAGACGCCGCAACGGGATGACTTGCGAGAGATCAACGAGTTGAATCATTACATCGGCATGCGACCGCTCCTGGAGAGCGATTTCAGCGAATTCAAGTGGATTCCCTTTGGGATTGGAGCCCTCATTCTCCTCGCTCTCCGCGCCATGGTCATCGGCAAGATGTCCAATCTCGTGGACGTGTTCGTGCTGTTCAGTTACTTCGGGCTCTTCTCGTTGTGGAGTTTCTATTATCGGCTCTACACCTATGGTCACAATCTGGCGCCCGATGCCGCCATCAAGGTGAAACCATTCACGCCGCCTCTCATCGGAAAGGAGCAGATCGCCAATTTCACCGTGTATAGCTGGCCGGGATTAGCATCGTACTCGTTGGTGCTGTTTGCTATACTCTTGTTCGTGGCGATTGTCATGTCGGCCAGACCGGCGGAAGAATGAGGTCATGATACAGGCGATGCTCATCAACGGTTGGCTCTTTGTCGCCCTGGCGCTCGCCGCGCCGACGCACACGCTGACTGTGGGTTCAACGGGAGCGGCCTTTCGGACGATCGGGGCGGCGCTCATCGCCGCTCGGCCGGGAGATACCATTCTCGTCTCGCCCGGGCTCTACAGGGAGAAATTGGTCATTGACAAGCCTCTCGTACTCCGGGGCATCGATCACCCCACCATTCGCGGTGACGGGAAGGGGAGCGTCATCACCATCACGGCCGATCGGTGCACGGTGCGCGGATTTCGCATCGAACAGAGCGGTCTCCGACTGGAAGACAACGATGCCGGCATCCTCGTCAAGTCCGATGGGAATACGATCGCTGATAATGAGCTCCGCCACATCTTGTTCGGGATCTACCTCTCCGCGGCCAACGACAACACGATCGTTGGGAATCGCATCGAGGGTCGGAGCGAATTGGATATTGGTCGACGAGGAAACGGCATCCACCTCTGGAACTGCACCGGCAACACCTTCGCGGATAACGTCATCGTCCGGGTTCGCGATGGCATCTACTTCGATCACGCCGATCACAACGTCGTGCGCCGGAATCGCATCGAACGCTCGCGCTACGGGTTGCACTACATGTACTCCAACGTGAGCCTGTTCGAAGAAAACCTGTTGTACGGCAACTACGCCGGAGCGGCGCTCATGTACTCCGATGAGTTGACCTTCCGGCGCAACGTCTTCTTTCGCAATCGCGTGGGATACAGCGCATTGGGCGTCTTGTTCAAAGATTGTGATCGCTCGCTGGCCGAACAGAATGTCATCGCCGATAATGGTGTGGGACTGTTCCTGGACAATTCTATGCACAATCTGTTCCGACGCAATCTGATCATCGGGAACGATGCCGCCATTCAACTGTTCAGCAGCGCGCTGGACAACACGTTCACCGAGAATGTCTTCATTGACAACCTGAGTCCACTTCGATTGGTCGGACGGCGAACGACGACCCACTGGTCTCACCACCGACGAGGAAACTACTGGGATGGATACACCGGTTATGATCTGGATGGAGATGGGATCGGGGATCTCCCATTCCGGATACAGAACATCTTCCAGTACCTGGAAGGACGCCATGCGCGATTGCGCCTCTATTTATACAGTCCGGCCGCCCAAGCGTTGGCCCGGGCCGAAGCGCTGTTCCCCGTCATCGAAGGATCGCATGAGCGCGATCCTTTCCCGTTGATGCGGCCGCCCCCATTGGATATTCCAGAGCGGATATGGCCGGGCCGTTTCCAGCGCCGATCCCCCTCGCCACCATCGGCTTTTCTCTCCCTCGCCCTATTCGGCGTCTCGCTGACGATCCTCTGGAGGGAGCAGCGGCGATGATCGAGATCAAGCATCTGGTGAAAAAATATGATGGCGTGGTCGCCGTCGATGATCTGTCGTTGGCAATTGGCGAGGGCGAAATCCTGGCCTTGCTCGGTCCAAACGGGAGCGGCAAGACGACCACGCTCAAGGCCATTGCCGGCCTCACCATCCCCACGTCGGGACAGATTGTCATCAATGGGATAGACGTGAGAGAACAACCGAAAGCAGCCCGCCAGTTTATCAGTTTTCTGCCACAGCGGGTGGCTTTTCACGATCAACTCCTGGCCCGCGAAGTGCTGGAGTTTTATGCCCGACTTCGCGACGTGCCGTCAAGCCGCATCGACGAATTCCTCGCTCGCTCGGGACTCAATTTCAATGGCTTTGCCGAGAAGCGCATCGGGGAACTCTCCGGCGGGATGATTCAACGATTGGGTCTGGCCGTGGCCTGTTTGCCCAATGCCCCCTATCTCATTCTGGACGAGCCCACGTTGAGTCTCGATCTGGAGGGAGTCATTCGGTTTCGGGATCTCATGCGCCGTCTGCGAGACGAAGGGACGACGATCGTTTTCGCCACGCACGTATTCTCCGAGGTGCAACACCTGGCCGATCGGGTGGCGATCATGATGAATGGCCGGCTGGTGGCGCTCACTTCTGGTGCCGAAGAGATTTCGCTGGAAGATCTTTACCTGGCTCGGGCGGGAGAACGACATGAGGCCTAAGTGGCTGGACATGCTCCTGGTGATGGGGTTGTTGCTCGGTGGGTGCACCGAAGGACGACCCGAGCCCGTTCCTCTCCAGCTCAACGAAGACATGTGCGCATTCTGTCGCATGGCCATCTCAGAGAAGCAGTTCGCCGCCGAGTTCATCAATGCCGATGGAGAAGTCTTCAAATTCGACGACATTGGATGCCTGATTCACTACGTCCGGATGACCAAACAGAGGGACACGGCCCGCGCGTTCTTCGTCAATGATTATCATCGCCGGCACTGGTTGCCGGCCGAGCGGGCGTTCTTCGTCTACGCCCCGGAACTCCGCACACCCATGGGCTCGCACCTGGTGGCCTTCGAGGAACGTCGCGCCGCCGAGGCCTTTGCCCAACAGCATCGCGGTCAGGTGCTCCAATTCGCTGAGCTCTGGGAGACGTGGGATCGTTGATCCATGGACGTGGACGTGATGCGACACATCGCCAGCCAGGAACTGAAAATCACCGTTCGGAGCAAATGGACGCTCATCTTCGCGCTCGTCTTCGGTGTCCTGGCATTGGGCATCGCCACCGTTGGATTGACGACGGCCGGATATGCCGGCTTTCAGTCGTTCACGCGCACCTCGGCCAGTCTGCTCAACCTGGTTCTGTATATCGTCCCTCTGATGGCCCTGCTCATGGGGACGCTGAGTTTCACCAGCGAGAAGGCGGCCAATGACCTCCTCTTCGCTCAACCCATCAGTCGAAGCGAGATCCTGCTGGGGAAGACGTTGGGATTGTTCGGCTCCATTCTCGTTTCCACGCTCATCGGGTTCGGGCTGGCCGGCGTCATCATCGCGGTGAACGTTGGGGCGAACGGCTCGTTGCGCTATCTCATGTTCGTTGGATTGGCGCTCGGCTTAGGATTGGCCTTCCTCAGTCTGGCCATCTTGGCGGCCATCGCGGCGCATAGACGGGCGAGCGCTTTCGGACTGGCTCTGTTCCTCTGGTTCTTCTTCGTCATCTTTTACGATCTCCTGGTCATCGGCGTGACCTTTCTCATGAAGCCGACCATGGCCAATGCGTTCACCCTGTTCTCTCTATTCGGGAATCCGGTCGACATCGTGCGCGTGGCCGGATTGATTCTCCTCGGTGGTCGGGAAATGTTCGGCCCCGCCGGCGCCCTGCTGGTACGCACCCTGGGCGGAACGACCGGCGTGATGATCCTGGTGATGGCCATGATCGGGCTCTGGATCATCATCCCTTTGATCATCGCCAACCGACTTTTATGGAAGCAAGACATCTAACGTCGATCTCACTCCAGGGCCCGGTCAATCCCAGGTGGGCGGGGCCGATTCTCTCATTTTGGGCCGGCACGTGACGTATGGCTCGGGCCGGGGTGATATTCAGGTGCTCGATGAACGGTAACAGTTCCTCTCCACGCGAACGATGAATACGTTTCAACTCGCCACTGGCATATTGCTCGTCTTCACTCTGACCTGCATCGGCATCAACATTGCGGGATGGATGCGCCTTCGCGCGCTCGTTGGCCTGCTCGGTGGCACCGACGGACTCTCCCCCGAGGACGTGAATCGGAAGATCAAGGGCGTGGGCCAACTCCGTTCGCTCATTCGCTGGGAAGGGGCTTATTTCACGGCGCTCCTGGTGTACGTCCTCATCTATCCCGGCGTCCTGGCGATCATTCCCGTCCTGTTCGTCGTCTTCTATCATTGGCTGGGCCTGCTGGTGAATGAAGCGACCTCGGCCACGCACCGCCTCTATGAGCGTCTCAAAGTGCGCCATCCGCTCCCGGAGAGCCGGCGAAAGATCACCTTCGCCCTTCTCGTCATCGGTCTCCTCGATGGGGCTGAATTCCTGATTCTCGGCTACATTGTCTGGGCCTGCTTCCGGTCAATGGGATGAGCCTCCGATGTTGGCGGCGATGGCTTGGAGAGTTCGAAAGGCTCAGCCACATGGTTCGAGTGAATGAGAAAATATTGTTCTTCAGGGAGCATGACAATATGGACAGAGAATGTGGACCGGCTTCGCCCGCCCATGTTCGCTGTGCGCCATCTGGTCGGTGCACGCAGATGTGATGATCGCGATGGAAGAGCGATTCTCGCGATCACCGACGGAACGGGGTGGATCAGCGAATCCCACGGAGGGAGAACTCATGAAACAATACTGTCACATCAGCTTCATCTATTTGAGCTGGGCGATCTTCATCGGCGGCCTGGTCATATTCATCGTGAAGGGGGCGTACATCCTGGCCATCGTGTGGGTGATGATTGCGCCGCTCGCTCACTGGGCCTACATTCGCACGTTCCCCGCGCTCTCCCGCTATCTGGGTTATGGCCGCGTCGATGATCGCTGGCCCGAGAATACCAGTCGAGTCCCGACCGAGGTCACGCTCTACACGGCGCTGGGTTGCCCGTTCTGCCCGTTAGTCCGACAACGACTCCGCGCCCTTCAGAAGGAGATGGGATTCGCTCTCCAGGAAGTAGACGTCACGCTCAAGCCGGACCTTCTCATCGCTCAAGGTATTCGCGCCGTGCCCGTCGTGGATGTCCAAGGCCGGCGAATCTTCGGATGCGCCACCAGCGAGCAGTTGGCCGCCTTGATCCGAGGCTCATCATCGATCGAAGGGAGCACCGGATGAGCACCTACGTCCTGATGAAGATTCTGGAATCGGCGCCGGATCGATACGACCGGGGCATCCGCTGGTTGACGTTGGGACGGTTGGAGCGCGCCTACGATCGACTCGCTTCTCATATCCAAGAAGGGCAACGCGTCCTCGATCTGGGATGTGGGACCGGCGCTCTCACGCTCAGAGCGGCAGAGAGAGGAGCCCGCGTGAAAGGCATCGACGTCAATGCTCAGATGCTGGAGAAAGCCGAGCAACGAGCCCGAGGCGCCGGCTTCACGGCGACTATCGAGTTCTCGGAAATGGGCGTCGCCGAGCTTGGAAATGAGCCATCGGAGAGCTATGATGTTGTCATGAGCGGCCTTTGCTTCTCAGAACTGACCGAGGATGAACTGACCTATACGCTCGATGAGGTGAAAAGAATTTTGAAACCCGGCGGTCTGCTCCTCGTCGCCGATGAAGCCAACCCGGAAAGCCTCCCGAAGAGAATGCTCGCCCGGCTCATCCGCTGCCCGCTCGCCGTCATCACCTATCTGCTCACCCAGACGACGACGCGAGCGATCGATCAGTTGCCCGAGAGGCTTCAGGAGAAAGGCTTCTCCATCCTCTCGATCAGGCGGAGTCGGCTTGAGGACTTCATCGAGATCGTGAGTCGAAAGCCGCGAGGAATCCAGGATGAATGAGCTGCGCTATGTGCTCATCAACATTATGGAGACGCTCCTCCGGGTCCTCCCCATCCCCTGTGCGACCGGCCTGCGGGTGATCGGAGACCCTGATGAACACTCTCCCGTCCTGCTCACCGGGAATTATCACCTGACGGTGGAGAGAGTCCGACGGGCACTACGAGGTCTCGATTGTTATCTTCTCATCGCCAATAGTCGTGGGATCAACGTGTGGTGCGCGGCGGCGGGCGGACATCTGACCAATCATGATGTCATCTCGGCTCTGAAGACCAGTGGCATCGAGCAACGTGTCGCTCATCGGCGAGTGATTCTGCCTCAATTGGCGGCGACTGGCGTGGAGGCCTCCGTCGTCCAGAGAAAGACCGGATGGAAGGTCATCTGGGGACCGGTCTATGCGGGCGACATTCCTGCTTTCATCGATCATGGATTCGAGAAGACGCCGGCCATGCGTCAGGTGGCGTTTCCTTGGACGCAGCGGCTCGAGATGGCGGCGGCCTGGGCGTTTCCTATTTCCGTCATCTCCGCGCTCGCCGCGCAGGTGGTGTGGCCCGACGGGAGCATTCCCCTCGCCCTCCTGGTGTGGGGACTCGCCTTGTTGATCTTCCTCTCGTTTCCCCTGTACAGCCGATGGCTGCGTCCCGAGGGAAAGCGCGTGGGATTCGTATTCTTCGACTTCGGGCGCGGTGGCCTGCAACTCATACTCTGGGGAGCCTTCATGCTGGGTGTCGTCGGCTATGCGAATTGGGAGGGGATTCTCTCCTGGGACGTCGTATGGCGATGGGGATTCGCTTCACTGGTGGTCGTTCTCGTTCTCAGTCTCGATCTCATGGGGAGCACGCCGGTCTACAAGAGCGGATTGCATGAAGATCGCATGCTGGAAGTCGTCCTTGACGAAAACACGTGTCGCGGAGCGGGCTTCTGTGAACAGGTCTGTCCGAGGAACTGCTTCGACGTTGATCACCGACAACATCGGGCAACCCGACCGAGGGGGCACCTCTGCGTCCAGTGTGGGGCGTGCATCGTGCAGTGTCCTTTCGACGCGCTGTCTTTTCAGAGCCCGACTGGCGAGACGATCGCTCCGGAGACGATCCGAAGATTCAAATTAAATCTTCTCGGGCAACGCATGAAGTGAGCCGCGGCCAATTCAACCGCACGCTGATGATCGCTGGAGAACGACTCTCCACCAGAAGGCTCCGTCGGGCTGGAGGTATCGAGGGACGAGCCGGAGCCGGTGACCCATCGAGGTCACCCCGTGCGGTGAGAAGATCCCGGCTGTGGATCATGATCATGTCGACCGTAATGAGGTTGAACCGTGCTATGAGGCGATCCGGGGTGCCGAAGACTGCTGTGATGTTCTCCGCCCGTCCAGCCAGCAGGAAGCGCGCGAGGTTCCTCTGGATGGGAATGCTGGTGGTTCCTCTGCTGATCGGTGAGCCGGCATGGGCTCAAACGGCGTCCATCAAACGGCCATCCGATGAAGTGGCCCGCATGCCGGAAATGATCCATCCGGTGCCCGCATGGAAACCGATCGCCGACCAGCGCGTCCGCGTCGGCGGAATGGTCCCCCTCCATCCTTTGCTCCAGAGAGGGAGATTCTTCCCTGGCGCATTCGGAGGAAACGGGCGCTCCCCAGCGCGGGACGATAGAGAGGCGACGCCCGCCCAGACGTCACGCCGCGCGCCGCCCAAGTGGACGGCGAGAGAGAAATTGATCTATGGCGCGAAGCGGGCTTTCCTCAGTCCTGGGACCTATGTTCTCCCCGCACTGAGTGCGACGATCATCCAACTCCGTGAACGCCCGCAACCGCAGAAGGATCGAGGCGATAAGGTGGCCGATGCGCTCTCCCGATACGCCATTCAGTGGGGAACCACCAGCTCCAAGAGGTTTCTGACGTCCGGCCTCTATCCGATCATCTTCCATCAGGACCCCCGCTATCGGCCCTCCAGGCGACGCGGCTTCGGCGCACGCCTCCTCTACGCCATGAGTCGCGTCTTCGTGACCGAGAGTCGCGATGGTCGACGGCGCGTCAATATCGCCCAGCTCGGCGGAGACCTGACGGCCAGCGCTCTGGCCAATCTCTGGGAGCGGAATACGCCCGGTCACCAGCGCATTGGCGTCGGACCGACGTTCCGCCGCTTCGGCATCATGGTGGGATTAGATGTCGTCGCCTTTGTGCTGGGCAAAGAATTCTGGCCGGATATCAAGAAAAAACTGCTCCGGAAATAGCGTCTGTCGCCTCCTCGGGCAAGAGACATCGCCGCGGCGGTGATGGCGCGCCCGCTCCTCCCCCACGTGATGCTCATCGGGGCGAGCCGATATGCACGAGCGAGAGCCTCACATTCGCAGTCCCCACCTCACAGCGCGTGCTCCTCCTCAGAGGACTGATCGCGGCCGGAAGGCTCTCGGGCCGAGGGAAGCGTGATCCGAAGAGGAAGACGTTTATCGAATACCGGGCACTCCTCCTGACGACACACCGGGCAACCAACGCGGCGTTCCATGAGCAACTCGGAAGAGACGTCACCAATGTCATGAAGCGTGACGAATCCCAGTTTCCGATACAGTTCGACGGCGGGTAAGTTGAGCGTTTGCACCGAGAGCCAGATCTTCTTCAAATGAAGACAGTGGCAGCCGAAGTGGATGACGGCTTCCATGAGTTTTCGCCCTAACCCCTTGCCGCGAAACTCCTGGTGCAGGAAGATGGCCACTTCGGCGCGATCGGTGGCCTCCCGACAGAGGACGGCATGACCGATGATCCGTCCGTCGGCGGCTTCGATGACGAAATTGACGTTGCCCCCACCGATGAGCGAGGTGAGCCATTGCTCGATCTTCTCCCTGGTGGGCGGTGGAAGGCCCTGGAATTCGACCTTGGGCTCGAAGTCGAGATACATCTGGAGCAGGCGAGGCACATCATCCGGCGTCGCCAGTCGAAGGATGAACTCCTCGGAATGCTGGACAGTCATATCCCTATTCTAAACCGAAGAGCCGACCATAAGCGAGCGGTGGCCGCATCCCCGTTTTTGTGCCTCCTGGAGAAAGCCAACACATTGATCGCCATCGCGTCCCCCATCCCGGCCTGGGGGATTTCACCCGCCCCGTGTCATATCCCCCGACTCCCGCCCCTTCTCTCTCACCACGGGAAGAGGCGAGCACAAATGTATCTCCCGGAGTGGCAACAGCTTTCCAGCTCATTGCCCCGGCACCTTCAATGGTACGCTTATTGCATCACTCACTGTTCGGAGGAGGCCGCTCAGCGGGAGCTGAGGCGGGCGTGGGCTTGTCATCGCCCGGATGGGTGAGACTCGACCATGGGGGTGCACAAACTGTTTGCTCCGTGCAGGGGGAGGGTCAGCGGGTGAGGTCACGGATCCAGGAGGTGGAAGTCAAAGAGCATGTTGCACAAACGCCACCATCCCATGACGAATGATCTGCTGGATGCGATCCTCGAGCGATGGACCGGGGAGTTTTTTTCCTCAGGAAGCGGGAGGAGCCGTCTGAACATGAGAACTCAAATCCAGCGGCTCGGCCGCAGTGGGCAACTCGACGGTGAACGTGCTTCCCTTGCCCACTTCGCTGTGGACGGTGATCGTCCCCCCATAAGAGGTCACAATGCGATGACAGGTGGCCAGACCGAGTCCGGTGCCTCTCTTCTTGGTGGTGAAGAAGGGCCGAAAGATCTTGCTCACGTTCTCTGGTGGAATACCTTCGCCGGTATCCGTGATCGAGAGTTTCACCGCCCGATTGTCTTCGTCGGCGGCAGTGGTGATGAGGATGCGCCCTTCGTCCTTGATGGCATGGATGGCGTTGAGCAGGAGATTCAGGATGACCTTCTGCATCTCATCAGGATCAACCAGGAGAGGAGGCACATGCGCCGCAGGCCGGAATTCCAGTTTCACCCGGTCGGAGGGCAACTGAAGCTGGGCGGTGGCAATGACGCGCTCGACCAGCGCATTGAGATCGATACGGGTACGACTCGGTCGATGTGGGCGAGCATAATCGAGCAGATCGCTGATGATGCGATTAATGCGCATCGTCTCGGCGAGCACATGCTCGAGCACCTTCCGATGAGGATCATCCTCGGCCAACCTCTCCAGAATGATCTCCAGCGCGCCTTTGATTCCGGCCAACGGGTTCTTCACTTCATGCGCCAGGCCAGCGGCCAGCTCGCCAATCAATGCCAATTGCTCGGCGCGGGCAATGCGCCGTTCCATGGCGATGCGTTCGGTGATATCCGAAACCACGTGCACCGAGCCGTAAGGACGTCCTTCCTCGTCCAACAAGGGATCGACGGTGATGCGCAATATCTGTCCATTGGGGCGCTCAATGACTTCTCTGACATGACTGAGGTGACCGTCAGTCGCCCGCCGGTGAGCGCAGTCGGGCAGTGGCGTCTCCCGGCCGAGCATGGCCATACAGCAGGGCGTGCCCACCAGCTGCTCGGGGGGGATCTCCAGAATCCGGGCGAGGGCCCGATTGGCCTTGACGATCCTCATATCCTCGGTATGCACCGAAATGCCATCGCTGATGGCGTTGAAGGTGCTCTCCCACAATCGGCGCGCGCGCAGGTTCTCCTCAAACAAGCGGGCGTTTTCGATGGCCATGCCCAATTGATGTCCGATGGCTTCCAGCAGCTCGATGTTTTCGGTGATCCGATGCTCGGGATCGCGCGTCGCCGTGACCAGCACACCGAGCGTGCGCCCGCCAGCGATCAAGGGCACGCAGGCCAGGGCGTGAACGTTCATCTTTCTGACGATGTCCCGGGTGATCCGGGGATCCGTGGAAGCATCGCGCAGCACCAATGGTTTGCCCGAGACGTAGACGCGCCCCGCTACGCCTTCGCCTGGCCGAAGATGATTGATCGCCGCCACATATTCGGGTGGGGCCCCGCGCCCCGCGCGCACGCAGAGGTCTCCCGTGTCAGGATCGAACAGCATCACGTGGGCCAGATCCGTCCCAAACAACTCCATCACCGTATCCAGAACCTCGGCCAGCAAGGGATCCAGTTCGCGCGCCCGACTGACGGCCGAGGCCAGCGAACTCAAGGCGGTGAACTTCTCAATGGCGCGCTCCAATTCCAGCTGAGACGGCGGCACGGCTGGGGGGGTGTGCGGGCTCGCTATTTGAGGAATGGTCTCTTTCTTAACCGGCATACGCTAGCTCGCTCACAACCATTCCTTAATAATACCGGGATTTCCATCACGAAGTCAAATGAGAGAATAACTCGCCGCGAGGGGAGCCCGGGCATTCCGCGGGGCGTCGAGCGGCGGGGGGTGGGCGAACCGGTCTCGCGCCACCTCATTGCCCGCTCATCACGTTCGACCGCGCTTCCCTCGTTCATTGGCTTTCGATGGAGGTTTTGAGAATGTCCAAACAAAAAATACTGGTCGTCGATGATGAAGAATTGATCCGCTGGTCGCTCAAAACCAAACTCGAGAAATGGGGCTACGAGGTCGTTGAAGCGGAAACGGCGGCGCGCGCCTTGAAACTGTTCGGCGAAGAGATGCCCGCCCTCGCCCTTCTGGACATCAAGCTCCCCGATGGCACGGGCATCGATGTTCTGAAGAAGATCAAAGAGCAAGAGCCCAATACGCCCGTGATCATCATCACCGCGAACACGACGGTGGAGAATGCCGTGGCCGCCCTGCGTCTGGGGGCATTCGACTTCATCTGCAAGCCCATCAACTACGATGAGCTGCAAACCTCGGTGAGAAACGCCCTGGAGACGAGTCGGCTCCGCGATGCCCTTCACCGCGTACATTCTTATCACCGGAAGCGCTTCAGCTTCGATATGATCGTGGGGGAGTCGCCCCAGATGCGGGAGTTGCTGGAGGTGGTGCGGCGGGTGGCCGAGAGCGAGGCCTCCTGTGTGGTGTTGCAAGGCGAGTCGGGGGTGGGCAAGGATCTGATGGCCA
>JALSQX010000047.1 GCA_026985075.1 Blastocatellia bacterium | reverse complement strand
GCGACGAACGTCGCCGAACCCCCTTCTCCAGCCCCTCCCGGCCGGCGTCCAAGAACCGCTTCTTCCAGTTGTGGACCGACTGCTCCGACACGCCGTTCCGGCGTGCCGCCTCCGCCGCAGAACGTTCGCCCCGCAACACCGACAGGACGATCCGCAGCTTCTGATCAGTCGTCTTCTTCGATGGTCTCGCCACCGCTGCTCCTTCGCTCAGGACCAAAACCTAGACCTGAGCAAGAAACGATGACTCGGGGCAAGATCCGACGCCGCAACCCTGGACCCCCGATGGTCGCGTAGAGCCACCGTGACGATCGGGCCGACGCGGCATTATTCATGCACCACGCCCGTGGATATGACTCAAATCAGACCATTGACAACCGCCTAATCGGCAACTATTCTGACTCTTTGAGTCTTGGTGGATGCAGGAGGGACGCGAATATGCGAACCAGAGTGCGCCTGCTTGTAGCAATGCTGGCGATCGTTGTGGGTACAGTCGTCGGCCCCGCGTCGGCTACGACTGAGTACAGTAACACCTATCACTCTTTACGCATTGTTCGGTGTCCCCTGGCAAGGCAGGTCAGACGTGGAGTAGCTCAACACAGAGCTATACGGCGTGGGCCTCGACGTACATATTGGGCGCAACCGACGATTATACATATTGCTCTGGCTCAAGAGCGCGGGTCAAAGCCACCAACTGGATTGGGCAACCATTCTGGACTAGCTACGCAGTGAGCTCGGGATCGTATGTCATTAGGCGCACGAGTTCAATGACAGGGTGCCTTGCGGGAGACCACACCTACGATTCCAGTTCCTACTATACTTCCGGTCATCCCACGGCGAGCTGGAACTGTTGATCCGGCGTGCATGCTTCCTTAGTGGAGTTCTCGTACTCGCCGTCGGCCTCACGGCGTGTACGCGTCTCGCTCGGATGCCACCAGGCGATTCCAGCCTCAGAGTCCCCCCGGGTACCTCCGCCTTCCAGCGCGATATCTTGGCCGACGGGACTGTGACCTTTGATGAGTATGAGCGTGCAGTGCTCGAGACAATCTCCTGCACGAGGGCAGCGGGAGTAGACGTGGGCGATCTGCAACTCGACGACTCAGGCATATTCTATGACTACCGCATCTATCCGCGGAATATGAGTGACGACGAGGCACTGGCAATTCACGACGAGTGCTACAGCAAGAATCTCTCTGTGGTCAACCTGGTCTGGGCCGAACAGAATGAGCTCAGCGGAACCCAGCGAGAAGCTGAACTCGCCCGAGTGAAGAGCTGTTTGCGCGACGCGGGAGTCGATGTCGACGACGACGCTAACGCAGAGGACCTCATGGCGCTACTGAACAGCACTCCACTTGAAGACCGAGCCGTGTCCTGCTTCCTGGAATCCCCACTGTTTACGCGTTGACGCCCCTGCTCATAGGTTGCAAGACAGACTGCCTATTGTGATGCGCGGCCTCTCCGGTTGGAGTGGCGTGGATGCCAACCGCACCGGACCAGGGCGTTCAGAAAGGTGCCTGATATGCGACGTGGGATCGTCCTGCTGGTAGTGGCCTTGATGGTGGGGGCGCCTGCGGGCGTGTTGGTATGCATGCGCGTGCAGACGACGGATCGACTGTCGGGAGTGGAGCCAGAAGTAGGGGGCTCCGGTGACCTGGGCGAATGCGCGAACTGCCTGGTCAGACCGGGTTTTCACTTTTCAGCGTTTCGCGTTGTTGTCCATCCGATGGCACCCTCTTGTGCCATGGATGTGCCATGGCGCCAGGTATGAGCCTGCTCGTGAGGACCCCCTCACGGGGACTCTACGCGACCATCGGGGGTGCGGCCCTCACGACCTGATGAGCTGTCCCCCGCCCGTGCCTGTGTCCCGTCGCGACCTCGGCGTACCATGCGTGAGCGCGCCCGAGACTGACGTGGGAGCGATGTCGCATGCCCAAAGAGGACTCCCTGCAGGGACTGAAGGACCGGATGGAGGCGTGGCTTCGCCAAGCCGTTGAGCTGATGCACGTCGCTCTCGAACGCCAGTTGCGTCCACGGATGTGGTGTACGGGGGGTCCGTTTTGAGGGTGCTTCCATTTA
Organism: Blastocatellia bacterium; assembly: GCA_026985075.1. Classification (GTDB taxonomy): domain Bacteria; phylum Acidobacteriota; class Blastocatellia; order HR10; family J050; genus J050. The sequence goes on along the minus strand of JALSQX010000047.1, from coordinate 71 downwards.
GGTGATCACCGCGTCAGCCTCACGAAGTCAGTGGTAGCGACCGTGAGGAGAACGCGGTGATCAACAAGAGC
>JALSQX010000046.1 GCA_026985075.1 Blastocatellia bacterium | reverse complement strand
GGCCCGAGGCGATGGCGAGAGTATACGCTCCGGCCCGGGTACACCTCGCTGTACAGGTCTTGCTCGAGGACCTTGCGATAGCCATTCTGTTCGTCCGCGTGGCTGCCGCATTAGGGCCGCGAGCCGCGATCCTAGGCGTCGCAGCGCTATTTGCGGCAGCTCACGTGCCCTCGATGGTTGCTCGCGGCGACACGGCAGTGGAGTTTCTTGGGCTACTTCGCGATTTTGGACTCAGTGTGCTCGTTCTCAGCACTGTATGGCGGAGCGCGGACATCGCCTGGGTGGGGCCTGTACACTACTCACTGGATATGACGCAGTTCTTAAGCGGCGCAGCCTAACAAGGCGATGCACCTGACGGTGGCTGCGCGCCGCGGGTAATCACCAAATCGTTAGCAGGGTGAGAGAGGAAGAGCTATGATAGAGAAGAAATTATCGCACCTTGAAATGATACAAGGAATTGTAAATAGACTCTCTCAAAATTCTTTTCTACTTAAAGGGTGGAGTGTAGTTTTAGTTTCTGCATTGTTTGCTCTTGCAGCCAGCAATCTTAAAATACTTTTTGTTTATCTAGCATATTTCCCTGCAACAGCTTTTTGGATACTGGATGGTTATTTCTTATGGCAGGAGCGACTCTTTAGAGCGTTATACGATCATGTAAGGAGTATGAAAGACGAAGATATAGACTTCTCAATGGATACCTCTATCGTGAAGGACAAAGTAGCGCCATGGATAAAGGTTATCTTCTCTAAAACACTTATCATATTTCACGGCACGATATTGGGAGCAATCGTAATTGTAACACTCATAGCCATCTTATCAACCAAAGGATGACAATGAAAATGGCACGTAGAGTATTTTTTAGTTTTCACTATGAAAGAGATATATGGAGGGCCAGCCGAGTTCGGAATAGCTGGGTAACCAAACCGGATAGAGAAGCCGCTGGATTTTGGGACGCTGCGGAGTGGGAAGAAGTCAAGAAAAAAGGAGATGATGCTATTAAGAAATGGATTCGGGATCAAATGAACGGTACGTCAGTAACTGTTGCTTTGATTGGAACTGAGACAGCAAAGAGAAAATATGTTCAATATGAGATTAATCATAGCTGGGAAAGGGGTAACGGATTAATTGGAGTATACATTCACAATCTTAAAGATAAAAACGGGAAACGGGACTGTAAGGGTAATGACCCTTTCAAAGCTCTCGGCTATAAAGGTATCAGAACATACGATTGGGTTAATGATGATGGTTATAATAATCTGGGAACCTGGGTTGAGGAAGCCTATAAACGGGCACAACAGAGAGTCAAATAGAGACCGGCTAACAAAACGCTGCACTGAACGGCAGTGTCGCTGCGGCCTTCAACCTTGCCGCCATAGCGGCAGGTGAGCTCGGTTGCCAGCCAAGCCGGGGATGACTACTGTGCGTTCTTTAGATACGCTCTTTTCTCGTAACAATTCTGGTGGCATGCGGGTCTTCCTATTCGCCAAGTTTTATGAAGACCTGTTGCGGGCATATTTTGCCCATAAAGATTATCAGGTGCTCCCTGGAAAGCCACGAGTTTTTTGGGCCGATATTGTGCCCCCTCTAAAGCCTCTGACTCAAAACCACGAGCGTCTGCTAAACCAACTCAACCGCCCACAGGCGAAAGGGACGTACGCCATTCCAGATGGAGTGTTTGTTCGCGACGGTGCCTATTGGCTTTGGGAAGCCAAGAATTGGGTACAAGAGCTTTATCCTTCGCCTTTTTCTGACCGAGTCTGGGATTTCGCGTGGTTGTTGGCAGAGCAAGTGAGATACCAGGGGCAAAGCCGCCCTCTGGCGGGATTCCTGATATCGTGGTGGGAACGAGAGGAAGGCATGGAATCAACTCTTGCTGAATTGCGGAGGTGTGTCTATCCCAAGACAGTAGAAGTGGTGATAACAAAAGAGGTTTTGGAAGAATGTGTTCAAAAGCAGTATAGTTGGTATTTGACGTTCATGAACGAGAAGCGAGCGAATATAGAGCAGTTCTTTGATATCCTTTTAGGGCGGGATGAAGCATTCATCGCCTGACCCCCGCGCCCAGCGGACGCGCTACGCTTGATCGCTCCGTTCCCCACGCTGGCGAGCCACTGACGCTTGGAGCCTCCGTGCTCCGGGGATGGTGACGCTCCTCGCTCAATTAGCTCTCAACTAACGGCTCCCCGCGGACCAGCCGCGGGGCTTCCCAGGGTGAAGGGATGGCCTCTCAAACGAGCTGCCAACTGACGGCTCCCCACAGACAAGCTGTGGGGCCTCCAGGGTGAAGGGATGGCCTCTTAAACGAGCTGCCAACTGACGGCTCCCCACAGACAAGCTGTGGGGCCCCCAGGTTGGAGGGATGAGCCTCTCAAACGAGCTGGCAACGTGAGTGCCCCGCCGACGAGCGACGGGGTTTCCTAGAGGGGGGAGGAAGCGTCTGGACCGGCTGCTAACTGACGGCTCCCCACAGACAAGCTGTGGGGCTTCCAGGTTGGAGGGATGAGCCTCTCAAACGAGCTGCCAACGTGAGTGCTCCCTGTTGGCGAGCTGCGGGGGCTTCTCGCAAGCCCCGGAGCTGGTCTCCGGGATCCGTGACGTTCGTGAGCTGCTCGCCTGATGCCTCGCTCATCCCCCGAAGGCTCCGGAACTCGCCTCCGGGAATGGTGGCGCTCCGACCTGTGGCCTGCGCCCGCCGAGTGTGATCCTGCCGCGAATGCCCATTGACAAATGCGGAGTTTTCTGGCATCATTCGCGCCTTTGTTTTTGCCCGAAAACGGCAAGAACACCATTCATAACAATTAATCAGGAGGCAACATCAAGATGGCTAAACGCTCATCAGCTAAAGCGGTGCGGTTGACCTGCCCCAAGTGTTTCGCTGCATTCACCGTCGTGGCCATGGTTTCCAAAGGTGTGGACAGGGAAAAATACTACAAAGAACGGGCGGCTCAGCACGATTGCGAAGAGCACGCCAAACGGCTGGCCAATAACGGCAAGACGTTCAGGAATCCACTGAAAGTGAGCAAGGCCATGGCCCGAGCCAGGTAGCCGAGGGCTTGATCGACCCGTACCTCACAGGGCGCGCTCAGAATCGTTCATTCCGGGCGCGCCCTTTTTCTTTGTCCTCCATGGGGAATGCGGTATGATAGTGGACCGCCGCGACGATGCCATAGCAGGACATCCATGAGCGGCGAGAGAAAACCGTGGCGAGATCAGTACAACGAATCAACAGACACCAATGCACCGAACACAACGCCCAGTTCGGCTCATTCACCTCGTCACCCTGTTCGGCTGGTTAGGACTGATCGGATTCGGGGGCGGACCGGCTGTGCTCTCCCTCATCCGGGAATACGTCGTCGAGCGGAAACGATGGCTCGATGATCAGGGATTCGTCGAAGCCGTCGCGCTGGCGCAGAGCTTGCCCGGCGTCATCGGAACCAATACGGCGACCTACATCGGTCTCCGCCTGCGGGGATGGCTGGGAGCCGGAGTGGCCGTCGTCTCGTTCGTCTTCCCCTCATTCATCATCATCGTCGGTCTCACCATGGCGTACGCAGAGACGCGACATCTACCCGCCGTCGAACGAGCGTTCTTCGGCCTGACGCCCGCCATGACCGGCATCATCGCTGCCACCGCCATCCGACTGAGTCAGTCCACCGTCAAACGCCCCTGGCACGCCGTGCTGGCCGTGACGGCCTGCGCCGCAGCGACGGCCTTTCGACATCTCGTCGTGCAGATCATCCTGGCGGCGGGAGCCGTCGGCCTGCTCGCCTCTCGCTTCCGTTCCGCGCGAGGCGCGTCACGAGCTCCTGGCCCGGCGACGTCCGCGCCCATCCCACCGCCCGCCGACCAGACCCATCCCGAAGCGCCATCGAGCGGGGGGAAGAACCGGCTTCATCTCAGTCTCGCCCCTATCGCCTTCTGGGCGGTCGTTTCGTCAACCAGCCTCACTCTGCTCACGCTGTTCCTCATTTTTCTCAAGATCGGGGCGCTCACCTATGGGGGCGGTTACGTGATGGTTCCTCTCATGGAGCACGATGTCGTGTATCGCTTTCAGTGGGTCAACGCTCAGCAATTCGCCGACGGCGTGGCCCTGGGTCAACTCACTCCCGGCCCCATCGCCATCACAGCCACGTTCATCGGCTATTTCGCCGCCGGTCTCAAGGGGGCTCTCGTGGCCACGGTGGCCATTTTCCTCCCCTCGTTCGTCATGACGGGCATCGCCGGCACGTATGTGAATCGGTTTCGGGAGAGTCGCCGGATTCAAGCGGCGCTCGCCGGCATCGCCCCGGCAGTGACCGGATTGTTGATGACCGGCGCGATCATCATCGGTCAGGCCTCGATTCACTCGCTCTCCAGCGGAGGCATCGCCCTCGCCGCCGGCATCCTGTTTCTCGCATTTCGCCTCAATCCGCTGTATATCATGCTGGGCGCCGGCGCCGCCGGCCTGCTGGTGAAATGACCGGCAACGTCCTCTGACCGCGTCATCCTGCTGAACAGTTGGACGCGCTCCAACGGGACAGCCCGGCGTGAAGAGGACCGGGCATGATCTCCCGACGACGGAGGGCAGCGGATCGGATTGCCGGCTCGCGCTCAGTCACGCTGATCTGCTTCACCGCTCGGGAAGGAGAGAGCCGAACTTCTACCTCGCGCCCGACTCTCACCGCTTCGATTGGGCAAGCTCTCGGCTCCGTGTGTGACGGCGCGCGGAATTTCCATCCGCGCCCGATTCTCCGCGCTTCGATTGATGCACGTGCACCGCCCGCCGTCCTGATGGCGGGCGGTCCCGGTTTCACACTTCACTCGTCATTGTCTCGGCGGCCAGATTCATTTCTCGCCTTTGACCACTCGGAAGCCGATGTATTCGGGAGCGGGCTTGCGCCGGCGGAGTTTGGGATCGGCGGGCGTATCGGCGCTCCCTCCGAGGAGCCGTCCTTTCCCATCTTCGCCGATGACCCATTCGGCGACGTTCCCTCCCAGGTCGAAGATGAGATCATCGCGGCTCACCGGCTTGAAGCTGCCCACCGGTTTGAGGAGCGGCGCGGTTCCATCCAGTTTCTTCAGCTCTTCGGCCAGGCGCTCGGCATCGTCGGGATTGACCTTGTAGCCAGCCCAGTAGTCGAGCGTATTCTCGCCTTCTTTGGCCGCGTCGTAGAGCGATTTGAGTTCGGCCTCGGTGCCCAGGCGATAGGGTTCGCCGGTGACGCGGCTGAGCCACTCGCAATAGGCTTTGGCCTGCTCGAACGTGATGCCATTGGCCGGATAGTTCTCCCGGCCCGGTTCGACGCGGTAGGTTTTATCGAACGCGGCGTACTGGGCTCGGGTCACTTCGAAGCGGCCGATTTCCACCTTCTTGTAGGGGACGGTCTCCGGCACGAGAACGCCGTTGACCATCACGCCATAGCGCTCGCCGACTCGCTTGATGGATCGCTTCTTGAGCGCCACGGCCAGGGGCGAGTCCGGTTTGAGAGCCTCGTTTTTCGCCTCCGCTTTATGGAACAGGTACTTGTCGAACCAGGCGAGTTCTTCTTCCAATTTGCGGCGCTGATGGGCCAGTTTGCGTAATCCGTGGGGCTCGCCGGGGAAGAGGATGAACCGCACGTCGGTTTGCCCCAACTGCTGGAGCGCCCGATAGTGCATCCATCCCTGCTCGGTGGGAACTGACGTATCCTCGGTCCCATGAAAGATGATGGTCGGCGTCTTCACTTTGCTCATGCGGAAGAACGGGGATTTGCGGAGATAGACATCGGGATTCTCCAGCGGCGAGGCGCCAAAATAATAATTATCGAAAGCCGCGCCGAAACGGCAGTTGCCCCAATCGCTGAACCATTCCACGTCCCCGGCTCCGGCCGAGGCCACCTTGTATCGCGTGGTCGTCACCGTGAGCGCCGTGGTCAAGATGGCGCCATTGCTCCAGCCCATCACTCCCAGGCGATCGGGATCGACCAATCCGCGCGCGATCAACGAGTCGACGCCTTTCTCGATATCCACGACCTCCAGGTCGTAGTAGTTCCCTTCGCCGATGGATTCCACCCACTCCAGACCGTAGTCCGAGCTGCCGTGATAATTGGGCTTGAAGACGAACGCGCCTCGTTGTGTCATCAAATGATGAGGATAAGCCCATCGGTCGCTCCAGCGATCCATGTCCGCGCCCGCCGGTCCACCGTGAATCATTACCACCAGTGGGTACTTCTTCCCCGGCTGATAATCGAGCGGATAATAGAGGAGCCCTTCCACCTCTTCGTCGCGGGCTCCTTTCCAGCGAACGATTTCCACGCGCGCCGTTTTTCGTTGCTTGAACTGCGGATTGAGATCGGTGAACTGCACCGGATCGGCGATGCGCGCTCCGTCCAAACTCGCTCGATACCATTGCGTGGGCGTATTGGCCGTCGAGTAGTGGTAGACGATGGTGTGTCCGTCCCGACTCACCCGGAGGCCGAAAATATGCCCTTCGTGCTCGCTCTCGATCCACGTTCGCGTCCAACGGCCATCGGCCTGGCGGGTGTATCGGGCGAGCTTCGGTCGCACGCCATTGGCGAGCAACGCGATGAAGCCGTCCGGGGTGGCATCGAAGTCCAGCGTGATCCCGTTCTCCCATTGGAGATCGACTTGCGTGACGGTGCCGCTGGCCAGATCGTAGTAGTACATGAGCGAGATGGTGGCCATGAGATAGCGCGGATGATGCGTGAAGGCGCTGCGCACATAGAATCCTCGACCGTCGCGCGCCCAGCGAATCCGCTCGGGATGGATCTTTCCTTCGGTGAACAACTGTTTCCGTTCGCCCGTTTGCAGATCGTAGAGATAGGTCGCCGGTTTGATCTCGTGATCGTAGACGAAGCGCAAGCTGCGATTATGAATGGTCACCGCATAGCGCCCATCGGGAGAGAGCGCGAATTGTTGAATCCAGTCATCGTTCTCGGTGAGCCGGGTCACCTGCTTTGATGTAACATCGATCTTGAACAAGCGGACGGGCGGCTCGTGCGCTTCATCCTCGACGACGATGGAGGTGTCTTTCTTCTCCTTGAGCGTGCGCTCGTAGAGGGTGGGATCTTCTTGAGCGGTGAAAATGATGGTCTGCGCATCGGCCCATTCCAGGCTGCGGACGGCTCGTTCAGAGTGGGTCAACGGCCACGGTTCGCCGCCGTAAGGATGGATGAGCCAGATCTGTGGGCGCGGCTTGCCGTCGCCATCGGCCCGGGCTTTTCCTTTGGGTAATGGTCGCGTGCTGATGAAGGCGATCAGTTCGCCATCGGGTGACCAGCGCGGATTCGACTCATTACTCTGACCGCGAGTGAGTTGAATCTCTTTCTTCTCCGTCAAGCTGGAGAGCATGAGGTGAGAGACGCGTTCGTTCTTTTCTTTGTCGCCGGCCGTTTTCACCCAGACGACCCAGCGGCCATCAGGTGAGATCTCGAATTGGCTGGCCGATTCGCTCATGATGAGATCATCGATGGTCCATTCTTTCACCTCCTGTTCAGCCGCGGTTTGCTGAACGGGGCGCGCCCGGCCAATCGACCAGGCGCCGGCGATCATGAGCGTGAGCAGAGCGATCACGATAGGGAAGAAGAGTCCTTTTCTCATATCGCCTCCTTGAGCTGTGGTGATATTTCAGTTCAGTCATTCTACGCGCGCCTCCCGGATTGGGCAAGTGAGGAGGACGATGGAGGTGAGAGATGAGTTTCGACATCGCGGCATGCCGCGCGGAGCTCCCAGATTGAGCGAGTGAGGAGCTTGGGAAGCCATGCGCGCACTGTGTGGAGAGGGAGCGACGCCCTCCCTGAGGGGACCCCCGCGGCCGGTGGGCGGGGAGATGTCAGGTTGCCGGCTAGTTCAGAGGGCCGCTCCTCCTCTCCGGGAGGCCCCGCCGCTCGTCGACGGGGAGGAGTCAGTTGGGAGCTCGTGGAGCGGGGAAGTAACGATCCCCGGTGACGAGCACGGTACTTCCGTTGTCACCAAAGAGCCTGGGCATGGGGGTTAGCGCCACGGCGCTACCGATCCGCGTTTGCCTTCCTCAGGGAAAGGTGATAGAGTTTCCCCCGACTTTTGACCGAAGGAGCGATCCATGTTGTGGAAGACGCTGAGTGCTGCCCTCTATGGCATAGATGCTTACATCGTCGATGTGGAAGTCGATCTCTCGCCGCACTCGGGAGATCAAGGTCAAGGCGCGTTCATCATGGTCGGCCTTCCCGATGCCGCCATCCGGGAGAGTCGCGAACGCATCCGGGCGGCCATCAACAATTGCGGATTTCACTTCCCACCGCATCGCCTGACGGTGAATCTGGCGCCCGCTGATATCAAGAAGGAAGGGTCGAGCTTCGATCTGCCCATCGCGGCGAGCATTCTGGGTGCCAACGGTGAATTCGGCGATCGGCAGTGTAATGATACTGTGCTCGTCGGCGAGCTCTCGCTCGATGGTCGCGTGCGCCCGGTCAAGGGAGCGCTGCCCATCGCCGTGGCCGCCCGGCGACAAAACATCAAACGCTTGATTCTCCCGGAAGAGAATGCCCGCGAAGCGGCAGTAGTGGCGGGATTGGAAATCCATCCGGTATCAACACTGCCCGATGTGGTGCGCCTTCTGACCGCCGACGCACCGCCACCGCCTCTTCGGGTGAACGTGGACGAGGTGCTGGCCGACATCAACCAATACCCGGTCGATTTCAGCGATGTGAAAGGACAACTGCACGCCAAACGAGCGCTGGAGATCGCCTGCGCCGGCGCGCATAACATTTTGATGATCGGACCACCGGGGAGCGGCAAGACGATGCTGGCCAAGCGCATCCCCACCATTCTCCCCCCACTCTCCTTCGATGAGGCCATTGAGGTGACCAAGATTCACAGCGTCGCCGGATTGACCGATCGTAAAGGATTGGTCACCACGCGCCCCTTCCGCTCGCCCCATCATACGATCAGCGACGCCGGATTGATTGGCGGCGGGGCAGTGCCCCGACCGGGAGAGGTGAGCCTGGCGCATCACGGCGTCTTGTTCCTGGATGAGCTGCCGGAATTCGATCGCAACGTCCTGGAAGTGTTGCGACAACCCATCGAAGATGGTCGCGTGACGATCAGCCGGGCGACCATCTCGCTCACCTTTCCTTCGCGATTCATGCTGGCGGCGGCGATGAATCCCTGCCCCTGCGGATTCTGGGGATCGCAGGTGCGCGAGTGCAGCTGCACGGCGCTGCGCATCGAGCGGTACGTGAATAAGATTTCCGGGCCCCTGCTCGACCGGATTGATATCCACATCGATGTGCCCGCCGTGAAGTTCAAAGAACTCTCCAGCGATATGCCCAGTGAGAGTTCGGCGGCCATCCGTCAGCGAGTGGTGCGCGCCAGAGAGATTCAGATGAAGCGCCTGGCCGGCGACGGCCTCTACGCCAACGCGCAAATGACGCCGCGCCTGTTACGCAGGTATTGTTCCATCGATGGGACGTCGGAGAGATTACTGGAGCATGCCATCAGTCGATTGGGACTCTCAGCGCGGGCCTACGATCGCATCTTGAAGGTGAGCCGCACCATCGCCGACCTGGAGGGTAGCCAGCGGATTCAACCTCAGCATGTCTCCGAAGCGATTCAATATCGGAGCCTGGACCGAACCTATTGGAAGTAATGACGAGCAGTTGAAAGAGATACGGTGATCAGCGTCCGCGTTTCGAGGAGAACCACTCATAGACGACGCGCTCATCACGGCGACGGGGAATGTAGCGCAAGATGGCATTTTGCGCGCTGTATTGCGTAGGGGGATCGGGAAAGGATCATCGCGGCGCGCTCGCTCCTTCGGAGAAGCTCATGACCATCGCGCCTGTTGAGATGATCGAGTGAACGCTCTCGCCGTCTACCCCTTGAGCATCTGCCGGAGGACGGTTTGCAAGATGCCACCGTTTCGGTAGTACTCCACTTCCACAGAACTATCCAGGCGCGCTTCGGCAGTGAACGTCATCTGCTCGCCGGTGTCGCGTGTGACGCGAATGGTCACCTCCTTATGAGGTTTCAGGTCTTCGGCGATGCCTTCAATGTCGTAGAGTTCGTGACCGGTCAATCCCAGGGTCTGCCGATTCTCGCCCGATTTGAACTGCAATGGGAGGACGCCCATGCCCACCAGATTGCTGCGGTGAATGCGCTCGAAACTCTCAGCCAATACAGCCTTGACGCCGAGCAAAGCCGTTCCCTTGGCCGCCCAATCGCGGGAACTGCCGGTGCCGTATTCCTTCCCGGCAATCACCAGGAGGGGCACGCCTTCGGCCTGATAGCGCATGGCCGCTTCATAGATGGTCATCTGCTCGCCGCTGGGCAGATGAATCGTCCATCCTCCTTCGGCGTCGACGAGTTGATTCCTCAAACGGATGTTGCCGAACGTCCCTCGAATCATCACCTCGTGATTGCCGCGTCGTGAACCGAAACTGTTGAAGTCTTTGGGTTCGACGCCGCGTTCGATCAGGTACCGACCGGCGGGACTCTCGGCGGGAATGGCCCCGGCCGGCGAGATGTGATCGGTGGTCACACTATCGCCGAGCACGGCCAATACGCGAGCGTTGTGAATATCACTGAGCGGCGGAGGCTCCGGCGTCAATCCTTTGAAGAACGGGGGCTCTTGAATATAGGTGGATGCCTCGTCCCAGTGATAGAGATGCCCCTCGGGCACCGGTAACGACTGCCATCGTTCATCGCCCTGGAAGACCCGCGCGTAGCGCTGGCGAAACAGTTCGGGATCGAGAGCCTCGGCGATCGTTCGTCGGAGCTCATCGGGCGATGGCCAGATATCGCGAAGATACACCGGTTGACCGTTGGGATCGCGACCGAGCGGTTCGCTGATCATATCGATATCCACTCGTCCGGCCAACGCGTAAGCCACGACCAGCGGCGGTGAGGCCAGATAGCTCATCTTGGCCAGCGGATTGATCCGTCCTTCGAAATTCCGATTTCCGCTCAACACGGCGGCCACGACCAGATCGTGTTCTTTGATGGCCTTGGCCACCGGCTCGGGCAGCGGTCCGCTGTTCCCGATACACGTCGTACATCCGAAGCCGACCAGATGGAATCGCAACGCTTCCAGGAAGGGAATGAGCCCCGCCTTCTCCAGATAATCGATGACCACCCGCGAGCCCGGCGCCAGACTCGTCTTCACCGTCGGCTTGACGGTCAACCCCGCTTCCACCGCTTTCTTGGCCAGTAATCCGGCACCAATCATGACCGACGGATTAGACGTATTCGTGCAACTCGTAATGGCGGCAATGACGACCGAACCGTCGGTCAGCGTGACGCGCTCTCCATCCATTTCCACTTCCACTTCTGGCCGCTGGGCATCGGAAGGAGAGCGGCGGGAAGAACGAGAGAGGAAGTAGGCGATGGCATCCCGGGCGGCCAGCTTCATATCTCGAAGTGGAACCCGATCTTGTGGTCGGCGCGGTCCGGCCAGCGAGGGCTCCACCGTGCTCATATCCAATTCCAGAGTATCGCTATACACGGGATCGGGCGTCTCGTCGGTTCGGAAGAGGCCTTGTTCCTTGGCGTAGCGTTCGACCAGCTCGATCGTGTCTTCGCCACGGCCGGTCAGGGAGAGGTAGTTGAGCGTCTCCTGGTCGACGGGGAAGAACCCCATGGTCGCCCCGTACTCCGGAGCCATGTTGGCGACGGTGGCCCGGTCGGGTAAGCTCAATTGACTGAGACCCGGTCCGTAAAACTCGACGAACTTGCCCACGACGCCTTTTTCTCTCAGCATCTGCGTCACGGTGAGCACGAGATCGGTGGCTGTTGCGCCTTCGGGGAGCTCGCCATAGAGTTTGAAGCCGACGACCTCGGGAACGAGCATGTAGAGGGGTTGTCCGAGCATCACCGCTTCGGCCTCGATGCCTCCGACGCCCCAACCGAGCACGCCCAGGCCGTTGATCATCGTCGTGTGCGAATCGGTGCCCACCAGCGTATCGGGGAAGGCCACTCGCTCATCGTTCACCGTGCGCGAACAGACGACCTGAGCGAGATATTCCAGGTTGACTTGATGAATGATGCCCGTCCCCGGTGGCACGACGCGAAAGTTCTTGAACGACTTCTGCGCCCATCGGAGCAATGCGTAGCGCTCGCCATTCCGCTCGTACTCTCGCTGAACGTTCAGTTGAAAAGCGCGGCCTGAACCGAAGAAATCGACTTGTACCGAGTGATCGATGACCAGATCGACCGGCACAGTGGGGTTAATGCGATTGGGATCACCACCCAGCCGGTGCATGGCCGAACGCATGGCCGCCAGATCGACGACCGCCGGGACGCCGGTGAAGTCTTGCAGGACGACGCGCGCCGGAATGAAGGGAATCTCTCGCCCTTGCGATTGTGTCTCGCTCCAGTGCGCTAAAGCCCTGACATCCTCTTCCGTCACCAGTCGGTCGTCACAATGGCGCAGGAGATTTTCCAGGAGCACCTTGATGGAGAAGGGCAACCGAGAGATGTCGCCCACTCCCGCTCGTTCCAGACGCCGAAGGCTGTAATACTTAACCGATCCGGCAGTTACCGAAAGCGTCGAGAGCATTCCGAATCGATCCTGTGTCGCCATGGTGCCTCTCCCTCAATGAGTTTCAGGCGAGCAGTGTAGCATATGCTGATCGGGCTGTCACGGGCAGAGCGTTCCCGTGATATCGGCCATCAGAAGGTGATCGAGCCCGACCCGCCCCCAGGGATGTTGTCGCCCTCTCGGACTCACAGGAATGGTGAATCGATGTCCCAAGGCACGTCTTTCATCGCGCCCTCCGGGGCTCGCCACCCCCGTTGGCGCACGGGCGTTCTTTCATCCGACCCTCTTCAGGATTCTTTCACGGCGAAGGCGAGCATGATGTCTCCCAGGTTCACGTAGACCGTTCTCTCCTCCAGATGGAGGCGTCGAGCCCAACTGCCCAGCCACCGACTCCAGCGGGGACTGAGCCGCCTCAGGCGATCCAGGAAGAGGCGCAGGCTCATCGGTTTCCCTACCCGCCGGATCTCCACCGGGCGGAATCCCACATCCTGGAGCAGATGACTCAGCGTGTGAGGAGTGAAAAAGTAGTAGTGGTCGGGGATGAACTGTCGCCAGCGCCGACCGAGCCATCGGAACCAGATGGTGTCGATGTTTGGTGTCTCGATAGCGAGAATGCCACCGGGCTTCAGGAGGCGATGGAGTTCGGCGATCGTCTGTCGCGGCGAATCCAGATGTTCGAGAACGTGGAAGAGGACGGCGGCGTCGAACGCGTTCGGTGGAAGCTTGGCTTCGGCGAGCGTGCCGGTGATGACGTGGAGTCCATACAGCTCGCGCGCCCGCGCGCTGGTCTGAGGATCGGGCTCGACGCCACAGACTTGGAAGCCAGCTCTGGCGGCCAACCGCAAGAACTCGCCCGACGCGCAGCCGACCTCCAACAGGGAACCGCGCTCGACATGCCGTCGCAATCGGTCGAGGCGATCGGAGAAGAGGCGCTCGCGCCAGGGCGCTTCGGCAGTTTCAATCGCCTCATCGACCAATCCCAGAGCCCGGACGCGAGCGGCCAGAGCGCGCGACTTCTCCTCATTGGCGGCGGCGAAAGTGAAATCTTCTCGCCGCTCTCCGACGTAAATGAGTCCGCAGCGGCGACACTGAACGAGTGGACCGTCTAATCGATCGCACTCCAGGAGAAACGAGGCGTCCGTCCCCCGGCATAGGTCGCAAGGTCGAACCATGGCGTGATGAGTTTTATCCGCACTCGGTCAACGGGGTCAAGCGTCGGTCGTCTCTCCCAGCGGTGCGAGGATTCAGCGAGGTTTCTCGGCTGGTCGAGGAGTGCTCGGCTCGGTTCGGCAGGCTTTGGAGCCGGATTCCTGGTGAGGCTTCTCGCTCGGTAGGAGGGAACGTGACGGCTCCCCGCGGGCGAGCTGCGGGGCTTCCCAGAGATATTGCTTCCTCTCCACTCGCTGACAACTGACGGCTCCCCGCGGGCGAGCTGCGGGGCTTCCCGGCAAGCCCCAGAGCTGGTCTCCGGGGTCCGTGACATTCATCAGCTAGTCAACCGGTCGCCCGCCACCACTCTGCAGGCCCCGGAGCTGGTCTCCGGGGATAGCTCCGCTCCTCCCTGATAACACGAAGCCTGATGCCTCCCCCCTGACCAGCCGCGGAGTTTTTCCGCGGGAAGAAGCCTCTGGGGCGAGCTCCCGGACCGACGTCTCTCTGCCGACGAGGGCTTCCCTGTAGGTCCCAGAACTCGCCTCCGGCGATTGCTCCGCTTCTCCCTGCGCACCCCATTGCGATGGACGTTGGGCATTGATGCCGGCCTCTTCCTTTTGTAGCCAAACTGCGCTAAGCTTGCTCTGACCCGAGATGATCCTGATGGGAGGACAATTGACGAACATGCCGGGACGACGAGCGATGGCCTCGGCGGGTGGATTATTGATCGTCGCGTTCATCTCCGTTCATCTCAGCCGCGAAGTGTCCGTCCCTCCAGAACAACCGCGTCAACCGCGCGTCATTGTGGGAACGCCGCAGGCTGGGGATACCTGGCCGATTGACACCGCTCAGGTGATTCGATGGGCCGTATCGGATCTGCCCGTGACGCCCGGTAAGGCATCGTCGGTCAAAATCAACGTCGAGTTGCTCGGCGAGGCGGGGAGTCAGGAACTCGAAGAAGATGATGGCGAAGTCGATCTGACATTCGAACAAGGCGACCGCATTCTCGTCGCCCGCCTGCGCCCGCCCAGTTTCCCGGCTACGCTGGAATCGATTCGGCTGCTCGTGCCCACGGTCAATGGGCAGTCGGATCGTGAACGAGACATCACGCTGTACTTCTTCGCCGACGAACTCGGACGCGGGCAGCCACCGGATCGAAGCGATTTCTCCACACAAGCGGTCAGAGTGAGAAGCACGGGAACGTTTCAGGACTTCGATATTCCCTCACGCCCCACATTGCGCGAGAAAGGAGATTTTTACATCGGGTACGAGATTCGCGCGCCCACCGGTGGATTCGCCTTCCCCATCGATACCGATAGTACTCAGCGTCGAACGTTCATCGCCGTGAGCGACGAAGAGGCGTTTCGGGAAGCCACCTTTCCCACCGAGGCGGGTCCCCAGGTGGAAGGCAATCTGATCATTCGTGCCATTGTCAATGTTCCGGCGACGACCACGCCTCTGGCCACGGAGATCGATGACACGGGCGAGTTCTGCTGGCGCGTGACGCCGCCGGAGCGACAGGCGCGCATTCGCGTCACCGCTCTCGTCGATGGCGAACCGGTCGCCGCAGGCGAGAGCGATCCATTCACCATCACCGAGCAGTTGCAGGAGATTCGCGTCACCGCGCCCACCGGTGGCGAGATCTGGCGCATCGATGAAGAACGACTCATTCAGTGGGAGTTTCGGCGCCTGGTCGATGGCGTGCGCATCGAATTGCTGGGATTCACCGATCCCACTCCGGGCGCACCGCCCGACGTGGTCATCTGTCTCTTCGATGGTGTAGACATCACCACGGGACAGAAGGCGTGGCGCGTCAGCGCGCCTCGTCCGGGACTCTACAAGATCAAAGTCTCCAGCAGCCTCGATCCTCGATTCTCCGATGAGAGCGATTTCTTCGCCATCCTGGAACCGGTCGATGCGTCCGCCGAGACGATGAGCCTCATCGAGCAGATGAGTCGCGCCTTGCGATGGGAACAGTCGCTCGACCGGTCGAGATCATGCATTGGGTGCCAGATGCCCACCTCGTCGTCCACCACATCGTCACCTTCGATCACGGTCGTCACGCCCAACGGCGGCGAAGTGTTTCTGGTCGGCGACCGCACGCGCATCGTCTGGGGCTCTCAGGGCGTAGACGGACCGGTGAACATCGTCCTTTACGATCTCTCCGTCGATCCGCAGAATCCCCAGGTGATCCCTTTGTTCGATGGTCCGGTCGAGAATACCGGTTCCATCGATTGGATCGTTCCCGCTCGATTGTCCGATGCGGCCAAAATCGGCGTCCTCAGCGCCGATGATCCATCCATCGCCGACGTCAGCGATGGGGTGTTCACCATCGGCATTCCAGGACAAGGCAGCATCACCATCCTCATGCCCAATGGGGGAGAGGCGCTGGAGACGGGCAGCGAAACGCGCCTGCTGTGGATGTTCGAGGGGAGCGATATCGGGCGATTCTTACGACTGGATATCTCGTTCGACGGAGGGATCACCTATCAGGTGCTCGATGACGAGGTGGAGAACAATGGGGATTATCGGCTCGGCCTTCCATTCCCGCCCACCGATCGCGTTCGACTCAGACTGGTGAGTAAGCGAAACCGCTTCATCTCCGACGTGACCAATTGCAGTTTCCGGATCGTGCCGCCTCAACCGCCGGATCCCAATCGACCGCCATGCCCGCCTCCACCGCGATGATGATTGGTGAAGGTCGTACACCCGATTCGCATCCCGCCCCTTCTCAGCTCAACGCCCGGCGATCGCCCGCCGGAGAGAGAACCGATCGACGCGCCGTCCGGAACGCTCGACGAGTTGGGCGTAGAGTTGTTCCGTTTGAGCGACCATCCTCTCTTTCCTGAATAGTGACTCCACCCGATGCCGACCGGCCGCGCCCATCGCTCGCGCTCGTTGAGGATTCTCGATGAGCGCGAGGATTCTGTCGGCCAGCGCCTCGGCATCATCCGGTGGGACGAGCCATCCGGTCTCGCCGTCGACGACAGCTTCGGGCACGCCGTCGACACAGGTGGCGATCACCGGCTTTCTCGCCGCCATGGCTTCCAGAATGGATAGTGGCAGTCCTTCGAAGCGCGAACTGAGCACGAACACATCGAATAGACTGAGCAGCGAGGGAACATCGCGGCGATAGCCGGTGAAGCGAACCTCGCCGGAAAGACCGAGATGGCGAGCCTGCTGTTCGAGCTGCTCTCTCAACTCGCCATCGCCGACGATGATGAATCGGGCCCGACGAGAGCGACGCTTGATCCGCGCCGCGGCCTGTAAGAATACGTCGTGGGCTTTCTGCGCCGTGAGGCGTCCCACCGTGCCGATGATGACGGCTTCGGATCCAAGGTCGAATTCGCGCCGAAGCACCATTTGATCGAATGCCCGGTCGAATCGAGACAGGTCGATGCCATGATAGATGGTGCGCGTCTTGGCGGGATCGAGATGGAGATGGTCCAGCGCTAATCGGCGGTTGATCTCCGACTCCACGATGGTCATATCGAGGCATCGTCCGGCCAGATGCAGAAGGAGACGGCCCTTCCAGGTATACGCCTGCGGAGACAAAGTGGGCAGATGGTTGGTGGTCACGAGCGCGGGTACGCCCGCCAGCCGCGCAGCGAGAATGGGGATTCGACAAGCGAAGGGATGAGGTAAATTGAAATGCACGATGTCAACGCGATGCGAGCGAAAGAATCGCCAGAACATGGTGATATTATGCCGACTCGCCCGGTCGGTCACAGCGAAGCCTCTCTCGGTCACCGCCCTCACAGTGATTCCAAGAGAGCGAAGCCGCGCAATCAGCGGTTCGAGTGCCTTCTCGTCAGTGCATGCGAACTGGATATCGAACCGCCACCGGTCGAGGCCTTCCATGAGGAGATAGAGGTACTCCTCGGCGCCACCGAGGGCATGGGCGTCGCTGAAATACATGAGTCGGATGCGCTCGGACATCATAGGCTGATTCCCGGCGTCCTGTCGGGCCCCTCCGTCTTCTCCCGGGAGAAGAGGGCATAGCGCGAGGGGCGATCTTGCGTCCGACCATTTTCGGCGCACAGGGTGGACACCATTCGATGAGTCATGCTTTGGATTTCCATTTTACGCCCCGTGCTCCAATCGAGCATATCGCCTCTCCTCGCCTCATGCGCCTCATGTCACGCGCTCCTGCTCGGCGCCTCTCCGCGCATAGAGTTCAATCCCCTGGCTATAATCGAACGGCGAGAGAATCAGCTTCTGGTAGACTCGGAAGGGGAGCGACACCATCCGCCGGGTGAGAGAGTAGATCCACCAGAACGGCGTTCGCCGCGTATGCCGATCGCCGAGGGTTTCACGACAGATCTCGATCCCGCGCTCTATCGTGACCGGTAAGCTGAGATGAGGAACGATTGCCCGCACGAGAACGGGTTGAAAGCCGCAGGCGCGCACCAATCGCTCCAGCGTGTGCCGGGTGAAGAAGCTGAGATGCTCTGGCGGTTTGAATTCCCGCCACCGCGTCGGCGCTTTCGTGACCACTCGTTGACCGGCGTTGGGCGTGGACAGGGCCAGGAGCCCGCCCGGTTTGAGCAATTCGTGGACCCGAAGGAGATCGGCGCGTGGATCGGGAACATGCTCGATATATTCCCAGAGAGTGATGACATCGAACGATTGGGGCGGGAAGGGAATCGCGTCCAATGTCGAATGAATGGGTTGATGTAAAAGCTCCTCGGCAGCCCGTGCCATGGCCTCTGCGATCTCGACGCCTTCAATGTGCCATCCACGCTGGCGAGCCACGAAGAGGAAGTAACCGGAAGCACAGCCAACATCGAGCAGGCATCCCGGAGAGATGAATCTTTCGATGGTGGTCAATCGTTCGTTGGCCACTCGCTCGATCTCGGATCGATGACCGATGTAGGAGTCGTAACCATAAACGCTTTCGCCCTGGAAGTAACTGGGATCTTGATAGAACGCTTGCAGCTCCTCTTGACTCGGGCGCGGGTGAACGTAGAGGAATCCACATCGCTCACAGCGAACAATATGATAGCCGTTCCTGTCCAGAAACGGTCGAACCGTATCGGCCGAGCAAATACAGCAGCTCATTGAGATGATCCTCGTGCCATCCAGTGACGATCGAGCACAGCCTGGAGTTGTTCTTCGATGACCGACCAGGAATACGCCGATATTCCTTCGTAGGCCGACTGAGCCAGTCGTCGACGCGTGGTGTGATCGGTGAGCAGATAGATGACGGCAGCGGCGAAGTCGGACGCTTCATCGGCGATCCAGATGTTCTCCATATGCTGGCATCTCAATCCCTCGGCACCGCGGGAGGTCGAGACGACGGCAATCCCATGAGCCCACGCTTCCAGGATCTTGATTCGCGTCCCGCTGCCATGCCAGAGGGGCACCACCATCACGGCCATCCGACGCAAATAAGGCGCGAGGTCGGGAACAGCGCCCGCTAATCGAACGGTCTCCTGACCGCGACAGAGGCGCTTCAGTCTTTGCTGATCCCCACGACCGATGATCACAAGCTGAACTTCGGGAAGGCGTTGGGCGATCCGGGGCCACACGCGGGCGAGGAACCATTCCAGCCCGAAGTGATTAGGAGGATAATCGAGCGATCCCACGAAGCCCACCACCGGCGGGCGATGGCCGGGCGATGGATTGTCCTGGTGAGAGGGCAACTCAATGCCGTTGGGAATGATAGCCACCGAGGCGCGAGGAGCCAGGCGGAGGATCTTCTCACGATCGGATTCGGAGACGGCGAGCACCACGTCGAACCGGTCGAAATACTTCTGCTCAATGAGTCGAGCCGACTGCCAATACCGGTAAAGCGCCGGTTTCGCCCACCATCTGGCCGGTTTCTGGTAATACTGTCTCCACAGCTCTGATTCCACATTGTGCGCATCGAGCACCGTGAAGGCGTCGCGGTTGTCGCTGGCCCTGATGTCTTCAATGTAAGGAGCGATCCAGGAATGCTCCATCAGAATGAGGTCGTAGCGATGACCAGCCAGCCAGTCGTTGACCGCCTGACGAATCGCCGGATCGGCGAAGCGATCGATGAGCGGGTTGACGCCTCGGATTGCCCGGGACAGATTTCGCCGGAAGAAAGCCAGAGGCCTCTTCGGGTGGGGCGGCAACGAAATGAGGTGAATTTGGGAACAGAGCGCGCTCAGCGCGTCCCTCCCTTCGGGTGACGGATGTTCGGAGAACGTTACCAGATCGACGCGATGAGCGCGAGAGAGCGCCTGGAGAATGTGAAACGTGCGTTGAGTGCCGCCACTGACAGGAGGATAGGGGAATTCCGGCGATATGACCAGGGCGCGTTGTCGCTCATTCATGATTCATCGTTCAGTGATCGCTTCTCGGCTACTTTTAAGCCCATCATCCCCATCCTGTCAAGGGCGGGGCGGGAAGCGCCAGTGCCAATGACGAATGCGTCAGGAAGGGCCGGACATGACGAACCCTATCTCCGCGACTTCTCAGCGAGAGACCGGAGCGCTTCTCTCGCCCAACGCCCGGTATCCGGGTGCGCCGGATGACGAGGAGTCGCCTCGAAGGGACGCCATGCCATGACCTGAGGCGTATGCGACCAATTCTCTCATTCTCCCGAATTCCGAAAGAGCGAACATCATTGGAGCAGTTCATGGTCTCACCGCTCGGCGTTATGCTCATTGACTCCCGGAGGAAGATGGATCAGAATGATGAGTTCACCGAGACGACGATGGCTGATGTCACTTTTCTTCACTGTTCGGATATTCATCTCGGCAAAACATATAGCGACTCGCCGGGCGCTGCCGAGCGATATGAGGATTTCTTCGGCGCGCTTTCATCGATCGTTGATCGCGCGGTGGAAGAAGGAGTCGATGCTGTGCTCATTGCTGGTGATCTGTTTCATCAAGCGCAGGTCATGCCTCGCACGTTCGCCCGCACCGTGGAGACATTAGCACCTCTCCAGCGCGCGGGAATCCCGGCCATCGCCATCGAAGGTAATCACGACTGGATTCATCGGAGGGAGAGCCTCTCCTGGATGGAAGCCCTCTCGGACATGGGGTATTTGTGCTTGCTTCGCCCGGAGCGCGATGAGAAGGGCAATTATCGATTCCCCGATTGGGATGAACGGCGGCGTCGTGGCGGACATATGGAGATCAACGGCGTGCATATCTACGGCGTCGGATACATCGGCGCCTATGCCGGAAGCCATGTGCCGCGCATTCTGGAGGCCGTTGAGACGGAAAAGGAAGAGAACATATTGTTGTTTCACGTCGGCGTCCGCCAGTACTGTGGCACGGATATCGGCAATATGACCATCGACGAAGCCTTACCTCTCAGCGAGAGATTCTCCTATGTGGCGCTGGGGCACGGTCATAAGCCTTATGAGATCCCGAAGGATGAGCCTTTCGCCTTCAATCCCGGTTCACCCGAGTGCGTCAACTTCGGCGAACAGAAGTACGCGCCGAAGGGATTTTATCGCGTAGAGTGGCGGCTCGGCCGTAAACCCCAGGTGACGCTCGTACCGACCTCGCCGCGGCCCATGTTCGACGAGCGCGTCGCCCTGGATGGGTGCGAGAATCTCGATCAAGCCCAAGCTCGCATCCGAGAGCATTTCCAGCGCCTGAAGGATGAGCGCAGTCGCGAGGATCGGCGGAAGCCGGTCGTTCGCGTCAAACTCACCGGGGAGGTGGCCTTCCGTCCGGCGGAGATGACGCGCCAGCGCGTCGCTCACCTGGTCGCCGGGATCATGGGTGCGCTCCACGTCGAAGTCCAGAACGCCTTATCATTCGTGACCGGTGGTCGACCGCGCGACAGCGAACACTGGAATCTCGCCGAGATCGAGCGCCAGGTGGTCCAAGCCCTGTGGGAAGCTCAGTCGGCCTATAAACAACGCGCCGAGCGATACGCGCAATTGGCCATGGAGATCAAAGAGCGTCTGCTCGAAGGCTCCACCGGCGCCGGAGAGCTGCTGGACGTGATTCACCGAACGCTCCACGAGGAGTGAGCGGGAGACGAAATGAGGCGCTATTTCCTGTGATATGTTGATCGAGAAGGTCGAACTCAAAAACATAAAACCGTATAAACAGCGAACGTTCGAGTTCGCTCCCGGCATTAACGTGCTCTCCGGACCTAACGGGGCGGGCAAAAGCACCGTTTTCGAGGCCATCGGTCACGCGTTGTTCGGCGTCGAAGCGCAAGCGTTCATCGGACGAGCAGAGCGGTTCGTGCGCAAGGGCGCTCAATGGGGTCAGGTGCGCGTTCACTTTCGAGCTGATGACGGCAATCGGTATGTCATCGAACGACGCGTGGGCGCCCAGAGCGTCTGGCGGCTGTTCGGGAAGAGCGATGAGGGGCGTGAGGAGGTAATCGAGACGGCCAGTGCTCGGGAACTGGAAGACGAGTTGCGCAAAATTCTTTTCCCCGGTGGTCGCGCCCCGGCGGGCAAGCTGGCTCATCATTTCCTCAACGTCATCGGTCCATTACAGAACGAGTTTCTCGGGCCGTTCGTCAAGAAAGGCCGCTCTCGTCTGAACGAATTTGACCGCATTCTGGGCATCAGTGCCTGGCGGGAAGCTTTCACCGAAAGCCGGGCGTTGGAAAACGAAGCACAACATCGCATCTCACAGTGCGAGAGTCGCCTCGAAGAGAAACGAACGCGGGTGGCCGAATACGATCAGGTCATCGCCGAACTCGCCGGGCGACGGCGAGAATTGGACGAGAAGAAAAAGGAACTGAATGCGGTTTCAGCCGAATTAAGGCGAATCACCGATCGACTGAAGGGGTTGGACGAGATCAGGACCAAGCTGGATCGCCTGGAAAACGACATCACTCGCCAACAAGGGGCGGTGAATGCGCTCGATCAGCGGAGACGAGCCAAGGCAGAGGCACTCGCCGATGCGCAGAAGGCTCGGGAGCTGTGTCAACGGTACGTCGAAGACTACCGCACCTATCTGCAAGCGGAAAAGCTCTTGAAAGAATTGCGCGAACGACAGAGACGGGCTGAGGCGTTGAGGAAAAATATCACCGATCTGGAGGGAGAGATCAAACAGTTGACCGGACAGATCGAATCGGAGAAAACGACGCTCGCCGAGCAGGCGCGCCAATTGGACCAGGAGCGGCAGAACCTGGAACAACAACTCGCCCGGATGGAAGAGCACATGAGAGACCTGGAAACCAAACATCAGCACGCTATAGCCCGTCGCGAGGCCTATAAGCGGTTTGCTGAGCGGCTCGATGGGTTGAATGATTTGCATATCCGGGGCGATCGCGCTCGCGCGTTGATCGATGAGATTCTGTCGCTGAAGAAGGACGTTGACCAACTCCGCGCGCGCCTTCAACGACGAGCGAGCCTCGAACGCGAGATCGCCGAAGAGAAGCAGGTTCGTGCCGAGATCGATACCATCACAGCGAAACTGGCCTCTCTGCGTGCGCGCCGAGAACAGTATCAGGAGGGACAGACGAAATTAGCCGCCGGGCGCTGTCCGTTCTTCGAGGAGCTGTGCCTCAATCTCAAGCAGAAAGAGCTACGGCCCACGGATTTCTTCCAGGCCCAGATCACCTCCCTGGAATCAGAGAGACGCGCATTATCCACCAAGCTCGATGAGTTGAAGCGACGGGAGGAGCAAATACGGCTGGCGCGCGAGGAGCTCGCCGCGTTGCGTGAGCTGGAGGAGCGACTTGGTCAGATGGAGCGGAAGATCGAGGAGATGAACGGGGCGTTGAAAGAAAGCATTCGTCTCATCACCGAGGAGTGGCCTGAAGAGCTTCGCCGGTGGATGGAGAGCGCCCCGGATGAATCACACCGTCGAGAACTCCGTGACGTCGTCGAACGCATTGGTCGTCCAGAGTTCCCTGGGGACAGGGCCCTCGAGAAGCTGAAGCCGGCTCTCGACGCCTTCGCCGCACGAGGGAAGAAACTGCTCGCCGAGTTGAAACGGGTGGTCGATGAGCGGCTCGCTGAGTTGGAGCGGGAGGCGACGGCATTCGGACAGCAGTATTCCGCCGTCCGCGGGCGAGCTATGGAGATGAAGAAGGCCGGGGAGAAGAATCGAAAACTCATGCAGCAGTTGGTCGCCAGGCGGGACGCCCTCCAAAAATTGGAGCAACGCCTCGATGAGAAGAAAGCAGCGCATGAACGATTGATCGAACAGCTCAAACCATTCGCCGATGTCGCAAGTCGCATTGAAGAGCAAGAGCGGATCGAGGCCCGCACGCGCCAGGGCTATTCGATCTATGAGCAGCATCGGCGTCAAGCTGAGGAGTTCGAGTCGATAGAGCGAGAGTTGAAGAAAATCGCGGGGGAGTCAGACCGGTTGCGCCAGGAGTTGATGCGGCTGGAAAAACAGCGAGATGATCTTCGAGCCGCTTATGACGAGAGAGAGCATGGCGCGGTCAAAGATCGTTCTCTGGAGCTGACCGGTCAGCAGGCGCGGTTGAGGGCGGAGCTCAAAGCTGTTGGGGAGATGGTGTCCGAGTTGGAAAAGAAAAAAGCCCAGATGGATGAGATTCGGAAACAAATTCGCGATCTGGAGCGCGAGATCAGGCGGTACCGAGAGACGCATCGGTTCATCCAGGATATGCGGACGCATGTCTTCAACCGGGTCTCGGAGCAGCTCTCGGAGCGGTTTCGTGAAGAGATCGGTCATGTTGCCGATCGCATCTATCGGGTCATCGCCGCCAGCGATGAAGAGTTGCGGTGGGGACCGGACTATTGCATTGAGCTCGTCGATTTTCGAGACGGGCGCGAGCGCGTGCGATCCGACGAGGAACTCTCCGGCGGCGAGATGATGAATGCTGTTGTGGCTCTGCGATTGGCCCTGTTAAAGATCACGGGGTCGAAGATCGGCTTCTTCGATGAGCCGACATCCAATCTGGACGAAATGCGACGAGCCAATCTCGCTCAAGCGTTTCGCAGTCTCGATGTGGGGCAGGAAGAGGTGGGCCAGGCGTGGTACGATCAGCTTTTTCTCATCTCGCACGATGTGGCATTCACCGAAATCACCGATCAGATCATTCATCTGGATAGGGAGTCATTTGATGAGCGAGAGAGTGTATGAGTTCCATCGAGTCCGGAATGGCGAGCAATCGCCCATGGCCCGTGAGTAGACTGTGCAGCTTGTGTCGCCCCATTTTCGAAGGGATCGGCCATGGTCTCATGGGCCACATTGCGAGGATGAGAATGAAGTAACGCAAGCTGCCGGCTTTCGTTACCTGTTTTCGGGGAGACAGTCACGGAGTATAACATGGCCTTTTGCACCACTTCATTTCAGAGGAGATGAATCGATGTCGACGGTGATCACCTGTGCACTCATGCTCGAGCACGATGGAAAGTTGCTATTAGTTCAGGAGGCCGCCAAGGAGGTATACGGCAAGTGGAATCAACCGGCGGGACACCTGGAGGCGGGCGAGACGATCATCGATTGCGCTCGACGAGAGGCTCGCGAGGAGTCCGGATACGAGATCGACCTCATCGGCCTTCAGGCGATCTATGATTATACAACGTCAGTAGGCCGCCATATCGTCAATTTTTGTTTCCGCGCTCGACCGATAGGCGAACCCGGTCCCATCGCCGAACAGGAGATTCTGACTACCCGATGGTTCGCGCCCGACGAGTTACGCCAGCTTCCCGATGGGCAATTGCGTCATGCGTTGACCAGACGCCGCATCAACGACTGGCTGACCGGGAAGAGCGTCCCGCTTGACGTCCTCGTCGAATGGAGCATGCCGTGAATATGTCCATCGTTAGGGAGTGGACTTTGGAGGAATCTTCCACCGTGGAGAGAGCACCTTGTGTTCTTCGTTCAAGCGGGATAGCATGAAAGCCATGCGATACTGGTTCACTTCGATGGCGATGAGCGTGATTCTTTTACTTTCTCCTCTGACCGCCAGACGTGGTGTGGGGACGCAGAGAAGAGAGGACCTGCCAGGTCCCTCTCGCGAACAGTTAGTCGCCTTGGAGAGGCTGAAGCGAAGCAGTGGAGGTGACGTGACCATTCGCTGGAACGAGAGAAACTGGACGCCCACCTTCCTGCGCGGTCGATTGGGTGTGGTGCGGAACGTTCGGCCGGGGGCGGCGAATCGGCGTCGCGCTCGCCAGTTGGAGCTCTCGGAGGCGGCCATCAGGGATGTTGGGGCTGCCGAGCAGTTTTTGAAGAGGTATAAGCGGCTGTTCAAAATTCGTCATCCCGGACGGGAATTCATCCTTCGGGAGCACACCGTCGATTCGCTGGGCATGAAACATCTCACATTCGACCAGTACTACAAGGGCATCCCGGTGTGGGCATCGAGCCTCATCGTTCACATCAACCGGGCGGGCGAGATCTACGCGATCAACGGTCGCTATGAGCCAACGCCCCGCCAGTTGAGGTCGGCGAAGGCGCGCATCCCTGCCGAGCGAGCGATCCAGATTGCCGTCGATGACTTGAAGCGGACGGTTCAGTTCCAGCCCATCCCACCACACGTCAACGAGGCCATGAAGTATCGAGGGCCGAGTGCAGAGAAGGTCATCTTTCACGAGCGGGACACCGGACGCCCTCACCTCGCCTGGCAGGTGAGCATCAGGCCAAACGTGAGAGATCACTGGTATTATTTCGTCGATGCCACAGATGGCCGCATCATCTTCCGGTATAATGCCACCGCTCAGCAAAAGCCGTCTCCTCTGGGACCGGTGAAACCGGAGTGAACGCCCCCTCGGTCAGGGAGCCGCCCGATTCGAGCGGCCCCCTGAGCGGTCATCTCGACTTGGCGAACCATTCGGGATTGCCCGCTTGGACCGGAAGCGCCATCACCTGACCGGTCGTGAGATCAGCCACCAGGAGTTGCCCGAGCAGCGGTGCCGTATTCAGGTTTCTCACGTCCACGAAGGCCATCTTGCGGTCATCGGGAGAGAACGTGGGCCGCCAGGCCCCGAAGCCGTGTTGCGTGGGATCGACGAGCGTGAAGATCTGCGATTGATTATAGTCGATGGCCTTGAGTCGGATCACGCCGGTTTGGTCATCGACTTCGTTGTACGCGACCAGCGTGATGGTCACCGATCCGAACTGAGGGTTACCCACCGAGATGCCTTCCGGTTGCGGCGGTAGAGCGGGGAGACTGTCGCCCACGTCTACCCGAAGGAGATTGAATGTCCAGTAGGTGATCGCTCCGCCACCAGCTTGTTGGACGACATTGAACGCATCGTAGATGATGGTCGAACCGTCGGCGAACCAATCGATGACGTCGGTGAAAGCGATGGTGTTACTCTCGACGCCCTGTCCGGTGGTTGGGATGCGCAAGGGGACCTGAATAACCTGAGTGGGAGGCAGATCGACGAAGTACATATTGGGATCTGGTTGATCGAACGACCCAATGGTAATGGCCAGGGCTCCAGAAATGGACTGGGTCGCCGCCGAGAACGTCGTCTCCGGATGGACGGTGAAGTTCATGATATCGCCTTGTTGTCGGATACCGCCTTGGATGAAGAATTCCATCATGCTATTCAGATTGGAGATATCGATGAAGTGAACCTGTCCATCGATGGCCGTGAACCAGATGGTTTTTCCATCGCGAGGAACCGAGAGCTTGGCAATGTCGGCTCCACTCGGGTCGTGTCGGACCTGAGACGAGCCAGTAGCGATGTTCATTGAGCCATCCGGCGTGATGAGCCCGATGGTGTAGTCGGGCCGCACATAGGCGATGAAATCCCTCCCCGTCGCCGTGGGCGGTGGCGGTGGGGGCGGCGTCGCCTCATCGGTGATGCCCACGGCATCGAACGCCTGATTGACGGCATCGACTTCAGCACTCTGGTCGCCGAACAGATCGCGCGCCGCTTGAGCGATGGCGATGCGGGCATCGGAGAACTGAGCTCTGGAGGTGAGATAGGTGGTCAACGCCCGATAGTAGATCCGCTCGGTCTTCTCCCGCCCGATGGCCTTGATGATGAGCGCGGCGGCGCGATTGGGGATACCACTGTTGACGTGGACCCCACCATTATCACCCTCGGGCGTTTCGGGGAGATTGACGAATTCGTTCATATGTGCCGGCTGCCAGCCGGGATCACCCCGCCGCAATCCCTGATTGGGGTTCTCCAGATCGCGCATCGCTCCGGTGGGGAAGAAATCGCGTTTGACGACATCTTCGCCAATTTTGAGATCGTCGCGATCGACCATCACGGCGAAGACGTCGGACATGGATTCATTCAACGCGCCCGGCTGACTGAGATAGACGAGGTTCGCCGTATACTGCGTCACCCCATGGGTCATCTCGTGGGCGGCAACGTCCAGACCTCCGGCCAGCGGTTTGAAGGCGACATTTCCATCGCCGTAGGCCATCGCCGCTCCGTTCCAGAACGCATTGTCCATCGGTTGGTTGTCGTCCGTCACATGAATGACCGAGATGATGCTACTCCCCTGATCGTCGATGCCCCGTCGACCGTGCGTATTGAAGTAGTACTCGAAGACGACGGCCACATTGAAATGAGCGGAGACGGAGGAAGGATCAGCGAAGGTGCCATCGGGGGAGGTCACCTGGAACAGTTGCGTGCCGCGCTCCAGATCGTGACCTCGAGCATCAATGGTCCACAACGCGCCCACGGGATCATCGGGGAGTTGGGAGCGTTGAGCATCAAAAATGGGGCGCGTCACATCGATCATGAAGAACGTCCCATTGAGCTGGTAGACGTTCAACTCGCGTTGCTGACCGTTCAAATCGGTCCCTCGCCCGGTCGCTGGTCTCCCTTGGGCGGGCGTGGCATTATATTTGAATAAGAGTTCGCCCGACCGCGCGTCGATGAAATAATACCAGTTCTCGATGAGATTCGGTCGGATATTCACCATCCAGGCCAGTCGTGGCTCGCCCGTGCGGCGCATGGGAAAGATCACCTTCTTCGCCGTCGGACCGTGATACCGGAGTGGCTGCGCCAGGGGCGCAGGAAGCGAGAGAATGGGCGTTCGGGAAGAGAGATCGCCGACCGCCATGTCAATGGCGCGATCGGCCGTGACCTCAGCCTCAACGCTGGTGATCTGTCGAGGCGTCGGTTCGAAACGGCCATTGAGCGCGTAGACGGCATCGTGGGCGTCCAGATGAACGATCAGTTCGCTCGCCCATACGGGGACGCCTCGATAGATTTGCTCGAACTTGAGGTGCTTCAATCCCAACTCATCCACGCGATAACCTTTCAGTCGCAATTCCTGGACGGGGTCATCCAATCTCAGCAACTCTTTGTACCGGTCGAGGAAGCGTTCGGCGATGGCCAGGTGGACCGACGAACCGGAAGCGAGTTGAGCGGCGGCGGTGGCGGTCAAGGGGAAATGGCTGGAGGTGGTCCGTGGAGTCTCCTTCCAGCGACCCATCATGAAGAATGGCGTGCCCGAACGATCATCCAGCGCCAGGCGCATGTCGGGACTGAGTTGCTTCAACTCGTCCAGCGTCGTTCGCTGTTCGACGGTGAGCCCATTGATCCGGGGCGTCAGTCGGCGGAGGAATTGGACTGGCCCAAGGCGCGCCTCCATCGGTCGCCCCTGGTCACCCGTCCCGCTGAGCTCGGTCAGTCGATCCAGCTTGAATGGCCGTTTTTCCGGTCGGCCCGGTTGTCCGAGGCCAAAACCGGTGGTCATGAGGATGAAAAGTACGATGGGGGTGAGAGTTCTTCGATATGTTTTCATAGGCAATTTCTCCTCAAAAGAGAGCTTTCATCTTCAAATACCAAACGCCATCGCTTCAACGATGGAATACGAAGTAAAATGAGCCATTTGGACTATACACACATAGATTGAGACAACGGACCCGTTCCCAGATCACCACGAGTATGAAGGGTTGAGCTCGGTGACTGATGCATGGGCTGCTCCTCCCAGTGAAGCGTCCCTTTCCATCTACGGGCCCATGAACCTCTTACCGGGCGTAGTTATTTTACTGAATGCCTCAGACGGGTGTCAAGAAAGCTTGACTGCTGCGGCGAGGTGGAGCGAGCAGAGGTTCAATACCCGAGGCCTTGTGCTGCGCATCGCAGGAAGAGCGGGCGCGCCGGGGAAGAGCTCCAGACGGCCACAGGGTCTCGCCCGACCCTTGATGCTCCGGGAGCCGATGGTTATCTTTGGCATTTATGTCCAGTGACGTCATTCTCCGAGTGGACGAGTTGACCAAAGTGTTCGGCGATCTCGTGGCCGTGGATCGGTTGAGCTTCAGCCTGTCGCGGGGCGAAATTGTCGGGCTTCTTGGCGCCAATGGGGCGGGGAAGACGACGGCACTCCACATGATCTTGGGCGTGCTCCGACCGACGTCGGGGCGGATCGAGATCTTCGGACGAGATCTGCACCGCCATCGGATCGAGGTGTTGAGCCGCATGAACTTCTCTTCGGTGGATGTCAATTTACCTGCCAATCTGCGCGTCTGGCAGAACCTGTGGATCTTCGCCAAACTATATGGTGTACAGGATACTTGGTCTCGGATGGACAGGTTATTGGAGCTGCTGGAGATCGGTCATCTCAGGAACGCCATCACCGGACATCTCTCCAGTGGCGAACAGACGCGTCTGAATCTCTGCAAGGCATTGCTGAATGATCCTGAGCTTCTCTTGCTCGATGAACCCACGTCCAGCCTCGATCCGGACATCGCCGATAAGGTACGCAAGTTGCTGCGGCGCATTCAGCGGGAGCGAGGTCTGAGCATCCTGTACACCTCTCACAACATGCGCGATATCGAGGAGGTGTGTGATCGAATTCTCTTCATTCACCGCGGCCGGCTGATCGCCGAGGGACCGCCTCAGCGAGTGATCCAGCAATTTCGTCATCGGAATCTGGAAGAACTGTTCATTCATATCGCCCGTCACGGCGAGGTGGTCGTCCGAGGAGATGAGGTATGAGTCTGCATCGAGTCTGGATACTCGTCCTGCGCTACGTGTTCATCTATCGTCGGAGTTGGGTGCGGATGCTGGAAATCCTGTTTTGGCCCACCATGGAATTGCTCGTCTGGGGATACGTCACGCGGTTCATTCAACGGGCCGGTCAGGGGGAACTCCCTCATCTCATCACCTTCCTCATCGGTGCCATGATTTTCTGGGATATCCTCTATCGTTCGCAGCAGGGGATCACGCTCTCCTTCCTGGAGGACGTCTGGACGCGAAATTTGCTCAACATCTTTTGCGGTCCCGTACGACTCGCCGAATACATCCTGGGAGCGTTCCTGTTCGGATTGCTTCGAGTGAGCGTGACGCTCGTTTTCCTGATCGTTCTGGCCTGGGTCCTCTATCAATTCGATCTCTTCGCTCTGGGCTTTTATCTCGTTCCATTCGTCGCCAACCTCCTCGTCCTCGGTCTCGCCCTGGGAATGATGACCACAGCGATCATCATCCGATATGGTCAGGGTGCCGAAGCCCTGGCCTGGGGCGTGCCGTTTCTCATTCAACCGTTCGCCGCCGTCTTCTATCCGGTCAGTGTGCTCCCCAAGCCGATGCAAGTGATTGCCTATGCCATACCCTGCACGCACGTTTTCGAAGGGATGCGCGAGGTCATTCGGTCGGGGGCCATGTCCTGGTCTCACTTGGGATGGGCGGTGGGATTGAATGTCATTTATCTGGCCGTGGCCATGTGGTTACTCGTGCGGATGTTCAACGTGGCTCTGGATCACGGATTGATCGCCAAGTTGGGCACCGAATGAGCCCCGATCGGAGACGGAGAAGCCTTCGGGACAGGTCATCATCTCCCGTCGGTGGGAGGGAGACCGGGCATCCATTCTGGATAGCCAATGGGAGATCGCCATTGGTGGCACATGGGGAGTGACGGTGAGCGGAATGGCGATGCAGCCATCCGCTCCGGCGGAGAGATGAAGGCGTTGAAACATCGCCCCGGCGTCATCGAAGCCCCGACGATGGAGGCGGACGCCGCCCGCCGCGTCAATCGGATCAATGGACCGGCTCGGGATGGGTGCACCGTCTCGAGCCACTCTCAGATCTTCCGCTCCTCGGTCTTCACGCGCTCCAGGTACTTCCCGGTGGCCACGTCGATGCGCACCACATCTCCCTCTTTGATGAATTGGGGCACGAGCACTTCCATGCCATTCTCCAATGTCGCTGGCTTGGGCGTGGTGATGTCTCGCTCGTGCAATCCGGCGGGGGTAGAGACGACTTTTAATTCCACGACCTCAGGAAACAGCACATTGACCGGTTGATCTCCATAAAATTCCAGCGGGATCTGCATGTTGGGCTGCAGAAACTTGTCCAGGTGACCGATCGCCTCTTTGGGCAGGCTCACCTGTTCGAACGTCTCCGGGTTCATGAAGTAGAAAGCTTCGCCATCAGTATACAGGTACTCCATCGTCCGCTTCTCCAGAGGAACATCCTCCACTTTTTCAGCAGGAGCGAACCGCTGTTCGCGGACGTGACCGGTGGCCATGTGACGCATCTTGACCACCACGGTCGTCCCCATCTTCCCCCCGCCCACATGGAGAGTGGCATCGATGACGCGGTAAAGATCGCCATTGATCTTCAGCGTCATTCCTTCGCGAATATCCCCAGCGGTGATCATTGGCCCCTCCTCGACGTGTCGCTGTCCGGTGATGAACCGCAACGTCTCCTGTCCTTCTCCGGGCATCATCCATCAATGGATGATGTCCGGGGTATGCGCCGCGCGGCGTTTCTCGCCGTTGACCGAGCCGACGGCGGCTGTGGGGATTTCAGAATGTTCACCAGATGCTCCTCCACCGATCCCTTGGGCGTCTCCACAATGCGACCGATTTCATGGCCGTCGGCATAGACGATGAATGTGGGCACCAGCTCGACGTGCCGTTGTTTGATCAGCGCAGCGGGTTGTTCCTTCTCTTCATCGACGGCGACGAACGAGATGACGATGTGAGGATTGTGGACCTCCCGCATGACTTTCACAAACTGCGGGACATACTCGCGACTGTCGCTGCACCAGCCGCCGTAAAAAACCTCGATGGTGATCTCCCGAGAAACTCTCCTCAAATACTCGAGCGCATGAGGATCGGGCGTATAGCTCTCAATGCGTTCCTGATATTCCGGATTGAAGCGCAGGACGTCTTCCAGGGTTACGGAGCCCACCGGATATGGTGGGGGTTCTTCCTGTGAGATCGGTGCCCGACCGATTCCCAAACTCGCCAATCCCATCAACAGGCTCAACAGCGCGGCGCTCATCATTCGACTCCTCGCCTTCAAAAGATAGGTCATCGGAACGAGGAGAGTCAAATGCTGTCAAAGTGATCGCCACTCAGGATGAAGAAGCGATTCCCGGTCATCACCCTGCCATCCCGTCATCGAGACGACCATCATGTGACGTGATTCCTCAAAACACCGATACCTTCGATCTCGACGTCGACGACATCGCCCGGTTTCAGCGGGCCGACGCCGGCGGGCGTGCCGGTATAGATGACATCGCCGGGCAGCAAGGTCATGACTTGAGAGATATAGCGGAGCAACGCCTCGATCGAGAACGCGAGTTGATTGGTGCGGGCATGCTGTTTCACCTGACCGTTGACGCGCGTTTCGATGGTCAGGTTGTGAGGATCGAGGTCCGTGACGATGACCGGGCCGAGGGGAGCGAACGTGTCGAATCCCTTGGCTCGGGTGAACTGGACGTCTCGCTTTTGCAGGTCGCGTGCCGTGACGTCATTGCCGCAGGTGTACCCGAGCACGTAGTCGAGCGCCGATTCTTCCTCGCTGATCTGAGAAGCGCGCCGGCCAATGACGGCCACCAACTCCCCTTCATAATCGACGCGCTCAGAGAGGGCCGGCAAGCGAATGGCTTCGTGGGGGCCAATGACGGCCGAGGGCGGTTTGAGGAAGATGAGCGGTTCGCTGGGCACGTCGTGTCCCATCTCCAGCGCATGGTCACGGTAGTTTCGTCCCACCCCAATGATCTTAGAGGGTTGACAGGGAGCCAGGAGTTGAACTTCGGAGAGGGGAATTCCCTGCGAGCGATCGACATCGCGCGAGGCGAACGGCCCACCTTCTCGAAAGGGGAAGACCGTCTCGCCCTCGATCACTCCATAGCGCGCTCGTTCGCGTTGCTCACTCCGGCGAAATCGGCAGATGCGCATGTCACTGGGCCTCCTGAGCGACGATGGTCGAAGGGGGACTGAGATTGCCCGCGCGATCGACGGCTCTGACCTTGTAATAGTAGGTCTTGCCGCGAATGGTGGTCTCGTCGCGGAAGGTGTTCAAAGTGTGAACGGTGGCGTTGAGCTTGATCCACTCACCCTCGGGCGCATCGGCGCGATCGGCTCGATAGATGTTGTAGCCCGCCAGGTCGGGTTCGGTGTTCGCCATCCAGAAGAGGCTGATCACCCCATTGGCCGATCCCGCCGTCAGGTTCGCTGGGGCGGCCGGTGGAAACGTATCCTGAGGGATATGGGGCGCTTCGGCGCCCTCGCTCTCGACAAAGTGGTTGGCACACCGCGAGACGGCGCGCACGGCGTACTGGTATTTTGTGCCGTACTGGAATTGGCGATCTCTGAATTGCTCGCCGACGATGAGCGTCGTCCCGTTCAGCGGCAGTCCGAAGGTATGCTCCTCGCTGGTGCGCCGGTACACGTTGTATCCCAGGATGGCCGGTGGCACGGAGCCGTCGATATTCCGGGAGGGCGGATCCCAGGTGAGACGGACGATGCCCTGCGCCTCATCCTGCACGCGGAGGTTCTCCGGAGCCGCGGCCACTCGGGAGCAGGGGACCAGAGAGACGAGATTCGAAAAGGCCGCGCTCTGGCCTCGAGTACTCACATATCGAATGGCGTAGACGTATCGCTGATCGAACCGGCCGATCGGACCGTCGCGATAGGTCAGGGCTTCGCCCGTTTTCACCGGGCGCATTTGCGACTCGCTCACCGAGCCGATGAGGGTGGCCCGATCGGCGAATTCCCTGGCCGTCGGTTGATTCGCCGTACCCGCTGGTTGCACCAGTCGATAGATATCAATACGCCGAAGGCGAAATCCGAGCGATTCCAGCGTCTGGACATTGGGTTTGGGCCACTGGAGGATGATGAATGGACCCCGTTGCGCGACGCTGAGATGTTTGGTGCGGAGAGGCAATCTGGGCGCCGGGGGCAGTGGTTCGCCCACCTTACCGCAGCTCACGAGCAGAGCGGCTGAGCACCATCCTGCGACGAGGACTCCGCGGAGAAATCGGCTCGCCCGCCTCCCGACAGGATCGGAGAGACGGCAGTCGCTCTCACTCCCTCCCATCCTCAGTCCGCCGCCTGAGGTCCGACGTTTGGATTTCGAGCTGATCACAGGATGTATCGGCTGAGATCTTGATCTCTGACGATGTCTACGAGCTTCTGACGGACATAGGCCGCGTCGATGGTCTGCACCTTTTGTTCGATATCCGGCGCTTCGAAGGCGATATCTTCCAAAACCTTCTCCATGATCGTGTGGAGGCGGCGAGCGCCGATATTCTCCGTCTGTTCATTGACGGCAAAGGCGAATTCGGCGATGGCGTCGATGGCGTCTTCGGTGAACTCCAGAGTGACACCCTCCGTCTCCAGGAGGGCTTTGTATTGTTTGATGAGCGAGTTTTTCGGCTCGGTCAAGATGCGTTTGAAATCGTCTACCGTCAGTGGTTCCAGCTCGACGCGTATGGGGAATCGCCCTTGAAGTTCCGGAATCATGTCCGACGGCTTGGAGACGTGAAAAGCGCCGGCGGCGATGAACAGGATATGGTCGGTGCGAACCATGCCATATCGCGTGGTCACCGTGGTGCCCTCGATGAGCGGCAAGAGATCGCGCTGGACGCCCTCGCGGGACACGTCCGGACCGTGGCCCGACTCCCGTCCGGCGATCTTGTCGATCTCGTCGAGGAAGACGATGCCCGATTGCTCCACGCGCTCCAGAGCCAGGCGAGCCACTTGATCCATGTCGATGAGCCGCTGTTCTTCCTCCTGAAGGAGGTATTCGCGCGCTTCGTCGACGCGCATCTTGCGCCGCTTCTTTCGCGCCGATCCGAAGAGTCCGGGCACCAGGTCTTGAATATTCACGTCCATCTGCTCGATGCCCTGGCTGGTGATGATCTCAAACGAAGGGAAGACCTTCTCTCGCACCTCCACTTCCACGATGCGGTTGTCGAGTTTTCCTTCCCGCAATTGCTGCCGGAGCTTCTCGCGCGTGCGTTGAAGCTGATCCAGTTCGTCGGTCTCTTCTCTCATCCACAGATCCGGCTCTTCTTCGTATTCGGCGTCCTCGGAGGAAGAAGTCCGTCGGCGGTGCCGGGGCATGGGCAAGAGCAGGTCGAGGAGGCGCTCCTCGACGTTGCGTTCGGCTTTCTCCTGAATCTCCTCGATCTTCTCGGCGCGGATCATCTCCACGGCGATCTCCACCAGATCGCGAATCATCGATTCGACATCCCGACCCACGTAGCCGACTTCCGTATATTTGGACGCTTCCACCTTGATCATCGGGGAGTTCGACAGGCGGGCCAGCCGACGGGCGATCTCCGTCTTGCCCACCCCCGTCGGCCCGATCATGAGAATATTCTTGGGGAGGACTTCTTCGGCGATCTCCGGCGCCAACCGTTGCCGACGGATACGATTACGGAGAGCGATGGCCACAGCCCTCTTGGCCGCTTCCTGACCGATGACGTATTTGTCCAGTTCGGCTACGATCCGACGCGGCGTCAACTCGTCGAGTTGGGGCTTGGCTTCCGTCTCGCTGGATAGATACACGACCATAGCGTCAACCTATAACTCTTCAAAGATAAACTGATCGTTCGTATAAATGCAAATCTGGCTGGTGATTCTCATTGCTTCCTCGACGATCTGGCGGGCCGATAACCGGGTGTGCTCATAGAGCGCGCGGGCCGCCGCCGTGGCATAGGGGCCGCCCGAGCCGATGGCGATGACGGGATGCTCGGGTTCGATCACATCGCCGGTCCCCGACAGGACGAGCGAGAGCTTACTGTCGGCGACCAGGAGGAGCGCTTCCAGATGGCGGAGGTATTTCTCCGTACGCCAGGCTTTGGCCAGTTCCACAGCGGCGCGACTCAGGTTGCCCCGGTACTCTTCCAGCTTGGATTCGAAGCGCTCAAACAGCGAGAAGGCATCGGCCGTCGAGCCGGCGAATCCGGCGAGCACGTGGCCGTTGTACAGTCGTCGAACCTTGCGCGCCGTCGCCTTCACGATGGTCTCCTGAAAGGTCACTTGTCCATCGGCACCCATGACCACGTGGCCATCACGCCGTACGCAGAGAACCGTGGTCCCCCGGAACGGCGGAATCGAAGAAGGAACTCGCTGTGGTCGGTCGGCGGTGACGCCCTTGATCTTTCCCATCGAGTATAGCACTATAGAGGCCTGAATGAACCCTTGTCAAGCAGGGAGGGGGGATTCCCCAAGGCGCGGGGAGCCCTGTCGGTGAGCTTGACAAGCCCTGAGCGGATGATTAACATTCGCGCCTTTTCGTATCCTGGACGGTAGGGGAAGGACTTATGAAGATATATGATGTGACGGTTCCCTTGGCGGCGGGGATGCCGCTCTATCCGGGCGATCCGGAAGTGATTGTGGAACCGAAGAAACGATTACGGGATGGCGATCCCTACAATCTCACCTATTACGGATTTGGTTCTCATTCCGGGACTCATATCGACGCCCCCTATCATTTCGATGAGCGAGGGACGACGGTGGATGAACTCCCCCTCGAACTGCTCATTGGTCGAACGCGAGTGATCGAATTCACCAGCGCCGGTGGCATTGATGCTGAGAGCCTCAGAGAGCACGATCTGGGGGATGTCGTCCGCGTCCTCTTCAAGACCCGCAATTCCTATCTCTGGGAGAAGGAGCAAACCTTTGTCCAAAACTACGTGCATCTGACCGAGGCCGCCGCCCAATACCTCGTCGAGAGTGGCCTCAAGGTGGTGGGCATTGACTACCTGTCGATCGATGGCTACCCCTCGACCGGCCTGACCGTGCATCGTATTTTGCTCGAGAATGGCGTGATCATCATCGAAGGATTGAACCTCCGGGAGGTCGAGCCGGGCGATTACGAGATGATCTGTCTGCCGATGAAGATCAAAGGTGGCGATGGGGCACCGGCCCGGGTCGTCCTCCGGGCTTGAAGGCTATTCTCGCCCGCTGTCCCTCACTGCCGGGGGATAGACGCCTCAGCGGGATCGGTTGGTTTGACGATATCCAAGACGCCAATTCTCCTCAGCCCGGCTTCCATATCGGCGGCCCGACCAACCACGACGATGTGGAGGTCCGTCGAAGAAAGATATCGAGCGGCGACCTGTTTGATCTGTTCGGGCGTCACCCGCTCGATGCGACGATAGTAGGAGTGAACGTAATCGCGCCCCAGATGGTAGAGTTCGATGTCCTCTAATTGCTCGATGATATCCCGAGGCGTCTGGAGGCGTTCGGGGAAATGGTCGAGGAAATAGTTCTTGGCCGCCACCAACTCGTACGGGGTGATGGGGTTGACGCGGGTGTTCTCGATGAACTTCAGGAGCGTGGCAATGACGACGGGAACCTGCCGGCTGGGAGCGCGAGCCCGGATGGAGAAGACCCCATAAAGGCGATAGGCTTCCAGTTGACTGGAGAGTTCCACGCGCGCGGGAGCGAACACGCCGGTTAACCGGGCCAGTTGTGATTGGGGCGTTCCTCCCAGCGCGTGAGCGAGGAGGAGGAAAGGCGTGAAGTCCTCGCTGCTTCGCGGCATGGCCAGATGCCCCATATAGAGGCTCGCCTCTGACGCCTTCGGTTGATCAATTAACGTGATGTGAATCCCCTGTGGACGCCGCGGCGCTCGGAAAGTCGCCGGGACGAGTTTCCCCTTCAACAGCGCACCGAACGTCGGGCGAATGATGGGCATCGCCGCCTCGCTGGAAACGTTCCCGATGACGAGGAGGACGGCATTATTCGCCAGGTAGAATCGGCGAAAGTGCCGACGAATGTCGGCCAGAGTGACGTTCTCAATGGACGCCGCCGTCCCTTCCACCGGCCGAGCATAAGGATGACCGGCGAAGACCTTCCGGTAAAACGCGCGCCGGGCCCGTTCCATTGGCGAGAGAGACCGCTGGCGCAGTTCGGCCAGCCGCTCGCGTTTGAGGGCATGAAGGGCCTCCTCGGAGAAGGCCGGGCGAGAGAATATTTCGGCCAGGAGAGGGAAGAGGTGGACCAGATTCTGACGAGGCGCGTCGAACCAGAACCGCGTGGCATCCCAACTGACGGAGAGCCCCGACCGGACTTTGAGTTGCTCGAACTGCTCGGCCAACGGTTTGTTGTCGATGGTTCGCAAGCGGTATAGGATGAGTCGAGCCGTCAGGTCGGCGGTTCCTTCTTTGCTCACCAGGTCGAAGGCGGCGCCGCTCTTGATCATGAATCCAATGGTCACGCGCTCATCATCGGGCCGCTCGACGATTAAAATTTGCAACCCGTTGAGAAGGCTGTCGTAATAAATGGGAGGGAGCAAATCGGTCGATGCGGCCGGAGGATGGGACTGGTCCTGTTGCAGAGCACTCGCGATGACTGGATTCAGGGAAAGGCAGAGCATCAGGTTGAAGACGAGCGATCTCATAGCGGTGTCTCATCCATCACGCATCTCTCTACAGAGGCTAGAGTGTAGCGGGAGATCGCTGGAGTCGTCAAATTCATCAGCCGTCGAAGCCGGACGTCTCCGAAGCGGGGCTCGCGCTCGGCTCCCTCGTGCAGGCCCGGTTGGCGGGCGGAACGCTTGCTGCCCGAGGGGGAATCTGATAGAGTTTATGAGAGACCGAGAAGCGAGGAGGAAGCCCATGTATTGTCCAAACTGCGGACGACAGGCCCATGACAATCAACGATATTGCACCTCATGTGGACTCAATCTGACCGTGGTGGCTGAGGCATTGAGCGGGCGCATCCAGGCACCTGATGCCTCGCGGGACATGATGCGATTGGCCGAAATTCGTCGTGGCTTGCGCACAACGATGATGGGGTTTGGCCTGATGATCTTCTTCTACTACTTCTTCGGTCAGAGCGCGGGGTTCGCCGCCATCGGGGCAATCGTCTTCTTTGCCGGTCTCTCTCATCTGGTGTTCGCCTCGCTTCTCCGCTCGGGTCGTTCCAACTTCTGGAAAGGGTGGGCTCGATGGTCGCAGAGAGCGCCAGCGTCATCCTCTACGACGGGTCAACTCTCGTCTTCGGGTGATCCGCTCAAAAGGAGCGAGCCGCCCCCGAGCGTGACCGAACACACGACCGTCCGATTGCCATCACCGGAGTACACATCGCCGCGGGAAACCACGAATCACGGTGAGGAGGATCATGTACTGTCCAACGTGCGGAGCAAGGGCCGAAGAGAGCCAGAACTTCTGTAAGCGATGCGGGACGAATCTTCGCCTGGTGAGCGAAGCGCTCTCGGGGATGATGCCGGAACTCGCTGCGTCACCGCAGGTCGTGAAGGCGCGGGCTGAGTTGGCCCGAGGCATCCGCAAGGCGCTCTGGGGATTGGGGCTCATGGTCGCCCTGGGCATTCTCACCAAGAGCATGTTTCTCGTCCTCGTCGGATTCCTGGTGCTTCTGGATGGCGTGGGCCGCATAGCCGCCGCCTCGTTGCATCCGGCCAATCGGGGAGCATTGA
Source organism: Blastocatellia bacterium (assembly GCA_026985075.1). Lineage (GTDB taxonomy): Bacteria > Acidobacteriota > Blastocatellia > HR10 > J050 > J050. Next base: position 4,132 of record JALSQX010000046.1, on the reverse strand, counting down.
GTCCACTCGGCCGCTCGTTGCGTCGGCTCTATCGACTGGATACCCATCCGCAAGATCGCTTCTCCTCGCCATCCATCGGTCAGGACTCTCCAGCCAGCGTCATCGAGCATACGACCTTCGAGCTCCGGGAGCCGGTGCTCCCTCGACCTGACCGGAATCGGGCGCGAACCTGACGGGAGGACGTTGATGATGTACTGTCCCAACTGTGGACAAGCATCGCCGGAGGATCGCCGGTTTTGCAAGTTCTGTGGAACCAACTTGAGCCTCGTCTCCGAAGCACTGAGTCGAGGGAGAGTCCCGAACAGGAACCTCTCAGACGCGACGGCATGGGTCATCGAAGAATTGTTTGGTGAGAAGCCCGATCCCCCGCCCGAGAAGCGGCAACTCAACGATATTCGCAGCGGAGTGATTACGAGCTTTGTCGGGATCGGTCTCTCCGCTTTTTTGTATTTCCTCATGGAGGCCGTAGCCTCCAGTTCGCATATCGATCCGGGAGCGGCTCCCATCGTCCGATCGATCTGGCTCGTCGGGTTGATCCCTTTCTTCATCGGTATCGCGCTCATCGTCAACGGGATTTTTTTCTACAAACCGCTCCAGCGCTCGGGAACCGAATCCACGATCCCATCCCGTACGCTCCCGGGATCGGAAACGTCGTCGATCGCCTCCCATGCTGGCGTTCGCCTTCCCGCCAGCGTGACCGAACAAACGACCCATCGGCTGGACGCTCCAGAATCGATCACCCGCCCTCGAGAAAGAGAACGCAACCCTTAGCCCCTCACCAATTGAGCAGAGATGCTCATGGCCAATCCCCGCTCGATAGGGTAAAATCCTCACACTCTGGGCTGAGCATGCCCATCCGATGCGCGAACGCCGCGACCACGTCGGTGTGGAATCACGGTCGGGAGTTGGAGCGGATTCGAGAGCTGGGCGAGGCGCATCTATGTCCACTATCCGGTATAAATGGGTTTTCGATACCGGCGGCGCCGGACCCGGCGCCTGGGAAGGCGGCGTCGGCTATGCACTGACCAAGGCGGCGCTCACCACCGGGGCGGTTCCCGACATCGTCATCGGTTCATCGGTGGGAGCGTACATGGCCGCGAATGCTGCCAGCCGCGATCCGGAGACGTTCGTCAAAGGGTGGAGCGACTGGGGAGCGGAGGGAATCTCGCCGCCGATGGTGCGCCCGGAGGAACGCGGCTTTCTCGGGGCGCGCTTCTTTCGGGCGTACTTGAAGCATTCGATCAGTTATGTGTTGGATGACCGTATCGTCGAGCGCATTCTTGATCCACAGAATCCCATTCGATTGATCATCGTCGCCACGCAATTGAGGAAACGGAATGGGCGATCGGTTGATCGTCGGGACATGCGCCGGTTGTTTTTCCAGTCGCTCACCAGAAAATGGCCTGTGAAGTATATATGTTCGGACTATGACTATCGAACCATCCTCTTTGACAGTCAAGCTCGGGCAGTGACGGCGGCCGTGCGCAAACTGACACCGGCGAACATTCGTCAGGCGATTATGGCCTCTTGTCTCATTCCTTGGGCGATGGGCATGCCGCTGCGCGTGGAGGGCATGGATTTGATCGATGGAGGATTCGCGCTGAAAGTGCCGCTCCGATTGCCCCCTGATGCCGTTTATGCTGATCTTGCGCGATCGCTTCAGACTGATCGAACGGTGGTCATCACCCCTGACCCCACGGGCGCATTGTGGGAGACGTCCATGCGGATTCGTCGTTGGAATGACTGTTGGGATGTCGAACGGGCGAGAGGGGCGGGAGATCTCCTCATCATTTCACCGCCACAGAAAATAAGAGCGGGGGCCTTATGTCGCGATCATCGGCTCATCTGGGAGACGTTCTGGGAAGGCGTCGCCCACGCCGAGCACGTGCTGCGCTCGGATCGAGGAAGGCGATTCTTCGATCCTCATCGACGAAGTGAAGCGCCGGTAGCCGATCGCTCGGAAAGCACGCCGTGATCATCAAAGGGCCAGAGGAGAGGTGTCGAACGTCCGTCTCCCGGGAGGAGGAAAGCGAAGTTGATATTTGCCAGTCGGTGGCTCCATCCAGTATGATAATAGCTCGTCGCTCGTGGCGAGTCGAAAACATATCATGCCAGTATACACATCAGGGAGGAGAAACTTATGGAAACACGACTGGTTGAGTATCGCGTCGAGGATGGCATCGCCATCATTCAATTGAGCGATCCTCCGGCGAACACCTACACCTACGAGATGATGCGTCAATTGGATGACGCTATTCTGCAAGCACGATTCGATCCTGATGTCCACGTGCTCATCGTCTCCGGGGCGGGAGAGAAATTCTTCTGTGCCGGTGCCAACATCAAGATGCTCTCGGAGGTGACGCCGGATTACAAGTATTATTTCTGCCTCCACGCCAACGAAACGCTCAACCGCCTCGAACAGACGGCGAAACTGGTCATCGGTGTGCTCAATGGTCATTGCGTCGGTGGTGGATTGGAGATCGCCTTGGCCTGTGACATTCGTATCGCCAAACAGGGAGCGGGGAAGATCGGATTGCCAGAAGTCTCGTTGGGCGTTTTGCCCGGAACCGGCGGTACGCAGCGGCTCGCCCGAACCATTGGCAAATCGCGGGCCATTGAGTTGATGGTCACGGGGCGGCTGATGGAATTCGAGGAGGCTCTGGAAATCGGTCTCATTAATTACGTCTATCCGGCCGAGAATTTCTGGGATCAGGTCATGGATTACGCTCGGCAGTTCGTCCCACCGAATAAAGCCAGTCGCGCCGTCGGCCGCATCAAACGCGCCGTCCAGTCCGGTTGGGAAATGTCATTGGCCGATGGATTGGCCCTCGAACGCGAGCTCCAACAGTTGCTCTTCCAGAGCGAAGATGCCGCCGAAGGGCTCGGCGCGTATGTGGAGAAGCGCACGCCGCAATTCAAGGGACGATAGCCTCCCAACTCCGGAGCCGATGGCCGATGAGAGGACATCGTGGGGATTCCTTTCCTCACTCGATCGGCGATTGGAAGAGATGCTGTAGCGGCAGCCAACATGAGCGAGCAACATAAGGATGGATTGATGAAGCCTCACCGGTCATCGGGCGCCCGCTCGGCCGATCGGCGCCGCTCATGATCGATAAGCTCATCGCTTACGGCACGCTCATGCGAGGATTCGGTCTCACCCGAGAACTCGGCGTGGACGATGTGCTCCAGTATCTTGGACGAGGGCGGTTCGCTGGTCGATTGTACGATCTCGGTCCTTATCCGGCGGCCATTGAAGATCCCAGCGGGAGATACACCGTGTGGGGTGACGTCTTTCACCTCCTCGAGCCGGAACGGACCCTCCGCATCCTGGACGAGTTCGAAGGATACGATCCCGCCGTGTCCTTATCGAACACATATCGCCGATGTCCCGTCGACGTCCGGCTCGAAGATGGTTTCCAAGTGAGGGCTTGGGTCTATCTCCATGCCTACCCCGATCGACTAATAAACGACCCTGGCGTTGTGCTGATCCCTTCGGGCGACTACCGGCAGTATGTGCGGCATCGCCATCGGATTCCAGGGGAGCCTACGTCCGGCGAGAACCGGCCGCAGGAGTCCGCCCGAAAGACTGAAAAGCCACTGCCCTGAAAGCGCATGGAGGAGTCGCTCGTTCCGCAGAACAGTGACTCCCTGCCGTCATCGTACGCCGTAAAAGGCACGTTTTGGCCTTTTCCATGTCCGTCCTTCGTGGGTGCCCGTGCGCTGGTGAGCGATGCCCTGGCTCCATTCGGATGGTCATCCACCCCCATGAACCTGATACTCTCGGCAGAACCCTCGCCGATTCGATGTTCCGTTGGCGATCGAGGATAGGGACTGACCCTGGGCGACAAGCGGCCTCTGGAAATATTTCTCCCCGGGAGGATGATATCCAGCGACGAGAAGCATCCCTTGACGATGAGCCCACCTCACGTGGGCGTTCAGCAGGAGAGCGCGGTCCCGAAGCCACCGCGCCCAGGGTGCGCTCCATGAGGCCAACCTTCGCATCCATCGCGGTGCGCGCTGGATGCGATTGACAAATGGTTGGCGCATGGATCGATAGGTCCATCCGACACTCTCCAAATGGCGGGCCTCTCGACCTCGGAGAGGAGACGCCTCAATACCCCGACGCCTACCA
>JALSQX010000045.1 GCA_026985075.1 Blastocatellia bacterium | reverse complement strand
TGCAGTGCCGCATGGTCGCCCTCGGCCAGGCAACGCATGGCGTACATCAGTACGGCGGTGACCAGATCCGATTCCTTGGTACTCTCCATCGCGCTACTCCCAGATCGGCACACCCGTATCCGCGGCGACCCGGCGGATTCGGCGATAGGTATCCATCAGGCCCAGAAGATCGCTCCAGTCCCGGTCGTGGAGGGGCCGCCAGAGCCGATATCCGGTATGCCCCGGGTCGAGCGTCCAGATACTGCTGAACAACAGTTCCGCGTCCTCGGTCTCGAGGGCCCGGCGAAGGATGGAGTCTTCCGGCAGTAGCGGCAGGATCGATTCCAGCGGCGCGAAGGTCATTTCCGAGCAGGCCGCAAGCTGCCACCACAGCATGGTGAGCTGACTCAGACTCTCCTCGTCGAGCTGATCCGCCAGGGTTGGATCGGGCACATCCCGCAATACGAAACCCAGCCCCTTGCCGGGTACGGGCTCGACGAGTTCCCCCATGCCATTACGCTGGGCCAGGCGAGCCGCCAAGGTCCAGGCCCGGCCGCGTAACGACTTCAGGTCGGTCGGTACAGAATCACCGGGAGACGGGACAGACAGACTCACCGGTTGATCCGGTTCGGGCACGGCCCCGTGGTCTTGTTCCGAGCTGAGAGAGGCATCTGGTTTCGAGCCCTCATCGTCGGAAGCCGATTCCACCGGCGTCTCATTCACCTCCGGGGTGGCAAGAGCGTCCCCAGTATCGGGCGCCTCTGGCACCAGCGAAGATTCTGTAACCGCATCATCGTCTTCGCCCGTGACTGACGATTCGTCTTCGGTCGTCTCGTCATTTTCTGGGATCGACAACCTGCGACCCTCCAGTTCGGCATCGAGTATCATCCGTACTGTATGGATGCTCACATCGAGCACATCGGCGATCTCGACCTCCAGGGCGCCCCGCAATATCTCGGTATCCCAGTCCGGGCTGTCGTATCGCCGACAGAGGGTCAGAAAGACTTCGTCGAAGTCGATCTCGCTGGAGGAACAACGATCGCGCCAGATCACGCCTGTGGCGCGCTCCAGCCTTCGGATCTGTTCGACCTGGGGACGTCCCAAGCCCTGCTCGAGTGCCAGCGGGATCACCGGCAGCAGCCGTTGGACTGCATATTCCATCTGCGAGATCCGGGCATGGGTGATGCGATAACCCCTGCGCCGAAGTTCTTCGGCCAATCGCCTTTGCGATATCTCCTCGAGACCCAATTCTTCGGTGAGCAGCTCCCGGGCATCGAGGACAGCGCGCGCCTTGTCGATGAACGTCAGACCACCTCTCAGGTCGTTCTCCCGCAGATGCGCCAACAGAACATCCGACTCCTGGTTCCAGGGCCTGATCAGGCACGGCACCTGGCCGAACCGTGCATCACCCGTTTCATCGAACAACTCTTTCAGAACGGTCAGACGAGTATTGCCTCCGGCATGGACGATGTAGTCCCTGCTTCCCGGCCGTTGGGTGATCACCAGCGGCTGATCCAGACCGGCACTCCGAATCGAGTCCTTGATCCGGTCGTATTCCGGATTGCGGCCCTGTCGAGGGTTGCGGTCGTAGGGGTGAATGCGCGCGAGATCGACGATCTCCGGCTAGCCGCCTGCAGTCGATGCGGCAGGCCCTGTGCCCTGAATCGTCGTTGGCGATGAGGAGGATGATTCGGCCATCATCTACTCCTCATCGAAGATGCCGGTGAAGATCTCCGGGTGGCGAACCAGGCTCTCCCGGGGCACCAGTTCCAGCCGACCATCGGACCTTGCCGCAACCTGACGGCTCTTTCGCTCGATGCGCGTCGCCATCTGCGGGCTGGCACGTCGGTGCCGGCCGGCGATCTGGTAGAGATACCCCACCGAGTCGTTACAGACTGTGGCCAGGTCGGCACGCTCCCGCTTGGTGGCCCTTTGCAAGAATGTCTTTAGCTCTATGCGGAAGTACATTAGCAGCGTGCTTCTTTCTCAACAAGCTAATTTGCACACAAAATATTTATCATTGTGCTAAATCTAGTGTTATACTTCCCTCATGATGCGTGCACCTGAACAGATCCGCCTGAAAAACCTCGAATTACTGATCGCCGAGGCCGGTTCGGCGGCGAAACTGGCCGAATGCGCCGGCACCAACAGCTCCTACATCAGCCAGGTACGGCGCCAGATGCGTACCAAGAAGGGTACCCCTCGAAGTATCGGGGACGATCTGGCCGGGAAACTGGAGCGCGGCATG
>JALSQX010000044.1 GCA_026985075.1 Blastocatellia bacterium | reverse complement strand
TTTTGCAGGGTGGAGTGTCGCTGGTGCGGCGAACGGGGACGGCGCGGTTGACGACGGCGCGAGGGCGAGGATTGGGCAGCATTGTGGATCAGAATGTGGATGACAACGGGCCCTGTCCCTGAGGGAATGCCCCACCGATGGGCACAGCGAGAAGCGAGAAAATGGCCCGCAGATTCGCCCGGCGAAAGGTGGGGAATGGCCCACCGATTCACGCAGCCAGAGGCAGGATGGGCACAGATTTCCTCGTTTGGTTTATCCGTGCAGCTTCCGCCGTTTCTGTGTTGATCTGTGTGCGATTTCTGCAATGGCCCACAGATTGACACGGCGAGAGGCGGGATGGACACAGATTTTTCCTGGACTTGATCGGTGCCGATCCCGCCGTTTCGGTGTTCATCCGTGGGCTATTAATGGCTCGCCGATTCGCACGGCAAGAAGCGGGAGGGGCACGCGGCTTTGTCAGACGGGGGACCGGGGGTTCCGTGGGTCGTTCATGGCTCACCGAGTGGCACGGTGAGGGGCGAATTTTTTGAATGATCGCATTCGAGTGACACAATGGGCGGCGAGTTTACGCTATGAAGAGTGGAGGAAGAGTGGTCGAGGTGGGGAGGTGGAGATGGAGAGATGAACCGGCGCAGGGTCTGGCCATGAAGCCCGAGCGAACTTCTCTGGCCTCCCCACCATCTGGAAGCAATCGACTCGGGGGGAGCGATTCGGGGAGCATGACGTGTTGAGGGGGCCTCAGACGAGGGGTGCCTGGCGGGGCGCTCTGGCCCGAGAGAGAGGAGGTGGATGGGATGAACGATCAACGAGCTGATGGCCACCGGTTCTTGATATTCGCAGCCACCGGCGTGGTGGTGATCCTTCTGGCGGCGGCGAGTTCCTGGTCGACGGCACGGTGGGGGCCGTCGGAAGCCCCATCGCAGGGGGCCCTGGAGGCTCTACCGCTGTTCGCCCCTGAGGCCCGAGTGGTGGCCGTGACAGAGGCGGGGCCTCTGCCGCTGCCGCGGCCTTCGGTTCGGGTGTCGGTTGGGCCTGCGGTGGGCGGCGGCGATGTGATTCTGGTTCAGAGCGATCACCGCGTGTGGGCGGTGAGGCGCTCTGAGGATGGAGTGGAAGTTTCCGTCTCAGCGGGGCAGGCCGATGGGATGGAGGAGGTCGGGTGGCAGGCGATGGGAGCGCTGGTCTGGTCTGGAGGAGAGAGGTACTGCTGGGCGGAGGCGGTGGCGGAGAATGAGGGTGATGAGGGGGCGCCGGTCGAGGGGGGCGAGCAGGCGGTGGCGGCCTCGGAGGTGGCGGTGGTGCCGGTGCGGGTGGATGTCAGCGCGCGGCTCTATCGCGGTCCGTTGGGGGCGCAGATGGAGCGGGCCGTGGAGTATGTGACGGCGGTGTGGGGGGCGGTGGCGGCCATCTACTGGCAGGATGTGGGCGTGCGCGTGGAGATGGAGCGAGTGGTGGTGTGGACCGATCATGATCCTTTCGTCGGGGAGGACATCGTCCAGCAGTTGAGGAGCTATCGGGCCGTTGTGCGGGCCGAGGGGGAGTCGGGCTGGGCGTTGGCCCAGTTGTTGGACGGGCGGCGGGGCGGCGGTGGGGTGGCCTTTCTGGATGGGGTGTGTGATGAGGAGCGGGGCTATGCGGTGAGCAACTTGGATGGGGAGGGGCGGTTTCCGGTGCGGGGGTATGTGGGGGACGTGGATGTGGTGGCCCATGAGGTGGGGCATGGGTTGGGCAGCGTGCACACGCATTGTTATGATCCGCCGATTGATCGGTGTTACAGTGGGGAGCCGGGATGTTATTTGGGGCGCATTCAGCGGCAGGTGGGGACGATCATGAGTTATTGCCATCTGGTGCCGTTGGGGGGGAAGCGGTTGGCGTTCCATCCCCGGGTCATCCGGGTGATGCAGGCGCGCGTGGCGACGGCAGCCTGTCTGCCCCGAGAGCGTGAGTGAGGAATGGCCCACCGATGGGCACAGTGAAAGGCCGACCTCCGGGGATGGTTGCGCTCTTGGCTATGGGAGTCTCAACTGATTCCTCTCCGCTGACCGAGCGGCGGGACTTCTATCTCTGTGTCAATTCCGCTCCGGAGTCTTTGGGGAGATGGAGCATGGCGGGGAAGTAGCCAGCCGACGTCAGGGAGCCGGGCATCCAGCCCCAGGACCTGTCCCTTGTCACCGCTTTTTTCCCCACTGCGCCGGCGAGCGGCATCCTCCCCCGGCGTCCAGCCCCAGGGCCTGATCGATGATGACCTGCGATTGGTCGGCGTAGAGGCTCACGCGAGGGAGATGCGAATTCTCACAGCGAAGGGCCAACGGCGTCTCGAGAACAGGTGTAACGTGGGCGCTCTCTCCCTCCCGTTGGGTGTAGCCCGGGCGCGCCGGGAGTCGCTAGCGATGACTCTGAGTCGAGAAGACGATTCAGTGTAGCCCGGGCGCGCCGGGAGAGTGGCTCCTGTCTTTTCCCCTGCTCGGTGAAGACGTGGCGAAAACGAACGGCTTGCGTTACAGTATCTCGCGGGAGGAACCATATGAGAGATCGAAACCATCGTCTCCAGCCACACTCCGGGCGAGCCAGAGTCAGCGGCTGGCACTTCCTTGTCGGGCTCATCGTTCTCGGTGCTCTCGTCGTGAGCACGGCGGGGCACTCATCGCCTCCCTTCCGAACACATGGTCAGGCGAGCGGCGATGTGACGGACACCAGCGCCATCATCTGGACGCGGGTCAATCGCGAGGCATTGGTGAGCGTCGAGGTGGCTCTCGATCCCAGCTTCACCGATTCGCGAACGACCAGCCCGGTGATGGCCGAACTGGCCACCGATTTCACCGTCAACATCGCGCTCACCGATCTGGAGCCTCATCGACGATACTATTATCGAATCTGCACTCGAGATCCCCTGGCCATCTCCGAGGCGCTGAGAGGATCGCCCGGGACGTTCGTGACCGCTCCGGCGCCGGACGATCCGGCCTCGTTCACCTTCGTGGTGAGTGGCGATTCCTGGGCCCGATTTCAACCCTTCCGGGTCTTCGCAGCCATGGGCGAGATGGAACCGGACTTTTTCCTCTATCTCGGCGACACCATCTATGCCGACCTGAGTCTGCCACCGGCGCGCACGCTGAACCAGTATCGACGGGCGTATAAGGTCAATCGCCGCGATGCGTCATTGCAGTGGCTCTTGAATCTCACGTCGGTCTATGCCATCTGGGACGATCATGAAGTGGAGAACAACTTCGACCGCACGCATCCGCGGATTCCCATCGGGCGGCAGGCGTTCCTGGAATACTGGCCGATTCGACGAAACGCCGAAGACCCCAGGCGGCTCTATCGATCGTTCCGTTGGGGTCAGGCGGCCGAACTGTTCATCCTCGATACCCGTCAATATCGTGATCCCAGCCGGGAGCCGGATACCAGCCAGAAGACGATGCTCGGCGCCGAGCAGAAGGCCTGGCTCAAAGCGGCGTTGCGGCAATCGACGGCCACCTTCAAATTCATCGCCACCTCGGTCCCCTTACGATTCCACGGCCGAGACAGTTGGGAAGGGTACACGACCGAGCGGCAGGAGCTGTTCGACTTCATCCAGCAGAATGACATTCGCAATGTGATCTTCCTGGCCGCCGACGTGCATTATGCGGCGGTCATCAATCACCCGGAAGGTTTCAAAGAGATCATCGTCGGCCCCATCGGCCAACTGCTCTCCAAGCGACAGCCGGCGGCCGGGCATCCCGAGACGGAGTTCAGTTCCAATGAAGCGTTCAATTACGGGTTGATCGAGGTTCGAGCCGATGAGCAGCCACCGAGGGTCACCATCGCCATCCTGGATGAGGTGAACAACATCTTGCATACGACCGAGGTGATCGCCGAGGAGATGGACCATTGAGGGGGATCAGCGAGAGGGACCGGCTTCGATCGGGGCATCCTCATTGCGGCATCGCCTTCAGTCTTTTCAGCAGTTCGTTTCGTTTCCTCTTCCACTCTCGATGACGCCCCGAGAGCGCATCGAGTTGCCGCAGGAGTGGCTCCGACGGCCAGTATTGAAAGCATCGCAAGAGATGCTGGCGAGCCGCATCCCGCTCGCCCCATTCCAGGTAGAGCGCCGTCAGACGTTCGGCCAGACGGGGCGCTCGCTCCCCTAAGGCGTTCATCCCGCGCTCGCCGAGAATCATCGCCTCCTCGGGCCGATTCTCCTCGACATAATAGGCGAAGAGTTCCAGATAGTCGTCTTCGTCCACCAGGCATCGAGCTCGCGTTCGTTCATACTCGTCCCAGCGCCCTTCGCGTTTGTACAATTCGGCCAGAAAACGCATCAATCCGAGGTCTTCACCGAGGGCTCGCTGACGCACAGCGTCGATGAGGAACGAGATCCCACCGCATCCTTCGGCCAATCTGGTCAACGTCTCCATCAACAGCGCTCGCCAGGCTGGCGTCTGATGTCCGATCAATTTGAGAAGTTCATGGATGAGTTTTCGCCTGGCGAGGCAGCCTCCTTCTATGCGCGACGCTCGCTGATGAATGAGGACGAGGGCTCGTTTCACCATCTCGTCTCGGGCCGGATGGGGCAGGAGATCGAAAGCGACCTGCGCGCGCTTCAACACCTCGGCGGCGACGGGGACCGCCCGATCCTCCGGGAACGCATCGGCCCAATCCAGAAGGTGGATGAGTCGGTCGCACAGTCGTTCCACACTCGTCCGAGAGGTGGTGCGCAACTCGCGAAACAGACGGGCGACGAGCTTGGGGAGATGCTCTGGCGTGAGTTCTCGCACCCAGCGTCTGAGGTAACGTTCGATCAGCAGATCGTTCTCCGCCTCATAGATGAGATGCTCGATCAACACCGAAGGCGGAATAGCCTCTAATCGAGTGCGCCATTCGGCGATGTCGCTCCCGACCGGGGGAGCACCTGGCGAGCGCCGATGGACCCATTCCAGGAGCGTAGCCGCCACGTGTTTACACACTCCCTGGTCGTAGGGGCAGGTACAGGTGGCGTGGAGGTTTCCACGTTCGATCCAGATGGCGACTTCATAAGGGTGGCGGGCGGTGCCGCTGACGCGGGCGGAGAGTCGCTCATCGTGGTGCACGTCCAGGCGGATGACGCGTCGAGCCCGATAATAGTCGCGCCCACGATCCAAAACGAGCTCCCGGTCTACATATCGCTCGATATCGGCTTCGGTCAACGTGTGAAGGCTCCGCGTGCTCATGGCGTTCGACAACCTCTCTCCATGGTGTCGATGGCCTCATAGTATGACGAGCAGGGCGAGCAGGAGGGTCAACAGAACAACCAGTCCACTGATCATGTAGATGCGCTTCAGTCGCGCGCGCACGTGAGCGAGCGCCAGTTGATGGAGCTCCGGATTCCGCTGGAAGATTTCGCCGGGATCGAAGACCGTCAGGCGACGCAAAGTGGTGGGTGACTCGAACGTGGGGATGCGATGGGCGATGCCCGTGAGGCGGGCCATGACGACGGTGATGTTGTCGTGCCCGCCGCGGTCGATGGCGCGCCGGATGAGTTCCCGGCAGGCCGTCTCGGGCGTCTCGCATGCCGTGACCACCTGGCCAATCTCATCGGCGGGGACCTGATGAAACAGGCCATCGGTGCACAGCACGAGAACATCCTCGTTCTGGAGCTCGATTTCGGTGATGGCGATCTGAACGTCCGGTTGCGTGCCCAGGGCCTGCAGGACAACGTGACGCCCGGGAGCGAATCGCGCCTCCTGGGGCGTCAGCTCGCCCATGGTGATCATCGAGTGGAGCAGGGATTGATCCTCGGTGATTTGATGGCACGTTCCCTCTCGCACCAGATAGGCGCGCGAATCGCCAATCTGGGCGATGTACGCCCAGTTGTGATAGATGAGCGCCGTGGTCAGCGTCGCCCCCATGCCGTGGAGCATGTCATCGGTTTGAGCGACCTCCCAGATCCACCGGTTGGCGCGTTTGATCGCCTGATAGTAGAGGTGCAGAGCCGTGTGGGCCGCCACTCTCCCGCGCAGATCGCGGAAGAGCGACTCCACGGCCAGAGCGCTGGCGAACTCCCCGGCGGGCGCGCCGCCCAGCCCATCGGCGACGGCCAGCAATGTGCCATGCGGACCGACATCGTGTTCCAGCGCCTCTTTGACCAGACCCCGCGCGCCAGTGCTCAGATCGAGAATGAGCCATTGATCTTCGTTGCGCTCGCGACGCCCCGGATGACTGATCGCATAGGCGCTCACATGCGGGCGGTTGATGGATTTTTTCCTACGGCGTTTATGCATCCCCTTCCGTCTCGGCGCGCGCTCCGACGTCAACTCATCACTATCCTAACATATTCCCAGAGCCGGGTGAAGCCGATGGGGTCCAGCTCGTGAACGAGTGGTGCGAGCTGGCCGGTTGCGCTCCTCTCACCAGCGAGTGGGTTCATGTCCATCGCTTCCAGGTGGCCGCGGGCCGGGGGAACTCCTGCGATGGCCATATCCGGGTCGCCGCCCCCGGCTTGACAAACCATCGTCCGATCGATAAGGTTTAGAATCAAATCGCAGTCCAACCTGGATTCACATAATTGAAGTTTCACATTCTTGCAAAAGGAGGATAAGACAGATGGGAGTCGAAGTCGGTGATCTGGCTCCGGATTTCGAACTGCCGAGCCATCACGGTGGTGGAAAAAAAGTGAAGTTATCCGATTTTCGCGGGAAGAAGAACGTCTTCATCGCCTTTTATCCCCTGGCCTGGACGCCGGTCTGAACGGCGCAGATGCCCTCGTATGAGGCTGATCTCAGCCGATTCGAGGAGTATGATACCCAGGTCCTGGGTATTTCCGTCGATTCCGTTCCCTGCAACGCCGCCTGGGCCAAGAGTCTGGGTGGAATCTCTTACGATCTGTTGTCGGACTTCGAGCCCAAGGGCGAGGTGGCGCGACGGTACGGCGTCTATCGCCCCGAAGGCTATTCCGAACGCGCTCTGTTCGTCATCGATAAACAGGGCAAGATCGTGTACAAGGATATTCACGCCATCGATCAGCAGCCCGACAATGAAGTCATCTTCGACGTGCTGCGGAAACTGAGTTAGTCGGGGTTCGATTCGAGGAGTTCGGGAGCGCGGCGCGAGCTGCCCCTCCCGATCTCCCTGACGAGGCGCACCGATCTCGGGGAGAAAGTTCATGCCGCTCATCTCCAGAAAATGCGTTCCGTTCACGCCGTTCGAAGGCGATCTCTCGCGGGCGACCGTGGCGCTGGTCACCTCGGCAGGCGTACACCGCAAGGATCAAGAGCCGTTCAATATCGCCGATGATCTCGGCGATCTCACCTTTCGCATCATCGAGCCGGACGTGTCGGCATCAGAATTGATGGTCACGCATCACCACTACGATCATTCGGATGCCGACCGGGATATCAACGTCGTCTTCCCTATCGATCCTCTGCGAGAGCTGGTTCAGGAAGGCGTGGTCGGCGGGCTGGCCCGCGAGCACATCGGGTTCATGGGCTATTCCATGCGCCTCAAACAGATGTACGAGGAGACGGCACCACGTATCGCCGAAGAGATCGATCGCCGATCGCGGGCCGACGTCGTCGTGCTCACCGGCGGCTGACCGCAGGTGTGTCACCGCACGGTCGTCGCGGTTCAACGAGCCATCGAGATGCGGGGAATTCCCACCGTGCTCATCACGGTGAGCCCGGAGGCCTCCCGCCAGATGCGCCCTCCGCGAGCCCTCTATCCCAAAGGGTTCAAAATCGGTCATTCCCTGGGGCGGCCCTTCCAGCGCGAGCTGCAGAAACGAGTGCTTCGAGACGCGCTGGCATTGCTCCTGGAACCACCTCGACCCGGCGAGATCATCGAACGCACCTATCCGGAATATGAGATGAACCCGTCATAGCCGCTCCCTGGGGCAGCGAGGCGGCGCGGGCTGACGGGTTACATCCCCTCCCCCGACGAGACCATTTTCAGCCTCCCCGTATGGTTCTCCACCGTGGCCGACGCCTTCGGGAAAAAGACGATAGACGACGGCCTATCTCCCCGGCGGGAATGGGGCGAGACGATAGACGACGGACCCGGAACGCCGGCTTCTCTTGTGCGCTCTCGTCGTGAACCTTTCGCCGTGAGGCAATTCTCCCGACATCACATTCGGTGTGACGACAGCGATCTTCTCTCACTGGTTCGGATGAAGAGCCTTCGGTTGCGTGGGCAATACCAACATTCGGTGTGACGATAACGATCTTCTCTCGCTGGTTCAGTACTCCAGCGAAGAGGCCCTTGACACCCATTCGGTGTGACAACAGCGTCCAATAGTTCGTCTTCATCCCTTTCCTTCGAAGATGTGGCGCAAGATGGCATCTTGCGCTACCTTCTCCTGAATAGCCACAGGCTTCACGGATGAGCACAGATAGGGACCTCCTCTGTGAATCGGTGACGCCGGTTTCATTCCTTCACCAGAACGCCCATGCGCCATGAGCAGCTCCCTCGAAAGCGGATAGCATAAGCGGTCAGTTCATCCTGCCTCGGCGTGCAAGCTCCGGAGCTGGTTATGCTCGCTGGCTCACGGGACAAAACGCGATCTCTCCCCGCCGGCCTGACTTGCCATGACGCAAGCCGGGTTCCCCCATTCGGGCTCACAGGAGCAAACGTGATGTCTCCCTGCTGACCAGCGGCGGGGTGTCTTTGGGGGTGTGGGGCGGGCCTCGCGTGGCTAGCCGGCGAGTGAGGTTTCCCCGCCGTCAAGCGGCGGGGCCTCCCGGGAGTGGTGGGACGTCTCCGCTCAGGCCCCGGAGCTCGACTCCGGGGTTGCGTTCAATCCTCCAATGAGTCCCTTTTCGCCTTGTTGCAGCTCTCCAAGGTTCCAGGCAGGGAGTCTTTGAAACCCGAGTCCAACTGCGCCGCTTGGGCAGCGGCTCGCCCGGCTCCGCCGCGAATTCCTGGCAGGGGGTCTTTGAAACCCGAGTCCAACTGGTCGCGTATAATACAATGATCGTACCCTTCAACCCCTCCAACCTCCCACCCCCGGACTTCCTCTTTCGCCGGGTTGATGAAGACACACCGGTATCTGTTCGACTCGGTTGCCGGGGATGGAAGGGCAACCCTCGGTCGGCCATCCCTCCCTCGTCATCGTGCTGAGAGAGGCATCGGCGTCAGAGAAATTGCTGGACCTCCTCCAGCAGCCCCGCCAAGCCCTCTCATCGTGCTGGCGCGGGCGTCAGAGGAGTGATCTATCAAGGACGTGTGTTCCCGGGCAATGACTCGCGCTCCTGGCACACTCGGCATGGCGCGACGATGAGGTGTGGTTCCCTGAAGTGGTGATGCCACACCGGTCTCTTTCTCGTGCTGGTGAGCGGCGCACCGAACCAAAAAATAGCTTGACATGACCTCCCAGTGTGAGTAAGCTACTAGCGAAGTTACCCGAGAAGCGCATGTGAGGGAGGAGTTTTTCCGGTGCGCGCTGAGAGGCTGATCGTGACTGAGTGGGTGCTCTGGTTCATCCTGGGGAGATGTAGACAGTGAGCGTTTGAGAGACATCCGATTGATCGGTGGCGTAGGACTCGGTTCGACGCTCAAAAGGGCGTGTCCAGGTGCTGTCCAGTAAGAGTGGCCGACCTCTTAGACGAATGTGATATTCCATCGAGAGAGCCGATGTTCGACGACATCCCATACCGGTAGGAGGTCCGCGAAACCCTCGCAACGCACGATTGGCAGTTATGTGGCGTGGCGCATTCTTCGGGGCGAGACGAGCATTCGCTGACGCCGTGGGCCATGCTCGGAGTGGAGGCGCGGGTGTCGCTGAAAACGAAACCGGAGCATCGCTCGCCGACGGCCAATCGGCGGCAGCTTGCCTCATCAATGCCGGGCGGGAATCACGTTTGCCGGAGATGTGGCGCGTCCTCGCCAGACGTGTTCACCCCGGTGCGTGAGAGGAGGTTCGCCGCACGCTTTCGGATCGAACGTCCGGGAATGCGATCATCGTCGTTGTGTCTCCCCAGGCCCCTCATCGGGAAGTATTACCCGTCGCCATCACAGAACTTCAGATGGTGCGACCGACCTCACCGGGGTTCCTCGGGCGCCGGGACGAGAACCTTCCGCTCGTCGAATAGACGGCGCCCACCGGCAGAACGATGAGAGGGACGATCAAGCTCATCGTCGTCGATCAGGATTTCTGGTTCATCGTCATCGCCGGACTCGGATTCGTCGCCGATGCTGTGGCCGAAGGCCATCTGTCTATTCTTCGCATCATCACCATCGTGGCCATGGGAGGACTCGCCGTCTCCTATATTTACCGAAAGCTGAAGCTCCAACGGGAAAAGAAGGTGCCCTTTCTCGTCGTGGTCGGGAAATCGGATGAGCAATATCGAGATACGTTGAGTCAGGTCGAGGAAGCCCTGACCGGGTATCGGCTGGAGGTGTCCTTGTTAGAGGAGACGTTCGGCCTGCTTCGTGAGGATTGGATCTTTCGCCGGGAGTCGCCCCTGCCTTCCAATCCGGCCGTCTGGCGGGAGACCATCGCCAAGATCGACCGGCGCTTCTGGCGGTTGGCCGAACGGATACCCGGGCGAAAAGTCTATCATCTGTTCATGAACGGCCCGGCCGCCTTGGCTATGGCGCTGGGAGCGGTCATCGGGAGTCGGACCGATTTCGTCTACTACCATTTCATGCCAGGGACGGGAACCATGCCCTATCATCCGGTGGTTGATTTCAGTTCCGTGACCATCCCCGAGGGGCCGCACATTCTGAAGAGCCGGGTGGATCAGTACCAGCTCGTGCGCGTCACGGGGATGGAACGCCTCGATCTGGACGACCGCTCTCAAGTCTATGTGGCCATTCACCTGACCGGGCATAATCCCATCGGCGACGTCCGCCAGCGGGCGCGGGCCGATCAGCGCCCGGTGGTGACGATTGAATCCCGGTCCCCGGGAACGGTCCCTCTCAGCGCCGATTGGATTCGCCTGGCGCGCGAAGTGGCCACGCCGTTACTGGAGATGATGGGACGAGAAGGCGTCGAGCGACTCCATCTCTTCCTCTCCACGCCATTGCCCATCGCCTTCTGCGTGGGTGTAGCCCTGGGAAGATTCGTTCGCGCCAGCGTCTACAATTACTTTCGGGAGATGGGAACCTACGAGGAAGTCTTCAAGCTGGAGGAAGTGTGATCTCGCTCCAAACCCGCCGAGTCGCTCCCACCGGTGAATGCCGGCTCGCTCCAGCAGTTCGGGAAATGACGGAGTTTTTGAGGCGTTTTGTTCGCTCCCGCCGGTGAACGCCGGCTCGCTCTCCCCGCGGTGGGGTCCTCGTCGCCGTTTCATCTCTCGTCGATGATGAGGAGGGTATGATGACCAAATATCTGGTGATGACATTGGGTACGGGTCGGGGAGTAGAGCATGGATTGGCTCAATCCATTCAAACGCTCAATCCGGATCGGATCGTCTTTCTGGCCAGTGAAGAGAGCCAGCGAACGCTCGATCGGCTGACGTCCTTGGTCCCCGGGTTCGCCGGCCGATTCCAGCCAGTGCATCTCGTTCAAGATCCGGACGATGTCGAGCAGTGCGCTGAAGACGCCAAAGCCGCTATTCTCGCGCTCATCGATCAGGGCGTGGCGTTGACGGACATCGATGTCGATTTCACCAGCGGCACCAAAGCGATGACCGCCGGACTGAGTATCGCGGCCACTGCGCTCGGTGTGGAGCGCCTGGTCTACGTCACCGGCACGCGCGATCCGCACACCGGTCGCGTGCTGACGGGCACTGAACGCGTGGTCAGCGTCTATCCGATGCAGTTGCTCATCGATGAGCATCGCCGCCAGCTCAAGTTGCTCTTCAATCAGTATCTGTTCGATCGCGGCCTGTCGCTCATCGAGCAGGTCATCTCCTCCTGCATGCGGCCCGATATTCAGCGGGAGTTCGCTTTCTGGCGAGATCTGTTCGCCGCTTACCAGGCCTGGGATCGCTTCGATCATCTCCAGGCCCACGCCCACCTGAGCGCCCTCCCGAAACCGTATCTGCGGGCCCTCAGCCTTGATCTCAGACCGAATAAGGAATTGCTCGGTCGGATTCAGCGGAAACTCCAGCTCCTGGAAGCGGCGCGCAAACGAAAAGTGAACCTGAGCGCGCCCAAACTCCTGGGATTGAAATTCTCCCCCGAACTGCTGGCCGATTTGTTCGCCAACGCCGATCGGCGCGCCGAAGAAGGTCGATACGATGATGCCGTCGCTCGCCTCTATCGAGCGACCGAGTTCGTCGCGCAACTGGCTCTGGCTCCTTACGGTCTGGATACCTCTAACCTGCGCAAGAGCGAACTCCCTCGCGAGGTCTACCACTTGTTTCCCGAAGTCGGACGAGCCCAGCGCGTCATCAGCATCGGGTTGGACCGGAGCTATCGACTGATCGAAGCGCTCAACGACGAGCGGGCGCGACTCTATCTGGATAATAAGCGGCTGCGCCACCTGCTCAAAGCGCGGAATGATTCCATCAACGCTCACGGGACGACCCCGGTGACGCGAAAGAAGTTCGAGGAACTGCGCCGGGAGGTGGTGACCCTGGCCGAAGCGTTCGTTCCCGAGTTGAAGAAACGCCGACTGCGAGAGAAAGCCACCTTTCCCCGAATCCGGGCGATCTTCTGAACGGCGTTCATTGTGAAAGGGGCCGTACTCCCCCGGTCGAATGGCCGTTTTCATTCTAATGCGCGTTTGGCTCCTCTCGGCCGCCATGTTCATCGTCATCAGTTACGATATCAGCGATGACCGGCGCCGTACCAGAGTGTTCGAGGCGCTGAAAGATTACGGCACCTGGGTGCAATACAGCGTATTCGAGTGCGAGCTGACGTCGGACGAAATCGCCCGCCTGCAGGCGGTGCTCGCCGAATTGATCAATCCGCGAGAGGATAGCATCCGCTACTACTATCTCTGTCGCGGCTGCCTCCAGCGTTGCGAGGTTCAGGGCGTCACTGCCCGGTAGACGAGGCGAGTTCATCGTGGCGATCGACGGAGATCGACGCGGCCCCTCGCCCGGAGAATCGCTCATCGGGAGAAGGCCCACGGCCAGCCGGCGGGTGATGCCGGCGATCCGTTGACCCCATCCTCTTCACGGTACTGGCCGGGGCTCTGGCGATCCCGGTCCAGGTATCCCCTGAGGCTCATGCGCGGTAAACTCTTCCAACGGCTCTCCGATCCCAGGACGCTCTACCAGGCCTTTCGCCGCATTCGCCGCAAGCGCCTGCGCGCCGATATCGACGATCACACCATTGACGCTTTCCAGCGCCAGTTGAATCGGCATCTGCAGGAGCTGAGCGCGGCACTGCGCGAGGGGCGCTATGTGCCCGAACCGGCTCGGCGCATCCACATTCCCAAGCCGGGGAAGCCGGGCCAGACGCGCACCATCGCGCTGGCCGGGCTTCGGGACAAGATCGTTCAGGAAGCGGTCCGGAGCACCATCGAGCCGTTGTTCAATCCTCTGTTTCTCGACTGCAGCTACGCCTATCGTCCCAACAAGGGACCTCGCAAAGCCATCGGTCGTGTCGAGCATTACTTGCGAAACGGCTGTGAGTGGGCCACCGTCTGCGATATCGACGACTTCTTCGATTCCATCGATCACGCGTTGCTCATGAAGCGGGTGCGCGCCCGCATTTGGGAGCCGGAGGTGCTGCGATTGATCGAAATGTGGCTCAGAATGGGCGTCATTGACCGCGGCCGATGGGTGGACGTGGAAGCGGGCGTGCCGCAAGGGGCGATCATCTCACCGCTTCTCTCTAACATCTACCTCCATCCCTTCGACGAGCAGATGACCGGCGCCGGATATCATCTGGTGCGCTACGGAGATGATTGCCTGGTGTTGAGCCGTGACCGCCAGACGGCGACCGCGGCTCTGCAGATGGCCACCACCGTGCTCCAGAAACTGCGCCTTCGGCTCAATCCCGAAGCCCGTCCCATCGCTCACGTGAATGCCGGATTCGTCTTTCTCGGCTTCCTGTTCAAGGGCGAACGGAAGTCCATCGCTCCGGAGAAGCTTCAGCAGATGCAACGACACCTGCGCCAGCGACTCCGCGAACTCGACCGGATGGCATTGCATCGGGTGATCAATGAGCTCAACGAGACGTTGAGTGGCTGGCGTCGGTACTACGGGATGGGCGTGGTGAGCGATCAATTCGCCTTTCTGGAGACGGTGCTCATCGATCAGTTGGCGGCGTTACTGCAGCGCCAGTGCGAGGCCGGGCAACTCTCCCGCCTCGAAGAGGCGCGCCCGGCGCTGGAGCGTATCGAGTGGCTCACCACCGATGATCTCGGCGAGCAGGAGAAGCTGATCGAGCGCGTGATGGAGCGCTTCCGTCACCGTCGCGCGTCGGCTCGGGCATCGTCGGCGGCCGAGGCTTCGGCAGCTTCGCCGGCAGCGCCATCGGCGTCCCGCTCGCCGGCTCCGGTCAAAAAGGTAGTCGCTCAGAAGCGGCGGCAGGTGGAGAAGCGCTGGGCGCGAGAAGGCGAGTTGATCGTCTCTCAGTGGGGATCTTCGGTGGGTAAGACGCAGCGCCGGGTCGTCGTGCGGGTCAGGGGCCGGAAAGTCAAGGAAATTCCTTTCTTCCGATTGAAGAGCATCTCGCTCACTTCTGACGGCATCAGTCTCTCGACCCGCCTCATTCGCTATTGCGCCACCGAAGGCATCCCCATTCACTTCATCGACTACGATGGCCGAGCTTACGCCCATCTGGTCGGGCCGCGCTTCCCCGTGTTCCGGCTGAGTAAGGCGCAGGTGGAGGCCGCCCGTTCGTCCCGGGGATTGGACCTGGCGGCGGCTTTCGTGCGCGGGAAGATTCGCAATCAGGTCAATCTCATCAAATACTATGCCAAGTCGCGGCGGCGTCGGGATGCGGTGTTGGCCGCCCAGTGCGATGAGGCCATCGACCAGATGCGCGCCCTCCTCAAAGAGGTGACCGCGATCATCGCCGATGAGGACGTCGAGCGCGCGCGCGGGCGGTTGTTCGCTCTGGAAGGACGCTCGGCGTCGCACTACTGGGGGTTCATCAAGCAGTTGCTCAGCGGCGATGTCTTCTTCACCGGCCGCCGCCGCCGCGGGGCGACCGATCTGGTCAACTCGCTCCTCAATTACGGCTATGGCATCCTCTACGGGCGAGTCCACGAGGCCATCATTGTAGCCGGACTGAATCCTCACATCAGTTTCTTGCACGCCGAACAGGTGGGCAAGCCGACGCTCGTCTACGATGTGGTCGAGGAGTTCCGACAGCCGGTCGTGGATAAGGCGATCATCGGCATGATCCGGCGGAAGGAAGATCTCCATATGGCGGGAACGAAGTTGAGCACGGCGACCAAACAGAAGGTGATCGAAGCCGTGATCGAGCGACTCAATACGCGGGTTCGCTACCGGAGCACCCGCGTGGAACTGCGAGAGGTCATTCATCGTCAGGCGCGAGCGCTGGCCGATGCCCTGATGGGGAAAGGCCAGTACCGTCCGTTCATCGACCAGTGGTGAGCTATCCTGATTCGGGCCGGTAGCGCAAGTCGTCCTGTGGAGATTACGATTCAGCTTGGGGGTGGGGCTCCGGGGAGTTGTTAACCTGCACAGCTTCCCCGCGGTCTCCTGAAGGCCCGGGGAGTTGTAATGGGTGCAGCACTGCTGGCAGCAGTTGCACGTGGCACAGCTTCCCCGCGGTCTCCTGAAGGCCCGGGGAGACGCGGCTTGGGGGTGGGGCTCTGGGGAGTTGTTAACCTGCACTGGCTCTCTCTGAGCATCGATTTTCGGAGCGCTCATCAAAGCACGATGAGCCTGGACCCACAGGGAGAGAATGGTCATCGCTGTTCCTCCTTTATTGCCTCGGCACTCATCAGAGCACGTTGAGCCTGGACACGCAGAGAGATTCGTCACGTCTCCACGTAGCAAGTTCGATGTAGGCACTCATCAGAGCACGTTGAGCCTGGACACGCAGAGAGCTTGGACGTCATCGGCACCCGATGGCGAGCTTCGACCACAGGGTGGTGCATTGAAATGGTTCGTCAACGGGGCAGGTCGCTGACTATGAGGAGGAACGTCGGTCGCCGAACCGCTGTCCATCATGTGCTGGGGAGGAGCACCGGTTTGCGACAATTCCTCCAAGGCCGGGCTTGTGGCGGGAAGTTCGCAATTCTCAATAGATTGCGGCCAAGATCGTCAGATGGAACCCCGGCATCGAGTCGGCGAAAATTGTCGCCGCGAGGGTTTCGGAGGGGGTTCGGCGAGGGGCTTGCGACAAACGCCTCCGCAGCTCTCCACAGTCATTGTGTAACGTCTTGATATGTTGAGGATTAGAGAGAGGGCCTGGTGAAGGGAGCGGGCCGATTGTCGAAAATCGATCGAGGCGACCAGAGAGGGCTTGGAGCGACGACAAAATGGCTTCAGCTAATTGATTGGGATCGGGGAAGTTGAGCATTCGGCCTGTCGAAATGTCACAATTTCAGGTTGACGTTTGTGGAAATTTGCGACAAAATGGGGGGTGACGCTAACCGACGAGAAGCATGGGGGTTGGAAACGTCATGCTGTTTGACAATTTGGTCGCCCACCGGGAAACGCCCCAGCCATGGGCTATCGGAATGAAGACTCGACTTCAGAGACTTCTCCCTGCCTTTGTCGCGTCCTGGTCGTCTATATGTACAATCCCAATCGGAATGAAGACTCGACTTCAGAGACTTCTCCCTTCATGCTTCTTCGATGTTCTCCTGGCTGCCATACGCTTTATCGGAATGAAGACTCGACTTCAGAGACTTCTCCCTTCATTTTCTGGCAACCGAGCAGAGTGGTAACATTAGCCATGGGCTATCGGAATGAAGACTCGACTTCAGAGAGGATTGCGACAAAAATCCCCTAGCTCTTTGGAGCCAGGGGATTTGCTAATATCGGAATGAAGACTCGACTTCAGAGAGGATTGCGACAGAACCGTTCCCGCAATATTCACACGGGAACGATACCTATCGGAATGAAGACTCGACTTCAGAGAGGATTGCGACTTCGTCTATATGTATAATCCCAGCCGATGTAACCGTGATATCGGAATGAAGACTCGACTTCAGAGAGGATTGCGACGGCGTACTCGATTGTATCTTTGAGTTCTCGCCCCATCGGAATGAAGACTCGACTTCAGAGAGGATTGCGACGCCTGCTCCAGTACCAGCTTCACGCGCATAACCTATCGGAATGAAGACTCGACTTCAGAGAGGATTGCGACGACGCCACTCCGTCCAGTGGTCGGGGTGAATAAACATCGGAATGAAGACTCGACTTCAGAGAGGATTGCGACGGGGGTGAATCGAGGGTCTACTTTCTTGTCATTCCATCGGAATGAAGACTCGACTTCAGAGAGGATTGCGACATTTTCATCGTTCCCTCCGTTGGCCCGCCCTGTGCGTGTTATTATCGGAATGAAGACTCGACTTCAGAGAGGATTGCGACGCCCATAGGCCAGAGCGTCCGACAGAACCCTCGCGAACAATCGGAATGAAGACTCGACTTCAGAGAGGATTGCGACAATACTTTATAGCATCTCATGACAGTGCCTCCTTTATATCGTATCGGAATGAAGACTCGACTTCAGAGAGGATTGCGACACTCCCGGCAGTGCCGGGCATTCCCCGAGACGATGATATCGGAATGAAGACTCGACTTCAGAGAGGATTGCGACGAGGCCCTGAATGCTTCCCGGATTTCCGGGTTCTCAGTGATCGGAATGAAGACTCGACTTCAGAGAGGATTGCGACCTCCAATCCCAGCTGCTTGGCCAGGGTCTTGAATTCATCGGAATGAAGACTCGACTTCAGAGAGGATTGCGACGCAGCAGTAAATATAGCTGGTTCTCGCCGACATGATAGTATCGGAATGAAGACTCGACTTCAGAGAGGATTGCGACGTACGAGTCCAATCGCTTACGTTTCTCATATTTACGATAATCATCGGAATGAAGACTCGACTTCAGAGAGGATTGCGACATCCCTGACTGCGACACGGTTATGCGGGTCCTAATTCTTATCGGAATGAAGACTCGACTTCAGAGAGGATTGCGACAAAACCTCCATTCCCCCTTAGGGTATCCCGCGGGCCGGGGCTCGATCGGAATGAAGACTCGACTTCAGAGAGGATTGCGACGGGATTTCTCCCCAGCCGGACCCACTTCTTGATGGTCCCATCGGAATGAAGACTCGACTTCAGAGAGGATTGCGACAGAAGTCGATCTCGGTAAGGCGGGAGTGATCAACAAGACATCGGAATGAAGACTCGACTTCAGAGAGGATTGCGACCGACTACTCCCCATCCCGGCGAGGAATAGGGACCACACATCGGAATGAAGACTCGACTTCAGAGAGGATTGCGACAGTCTCAGTCTCATCTGCTCCTCCGGCGGGCCATAGATTTGATCGGAATGAAGACTCGACTTCAGAGAGGATTGCGACGCTTTCTCAGTGTGGAGGCTCTGAAGGCCTCCCTTATTTCTATCGGAATGAAGACTCGACTTCAGAGAGGATTGCGACGGTGCACACCAGCAACCCAGCACCACGCCCTTTACCCATCGGAATGAAGACTCGACTTCAGAGAGGATTGCGACATGGATTTTCGGGTGGCCAACCCCGAACCCGGGTAGGTATCGGAATGAAGACTCGACTTCAGAGAGGATTGCGACCACAATGGTCTTCCTGGCCCCTGGTCCCGAACGATGTATCGGAATGAAGACTCGACTTCAGAGAGGATTGCGACAAAAGGACGAAGGGCCTCCTTGCGGTCATCCTAACCATCGGAATGAAGACTCGACTTCAGAGAGGATTGCGACAGTTGTCGGGTAGGGGTACAGCCGCAACCCACTTTGGCTTCCATCGGAATGAAGACTCGACTTCAGAGAGGATTGCGACATCGTCCACGTGGACGATCCCAGCCGGTGTAACCGTGATCGGAATGAAGACTCGACTTCAGAGAGGATTGCGACCGGATCGTGTCGGCGTAGGGCGCAAATCCCTGCGCGTAATCGGAATGAAGACTCGACTTCAGAGAGGATTGCGACAAAAATACCCGCCTTGCGGCGGGCTTTGCAGGTCATTCCGCGTTCGCGTTTACGATCGGAATGAAGACTCGACTTCAGAGAGGATTGCGACGGGTATTTAGCTAAAGGACTTCATTTAACAGCATACATGCCTATCGGAATGAAGACTCGACTTCAGAGAGGATTGCGACCTCTGACCCAAAGGAGAGGATTTTATGGGCTATATCCATCGGAATGAAGACTCGACTTCAGAGAGGATTGCGACGCACGGCATAGGCGATGTCCCCTCTCTCTGGAAGCAATCGGAATGAAGACTCGACTTCAGAGAGGATTGCGACGTCATCGAGTTTCTCGATGACCTCGTCTAGCTTCTTCATCGGAATGAAGACTCGACTTCAGAGAGGATTGCGACTGGTGATCCTGGGCCCGGACAATTGTTATTGCTTGTTCTATCGGAATGAAGACTCGACTTCAGAGAGGATTGCGACTCTCCATCGTCTCCCCGCCGCCATGCGGCGACCTCCATCGGAATGAAGACTCGACTTCAGAGAGGATTGCGACTTTTCACCTTCATTTTGTCCGTCCCCAGGTTGGCGACATCGGAATGAAGACTCGACTTCAGAGAGGATTGCGATGATTTCAATCCGCTCACTGACTCGGATAGGGGCCCGGGCGAGCAATCGGAATGAAGACTCGACTTCAGAGAGGATTGCGATTTCTTCTGATCAATGGTGTTGTTGGACATAATTTCATCGGAATGAAGACTCGACTTCAGAGAGGATTGCGATGACCGGATGGATCGTCCATCGGACGACCACCTCTGCCCGGATCGGAATGAAGACTCGACTTCAGAGAGGATTGCGATGTGATGAGGACGGGGGTGCTGATGCGGGCAACCCCCTTATCGGAATGAAGACTCGACTTCAGAGAGGATTGCGATCGGGCCATGGCTTCGGCCCAGATTCTGGACCGCTTATTATCGGAATGAAGACTCGACTTCAGAGAGGATTGCGACTGCATTCTGGCCGTGTCCCGCAACACGGCCAGAATTCATCGGAATGAAGACTCGACTTCAGAGAGGATTGCGACATCACTAATTCAATCTCGAAGAGGTCTCTCTCAAATTTTTATCGGAATGAAGACTCGACTTCAGAGAGGATTGCGACAGGCTTTCCTGATGATATCGATTAACAACATAGTTCCTATCGGAATGAAGACTCGACTTCAGAGAGGATTGCGACTTCAACAAACAATGACCATCATCGATGCCGGAATGATCGGAATGAAGACTCGACTTCAGAGAGGATTGCGACGTGTCCCGCAACACGGCCAGAATTCCCTCGTATGCCCATCGGAATGAAGACTCGACTTCAGAGAGGATTGCGACCTCGTGTGTGCGTCGCACCCGACGAAACCCAAAAAGAATATCGGAATGAAGACTCGACTTCAGAGAGGATTGCGACGCCGAGCGTCCGCTGGGTCTTCGTCTCCTTCCAGTTCATCGGAATGAAGACTCGACTTCAGAGAGGATTGCGACTCCTCCAAGATTAATTAAAGTATTACCACCCAATTTTCATCGGAATGAAGACTCGACTTCAGAGAGGATTGCGACCATTTCAGCCCAGAGGTTCGCCAGCTCCTCGTGACCAATCGGAATGAAGACTCGACTTCAGAGAGGATTGCGACGCGAGATGAAGCTCACCGGGCCAGATTCGCTTAATCTTCATCGGAATGAAGACTCGACTTCAGAGAGGATTGCGACGCGCGCCAGGGTTTGGGTGAGTGGCTCCATGAGGAAATCGGAATGAAGACTCGACTTCAGAGAGGATTGCGACGCGACGGCGTCGGCGAGCCGCAGGGCGGCGCGCATGTTATCGGAATGAAGACTCGACTTCAGAGAGGATTGCGACAGTGGTGGTACTGTAATCGTCGATTTTGAAAGCGATGTCTCCATCGGAATGAAGACTCGACTTCAGAGAGGATTGCGACGGCCGTGTGCGCGGCGTCGATCATCGCCCACTGCTCGATCGGAATGAAGACTCGACTTCAGAGAGGATTGCGACTACATCTAACCCTCCTTAGTCAGTGTCCCATAAACAAAAAATCGGAATGAAGACTCGACTTCAGAGAGGATTGCGACAGCGATGGAACGCCGTGTGCGCCCCACGGTATGGGATCGGAATGAAGACTCGACTTCAGAGAGGATTGCGACGTGATTTTTCCGAATTCTATCTTCATCTTGCTATCCTATCGGAATGAAGACTCGACTTCAGAGAGGATTGCGACTACTCCTTTCAATATCGTGATTTTTCCGAATTCTATCTTATCGGAATGAAGACTCGACTTCAGAGAGGATTGCGACTTCTTAGCCCTTTTTTGCGTTTCTTTGATTTCGCTTTGAATCGGAATGAAGACTCGACTTCAGAGAGGATTGCGACGTCAGCGTTAAGCCGAGAGTGACGAGGGCTAAGATCATATCGGAATGAAGACTCGACTTCAGAGAGGATTGCGACCCGTCCTCCCCGCGCCCCCAGACGGCGACTTCGATGTAATCGGAATGAAGACTCGACTTCAGAGAGGATTGCGACATCGCCCCATCCTTTTTCCCACGCCTCTTCTATTTTGCATCGGAATGAAGACTCGACTTCAGAGAGGATTGCGACCCGTTCAATAGCATAGAGATCGCTAGGGGCGAGCACCCCGCAGATCGGAATGAAGACTCGACTTCAGAGAGGATTGCGACAAAGCCGGTAGACGCACTCTCAGCCCCGCCCCAAGGAATCGGAATGAAGACTCGACTTCAGAGAGGATTGTGACAGGGAGCCCTAACTCCGGTGTACGCACGCGGCATCCAATCGGAATCCCGCGTTATCGCTACTTATGCCGGCAGAGTCTCTTCCACTAACTCCGGTGTGCGCACGTGACATCCAATCGGAATGAAGACCAGATTTCAGAAGGGATTGCACCTACAATTGAGATAAGGGAGCAAGAATGAAGGCAATTCGATTCGGAGCAAAACTCCCCATCTCAAAGGAGGGAGAATGTAATGAGGAAGATTAGAATTGGGCAAAAAGGAGACGCAGAACTCAAATGTTGTGGGCACTACTGTTCCGATCAGAATAGTGACGCGATCTGTTGTTCCTGCGAGTTGTTACAGAGCAAGGGCGAATTCCCCCAAACGCTCTGTTGGATTTGCGCCAAGCGCATCTGGCAAGATTTGACAAAGGCAGAGGCAACAAAGTAGTAGTGATAGAGCCGTGGCCAGTCGAGCCAACCCTCTCCAAGCAGAGAGACGTGATTTCTTCGATGTTCTCTTGGTTACGATAGAGCCGTGGCCAGTCGAGCCAACCCTCTCCAAACTCTCGGAATGAAGACTCGACTTCGGAGAAGATTGCGACGGCAGAGGCGCGGAGCAGAGGGCCTGGAGCAGGGAGGGGAGCTGAGAAAAGGGAGGGGGCGCGGCCTGAGCTCCTGTTTCCGGCTCATTTTCTTGCTGGGGGCTTCGTCGCCGGACGGGAAGAGGTTTCATTTCAATCTGGAGAGTAACGATCCCCGGAGACAAGCTCCGGGGCTTTTAGGAGAAGAGGGCGACTAGGCTGGCTAGCTAACAATGTCACTGACCCCGGAGACAAGCTCCGGGGCCTGGCGTGGGTGGCTTATGGTCGTCGATGTTCTGACGCACGAAAATCACTGACCCCGGAGACAAGCTCCAGGGCCTGGTGTGGGGTAGTGGTGGGGAAGATCGGGTTGGGTAATTGGTGGAGCAATCTGCGTTCTATCGCGAGGAAGTCCCGTCACTTGCCGGCGGGGAGAGTCGTCCTGAGCTTGATGCTCACAATGACATCGCAATCGCGAGGAAGCTCCGTCGCTTGCCGGCGGGGAGAGGTCATACGGTTGGCTAGTCCGGGGCACGTTCTTCTTCCACGGAGAAGCCCCGCAGCTTGCCTGTGGGGAGGAGTCGGTCACTGAGGCAACGCTGCGCGACGTCGCCGCAGCTTGCCTGTGGGGAGGAGTCAGTTGGGAGCTCAGGTAGTGGGGAACGTAACGATCCCCGGAGGCGAGTTCTGGGGCCTGAAGCAGAGAGAAGCCCCGTCGCTCGTCGGCGGGGAGAGGGGAGTTGAGAGCACTTCTTGACGTTAGCTACATAGGGGAAGGTCCTTGGACGACTGAGTACCGCTTTTTGCTTGGAGGAGGTGTACTCTGAAGGGCGATGAGATTGTTCTCCCGACTCATTGCTCTCTGCCCGACGCTTTCCCTGACAATGATGCTCATGTTGTGATGTCCGGCCTTCTATCCCGACTCATTGCTCTCTGCCCGACGCTTTCCCTGACGGCCTGCCCCGGGTTTAAGAGTTAATTGGAGAACCGCTGCGAAGAAGCGGCCGCTGCCCGACGCTTTCCCTGACGGCCTGCCCCGGGAGTGGCTGGCCCGAAAGCCCAGCGGAGCACGTCATTCCCCGTCCACGAGAACCGTTCGGGGCGACGAGCACATCGTGACGGACACCCGACGCGATCTTGCGCTATGCTCAGTTCAGACGGGAATCCCTACGCGCTTCCGCATACCAGAACTCAGAAAGGCGAAACCGCCGAGGTCGCCGAGACCACAGAGCTTTTTTCTCCCCCTCCTCGGTGATGATTCTCCTTATCCCCACCCTGAATGATCCGAACCCCATTTACCACATCAACGAATCCCATCACTTCCTTCTTC
Source organism: Blastocatellia bacterium (assembly GCA_026985075.1). GTDB lineage: Bacteria > Acidobacteriota > Blastocatellia > HR10 > J050 > J050. Next base: position 21,387 of record JALSQX010000044.1, on the reverse strand, counting down.
CCCTGCACGGAATAACCCGACCCCCATGCGCGCTTTCTCCGCCTCCTCGACGGTGACACTCGTGATCGGTGTTGGTCGGCACCATGGTCGCACCTGACCCGGGCCGCGCGCTTGACTTGCCTCGTCGAGTGGATAAAATGTGAACGTTGATGGCGGCGTAGCTCAGTTGGTTAGAGCGAGGGATTCATAACCCCTAGGTCGGCGGTTCGAGTCCGCCCGCCGCCACCAGTGACATCACGAGATTCATTCCACCTGCTCCATCACCGACTGTCCCGGGTGAACCAAAAGTGAACCCTTTTATGACGAATTCTCCCCGCTCCGTGACTCTCTCGCGTTCCGGAGAAAAACCCTGATGACCGCACCTCCGCCTCTCGCTCAGAAGCCATGAGGGAGAACGCCGGTGACGTCGTGCGTTCCTGCCGTTCGCCGGCGTTATCTCGCGTCTCTCGTTCAGAAGCCATGAGGGAGAATGCCGATGAGTGCAGCGGCGGGATGAATGCGTCACGGTCAGAAAAGGCATCGGTGGAAGATGCGACACTCACGTCTGCAGGAACTCCAGCATGTACCGATTCACGACCTCGGGCCGTTCCTGCTGCACCCAGTGACCGCACTCGGGAATCAGACGCAACGTGTATGGCGCTTGGATATGCGCTTCCAATCCTTCGGTGAGCTCGCGCCCCAGGAAGGCATCATCCTCACCCCATATGACCAGCGTCGGCGCCACGATGCGAGGAAACTCCATCGTTGACGCTCCCAGGGCCCCAAGGAGGAAGTGCTGATCGATGTTCGCCCGATAGTAATTGATCGCTGCGGTGAGTGCTCCCGGTTTCGCGATGGCTTCCACATACTTCTCGATCTCCTCCTCGCTCAAAATCCCGGCAAACGCGCGGCGAATGAATGCATAATCGTTCAGGCTGAGCAGCTTCTCCGGAACCAGCGGAAGCTGGAAGAAAAACATGTACCAACTGCGGGCGCTCTGACGCGGATTCTTCAGGATATGCTGTTGAAAGATGGCCGGATGCGGCGCATTGAGGATGATCACGCGCTCGACGGCCTGAGGATGCATCATGGCCAGCGTCCACGCTACGCCCCCTCCCCAATCGTGACCTACGACGATGGCCCGCTCATGGCCGAGCCGATGGATTAAACCGAGAATATCGGCGGTCAGATGCGTCAGGTGGTACTTATCGACGCCCTCGGGTTTCTCCGTTTCGTTATATCCGCGCAGATCGGGAGCGACGACCTGGAAATGCTCGGCCAGCGCGGGAATCTGATGTCGCCAGGAATACCAGAACTCCGGGAATCCATGCAACAGGACGACGAGCCGCCCCTCGCCTTGAGCGACGTAGTGCATGCCAATGCCGTTCACCTCGGCGTAATGATGGGACCAGGATTCCGATGTCATGCCAGACCTCATCGTTTCGCCCGGAGACCGCTGACCATGAGCGCTCATCGGCCTATGAGTTTTCTGATCGTCTCCGGGCTGGGAACAGTGCGATCCCACACCCGATCGACGCGCCCATCCCGGACCAGCATGAGGCGCGGCGTATCTCCCTCGGCCAGCAAGCGCATGAACTCCTTCTGGCTGATGTGTCCCAGAGGGAATGCCGGTTGGAACTCGTCGATGAACAGCAGGCGTCGCCACTCCTCGTTCTTGCAGAGGGCCACCACCGGGGGCAAATCGGATGCCTCAGCCAAGGCATTCAATTCGGGAACGGCCTCCTGACAGTGCGAGCATTCGGTATCTATCAACACGATGAGATACGTTCCCCGGTGCACGTCGGTGTGGTCGAGCCCTTCCACCTGGAGATCGCCCAGCGTCATCCCCGTCGAGGTCGATTGAGGGTGGCTGATGGCACTCAGTGGAAAGCCGAATGCCACCGGCAGAATGAGACCGATCACACAGGCTGCGGTGACGGCCAGCGTCTGTCGCCGCGATGGCGCAGCGCGGCGGCGGCGATATCCCAGCCAGGCCAGACCGGTCGCCGCCAGCAGGAACAGGTCTTCCAGCGCCGCTTCGGCCGGCGTCCGCTCCGCCCAGGCCCCGAAACATCCGCAGGCCTCCGTCGCTCCCGTGGCCCAAGCCCAGCTCGTCGCTCCCAGGAACACGAGGAGCAGCAGGCCGGTGATGGCCAGCGTGATCCGCGGCCGGTAGAACACGAGAAGGCTGACGCCCACGGCGCACTCGACGGCGATCAATCCCCAGGCCAGGAGCGTCACCACCGTTCGATCGGTGATGATCTGATAATCGCGGATTTGCCGAATGAAGAATGGCATGTCCATAGCCTTCAGCACGCCGGCCAGAAGAAACACGGCGCCCACTCCGGCGGTCAACAGTCGTGTGATCCACCAGCGCCAGTCAGCCGGTCGCATCCCTTCGGGCGAAGGCGTGAATGTCTCTTCATCCATACGTTTCGCTCCTCCTCCAATCGAGCCGCGATGATGTCCATCGACCGGTGAATGCCGATCGGAAGGAACATCCGGGCACTCATCCGGTCTCCGCCATTCTCCAACGCCACATCACTTCCAGGGCGTCGGCGTCAACGGCGATGTCTCTTCGGCCTGAGGGCCCCGATGTTTGCGAATGTATTCCTCCTTGACCAGATCGATCTCCTCCACAGCGGTATCGACCAGCTTCTCTGCTTCCTTATCCCAGGGCACCGCTTCATCCAACCGCACCATTCGTGTGCGCAGATCGGCCAGGCGACCGCGTTCATCGACGTAGATGAGCACTTCGCCGAGCGAGCGCGTCTGGTAACGAGCATAGGCGATGGTCGTCTGGTTGATGCGGACGGCATCCCGCGCTTTGCGGAACTTATAGGCATCGAGGATGAGGTCGATGCCGGGGATGTCCCGGGCGAGTTGCTCGACAGTGGTCGGAGGGAGGTACGCCAGAACGACCAGCACGTCGCATTGCGAACGGAGCTTGGGAATGACGCGTCGCGCCGCCGTCAGCGGATCGCCGATGGTGAACGCCGTCGAAACGCTCGTCTCGGGCGGCTCGGTGAGGCCGACGAATCCGATGCGCAACGTCGCTCCATTCGGCAATCGCCGGCCAATGACGTGATGAATGAGAAATGGCGGTGGAGAGACATAATCCCGGCGGCGAGCACGCACATTCGCCGAGATGAGGCGGGTGAGCATGGGCATCTCTTTCTCGGCCTTCTCATAGGTTTTCCGCTCCAATAAGCGTTCGGCGTATGGGAGATCGTGAGCGGTCAGATTGGCCACGGTGAAGTTCATCTCACCATAGGCCCTGAGCACCCATTCGTTGCCTTTCTCCACGTAGGGGTAGAGTCGTCCCTGCCGATCCCGGCGATCGGAGAAGAAATACCCGAGATCGACCTGGAGGATGGGCACGTCCGGCGAGAGCTGGGCAAATGTGCGCGCGTATCCCATGCGCCAGATCAGTCCGCCTTCGGGATGTCGTGGACAGCCGCAATCGTCGAGGCTTCCCAGGATCTCAGCGCCATAGAAGAGAGCGCAGGCATAACCGTCATCTTCGGGGAAGAGTTCCGGGTGCGCGACTTTGACCGTGGTCGCTTTCGCTCCTTTGGATGGGGCTGCCGATCCCGTGGGCCCGGATGAACGGCAACCATTGAGGACATACACGCCGAGAAGGATGATGACGGTCAAGATGTGGAGCCGCTGCCTCATCGCATTACCTCCCTGAACAGACGAGTAAAGTATGAGGGAACTTACCATCGAGGTCAAGCCAGCGTCAGAGTGGTGAGGTGAATCAGAAATGTTCTGGCACCGAATGTGCAGTACCTGGAAGCTAGGGGGGATGACGGCCTTGGCTTCATGGATTAGCGGGGAGCGTAACGATCCCCGGAGCCAGGCTCCGGGCTTTCCGGGGGTGAGGTGGGCGTGGCATGGACTAGCTGACCAGCGTCACCGGACCCCGGAGCCAAGCTCCGGGGCCTGAAGGAAGTGAGGGGTGGGCACAGCAAACGCACGAACGCCTTGTTCTCCAGAGTAACCGCAATCTCGACCACCCCAATGCGGGGTGAGGGGGCACGACGAGCGCACGAACGCCTTGTTCTCCGGAGGCGAGTTTTGGAGAAATTCCGCTGCCGATTCGTGGGGAGGGGACATTCCCTTCTTCAATGCGCACATATCCTGGGGACGAGTCTGGCGGGGCGAATGAGCGTCAAATAGAATCCGCCCTCGCTGTTCTTCAATGCGCACATATCCTGGGGACGAGTCTGACAGAAGCCCCGCTGCTGGTCAGCGGGGAGTCGTCACGCTTGGAACTCGTTGTGACCAAGAAGTCATTCCTCTGGGAAGCCCCGTCGCTTGGCGGCGGGGAGGAGTCAGTTTGGTCGCACATTACCGGAAGCGCGCCGCTCTTCAGAGTGACTGATCCCCAGTCAGCGCACGCCGTACCGATCTTGCCAAATCCGAACCTTTGGCTCACAATCTCTTCCCTGGAGGCGAGGTGAGAGAGCTTATGAAAATGTTCACCCTCATCGGCACGCTGTTTTGCTTGCTCATCGCCGGTTTCGCTCACGGCGCTGAGGATGTGTTCCCCTACACGTACTTCATCGATGATTTCCCCAACGGACTGCGGGTGATCACCGTCCCCACCGATCACCCGAACATCGTCGCGCTGCAGGTGGTCATGCAAGTGGGCTCGCGGAATGAGGTGGAGCCGGGGAAATCGGGATTCGCGCATTTCTTCGAGCATATGATGTTCCGCGGAACCGAGAAATTCCCCGCGGAAAAATATCAGCAGATCCTCAAGCGCGCGGGCGTGGATAGCAACGCCTACACGTCGGATGATCTGACCGTCTATCATTCGACCTTCTCGGCTGAGGATCTGGAGACGTTGCTCATGGTGGAGGCGGACCGATTCCAAAACCTCACCTATTCGGTGGAGGATTTCAAGACGGAAGCCAAAGCCGTGCTCGGCGAATACAACAAAAACAGCGCCAACCCTCTGCGAAAGATGCTGGAGGTGCTCCGGGATACGGCATTCACCCGGCACACCTATAAGCATACGACCATGGGGTTCTTGCGCGACATCGAGGATATGCCCAATCAGTATGAGTACAGTCGGACGTTCTTCCGGCGGTATTATCGACCGGAGTACGCCACCATCATCGTGGTCGGCGATGTTACGCGCGAGCGGGTGGTGTCGCTGGTGAAGAAGTACTGGGGGAATTGGCCGCGGGGAGGCTATGTGCCCGATATTCCCGCCGAGCCGGAGCAAACCGAGCCCAGGAGCGCCCACATCGATTGGCCGATGCCCACGCTCCCGTGGATCATGATCGCCTATAAGGGACCGGCCTACTCGGACGAGGCCAAGGATATGCCCACGATGGATATCATCGCCAATCTGGCCTTCTCTCCCAGCTCGGAGCTCTATCGGCGGCTGGTCATCAAGGAGCAGAAAGTGGATCAACTGTTCCCACTATTCTCCGATCATCGCGATCCTTATTTGCTCATCGTGGCGGCGCGCGTCAAGGACGAGAAAGACATCGACTACGTTAAGGAACAGATCCTGCAGACATTCGCTTCACTCAAGACGAAGCCGGTCTCCCGAGAGCGGCTAGAGGCGGTGAAATCCCATCTCCGATACAGCTTCGCGCTCAGTCTGGACGATCCTCAATCCATCGCCGATACGCTGGCTCATTATGTGGCGCTCCGTCGAACGCCGGAGACGATCAATAAACTCTACCGCCTGTACGATGCCATCACCGTCGAGGACGTGCGGGCCATGGCGAGAAAATATTTTGTGGCGGCGCACCGAACGATCGTCACGCTGACACCGAAGCGGTGATCGCCAGTGGAGAGAGCATACCTATGAGACGTAATAAAGGCCTGTGGCTCATTGTCGGTATGATCATCATAGTCGCTGGAGGCGCGTTGGTCTATGGAAGTCATTGCTGGGCGGCGGGCAGAGCGAAGGCGAGGGACGGTGAGAGAGTCATTCGTGGGCGTGCGCCCGCTGCCGGGAGTGAGCCTGGAGAGCACGTCACGGCGCTCTCGATGGCGCGCGGAGATGGCGAACGATCGCTCGAAGGCGACTCCGCGCTGGGAAGAGCACGAGAGCCCTCCTCGCTCTATCAGGATGCCGGCCGGAGAGCGAAGATCTCGACGGTGCTGTTACCTCGTAAGTCGCCGCTGGTGAGTTTTCGCATCTTGTTCAATGTCGGTGCAGCCAGCGATCCCCCGGGGAAAGAAGGAGTGGCGGCGCTCACCGCGGCGATGCTCAGTCAGGGCGGCAGCCGCCAGATGACTTACGAGCAGATCGTGCAGGCGATGTATCCTCTGGCCACCTCGTTCACCGCCCAGGTGGACAAAGAGATGACCGTTTTTTATGGGACGACGCACCGGGACAACCTGGAGACGTACTACCGAATCATCGCTGACATGCTCCTTGATCCCGGCTGGCGGGAAGATGATTTCACGCGACTGAAGACCGAAGCGATAAACTTTCTCAAAGTGAATCTCCGCAGCAGCAATGACGAAGAGTTGGGCAAAGAAGAGCTCTACAACTTCATCTATGAAGGTCACCCTTACGGACATCACAATCGGGGGAGAGTGGAGGCGTTGGAGAAATTGACGCTGGCCGACGTCAAAGCTTTCTATCGCCAGCATTATACCCAGGCCAATCTGGTCATCGGGCTGGCCGGGGGATATCCGCCCAATTTCCCCGAACGGGTAGTGGCCGATTTCCGCCGTCTCCCGCCGGGCGCGCCGGCGACGCTGAAGCTGCCGCCGCCCCCGCCCATTCGCGGCCTCAAAATGCGCATCATTCAAAAAGAGACGCGAGCCACAGCCATCTCATTCGGATTTCCCATCCCGGTCAATCGCGCTCACCCCGATTGGCCGGCGCTGTGGTTGGTGCGATCCTACTTCGGCGAGCATCGTTCCAGTAACAGCTACCTCTTCCAGCGCATGCGCGAGATCCGCGGGCTCAATTATGGCGACTATGCCTATATCGAGTATTTCCCTCGAGGCATGTTTCAGTTCTATCCCGATCCCAATCTCGCCCGTCAGCAGCAGATCTTCCAGGTGTGGATTCGACCGGTCGAGCCTCAGAACGCTCACTTCGCCCTGCGGATTGCGCTCTACGAGTTGAAGAAGCTGGTCGATCGCGGGATGACGCGCGAGGACTTCGAGGCCACTCGTCAGTATCTGTCCAAGTTCGTCAACTTGATGGTCCGCACGCAGGATCGTCGGTTGGGTTACGCGCTGGACAGCCGATATTATGGTATCGGCGAGTTCACCCAGTATGTGCGACGAGCGTTGGCCAGACTCACTCTCGAGGATGTCAATCGGGTGATCAAAAAGTACCTCCAGTACAAGAACATAAAGATCGTGGTGGTGACCAGAGACGCTCGAGAGTTTCGAGACGCCGTGGCGAGTAATCGGCCGTCGCCCATTCACTACCCGGCGCCCAAGCCCAAGGAGATCCTCCAGGAAGATGAGATCATCGCTCGCTTCCACTTGGACCTGCGACCCGAGGACATCGAAATTGTGCCCGTGGAGCGGGTCTTTCAATGAGAGGGAGGGAATCGGTCCGGGGCGATTGAAATCCAATCCCCCCCGGATTTATAATGGAGAATTGAAATCAAGACCGGTGATCAGTACTCATGGGAGGAGGCATAGACATCATGCTCAAGGAATTCGGTCGACGGGTGATCCGTTGCTGCGAAGAAGCGGGCGTCCCTCGCGCCACCATCGATCATCTGTTGCGAGCGGACAAAGAGATGCTTCTGGCGGCCCGCGCCACACTCGACGCGGGTATTCAGGTGATCGATGAGCTTCTGGCCCGGGAACCGGAAAAACCCATCGAGAAGGTCGAAGTTCAGTAGCCGAAACGCGACGCCCGGCCGTCTGATGAGGGGATGGCCGCCTGCTTCAATAAGTAGCCTGTTTTCAATGTATTAGTGAATTCACCGTCAACTAATCCCCCCGTTTTTCGTAAAAAATCGTCACCGCCGTCCGACCAGACTTGACGTCGCTTGGAATCTTCTGGTATAAAGTGAGGCTAGCTACAAGTCTCACAAGAGGTTACAGTTGTGGCTCCGAGGTAGACAACGGGAAGATGTTTGGCCGGAGAACGATAACCGGTGACGAAAAAGACTCGGTCCACCAAGAGCAAAGCCAAAACCACATCCAAACGGAAAGTCTCTTCTTCGGCGAGAACGCTCGATAAGAAGAAGACCAAGCCAGTTCTGTCTGCCGCCCGGGTCTCCTCCAAGACGCGCACGCCATCGGCGGTCAAGAAAGTGAAGGGGAAGAAGGCCGCCGCCCGGAAGAAGACGGTCAAGAAGAAAGCGGTCAAGAAGAAAGCGGCTAGGAAGGGCGTCCGGAAGAAGACGATCAAGAAGAAAGCGGTCAAGAAGAAGGCGGTCAAGAAGAAGACGGTCAAGAAGAAAGCGGCGGCGAAAAAAGCCCAACGCGCCAGGGTCAAAGTCAAGAAGAAGACCACGGTCGCTCCCCGACGTCCCAGGAAGGTCGAGAGGAAAGCAGCGCCAGTCGCCCCGCCGCCATCGCCGGCGATGAAGGCGTTCGAGCGCGCCGTGAACCTTTTCCATCGCCATAAGTTCGAGAACGCCCAACGCGCCTTCACCCAATTCATCGAGCGATATCCTCACGAGGCGGAGATGGTCGTCCGCGCGCGGAGTTATCTGGCCATTTGCGAGCAGCAGTTGAGTCGCCCACCGGCCACACCTCGTGATGCCGAGGCCCTCTACGATCGGGGGATCGTTGAACTCAATTATGGACGCCTCCGCGAGGCGATCACCTATTTCCAGAAGGCCCTCAAGCGAGAGCCGGAAGCGCCCCACATCCTGTACTCGCTGGCCGCCGCGCACGCTCGGCTCGGTCAAATCGAACGGGCGTTAGAAGAGCTCAAAGAGGCAGTCAAGCGGCGCGAGGTGCTCCGCATTCATGCCCGGCGCGATGCCGATTTCGTCAATCTCTACACGCATCCGGAGTTCCAGCAGTTAGTAGGGTGGGAAGTGGTCGAGGAGTCACCGCCTCTCCCTCCCGGGACGGAATCGTGAGGCCCGCTTGCTTGAGGAATCCATCGAGATGTAATAAGCTTATGAGATCATGATGCGGCTGTTAAACCTGGTCGCCACGGGAGGGGGTACAGGGCTCTCTACACTGTTAAGCGGGCTGAAGCACTACGTCGGAGTGACCGACGTCGAGGGCCGAAGAGCCTCCATGGAGTACGGTCTGAGCGAGCTGACCGCTCTGGTGACGGTCACCGATGATGGTGGAAGTTCGGGGCGGTTGCGCGATGAGTTTCAGATTCTTCCCCCGGGCGATATTCGCAATTGCCTGGTGGCGCTGGCCGAGGACGAGCAATTGCTGACGCAGCTGTTCCGCTATCGGTTTCGCGGTCGGGGAGAGCTCGGCGGACACAGTTTCGGCAATCTCTTCTTGACGGCCCTGACCGGCGTCACCGGGGATTTTTTGGAGGCGATCCGCTTGTCCAGCGAAGTGCTGGCCATCAAGGGGCGCATCTTCCCGTCCACGATGACCAACGTCCGCCTGGAAGCCGAACTCGATGATGGGACGATCGTCCGTGGCGAGACCAGGATCACCAAGGCGCCGCGCCCCATCCGCGCCGTGCGATTGGATCCTCCCGATTGTCGGCCGCTTCCGGAGACGTTGGAGGCTATCGCCCGGGCCGATGTGATCGTGATCGGTCCCGGATCGCTGTTCACCAGTCTGATTCCCAATCTCCTGGTGCGGGGCATTCCCGAGGCCATCGTTCAATCGCCGGCCAAGAAGATCTACGTGTGCAACATCATGACCCAGCCTCATGAGACGACCGGCTACACCGTCGAAGCGCACGTCGAGCGGGTGCTGGACTATTGTCCGGGGCTGGAATTGGATCTCGTCCTGGTCAATTCGCAACCCATTTCCGAGACCATGCGGCGGAAGTATCTGGCGGAAGGGGCCGTTCCGGTCGCACTGGAGAATCCCATACGAGGCCGAACGACCACGGGCTTGGGTCGCCTCGTCTTGCCGCGACGACGGCAGTCGGTGCCCGCGCTCTTGCGTCCGTTGATCGAGGAAGGGGACGCCGTGCGCCACCATCCGGCCAGATTGAGCCGCGCCATCTTCGAGGCCTACACATTGCTCACCGAGCGGGCTCACGGAGTCGCGGCTGAGGGAGGATGAGGATGGCTGCGCGCCCACTCGGCTCTATCTCGAGTCATCGCGTTCCCATTCGCCAGATCTCCGAATGGGAAAGAGAGGAGGGGGTATGTCATTGAATGTACTGATCATCGCCGCCGGGCTCGGTACGCGCATGAAATCGCGTCGGGCCAAGGTGCTGCACGAAGTCGCGGGCCGTCCGTTGATCGGATACGGTCTTCGTACGGCGTGGGCGTTGAAGCCGGAGAGACTGTTCATCGTCATCGGTCATCAGGCAGAGGCCGTTCGGGCCGTGGTCGAAGATGAGATCGCTCACATCGCGGGAGACGAGGCGTCCGCGCCGCAGGTGGAATTCATCGTTCAATCGAAACAACGGGGCACCGGGCACGCCGTCATGGTGGCCAGGGAGGCGTTGGCTCGGGCTTCCGGCAGTGTGGTCATCTATTACGGCGACGCGCCATTGATTCGATCCGAGACGATCGACAAACTGGTGCGTCAGCATCGCGAGGGGGGCTACGCGGCCTCGATGTTGACGGTGATGATGGACGATCCCACCGGCTATGGGCGTATCGTTCGCGATGAGGCCGGTCACTTCGTGCGCATCATCGAGCATCGCGATGCCAGCCCCGAACAGCGGCGAATCAGGGAAGTCAATCCCGGGCTGTATTGCTTCGAGATTCCCCCGCTTCTTGAGGCGCTGGACCACCTGTCGCCGAAAAATGTGCAAGGGGAATATTATCTGCCCGACGTCTTCGCCATTCTCCAGCATCGCGGATATCCGATCGGATTATTCCTGCACGATTGCGCTGATGAGTTCCTCGGCGTGAATAATCGCGTCGAGTTGGCCAACGTCGGCGCCCGGCTGCGGCGTCAGGTGTTGCAGGCCTTGATGCTCTCCGGCGTGACCATCGTCGATCCCGATTCCACGTACATCAGCGCCGACGCCCGCATCGGTCAGGACACGATCATCCATCCGCAGGTCATCATCGAAGGGCGCACCCGCATCGGCGAGGAGTGCGAGATTCACTCCTGGTCGCGCATCGTGGACTCGCAGCTCGGCGATCGCGTGACGGTCAAAAATGGGTGCGTGATCGTCAACAGCCGTCTGGGCGATGCCGTTGTGGTCGGGCCGTTTGCTCATTTGCGCATGGAGGCGGAATTGGCGCCGGAGGCCAGAGTGGGGAATTTCGTAGAGGTGAAGAAGAGCCGGTTGGGACGAAAGACCAAGGCCATGCACCTGGCCTATCTCGGCGATGCCACCATTGGCGAGCGCGTCAATATCGGCGCCGGGACGATCACCTGCAATTACGATGGTCAGCGGAAGCATCCCACGTTCATCGAAGATGATGTGAAACTGGGCAGCGACACCATGCTGGTGGCGCCGGTGCGCGTGGGCCGCGGAGCCGTGACCGGTGCTGGAGCCGTGGTGACCAAAGACGTTCCGGAGCACGCTCTCGCCGTGGGCGTGCCCGCCGTCGTGAAGAAGAGATTGAAGACGTAGTCCGGTAGGCGCCGTCCATCCTTCGTCGCCGAAAGCGCCGGTTTATCGTGAGACGATCGGTGGCCATCGCCGGGCACGCTCGAAGGCACGCCGGTGAATGGCTTGCATTCCTCATCCCAGCGCCTTTTGGCGATCTGTTCAGAAGATGTCTCAGGAAACGAACAGTCGGAGCTCACCGAACCCGGACCGCGAACTGATCATCGATGGTTCCACCGGCGAGGGGGGCGGTCAGATCCTGCGCACCAGCCTGGCCCTCTCGGCGTTGCTCAATCGCCCGGTTGACATCATCAACATTCGTCGTGGGCGGAAGAATCCCGGCCTGCAACCGCAGCATCTCACGGCGGTGCGGGCGATGGCCACCATCGCCCGCGCCCGCGTGGACGGCGCCGAGCTGGGATCGCAGCGACTCCGGTTCGCGCCCCAGGGGATCGCCGCCGGCAGATACACGTTCGATGTGGCGGCGGTTCGGGCCAGCGCTGGTTCGGTGGGATTGATCTTTCAGGCCGTGGCACCGGCGCTGTTCGTCGCCTCCGAGCCCAGTCAGTTGACGCTCAAAGGGGGAACGCACGTCCCCTGGAGTCCGCCAACCACGTATCTGGAAATGGTCTTTCTGCCGGCCCTGGAGCGCCTGGGTCTTCGAGGGACGATGAAGACACTTCGCTGGGGATGGTATCCGCGCGGTGGGGGGCTCGTCGAGGCCATGATCACGCCCGGTCGCCCCATTGCTCCTCTCCACTTGGAAGATCGAGGCGAACTGGTCTCGCTGGAGTACCTGTCGGTCGTCTCCAATCTGCCGCGCTCCATTGCCCATCGTCAGCGGGATCGTCTCCTCCACAGGTTGCAGGAGAAGGGATTGTCGGCCCGCGGCGAGATTCTGGAGGCACCCTCTCCGGGCAAGGGGACCTTCGTCTTTCTGCTGGCCCACTATCAATCGATTCGAGCCGGATTCGGCGCCCTCGGCGAACGAGGAAAGCCGGCCGAACGCGTGGCCGATGAAGCATTCGCCGCGTTCTGGGCGCATCATGCCAGTGGTGCGGCCGTGGAGAAACATCTGGCCGATCAATTGGTCGTCTATCTGGCGTTGGCCGAGGGTCCCTCTCGATTCACGACGTCGGAAGTGACCCAGCACTTGTTGACCAACCTCTGGGTGATCGAACAATTCCTCCCCGTCACTTTCACCGTCGAGGGCGTGGTCGGTCAACCGGGAGCCGTGGAAGTGCACATTTGACAGGATCGCGGGTGAGAGTGTATCTTCGGTCCTTCAGGGAGACACCGGCCGCGCACCGGCGGCGAGCCGAGAGCAGGGAAGACCGATGCTTAAAGTGCGCAACACAATGTCCGGCGAGTTGGAGGAGTTCCGACCGCTCGAAGAGGGCTTGGTTCGATTCTATGCCTGCGGGCCCACCGTCTACGACTATTGCCATATCGGCAACTTCCGCACCTTCGTTTCCGTTGATATTCTCCGGCGATACCTCAAGTACAAAGGATATGCACTGCGCCAGGTGATGAATTTCACCGACGTGGATGACAAGACGATCGCCCGTGCTCAACAAGAGGGCATTTCGCTTCGCGAGCTCACCGATCGTTATATCGCCGCCTTTCGCGAGGATATGAAGGCCCTCAATCTGGAGCCGCCGGAGGTGATGCCGCGGGCCACCGAGCACATCCCCGACATGGTCGAGCTCGTCAAACGGCTGGAGGCGCGGGGACATACCTATCGCAGCGAAGGCTCGATTTACTATCGCATCGCGACCTTCCCCTCCTATGGAAAGCTCTCCGGGATCAATCTGGAGGGCAATATTCCTGGAGCGCGGATCGATGCCGATAGTTATGGGAAGGAAGACGTGCGCGATTTCGTCCTGTGGAAGGCCCCCAAAGATGAGCGCGAACCGCGCTGGGAGACGGAAATCGGCGTGGGACGTCCTGGCTGGCATCTGGAGTGCTCGACCATGTCCATGAAGTATCTCGGAGAGACGTTCGACATCCACTGCGGCGGCGTGGACTTGATCTTTCCTCATCACGAGAATGAGATCGCCCAGAGCGAGGGAGCCACGGGCAAGCCCTTCGTGCGATACTGGCTCCATACTGAGCATCTCATCGTGGAAGGCGAGAAGATGTCCAAATCCAAGGGCAATTTCTATACGCTGCGCGATCTCATACGGAAGGGATTTGATCCTCTGGCCGTCCGCTATGCGTTGTTGTCGGTGCCCTATCGTAAGCCATTCAATTTCACATTCGATGGATTGCGCGCCGCCGAGCGAACCTTGCAGAGCTTGCGCGATTTCCGTTGGGCCGTTCGGCAAGCTCGGTGCGAGCCGGGATCGAATCCCACCGTCGCCGAGGCCATCGAGAGAGCCCGCCGGGATTTCGAGGCGGGGATGGATGATGATCTGAATACGGCGCAGGCTTTGGCCGCCGTCCATCGCCTGGTCCGCGAGGTGAATATCGTGCTCAGCCAGGGCGCGCTGCGCGCCGATGACCGGCATCAGATTCTCGATCTTCTCGCTCGTTTCGATACCGTTCTCGGGGTGCTGGGCGAGGAAGAGGAGGAGATGCTGGACGGCGAGATCGAAGCGCTCATCAGGGAGCGCGAAGCGGCTCGCGCGGCGCGGAATTTCGCGCGCGCCGATGAGATTCGGGATCTGCTGGCTCGACGAGGCATCATTCTTGAAGACACGAAACAAGGTACGCGGTGGAAGCGGAAGACGTCGCTAAACTGATAGGGCTCATCGGACCAGGGATGGGGCTGAATGGGAGGGAGCGGAGTTGGGATGGAACATAACTAGACTAAGGAGGACTGGACAATAGTGAGACGGATGACGGGATACTGCCTTTCTCTGTTGGCCGTTGTGGGAAGTGTGATGACGGTGGGTTCCCCCCATCTCGTGGGAGTGCTGTTGTTGCTGTCCGGGGTGAGCGTGGTCTGTCCGTTTGTTCCCCCTTGTACAGTCATCGTGACGCCGTTGGGCGCCCTCGGCGCTGTGTTGGTAGCTCTCGGCGTGGTGTTGGATGACACCGCGTTGCGCCTCCTCGTTTTGTAAGCTCCGGTCTCCGGCGCTCGTTCTTTGAGGAGAGGCACTTCCATTCCGGCGACCAGGTGTCGCCGCAAAGGTGGGATGTATCTCGATCGGGTTGGCCGTGAAGAGCGGAAGTGTGGCCGGCAATGATGGATCTTGTCGGGTGCCGGGCTGCTCTGGTCACTGTTCTGGTCGGGAGGGTTGAGATCGGCGCTTCAGGAGAGATCCCCTCCCCACCATGGATGGTGAGACGGTGCATCGGTCGCCGGGCGCGTTCAGGATGTGTGGGTAAAGGAGAGGAGCGTGCCCTCTCGACGTTGAAAGTGACCGAATCGGGACGCGGGCTGGCGCGCTATCCAGGTGGCTCATGTGTGGCCGGGGAATGTATCCCGACCAGAGGGTCTCCGGATTGTTCCGGCCCGCCATCATCGCTCCGGTCGGGGGATGGGCCTGGTCCGCCGATGGTGATGAGGGCGTCGCCGAGAACCGGTGAGGGAGTTCTTCGACTGAGATGAACCGATGGCTCGCCTTGACGCTCAAGCTCCTGGTCAGTGGCACGCTCCTTTTCCTCCTCTTCCGGCGAATTGAGGGTCAACAGCTTCACGTCCTCCTTCGGCGGGCCAATGTGGGGCTCATCGGATTAGCCGTCTCCATGTATATCCTGGGTCAGATTCTCTGCGCCTATCGCTGGAAGTTGCTCCTGGACGCAGTGGGATTCGATCTCCCTCTGATCCGCGCCGTGAGTTTGTATTTCCTGGGGATGTTCTTCAACCTCTTCTTCCCGACCATGGTCGGTGGCGATGCCGTGAAAGTGTACTATCTGACGCGGGAGTTCGGCGATATTCCGCGATCGACGACGACGGTCCTCATGGATCGCGATGCCGGATTGGGTGCGCTTCTCCTGGTGGCCGTCGTCGTGTCTGGGGTCGCCGACGTCCAATTCCTGGATGTTCCCATGTTTCCATTCCTCGTCGGGATGTTCGCCGCGTTCGGCGTGGCCAATCTCTTGTTATTTTATGATCCCACCTATCGCCTGCTCGCCCAACGGTTCGAACGCCTGCGCTGGACCGGGCTGACCGAGTTGACGCGTCGGCTTCACGCCGCCTTCAGCGCCTATCGGCGATCGCTCGGACGACTGCTGGGAGCCGTCGGTCTGTCGTTGCTGTTCGATATGGCCCTCATCGGGTTCGCCTATCTGGCGGCGCGGGCGATCGGCTGGCCAGTAGCGTTCAAATACTTTTGCGTGTTCATCCCCCTGATCGCCCTCGTCAGCATGGTGCCGATCACCGTGTATGGCTTTGGACTGCGCGAGTATGCCTTCGTCTTTTTCTTCTCCCGGGTGGGGATGTCCGAGGAGGCGAGTCTCCTGCTCTCGTTTTTGTTCTTCTTCATCGTGCTCGTCTCCAGTCTGCCCGGCGCGGTGGTCTACATTTTCTATCGGCGCCGGCCGTCGTCCTGACGAGAGGATCTTTGACCGTCTCGTCGAAAGTGGTTCGGCGATCGGGCGGCGACTCGATTCGGGTTCGCTCCGTTCTCTCATTGGATCGCGGCGACGGTCAGGGGCCGGTGATGAAGGGATTGCGCCGGCCCAGCAGCGGAGAGGACTCGCCGCGCACCGTTCTCCTTCGCCTCACCTTGCCTGTCGTTTTCATCTGCGGTAAGATTTGGCCCAGACGCGCTGGAGGTGATGATGAAAGTCGCCATTGGAAGCGATCACGCCGGTTATCAGGTCAAAGAAGCGGTGAAGGCGTTACTCGACGAGATGGGTTTGGAATACGAGGATTGGGGAACGCATTCTTCGGAGTCCGTCGATTATCCCGATTTCGCCAGCCGGGTCGCCGAAGCCGTGTCCCAGGGCCGCGCCGACCGCGGGTTGCTCATCTGTGGCTCGGGCATCGGCATGTCGATCGTGGCCAACAAGTTTCCCGGCGTGCGGGCTGCCGTGTGCCACAATGCCGAGACGGCGCGATTGAGTCGAGAGCATAATGACGCCAACGTACTGGCCATCGGCGCGCGCACGACGCCGATGCACACCATACGAGAGATCGTGCGCACGTTTTTCCGTACCGAATTCGCCGGGGGGCGTCATGCCCGTCGCGTGGAGAAGATCAATCGGTTGGACGACGTCTGGTCCGACCGTCGAATGACCTCGGAGAAGATCCAATGAACGAAGCCTTTTACCAACCGCTCCGCGATGTTGATCCCGACGTCTATCAGGCCATTCAGGACGAGATTCGCCGGCAATCGGGCGGATTGGAGATGATCGCTTCGGAGAACTTCGCCAGCGAAGCCGTCCTGGAGGCGATGGGTTCGGTGTTCACCAATAAATACGCTGAGGGCTATCCCGGCCGTCGCTACTATGGCGGCTGCGAGTACGTGGATGTGGTGGAATCGCTGGCCATCGAGCGAGCCCGGCAACTGTTCGGCGCCGAGCACGTGAACGTCCAGCCCTACTCCGGTTCCCAGGCCAACATGGCCGTCTATATCGCCATGCTCCAGCCGGGCGATACCATCATGGGCATGAACCTCTCGCACGGAGGGCACCTGACGCACGGTCACCCGCTCAATTTCTCGGGCAAGTACTTCAACGTCGTCGCCTACGGCGTCGATCGCGAGACCGAAACGATCGATTACGATCAGATGGCCGAACTGGCTCATCAGCATAAGCCGAAGATGATCGTCTGTGGCGCCAGCGCTTATCCTCGGATCATCGATTTCGATCGCATCGCCGAGATCGCCCATGAAGTGGGAGCCGTCGTCATGGCCGATATCGCCCATATTGCCGGACTGGTCGCGGCCGGATTACATCCCAGTCCGGTTCCTTCCTGCGAGTTCGTGACCACCACGACGCACAAGACGCTGCGCGGTCCGCGCGCCGGCATGATCATGTGTAAACAAGAGTTCGCCCGAGAGATCGACCGCGCCGTCTTCCCCTGCGTACAGGGCGGTCCCCACGTCCACATCATGGCCGCCAAGGCCGTATGCTTCAAAGAAGCGATGCGGCCCGAGTTCAAGGAATATCAGGCCCAGATCGTCAAAAACGCCAAAGTACTCGCCGAAGAGTTGGCTCGCGCCGGCTTTCGCATCGTCTCCGGCGGCACCGATAATCACCTCCTCCTGGTCGATGTGTACGCCAAGGGAATCACCGGCAAGGACGCAGAGAAGGCGCTCGATGCGGCGGGCATCACGGTCAACAAAAACACCATCCCTTTCGACACCAATCCTCCGCTCGTGGCCAGCGGCATTCGCATTGGCACGCCGGCGCTGACCACCCGAGGCATGAAAGAGCCGGAGATGCGCCTCATCGCGGGCATGATCGCCGAGGTGCTCGATCAGATTGGTAGCGAAGAGGTGCAAAAATCCGTCCGCCAACGGGTCGAGGAACTGAGCGCCCGATTCCCGCTCTATGGTCACCGGCTCGGCGCGCCGGTCTCCTCATGATCGTTCTCACAGGGCGTGACGGCGAGGGCATTCGCTCGGCCGGGAGAAAACGGAACCGACGGGCCGAAGGGACGTTCGTTTTCATGAACGCTCGCATTGGAGGACGACGTCGCCATGAATCGACGAATGCGATGGATGGGCCTTGGGTTGATCCTGGTGAGCGGGCTCAGCGTCGAGGGGATTCATCTGGCGCGAACCCAGGACGACGAAGCGTCTCAGGCGCAGATCTCGGGGCGCGTGGTGACCGCCGATGGGAAGCCGTTGCCTCGCACAATGGTCGTGGCCAGTGGGTCAGGAGGCGGCGAGGTCATGGCCCTGACGGATGGACAGGGGCACTATACCCTCCGGCTCGCTCCGGGAACCTACATCCTGCGCGCCGAGCATCCCGGATATCTCACCACGTCGTACAAACTGGAGAACTCCCCATCCGAAGCGACGCCTTTGACGGTGAGGGCCGGTCAACACCTTTCCGGCATCGCCTTTCGCCTCCCCAAAGGAGGCGTGATCACCGGTCGTATCCGCGATGAGTACGGGCATCCCCTCATCGGGGCCATGGTCACGGTGATCCCCAAAGAGAAACAAATCCCTTCGACCTGGCTGCCGTTCTACACCGACGATCGTGGCGTGTATCGTATCTACGGTCTCCCTTCGGGTACCTACTATGTGAGCGTGCGCGCCAGAGAATGGCGGCTCGCTTCATTCCGCGGTCGTTCGATGCGGGTACCTCGCGAAGGGTTGATCACCTACTATCCGGGCGTCGCATCGCGGGAAGAAGCCGAGGAAGTGGCGGTGACCGAAGGCCTGGAGACGACGGGCATCGATTTCGCCCTCAAAGCCGAACCGTCATCTGGCGCGAAGCTCTTCGGGCGAGTGAGCCGGGCCGATACCGGAGAACCGATGCCCGGCGTCACCGTCATCGCCTATGAGATGGAGCGCCCGGTCGGCGTCTTTCTTCAGGCCGTTTCGGATCAGGAGGGGCGATACGAGATCAACAGGCTCTCATCGGGGAAATACATGGTTCGGGCGCTCTCGGTGATGTTGAAGCCGGAAGACGGATTGGCCGCGCCGCTCCGACGAGAAGTGACAGTAGGCCGCGAACCGGTGGAAGTCAACTTTGAGTTCGAACCCGCCGGAGCAATCTCCGGACGCATCGTGCTCGACAGTGGTCGGATACCCGAAGACGTCGTCAATCTCGCCCTTTACCTTCGAGCGGGTGAGCATCGCTACCCGGTGAGCGGGCTCGGTCGGGTGACGCCCCATCGCGATGGTTCTTTCCGATTCGATGGAATCCCCGGCGGCGTGTATCACGTACACTTCGATCTTGGCCCTACGCCGTACTATCTCAAGTCAATTCTCCTGGACGATGTCGATGTGAGCGAGGAGGGCATTCCGGTGGAATCCGGTCGGGAGACGGCCGGCGTCGTCGCCATTCTGTCCGATGCCGGAGCGACGCTCCGAGGGCGAGTGATCGGCGGGAAGGGACCGATGCCCGGCGCGGTCGTCAGCCTCGTCGCCGCCGAGGTGTTCACCGTTCAGGAGCCCCGCCGTGTGACCCACAGTGGAGTGGTGAGCGATCAACATGGGCGATTCGAGATCAAGCGCATTCGCCCGGGCCGGTACATCGTTTTCGCTACCTCGACCCAACCAGCGCGAAGCGAGCCGGAGGCGTTCCTGGAGTTCCTCAACCGGTACCGGAGCCAATTGCAAACCGTTGAATTGAGGCCGAACGAGATCAAAGAGTTGACGCTGAAGCCCATCGTTTTCGATCCGCACTGATCGCCCATGAGGGTCATGTGACGAGATGGCCCTCGCGCTTGCAGAAATGGAGGCCTTCGGGCGAGCCGTCACCGGCAGAGCGAAGGCCGATCCGGCCGGTCATCGGGATGATGTCGAGGTCTCTCGGGTTGCTATTTTCTCTCCGGCGGCGACGGCGATGATCTCACGGCAAAAGGCGGGGAGATCGTCCGGTACGCGCGAAGTGATGACGCGACCATCGGTGATCACCGGCTCGTCGACGTAGGTGGCGCCGGCATTGACAATGTCATCCTTGATGGAGAAGAATCCGGTGACCGTTTTGCCCTTGAGAATGCCCGCCGAGATGGCCAGCCACAGCCCGTGACAAATGGCCGCGACGATCTTGCCCTGTTCGTGAGCTTGGCGAACGAAGTCGATCATCGCCCGATGCCGGCGCATGCGGTCCGGGGCGTAACCGCCGGGGATGATCACGATGTCAAAATCCGCGGCCCGAGCCTGGTCGGCCCGGAGATGCACCTTCACCGGATAGCCCAATTTACTCTTGTGGACGTCGGTCGTGCCGATGACCGTGATTTCGGCGCCTTCTTCCTTGAGGCGATAGAGGGGATACCAGACTTCCATCTCCTGATAGAGATCCTCGACCAGGAGAGCGACGCGTTTCCCTTCCAGCTTCATCGTTCCTCCTCCGCGCAGGTGTTCGAGCGTCAGTATAACCTGCCAGCGAGGGAAGGTCAATCTGACCGCGGAATCGCCTGGCGCCATCGAGCGGTGGGGCTACGACGGTTCGGCCGGGATCACCTCCGCGCACACCCGATGCCCGGAAAGGGCGGGCACACCATCGAAGCGGCTGCGTTTTTCCCGACCTGGAACCACACAAACAGCGCTCGAATTCGATGGAAAACGAGCAAAAGCGTGGGACACGCTCGAGCGAGCGAATCAATGGCGTGGCCCCGACGCTGTTCTCCTCTTCTTGCGTACCACTACCCTGCGCTCGCGATAGGCTCAAGTCAGTCTGTGCAGAATGAGACGTTACTTTTGTCCTTCATCTGGATTAGGAGGGGGTGGACACCGAGATGGATCGCACGGCGGCGGCGGACAACTCAAGCTGGTGGAATGCGTCACCTGCTGACCGGTCGCTGGATCACACATCGTCACCGTCGCCTGACAGCCATTCCCATCGACACTACACGTATGACCGATGACCCGGCGGGTACTGTCAATCTGATTGCTCAGCGCTTGTTTGCAATCGACGGTCATTCCATCAGGGCAGTTGGCCGCACATTGAGGCCAGGCCTGCGCCGGCGGACACCGGTCCTCGTTGACACCAGCTCCACCGCCCACGACAGCCAGGGATCCAGCTCGCCCCTGCCTGAGATCGAACCGATAAGCCCCACCAGCAGTGAACACATAGAGGAACGGACGCCGGACCAGCAGGGCCTCCACCCCGGTGATGAGGCGCGGCCGGGCCTTGTCCCGAACCACCAGCGCATACTCCCCCACCTTCTCCCCCTCGGCCGTGTACTCATAAATCACCCCCGTCTCGGA
>JALSQX010000043.1 GCA_026985075.1 Blastocatellia bacterium | reverse complement strand
TGAAGGGATTCGAGGCCTCCTCCTCAGTCACATCCAAATGGTACTGCCGCATCTTATTGAACAAAGTCTTTCGGCTGATGCCCAGGCTCTCGGCGGCCGCCGACCGATTCCCGCCATACCGCGCCAGTCGGGATTGAATCATCATCTTCTCCACTCGCTCGGTGGCTGCTCGCACGGCCTCAGCCAAGGTCATCTCATCGGATTCCGCCGGTTGGGAGGCCCGGTCATCCGATGCCACGCCCCGGATTCGCGGTGGGAGATCCGAGGCTTTGAGGACGCCCCCGTCACAGAGAATCATCGCCCGACAGAGCGTATTCTCCAGCTCGCGGACATTCCCCGGCCAGTCATATTGGAGGAGAAGTCGGCGGGCCTCGGGCGCGATCGATCTCACGGCCAACCCCAATTCCCGATTGAACCGGTCCACGAAATGGTCGATGAGCAGGGGGAGATCTTCTCGCCGCTCCCGGAGTGGAGGTAACGAAATCGTCACCACGTTGATGCGCCAGTAGAGATCCTGGCGAAACGTCCCCTGGCGCACTGCCTGTTCCAGATCCCGATTGGTGGCCGCGATGACGCGTACATCGACCGGCGTCGGATGCCGCGCGCCCAATCGGGTGATCTGACGTTCCTGAAGCGCCCGAAGGAGCTTGGCCTGGGCTTCGAGCGGGAGATCACCAATTTCATCCAGGAACAGCGTACCTCCCCGAGCTTGCTCGAATTTGCCCAATCGACGCTGGTGCGCATCGGTGAACGCTCCTCTCTCGTATCCGAAGAATTCGGCTTCGAATAACGTGGGAGGAACGGCACTGCAATTGACGGCAATGAACGGCCCTTGAGCGCGCGCGCTCCGCCGGTGGATGGCCCGCGCCACCAATTCCTTTCCCGTCCCCGACGGCCCGACGATGAGCACGGTGGCATCCACGCGCGCCACTTTCGCCATGACGCGAAAGACGTCCTGCATCAGTGGACTGAGCCCCACGATGTCGCTGAATCCATACCGCGTCTCCAACTCATCGCGCAACGCTTCCACTTCGGCGTTGAGCCGTCGCATCCGGAGCGCGCGCTCGATGATCAGGAGCAATTCGTCGTTATCGAATGGCTTGGTGAGATAATCGAATGCGCCGCGCCGCATCGCTTCGACGGCCGAGCGAATGGTGCCATAGGCCGTCATCATGATCACATCGACGCTGGGATCTCGTTCCAATAACCGGGCGAGCGCCTCCAATCCATCGATTCCGGGAAGACTGAGATCGAGAAGAACGATCTCGGGATGGAACGCACTCTGACGATCCAAAGCCTCTTCGCCCGATAGCGCTTCTTCCACTTGGTGACCGCGCTCCCGAAGGAGCACGCTCAAGATGCGTCGAATCTGTTTTTCATCATCAACGATCAATATCCGCGCCATCAGTCCTCCATCCTCCTCCACGATCGCCCTCCACCGGCGAAGAGCATCCCCCGTTTCACCCACCGTTGAGCTGGCAGGGGGATGAATTCGAGGAATCACCCTGCTGCCGGATTCGACGACGCGCCATCGCGTTCCATCCGCTCATACTCGTGGCAGGCGCACCACGGCCGTCGTGCCACGCCCTGGTTGACTTTGCACTTCGATCTCGCCCTCATGCTGATGCACAATGCTATGGCAAATCGAGAGTCCTAATCCCGTCCCATCGCGTTTGGTGGTGAAGAACGGATCGAAGATTCTGTCCAGATGTTCCGGCGGAATACCCGGTCCCGTATCGGCGATCTCAATCTGCGTCCACCGATCACCTCGAAGGGCATACTCCGGATGCCAACCACATACCGAGACGGTGAGGCGTCCCCCACCGGGCATCGCTTGAAGAGCGTTGAGCATGAGATTCAGGAAGACCTGCTTGAGCTGATGGGGATCGCCCATGACCATGAGATGATCGCGCTCATAGTGGCGGTCGATGGATACAGCCTGTCGCCTGGCCTGAGCCTGGACGAGCATGAGCGATTGTTCGATGACATCGATGACGTTCGTTTCCACCGGTTCGAAATGACTCGATCGCGTGAGACTGAGCAGTCCGTTCACCGTCCGATCGATGCGATCAACCTCGTCCAGTAATTCGGCGACGAGTTCCCGGTTGGGATCCTGTTGGGGGAATCTCTGCAACACATATTGGATCGTCGATCGAATGGCGGCCAGGGGATTTCGAATCTCATGGGCCACGCCCGCGGCCAGTTGCCCGGCCGCCGCCAATCGTTCGGCGCGGTGAAGCCGCCGCAATCGATCGCGCTGTTGTTGATAGAGAGCCGCATTTTCGAATGCCAGTCCCGCCTGATTGGCCAGCAGTTCCAGGAGTTCCAAATCGCCATCGGTCACTTCCCAATGCTCTCCCCGGGAGCCGAGCAGGATGATCCCCGTCAATCGATTCAACGCGATGAGCGGCACGCAGACGGACGTCTTCAATCTCTCCAGTCCGCCCCGCTCCGATGGGGATAGAAATTCATACACCTGTCGGGCGCGCTCGACGACGAGGCAGCTCTCATTGACCAGCAACCACTTGGCCAATCGACCGCGTTGGTGAAATCGGATGTCGGCCAATTCCGAGAGCTCGATGCCCACGCTATAACTCGGAGAGAAGACCCCTCGCTCGCGATCGAGCTGAAGGATGATGATGACATCCGGCCCGAAGAGTTCCTGAATGCGAGTGGCGATGCTCGCCTGCAATGCTTCCGGATCACTGATGAGCACCAGCGACCGGTTGAATTCATGAATGATCTGGCGACGCACCATCCGCCGTCGGAAAAACTGTATCCCCTCTCTCCTGAGCGTCCTCGAACGCATCATTTCTCTTAATGTTAGTCAGGCCGCCGAGCAGTGTAAAGACATGATGGCGCGCCAACCGAAGGGTGAGATCCCTCTGAGGAATCGCTCACCGCTCCGCGGCCACGCCGCGCCGATGAACATAGGCTCGCCAGGGGAGCGCAGCGCCAGATATTTTGCGCTCCCTGTTCGAGACAGGAGCGCTTCGATGAGCCCGTTCCCCATCCTCAATAGAGCAGCGCCTGCGCCCGGAGCGGCTCGAATGCTCGCCACTGCTGTTGACAGCGCGCGTCGATTTCCTGGAGAGATCGACCGGCTTCCAACCAGGGGCGGATCCAATCGTTGCCCACCAGGATATCGAAGGGGAGCTTCTCTTGCTCGTATTCGTAGGGAGGAGGCCGCCAGTGGAACCGATCAGGATAAAGTCGAATCACCTCACGAAGAACAGCCAGACCGGAGAGGAACGAAGCGAACTTCTCTCGATCCACCACGTGAATGAACACGCCCCCACATCTCTGGCCAGCATATTTATGAAATGTCGGTTGAAAAATGACCGGGCGAAAATGAACGCCAGCAAGTCCCATTCCATTCAGCGCATCGGCCAGTTGCCAGCCATCAATCCACGGCGCACCGAGAGTTTCGAACGGTCGCGTCGTCCCCCGCCCTTCGGAGAGATTGGTCCCTTCGAGTAAACAGGTCCCCGAATACACCAGAGCGGTTTCGATCAGCGGCATATTCGGCGACGGGGGAATCCACGGGAGTTGCGTCTCCTCGTAGTACATGGATCGAGACCAACCCTCCAGAGGGATGATGGTGAGCGGGCAGCGCGGATAGAATCGAGCTTGCAGATACCGGGCGACCTCGCCAATCGTCATTCCATGACGGATGGGCAGGGGATGCCAGCCAACGAAGCTGCGGAAGGATTCCTCCAACACGCATCCCTCCACTCGTTCTCCACCGATGGGATTCGGGCGATCCAATACCATCATCTCGACACCCGCTTCCCCACAGGCATCCAGACAAAGCGCCAACGTCCAGATGAACGTGTAGTACCGACTGCCGACATCTTGAAGATCGACGACCAGCACCTCCACTCCCTGGAGCATCTCAGGCGTGGGCCGGCGATGGCGGCCATAAAGAGAATGAATGGGGATGCCGGTCCGCGCATCGAGACCTCCTTCCCATTCGATCATGTTATCCTGGGTCTCCCCCCATATCCCGTGCTGGGGGCCGAAGAAGGCCACAAGCTCGATGAGCTTCTCCTCATGGGCCTGAAAGAAGACATCGGTGATATGCCGGAAATCCCGCGCCACCGAAGCCTGATGGCATAACACACCAACCCGCTTTCCTCGAAGGGGGCGGAATCCTTCGTTGCGTAACACGTCGAGACCGGAGAGCACGCCCATGATCCTTCCCCACCGAATTCGGTCAAGCGATTTCCTGATGGCGAATATGCGTTTGACAGAGTTCCACAAACGTTCGAATCAAAGGAGGGAGTCGATCCGACCGGAGATAGGCGACGCCCAACCGCCAGTTGAATTTCAAGCTCGGCACCGAGAGAATGCGGAGCCGACCCGCGGCGACTTCGCGGCGAACGGATGTCCAGGGCAAAATACTCAATCCGAATCCCAGCTCGACCATCCGTTTGATCGTCTCGGTTCGGTTCAGCTCCATGATCACGTGCGGTCGCACCCCCGCCCGTTGGAAGAACTGTTCGATGAGTCGGCGCGTATTCCCTCCGCGCTCCCCGAGAATGAGAGGTTCGACAGCCAGCGCTCGAGCACTCCACCGACGCTGGGTTTTTGGAGGAGGCCAACTCGGTGGAGCGATGGCCACCAACCGATCGCTGAGGAGCTGCTTGGTCTGGATACTCGCCTCTTCCACCGGAAGGGAGACCAAACCGACGTCCATCTCATCATCCAGGATCTGCCGAACGATCCACTCGCTCGTCCCACCATGCACCTGGATCTCGACGAGCGGATATCGCTGCTTCACATCGACGAGGATATCCGGCAGCGGATGAGAACTGATCGAGGTCGAAGCGATGCCAATGCGAAGCAATCCCCGTTCCAACCCGCTCAATGAGGCCAACTCTCTCTTGGCTTCATCATGCTCGCGCAAAATCATCTCCGCTCGCTGCCGCAGTAATTTCCCGGCTTCGGTCAGATAGACCCTCCTGTTGACGCGGAGGAAAAGAGGCGTGCCCACTTCCTCTTCGAGCGCCTTGATCTGCAAACTGACGGCCGCCTGCGTCAAATGCACGCGCTCGGCGGCGCGAGTGAAGCTGCCCGTATCGGCCACGGCGCGAAACGTTCGAAGCAGTCGAATCTCCATAATGTTTCCTTATGCTTCACATTGAAACATTTGATTAGACTTATCAACACGAGCGAGTATAAAATGTCTCTCCTGGGGATGCAAGGCGGTTTTTCGAGGAGGGCCAGGATGGAGAAACGCTCATTTCAAGGCGACCGATCGAACGAGACGGCTTCGCACCGGCGATGCCGACGGGGCGATGCGCGGCATCCCTTTGTTCATCGATCTCCATCTGGCGCGATCTCATGAGGGAGTTCTCCTGGACATCGTCGAAAGTTCATCTGGCCGGGATCGATGGAGGAGGATCAAAAACCCGCGCCGTGGTCACTGACCTGAGCTTTGACCCGATCGGGAAGGCCGAGAGGGGACCATCCAACCCGTTACAGATTGGCGCGGAGGCGGCGGCCGAAGCCGTTATGGACGCGCTGGATGCCGCCTGTCGAGCTGCCCACCTCCATCGCGATACATTGGCCGCTGTGGGAATTGGACTGGCGGGCGTTCGCCATCCTCGGCATCATCGAGCCATGCAACGAGCGCTTGAGGAGCGTTGGGGTGAAGGTCCGCCCTGGCTTCTCGTACCGGATGCCGAGATCGCCCTGATGGGAGCGACGGCAGGAGAACCCGGCGTCGTCGTCATTGCCGGTACGGGATCAGTCGCTTGTGGGATGAATGCTCGCGGTGAGACGGCCACCTCGGGCGGTTGGGGACCGGCGTTCGGCGACGAAGGGAGTGGCACGGATATTGCTCGTCGTGCTCTGATGGCCGCTGCCGCCGATTTTGACGGCCGCGGTGAACCAACGGCTCTGACGCCAGAGATCTGCCGCTGGTTTCACATCACGAATCCGGCGGAATTGCTCACCATCATCTATTCTTCTGCTCGTCCGATGGCCCCACCCGCCATCGCTCCGCTGGCCGAGATCGTGGTCCGCGTAGCCGAGCAAGGCGATGTCGTGGCGCAGATGATCTTGCGCGAAGCTGGCCGGGAGTTAGGTCGCGCGGCCGCCGCCGTCATCCGCCGGCTCCGAATGGAACGAGACGCCTTCCCCGTCGCCTACACGGGCGGCGTGTTTCGAGCCGGGTCACTCATCCTCACGCCACTTCGCGCGATGATCCAATCGATTGCCCCGCGAGCGCGCATCGTTCGGCCTCTCCATCCGCCCGCCGTGGGCGCAGCGATCCTGGCTGGGCGCCGATTGTTCCAAGCCACGCCTCAGTTCGCCGCTTCATGAGTTCCCTTCCGGCGAGGCAGGTGTGAGGAGACTTCATCCTTGATGGCTCATCGACTCAATGACCACCACGCTCGATCCGGCGCGCCGCTATTCCAGCCACGAACGTCACGACGCTCCCCACCAGCACGTACCAGGGCCAGGCGATGGACGTCCGAGCGACCATCAACATCACGCCCAACCCGATGGCCATACCAATCAACCCCGCCGTTTGCCCGATGCCACGGGTGAGCACGCCCAGCAAGAAAAGCCCGAGCATACTCCCGTTGGTGAATCCGGCGATGGCCAAACCGGCTTCCAGAACGGAGGGCACCCGACGAGCCAACCAGGCCACGATGAGCTCGACCAGAGCCCAAAAGATCGTCACACTTTGAGCGACGCGCAGATAGTGAGCCTCGGGTTCGCCTGCCTTGAGGGGACGATAGAAATCCTCAACCGAAGAGGCCGACAAGGAGTTCAACGATGAGGAGAGCGTGGACATCGCGGCGGCAAATACGCCGGCGATGACCAATCCCCGGATGCCCGGTGGCAGCGCCGTGACCAGGAAATGAGGGAAGACCCTGTCCGGTTGATCGAATGGTTGCGGGGGAGGAAAATGCTTGTAATAGGCGAACAACATAACGCCGATAGTCAGGAACAAGAGGAACTGAATGGCGATAACCACTCCACTGGACAGTAGGGCCAGCGTCGCTTGTCGTCGGGAGCGAGCACAGAGATATCGCTGGACCATGAGCTGGTCCGTACCATGCGTCGCCGTGGTGAAAAATGCTCCGCCGACGAGACCGGACCAGAATGTGTATGTTCGGGCCAGATCGAATCGCCAGTCCACCCACTGCCACTTGCCGTGTTCCTGTCCCAACCGAACGACTTCTGCCCACCCACCGGGAATATCATTGACGAGAATGATCGCTGCAACCACAGCCCCCACCAGATAAATCAGTAACTGGGTGACGTCCGTCCAGATGATAGCCCGCATGCCGCCCAGGTAACAATACACCACGGTGGCCACAGCGATGATGACGATGGCCTCGAACTCATTGAGATTGGTCATGACGACGAGCACCAGAGCCGTGGCGAACAATCGCACGCCATCGGCCAACGTTCGCGTCACCAGGAACAGCGCCGAGGCGCTCCGCTCCGTCGCCAGGCCAAAGCGCCGACGCAACAATTGATAGGCGGTCAATAGCTCGCCTCGAAAATACGGAGGGATCAATAAAAGAACAACGATCAACCGACCGACGAGATAACCGAGGACGAGCTGAATGAACGTGAGGTTGGTGGCGAAGGCCAGGGCAGGAACGCCGATGAAGGTGAGCGTGCTCGTTTCGGTCGCGACGATAGATCCGGTGATGGCCCACCAGGGGAGATCTCGACGGCCGAGAAAATAATCTCTGACGTCTCGCTGTCGGCGACGGAAAGAACTTCCCAGGGCGACGACGCCCAATAGATAGAGGACAATGATGGCAATGTCCATGTCGCTCAGCTTCACATCCGATCTCCTCGTTGGCGGTGGCCGAGCCAGTATAAGAAATGAATCTCCCGCTTTTCAAGCAGGACGACCGTGAGCGGCACGGCCGTTTCCTCGGATCGTCGCACCCATCGGCGAAGGTGGTTGACACTCATGATGGGACGTGATAAGAGACATGCCTACCCGATGGTCATGAACGCTGACGCCATCGGGTTCAATTTGCCCCCAAGAGAGGGTCCATTTATGAGAGGATCAACGAAACCAGCATATTGGCGATTGTGGGTGAGTCTCATCATGCTCCTCGGTCTGACCCGAGGAAGCGTCCCCCTTCAATCTCACCAGCGGGAATATCCCCCGTTGCCCCTCGCCCAACCCGAGAGCGTCGGGATGTCCGCCGAGCGGCTGGCCGCCATCGATGGCGTCGTTCGCGATGCCATCGCCAGGGGCGAGTTGCCTGGCGCCGTCATCCTCGTGGCTCGCCACGGGCGAATCGTTTATCGAAAGGCGTTCGGCCACCGGGCGCTTCGGCCCGAGCCTCTTCCGATGACTATCGATACCGTCTTCGATCTCGCCTCGCTCACCAAAGTGGTGGCCACGGCCACGTCCATCATGATCCTCGTCGAGCGCGGCCTCATCCGTCTCGGCGATCGCGTCTCGAAATATATTCCCGAGTTCGGGCGAAATGGAAAAGAGCGGATCACCATTGAGCAACTGCTCACCCACCGGGGCGGATTATTGCCCGACAATGATCTGGCCGATTATCAACGAGGACCGGAGGAAGCTCTGGAGCGGATCTATTCGCTCAGCCCAATCTACGAACCGGGCACCCGGTTCGTTTATAGCGACGTCGGATACATCGTTCTCGGCGAACTGGTCCGACGCGTCTCCGGCCTTCGATTGGACGCTTTCGCTCATCGTTATATCTTTCAGCCACTGGGCATGCGTCACACGATGTTTCTCCCCCCGGCCCAACTCCGGGCGAAAGCGGCACCGACGGAAGAGCGAGATGGACGCTGGCTGATCGGCGAAGTCCATGATCCCAGAGCGTTTCTTCTCGGGGGCGTGGCTGGTCACGCCGGTCTCTTCTCTACGGCCGATGATCTGGCCATCTATTGTCAGATGATGCTGAACGGCGGCCAGTACAACGGCGTGCGCATCCTGAGCCCATTGGGCGTCAGGCGCATGACCTCTGCTCGTGGACTTCCGCCGAACGAGTGGCGTGGACTGGGATGGGATATCAACACGCGATATTCCTCCAATCGAGGCGACCTCTTCCCCATCGGTTCATTCGGCCATACCGGGTTCACCGGCACGTCCATCTGGATCGATCCTCAAACGGAGAGCTTCGTCATCTTTCTCAGCAATCGCGTTCACCCCGACGGAAAGGGCGATGTCGTCAGCTTGCGCGGGCGAGTGGCTTCCATTGTCGCCGCTTCCATCATCGCCAACGTTCCTCCCGAAGGAGAGCGAGAAAGTGAATCCGGCCATGGACGAGCCGCATCCCAGGGCACATCGCTCATGACGCTCACCGGCATTGATGTTCTCGAGCGCGAGGGGTTCGCTCCTCTCAACGGTCAGCGCGTGGGCCTGATCACTAATCAAACGGGGCGCGACGGTCAAGGTCGGCGAACGATTGACCTCCTCGACCGAGCTCCCAACGTTGAGCTGGTGGCCATCTTCAGTCCCGAACATGGGATTCGCGGCCGAGCCGAAGGGTCGGTCGCTCATTCTCGAGATGAGGCGACGGGCGTCCCCATTTACAGCCTCTACGGCGAACACCGGAGGCCGACGCCGGACATGCTGCGAGGCATTGATACGCTCGTCTTCGATATACAGGATGTGGGAGCGCGGTTCTACACCTACATCACCACTATGGGGTACGCCATGGAAGCGGCCGCTCGCGCCGGCATTCGATTCATGGTCCTGGACCGCCCCAATCCCATTAATGGCGTTGACGTCGAAGGGCCGGTCGCCGATGAAGATCGTCTCTCGTTCACCGCCTATTATCCCCTGCCGGTGCGACACGGCATGACCGTCGGCGAGTTGGCCAAATTGTTCAAGGGCGAGAAGCATCTCGACCTGGATCTCGAAGTCATCCCCATGCGCGGCTGGTCGCGCTGGGCGTGGTATGACGACACGGGGTTACTCTGGATCGACCCTTCGCCGAACATGCGAAGCCTCGTCGCGGCGACGCTGTATCCGGGCATCGGATTGCTGGAGAGCACGAACCTCTCGGTCGGTCGCGGCACAGACCGACCATTCGAGCTCATTGGCGCGCCCTGGCTCGATGGGCGTCGATTGGCTCGCCGGCTCAATGAGGCCGGTCTCCCGGGCGTTCGCTTCGTCCCCGTAGAGTTCACGCCGACCAAGAGCATATTTGCTGGTCGCCGATGCCCTGGGGTTCACATCATCGTCACCGACCGGCGTCGGTTCCGTCCGGTTCGCTGCGGCTTAGAGATCGCCGTCGCCTTGAGAGAACTCTATCCCCAGAAGTGGGATGTCGATCGATTCCTGCGATTGCTGGCCAACACAGCCGTCTGGCAAGCGTTGAAAGAGGGGGCGTCCACGGCGTCTCTCTCGGCCTTGTGGCAATCGGACGTCGAACGCTTCATGCGCGTGAGGAGGAAATATCTCATCTACCGATGACTATCCCAGGCGAGCGGTCAATGCGTTTCGCTGGACCCGCCGATGTCGATTGAGCTGGCCAGAAACTCCCTGCCTGGTCCGGCTGCTGTTTCTTGTTCAGGCTCAATCCGTGACCGACGGGATACGCCCCGGGGAGACTCACCGGCAGATGACCCCTGAACGGGATCTCGCCGAAAATGGCGCGTACTGCTGCTCGTTCAGCCTCCGGATAATACTCGTATGTCAGGATCACGGCGGGCAACTGAGGGACGAACGAGAGGACATAGGGACTCCCGAACGAGACGAAGATGAAGGGTTTGTTCATCGTCGAGAGGAAACGAAGGACATCGAGCTGCCCCTCGCTCAAGCTGATCGATCCTTTATAGGCGGCCACGCGAATGAATCCGGTCACCACCACGGCATCGCAGACATCGGCCAGCTTCTCGATCGCTTCTCGCGCCTCTTTGGGCGTATAGTCATCGATGAGAACGTCGATCGTCTTCTGGTGCCGCTTCAGGAATTCCTCTCTGAATGTCCGGCCGGGCGGACCTTCGCGCCAGCCATTACGCGAATCGAGCATGTTCACGATGAGAACGCGCTGGCTCGCATTGAGGGCGAGCGGCAGGACTTTTCGCCGATCGCGAACCAGTGTGAGCGCCCGCTCCATCATCTCCCGGGCCAGGCGCTGATGCTCGATGTTTCCGACCACCGACTCGAGTTGATCGAAATCGACAAATGGCTTTTTATGGAGACCGAGTCGAGCCTTGGCCGCCAGGATGCGGCGCACCGAAGCCTCCACGCGGGCGAGGGGAATCTCACCGGATTGGACGGCCTCCTTGAGCGCGCGAAACGATCGCTCGACATCCACGGGGAGCAGGAGAAGATCGGCGCCCGCCTTCACGGCCCGAACGGCCACCTGCTCGGGCGGGAAATGGCTCGCCACGCCCTGCATGGTCAGGGCATCGGTGAAGACGAGTCCATGAAATCCGAGTTCGTGGCGCAACAACTCAGTGGTCACAGCATAAGAGAGGCTGGCCGGAACTCCCGGTTGGGACTCGATCTCGGGCAAGGAGATGTGAGCGACCATGATGGCCCCCACACCCGCCTCGATGGCAGCGCGAAACGGAGGCAATTCCACGCGCTCTAATCGTTGACGATTCACGGCGATCACCGGAAGTTCCAGATGAGAATCCCGACTCGTATCGCCGTGCCCGGGGAAATGCTTGGCCGTGGCGATGTGACCGTGATCCTGGGCGCCACGAATGTAGGCCTGAGCGAAACGGGCCACCAGACGGACATCCTCACCGAACGATCGGATGTTGATGATGGGATTACGGGGATTATTGTTGACGTCAACGACGGGATAGAAATTGACGGTGATGCCCATGGCCCGTCCTTCCAAGGCGGCGATCTTGCCCGCCTGATAGACCAACGCTTCGCTGCCGGCGGCCGCCAAGGCCATGGCTCGCGGCAGTCGCGTCGCGCCGCGAAACTGATACCCTGGCCCTCCCTCGAGATCCGCCGTGATCAGCAGTGGCACCTTGGCCAACTTCTGCAGGCGATTGACCAACAGTCCCAGAGCGGCGGGATCTCCGCCAAAAGCGTGATACCCGCCGACGTGGAATCGCGTGATGTTTCGCGCGATCTCCCGGAATGGCTCGCTCTGAGGATTCATGAACGTGGAGTGCAGTGCCGGAACCAGGAGCTGGCCGATCTTTTCGTCCAACGTCATTCGGGCGAGCGTCCTCTCCACCCAAGCCGCGCTCTCATCAGAAGACGATGCCCTGCAGGGGATCTCCCGGAAGCCGATTTCACCTCCGCTGATGCTGCTCGTCCCGATGATGACGAGACAAAGAATCACACTGACTGTTCTCATCCGAGCCTCAACCTTCCCGTTTTCATTGGCATCGCGGACAATAAGTCTAGCGCCGATGGACTCGGGGAGTAAATGCCCTCGCTGGCCAACACATCTTGACAGTCGGCATCTCCAGGCTATGCTTGACCCTATGAGAGATGAACAGCCAGACGCTCTCCCTCAAAAAGACATGCTGGGGGAGTCTCTCATCACCGAACAGATGAATCCGCGCACCATGAATCTCGATGAACGTCCAATCATCGAGATCCTCCGATTGATGAACGAGGAAGACCAACGGGTGGCTCATGCCGTAGAAAAAGAACTCCACCAGATTGCCGCCGCCGTCGAAGCCATCGTCGAGCGGCTGCGCAATGGAGGGCGCCTCTTCTACGTGGGTTCGGGGACCAGCGGCCGTCTCGGCGTCCTCGATGCTGTTGAATGTCCGCCCACGTTCGGCACACCGCCGGAACTGGTCGAGGCCATCATCGCCGGAGGTCCGGAGGCCTGTTGGCGCGCAGTGGAAGGTGCCGAGGATGATGCCCGGGCGGGCGCCGAGGCCATCGACGCCCGAGGCGTCACCGTTCGGGACGCCGTCGTGGGCTTGACGGCCAGCGGACGAACACCGTTCACCCTCGCCGCCCTGGAGCGCGCTCGACGCCTGGGCGCGCTGACCATCGCCATCGCGTGCACTCCACGGCCCGCTATCGCTCAATTCGCCGACATCTCGATCACCCCCGTGGTTGGCCCCGAAGTCATTGCCGGCTCGACGCGATTGAAAGCGGGCACGGCCGAGAAGATGGTCCTCAATATGCTGAGCACGACGGTGATGATCCAACTGGGATATACATATGGAAACATGATGTCCAATCTGCAACTCGGCAGCGAGAAGCTGCGACGTCGTGCGCGAGCCATTCTTCGGGCTCAATTTCATCTCTCTGAGGAAGAGGCGGCTCGATTACTGGACGAAGCCGGAGGGGATCTGAAAGCTGCTCTCGTCATGAGAGCCACCGGAACCGGTCTCGCCGAAGCGCGACGGGCGCTCACGGCCACCCAGTGCTCGGTCAAGCGAGCCATCGAGAGGCTCCGCCACCACCGCTCATGATGCCGAGGCCCTTCTGGAAGACCGCCTCCGCCACCTCGCCTCCACCGAGGGCGGTGGCCGTCATCGAACAGAGTGAGAATTCACCTCTCCACCTGGGAAAGGGCCAGGGGAGCCTTTTCCTCGATGAGGGCGAACAGCCGATCGATATGCTCCCGTCGGGTCAGATAGCTGAGGATATTGATGCGCAGCGCGCGGACGCCCTTGAGCAACGTGGTGGAGAACCAGGCCTTGCCGCTCTGCTCGACGAGGATTTGAAGGCGCAGGTTGGTCTCATTGAGGAGTTGGTCGATCTGGTGACGCCGGGCGGCGTCGGCCTCGGCGTATTGGCGACGCAGGGTTTGAGGGAAATAGCGAAAGCAGAAGATCCCCAATTCCACCGGCGCGCAGGCCTCAAAATCGGGATGATCCTCGACGCGGCGAGCCAGATACCGACATAATTCGATCTGCCTGTCGATGACATTCGCATACCACTCGGTTCCCAGGTGCTTGAGCGACATCCACAATTTGAGCCCGACGAAGCGACGCGATCCCAGAACACCGTGCTGGAAAAAGTTGAGCGTCTCTTCGCCAGTGAGGCTGCTCCTCTGTGGGATATAGGCGGGATGGATGTCAAACGTCTGGCGCAGTCGCTTCCCCTCTTTGACCAGGATGAGACCGGCGGCGAAGGGGACGAAAAACCATTTGTGAGGGTCAACGGTGATGGAATCCGCTCGAGAGATCCCCACCAATCGAGGACGGACGCTCTCGGATAACACGGCGGCGCCCCCGTAGGCGGCATCCACGTGGAACCAGAGGCCGAACCGTTCGGCGATATCGGCCAGCTCGTTCAATGGATCGATGGCGCCGGTGCTCGTCGTTCCCGCCACACCGATCACGGCACAGGGAATCCGCCCCTCCCGCTGATCCCGTTCGATCTGCTCTACCAGTCGACGAACGTCGATCTTGAAGCGGTCATCGGCGGGAATCTTCCTCACGTTCGCTCTCCCGAGGCCCAGCACATCGGCCGCCCGATCGATGGAAAAATGCCCTTCCTCGGAGACATAGATGGTCACCGGCCGTCCCACGGAGGTTAATCCCTGCTCCGCCACGTGAGGCAGGCACGCGTGGAGTGCCAGCTTGAGCCCGGTGACGTTGGCCATAGTGCCCCCGCTGGTGAATGTTCCCAGTGCGTTCTCATCATAACCGATCACGTCACAGAGCCACCGAACGACCTGCTTCTCGACCGTGGTGGCCGAAGGCGAGTGTCCCCAGGCACCGACGTTCTGGTTGAGCGCTGAGGCGAGCGCATCGGCGAAGATGCTGATGAGCGTGGGCGTCGGATTGAGGAGCCCGTAGTAGTTGGGGCTGGGAATGGTCATGCAATACGGGAGGATCTTCTCTTGGAACTCGCGCAGCACCTCATGGGCGTCGCTCCCCCGCTCGGGAATGGGAGCCTGCAGAGCCCGTTCCACCTCTTGGGGAGTGACTCCGGGGAAGACGTTCATCTCGTCGAGTTTCGCCCAGTGATCGGCGATGAGGCGACTGACGGCTCGCCCTAGGGCCTCAATATGGTCTCGATCCCAATTGTTCATCGGTTCGCTGCTCCTTTCAGATAACCCGGCCAGCTATGTGGAGAAAACACGATTCGGCGGCCTCGGTGAGTGCTCGAACATTGTGTTGGTTTATCGCCGTGCGTCGTCATCCCGTCGCGTTCGGGGCGGAATGGCGCCGGGTCGCGTCCTGCCGAGCGGGCACCATCACTGACTCCCAGGCGATGGGGTGGCAGAGGGGGGCGGTTGTTCGATTCCCTCCAATGAGTTCCAGATCCCTATGCGATATTCCCAGAGCACTTTGTGAACCTGTCGTGGCGTCAAGCCACCGATTCGTTCCGCGAGCGTGAGATGAAGGCCCTTTTGCGGAGGCTCCGTCCGCTGGAGGTAGGCCTGATACTCGGCGAGGATGACCTCCCGCTTGCTCTCCTCGATCTCGGGATCTTGAGCGAACGATTTCCGCGGCTCGTGAAGCTTTTTCAACCACCACCAGACGCGCCCTTCGGCCAATTGGAGCTGACCAGCGATTTGGGCGGCGATAGCCCGGGCATTGGTCTCGCCAGCCTGGATGGCTCGCCAGTACGCTTTTTCGATCTCGAAGTTCGTTCGCCGGTAGCGCGCATGGGTCAAGAAATTTTTCACCACCTCGGCCACTTTTTTATAGGGGAGGTTGAGCATAGTGGCGATCTTCCGGCGCCTTCCGCCGGGTGGACGCTCATCGGCGCGGACCATGGCCTGGTAGAGTTCCAGAATTTTCCTGCGATCTTCTTCGGTGAGGACCACCGGTGATGGTGGGGGCGCCGACTGCGCCGGCTTACGCTTGGTCGCCCCTCGCCGCCCTTTCTTTTTCGCCCACCGCTTGGAGGATTTTTTCATGGGCGGGCGCTCCATGGACCACTTTCCCCTTCCGTGAGCCCGAGTCTCTGCCGACCCTTGTTGCTCTTTCGAGGATCTCGCCTTCTTCTTCACCAACCGAACGACGCGCAACTTGTCTGGAGGTTCATTCATCAGTACTGTTCCTCTCGAAAAACTCCCCCCTATTGTAACCAGACATCGGGGAGGGCACAAACCCAACGGCTCGGCCCCCCTGAGGGAACTCAGTCGCTTCCTCTGTCGGCTCGGCCAAGCCCTGTGCCCTGTTACCTGGGCTCATTTGAGGGAACTCAGCCCGACCCATGATCGTTAACAACGGTAGCACCACTGATGCTGAGTCAAATGACCTTGGGTTGACCGTCACCTTCGAGAAGGTTCCCAAGGTCATTTTCCTTTTTCGCTCCCCCTCGAACCGGGTTTTTCAGTGCTTCGTTGGCCGAGATCTGGTATCGAGCTAATTTCCGATACAGCGTTTTCCGACCGATACCGAGCAATCGGGCGGCTTTCGTCTTCTCACCCCGGGTGTAATCGAGCGTCTCCAGGATGACCCGCCTCTCCACTTCCTCCAGGGGAGTCCCCAATTCGATCTCCAACGTGGGCCGGAGATTCTCGCTGTGGCCACGACGGACGATCTCCGGGAGATCGTCAACGGTGATCATTCGCCCACTGGCCACGATGATCGCTCGCTCGATGGCGTTCTCCAGCTCGCGCACGTTCCCCGGCCAATCATACTGTTTGAGCAAGTGCAGTGCCTTATCGGTGATCCCGGTGATGAGCTTGCCGGACTTCTTTTTGTACACCTCGATGAAGTGCAAGACGAGCGGATAGATATCCTCCTTCCGCTCCCGGAGAGGGGGTAACTGAATGGGATAGACGTTCAGGCGATAAAACAGATCGCGCCGGAAGCGGCCGGCTTCCACCGCCTCGGAGAGATCGATGTTGGTCGCCGCGATGATGCGCACATCCGTCTTGATGATCTGATTGCCGCCGATTCGCGTGAATTCACCATCCTGGATTACGCGCAGAAGCTTCACCTGAGCGTTGAGGCTCATTTCGCCGATCTCATCCAGAAACAGCGTTCCGCCATTGGCCTCTTCGAACTTCCCGATGCGGCGAACGTGGGCATCGGTGAACGCGCCGCGTTCATGGCCGAACAATTCCGTCTCCAGCAATGTCTCGGGCAACGCTCCACAATTAATCTTCACCAGTGGTTTATCCGCTCGTCGACTATTGACGTGGATCATGTGGGCGATGAGTTCCTTGCCCGTACCCGATTCGCCCTGAAGCAATACGGTGGCATCGCTGGTCGCCACGTTGAGCGCCATCTCGATGCACGTCTTGATCTTGTCGCTCACACCGATGATGGGCTTCTGGGCTTTCACGCCTTTGAGTTCTTCGCGCAACCGAACCACCTCGGCGCTCAGTCGATCGCGTTCCAGAGCAATGGCAATCTGATTGCCGATCCCGGCGATGAGTTCCACCTCGTAATCGGAGAATCGGTGATGTTCCCGCTCCCAAACGAGATTGAGCGTCCCGAAAGCGCGATCTTTGATCAGAATTGGTGTGACCAATGCCGAGCGGGCTCCCGGGAAGAGATGATGCAGGAGGAAAGCCGCGCGGTCATCCTGGGCGGGATCTTCGAGCCTCAACATCGTGTTCAACGAGAACATCGAGCGGAGGCGAGGTTCCAGCCGAACATTCACCGTGCGATCCTGCAGCTCCTTCCCTCCTTTCCCCCGGAAGATATCGAACCGAAGCGTCTCGCCTTTGGCATCCAGTATCCCGATACAGCCATAGTCGGCGCCGACCAGGTTGAGCGCCTTATCGATGACCGAAGCGGTCACCTTGATGAGATCCTCTCCGGCATTAATCTCGTTGGCGATCTCCAGCAAGGCCGTCGTGATCCGCGCCTCTTTCTCCTTCTCCGTATAGAGCCGCGTGTATTCATAACCGATGGCCACCTGGCGGGCGATGGACTCGACGAAGGCCACTTCCTCCAGTTTCCAGTGATGAACGGCCTTACAGTAGTGCAAGCCGATGAGCCCGAGGAGTTCGGCTTTCAGGACGACCGGAACCACCAGCAAGGAGCGCGTCTGCGTCATCTCGACGATCTTACCGATCACCGGGTCTAGCGACAGCGCGCTGGTATCATCGACGGCAATCGGTCGGCTGAGATCGAGTTTAGCCCTCACCGTCCTCAGATCGGCGGGAATCTTCATATTCAGCATCGAGGGGATGGAGGGATCCGATCGATACTCATACCCAATGGTCAGTTCCCCACTGGGCGAGACGATGAGGAGGTTGCAGCGCTCCACCTCCATGAGCCGACCCAACGTATCGGCCGTCGCCTGAAGGAATTTGTCCAGGTCAATGACCCGGTTCACCTCCGGATTAATGCGATTGATGATGGCATCGCGGGCTTCATACATGCGGAGCTTCTGCTCCACCGATAATCGATCAAATTCTACCGCCGATGTGCTCACCTCTCACCTCCAGACTCATGCCGAATTAAGGTCCGTTTTGACAGCCGTTTAAAAGTATATCACAACCCCCAAGCTGGAAAAGAGAAGACTCACACGAACGCCCACCAAGCCCTTCGCGATCATCCGTAATTATTTGAAAGATAAGACATTAACTCTCATCCCCCCGAGTGCGCAAAACTTCAAACACGACGACGCCCACGGCAACCGAGACGTTGAGAGAGTCGATCTCCCCCCTCATGGGGATGGTGACCAGATCATCGCATCGCTCCCGAGTGAGACGACGCAATCCCCTGCCTTCACTGCCGAACACCAACGCCACGGGCCCCCGGTATACTCCAGCCGTGTAGGGGCGGTTTCCTCGCGGATCTACTCCGATGACTCGAACACCAACCTCCTTGAGCCGCTCGATGAACGAAGGGAGATTGGTCACCCGAACCACGGAGATGTATTCGACGGCTCCGGCCGAAGCTTTGGCCACCGTGTGGGTGAGCCCCGCAGACCGATGTTTGGTGATGACCACGGCATCGGCGCCCGCACAGTGGGCAGTACGAATGATCGCACCGAGGTTGTGGGGATCTTCCACCTCATCGAGCAGGATGAGAAGGGAGTCCGATCGAAGGCGGGCCAACACCTCATCCTCCTCCTCATAAGGGTGCGAGGCGACGAGAGCGACGATGCCCTGATGCTTGGCTGGCCCGACGATCCGAGCGAGCACTTTCTTCTCTACTCGTTGAACGGGCACGCCCCGCGCTTTGGCCAGGTTGACCAGCTCCCGAACGTGCGCGGATTTCACTCCCTTGGCGATCATCAATCGGTGGATGTTTCGAGATCCCGCCTTCAACGCTTCCCGCACGACGTTGCGTCCGAAGATGACGCCCGCCTCCGATCCGGAAGGGAGGGGGGGTGGTGGCGACGCATTCGGTGTATCGACGCGACGTCGGTCGGGCATCTCCTTCTTCATAACCCCGCATGCTCGATATTGACGATCCAGTTGCTCCCCATCATCGTGAAAGGGTAGCAGACTGTCCCTCGATGCGCCATTGACCGGAACGGCTGAAGGGACCTCACCCATTCGCGCCGCCGGTCAAAGACAGACCTCGCCCAAGGCCGCACGGCCACCGGTCTGGAACGCTCCCGTGATCGATCTCCCCGCATGCATCCTCCCGTCACCTTCACCCCGCTCACCTTGACAAGGAGGGCTCCGAGGGCTAATATGAAACCCTCGTGCGGGAGGCACGTACAGTCAATGGTAGACGGCCACCCTTACAAGGTGGAGGTTGTGGGTTCGAGTCCCACCGTGCCTACCAGTGGAGGCTCGATGCATCGGTTGGGGCGGTAGTTCAGACGTGCAGAACGCCGGCCTGTCACGCCGGAGGTCGCGGGTTCAAGTCCCGTCCGCCCCGCCAGACCTCTCCTCTCACCACCTCGCGGATACCGTTTCAATCGCGCGGGGGGCTCCTTCAATGATCGTTCGGCAAACACAATAAAATCGCGGGCCTGGTTTGGCACGTCGGCGGCGGCGACCCTTCAATGATCGTTCGGCAAATACAAAAAATCGCGGGCAACGACTGAGGGGCGAATCGACGTCTAAAAGCAGCGGATGCTGAGTCATATAACCTCCTTGGTCATATGATGCTTGTTGCGCCCCGTCCCCCGAGATGGGGCGCATCCCCCCTCTGAGCGAGGCAACCTCTTTCCCTCGCCGAGCGTCTCTCAGAACGGAAAACCTCATAGCTCCTCCTTAGTCTAGAATGAATCGCGCCCCCCGATGGGCGCGCTTTTTTTGATCGACCGGAATGTGAACTCGGCGCCCCGACCGAACCGGCTGCGGACGCTCTCATCGTCGGCACCCATCACCAGGAAAGCGCGCCTGGATTTGAACAACCGGCCGGGTGAGGCTAGAATGATACTTTTGGTTCTCGGTGCGTGTCGAGCGCGAAGCCGAGAGCGGATGTTCTACCTGGGAGGATATCAGGATGCAAGCGACGCAGATCAGACGGGGGATGGTCATCAATGTGAGTGGAGATCCCTGCAAGGTGATGGAGTTCCGCCACGTCACCCCTGGTAAAGGACAAGCTGTGGTTCAAACGCGACTCAGAAACCTCCGAACGGGAAGTTCCTTCGAGTATCGATTCCGATCCACCGAATCGGTCGAACGCGTCATTCTCGATGAGCAGCAGTTCGAGTACCTCTATTATGACGGCAACAGTTACGTCTTCATGAATACGGAGACCTTCGAACAAGTTTCGCTCTCTGAAGAGATTCTCGGTGATGCCATCCACTACCTTCTCCCCAATGCCCGCATCACCA
Organism: Blastocatellia bacterium; assembly: GCA_026985075.1. Taxonomy (GTDB): domain Bacteria; phylum Acidobacteriota; class Blastocatellia; order HR10; family J050; genus J050. The sequence continues at coordinate 26,142 of JALSQX010000043.1, read as the reverse complement.
TCGAGTTTTATCAGAGCGAGCCCATTGGCATTCAGTTGCCTCCGACCGTGGACCTGAAAGTGGTGGAAACCGAACCCAGTTTGAAGGGAGCGACCGTCAGCGCTCAAAACAAACCGGCCAAGCTCGAGACGGGACTCGTGGTTCAAGTCCCCCCCTTCGTGGAGCCGGGCGACATCGTCCGCATCGATACCACCGAGGGAACCTATCTGGAGCGCGTCAAAGGGTGATGGTGGCGATCCCAGGAACTGAGGTCCAGTGACCATGTATGTGCTATATACGCTCGGTCTGGTCTTAACGGCGGTCGCCCTCTCTCCTTATTTCATCTATCAAGCCGTTCGACACAACAAGTACGTATCCACGTTGCGTCAGCGACTCGGTCACGTCGGTCATATGAAGTCATCCGGCGCGGCGACCGTCTGGGTGCATGCCGTCTCCGTCGGCGAAACCCTGGCCGTCTATCCCCTGCTCCGCCTCCTCCATGATCGGGCGCCGGGCGTCCAGATCGTCGTGTCCACGGTCACGGAGACGGGACACGCCGTGGCTCGTCGACGGTTCGGCGAGTGGGCCCGCGTGATCTACTTCCCCTTCGATTTCGGATTCAGCGTTCGCCGCTGCCTCGAGGCCATCGCTCCCTCCCTCATCCTGGTCGTCGAAACGGAGATCTGGCCGACTTTCTTGCGCCTCTGTCGCCAGCGCGGCATCCCGGTCATTCTCATTAACGGGCGGATCTCGGATCGCTCGTTCGCTGGCTATCGCGCTGTTCGCCCTTTCATGGAGCGCGTCCTGGACCATTTCACGCTCCTGCTCATGCAAAGCGCCCGAGATGCCGAACGGATTTTGGCTCTGGGGGCCGATCCCGAGCGAGTCGTGATCACCGGCAACTTGAAATATGATCTGGAGATTCCGAACGTCGATCAAAAAATAAGCGAATTGAACGATCTGCTCGATCTCGCCGGCCAACCGCTCATCGTCGCCGGGAGCACGGCGCCCAGCGAGGAGCGGTGGTTGCTCCAGGCCTTCACCCTTCTCACCCAAAAGCCCGGGACAGAGAATGTACGCTTATTGCTCGCCCCGAGGCACCCGGAACGGTTCGAGGAGGTGGCGGCGCTCATCGAGCGAATGGGATTCGATCTCATTCGGCGCAGTGAGGCGAAGAGAGAACGGGCGGCGCGATCGTCCCGGATCATACTTCTGGACACGTTAGGGGAGCTGGCCGCCGTCTACGCCATGGCTGATGTCGTGTTCGTCGGCGGCTCTCTGGTGCCCGTTGGCGGCCATAATATCTTAGAACCAGCCCGATTTGGAAAGCCCATCGTTGTGGGGCCACACACATCGAACTTCCAAGCCATCATTGACGAGTTCAAAGCCGAACACGCCCTCATCCAGTTGCCACAGTCGCCGCAGAACGCCTATGAGCAACAGCTCGCCGAGGTCTTCGAACACCTCCTCAAGGATGTCCATCGCCGAGAGGAGATGGGACGGCGGGCGCGCCATCTGCTGGATCGAAATCGGGGCGCCACCGAGCGGACCTGGGCCGAGATCGGCCGATTCTTCGGAGGAATTGATGGGACATCGTCGAACGGAGGAGTTCACTGAACGGTGACCGCGGATATCCGACCACATGCTCCGCACCACTGGATCATGAACCTTCCCCGCCCCCTCCTGGCTGGCCTGGCCACAGGCTATTCGTTTGGCGTTCGGTTTCGCCTGGCCCTCTATCGCACGGGCTACCTGACATCCAGGCGACTCCGCACGATGACCATCAGCGTGGGGAACATCACCGTCGGAGGAACGGGGAAGACGCCACTGGTCGAGTATCTCGCCTCCGCGCTCAGCGGGCAGGGGTACAAGGTCGCCATCCTCACGCGCGGATATGGACGAAAACACCCACGACGCCGTCAACTCGTTTCCGACGGAGAGAAGGTCCTGGACGATGTCCATCTGACCGGAGACGAACCCCTGTTACTGGCCAAACATCTTCCGGGCGTCATTGTCGTCGCCGATGCCCATCGATATGAAGCGGGACGCTGGGTGGAGCAGCGGTACGCTCCGGATCTCATCATCCTGGATGACGGATTTCAACATCTGGCCTTGGAACGCGACCTCGATCTCCTGATCATCGATGCGCTCGATCCATTCGGTGGCCAACAGCCACTCCCTCTCGGTCGCTTGCGGGAACCTCTCAGCGAGATGAGGCGCGCCAGCGCCATTGTGATCACCCATGCTGATCGCCCTTTCAATCAGGAGGAGCTCACAACGAGCATCGAAGCGCTGGCTGGTGACAAACCCGTGTTCTATGCTTACCGAGAGATAACCGGACTCCTCAATCCGCGGTCCGAAGAGACGGTCCTTCCCCAGCGGCTCGAACGACGTCGAGTCGCCGTCTTTTGCGCCATCGGTCAGCCGATGCGATTCGTCGAGGATGTGAGCCATTTCGGCGCCCGCGTCGTCGTTCAGCGAGCTTTTCCCGATCATCATTTCTTTTCCCCGAGCGACCTTCACCGCATATACGCTCAAGCGCGGAGAGCTGGGGCGGAATGGATACTGACGACGGAGAAAGATTGGATGCGACTGAGATCGCGCGATCTCCCTACAGACCCGCCTCTGTGGATTGTTCAATCCGAACTCAGGCTGGTCGACGAGGCGAGATTCATGAGTTTCATCTTGAGGAGAGTGATGGAGGGAGCGGCGAAATCTCCCTCCGATTAACTGATCACCGTTTTGCGCGACGAAGTAACTCCAGCGCTTTCTTCAACTGATGGTCTTCCTGGGACGGCTTCTCCACCCTCGGAGCCCCTTCTTCCTGCGGCAATCCCTCTTCCTCCAGTTCCTCGGGAGTGGGCAATTCGGCCAGATCCGTCCGGCGCACTTCCACATTGGGCATGACGCCGCTGGTGGCCGACGTCGCCCCCATGAAGGGCTTCCCCGACGGTGAAGCATATTTGCGGGTCGTGATGAGCAATCCCCCGCCATCGCGAAGGCGGAACAGTTCCTGCTCACCGCCCACGCCAAAGGTGCGCTCGCCGACGACGTCACCGCGCTTATTCTCCAGAATGGCCGCGGCCACCACTTCGGCAGCGTTCGCCGTCGTCCGATCGACGAGCACGGCCAGGGGACCGTTGAACACTCGCTGGTCACGCCGCGCCGGGAATTGGCGTACGACCTGCCCTTCCTTTCCCAGTTCCTCGGCCAACGTCCCCTCTTCGATGAAGAGATTGGCCACCTCGACGCCCTGGGCGAGTTGCCCATCGGCCGTCCCGCGCAGATCCAGGACCAGGCGTTTGGCTCCCCGATTCATCAGATCGAGCAACGTCGCCCTCACCTTGGCCGGCTGGCCGGGGGCCAGACTCAACACCTGCAGGTAGCCGACGCCCGGTTCGAGTATCTTTCCGATGGGATCGGGCTGGGTCACCGGGCCGGGATGCAAGGTGATCGTCTCGGATCGACCCCGACGGAAGAGCTTGAGCGTCACGTCCTTCTTGCCCGATCGCCGCAACACCTCCACAGCATCGTAGAGACTCATATCCCGCGTGGCGCGTCCGTTGACATACTCGATGACGTCGCCCGCTTGAATGCCCGCCGCCTCGGCAGGACTCCCTTTGAGAACCGAGACCACATAGGCGTATCCAGCCACCTTGGAGAGCGTCATGCCGAATTCCCCCGCATATCCTGACTCCATGGGCCGGAAATGGCGCACCTGGTCCGGCGTCAAATAGGCGCTGTATGGATCCAATCCTTCGGCCAGGCCGCGCAGCGCTCCAATGCGCACTTTCTCCAGATCGGGCTCGTCCACATAATCCTCCACGATGCGGGTGAGGACTTCGTGGAAAATGGTCATTTGCGAGTAGGGGTCATTGCTGGCGATGACCCCGTAGCGCGGCAACAAGCCTCCGGCGATGGCGTACACAGCGATCACCGAGGAGAGGATCAAGACGGCCAATTTCAACTTCATACCCATCAAAGGCTCACTCCCAGTTGGATTCCGAACTGAGATGATACACTACAATCGGAAAGGACCACAACCCGACGACGGCCGTTCAACGGCGCGCAGACTCCCGAAATGAGATTGGACGTCCGCTCCCCTATCCCCATCGCGCTCGATCTTCAGGGGAAGATCAACGCTTTCCATTCGGTCATCGCTTCTATCGTGTGACGGACGCTCTCCCGACCTTGTCCCGATTGATTCATACCACCAAAGGGCACATGCTCAGCGCGAAATGTGGGGACGTCATTGACTACGATGCCGCCGGAGCGAAGTCGATCGAATGCCTGCAAGACGCGATGTACATTGCTGGTGAAGATGCCCGCCTGAAGCCCATAAACGGGATCGTTGGCTTCGGCCAAACCCGCTTCCCAATCGGGCACCGATGAGATGGTGACCACCGGAGCGAAGACCTCCTGGCAGACGACGCGCATCTCGGGCGTCACGTTGATGAGAACGGTTGGTTCCATCCACGCTCCGTCGCGTTCCCCGCCGGCGACGACTTCCGCTCCGGCAGCGACGGCCTCTCGAACCCAGGCTTGGGCGCGGGCTGCCGCCGCCTCGGTGATCATCGGACCCAATAATGACTGTTCATCCTGCGGATCTCGCGGTCGTAGCCTCCTCGCCGCACTGGCGAATTTCTCAACGAACGGCTCATAGAGGGACTCGACGACATAGATGCGCTGAACGCCGACGCAGACCTGCCCGGCATACACGAAGGCGCCGAACAAGCATCGACCGACGGCATGATTCACATCGGCATCTTCGGCAATGACCACCGCTCCGTTCCCTCCCAGTTCTAAAAGCGTTCGCTTCTTGCCACAGATGTTCTTCAAATGCCATCCCACGCGATCGCTGCCGGTGAACGTGAGCAGCGCGAATCGCTCATCGCGAACGAGACGCTCGGCCACCTCATTGGTGCAAGGCAGCAGAGCGAAACTCCCGGCCGGAGCGCCCACCTCATGGATGACTTCCGCCAGCATGAGGGCCGTCCAGGGCGTCTGAGGCGCGGGTTTGAGCAACACGGGACATCCGGCGGCCAGCGCGGGAGCAATCTTGTGCGCCGGGAGGTTGAGCGGAAAATTGAACGCTGGGATGGCCAGCACCGGGCCCACGGGGGCGCGTCGCGTCAAGGCCATCCGCATGGGCGTGCCCGATGAACTGGGCACATCAGGGAGCAGGTCGAGCGGGAGCAGTTCGCCGAATAAGTGATTGACTTCTTCGGCCGACAAGGCGAACGTTTGGATGGCGCGATGAACTTCGGCGCGCGCCGCGGTGATCGGTTTGGCCGCTTCCAGACAGATGGCCCGAGCGAATTCCTCGCGACGGGCATCCAACTTCTCGGCAATCTGGCGGAGGAGCCGGGCCCGCTCGAACGTCGGTCGACGGGCGACATCTTCCGCGGCGCGAGCGACGCTCTCCACCGCCACGTCGGCCTCCTCCCACGATGCCAATCCGATCTCGGCCAGTGGCTCTCCATCGATCGGGGAACGGAGCACGTGGTGTGTGACCGCTTCATGCCATTGACCATCGTAGTAGAGTCCCCATCGCTTCATCACCGACCCTCCTCGGAGAATTTGAATCGTCGCGCTTTCAACTCGTACCGAGGGAGGCTCCCCCGGTCAACAACTCGGACTACGGGTCGCAGATTGAGACGCTCGTGGACGTGCTGCTGGAGCGCCGCGGCCACATCGGCGGGCCTCTCGCCATTGACTTCGATCCGAATGACGAGTTCGGCCATGGCGCGGTGATGTTCGACGCCGACTTCAAACTCTTCGATTTCGGGAAACGCGCGAATGAGATTCTCCAGCGCGCTGGGAAAGACGTTGATCCCGCGGATGATGAACATGTGGTCGATGCGCCCGAGAACCCCGCCGCGCAGCACCGCCGTAGGGCGCCCGCAGGGACAGGGCTGACGGGTCAACTCGACGAGATCGCCGGTCCGGTAGCGAATGACCGGGCTCCCCACCCGTCCCAGATTGGTGAGCACCAGTTCCCCCCGCTGCACACCATCGGCGTCGGGTTCGACGGGGGCGTGCGTCTCCGGATCGATCACTTCGGCAATGAACTCGTCTTCGTTGATATGCATGTGATTCCGCTCACCGCAACTATATCCCCAGGCGCCCACCTCGGTCGCGCCGGCATGATCGACGCAGCGCGCCCCCCACGCCGCCTCGATGCGCGATTTGACGTTGGGCACGCTGGCGCCCGGCTCGCCCGCGTGGATGGTGACCCGGATGGCGCTGCTGGCCAGATCGATGCCGTTCTCTTTGGCCACCTCGGCGAGCCGCAACGCATAGGTCGGCGTACAGACGAGCACCGTGGCGTCGTTCTCCAACAACGTCTCCAACCGCTGTTTGGAGCTGAGCCCTCCTCCAGGCATCACCAGAGCGCCCAGCCGCTGTCCCGCTTCGAACGCCGTCCAGAATCCGATGAACGGCCCGAATGAGAAGGCCACGAAAATGCGATCATCCGGGCTCACCTCTGCTGCACGATAGATCTCCTGCCAGCAATCGAGCCACCATTGCCAGCTCTCTGCCGTATCTAACCAGCGGAGCGGTCGTCCCGTGGTCCCCGATGTTTGATGCACGCGAGTATAGCGAGACAGAGGAAACGTCAGGTTACGGCCAAACGGTGGATGGCGTTGCTGGTCGTCGATCAGCTCCGACTTCAGAGTGAATGGCAGGTGCGGCAGCTCATCGAACGTCGGCGGTCGGCGAGCTGAAAACCCCAAGGGCTCGTATTTCGCCCGATAGAACGGATTGTCGCGCATCACGCGCTCCATGAGCGCCTGGAATTTATCCCGTGGCTCATTGAGCTTCTCCCTCTCGTTCGGCGTCCTCTGATGTGTCATGACGATCTCCTCTGAGCGATGAGGGCCGATGAGCCGTCGTTCTCTCCGATGGAAAGACGCTCATCCTTCCTCAGTGACCGGGGGCTCATCGCTCGGCAAGTCGAGGGGATGGCCGTTGAGGGTCGCCCTCGTTTTGACCGGCACGGGGTGGATGAGCGACTGAAGAGTGAAACAGGTTTGCTCGCCCATCTTGATCAAATGTCGAATCTTCTCCGGCGGCTCGTCGGATTCGATGGCGATCTCCGTCTCCAGACCGAGCGGCCCTCCCCTCAACGTCCCCGCTAATGCCGATCCCTTCATATAGAAGCGCGTCACTTGCTTGAGTCGAATGGAACGGACATCGAGCTTGGTGATTTTCCCGAACCGGGAAAGTTGGGTCAACAGTCAAAAGGCGATGGCCGCGCTGAAATAGGCCAACGGCGGGGGCGCCGTATCATCGCCGCCCAAATAGGCCCCTTCATCGCAGATGATCGAAAAGGTACTGCCGACGGGCTGTTCCAGCGTCACGACGGCCCGCTTCCTCATCCCCTCCAGGCTCTCGGCCTCTAATGAGACGATGAGTTCCCGATCCTGATGGGGTTGGAGGCTCCCAGGGACCCCCCCCTTCCCCGGTTTGGCCTTCCGAGAGACGAGCTTTCTGACGATCTCTTCCATCGTGTCATACCTCCTTGGCTCATGATGTGCGCTCCCGGAGCAGATGATTCCCGGGAGGATGCGCCGGGCGTTCCGCCCCTTTGGGATGAGTGCCTCGCGCTCGCAGCCCCCACGCATTCGCTTTCCGAGCGTTCAACTCCCCGTCTGTTCACTACAGCCGGCGTCCGGTCTCTCCGACCGCCAGAGCCGAACGATGACCTCGGAACTCACAACGATGCCAAAATACTGGTCGATGTTCCGCAGCGCCGCCCGATGCTCGTCCGGATCCGTCGCCGCCGTGCAATCAGAGAGAAAGACGATCGCATAACCGCGCATGAAGCCATCCCGGGCCGTCGATTCCACGCAAACGTTGCTCGCCACACCGGTCATGATGAGCGTCCGAATGCCGCGCGCTCGCAAGATCAGGTCGAGGTCCGTGTTCACGAATCCGCTATATCGCCGCTTGACGATGACGCGCTCATCTCTGGCCGGCGCCAGGCGATAAAATTCTGCGCCCCAGGAACCGGTGAGACACAGGGCCTCCCGCCTGCCGGCCAGTTCCTGGGAGACCAGAGCGCGATGGCGCGTCCAGGAATCGTTCTCCATTTTCAGGTAAATGATGGGGAGGCCGGCGCGACGCGCCTCCTGGATGAACTCGAGCAACCTGGGGATCATCCGTTGGATATGGGAGACATCCTTGCCCGCCCGGGCGAGAGCCCCGTTCGGGTGGCAAAAATCATTCTGCACGTCCACGACGAGCAGAGCGGCTCGATCGATTCCCAGGTGTGTCTTCAGCGCTTCGGCTCGCATGGTCGTTGGGTCCTCCGCCAGTGATGTCTCGTCCGCCTCCACCGACCGAGGCCTGCTCCCGGACGGACGGGCCTCGACTGGGCCAGCGATCACCTCAGAAGAGGATCTTCAGTCCGAACTGAATTTGCCGCGATGTGGTGGCCGTCTTGGTAATCCGCCCGGCGGCTCCACTGGGTATCCCCGAGGGATCGAGAAACACGAAGCGAAACGGGCGATCCGGCGTGGCGAAATTGGCGCGATTGAAAATATTGAAGATCTCGGTCCGGAACTGGATATCCACTTTTTCGCCAATGGAAGTCGTCTTGAACAGCGAGAAGTCGAAGTTGGCCAATCCAGGACCGATGAGCGTGTTCCTCCCCAGATTGCCGAGGAAGCCCGCCGGCTGGAGCTCGAAGGCATTGGGATCGAACCAGCGATCCGGCGAACCGATCTTGGGATTGTTGCTCGCGCCCGGCTTGACATTCGGACGATCGTGACGGAACGGACCAATGGCGAAGGTTCGCGCGCGATCGAAGGCGTTCTCCACGGTGAATGGATTGCCCGATGCCAGAGTGAGGATGCCGTTGATTTGCCATCCTTCCAGCAATTTGCCGGCGAAACCGCGCACGTCACTCCCCCACGCGCGGTCCGGACCGATGGGCAGCTCATAAGAGAAATTGAACACGAAGTTGTTTCTCACATCGAACCCGGAGAGCGACTTGTCCAGATCGCGCTGGAACCAATCGAACAGGATGGTCGGGCTGTTTTCCAAGTCGCGGAGGATCGGCGGCGCGTTATCGATGGCCTTGGAGAAGGTATATGAGGCTTGCACCTGGAACCCATGACTCATCTGCTTCCTCACCCTCACCTGCAATCCGTGATACCAGGAGTCGCTGCCGAAGTCGCGAATATTGATGGCGGCGAAGTTTGGATTCATGCGTTGCGGTCGTCCCGGTGGGAAGAAGGCGCGCCCATCGGACAGGATCTCCCGACGATTGAAGTTGATCTCGGCTGGCGCCGCCAGGTGCACCCCTCGATTCCCCACATAGCCGATGGTGAACACGACATCGGGCAGGAGTTCGCGTTCGATGGTGAGATTCCACTGCATGGTGTAAGGACTCTTGGCATCGTATTCCAGCGGAAAGACGATGACCGGCTTGAACGGATCGGGGATAGGCGCCTTGGGGAATGCCCGGCGAGCTGGCGGCCCGCCGATGAGCACCGTCTTGACCGGCGGCTGGCTGAGCCGGAAGACGAAGTTGAGATTGGCTTCGGTCAACTGCTGGAAGAAGATCCCGAATCCGCCACGGATGGATGTCTTGCCATCCCCGAACGGGTCCCAGGCAAAACCTATCCGAGGCATGAAATTCTTCAACGACGGATTCTGAATGGGTTTGTTGGAGACGACGCTGGCCTCGGCATCGTGCAGCGGATCTTTGAAGTTCCGCACCGGCTTGAGCTCGTCTTTGGGCGTGGTCATGAACTCGTAACGAAAGCCCAAGTTCACCGTGAACCGGGATGTGGCCCGCCAATCGTCCTGAACGTAGAATCCGAAGACGCTGAATCGCTGCGCACTCGTGTAATCGCTACCGGGGATATCCTTGATGAACGAAACGGGAATGCCCTGCAGGAAATTCACCAGTCCATCGAACACGAACTGCCCCTTGTCCTGGAAGAGGCGATTGTCGTTGTACTGAAAGCGCTTGGCGACGAATCCGAACTTGAGCCCGTGACTCCCGGTCGTGTAGGAGACGTCATCGCTCACCTGAAACTCGTTCTGAATGGTATGCCCGGCGCCGCCACTGGTGTTCCCAACCAATGAGAGTCCCTGAACGTTGATCGCGCCCATGCCGGTATTATCGCCGACGAAGAAGGAGAGATCCGGTCGGAATCGCTCGGGGAAATTCAACTCCACGATCGTCGCGCGATTGAAACCGAAACGAAACGTGTTCACCCATTGTGGCGAGAGAATCCCCGTGTGCTGGATGGTCGCCAGTTGTTGCCGACTCTCGCGCACGCTGAAGGCCATTTCCCGGTCGGCCCCGAATAAGCTGCCTAACGGAGGGAACTGTCTCTCGGCATCGTCGATAGAGTAGCGCACGAAGAAAGATTGCCGGTCGGAGATCTGATGATCGATCTTGACGACATAGAAATCCTCGTCGGTGGGCAGATTCACGCCGAAAATGAACTCGCCCGTGCCATCGCCAAAATCCCGTCCATTGGGAAGGGGAAACAGATCCAGGAACGGGCGGACGGCCGGATTGACCTCTATGGCGCCGCTGGGGAGATTCCCTTCTCGAGCCGCGGCGGTGGGAACGCGGGCGAATCGGGTCACGCCTAAGCGCTCCCGCAGCCCCTCATAGCTGGTGAAGAAGAAGGTCCGGTCGCGCAGGATGGGCCCGCCCAGCGTGAAGCCGAACTGATTGCGCTTGAATTCGGGCTTGTCCCGCAGATCGAAGAAATTGCGCGCATCCAGATTGTCGTTGCGGAGAAATTCGAACACCGACCCGTGAAATTCATTGGTGCCCGATCGGGTGACCGCGTTGATCACGCCTCCGGCGGCCCGCCCATATTCGGCGCTATAGGTTCCGGTGATCGTCTCGAACTCCTGAATCGTATCCACGCCGAGGAGAACGCCGGCGGCGCTTCCCGGAGCGTTCCCGAAGGCATCCAGAGCGTCAATGCCATCGATGAGAATGTTATTCAGTTCCGGCCGAATCCCATTCATCACCAGGCGCACGCCGCTCCCCCCGAAGCCGGCGCCGGTGGCGTCGCTGGAGAGCGCGTTAGTGAAGAGCGTCACCCCGGCTTCCAACACCGAGAGATCGGCAAATGATCGGCCATTCAAGGGGAGATTTCGAATCTGCTCGGGGTCGATGAGCCCGGAAATGGTAGCATTGGTCGTATTGACCAACCGCGCCCCACCGGTGACGACGATCTCCTCGGTGATCTGGCCGACCTTCATGACGATATCGACGACGACTTCGCGTCCCAGGGTGAGAACGATATTGCGCCGGACGGCCGACTGGAACCCCTCGTGAGTCGCCCGGATCTCATACTCGCCCACGGGGAGACGGGGCGCCCGATAGCGGCCACGATCGTCCGTGGTGAGCGTTCTCGCCGTTCCCGTGGCGACATGGGTGATGGTCACCGACACGCCCGGGAGAACGGCGCCCCGCTCATCGGTCACCGTTCCCGAGATGGTCCCCGTGGTCACCTGAGCGATGGCCGGAAGCGTCGCCCATCCCACCAAGAGCGAGACGAGCAAGATCCCACGGAAAAGAGAGCCAATACACGCAGAGACTGGCTTTTGCCTCCTCATAGTCCCTCCTTTGGATATGGATGAATGATGCCGCGCGTTCCATCCGCGAGTTCCCTCATCGCGGCTCGCCCCCCCGGGCGATTTCCCTCACCGGCTTCTCGCCGCGGAGACGCCGGGCGAGAGGTCACCGCGTCTCGCTCCTCTCGTCGAGCCGACGATCGATTCACGTTTTGGTTCGAAGGCGAAGGCGGTTCCCCGTCTTTTTGATGCGCACCCGCGGGATGACCACCCGGCCCCACTCATCAGCGCTCACGTCGCGAGGGGGTTCGACATATTGCCCGGACGCCAGGTCGATGTTTTCGAAGAGATACTTCTGCCCCGGCTCGTGCCTCAGCTTCTGCAAGCGGCGAATGGTGATATCAGTCACTATTTCAGCATGAGGAGCGGCTTCGACGACGAACACGGTGACCTCATACCGATAACTGAGATCGATGATGCCGTGACGGGACCAATCCACATAGCCATTGATCGTGCCCTGTCGATCACCGCTCAACAGCCCTTCGGGAGCTTCCAGACACCGTTGAACGAACGACGCCGTCGTTCCCAGATCGGTTCCCTGACTCGTGCCGCGCTGGGCGCATCGAATTAAGTCATCACCGTCTCCGAGATCGCTGTTTCCAGAGGCATTCTGGAAAGCGAGCAAACTTTGATTCACAACATATTCATAGAGCCGATGACGATCGAAAGCCGCCGCGAAGAAGGCATCCGGAGGCTGAAAAGAATGGCCCGAAGTTATGAAATAAAACTGAAACGGTTGACGCGCCTCTTCCAGGGCTTTGACCATGAGCGGCTTCTCGTGCCATCCGGTCACATTATCGAATTTCCCGTGAAACATCAACATCATGGGCAGATCGATTCCCGGATTCCGACTCACCAGCCCTCGAAAATTGATGCGATCATAGACGCCCAATCCATTCCCCATGCTCCGAAACAGGCCGCGATCTTCCGGCGTGGGCAAGTTCTGCTGCCTGGTGCCGAAGATGCTATGGAACCGCGCCGTAATCGGTGCAGCTCCGCCGCGCTCCAGATCCCACGCCGAAATCTTCTCGCCCGGATGGCGGGGATCATCGATCATCTCATCTCCATCGGCGCGAAAATCGTAGCGCGGCATGTTCAACCACAGAGCGGCGATCTCCCGAGGAAAAGAGAGACCGTACATGAGCGCGCCCACCGCCCCGAACGACGTCCCAGCACAATAGATCCGATTCCGATCGACGCGAAATCTCCGCTCCACCCATTTGACCACATACCGGATCCGGCGGAGCGTATACGGTTCGATCCGGCCTTTCTCCAGTGGCTCAGACGTGCCCAGATGGGCGGCATAGCCCAGCCAGAGCGTATTCACTGCCGGCGGATATCCGGTGTGCGGTGGCGGATCATCCACGCCGAGAAGAATCTCATGGGGATGCCCCGTCGGTTGCAGCGCTTCGGTGAAGATCCCATTCCCTCCATGAAATCCAATGACCAGCGGTTGAGGTTGAGTGGCGTGAAGATCAACGCCCCGAAGCAGAAAGTTGAAATGGATGTCCTTGGTGTCATAGGTGTTGGCCATGGGCGGAAGCAGCGGTGTTTCGTTGGCGTTGACGAAATGAACGTAACGAGGCGTAGGGACGCCATCGACGAGCGTCATTCCTTGAAAGATGGGCTCGGGCCATCCCACGCGCTCCTTCACCGGCGTGGAGAGCGAATTGGACGCGCTCAACGCCGTATTTTCCACACCGTCGACGATGGCCGTCACCGCGTAGTAGAAAGCGCCATCCTCGGGCGTCGTATAAACGAAGAGTCCGCGACCTCCGGGAACATCTTCGCCTTCCACCACGCGCAATTGAACCGGCCTGTTCTCCACGCGAGGATCAGAAGCGCGCAGATTGTAACTGGAATCAGGACTCACTTCGGCCAGCTTGATCGATGGGGAGACCTTCTCAATACGCTGTCGACTTCGATAGATCGCATACGTGATCTCGCCGGCCAATGGTTCCTCCACCTCATCGAAGGTGAGAAACGTTTGACCGGAGCGATGAAAAGCGCGCAAATTTCTGACCTGCCGTTGTCGATCGGCTTCCCGGTTCACGACGATCCCCATGAAAATCACTCCTATAATCAACAGCGTCACGGACGCCCGTGCACCTTGTTTCCTCAGACTCATCGCGCTTGGAATCGAATCTCTCTCGTCGCCATGATCATCCCTTTGTCGTCGGGCCACTCGGAGAACAGTTTGTACATGAGCTTCGCCTTCACGAGACCCGTCTCGATGGGCAGCGCATAGCGAAAATCGCGGCGCTCGCCCGGCTTCAGCCGATTATCGTGAACGTCGAGATCGAACACGTGGCGACGGTGAAGAACGGTTGTTCCCCGCTCGTCTTCCACGACCACGTCGAGCACGACAGCGCGCCATCCGGCGCCGGGCAAAGCATGGCCCGTGGCGGAGTTGACCACCGTAACGAGCGCCGCGCCATCGTCTATCTGCACCTGAAGCGAGGCCGCCGATCTCACCAATTCCCGATCGTGACCTCCCAGAAACGTATGTCGGCGCGTCGCTCTCCTGGGCACATCGGGCAATGCCCAGTGCTGCACCGATGGACGTTCGATCCTCGGCATATGACAGGTTTGACAGGTGATGCCCAACCGGGCATAGCGACTGGCTCTCCAATCGTCCACCTGATTGAACCATCGCCCTTGACCGTGACACGGCAGGCACGCTTGCACCGATCGATATCTCTTGTCCTTCTGCGTCTTGTGAGGCGCCCGGGTCTGGAAGGGGCCATGCATGACGAAATCTCGATCGGCATGACAGGCGATACAATCGACACCTCGCTCACGCGCCGCATCTCTCAACTCGGGCGTGGCGTTCAACCCCGCGCTCAAGATGATCTTCGGAGCGTGACACGGCGAACAGGTCTCTTCACTGGCCGGATTCTCGGCGATGAAGGCTCGGTACGCGGGGTTCGTCCAGGCCCGAGCATGCCCGGAGGCCCTCCACTCGCGCGCGATCTCCTGGTGACAATCCTCACAATGGATGACTTCCCTCAACCGCTCCACATCATCGACGCCCTGGGCCAGTGGCGCGCGCTGAGCACAGAGGGACCCGATGGTCGCACCGATGGCCAGCATGAAACACCCTTTCCACAACCAATGCCGCCGATTGCTGCCCGTCCTCAGAGCGGCCTTCGGTTGACGAGCCGAGAGCGTCGTGTGGGCGTTAGTGATCTCACATCTCGGCAGCGGCATGGTTCGATGGCCTCCCCATAGACCTTGACGACTCACCTCAGGTCAAAAGATTCGCTTTCTCGTGAACGATGTAATCGGCCGTTCGTGTGGCTAAGGCCTGAATGGTGAGCGTCGGATTACCACCCGTGGACGTCACAAAGACGCTCCCATCACAAATGAACAGGTTCTTCACGTCATGCGACTGACAGAAGGGGTTCACCACCGACCGGCTCGGATCGGTTCCCATGCGACAGGTGCCCATTAAGTGAGCTGTGCCTCGGGCGGGGCTCCCAATGGTCTTCACCGCGCCGGCAGCGCGCATGATCGCTTCGGCCATCTGGATGGAGTGGGCGCGAAGTTTGATCTCGTTCTCGCCATAGGAATAGGTCACCCGCGGCAACGGCATGCCATGTTCATCCTTGAGGTCGGGATCGAGCGTCACGGTATTCTTTTCGTTGGGCAAATCCTCACCGCTCAGGAAGAGCGCGGCGTAATAGGCATAGCCTCGCATGAAATCCATCAGCTCGTCACCCCATACATGACCCATGAACCCATTGGCCAGCGTGATGGGCCCGGCATAGAACGTTTCCATCGTATAACCGCGCACGAAGCCGCGTCGGGGATCGGTCTCGTAGAAATCCTGGATGATGAGGCCCTGAGGCAGTCCTTTGTAGCTGTTGATCTTGTGTTCGAAGCGCCCGAACACGGCGGCGACGGTGTTGTGCATGAAGTATTTCCCCACCAATCCGCTGCTGTTGGCCAGACCTTGAGGGAAAAGATTGGACGTGGAATTCAACAGGAGTCGCGGCGTGTTCACCGCATTGCAGGCGACGATGAAGAGCTTGGCTTTTTGTCGCTGCTCGCGACCACGCTCGTCGATGTAGATGAAGGCTTCCACGAGCCCTCTCTTATTCACTTCCAATCGCAGGCCCTTACAACGGGGCCTGATCACGGCCCCATGGGCTTCCGCCTTGGGCACGTAGACGAGATCCGTGCTGCTCTTGGCCGTCATCTGGCAGCCTTCGAAACAGAAGCCACATTGATTACACGGGAATCGCCCATCGTACGGGCGCGAGAGAATGGCCAGTGGCGCTGGCACGGGATGCAATCCCAGCTTTCGAGCGCCCCTGGCGATGACCTGGCTGTTGGTGTTCAGCTCGTGAGGCGGAAGCGGATAGGGACCGCGGGGGACATCGAAGGGATTGATGTTGGAGCCCGCCACGCCAAGCGTTCTCTCCACTCTGTCGTAGTACGGCTCCAGGTCCTTGTACGTGATCGGCCAATCCTCGGCCACGCCATCGAGACTGCGCACGCGGAAATCGGACTCATGGAATCGCAGTGAGATGGCCGAATAGTGAACCGTTCCACCGCCCACGGCTTTGACCATGAAGATCTTGATGGGATCGTCCCCATCGAGCACGATGCGGGCGCGATCGAAGATCTTCATGGCGTAGAGTTCATCATTGCGAAAATCCCTGAACGGATCGTAGCGCGGTCCTTCGTCGAAGGCGATCACCGACAAGCCGCCTTCGGCGCACTCTTTGGCCAGAACGGCTCCCGCCGCCCCACAACCAATGATGCAGACATCGACCTCTCGCTCGGCCATCGTTGAGCATGTCCTCAAAGATCGATGAGGTGGGCTCATCTTCGCCGCCCTCTCGGATCTCCCGTCGGCCACCGACGCTCATTGTTGCGGCCATCGGTTGAAATCGGGATAGCCGATGAATTGGCTCCGTCCACCGTACCCGATGAATTTCCACACCAAGGGGCTGGAGAAATACCCTTCGACGATCCGCCGGCGAAGTTGGCGAAAGAAGAGCGGTCCCGAACCACTCGGCCAGGCATCGACGGGGAGAGTTCCCGCCTCCACCATCTTGAGGATGGCGATCCGCTGGGCTGCCGGGAGATCAGCAAACCGTCGAGGCCCTCGCCCGAGCAACCCGGCCAGGCGATCCAGTCCGGCCAACCCCTCGACGAACAGCGCTCGTTCAGATGACCCACGGATCTCCCGATCGATGTAGTCGAGGACATTGACGTCCACCACGCTCGGTTCATTCTCCCTTGTAGGAATGATGACCTCGGCCGCCGCCAGCACCGTCCGCGCCTGATGCCCGCTGAAGATTCGCGAGGGCGCGCTCGCGCGCGCCGAGGCGAGCTCGACTCGGGTGAGGAGCAATCCGGTGCTCCCCGCCCCAGCCAGCTGAATGAATGCTCGACGAGTGAGTTTGAGATTCATGTCTCCTCTCCTCACCTGCGCCCGATCGATTGCTGGAGCCCGCGCCTCCCCCGAAGCGCCTCACTTCCTGGGTCTCGTCCTCTTGGCCAATTCAGCGACGGAGAACGTCTCGTAGCCATATCGGTCGGCGTCTCTGAATCGCCGTTTGATGTGGACATCGAGCACATATGGCCTTCCATCCCGGTTGGCGCGTCGCGCTCTCTCCCAAGCCGGCCTCATCTCGTCGGGATCGGTCACCCGCTCTCCGCTCACGCCATAGCCTCGGGCGATGCCCACGTGATCGATCTCCGGATCGCCCAAGTGGGAGCCGATGTATCTCTTCGCCGCCACAGCTCGGCGCCCATACCGGCTCAAGGCCATGCGATTCGCCTGGTACTCTCTGTTATTCCAGATGACGATGGTGATGGGAATGTCATAGCGGGCCGCCGTCCACACGCCTTGGACGCCGAACTGGAAGCTCCCGTCACCGACGAGCAGAGTGACCTCTCGATGAGGTTGAGCCAGTTTAGCGCCCGCGGCCGCTCCGATCCCCCAACCCAAGCATCCTCCACTGGAGGCGACGTAGGTGCGACCACGGGCCGAGGTATGAAAGTCGATATAGCTCAGCAAGAAATGATCCGAAGTGACGAGTTCGCTCACCACGATGCCCTCGGGATCGAGAACCTCATTCAACTCCATGGCCAGACGGGCTGGCGAGATCGGCACGGCGTCCCAATCCCTCTTGGCCTCCTCAGCGAGCTGGGCTCGCCAACGGCGCCTCTGGCGCTCCACCTCTCGGCGCCGCTCTTTCATTCGATTTCTGGACGACGCCATCAGCCCTTTGATCTCCGAGATCAACGCGGCGAGACCGACCTGGACGTGGGTGACGAGAGCGACATCTACGGGATAGGTTCGAGCCATGTGCGTCGTA
The DNA here is from genome assembly GCA_026985075.1 of Blastocatellia bacterium. Classification (GTDB taxonomy): domain Bacteria; phylum Acidobacteriota; class Blastocatellia; order HR10; family J050; genus J050. The sequence continues at coordinate 8,209 of JALSQX010000043.1, read as the reverse complement.
TTGAGTCCCATGTGAATGACCTTGGCCTGTCGAGGGATGATGAGGTCGGGCGAGTAATCGAATTCGGAGAACATCTTCCCTCCGACGTTGAGGAACGCGTCGATCTTGGGCGGGTAAGCGAGCTGCGGCCGGAGAGGCCCGAGATAGAGTGGATGGTCGGTGGGGAAATTGATGAGCGCATGACCGGTGATGAATTCCCCCACCACGGGAGCGCCGAGCAGCTCGGCCAACTCTACGAGTTCGCTCATGCCGCCATACCGGCTGATCTCGTCGCCGGCCATGATGAGCGGATGCTCGGCTTCCACGAGAAGTCGCGCCGCCACCGCGACGAGCTTAGGATCGGGTTGGATGCGCATGGGAATGCGAAACCGATCCAGGGGAAGGATCTCGGCGCGGTCCACTTTCTCTTTCCATAGATCTTTGGAGAACGTGATGAATACGGGTCCTCCCGGTGGTGTCGTGGCGATCTTGAACCCGCGCTCCATGACCTCGGGAATCTTTTCGCCGCGCAGTACATCCCAGGTCCACTTGGTGTAGGGCCGCGGGATGGCCGTCAGCCGCGGGGATTCCAGAAATGCCCCGCGACCGCGCAAGCGCGTGTCTTGACGACCGACGGTGACCACAAGAGGTGTGTTGTCCTGAAACGCAGCGACCAGTCCTCCGAGCCCATAGGCCGTTCCCGCGATGGAATGCAGATTGACGAACGCCGGACGACCCGAGAGCCTCGCATACCCATCGGCCATGCACACCACGGGTCCCTCGTGCAAGCTCATGATGTAGTGAAGCTCGGGGATATCGACCAGCGCATCGATGAAGCCAACCTCGTTCGTCCCGGGAATACCAAAAATGTATTTCACGTCCCAGGCCCGCAAGATCTCGGCCACCACGCGACCACCAGTGACGTCCGTCAGTTCCATGACCTGTTCTCCAAACGCCGGCCGGGGTTCAAAGCTGGCGATGAACGCGCGGGCGCTGGCTGCACTCACGCCGAGGGCCATCATCTCCTTGATGAACTGTCGACGCGAGAGACGCCCGTCCAGATACTCCCTGACCAACCCGCGCATGATATTCCCACCTTACTCCTTCACCACTGTTCTGTCAAGCGAATCCTCATCCTCCAATGATCGCAAGGCGTCCAGGAATCGTTCATCGGCCACCAGCGAGGACCAGCTCACTTCGTCCTCCGGTCGGCTACCGGTTCCGAATTGAGGATATTCGTACTGATCTCGTGGATCGGATCGAAAGACGAACCGACCGATGCGCACACTGTGCCCTTTTTCCCGGACGAAGCGATCGGCCGCCGACGCGTCCTGGAACTTGTAGATCAGGAAGGGATCCGACGCGATGGTCACGGCGATGCCCCTCAGCGCGCCCACGGGCAGACTATCGAGGGGAAGCCTCGTCGGCGCGCTCACTCGATAGCCCGCCCGTCCCAATTTCTCCAGAGCATCGATGAGGCCGACGTCGATCGGGTCGGGGGTGTCGTCATCCAGGCTCATGATCGCGCGTTGGAACCTGGGTTCCTCCAGCAACGGAGACCAGGCGATCTGGTCATCGGGCAGGGGCTCATTCTGGTAGATGTCGGCAAATTGCTCTTCGGGATCGGACGTGAGGACGTACTGTCCCCCTCGCAGCGCATGCCGCTCCAATCGCTCGTAATCGCGAGCCGCTCCTCTCGTCTCAAACCGATAGAGATTCATCCGGTGACCTTGAAGGCGAATCACAATCCCCCGCTCTGCCTGGTGCGGGAGGAGGATGCGCGCGATTTCGTTCACCACCTGGAAGGGATAACCGGCTCGATGCAACCGCTGAAAAAACGGTTGAAAGCTCTCCAGCTCCACCCCTTTGGCTTCCAGGCGATCGCTGCGAAAGAGTTCCGTCTCTGGATGGTACAAGGCCCAGGCATGCCATTTCAGGAAGGTGAAATTCACCGGGGTGAGGGCCCGGCCTTTCAACGGGCCATCAATGGCTCGTCCTTCGATGGTCCATAAGCTGTCAGTCTGTTCATCGACGAAATGAGGGCCGCGGCGATCGAACTGGAGAACGCGGCCATCGATTACTCGCCAATAAGCGGCCATCATGTGACTGTTGGGAGCGCGGAGGAAGACGACGATGGGGATCTCGCCCAACTGATCATTGACCACGCCGCCGTGTCGCTGCACCTCTTCCAAGGGATAGGCTTTCACGCCGGCGTCAATATTCACGCCGAGCACGGCGATATGTTCGGCCATTCGCGTATCCAGCGGAACGTTCAGCGTTCGGACGAAAAACGGCCCCAGTCCCGTGCCCAGGCCTCGCGATCCCAGATCCTCAGCAGCTCCGTGCCCATGCCGTCCATCTCGATGAAGCGGGTTCTCGGGATAGATGAGCACTTCCGTCTCCGGATGGAGCGCCACCCATTCCTCCCAAGTGCACTGATAACAGGGCACCGGCTCCAGCATTGTGCCTCTCAATGGTCCATAAAGAGCCACGCCTTCGAAATGATTCCAGAAACTCCCCGTCTGATCGTCTCGCAAGGTCAGGCCGGCATTGTAGATCCCCGGATTCTCGAACGTGAGCCGTTCTTCTCCATGCTGCGCGATGAATGCGGCCCCGGAACCACATTTCTCGCAGTGATTGACGATGACCGGCACGCCGTTGATCACGTCGTTGCAACTATGGTAATTGTCCATGATCCATAACGGGTAGGCCCGGCTCACTCCGTTGAATGAGAGGCCAATGACGCGATCGGTCCCTCGCATGTGTGAAGCCCGGCCGGCCGTCACGAACTGGGGGTTCTTCAGCGAAGGAAAGTACTTGAGGAAGAAGAACCGTGGATGGGCACTGGTCAAGTCTGGACGCGGGCCAGGCCCGAAGAACATCTTCTCAATGCGAAACTGCTCGACGTACTCTGTTCGCCTTCCGAACATGCTCCTTATCCTCTCGCTCTCATCGCGGTGGTGTGGGCGCCGATTCCACCTCTCCGCGAGCCGATGGAATGTGATCCGACGCGCCGTTTTCAAATGACTCCGCCTCGTTCGCGCGCCGCCGCCCGTTTTATGAGATCACCGCGAACTCTCCCTGGCAACTTGGCGAATCTCCCGGCAAATGAGGTCGCCCATTTCTTCGGTACTCACCGGAGTGCCATCCCGGGCGATATCGGGAGTTCGATAGCCCCGGTCTAATACGCGCCAGATCGCCGACTCTATGTGATCGGCCTCGCGGTGAAGATCGAACGCATAACGGAACATGAGAGCGACCGATCCAATGGCGCCGATGGGATTGGCGAGATTCTTGCCCCGGATATCGGGCGCCGAGCCGTGAACGGGTTCGTAGAGAGAGACGCCATCCCCGATGCTCGCCGAGGGAAGCAGGCCAATAGAACCGAGCACGGCAGCCACTTCCTCGCTGAGGATATCGCCGAAGATATTCTCCGTCAGGATGACGTCGAAGTCTCGTGGGCGGCGGACGAGCTGCATAGCACAATTATCGACCAGCAGATGTTCGACCTCCACGTCCGGATAATCTGCGCTGACATGGGCGACTACCTCTCTCCAGAGTTGAGAGACTTCCAGCATATTGGCTTTATCCACCGAAGTGAGCTTCTTTCGCCGCTGGCGGGCGAATTGAAAAGCGATGCGGGCGATGCGCTCGATCTCCCCTTCATCATAGGCCATGGTATTAATGCCGCGGCGACCACGAGGGGTCGCATCTATACCCCGCGGATCGCCGGTATACAACCCGCCGGTGAGCTCTCTGACGATCAAGATATCGGTACCCTGGACGCGCTCCGGCCTGAGCGGCGAACACGCGACGAGGGCCGGATGCATTACGGCGGGGCGCAGATTGGCGAACGTGCCCAACCTGAACCGCAATTGAATGAGCGCCGCCTCCGGCTTCAAGGGCGGAGGGTTGTCGTCATGTTCCGGTGATCCCACGGCCCCAAACAGGACGGCATCGCTCGCCTGACACGCCGAGAGCGTCTCTTCCGGCAGAGGGCTCCCATGAGTCTCCAGCGCGACGCCACCAACAGGATATTCCCGCATCACGATCTCGTGGTGGAAACACTCGGCGATGGTGGCGATCACTTTCATGGCCTGAGCCGTCACTTCAGCGCCAATCCCATCGCCGGGAAGCACAGCAATACGCAATGGCATCATCTTCCTCCATCAAGGTATCGCACGAGTGAGGCGGGGGTGAACACCTTCCAATGGAACGTCGCCTTCGTCGGGCGTCGTCCTCTCGGTCATTGAGCGAGCGAAGCCTTGGCCTGCTCTGACTGCCCTCATCGCCGGATGTTCCTGGTGATCTCCATTTCACGCCGACAGTGGATGGGTCGCCGCAAGAGCGTCGATGTTCCGTTCGTTGGACTCCTCGACGAGTCCTTTCCTGTCGGAATGAGCCCTTTGTCGCTCAAAAGGAGATCTTCAGAGCGAATTGGATTTGCCGCGACGTGGTCACCGTTCGCGTGATGCGCCCGGCGGCCGGATTGGGAACACCGTCGGCGCCCGGCTGCGGACCCGTACCCAGAAAGGCGAGGCGCCCGAAGTTGTCCGGCGTCGCGAAGTTGGGGCGATTGAACAGATTGAATATCTCCGTCCGGAACTCCACATTGAAGCGCTCTCCAACCCGGGTCGTCTTGGCCAGGATGAAATCGACATTGGCCAGTCCCGGCCCGATCAAGATGTTCCGGCCTGCCGTGCCCAAGAAGCCGGCCGGTTGAAGCTCGAACTGACTGGGATCGAACCATCGCGAGGGATCGCCCAAAATGCGGATGCGCCGTACGCCGGGAGCCAGATTCGGTCGGTCAGTCCGGAACGGTCCGATCTGTCCCGTCCGAGCGCGATCCAGTCCATTCTCGACGGTGAACGGCGTTCCCGACTCCAGTGCCACAATGCCGCCAATTTGCCATCCACCGAGGAGCTTGGCTCCCGCGCCCTGGAGATGCGACAGGAACGGTTTCTTCGGACCGAACGGGAGATCATAGGTGAAGTTCACGCTCAGTCGTTGACGCTTATCGAAATTGGAGAGCGATTTGTCCAGGTGCGGGGCGAAGAAATTGAGCAACACCGTGCCGCTGGTCTCCACATCGCGGAGGATGGGAGGCGAGTCATCGATCGACTTGGAAATGGTGTACGAGACCTGAAACTGCAAGCCCTCGTGCCAGCGCTTGTTCGCACTCAGCGTGAAGGCGTTGTACCAGGAATTGCCGCCGGTGTCTCTGAGCAACATGCTGACGAAATGAGGATTATTTCGGATCACTCCTCCCGGGGCCGCTTTCAGCGGGAAGAACAACGATCCATCCGGCCGAACTTCCGGCGTATTGAAATTGAGCTCCGAGGGACGAGGCAAGTGAATGCCCCGGGAACCGATGTAGGCGGCCGAGATGACGATCCCGCCGGCCACCTCCCGCTGGAGGTTCAGGTTGTATTGAGCCAGATAGGGACTGTTCAGCTCGAATTCCACGGGATTGACCAGATTGGGGACAAAAATGCTCTCGCTCACCTGAGGGAACTGGAAGAAAACGAGGATGCCCGGTTGCGCGGTGAATGTGGTGAACGGCGGATTGAACAGGAAGCTGGCAAAGTACACGTTGTACAAAGGGGGATTGAAAAACAATCCGAATCCCCCTCTCACGGCCGTCCGGCCATCCCCGAACACGTCCCAAGCAAATCCGATGCGAGGAGCGAAGTTCTTCAGCGACGGATTCCGGGTCGGCGGTCCTCCGACAATGGTCGGCTGCATATCGGTGAGCGGATGGCGAAAATTGGCCGTGCGCCCGCGGATATCGCCGGGCACAGTGACCCACTCATATCGCAATCCGAGATTCAAGGTGAGCCGGGGATGCATCCGGTAATCGTCCTGAACGTAGAGTCCGAACATCCATTGCCGATAATGGCGGGTGATGTCGGATTGGGGATCGATGCCCAGGAACGCCTGGGGAGCACCTCTCAGGAAGTCGCGCAGGGAGAAGAACAACCACAGCCCGTTATCCACCAGGGAGTTGAAGTCGTTGACCTGAAACCGCTTCACTTCCAATCCCCACTTCAGCGAATGCCCGCCGCGCGTCACCGTCATGTCATCCTTGAATTGGAACATGTTGAGCACCGTCACCGTGGGATTGAAAATCGTCGGCCCGAGCAGCGACAATCCGGATACCCGAATGATGCCTAACTGTTTCCCTGGAATGAAGGGCAGCAGACCCTGACGAGGATCGAGGGAGACGAGCGGTTCATCGATGGAGCTGGCCCGCGACCGATTGAATCCGAAATGAGCCGTGTTGAGCCACTGCGGGGAAAGCACCTTCTGGTACTCGAGAGTGAAGAATTGATTCCGCGACGAGTCGTTGATCTGGTAGACGGGCAACGGCGTGGTTCGCGTGACCTCGGTATCAGCGAACGAAGAACTGGCGAACAGGGAGTCGCTGTCGGTGAATCGATGATCGATGCGCGCGACGAAGAAATCGGTGCGGGTGGGTTGGAGAAAGTTGAACGTGAACAGCCCCGTGCCCCCTCCGACGTCCTCCGATCCCGGAACATTGGGCAACGGAAACAGATCCAGATAAGGGCGAACGCGCGGATCGACGCCGACCCGCTGTCCATCGATGATGCCCATCCGCGCCGACGCATTGGGCACGCTGGCCACCGACGTCGTGCTCCGTCGTTCCCGGAGTCCCTCATAACTGCCGAAGGCGAACGATCGATCTTTGATGAGGGGACCGCCGAGGGTGAACCCGAACTGATTGCGCTTGAATTCCGGCGTCGGCTCGAAGGGAAGGTCGAAGAAATTCTTGGCGTCCAGGTTATCATTGCGATGAAAGGCGAACACCGAACCATGGACCTCGTTGCTCCCCGAGCGCGTAGTGGCCATGACGACGCCTCCGGCCACCCGGCCGTATTCGGCCGAGTAGGTATTGGTCAACGCGCGAAACTCGCGCAGGGCATCGATGCCCAGGAATTCGCCGGCCGCCCCGCCTGGCGCATTGCTGAACGCATCATTGACATCGGTCCCATCGAGGATGAAATTATTGAATTCGGGGCGCGCTCCATTAATCGATAATCGCAATCCCTTCCCGGCGCCCGGGAACGCCGTCTGAGGAGTGATGTCCCGGAATTGAATGACCCCTGTCTCGAGCGTCACCAGTTGGGCCCAATTCCGACCGTTCAACGGAAGGTCCCTGATCTTCCGACTATCGACCAGGAGCGAGATGGATGCTTTGGTCGTCTCCAACTGAGGGGCCGTTCCCGTGACGAGGATCTCCTCGGTGAGCTGACCGACCCGGAGATGAAAATCCAGGACGGCCTCCTCGCCCACAGTGAGGGTCAATCCTCGCTGGACGGCGGCCTGAAATCCGGAGTGCTCGACGCGAACTTCATAATCGCCGAGGGGCAGTCCGGGCACCCGGTAACGACCGTTCTCGTCGGTCCTGACCGTTCGGGTCATGCCGGTGGCCACATGCACGACGGTGACGATGGCTTCGGGCAACACGGCACCGGACTCATCGCTCACCGTTCCCGAGATCGTCCCCGTCGTCGCCTGCCCGAAGACCATCGGGCGGCTCACGCTCATCACAATGAAAAGCACTCCAACCGAGATGATGGACTTGACTCGCTGATTCATCCTGGCGTCTCCTTCCTGCCTCACAATTCATTCCTTGTGGTCGAATCACTGGATCGAGCGATTACGGCTCGAGTGCGCTCGGCCCCCTCGGTTCAACGATCCCCCGTCTCGCCGTCAATCGAATCGGTGGCCCTTCAAATACCAGTGGAAAAAGACCAACGTGCGTTGCCACGCCTCGTGGGCGGCCACCGGACGATAAACGGGACGGTAATCCTCGTGAAATGCGTGGCCACACCCCGGATAGCTGTATATCTCGTACACTTTGTTATGCTCGTCGAGGCGCTCCCGGAACTCCGCCACGACCGACGGCGGGATGAGATCGTCCCGCTCCCCGTGATGTCCGAGGAGTGGCGCGTTCAGCTCTGAGACCACATCGATCGGCGATCGGGGCTTATTCTCGGTGAGCTGTCGATACTTGACTTGCCCATAGAATTCGACGGCCGCCCGTATGCGATGCGTGCGGCAGGCGGCCAGGATCGCATAAGTGCCGCCCACGCAGAAGCCCAGCGCTCCGATGCGTTGCCCATCGATACCATCCAGCCCAGAGAGATAATCGATGGCGGCGATGACGTCAGAGACGACGCGGTCGTCGGGCAAACCGGCCAGTGCG
>JALSQX010000042.1 GCA_026985075.1 Blastocatellia bacterium | reverse complement strand
TTGGCCACGTTTCTCTTTCGCGGATCATCAATGCCGAGTTGCTCAAGAGGCACTATGGGAACCGCCGCGAGCCCCCTCACGTCAATAATATAAAAACTCACCCCAGCCCGATTGGCCGCGCTGATGATTTTTTCTATCAGGTCAGTATATTGGGGGCCGGATGGCATCCCTCTGTTAATCCAAATCAAGTGCTTTCGACCCGGTAAAACACCCATCGCTCTGACGAACCGCGCTAACTTCAGTAAGGCAATTCGCCACTCCTCTTCGGCATTCCGAGCCTCGACAGTCGACAAAAGTGCCTCCTGCCGTGCGAGAATCTGGCTGAGAGAGGACTGCCCGCTCTCCGTCCCCGAGTGCCCCGTATGTGCTCGCTGTTGAAAGTCAACAGCGCGAAGTTTCGATCTTAGGATGACATTCCCAAACGCCTCTTTGATCGACGCCAAGTCGTTGGTGAAATCCTTGATCAGTTTGCCATCAAGAGCGAACGCCACCCGATCAGAGGGGAAGACGAGGTCTTCAAGGGACCGGAAAAGCTTCTGCTTTTTGGCTGCCATCAGGACTCGGTCTTCGTGGCTGAATGTGACATGTGCGATATAGAATACACTATACCGGACGGACCTTGGTGTAGTAGTTCGAACTTCGCGGCTTCTTTCCGAGCGGATCCGAGGGGGAGCATTCGTCACCCCAGCGGGCAGACCGAGAGTTTCAATGACTGACTCGAAAGCCACTATTTCCTGTTTGACCCCGTCCTCGTAGACTTCGAAGTCATCTTTTTGTAGATCCCTTATCGGCCGGCCATGCGCATCGGTCACGATCACATCTAGCTCGACGAGCTCTGCCCTCAACTGAACCGTGCCCTCTTGAATCTGATCAGGCTTTGCCTTTTCCTGTGCCTCGGAGAAGGGAACGGCTGTCGCCAATATCAACAGAACGACGGTTAAGGCTTTCATATACCATCCCCGTTTTGTCCCTTTGTGGGTCACCAGGGGCTATATAAATGTATCATCCTCTCGCTGATTTCCAGAAGCCGGTGACCCAGTGACCCACAGAAGGAAAGTTGTATGTCTGCATTGGGTCTGAAATATCACATGTCAAGGTTACTATGCGCCTCGGTCACGGACAACGAAATCCAGAACAAGTCATCGCACAGGTACCCGCGTCACAGGTACTGCCAAAACAGCTAAACTGGTCACAGGTGTTCGAGCATGTGGATTGGCAAGTATTCGCGCACGTGCTCAAGCAAGTGACCTGACCTTGGCAGGTGCCCACTTCTTCGGTCGGCCCCGGCTCACCATCGCAGGCTGTCCCACAGGTGATGAACTCGAATGTCTTCGCCGCCGCAGCCGGAACACCAGAGTTCGGTAATAGACGTCGATGCCACTGACGCTGCCCATTGCTTTCCAGTCGAAGGATGGCGTCCTGAAGTGACATCCTGAAAACCGGTGCCACTTCAGATGTTTCCTTCACACGCTGTGGTGAAGCATAGACCAAACTGCTAATGAGCAAGGCAATGGTCAATAATGGCCAGTCATAGAATCTGCGTTTCATAGAAACACCTCCTTTAAAGCGTGAGTCAGGCTGCCGACGAGCAGCCCAGTAATCAACAACGGGATGTGGTGGAATTCGAGTTTCAAGCCGGCACCTCCTTACCCGATGTTCGGGCGTTTGGCAGAACGATTCGTTCGATATGCACTTGCAATATCCTCAAATTCGTCGTGCTGATTCTCTCGCCAGGGTACCAGACCGATTCGCGATCGGTCTAAGAACCAGCGCGCCCTCGGCTATGGGACAGGATCGGCCCTCAGAGAGCGTGTTCAAAGGCGTGTGCACTGATCGCACGGCCTTCTGACCGAGCTTCAGTATATTTCTGAAAATCCAGTATTCCAGTTCGTAAATCTTGCGCAATCGCTCATCGGGCACTGTCGAGGTCGAACCCATGACTTGCCCCGTGAACATATATGAGCAGCCCAATACCGCTAACAGCCCTCGACCCCTTCCGGCAAGAGCGAGCACAGGACGCTTCGGCGGCGCACTCTCTCTGCGCGATTTCGCCTGTGAACGCTTCTCAAGTGGTTGCACAAAGAGGAGGGGCTCGCCGCCTTGAACTTCTCCAAAGTGCTCGCCTTGCCAGATCACTTCGCCCGCTGCATTCACCAGAGTGCCTTTCGGAATCTCATAAAATGAGATGCGAAGATCGAAAGGGTTCAGCAGTTGGTAACTGGTCGAGCTGGTATGATTGCGCGGGTCATCGAGCAACAGGACTTTCCCCCCGCGCTCCACGTAGTTGATGAAAGCTTCGACTTCCTCTGGTGTGAACGACTTGATGGGATTAATGAGTACCAGCACGTCACCACTCTCCAGTGCCTTTTTGAAGCTGTAGCTCACCTCTGGTATCAAACCTAGCCGTTGCGTCCACACGTAAAATGTGTGCATATCGGTATTGTGTTTGCCTTGGAGGTGCTTGACTGGAAGATAATAGGTCGAATGCTCCGCCTCAAAAATGAGCCTCGGGTAAGGTGTACGGGGCTCCGGTGGCCGATAGGTGCGCCGGTTCAAGGCATCGAAGGTAGCGATGCCAATCGCCCCCCCGATCAAGACGCCCGAGAGCCCCCACAGCAGGAGTTGTTCCCGAGGGAGCCGTCGCGCCAGATAGGAAGCCATGACCGGAGTGGTCAGACTCAGCAAGAGAAACCAAAGGTTGAGCGTGTGATATTTATTCCGGCGATTGAGCCATTCGATCGCTCCTAAGACCAACTCGGGCTTGCCGGGCATGAACATGTAGAAATTGGAGAAGCATGTACTATCAGTATAAAACAGCACGCGACCCAAGCCTTGCTTAGAAGCCGCCGTCTGTAAGAATAACCCAAATTCCATGGCCGAGGCGCTGTGAGCCTCCTTGGGAAAGAAACTGCGCTGTGAGTAATCGGCTTTGAGCGCCTTCAGTCCATATCCTACAATGACGCTCTCCGAAAGCAACGGCGCTTGGAGCGAACAAGAAGTTGCGAACATGTGAAACGGCAGATAGCCGAGCACCGGATGGCGCCCACGACGCGGCGGCTCGTAGAACGATAGACTGCCGGTCGCTAAGTCGTAGGTGGCATCGTATTTGAAGCGGAAGCCAAAGTGACGCGCGATCCGATTCAAATACGTACTCATGCCAAAGACATTGGTATGATCACCAATGAGCAGGAGTCCACCTCCCGCCTTCACAAACTGAACGACGGCTTCAACTTCCTCTGGTGTATATGGGGTCGTGGGCGTTTTTAAAACCAGCACATCATAATTTTTCAGTAGCTCTGCCGAGAGCGGATCCTTTCTGATATCCACAACATAATAGTGCTTGAGGAACTGTCCCAGACAGTAGTAATTGTAGCTGGACCGCTCGCCATACCACTCGGTATCAAAGGGCCGATCCATCCATTCCCAGTCGCTATGACCTTCATCAAAGAGTACCCGCCCTTGTTTTTTCACGCCCGGATCCTGGAACAAGAACACACCACTCAGTACCAGGGCAGCCATCCCCATCAGAATGCCGAAAGTGGCTGTCCGCCAGTTCAACCAGAAAGTTGGTACTTCTACCGATCGCGTCCGAGTTAACGGTACAAACTTCATTAAAATGACCGGGAGGGGCAGAAAGCTCAGGATCAACCAGGGACGTCGCCAAAAGATATCTGTCGTCTCAAAGCTCGCAAAAGCGAGCAACAGGAATACGTATCGCGCAATAGCGTAGCCCGTGAGGACTAGAAGCAACCGTCCGAGAGATTCCAGGATCCGTCTGGAAAAGAGAAGAAGCCCCGTGCTACCAAGTACCACATTCAGGAAAACATAAGTGCCCAGACTCTCCCAGGTCGTAAAAAGCTCCTTGACCCCCTCGGCTGTTTGAATGAAAAAGCCATCCTCATCGAAGCTCACAGGGGCACCCAGCAAGTGGAGGATGAAACTCAAAACTGGATTCAGGATTGGAACCGTATGCCATCGAGCAGCCACATGAACATAGACCGGCCAGATGATGGCCTGAAGCAGAAGCACCAATCCGGTGAATCCGAGCCCTGAAACCACGGCTTGGATCTTTCGGTTCTCGCCCGCCATCAGACTGCTCACCAGTGCGAGCATGAACAGAATCGCTCCCAGCGTGTAAGGCCAGGGAAGTACGAATACAAAGAGCCCGAGCGGTCCCCAAAGTAGAACCATGCTCGGCGAGATCGGCTGAACCTTCATCTGCCCAAAAGCTATGCTGTTAGCTGCCACGCCCAAGAACAGAAGGCTCACCCAGATCTTATGAGGGGATTCATATATGGGCAGAATAAAGACCCACATTAATGAGAGGAAAACAAGCCCCACCCAGAACGCTTTCATCTCACTCCTCCTTCGTTTTCAGAGCCACCCGCTCGCCACCGGATTCGGCTCGAAGCAGCTCTTTCAAGAACGCAATGTTTTCTGGACGATAACTCTTCAGTGATTCCAGATTGGCGTTAAGCAAAAAGCCAGCATCCCCCACGAGAATGAACCGGCCAGAGCCATATACCCGTTCCACAATGAGGGGGTAGGCCGGCTCTTTGAAAGAACAGAGGACGTCAGCTCGTTGCTGATCGTTCAGGCGGATGGGCCAGGCCTTATAAAAATGCAGGCCAGCCGTATTGCTCTCAGGTCTGACCGGCCCGAGTGGGATATCCTCCAACTCGAACCCAAATGCTTGGAGCACTCGCTGTGACCCTCGCGCTTCCTCCCACCCAGTACACCAAAGAACCGTTCCTCCTTCACGGACATATTGCGTGAGAGCGCGGACCTCAGAACGAGAGAATGGTTTGGTTGGCGCCAGCACAATGAAGACCTCGCCGCTCCGAAGGGCCTTTTCAGAGAAGCGATCCATCTCTAGCGGCAAGAATCCGTTACGCATCAAGTTGTAGGATAACCCTAAGAAAGCGTCGTCATCCCAATAGGCGAGGTTCACTCGCTCCAGATGAGAGAGGTCGATATAAGCCATCTTTCCTTGCAATAGCTTTTCTTCATCTCCGAACGGAAGAAGGATTCCGGTTACGATGACTCCCGAAAGTAAGGCTCCAACCAGCGAAGAAATGCCCATAGAGATCGGCGCAGTGATCATAAGCAGCCCGCTACCCGCCAAAAGAGAGGAGAGGCCGATGAAGATACGAGATGGAAATGGATCTGCGTCCGATCGAGTCGCCAACCAATCAAAGACATTTCGCACAAATCGGTGAGTTTTAACGAGCGTGCCGTTCTGAAATGGCGAGGTGTCCCCAAAGACCATAACCTTGCCCCGCCCATATCGGGTGGCCGCTACCAGGACAAGATCACCTAACGCTTCGCCCGGATTGTACGTTCGGTCGCCCAAGAAGGCCCGGCGCGTATTGTTAGCATTGCCCAGGTCTGAGAACCCATATTTGCCAATGACGACGGGGGTCACCGATGCGGAGATCTTCAGCGAAGCACCCACAGATATGCCCAGTCCACGATCGGCCAGCACTCTTCGAGTCGTTGGATGAGGGAGAATCTCGAAGGCGTGATCCCAGTCCCCGATGTAATGCGCGCTGTCGAAACGGAACTCAATTCCGGCGGGCCGAAGCAGTTCGTTAAGTGGCTCACGAATCCCCCCAAGACCTGTATGATCTCCAAGCGCCAGGAGCGCCCCCCCCTTCCTGACAAATCGCCAGATGGCCGCATGTTCCTCGGGAGCGAAGGGGTGTTGGAGATTGATGATGACTAGCACCCGACAGTCATTCAGAATGGCGTCTGAGATAATCGGGCTCTGTTTCACAATAAATCCAGCTGCTTGCAAAAATTCCGGCAACATGCCAAACATACCACCGCTGCGCTCCCCATACTTGCCAAACACTGGACGATCCCAGTTCACGACTCCCCTGTCATAGAGAAGTACTTTGCCGCCCGTCTCTGTTTCTATGGGACAATACGTCAGGACTATCATCCCCAGGCCCACCAAGCCAGCACCTATGATCATATGGACTGAGCGATGAGCGGGCTCCTGAGGCTCCCGCACTGACCATGTTCGCACAAGCAAGAAGAGCAAAATCCAAAGTAAGCCCAGAAAGAAGATCGGAGTATTGAGAGCGGTGATGGTATAGGGCCTATAGTGACTGTGACCTACATGATATGGGTTCTCGAACAGCTTCAGAAGTGGGACGAAGATCGGATCATGAATAATGAGATAGAGAGCATGAACAAAGATCCCAAGCCCAACGATGCCGAGCAGAGCCTTCCCAGACCGTTGCGTCACCAGCCAAAAGAAGCTGAGCGTGTATAAAAGGAAGAAAATTAACAGGTGGAAGCCTGAAGCGGTCGCTCCGAACTGCATCTCCTTTCCAACCAAATGAGAAATGCTTTGAGAAAAGAGTCGCGACGTAGCCTGAACACCGAACCACAAAGGAGGGACGTACTGATAGAGAATCACATACAAGCTGATGAGCAAAGCGGCTAACAGAGAAACAGAGAGTGTGGCCTGTGCATCGCCGAAAGCTTTGCTGATCCAGCTCAACGAGAGAAGAAGGAAAACGACAGCCAAACAGCGCTCGATCTGGCCACCGATCATCCAGAGTATGAAAGCCGCGGTTAACGCACCAACTCCGAGCAAAAGCAACGTCTTCGAACATCCCTTGAAGCTGGCCGCTCGCTTGGGAAAATGCAGCGAAACAAAAAAGGTTAACGATAAGAGCGCGAGCAATGCGCTTAACTCCGGCGCGAGCGGTCCAAGATTATTGGTGATGAACCCGAAGGCGCTCAAAAGGCTCAGCGCCCCTAGTGCATTGCGCACCGATCGGTGAAGGATCAAGGAGTCATTCATCCCGTTCATAACCATCCTCATTTCATGCTGGATGATATGACGTTTCGCTGACATTGGCTCGGTGAAGAGTCCGGTCTTTTCGTCATCCAGTCCGATTTTTTCGCCTCGCTTAAACTGTGTAGAAATTCCTGCTGCCATTCTTCTCGAATTCGGCGCCGATAGGCTGTCGGAGCGCAGCCGTAGACCTGATGAAAGGCGCGCTCGAACTGCCGGAGATCACCAAAACCCACGGCATGACCGATCTCGGTGATGGATTGAGACGTCGTGGTCAGCAGCTCGGCCGCCCGTCTCACCCGCAGTCGTCTGACCAGACGCATGAAGCTCATGCCGAAGGTCTGCTGCGCGAGCGCGCAAAAGTACGACTTGCTCACACCGGCCACGGCCAGCACGGCCGCGAACGAGACCGGCTCGGCTAGATCGCGCATGACCAGGCGCAACGCTCGTCGGAGTGCCGGATGCCACCACCGACCGTCACCCGGCGTGAGTCCCTCGACGGTGAGAGAGATGTCTGGCTTGGGATTGTCCATCATCACTTTCCCTCCCCATCTATATATATTTCACCAGACGGCCAAATCTCCCGCCCCGATGAAATTTTTTTAAAGAAACGATGGACCATGGACGATGGCTCGCCTTCTCCCTCATCGTCGCGAACCGCCGCAGGAGACTCCCTCGAAAAGAGCCCTGCTCATCCCTTCGGTGTGGTTCCCGAGCGCCATGAGTGATCCTTTGTGATGCTTGTGCTTCCTGGTGGCTGAAACGTTCCGGGCGCTGCGCCTCTGTGTCTCGGTGGCGAGAGATCGTCAAGAAGTCCGCTGAGCTGGTCGCTGAGTCTGATTTTTTCTCCGTCAGGGGGAGAAAACCACGCCTGGCGAAATTATGAAAGTGGGAAGAGGCTGAGGGCCTCAGCCGGTTCGAACCGAAAACCGAAGAGACCTGAGCGCTCAGGCCAGGATGAGAGAGCGCGACCGAGCTGCCACAGAGCGGTTATCGGGCCAGCGCGCTGCTGGGGAAAATCTATCTCCAGCGCCCACAGAATCCATCATTTTCGATCAGAGGAGGGAATGCGATGTTGATGATCAGATGGATGATGGCGATCTTGTTTTTGAGCATGCTTCTGATGAACCCGGCGGGAAAATCTGAGCCCGATCCGGAGCCACCGGCAATGATGCAGATGTCTGGACAAAATGAACTCCCCCCTTCACGAACCTGGTGTTGTGAGAGAGGATTGACCTGCTGTCAATAGCAGCATGCCAGCCATGTCGTCTTAAAACCGGTGGCGAGTGACCAGTGACGGGCACCTTCTCTCACCATTTGTCACTCGCTATCTTTCAATCAGGGGCTCCGATAAGGACAAATGGCGCCCAGAAGAAAGGCAGGCGGCCTCGACGGAGGAATTTGATTTTTGCTTGCTGCAGGGCATGAGCGAGTGATTGTCCTCTCGTGAGGAGATGACGATACAACAAGATCATTAATTGTCGTGTTGCATCATCTTCGACCTTCCAGAGAGAGGCACAGACTCGGCGGGCTCCGGCAATGAGAAAGGCGCGACTCAGTCCGACGACGCCTTCAGCTTTGGTCACTTGACCATCGCCAGTTGCGCATCCACTCAATACGACGAGATCTGCCCCCAATCGAAGGTGAGAAACCTCAGCCGCCGTAAGCAACCCGTCATCATCAGAATGACCTTCGCTCACCGAGAGAATGATACCGGAAAAGTCACCAACTACTGGATCAGCGATAGCGTGGGTCGCCAAATGTACCAAGCCATATACAGATAAATCCTTCGTCTTGAGATTCCGCTCGCTCGCTTCAAAACCAAGCCATACATCTGGACTCCATTGGTAACTTTCAGCGAGCCGGGCGATACTGAGTATCTCATTGCGAGTGGCTGGTAGCCGGTGAAGCCCAGCACGCAATCGGGCACCATAGGCCATAGTTCGTGTCTCATCTTGGTCAGGTTTGACCGGTCTTTTTTGGACCATCCGCGGATCACGTTCATTAAATACAGCATCGCCCAGTAGAAGTAACTTCTTTGTCGCCTTCGCGACTCTGCGCTGTTGTCGTCGTTCAATCTCTGCAAGAGCGGAGATTGAGGGCGCATAGGTAACGGAGTGATCCTCGACCAGATAATGGAGTTGACCGAGATCCTCAATGCGCTCTGGTTGGGAAACGATTAATCCTTCGAAAGCGAGTTGATACAGTGCCCGATCCGGCACGATGATGAGATCACGACTTCGAATGATCCGAGCGGCCGGTCTGACGAGCATTTCATAGAGTCGATGGGCGATGCGGGCATAGTCGCGAAGAGCCGTCGCCGTTCGTCCGGCCGGCTTTAATTGCAGGCGAATGTAGGCGCGCCATTCGGCCACGGTTTCGCCAATAGTCGTCCAATCGGGCAGCTTGAAAAGTCCTGCGTTCTCGCGCGTGAGGACGATGAGGAAGCTCTCTTGAATGCCCAGTTGATAAAAGAGAATGGCCGTGTTCGGATGAGCGGCGAGAAACTCTTTTTGCACCTGCTCGGCCGTGAGAGGAGACAATTGAGCGGCGTGATAGGTATTGGTCATAGTCTGCCGGATCTCAGCTTGAAGCCGCATGCGCTCTCCGACAAGACGGGCCCGCCGCTCTTCCAGGCGATCGAGGGTGGCGTGATCCGCTTGACCTCCGGCGCGCAAAAGCACCAGCTCTCGCTCGAGAGCTGAGATCTTTTCTAAAAGTCGCTGATCTCGATCGAGCCAGGAAGCCTTCTTCGAGGCGTCCGGATATTCCTGCTCGATTCTCAATTGTTGTAATAATGAACGACTACGACTACGCTCGGCGAAATCAAAAGCCTGACGGGCGTACTCGCGGTTCGGATGACGGAGATTCAAGGCGTACAGGTTCATAATGATCTGAGTACAGATTGCTTTTGATTGAGCGAGATAGTTCCACTGCAATTCCTCGACAGGCTCCCTCACCCAAGCCCTTTCTGTTGTCCGAAGGGCTTCTAAGCACAATTGAAGAGCCCCCTCGTAGTTTCCTCTCAGCATCTCCCCATCGGCCTGGAGTTGTAAAGCAACTCGCCGAGGCTCAGGGTCTTCATTGTCTGGACCCGTTAACTCAACTGCCTCACGAGCCCTAGAGATCATTTGTTCGATACGATTCAAGCGGTAATATTCCATGCTCATCCAAATGAGCATGAAGGTTTCCTCCCCTGTGCAGCCGAGACGATGGGCGAGGTGACGAGCTTCAGTCGCTAGTCTGAGTCCCTCTTCGGACCTGCCCGACAGAGAATAAGCATCAGCCAGAGTGAAGATTGCCTGGAATTTGAATAGTGGATCCACTCCTCCGCGTAAGGCATAAGCCTTTCGCGCATATTTAATGGCCCTCTCCTTATCTTGGAGACGAACAAAGTTAAACAATGAGATGTAGAGTCGGGCCGATGAGGTAGACGGAAACCCGGTCTGCTCGACGAGCTCAGCGATGTTTTGATAATAAATCTCTGCGAGCTCCTCCCTGTCCATGTAGTAGTAAAGATCGCCAAGTTGGACTGAGACGAGGGCTTCAGCCTGATCAGCGGCCCGCAGCTTTCTGCCCAACTCCAGGGCCCGTTGAAGCTCACCAACTGCCTGATCATACCGCATGCGCTGGGTCAACAACGTGCCCCGTTCCAGCGCGACGGCCCATTGGCCGTACAGGAAATCGGCCTCTCGAGCGGCGGTCAGGCTCTGCGCATAATGCTGCTCGGCGCGTTCCCACTGTCGACGCTCGCGGAAGTATCTCCCCACAGCCAGATTCACCCAACTCAGGGCGCGTCGACTCTTTCGGCGTTCGGCCCACTCGATCCCTCGCCGATAATAAGTGGAGACGGCTTCCTCGCTCCAATCGGCTTCGCGATCGCCTTCCTCCAACGAGAGCCAATACGTACCGTATTGATCGGCATTGACGCCGCAGACGATCACCCTGTAGCGTCCTGCCGCCGGGAGCGTCGCGCGAATCCGCGCATTGAACAATCCATCACTATCATCGCTCCAGGCGATCTGCTCTCCTCGGGGATCGATGAGCAACAAATAGGTATCGAACTCATAGGACTCGGCAATAATCGTGATCTGTTGTCCCGCCTGGCCGTTGAATGCCCAGCGATGTGCGGGTCCGCGCGGCGGGGCTCTTCTGATCGGATCTCTGGGGCGAAAGGTGCCTTCACGGCGCTCGTCAAGATGAATAATACGTTCTGGTGGCAATCGGTCATATCCCGGCGCCGCCCATATGATCAGGAATACGCCAAAGAAGAACAGCTTCCAGCTCCATCTCATGGCCAATATCTCCCGCCACTATAGAGAGAAAGAATAAATCTCTTGATTCCATCTTGCAGGAATCGCGAGTCAACGTTGCTCAACAACCCGGTTTTTGCTCCCGTGACTTTCAGAGAGATAAAAACGTGGGCTTCGAAGATGGGATTGAATCGCTCAACGCGGTTGAGTTCCACCATAGCGGCGTCCTCCACGACCAAATCGAGGCAATACGGCTCAACCGTTCTTCCCTTATGTAAAGACGGGAAAGCAGGCTATCGTTTGTATGTCAAGCCGGCCGCTTTCCATTCGATACATAATGCCGCCTCACAGATCACATCGAGAAGTCCGGGTCCCGGGTGACGGTACACCTCAATAGCACAGCCGATCATCTGTCCGGTCAGTCTGTTCATGTCATTCATGACTCTGGACCTCTGTGGCTTTATTGAGGTACCTCGACGATAACTCGCTTCAGCCGCTCGGCATCGGCTCGATATGGCCCATTCATTTTGATGATGACCTCCAGTTCGGCGAGCGCCGATTTGGGATGATCCGTTTTCAGATAGGCCAGCGCCAGATAGTAGCGCGCCCGCTCGCGCTCGGCACCGGCACTCAATTGAACAGCCTGTTTAAGAGCAGGCAAGGCTTCCCGGCTGTGGCCCGCCAGCAACAGCGACACGCCCCAATAAAAATGCGCCTCAGCATGCTCTGGATCGAGCCGACTGACGACCTCCAGTTGCTCTGCTGCCGCAGCGAACCGGTTCTCCTGATAGGCGGCCATCGCGCGCTCGAAGGCCATTGCCGACCGGTCGTCGCGGAGCACCGCTCCTCCGCTCGCTGGGATATAGTCGGGCTTGGGAATGGCCAACTCCTTCCACGGCGATGGGAGGTGATCGGTCGCTTCGGAGGCAGGTGACTCAGATCCGGGAGGCCTGGTTCCGCTCGGGACGGGCGACCATCTCGTCGAAGACAAATATAAGACCCCTGCACCGATCATCACGAGCAGTGATGCCGCCGCCAACACCGATTTTCGCAACCAGAAGGGTAGCTGCGCTCCCTCATCGATGACCGTGGAGAGAATGGTGGGATCGGCCGTCTTCTCCCCGCGTAGGATGGCTCCCCGGCGCTCACGGATTGGCGCCATGAATGGCTCCATGGCGTAGACTTCGTTATAGCACTCGTCGCACTGGAGCAGATGAGCGGCAAATTGTTCTCGCTCGGATGGCTCCAGAGCGCCCAGCTCATATCGAGTGATCAATCGCTGAAGTCGTGGATCTGTACATTTCATTATCCTCGCTCCTTCGACCCTCCCTCAACCGTGGAATCCGCCACACAGCATGAGGTTAATATGGGTCGCCTGATCGAGATCATAGGTGCAAGCCATACTCCTCCCGTAACATGCGTCGCAGGGCTCGTCGACAACGAGCCAAGCGCTTGTCGAGCGCGGACCGGGAGAGTCGCCATCGGCGAGAGAAATCATCAATGCTCAGCCCTTCGCGCAAGCCCAACAGCATCGCTCGACATTCAGGCTTCCTCGCCCCCAGTCTTTGAATGGCCTGGAGCATGAGTCGATCCAACTGAGCGGCGTCTAACGCTCCGTCCATGTAATAGGTCGGTTCGGGAGCCTCTTCCAGCCTCACGCGATAGCGCTCCCGCCGCGCCCGTCTTCGATAAATGTTGCCGATCTTATGGCGCAGGACACCAAATGTGAAAGCCATTAATTGGTCCACGTTCGCCAGTTCTGAAAAATGCTCATGCACAACCATGAGCGCCTCCTGGACAGCGTCCTCAACATCGTCCTCCATTAATTTATATTTCGCCACGGCCAGAAATCTCCCGCGTAAAAGAGAAAAAATTTTTTCTCGCGCCTCGCGGTCGCCGTGGTGAGCGCGTGCGAACAGGTGATGCAATTCCTGCCTGGAGATGCTCCCCCTCTTCTTCATCGGACGCTCAGTACGTATGGGAAATCACCCGTAGTATACCACGGAGGGATGACCCCAACAAGCGCCGGTGCGTCAGCCGCCGCGCCCAGTGGAAGTGACCGGCGCCAATGCGCATTCACGGGCTGGCGAGCTTCAGGGGGACAAACGTTGTCCGAGGATCACCCAGGGACTCGCATCTACCGCGGACGACGTGATGTGGCGCAAGTTGCTAACTTGCGCCACTCGCTCCACATGGGAGGAAGGCTCTCCATGTGGACGCGGCGAGAGAACCCGGATGGGCACTCCGGAAATGCTGGTTCCTCCCCCCCGACGAGCGATGATTGACCGATCGCCGTGCATTCTCTCACCAGAGCCCTTCACGCCGGCTTCACAGCGTGAATCCAGAGACTGCCACACTGGTGAATCGACACCCAGGTCTCCCAATCGGGACACCACGGGGTCGGTGTGAAACGGGTCGGATCGCCCGGACCGCGCCGATCGACGATCCGCCGGGTGGTCACCGGACGAAATCCGACCGCCTCGAAGGCGCGCTTCCATTCAGCCTCGCTCAGATAGTGCATGGGGACGCCGACCAGCTCGCCCCAGACTTCCGTACCCGGACTCTCCAGGTAGAAGTCGATGATCACCTCGGCCACGCCGCCCGGCGCGAGCACGCGATGGATTTCTCGAAGAGCTTTCCCCAAATCGACGGCGTAGTATATCGATTCCATGGAGAAGACGCGGTCGAAATATCCATCGGGGAATGGGAGCGATTCAAAGGCGGCCACTTCGTATCGCGCACTGAGGCGAGGATCGTGCCGCGCGCGTGCGCGCGCGATCATCCGGGGCGAAATATCGACGCCCACGGCTTCCACTTCGGGCGCCCGACGGGCCAGGAGACGCGTCGCCCAACCGTTGCCGCATCCCAGATCGAGAATGCGCTCGCCCGGTCCAATGTCCATCTTTTCCACCACCTGATGCACGACATCGCGGTGACCATCCTCCATCGCTTCGGCGCGACCCGCCTCGGCCCATTGATCGAACGTGCGGGCCATCTTTTCGTGATCTTCTCGCATAGCTCAAGACTCCCAGGCGAATGTGACGGTCTCCACGAGTATGATGGCGAGGACGGACAATCGGTGTCCGGCGCACCAGCGCCGCGCTCCCCTATCACGCCATACGCTCAAGGCCAGTCGAAAACGGCGATCACCGGCGCATGATCGGACGGCTTCGGTCCTTTTCGGGCCTGGCGATCGATCCAGGCAGCCGTGCATCGATCGGCCAGCGACGGTGTGGCCAGTATGTGATCAATGCGCAATCCATCGTTGCGAACGAAGGCCAACCGGCGATAATCCCACCAGGAATAGAATCCACCTCCAGCCTCATGCTTCCGAAACGTGTCGATCAATCCCAGATCGAGAAGCTC
Source organism: Blastocatellia bacterium (assembly GCA_026985075.1). Lineage (GTDB taxonomy): Bacteria > Acidobacteriota > Blastocatellia > HR10 > J050 > J050. The sequence goes on along the minus strand of JALSQX010000042.1, from coordinate 33,624 downwards.
GCGGAAGGCAGCGCGCATCTCCGGATTGAAGAGGACAGTACCCTCCCAGGCATCAGGATGAGCCACATCACGGGCTTCTGGCGCGATATTGAAATCGCCGCACATGACGAGCGGCCGCTCGGGCAGATCACACCCTTTGAGGTATCTCTTGAGGCGATCGAGCCAGCGGAGCTTATGAGCGTATTTCTCCGAACCAACCTCCGCTCCATTCGGCACGTAAACCGAGAGAACGCGAAGGTCATCGACGGTGGCGGCGATGAGGCGCGCTTGAGCCTCTTCCTTCCAGTCGCCGAATCCCCGCTCGACATCGGTGAGTTCGGTGCGGGCCAGGATGGCGACGCCATTATAGGCTTTCTGGCCATAGACGGCCGCTCGGTAACCCGCCTCATGCAATGCCTGGAATGGGAACTGCTCCTCAGTGACTTTCAGCTCCTGGAGACAGACGATGTCCGGTTGCTGCTCGGCGAGCCACCGGAGCAAGCGCTCTTGCCGCGCCCGGATCGAGTTGACGTTCCAACTGGCGATCTTCATGCCTCCACAGGCGATTCTATATTCGCGATCGCTCCAGCGTCAACGCGAGGCGATCTCTGCATCACCCTCGCAGGAAATGGACGTTCATATCATCCCACGCGCTCCAGCGGTGGACCTTCTCCCCGCAGGCGTGTAAGATTTGGCTTTCGGCGGCACGGGCTTCATAAGGACATCGAGGAGCGCGGTTGAAAAAGAGGAGGAATACCGATGCGACTGGGATTGAATCTGGGATATTGGGGGGCACGATCGGCCGATTATGTCGCTCTGGCACAGGAAGCCGACCGGTTGGGCTATCATTCGGTCTGGACGGCGGAAGCTTACGGCTCCGATGCCGTGACGACCATCACCTGGCTGGCGGCCAAGACCGAACGCATCAATGTGGGCACGGCCATCATGCAGATGCCCGCGCGCACACCGGCGATGACGGCGATGACGGCGGCCACGCTCGATCTGTTGACCGGCGGGCGCTTTCTGCTGGGATTGGGCGTTTCCGGGCCACAGGTCGTCGAAGGGTGGCATGGCGTTCCCTACGGCAAGCCTCTGAAGCGCACGCGCGAATACGTGGAGATTGTGCGTCTCATCCTCAAACGCGAACGGCCGCTGGAATACCACGGCGAGTATTACGACATTCCTGTGCGCGGAGGGACGGGCTTGGGGAAACCGCTCAAACTCATCGTGCACCCGCTGCGCGCCGACCTCCCCATTTACCTTGGCGCCATCGGCCCGAAGAACGTCGCACTGGCCGCCGAAATCGCCGATGGGTGGTTGGCGCTGTTCTGCTCCCCCCACCGGATGGCGCTCTTTCGAGCATCGCTGGATGAAGGCTTCGCCCGGCGCACCGATGGGAAAGACCGGCACCAATTCGATATCGCGCCGACGGTGACCGTGGTGCTGGGAGATGACGTCGACGCCTGCCGCGCCCTGGTCAAGCCGATATTGGCCCTTTACATCGGCGGCATGGGCGCGCGCGGCCGAAACTTCTACAACGATCTCGTTCGCCGCTACGGCTATGAGGAAGCTGCCGAGCGCATTCAAGACCTCTACCTTTCGGGAAAGAAAGGCGAAGCCGCCGCCGCCGTGCCCGACGCCCTTGTCGATGAAGTCGCCCTCTGCGGCCCGCGCGAGCGCATTCGCGATCAACTCGATGCCTGGCGGGAGGCGGGCATAACGACGCTCATCTGCGCGACGTCCACCGTTGAGGCCATTCGCACCATGGCCGAACTCGTTCTGTGATCGCGCTCTCATGGCTCGCTTCACACTTTATCCGTTGGCCACAGGAACTCCTTCGTACTTGAGGACATCGGTTCGCGATCTCATACTGTCACTTCGATGCCTCTTCTTTGAGCCACCGGTCGAGCCAGCCGATGACCGTTTCATGCCAGAGGAGGCTGTTCTGCGGCTTGAGAACCCAGTGATTCTCATCGGGAAAGTAGAGGAACCGGCTGGGAATACCGCGCCGCTGCAGCGCCGTGAAAGCAGCGATGCCCTGCGTCTCCGGCACGCGGAAATCATGAGCCCCGTGAATGACCAGCATCGGCGTCTTCCAGTTTTGCACATAGTTTGCCGGATTGTGCTTTTCGTAAGCGCGCGAATTCGCCCAGTAGGGCCCACCATGTTCCCATTCCGGAAACCAGAGTTCCTCGGTCGCATAGTACATCATCCGCTGATCGAAGACGCCGTCGTGATTGACGAGGCAACGAAACCGATCGGGCCACTGCCCGGCAATCCAGTTGATCATATAACCGCCATAAGAAGCACCCAATGCCGCCACGCGATCACCATCCATCCAGGGATAACGTGCCAGAGCCGCCGCCAGCCCCTTCTTGAGATCTTCAAGAGGCTTGCCGCCCCAGTCGCCGCGAATGGAATCGGTGAACGCCTGTCCATAGCCGATGGAGCCGTGAAAGTCCACCATGACGACCGCATACCCGGCGCCAGCGTAGACTTGCGGATTCCACCGATAGTGGAACGTGTTGCTGAATGAGCCCTGCGGACCGCCGTGGATGAGAAAGGCGACCGGGTATGTCTTGGAGGGATCGAAATCGACCGGTTTCACCACGTAGGCGTAGACCGTCTCGTCATTCCAGCCTTTGAATGTGAACTGTTCGGGCTCGCCCATGCGGGCGGCGGCGACGCGGTCGGCATTGATCCTGGTGATGGCTCGAGCATCGGCGCCATCCGGCTTCACCGAGTAGAGTTCCACGGGCGATCGAAGGTGATCCCATCCATAGACGATGCGATCTCCGGCCACGGCGGGCCATCTCACCGTTCCACCCTCCACCAGTGTGCGAACGCGACCGGTGGCCACGTCGATGGCGAACAACGACCGCTGACCCAGATTGGCGGCCGTGGCGTAAATCGTCCGGCCATCCGGCGCCCAGACGAGAGCATTGGGCGATCGATCCCACTCTTCGGTCAATACTCGCGCTCGTCCCTCCGGCCAGGGTTTCAGCACGATTCGGAAGCGATCGGACTCGTAGCCGGGACGAGCCATGGCCAGATAGGCGAGCGTCTGACCATCGGGCGAGAACACCGGCGTCGTATCCCAGGCCTCATTCGCCTCGGTCAGACAGCGCGGCGGCGCCGAACCATCCACCGGCGCGAGATAGAGATCGAAATCCGTGGACCATGCCTCCTCGCGACCGGCGTCACGCGCCGTGAAAATGAGCGCGCGACTATCGGGCGTGAAGGTGAATTCTTCAGGCCCACCAAACGGCTGTGATGGCGTGTCGGCATCCATTCCTTTCATCACGTCGAGGGGCTCGCCGCCCTTGACGGGCATGACGAACAGGTGCGATCGGCGACCGTCCTTCCATCTGTCCCAATGGCGGATGAACAGGCGCTCGAAAAGACGCCCACTGGCCTTGCGCTTCGCTCTCTCGTCCAATCGGTTTTTCGTGCAGGCGATCGTGTCACAATCGGGGAAGACGGTCATCGTGAAGGCCAATCGTGAACCGTCAGGTGAGACGATGAGATTCCCTACGTCGAGAGGAAGATCCGTGACCTGTTCGGCTTCGCCGCCATCGACGGGAATGCGCCAGACTTGCGATGACCCCGAGCGCGTAGAGAGGAACCAGATGAACTTTCCATCGGGAGCCCAACGGGGATTGAAGTCACTGGCCGGATGCGACGTCAATCGCCGAAGCCCCGATCCATCGACGTTCACCAGCCAGAGATCGGTCCGCCGCCGATTGGCCTCCAGATCCGTGGAACTGATGACGAACACGATGTGCTGCCCATCCGGGGAGACGCGAGGGTCCGAAATGCGATCCATGGCCAGGAGATCGTGGACCGAAAACGGATGCGTCTGTTGGGCGAGCGTCACCCCGGTGATCGTGATCCCCAAACTGACCGATAACAACAGAAGTATGACGACGCGATGCCTCATCGTTCCTGCCTCCTCGTGGTATTCATGGCCGTAAGGATGATGCAACGCGCGCCCCATGGAGTCAAGAGTGGTTCGAGTGCGGCCATCAAAGGGGATCACACATGCTCGCCGCTGTGGATATATTGCTCTTCACCGCACATGAGATTGGGGGAGTTCCCGAAGCGCGTGTTTCAGGCTGTCACATCGCATCCTTCCGGGAATGGTGGCGTTCCTTGCTATGACAGATAGCCCTGAGGTCATACGGCAAGGACGAAATAGTGGTAGCTTGCGCCACTTATTTTCGAGAAAGGGCGTTCCGCTGACAGGCCCGTAAAATCCGAGGCAATTGATTCGCTGAGGAGAGAATCACGTCGGCGTTCGCTTCGACGAACATCCGCCGCTTCCTTTGGTGATGGGCTCCACTGATGACGCCGGCGAAGAGGAATCGAGGGTCCACTTCATTGGCTCGTCGGGCCATGATGACGTCCTCGGCCGAATCTCCCACGTAGAGTGCGCGTGTGAAGCGTTTCATGGCTCGCGCTGACTTCAATAGAGCATAGGGAGCGGGTTTGGCTTTAGCTTCTTGCATCGGATGATGATCGGCCAGCAGTTCCTCGTCTTCCAGATGAACGCGCGCCCGCGGATTGAAATAATTGAGCAACCGCCCCAACGTTTTCTCCGTCGCCGCGCTCCCGCGACCCGAGGCGATGCCCACATTCGATGATCCGACCATGGCCACCAATTGCCGAAGGGTGGAAGCCTTGATCATCACCGTTTCATTCTCGATGGTTCCTGCTCCCATATAAAACTGCGCCCCTCGGCGATGAACGCGCTGGAACAGGCGAGCGCCATAAAAGATCTCATCGAACACCGTCGCCAGTAGGCTCTGACCCGCCCGCTCCGGATAGCCGAGCAACGCTTTGAACGAGCGCACTGCCGCCCGGCGCCACTCCGGCTGGGAATCCGCCAAGAGTCGCCCCTCCAATGAGGACACTCCCCGATGATCGGCCTGCTCGACGAATCTCGATAATCCGGCTCGCATCGCCTTGACGCGCTCTCGAACCCATTTCTCGGGCAACGACCCGCGAAGCGCCGACGCCAGGCTCCGGAGCGTTTCTGCCAGCGCGGGCGTACTCTCCGGCGGATGGACCACCCCTTGACGGGCTTCATGAAAACGGAGGAGAAACGGCTTGGGAAGTCGAGAGAAAAGATAGAGCAGGATCACGTACGTCGAATCCCAGTCGCTATTGAATCCGCCGCTCCCGCGCAGTGTGTAAATGATCGATGACGTGATCACTCGTCGGGGAAAAGAGAACCCCACCAGTCGATCGAGAATGAAGCACACGGTTCGTCCGATGGTCTGATCATACGATCGCCGCGTATCGATTAAAACGCCATCACAATCGAAGATGATGGCTTCCACCTCGCTGAGACCATTCACGCGGTCTCGCCGAATATAGGCGACGCGCCCCTCGACATGAACTCGGTGATACTCCCGCCGACTAAGTTTCACATATCCTCCGCAAGGCGCTGACGAGCCGATCGTTCACTTCTCGAGGACCCACGGTCGTTCGGAGACAATTCTGATATGACATCACATCGCCGATCTTCTTCAGGAATAAGCCCCGCTCGATCAACTGCTGGTGCACCGATTCCACCGGTCGATTCACCTGGAACAGGATGAAATTCGCGCAGGAATCAAAAGCCCTGATTCCTTCAATAGCATTCAGCTCTCGTTGCAGCCGCGCCCGTTCACGGCGCATGTGTTCGACTGCCGAGCGCACATGTTCATCGTGCTCCAGCAGCTTCAAGGCCATATGCAGCGTGAATGTACTCACGCTGTAAGGATATTGCATCTTCTCGGCGAACGGTCGGGCGATGATGGGATCGGCCAGCATATAGCCGAGTCGGAGTCCGGCCAGCCCATGGAGTTTGGAAAAAGTGCGCATGATGATGAGATGTCGGAATTCCGTCACCCAACGAGCCAATGTCTCTCCGGCAAATTCGGCGTAAGCTTCATCGATGAACACGATGCCGTCGAAGCGCCGTAAAAGGAATCGAAGTTGCTCCGGATCGAGCCGATTCCCGGTAGGATTATTGGGCGAACAGAGAAAGATCATCTGGGCTTCCCGGCCCACGTCCAACAAGCGGTCGACGTCGAGCGAGAAATCTTCGCGTAATGGCACTTCCGTCCACGCTGCGCCGGTCAATCGCGCCCGGAGGCGATAGAACGAGTAGGTTGGCGAGATGGAGACGGCTTTGGCCGTGGCGTCCAGAAACGTTCGTGCCGCCAGATCGATGATCTGATCGCCTCCGTTGCCTAACACGATGTGCTGCGGCGAGAGTTCCACTCGGTCGCTCAGGGCGCGCACCAGACGATGATACTCAACGGTGGAATAGAATCGAGGGTCCAGTTCATCGGCGACCTCTCGGGCCAACGCTCTCAGCAACTCTGCGGGCAGGAATAGATTCTCGTTCGCGTCCAGCTTAATGATGTCTTGAGGCAACCCCAATTCCTGCTCCACATCGGCGGATTCCGGCATGCGGTAGCCTTCGGCCTGCTCTAACCAGTGAAGTTTCTGCTTCATCCACTCGCTCATGCTGTGAATCGCTCCTTCACTGCCTGCGCGTGATTGGGTAATCCTTCGGCTCGCGCCAGTATTTCAAGGGGAGTGACGAGGCGTCGTAACCCGGCGCGCGTGCACTCGACGACGTGAACCCGACGCAAGAAATCGAGCACCGAGAGCCCGGAATACACCCGAGCTGCGCCACCGGTGGGGAGGACGTGATTCGTTCCCACGACATAATCGCTCGCCGGCACGGGCGAATGATCGCCGATCAGGATCAATCCCGCCGAGGTGATGCGTCGGGCGAGCGCGCGCGCGCGCCGAGTCATGATTTCCAGATGCTCGGGAGCGAAGGCGTTGGCGAATTGAACGGCGCGCTCGATGGAATCACATACCAGCACGAACCCGTGATCGGCCAGCGCCACGCGCACCACCTCCGACCGCTCAACGCGATCGATCGTCGCCGACAAAAGAGAGACGACGTCCCGGGCTATCCGCCGGGACGTTGTCACCAGACCGACGATGCTGTCAGCACCATGTTCCGCCTGAGAGATGAGATCCCAAGCAATGTATGACGCTCGGGCCGTGTCATCAGCGATGATGAGTAACTCGCTCGGTCCCGCGGGGAGGTCGATGGTCACCTGATCGGCGACGGCCAGTTTAGCCGCTGCTACATAGGCGCTTCCCGGGCCGACGATCTTCTCTACCGGTGCGATCGTCTTCGTCCCATAGGCCAATGCTGCGATGGCCTGGGCTCCACCGACGCGATAGATCTCCGTCACGCCACACAACTTCGCTGCGGCTAGGATGAGCGGATGAATGGTCTTCGCGGGGCCGGGAGGTGAACAGAGCACGATCCGTCGGACGCCAGCCACGCGAGCCGGAACGACATTCATCAGTACCGAACTCGGGTAGACCGCTCGTCCTCCAGGAACATAACAGCCCACGCTCTCCAGCGGTCGAAACGAGGCATCGATCCTCACCCCAGATCTCGTCTCCAATGAATGAACGAGGCGATGGAGCGTGCGTTTCTCGACTTTTTCGATATGAGCCTTGGCTCGCCTCAGCGCCTGGAGTTCCGCTCGGGAGACCTGAGCGACGGCCGCTTCGATTTCGGCTGGAGAGACCCGCAATTCATCCCGCGTGAGTCTCACGCCATCGAATCGCTCGGTGTAAGCGAGCAGGGCGCGGTCGCCAACCGAGGCGACCTCTCGCACGATCCGGTGGACGCGTTTCTTCACCCGCGCATCGATCCCATGCGGTGGGCGAAGGGAGGCGGCGACCGAAGCGAGGTTCCGCGCAGTGAGCCGCTCGACGCGAAGAAACGCATTCTCACTCGTTGTTCTCATCGCGACTGACTTCTTCGAGGGGGAGGATTTGCTGAGGTTCGTGAACGACCAGGCCCTGTGCCAGTTTGCGCAGCGTAGGAAGCAACTGCAAGAGTTGCTGTTTCTCGATGACCGTATTGATGGAATACCATCCTTCGTCTGAGAGAGGACTGACCGTCGGCCGCTTCAACGCCGGGAGGCGGCTGAGCAACTCCTCCAGGTTCTCTCTCTTCACGTTGACGAAGATGTGCAGCTTCTTGCTACTCTCGATGACGCCCTTGAGCAAGGTGACGATGTCGAAAATCTTCGCTCGCTTGTGAACATCGGCCAACGATTGTCGGTTGGCGATGAGCACGGCCGATGAGGTCAACACTGTATCGATGATCTTCAGATTATTGCGTTGCAACGTCGTGCCCGTCTCAGTCACATCGATGATGGCATCGCAATCTTCCGGCGGTTTGGCTTCCGTGGCCCCGAAGGAGAGGAAAATGCTGACCTGTGGGTTCTCTCCTTTAGACCACCAGGGCGTGATGACCACTGGGTCGACCGCGCCGAATACCTCCCGATAGGCGGCATCGGCTTTGATGTACTCCGCACTCACGTTCAGATACTCGGTGGAGATGCGCAACGGGCGATCGTCGCGAATCGCCATTTTGATCAATTCCGAGAGCGAGGCGACGGGAACATCACGAGGCACGGCCAGGACCAATTTGATGTGACCATACTCCAGATCGAGCAACGTCTCGACATCGGCCCGCGTCTCGCGAATCCAGTCCGTTCCACTGATGCCCACATCGTGGAGGCCCTCGGCCACCAACGTTGGAATTTCTTGAGGACGCAACAACTTCAGCGCAATGTCTGGATCATTGATGGTCGGACGATAGGTGCGCTCGCGTCCACGAACTTCATACCATGCGCGCTCTAAGAGAGCGAATGTGGCTTTCTCCAAAGAGCCTTTGGGAATAGCGAACTTGACTCTATTCATGACTCTCAATGACAAAAACTCAAAGTTAAATGCGGAATCGGGCTGGCTGTCAAGGGCATTTCATGATGAAAGTGAGAACCGGGCTCTTCGAGGCGTCACCGGAACAACCCCTCGTGAAAGCCAATCTGCCAGCCCAGATAGAATCCGAAGATGATGCTGAACATTCCGGCAGTGAGCCTGATCGCTCGATGAAGCCCATCGAAGCGTCGAGCCGTCCACACGAACGGCAATCCAATGAGCGAACTCATGACCAGCATCCCTCCGATGGACCCGACGCCGAATACGCCGATATATATGAGCGCCAGCCACGGCGAGGAAATCGTCGTGAGCACGAGTAACATGAGCGCCGCGCTTCCGGCCAATCCATGTACCATTCCCACTAACAGGGGACGTCGAGCCTGAGTGAGGAAGTGTTGATGCTCCCCGTGATGATGCGTTTCGGCGACGTGGACGTGGACGTGCGTATGCTTTTTGAGCCCCCGCTCGGTCGGATGCAGATGCGCATGAACGTGCAGTTTCAGTCGCACCGCCTTGTACAACACGCTCGCCCCCAACAGGACCAACATCACGGCCACGGCGAATTCCAATCCCAGCGCTACGCGCTCGGGAATGGTCACCCGCAGGCCAATGACCACCAGACCCACCAGAAGAAGCGAGAGCGTGTGACCGACTCCCCAGAACGCTCCGATCAACGACGATCGGATCAGGCTGTGATGCTCGCTCACGATGGTGGAGACGGCGACAAGATGATCCGCATCCAGCGCATGCTTCAAGCCGAGGATGAATCCCAACCCCAACACCATTTCGGTCCGGGCATCGAATATCATCGACACCTCACCAGCGCCCACCCAAAGCCAGTGGAAAAAGCTGGCCACCACCGACATCCTCTCTATCGTCATGATCATGGTCGTCTAAGGTAGTCAGATCGGCCTTCGACTGTCAAGCTGAACCCTCAAAGCCGGTGCGACAGTCGGACGTTCGGACTCGCCAGGGGGCGCCAGACGGGAGCCCAACAGATGCTCCATGGAATCGATGCCTCATCCCCTCGAGCTCTGAGAGAGAAGCCTGTCTCTGAGAGCTGATGGGGCGCTATCACTTTTGATAGCCACACCGAAAAAATCCAACCCCATAGAAAAATGAGTGTCCCTGGATTAGAATTGGGCGGCACAGGGAGGATGGAGCGATGAGAGAGAAAATCGGTTTCATCGGATTGGGCATCATGGGACAGCCGATGGCGCAAAATCTGTTACGAGCGGGATTTCCTTTGACCGTGTTCAACAGAACGCGATCCAAGTGTCAACCGCTGGTGGCGGCGGGAGCCACAGAGGCGTCATCGCCCGCCGAGTTGGCGCAGCGGAGCGATGTCATCATCACCGTCGTTTCGGACACTCCCGATGTCGAGCACGTGTTGTTCGCTCCCCATGGCGTCTGGGATGGCCTCGCGCCGGGAAAAGTCGTCATCGACATGAGCACCATATCGGCCGATGCTACGGTGACATTCGCCGAGAAGCTGAGGGAAAAGGGATGTCAGATGCTCGATGCCCCCATCAGCGGGGGACAGCGGGGGGCCGTCCAAGGAACGTTGACCATCATGGTGGGAGGAGATCGACCGACGTTTGAGCGCTGTCGCTCCATCTTCGAAGCTCTGGGTGAGCGCATCGTTTATCTGGGGGAATCCGGCTGCGGTCAACGCGCCAAGATGGTCAATCAGGTGATCGCCGCTTTGAACATCGTCGCCATGACCGAAGGACTTCATCTGGCCAGGAAAGCCGGATTGGATCTCGAGCGCGTGTTGGAGGTCGTGTCCAGTGGCGCTGCTGGTTCTTGGATGTTGACGCATCTGGGTCCCAAAGTGCTGGAAGGCGATTTTTCTCCCGGGTTCATGATCAAGTTGCAGCAGAAGGACCTCCGCCTGGTCCTGGAGTGGATCGAGCATATCGGAGATGATCTGCCCGGTGCCCGATTGGCTTACTCTTTGTTCACCGAGGCTGTCACCAAAGGGTTCGGCGAGCAAGGAACACAGGGATTGATCAACATCTACGAGTGAGCTTCACTCCCACTCGCCGTGGAGGTGGTCCGGCCCTCATCGCAAGGTCTGGCGAGGACCTATGACGGGCCTTCCCGTTCTCCTCTTCGCGGAGAATCGCTCGCGAACACGAGCCCGCCGTGAAGGGGAAATACGGGTTTTATCGATGGCCGGAAAGATGATGAACGGGCTCCAGGCTTTACCTCTTGGGAGAGAAGAGCGCACGATGCCGTCTTGCGCCACACATGATATCGCGTCCCATTGGAGACGCTTTACGCCCGATCGGCGTCCTCGAATGCATCGATGGATGAACTCCCAGAATCCTTGATCGCCGAGGGCGTTCCAGCTAAAGTAACCTCCATATGATGGAGCGGCGCATCACCAGGAGCACGGTGATCCGGGCGCTGTTGACGTTGTCGGTACTGGCGGCGCTGCTCTGGAGTTGCGTTCCCAAAGTCAACCTTCCCCAGTCCCCTCCATTCGCGCAGCTCATCGCTGAGCTCTCCGAAGAAGGGGGATACTTTCCCAGCGACAATCTGGTGTCCAATGAATTGGGATACCAGAAGGTGTTGAATAAGCTCGACGAATTGAATCTCCATGGTGGCGTGTACATCGGCGTTGGACCGGAGCAGAATTTCACCTACATCGCCCAGATTCGCCCGGTGCGCGCGTTCATCCTCGATATCCGGCGCGATAATCTGCTCCAACATCTGCTCTTTAAGGCCTTATTCATCATGGCCCGTCATCGCGCCGAGTATCTCTCGCTCCTCCTCAGTCGTCCATTACCTCGAGAGCATCGACGATGGGAACAGATCTCCATCGACGAACTCGTCGAGGTGATGGATGGCCTCCCTCCCGATCGACTTTATTACCAGGCCAATTTGAGACGCGTCTACGAGCTCATTGCGCATCGATTCCGGTTCGACCTGACCCCTGACGATCAGAATCGCATCGACTTCATTTACAGCAACTTTTATCGATCCGGACTCGATCTCCGCTATCAGTCGCACTTGAGGCGCTCCTGGCGCTGGTTTCCCACGCTCAGGCAGTTGCTCGTGGAGACCGATCTTTACGGGCGTCAGCGGAGCTTTCTCGCCTCGGAGGAAGCCTTCCAGTTCGTCAAGCGGCTCCAGGAGCGAAATCTGATCATCCCGGTGACTGGCGATTTCGCTGGCCCCAAGGCCCTCCGCGCCATTGGCGACCATGTGCGTCGATGGGGAGAGCAGGTATCGGCGTTCTATACGTCCAATGTGGAGTTCTATCTCCTCCAGCAGGGACGATTCTCGGCTTTCGTCGAAAACGTCAAGAGCCTTCCGCGCGACGAACACAGCCTCATCATTCGGGCCTATGTGGGATTCGGCCACCGGCATCCCGAAGCCCTGCCGGGATACTTCATCACCACACTGCTTCAGCGCATGGATCGATTCGTCCAGATTTACGAAGCGGGCGAATATCGCACCTATTTTGATCTCGGTCTGCTCGATTACATCCGATTGAGACCGGCGCGGATTCCCTGAACGCTCTCCCGGATCGATGCGCTCCCGGCGGTTCGGGAGAGTCGCCGATCGTCGGTCATCTCGAGTGCGAGGAGATGGGCGGGGAGCACCGGCATCTTGCTCCCGCTCAGTGTGGCTGGGTATAATGCCAGCCTATGGCCCATGCAGTGGGGGCGGCGCAGGCAAAAGCGATCGAGCGAGCTTGGGAGAGTCGCTCGACGCTTTTTCTCGTTGCCGCTCAGGCGGCTCTCCTCCTGGGGGATGTGATCATTGCCTGGGGCGCGTTCCTGTTCGCCTATCGGCTACGCGTCTTGAATCACATTCCCGATCCCGCCGACGTGTGGCATCTACTGAATCCGATCGAGTTGGTGGAGACGATCTCCTGGCCGGCGTTTCGGCCCTACTGGCATCTTTTCCTCATCGTGCCGGTCGTTCGCCTCCTGGCTCTTCGCTGGAAGCGGCTCTATGAGCTCAAAGGCGAATTCTCGATCCTGGACGATGGCGTGCGGATCTTCGAAGCCGTCACGCTGGCCTCGCTCGTCATTATTGTGATGACGTTCATGTATCGCGGCTTTTTCGAATATCGTCAATACTCCTATTCGCGCGGCGTGTTTCTACTGGACTGGGGACTGGCGCTTCTCGGATACTGGACGTCGCGCGGCCTGGTGCGAGGCGTGCAACTTCACCTGCGGCGCCGAGGACGCAATTTGATCTCTTCCATCATCGTGGGTCAGGGCGATCTGGCCGACATCTGCCTGCGAGAAATCGCGGCGCGGCCACAGCTCGGTTATCGGATCATCGGCCTCGTCACCAGTCAGGAGTCTTCTCGTCCAGGGGCTGGCACGTCATTGGGAGCATATCCGGTCATCGGGCGCCTCCACGAGTTACCCGAGATCATCCGAACCTTTGGCATCGAAGAAGTATTCATCACCGATCCGAACATTTCCCCGCGCCTCCTCTTCGAAACCATCATGAAGAGCTGGCGTTATCGTCGAACGAGATTCAGTATGGTCCCCAGCCTGCTCCACACGCTGCCACGGAAGACGGACATCGGTCAGCTCGGGGCGCTGCCCATGCTCAAACTCTTCCAGGAGCCGCTCAGCGGACCCAACCGCTATTTGAAACGAACGGCCGATATCATCATGGCGACTTTGGGCCTCGTGCTCCTGAGTCCATTATTGGTGATCATCTATTGCCTCATCAAATGGGACTCGCCCGGCCCCGTGCTCTTCCGTCAGGAACGGGTGGGCATGGACGGGCGCGTCTTCACTTGCTATAAGTTCAGGACCATGCGCCTCGATGCCGACGATGAACCGCACCGCCAGCATATGCGCCAGTTGATTCAGGGAGAGATCGCCGCTCGACCCGATGGCGAGCGACTCTATGGGAAGGTCGCCGATGATGACCGCATCACCAGCGTAGGACGCATTCTCAGACGCTACAGCCTGGACGAGTTGCCTCAGTTATTCAATGTCTTGAAGGGCGAGATGAGTATCGTCGGTCCGCGGCCGCCCATCCCGTATGAAGTGGAACAGTATTCGGAGTGGCATCGAAAACGATTGGACGTGAAACCGGGCATGACCGGATTGTGGCAGGTGAGCGGCCGCAATCGACTGCCGTTCGACAAGATGGTCGAACTGGACATTTACTACATTGAAAACTGGTCCCTGTGGCTGGATTTCAAGATCATGCTCCTCACGATTCCGGCGATCTTGCGGGGAGAGACGGTGTGACTCGCCGGGCGGACGCCCGTCCAACGGGGGGGCCATGCGGGCACGCGAGGATCGAAACGTTCGGGCGGAATCGCGTCTCTCCGGGGAATATCGGCGCGCGAGCCGCCGGGGTCGAGTCAGAGGTGTTCAAAGAGCACAATGGTCACCGTCGGGTGACCCGAAAGGAGGGAACGTTCGTGCAACCTCATGACCTCATCAATAAACAGAAACAGTATCTCTTCCCCGCCGTCGGCACGTACTATCAGCGCCCCCTCGTGCTCCAACGGGGCGAGGGCATGTACGTCTGGGATGATCAGGGCCATACATATCTCGACTGTTTTGGCGGCGTCCTCACCGTCAGCGTGGGGCACGCCAATCCACAGGTGAATCGCGCCATCATCGAACAACTGAACGCCATCACGCATACCTCGACGCTGTACGTCACCCGCCCACAAGTGGAGTTGGCCGAGAAACTGGCCGTCCGGACCCCCGGGAATCTGCAAAAAAGTTTTTTCACCAACAGCGGCACCGAAGCGAACGATACGGCACTGGTGCTGGCCCGGCTGTACACTGGACGTCAGGAGATCATCGCCCTCCGACACGGATACAGCGGGCGGTCGCCGAGCGCGATGAGCCTCACGGGACAAGCGCCCTGGCGACACGGCATCTACGTTCCCGGCGTCGTTCATGCTCCGGCGCCTTACTGCTACCGGTGTCCCTTCCGGTTGACCTATCCTTCGTGCGATCTGGCTTGTGCCCGGGACGTCGAGGAACTCATTCAGACGAGCACTTCGGGCGCGGTCGCTGCCCTCATCGCCGAACCCATTCTGGGCGTCGGCGGATACATCACGCCGCCTGAGGAATACTTCAAGGAGGTCACCGCCATCATCCATCGCTATGGAGGTATTTTCATTTGCGATGAGGTGCAGACGGGATGGGGACGGACGGGACGGTGGTTCGGGATCGAGCATTGGGACGTTCGGCCGGAGGTGATGACCTTCGCCAAAGGTCTGGCCAATGGCCTTCCCATCGGCGCGACGATCGCCACGGCCGAGATCGCCGATGCCTATCCATCGCTCACCTTCTCGACGTTCGGGGGCAATCCGGTCACCTGCGCGGCGGCGTTGGCGACGATCCGCTTTATGGAAGAGAACGACGTGCCCCAGCGGGCTCGCCGAGTTGGCAATTATCTCAGAGGTCGGCTCGATGAATTGAAGGCGAAATATCCGCTCATCGGCGATGTCCGCGGTCTGGGACTCATGCAGGGCATCGAGCTGGTCAAAGATCGCCAGACCAAAGAGCCGCACCCTCGCGCCGTGATGCAGATTTTCGAGGAGACGAAAAAACGAGGTGTACTCATCGGTCGTGGAGGACTCTATGGAAACGTGATCCGGATTGGTCCACCGCTCATCGCTACCGAGGACCATATCGATCAACTGGTGACGGCCCTGGACGAAGCGTTCGCTGTGACGAGGTAGACGAAAGCCGAGGAACACCGGCCGGCGCTCGTCCGACAGTGTCGGAGCGCGGTCGTTGCCCTCGCTCATTGATCGCCGTATAATTCCATCTTGAGACGATCGAGCATCGACGCGAGAAACGAGTTATGAGAGAAAAGTACTTCGCCCAGGAGATCGAGGAGAAGTGGCAGAAACGCTGGGCCGAGATGCGCGCCTTCGAAGTGGATCCTGATCCGCGCAAACCGAAGTTCTACTGTCTGGAGATGCTCCCTTATCCATCGGGGCGCATCCACATGGGACATGTCCGCAATTATTCGATCGGCGATGCGCTCTCCTGGTACAAGCGCATGCGAGGGTATAACGTGCTCCACCCTATGGGGTGGGATTCATTTGGCCAACCCGCCGAGCAGGCGGCGATCCAGCACGGGATTCATCCGGCCAAGTGGACCGAAGAGAATATCGCTTACATGCGCCGGCAGCTCCAGCGCATGGGCTTCAGTTACGACTGGCGGCGCGAGATCGCTTCGCACACGCCCGAATATTATCGCTGGAATCAGTGGTTCTTCCTCAAGATGTACGAACGGGGCCTCGTCTACCGCAAGCGATCCCCGGTCAACTGGTGTCCACGATGCCAGACGGTGCTCTCCAACGAGCAAGCGCAAGGAGGATGCTGGCGATGCGGCTCGCCGGTCGAGCAGCGAGAATTGGAGCAGTGGTTTGCGCGCATCACGGCCTATGCCGAAGAGCTGCTGGATGGATTGAACGAATTGGAGGAGGGCTGGCCGGAAAATGTCATCACCATGCAACGCAATTGGATCGGCCGCAGCGAGGGGACAATGGTGGACTTCCCCGTGGAGGGCGGAGATGAAAAGATCACCGTGTTCACCACTCGCGTGGACACCATCTATGGGGCGAACGCCGTCATTCTGGCTCCGGAGCATCCGCTGGTGAAGACGCTGGCCGAACGATCGCCACGTGGCGAGGAGATCCTGGCCTGGAGCCGCCGTCTGGCGCAGCAAGATCGGCGCGTGCGCTCGGCCGAGGAAGCGGAGAAAGAAGGTCTGGATACCGGGCTGTTCGCCAGGAACCCCTATAACGACGAGCGGGTGCCGATCTGGATCGCCAACTTCATCCTCATGGAGTACGGCACCGGCGCCATCATGTCGGTCCCGGCGCACGATCAGCGGGATTTCGAATTCGCCAAGAAGTATGGCCTCCCCATTCGCCAGGTCATCGCTCCACTGAATGAGCGAGGGGAGCCCATCGTCTTCGACCAACTGACCGAGGCCTACGTGGGCGAGGGCGTCCTCATCAATTCCGGGCCATTCGATGGATTGCCCAACCAAGAGGCCATTCGCCGCATGACGGCCTATGCCGAAGAGCACGGGTTTGGGACGGCCTCGGTTCAGTATAAACTGCGCGACTGGGGACTGTCGCGGCAACGCTACTGGGGCACGCCCATTCCCATGATCCATTGCCCTCGATGCGGGATCGTCCCCGTGCCCGAAGACGAGTTGCCGGTTCGATTGCCCGAGGACGCGCCCTTCACCGGCGAGAGCGGCTCGCCGCTCGACCACGTGCCGGAATTCGCCAACACGAACTGCCCTCGATGCCAGGGGCCAGCCCGACGCGATACCGATACGATGGACACGTTCGTCGATTCGTCCTGGTACTATTTCCGCTACTGCGATCCGAAAAACGATGGCGCGCCGTTTGACCGGGAAATCGTTCGCTACTGGACGCCGGTGGAACAGTATATTGGAGGCGTCGAACACGCCGTCATGCATCTGCTCTACACCCGGTTCTGGACGCGCTTCATGCGCGATCTCGGCCTCATCGAGTTTTCCGAACCGGTCAAGAAGCTCCTGACGCAGGGCATGGTCACTAACCTGGTGACGCAAGGGCCCAAGAAAGGGCAGTGGCTGAAAATGTCCAAGTCGCTGGGCAATGGCGTCGATCCCGATGAGATGGTCAATATCTATGGGGCTGACACGGTTCGCGTGTTCATGTTATTCGCTGCTCCGCCGGAAGCCGAGTTGCGCTGGCAAGAAGAAGGCGTCGAAGGAGCGGCGCGCTTCCTGCGTCGGGTCTATGCGCTGGTGTGGAAGTGGCATCGGGCATTACGAGAACATCATGCCCGCCCGATGGATCGCGTCGATGCGCTGAATCCAGCTCAGCGCCAGTTATTGAGAAAGACGCACCAGACAATCCGCGGCGTGACCAACGATATCGAGCAGCGATATCAATTCAACACGGCGATCGCCAAACTGATGGAATTGCTCAATGCCATTTACGATTTCGATGCCGCCCTGGGCGAGGTCACGGCGGCCAGCGAAATGGACCTCACGGTGCTCGGCGAGGCCATCGATGCCCTCGTCGTCATGCTGGCGCCTTTCGCGCCCCACATCGCCGAAGAGATGTGGCAAGGACTGGGCCATCGCCAGAGCTTGACCCAGACGCGCTGGCCACAATACGACGAGGCGTTGACGCGCGAAGAGAAGCTGGAGATTCCCGTTCAGGTGAACGGGAAGCTGCGCAGTCGTATCTATCTGCCGCCCGAGGCATCGCGGGAACAATACGAACGCGCCGCCCTGGCCGATCAAAAGGTTCAGTCGTTCATCGACGGAAAGCAGGTGGTTAAAATCATCGTCATCCCGCAGCGACTGGTCAATGTCGTGGTCAAGTGACATGAGATCTGGGCTTCTCCTTCTGCTGGCGGCGTTGAGCCTGGCCGCCGGACCCTGCGGATATCATCGAGCGGGGACGGAAGGGAGTCTCCCCAAGGATGTCCACGTCATCGCCGTGCCGGCGTTCAAGAACACCAGCTTACGGTATCGCGTCGAGCAACGGTTCACCGAAGCCGTCATGAATGAAATCTTACGACGCCATCGACGCCTCACAGTGACCTCGGCGCCCGAGCACGCCGACGTCGTTCTCCGCGGCGACATCAAGGGATTCGACGTCGCGGGCGTGCTGCTGGATGACACCGGGCGCACCCGCGTTTTTCAAGTCACCATCACCATTGGCGTCACGCTGAGAGATCGACGAACCAACCGCCTTCTCTTCGATCAACCGGATTTTGTCTTTCGTGGCGAGTACGAACTTCCGGAGGGCCCGGCCACTCTCTTCAATGAAGAAGACCCGGCCGTCGATCGCATCGCGCGAGAATTCGCTCGGAGTCTGATCACGACGCTGTTGGAAGGTCTATGACGACATGAAGACGCTCACGCCTCAGGCATTCATGCGAGCTGTGGAGCGCGGCCAGATAGATCCGCTCTACTTGTTCACCGGGCCCCTGCCCGAAGGTCGCCGGCGAGCCGTCGCCCAGGAACCGGAGCGGTATCTCCAGCAGCAGGCCGTCCAAGTGCTCATCGAACGTACTCTGAATCCCACCGGTCGCGCATTCAATCTCTCGGTCTTCTCGGCCGGCGAAACGCCGCTGGCCCGCATCATTGATGCCGCGCGCCAGCTCCCCGTCTCATCGGCTCGCCGCCTGGTGCTGGTTCGCGAGTTGGACCGGGCATTTAAGCCGGCTGGACAGAGCGGCTCGGGATCGTCTCGGATGGCCGCGTCGACTCCCGGGGAGCGAGAATTGATCGAGTACGTGAAGCGCCCGAACGAGACGACCACCGTCGTCTTCTTTTACGACACTCCGGATCGGCGGCGAAATGTCACGCATGCGCTATTGAAAACCTGTACGGTCGTGGAATTTCGCCCGTTGGACGATCGGGAGGCCGCCGCCTGGGCTAAAGATTACCTCCGTCAACATGGCTGCACGGCCGATGATGGCGTGCTCGGCATGCTCATCGGGCGGGTGGGCCCGGATCTCCGACCGCTGGTGAACGAGCTGGACAAATTGATCACGTATGTGCGCCGGGGTCCGATCAGTCGCGCCGACGTCGAGACACTCGTCCCGTACCTGAAGGAGCACTCTAACTTTGAGCTGGACGCCCCGCTCCTGGAGAGGGACCGCGGGCGCGCGCTCAAATTACTGCGACGGCAACTGGAGGCCGGCCAACCGCCGGTGATGCTACTGGGTGTGATCTCCCGACTCTACCGACGTATGATGCTGGCCAAAGACCTGATGGCGCAGGGAGCCCCCAACAGCGAAGTGGCCCAAGCGGTGGGTCTGTCGCCCCAGCGCGTGGGTCGGTTCAACGAGCAGGTCCGCCGCATCTCACGCGAGGAGATCAGTCGAGGGATAGAGCGCATCGCCGCCGTCGATCGAGCGCTCAAGAGCTCGCTCGGTCCACCCGCCCTTCAACTCGAGCTCCTGGTGTATGAGTTATGCCGTCCTCATGCAGATCAGCAATGGTGAGGTGGCGAGCCGCAACGAATGGCTCACCCCCCAGCACCATCCTCACCGCGCCACGGGATGAGGGAGGTGAACCATGAAACGAGTGATATGCACCTATTGTAACACCCATATCTACGATTATTACGGGCCGGAAGATAAGGTGAGCTTCAAGGCCATCTACTTCGTTCCCACCCGGCCCGCCTATATCCAACCCCGGCGCGGCGACGACGTTCGTTGTCCGGAATGCGGCATTAAACATGTGGCTTTTTCCAATCAATTGGACACCATCCAGCTCTTGTCCGATTGGCCGTACGAAGGCACGGGGATGGGTCAATGGAAGAAATGACCTCGGCCAAAGAGCATCCCATGACGCGGTCCCATGATGATGAGCTGAACCGGGCCGTCGCGCACCTCAATGGCGCCACGCGCATGGTCGCGTTGACGGGAGCGGGCATCAGCACGGAGGCGGGCATCCCGGATTTTCGAAGCTCAGAAGGCGGGCTGTGGAATGATCTCCACCTGATGGTCAGCCTCTCCTCGTGGGGATTTCGGCTGGCCCCCGAGCGATTCTATAGACAGGTTCTCAAACTGATCCCTCCCCTCCTGAAGGCTCAACCCACCCGCACCCACTACCTGCTCGCCGAATTCGAACGGATGGGGAAACTGACCACTGTCATCACACAAAATATCGACGGACTCCACCAGCAGGCTGGCTCCAGGAACGTCATCGAGCTCCACGGCACCTATCGTCGAGCCCACTGCATCGACTGCCACCACGCTTACACCTTTGAGGAGATTCAGAACAAAATACACCAGCAAGAACTTCCTCCCCGATGTCATCGATGCCAAGGCCTCATCAAACCGGACGTGGTTCTGTTCGGTGATCTCCTCCCTCCGGAAGCTCTGGCCCGCGCCACGCAGGCCGTTCGAGAGTGTGACCTCCTCCTCGTCCTCGGCTCATCCTTGGTCGTCTATCCGGCGGCCGATTTACCTCAACGAGCACGGGAGGCCGGGGTTCCGCTCCTCATCGTCAATCTGGAACCAACGCCATATGACCGCCACGCAGAGATCGTCATCCATACTCCACTCGGGGAGTTCAGTCAGTTCATCGGTGACCGTATGGGGCTGAAACTCCACCCCCCTGGTGCCTCCCCTCAATGAGGCCCTTCTCACCGGCGGCCTCGCCCCATGAGGCCTCTCCCTGAGGGGCACAACGACCCCAGTCCATCCCATCCCCCCGTTTCTGAGTCGATGAACTCCGATGAAGATCCGTGACTCAGTGCCGGCTCACTTATTGTACCGATACGTGATCCGTCCTCGGGTTAAATCATATGGGGATAATTCCACGCGCACGCGATCGCCCGGCAATACACGAATGTAATTCTTTCTCATCTTACCCGACAAATGAGCCAACACCTCATGCCCATTGCCATTGAGCTTTACGCGAAACGTCGTATTGGGCAACGCTTCGATCACGGTTCCCTCGACTGGAATGGCTTCTTCTTTCTTGCTAATACGCTTTCACCTCCTTTCCTCTTCGGATTATCTCTTTCTCCGACGGCGAGCTTTTCCATCAGAAGCACTCGCCTCCTCCTTGCGCTGAACGTCCATCTGGACTCGCACAATCGATGCCCGCGAGACAGGCACGATAGCGAATCGGTCGGCCACACGGTTGAACGACTCATTGACTTCGCGGCGAGCTGTTTCCATCAACCGTTCAATCTCCCGTTGCATGGCGTCCATCTTCTCGCGCATGTGGAGGATCACCTCAACACCTGCCAGGTTCACTCCCAAGTCCCGCGTCAACGTGAGGATGAACTCCAACCGGTTCAAGTCCTCTTCGGTATAATAGCGCGTGTTGCCACGGGAGCGCGAGGGTTTCAAAAGCCCATGCCGCTCATACAAACGGAGCGTCTGCGGGTGGATATCGTAGGCTTCGGCCACCGCGCTAATGGTATACCCTTTTTTCTTTCGGCGCTTCATACCCTTCGCTCCACCAAAGCATTCTTCGAGCCCAGCCGTACCCAATCGTAATATATGAGTCGGATTTTGTCAAGTTTTTCTCACTCCCCAACCCCCTCTCATTCAACGACGAGGGAGCTAACTACAGAAAAATTAATCTCTTGACAGGCTTCACCAATACCAGCGGCGATCATGAGCTTGACAAAATAATACTCATATTTTATTATGTTTATCGGTTAAACGAGGACGACGTGATGGAGCGTCAATCGCGGGTTGAAGTGAGTGGGTGTGAGGTCCGCCGCCGAGATGAGCGGGTTCGATGGGCAATCCATGGTTGGGGAGTGGCGGCGATGACGTCGTCCCCGAGCGTATCCATATGGAGTGGCGATTTCGAGACGAGGAATGAAGATTGTGTCGGAACGGGAGTCAGAGGCGAGCGGATATCAGGTGGGGGGTGAAAAAGGAGCGACCTCCCACGGGTGACGTTGGAGTGGTTTTTGTGTATAATACGGTTTGTTCGTCAAAGTCGCTGGTCGCTTCTCAGCTAGTGACTTCAGCATAACAACATGGTGAGGGGAGTATGGAAGGAGCAAAGAGGAAGCAGCTTGTGGAGCAAGCTTTATCAAAGGTTGGGAGTCGCTATTTAGTTTGTTCAATCGTTTCCAAGCGAGCGAGTCAACTCCTTCGACATCCTGAGAACCAGGGCGTCGCCTGGGCTGTGAATCAGGCGCTTCAGGAACTCACGGAGGATCGCCTCCGGTACCGGGCGCCGACGCTTGATGAAATGATGCCGAGCGAATGAGGCACTCATAACCACGCCGCGATCACAAAACTCATTGAGGGAGTGGGATATGCCACGTAAACGAGCGAAAGCAGAGGAAAAAGTCGTCGAAAAGGCCAACGAGACGCTACCCGAACTCGAGGAGGAACTGGAGCTGGAGGAGCTCGAGTCGCTGGAAGAGGAATTCGAAGAAGAAGCCCTGGACGAAGCTGAACCTGAAGAAGAAGCGGCAGAAGAAGCCATTACCGAGCTGAGCGAGGACGAAGAAGCGCTGGCCGCCGATGCCGCTGGCGAGGACGTTGCTGAGGTGGAAGAAGAGGAGGAGATTGAGCCCCTCGAAGAATACGAGGAGGAAGAGATCCCGGAACGACCTCGCCGAGAAACGCGCCAGGAATTGCTCGGTCGGCTCATGCTCAGGTTGCTCCAAGAGCGGGAGAAGGTCCATCAAGCGCTGGAGCGGGTACGCGACCTGAACATGCAGCTGCGCGATGCGGGACCTCGCCCTCCAGAGAAGCTCAAGGAACAGTATCACAAGGCTATCGCTGAGCTGAGCCGGGCGCGCCGGGAAGAGAATTTCGCCCGGGCAGAGCTCATGCAGGTGCTCAGTTGGCGAGGCTGAGGTCTCCAGAAACCCTCTGGGAGCTTGGGGAACGAGACTGGAGACGCGCGCCGCCAGCAGCAATCGGTGATGTGGAAAGATGGCCGTCAAGTATAAAGATTACTACCAGATCCTGGGAGTGAGTCGGTCAGCGACTCAGGAGGAGATCAAGGCCGCTTATCGCAAGCTGGCCCGAAAATATCACCCGGATGTGAACCCCGGGGATAAGGAGGCCGAGGAGAAGTTCAAGGAGATCAACGAAGCCTACGCCGTTCTGAGCGACCCCAAGAAACGCGAATTGTACGACCGATTGGGATCGAACTGGAAAGCGGGCGCCGATTTCACGCCGCCGCCGGGATGGGAGAACATTCGCATCGATTTTGGCGACTTCGATTGGGGTTTTGGTCGGAGTGGCGGATTCAGTGACTTCTTCGAACTGCTCTTTGGCGACCCGTTCAAACGGAGTCGGCGAACTGGCCGCGCTGGACCTTCGACGTGGACGATTCCCGGAACCGATGTGGAAATGGAATTGCCTCTCACCCTGGAGGAAGCGCATCGAGGAACCACGCGGCGGATTACTCTGGCCAATGGGAAGTCTCTGGAAGTGAAGATCCCTCCAGGCGTTCGAGATGGCTCTGTGATTCGATTGGCTGGTCAAGGCGAACCGGGCATCGCCGGAGGGCGGCCAGGAGATCTCTACTTGAGAGTGAAGCTTCAACCTCACCCCTTGTTTCAGGTCTCCGGAGACGATGTGACGGTAGAAGTTCCTATCACTCCTTGGGAGGCTGTCTTGGGCACAACCGTCAAAGTGCCCACGCTCGATGGAACGGCAGAAGTGACCGTTCCGCCTCGATCTCAGGCGGGCCGGAAGCTCCGGCTCCGAGGATTAGGATTGACGCGTCGACGTGGAGGTCGAGGCGATCAGTATGTGCGCCTGAAAATCGTCGTCCCACCCGATCCCACGCCGACCGAGCGCCGGCTGTTCGAGCAACTGGCCCGGGAGTCCCGATTCAATCCGCGGGACGGACGGCGAAGGTAGAACGGCGGCGATGAACGGGGAGCAGACTTGGCTTCAGCGGGAGTGAGAGCCGGGCCATGATGACCCGGCTCCATGCCATGAGCACAAAGGAGGTCATACACAATGAGATCAGCGAATCGAAAGCGATGGACGTCCATCCTCACGGCCACGATGGTCTTAATCGTTGGGCTCTTGGCCGGCTCGGCCATCACCGTCTACACGTCGTGGTCTCCGTTTCGCAACTCTCGGAACGAAAGCCGCATTCCCGTCTATGTGGCGGCCGATACGTCCTCGCCCGGCACATCCGCGTCCAAGGATTTTTCCCTGGACAAGGGTCTGGGAGTTGTAGCCCAATCGGCCCGGAAGAGTGTGGTGAGCATCATCTCCACCAAAATCGTTCGTCAAGAACTGCCGTCTATCTTCAATGATCCCTTCTTTCGTCGATTCTTCGGCCCGGATTTTGGCCTTCCTAGAGAACAGCGGGAGACGGCGCTCGGCTCGGGAGTCATCGTCAGCCCGGACGGGTATATTCTGACCAACAACCACGTCGTCGAGGGAGCCAAAGAGTTGAAGATCAAGTTCGCCGATCGACGAGATACGGTCGAAGCCGAGATTGTGGGAACGGACGCTCCCACTGATGTGGCCGTCATCAAAGTCGATGCCAAGGGCCTGCCGGCGATGCCACTCGGCGATTCGGAGAAGGTTCATGTGGGCGATTTCGTCCTGGCCATCGGCAATCCGTTCGGCCTGGGGCATACGGTCACCTTTGGCATCATCAGTGCGACGGGGCGTGGTAATTTGGGCATCGCCCAGTACGAAGATTTCATTCAGACGGATGCGGCGATCAATCCGGGCAACTCCGGCGGGGCATTGGTCGACATGCATGGACGGCTCATTGGCATCAATACGGCGATCCTCAGCCGCGCGGGCGGCAACCAGGGCATCGGCTTCGCTATCCCCATCAACATGGCTCGTGCGGTGATGGATCAGATCCTGAAACAGGGCCGCGTCATCCGAGGATACCTCGGACTATTACCTCAAGATGTGACCTCGGTCATCGCCGAGAAATTCGGCCTCAAAGAGGCCCGTGGTGCCTTGGTGGGCAGCGTTGAACCGGACACCCCCGCCGACCGAGCGGGAATCCGGCGCGGCGATATCATCCTCGAATTCAACGGGCACCGCGTTGAAGATGCTGATGACCTGCGCAACATCGTGGCGATGACGCCTCCAGGGACGAAAGTCACCATCAAGGTGTTCAGAGACGGAGAGGAGAAGACGCTCACGGCCACGCTCACCGAGCGGGAAGAAACCCCACGACGTCGTCCGGGTCAACAATTCAGTCGCCAGAATCCACTCAGCGGCATTGAGGTTGATGAGTTGACGCCGACCCTTCGCCGTCGTCTCGGACTCCCGCCGGACGCCGAAGGTGTGGTGATCACCCGCGTGGCGCCCACCAGTAGCGCGGCCGAGGCAGGGCTCGAGCCCGGCGACGTCATCCAGGAGATCGATCGTCAACCGATTCGCAGTGTGGCCGATTTCCGTCGCGCCGCTGCGCGAGCCGAAGGAAAGAGCGTGCTGCTGTTGATTTTCAATCATCGGACGAGTATGACGCAATTTGTCGTGCTCGAACCGCAAAAGTAGGCGCTCGATGAGCCGAGGTGGCTCTCACCCACCTCGGCGACGTGCGCCGTGAATGACAATGATGAACGGGAGGGGTTCGGAGGAAGATGGCCAAGACACCCTATATCCTTCGGAAGGCGAATGGAGACATTCTGACGGTCGACATCAACGGCCGCCCGGCCATCGCTGTCTGGGAGGACGAACGTGCGGTCCGACGGAGCAAACTGGCCAATCCCGAACTGATCGTTTACGTGCCAGCTCCCCTCACGCGCCAACTCGTTGAGCGCAGATTCCCCAACCTGGACGTGTCTTTTTTCCTCGTCGATAGTCGAGATCCTGACCTGAAAACAGGTCGCGAGATGAACCCGGCGGACCTTTTCTCCCAGCTGGAGCTGGCCGAGGCAGCTTGACGGGATCGGAGGCGCGGACCTGAGTGAAGGCGCCCATCGGGGCGAGAGAAGAGTGGTTCCGGACCGCTCGCGTTCCCCATACATGGAGGTGGAATCATGGGACAGGTCGTCACGTTCACCTGTTTTTCTCCCCACCCACCGATCATCATCCCCGAGATCGGGCGGGATCGGCTCAATGAGGTGACTCAGACCGTGGAGGGGCTCCGCCAAGTGATGCACCGATTGGTGGCTGTGACCCCTGATTCCGTCGTCGTCATCAGTCCCCATGCTCCCCGAGATCCGCGGTCCTTCAGTGCTTACACGGGTCCTCGGCTCCGTGGAGATTTCGCTCCCTTCCTCGCCCCCCATGTTGAACTGGAATTCCCCAACGATGTCCCTCTTCTGTCGCGCATCGCCACCCTTTGTCACGATCGAGGGATCTCCATCTGGATGATCCCGGCGGGACGTGAACTCGATCATGGTGCGCTCGTGCCTCTGTACTTCCTCCGGGAAGCGGGGTGGACGTCCTCCATCGTCGTCTTCGGCCTCCCCTTCGAGCTCGACGTTGATCGTCATTTCCGGTTTGGCGAGTGCATCGCCGAGGCCGCTCGGCAGCTCCGTCGAAAGATCGCGCTCATCGCCAGCGGCGACATGAGTCATCGGCTCACTCCAGACGCGCCGTATGAGTACCATCCCCGCGCGCACCTCTACGATGAACGGATTGTAGCTGCTGTAGCCAACGGGGCGGTGGACGATATTCTCAACATCGATCCAGCCCTGCGCGAGTTGGCTGGCGAGGATACATATCAGTCGCTCCTGGTGGCGTTGGGCGCCAATGGGAGAACATTTCATCATCCCCGTGTCATTTCCTACGAAGGTCCCTTTGGCGTGGGTTACCTCACGGCCATCCTGGCCGATTTCGCCGAGGACCAAGCCCCACAGCCTGGAGCTCAGCAAGGCGAGACCGGCCGCCAAGAAGATGTGAAACGAGACGTCCTCGCGTTGGCTCGTCGCGCCGTCGAGACGTTCCTCAAAGAGGGGAGATACCTCTCCCCTCCCGCTCCCGTGAAGGGGAAACTGGCCGAGCGAGCTGGGGTATTCGTTTCCATTAAGCGGCGCAACGGGGAACTGCGTGGATGTGTGGGAACGGTGGCCCCGACACGAAGCACGATCGCCGAAGAGATCATCTACAATGCCGTATCGGCGGCCACGCGAGATCCCCGCTTCGAGCCGGTTCGTCTTGACGAACTTGATGAACTCATCTTCTCGGTGGACATTCTCTCACCCCTGGAACCCGTCTCCGGCATCCAAGACCTTGATCCCAAGCGATACGGCGTCATGGTCGAGAGTGAGGATGGGCGGCGTGGCCTCCTGCTGCCGGATCTCCCAGGTATTGATACGGCGGAGCAGCAGGTCGCCCTCGCCATGAGGAAAGCCAACCTTCCTCCCACGGCGCCAGTGAAGTATTACCGTTTCACCGTCGAACGAATGAGCGAGCATAGGGTATCCGAGGAAACGGGGACGGATCCGGCGAGAGACTGAAGAGCCTCACGGGAGGGGTGGTGTTGAACGGTCACCGTTCCCATCCCCCACCTTTCCCGATCAGCCGCTGAGCGGCGAAAGGAGGGTACCATGGTGACATATGAGGACTTACAAGTGTTGAAATCCTACCAACCTCAAGGTGATGGGTATGTGCTGAGCCTCTATCTGGACGTCGATCAATCCAAGGCCATTAACCTCAATCGGGGATTCGAGCGCGCCCTCAACAACATGCTCAAATCGGTGGAGCAGGAATTACACGATGCCCGGGCGCGCCGGGAGTTCGAGTTGAACCGCGAGAGAGTGCGTCGATTTGTGAAGAATTACATCCCCCGGAAGAAGACCCTCCTCATCTTCTCGGACGCCACTCACGACTTCTGGTGGGAGCAGGAACTTCCTCTCGCTCTACCCAATATGGCCCGGTTCAACCATGCTCTCTTCTTGCGGCCTTTGATCACCATCCTGGACGAGCACGAACGCTATGGTGTGGTGCTCATTGATCAGGGCCGTGCCCGCCTGTTCACCGTCTATCTTGGCGAGGTTCAAGAACATGAAGGGGTTTTCGAAGAGGTTCCTCCAGTCACCCAGACGGCCGGGCGTGACCGCATCATCGCCCAGAAGCGGCTCCAACGACACCACG
Source organism: Blastocatellia bacterium (assembly GCA_026985075.1). Lineage (GTDB taxonomy): Bacteria > Acidobacteriota > Blastocatellia > HR10 > J050 > J050. Next base: position 5,311 of record JALSQX010000042.1, on the reverse strand, counting down.
ACGAGCACGTCCTCTGGCATGTGAAACAGGTCGCCGAACGGCTCAAGGAGTTGACCGAGCTCCACCGGTTTGACCGCCTGGTCATCGGTGGTGGCCAGCAAGCCGTTTCTGAACTCCAGCATGTTTTACCGAAGTCCCTCCATCGACTGCTCATCGGTACTTTCTCGCTACCCATTCAAGCGAGTCATCAAGATGTTCTTCGAGAAACACAAAAACTCGAAATGGCGGCCGAACGGGCCGACGAAGAGAAACTCGTCGAGTCATTAGTGACGGCCGCCCACAAAGGAGACCGGGCCGTTACCGGCCTGGCCGATACGATTCAAGCCATTAATGAAGGCCGCGTGTGGAAGCTCCTCTATGGGAAGGACTTCTCTGCCAACGGTTACGTTTGCTCTCGATGCAGCATGCTCTATGTGGAGAATCGCCCCGAGAGATGTCTCTACTGTGGTGGCTCGCTCGCACCGGCACCCAATCTGATCAATCGGGCGATTGAACGGGTCATCAGTGCGGGGGGGCAGGTGGAGGAGGTCAACGGCCAGGCCGCCGCTCAATTGGCACAAGCCGGCTATATTGGCGCTTTTTTGCGGTATTAACGCGAAACCTCAATGTATGTGGGGAATGAAGAAATGGCGCGCTGCCTGATGGCGGTCAAAGGCAATAGGGTCACCGCATAGTCGCGCGGTGACCCTCAATCCATGCCAAACCACCTCTCCTATCGTCCGAGCTGGGAGATAGTGATCACCGCCGTACCACCAAAGCCCGTCGCCGTTCCCGTGCACTCGGCGACCTCGATATAGAGAACGTCGCCCGCATTGGCGACCAGCGAGACCTCTGATTGAAGCGTCCCACCAGCGTCATCGTTACACGCCAGCTCAGTGGTGCCCGCATCATTCACGCAGGGAGGTCCCCCTACACCGGTCGGAGCGCCAGCCGATCCATCCCAAACGGAAACGACGGTGTCGTAGTCGCTCCCAATCGTGCTCACGCGCACAACCGTCCCATCGTTCTCGACGGTTTTGACAAACCAGATCGTCTTGTCATTCTGCCCGACCGCGAAGAAGCAGCAGGAGATGCAGGGATCGTCGGCTTCAATAGAGGCTCCTGTGGTATCATAGCGAGCCCGGAAGACCGTACGCCCGGTAATATCGATGGCATCTGCTTTGTTATCATTGGGTGCTGGTGGCGCCGGTCTCTGGGCTACCACCGCGGATTGGAAATTGGCCGCCAGTATACAGAATGCCAGTGCTGCGAAGACGCTGAGCATGATCGTTGATCTGCGCATTATGTCCCTCCTTAGTGTGTATGTTCAGAGCTGAACCAGCACGGGGACTTCATTCTCCTCATCACCCACTGCCGGGGGATTCTTACGTCCCGCGCCGGTGCTGGTTCTCTCTCGCTATCCATCTCACGCCCCCCGCCAGCATCATGCTGACTTTACAAAATCGAGCCACGACTGTTCTGCTCCGTCCATACCAACCATGGACGTGGTGCATTTTACCATTCTCCCACGGTTCAGTCAACGTTTTTTTGAGATGATTGTCAAGTAGTTCTATGGTATACTCTGTGAACATGGAAGAGAAGCAATCTCCAGCCCGGTGGCGGCTTTCGGTCATCATTCCCGTCTACAATGAGCAAGACAGCCTGGAAGAACTCCACGCTCGGTTGCGAGCCGTCCTCAGCCGGGTCGCTTCTGAGAGTGAGTGCATATTCGTCGATGACGGGAGTCGCGACGGCTCATACCGAGTCCTTCGCCGCATTCGTCAGGCCGATCCGACAGTTCGCCTCATACGATTCCGGCGTAATTTCGGTAAGTCGGCGGCCCTGGCCGCTGGCTTCGCGGCGGCCCGATACGATATCGTCGTCACCCTGGATGCGGATCTACAAGATCTGCCCGAAGAGATGCCCAAGTTATTGAGCACGCTTGAGCAGGGCTACGACGTCGTTTCCGCCTGGCGATACCGACGACGCGATTCCTGGTCCAAGCGGTTCGCTTCCAAGATCTATAACATGGTCACATCGGCCCTCACCGGCGTTCGACTTCACGATTTCAACAGCGGTTTCAAGTGTTATCGCCGGGAAGTGTTAGACGAACTCCGCGTCTACGGCGAACGTCACCGGTATATTCCGGTGCTGGCCAGCTATCGCGGCTTTCGCATTGGCGAGGTGAAAGTTGAACATGCGCCGCGGCGGTATGGTCGATCGAAATTCGGCTGGGGGCGATTCCTGGGCGGGTTTTTCACGCTGTTGACAGTCATTCTGCTCACTCGATACACCAATCGACCGCTTCATTTCTTCGGCATCATGGGGTTAGTCCTGTTCATCATTGGAGTCCTCATCGATGGATATCTGGCCTTCGAGCGACTCTTCATGAAAAAATGGCTCAGCGACCGCCCTCTGTTGCTTCTCGGGACGATCCTCGTGCTGGTCGGCGTGCAATTCATTTTTTTCGGTCTTCTCGCCGAAATGATTGCGGCCACCTATCGGCGCGATCGCGATTATTCGATCATCGAATCCACACTGCCGGTGGAATCTGAACCCGAGCGGGAGCCAGCCAAGATTGGCCATCGCCACTCCGCGTGATTGACCACCGTCATCTCCGAAGCTCTCGACTCACCGACCGAACAGTCGAGGGATATAGGCATCGTACATAGCGCACCACCACGGCCAATCGTGACTCACGTCCTCTCCCCACACATCCAGGTGGTGAGGGATTCCCTTTCGATGAAGAATCTCTGAGAGTTGATAGGTTCGCTCGGGCATCTCCCAGGCCCCTTGACCGGTGATGAGAGTAATTGAGCACCGTCGGATCTGATCCAGAAGAGCGGGATCGTCCAGATTGCTCAGGTAATCGACCGGGTTGTTGAAATAGATGTTATCGTCATAATACCCATGGCAATAGGGTTTCACGTCGTAGCTTCCGCTAATGGCCAGCAGGCACGTGAAGCGCTCAGGATGCTTAAATAGGGTATTGGCGGCGTGAAAGGCACCGAAGCTCACCCCGGAGACGGCCAAAGCTATGCCCGGCGTCCGGCAGTGGTGCTCCATGAACGGAGCCACCTCGTCGATGATGTAGCGATCATACTGTACCTGTCGGCGAGCCTTATCTGCCGGATGGATCTGATCGTTCATCCAACTTTGGAGATTGATGCTGTTGACGGAGAAAATTTTCACCAGCCCGGCGTCGATGTGATGCCCAATGGCGTCAATGAGTCCGAAGCGCTCGTATTCCTCACAATCAGCGGCCGCGGTGGGAAACATCAGCAGCGGCTGGCCATAATGGCCGTAGACGACCAAGGGCATCTCTTGCTGAAGATGTGGACTGTACCAGCGATGATACTCTTTGTGCAACGCTCACTCCTCCAGGCCTGAGAGGCCATCTTGCGCCCCCTGCTTTCATCGCTGGAGGCACGCTCAAAACTCATCGATGCCCTTCTGGGGTCAGCGATGAGGTCTTCCCCATTGGTGAGCCAGCATCCTGAGTGAAGGGCTCGCCGGGCGGCAACACATGACTCACTGGCTGACCCGTCTGATTCGATCCACCGAAGATTCCAGCCGCAACAGCGAGCTGTAAACCGAGTTCCAGTCTCCTCGAGAAGCAGCCAGGCGAGCCTGATTCAGGTCGAAGCTCATCCGCGTGGCCTCGCGATTCACCAGTGAGAGACGCTGCTCTAGATCGCGGGCGCGGGCTTCCAATCTTTGCCGCTCCAATTCGGCTTCCTCCTGACGAACGCGCTCTGTCGAAGAGGACGCCGATGCGAGAGACTGTCCCTCGGGTAATGACTTGAGTTTGACGAACAGGTCGAGAATCCAGCGATCCAGATGATCCAACTCCTCTTCGGTGAGTTTGTTCAATCCACAGGCTCGGAACTCTTCCGGCGTCATGTTGACCAGTACGGGTCGCGACGAATCGAGGTTGAACGGGAGCTCAGCGGTCTCCGACTTCTCTACACTCTTGCCTCGGCGCACGCGCCCCGATTGAACACCCATGGCGGCCAGCGAGAAGAGAAGAATGATGATTAATAGTGTCTGTTTCATCATATCACCTTCGCCCCTTCAGATTATCCAGCACTCGGTGCCCGGGAAGCAAAGGTTAAAATGTCTTCTGACTATCCAGCAGAATGGTGACCGGTCCATTGTTGACGAGCTCCACGTCCATCATCTCTTGAAACACGCCCGTTTCTACATGTACTCCATAGCTCTTGAGGCGAGTGACGAAATATTCGTAAAGCTGCTTGGCTCGATCCGGTGGCGCCGCCGCCGAATAAGACGGTCGACGACCCCGGCGACAATCGCCATACAACGTGAACTGCGACACGACGAGGATGTGGCCCTTCACCTCCATGAGGGAACAGTTCATCTTCCCCTGCTCATCCTCGAAGATTCGCAGGTGGACGATCTTCTCGGCCAGATACTCGGCGTCGGCTTCTCGATCCTCAGCGCCGACGCCGAGAAGAACGAGGAGTCCGCGCCCGATCTTTCCCACACATGTCCCGTGGACTCTCACCTCCGCTGAGGTGACCCTTTGGATAACAGCCCGCATGTCCTTTCTTCCCTTCGCGAAGAGACGCCAGATCATTATCGGTGGGCGATGAGACTCCCTCGTCCACCGGCTCGCTTCTCTTCCCGGCTCTCCCTGAGCGTGTTCACCGCCTCAGTCTCCTCGTCGATGAGTGATCAGCGTCGCCCACGCTCCTGACACCGATCGAAATTTCCGGGCGATGGCGACATCAAGCTCATTATAATCGGAGATCTCGCTTTCATTGTCAATTTATCCCCTTTTTGCCATCGTGACAAGGCGGTCGAGTCAGACCTGCTCCACTGGGCGGGGCATCCCAGGGCTTCACGGTTGTAAGGCGCATTTCCTCAGGCGCATGCTCCAGGCTCTTGAAGTGACCACCCTTCACCCAGCACACTGCATGGGGCAATCCATCGTGACATGGGCAGAGGGTTCTGGTAAAATAGCGCCGATCCTGCCGGTCGTGTGAGGGGAACGATGAGGATATGCGAGCCTACGATGCTGGTCAGGAAGTATCCGGCGGTGGCCGTGCGTGCTGAGCAAGGGACGCCAGGTGAGAAAGCAGATCGCGTGGAGTGTGATGCGGCAGTGTGTCGATGAGTCAATGAAAGCAATATGAGTGACATTTTGGTTGGCAGGAGGATGGAGGGTATCCCGTCAAGGTAAGAGGAAGCGAACGGATGTCAGGCAGTTCTTTTTTGGGTCAGCGGCGGCGTTGCGGTGGGAGGGGGTGAAGCCGCTGGCGCCACAGCGGACGTATCCGGTGGGGACGGTGCTCGTTCACCAAGGGATGCC
>JALSQX010000041.1 GCA_026985075.1 Blastocatellia bacterium | reverse complement strand
GGGGGGGGTGGGGGGGGGGGGGGGGGGGGGGGGGGGGGGGGGGGGGGGGGGGGGGGGTGGGGGGGGGGGGGGGGGGGGGGGGGGGGGGGGGGGGGGGGGGGGTGGAGGTGGTCGGATGTTGTCCTGGGGAGGTGGAGGTGGTCTTTGAGACGGTGGCGGTGGGGGGAGTGGAGTTTGCTCCTGGCGATCCGGAGGTGACCGGGGTGCCGCGAGCCATCGCCCCTGATCCTTCAATGTGCGAGCCGAGGGTGAGCCTGTCTATCACGGCCAGTCCAGTGGTCGTAGCACCAAGCGAGACGCCGGGGATCCATCAATCGACGCTCACGATATCAGGGACGCCGAACGCGGCTTTTACATTGAGCGTGGCCGCTGTAGAGGGATCGGGAGGACATGATCACGCGGGGAATCGACCGACGGGTCGCTTGAGCGCGAGCAGTGGGAACACGGGAGCAAGTGGGCAGGTCCAGGTGACCTACACCGCGCCCAATGTAGGTGGTGAGGAGGTGGTGACGGTGAGTTTTGAAGGGGGATCGGACTCGGTGACGATCACCGTGGAGGTGGCGGGATTGGCCCTCTTGCCGGCGGGGTCCAATTACACGAAAGTGGGCGGGACGGCACAGCATCAGGGGCCGCCGGGATATTCCGTCGATCACAATCACTGGGGGACGGCGACGACCAATCAGGGGCTGATCAATATTGCCAATGACTATGCGGCGGCTTTTCCTGGGGCTGAGCCGTTGCGATACAATGACATGAGCCTGCCCCAGGGAGGGTTGTTTGACTGCGGGCCGCCCTGTGGCACCGCGTTGTGGAGTCCGCCGCACCATGAACATCGCGTGGGGACGAATTGTGACCTGAGTATGTCAAACGTGCCGCCCGAAAATCGGCCAGTATTGCGGCGCATTGTTGCTCAGTTGCAAAGATTGACGGGCGATGGTAAATAGACCTCATGGCCCGCCGAAAAAGGAGCAAGGAACAACGAGAGAGCCGCTACGTCCGGATGGCCCGCCTGGCCTACGCGATCGCTCAGCAGACTTTGCCCCCATATACTCATCCCAAGAGCCCGCATATCTACACCTTCCCCCAGTTGGCCGCCTGCGTGTTGCTGGGCTTCTACCTCGATGTGAGCTATCGGGATGTGGAGGAGTGGTTGCTGGCCAGCGACCGGGTCGGCCACGCCCTGGGCCTGAGGCGGGTGCCGGATCACACCACTCTCTACCGGGCGTACCGTCGGTGGCGGATGCGGGACCTGGAGCGGATGAAGCAGAGGTGGCTGGCGAAGCTGGGAGTGAAGGAGGAGGTGATGGCTTCGGACTCTACCGGGTTTCGGCTCACCCAGGCCAGCGCCTATTACCCGAGCCGCGCCGGGCGGAGGCGCCGAGAGGGGATCAAGGGGGTCTACACGGTCGGCGCCGACGCGCCGCTGATCCTGGCCTGGAGGAGCGGGAGCGGACCGGGGAGCGATGCCCCGTATCTGAGCGGTCTGCGGCGAGAGGCCCGGCGCTACGGCCGCTACCAAGGGCGAGCACGGGCCTGGATGATGTGGGCCGATGGGGGCTTCGATGGGTGTGGGGTGGAGGAAGGGGACCTGATCCCTCCAGTCCGCAGAGGGGGCAACCTGGTCTCTTCTGAGCGCAGAGCCCGAGCCGAGTTGGTGGCTGCGGCGCGGTTGGATGGGATCTATGGGCAGAGATGAAAGTGCGAGACGGTCCATTCGGTGATCAAGCGCAAGTTTGGGGAGACGATTCGCTCCCGCAAGGCGAGTCACCGGCACCGAGAGCCGGCGGTCAAGGGGTTGGTCTATGACCTGCACCGCTAGCTTGTTCACGCTCCACCTCGATCTTTGCAACTGAGCAGGATTGAGTATTTGCGTAATGGTGCGGTTGTTACTCCGACCCGGTACGAATTTGATCCCAATTACGGCTATCAGCCGAAGCCTGACGAATATGACGATTATAAATTGGGTAACAGAGGTGGTGACCGAATTTCCTCCGGTATTAGATCAGGAGAACTACGCTGAAGCGGTGATCGAGATACTGAGCAATGATGGTGACCCCCTGGGGCCAGGGCAATACTATATTGAGGCTGAGTTTGATGCCCGGGATTTAGGTTTGCGACTGCCTCCTAGTCATCGTGGGATCTTCACGGCTTTGGTGGGGTATTTTGAAGTGCGGGAGGTGCGGACGGCGGCGGATCGGGCGAACTACCACTATCTGAAGGCACAGCAGTACATCAAGGAGGGGAACGTGGCAGCGGCGGCGGAGTTGATAGCCGGGACGGTGGCCGATTCTGATTCAACATGGCCATGGTTGCGGTTGGGGGAGTTTTACGAGCAGCAGATGAAGGCGTATGACCGGGCGATTCGGGCCTATGAGCGGGTGAGAGCGCTCAGTGAGCGGAAGGGGTTGCGGCCGCCCGATGGGAACAGGCCCCGGATGAAGCGGGTGGATAGGAAGGTGTTGTATGAGGAGCCGCCGTATTGGCTGGGGATGATCGAGCGGGTGAGGGAGAAGCAGTAGCAACAACAGCACGGAGGAGTGCCTATCCAGACCAATCCCTTTGATAATCAAGCGGGTGTGAGAGAGGCGCAGCGACAACAGGAGAAAGGAACACCGACTCGGTTTGAACAGAACACTTCGAAAGAGCGCCTTCAGCAATGGTGAGCTCCGGCTGTTGCCTTCACACATGAGGATATACCGACGCCGATGCCTGACCAGGCGGCCGAGATGCTCCGTTACCTTCACACATGAAGATATACCCTTTCGGGGCCTTTCTTGATATCTGACTGCGCACTCGCCTTTGTGTCGTTGCCTTTACTCCTGGCGCTTCTAAACCCAAGGACTTGGTGCGGGCGAACTCCTAGATGTCTCTCGATTTTAACGTGTGAATAATGTCGCCATAGCGTTCGGACCCGGATGACCGCTCCGATGACTCGGGGCGCTCGTCCTCGCTGTGGTAGGCGACGATTTTGCCCGCGATGGCCGAAGCGGCCACCGTCAGCGGGCTGGCCAGATAGAGTTGGCCGGGACCACTGCGGCCGGGGAAATTGCGATTCTGCGCGCTGATGCTCACTTCCTCGGGGCGAACGGTGGCTCCCGGGCCGGCGTTGATGCAAGCGCCGCAGCTCGGTTCGATGACGATGGCGCCGGCTCGTCGAAAGATGTCCACATAGCCGCGCTGGAGACAATACTCGCGTACATCCTGCGATCCGAATTGAATGTAGAATCGCACATCGGGATGAACGCGCCGACCACGCTCCAGCGCCTGGCGCAAGACGCGAGCGTACATGTCCATGTCTTCCCGTTTGCCGGCCGTGCACGAGCCACCATAGGCGATGTCGATCTTCACCTCATCCTTCAGTTCATCGAGAAACAGGCCGTTGCCCGGATCGCTGGGCAGCGCCACCATCGGTCGCAGTTGGGCGGCATCGATCTCGATGACCTGATCATATTCAGCATCGGGATCGCTGGCCAATCCTTCGCAGAGTCGCTCGGCGTCGGCGCGGGCCATCCCGCGCCGCTCGACGAGGAAATCGACCGTCTTCTCATCGGGGGCGACGATGCCCGTGAATCCGCCGATTTCGGCGGCCATGTTGGTCAGCGTCGCTCGCTCGTCGATGCTCAGCGCCCGGACGGCCTCGCCGGTATATTCGATCACCTTGCCGATGGCCCGTCCACTTCTGATGTCGTCCATCCGTAGAATGGCCAGGATGAGGTCCTTGGCGGTGACGTTGTCGGGCAATCGCCCGCGGACGACGACCTTGACCGATGGCGGAACGCATACCCGCACGTCCTTGGTGATCCAGGAGTTGAAAATGTCGGTCGTTCCCACACCGAATGCCAGACACCCGATGGCTCCCGAATGAGGGGTGTGCGAATCGGTGCCGATGACCACCTGTCCGGGGAGCGCATATCGCTCCAACATGATGCTGTGACAGATGCCCTCAGATCCTTTACGATCGGTCAACTCGCCGTGGTAGGTGATTCCCTGCTGGCGGGCGAACGATTCCTGCATCTCTTTCTGCTTGAGCGCCAGGTCGAGCAATCCCATCTTTCGTCGCTCGGGCGGCATCACCTCGTCGAGGAACGTGAGGTGATCGCGGAAGAAATAGATGGACGAGGGATCGTTGACCCGTTCGTGTTCGCCGACCAGTCTCTTGAAAAACATGGCCGCCATGGGCGTGACGTATTCGTGGCTGAAACGAATATCAGCGCGAACGAAACCGGCATCACCAGGCTTCACCGCGGGCACGCCGACGCGATCCTCCGCCAGATCGACGACCAGATGGCGGGCCAGGATCTTCTCGGCCAACGTCATCGGTCGCGGTGCAGTGGTGATGCGCGGCACCCGGGCGCGACCCTGAAGCCGTGCCACATTGAAGGCGAACAGACCGCCGTACTCGATGATCTGGCGGGTGATCTCGTCCTCGCCCCGGGTGAACTCGCTGAGCGGAATCTCTTCGCCGCGACGAATGCGATCGATGAGGTCGAAATTGGTCGAGGTGAACAATCCCAGGTTCTGGCAATTCTGTTTGTAGATGCGCTCGATGTTCTCAGCGATGATGAGGCGAATGCCGGCCATGAGTTCGGCATAGGGCGCTTGTTCCCGGCTGGATCCCTTGCCGCGACGCTTGCCAGAAACCGAGGCGACGAAACCCCCTCGCTTCACATCGCCGCGCCCGATGGGGAATTGACCGCCCGCTTTGAGCCCGAGATAGGGAAACTCGCCCAGCGTCTCATCGAAATAAAAACAGATGTAGGCGGGCGCAATCTCATCGGTGCTGATATCATGGCGCAGAGGAATCCCGGGATGCCAATCCAGATCCTCGCCTGCGATCTGTCGTCGGATGAGTTCGGGATCTTCGGTGAGAAAAAGAATGCGTCCCTCGAAACGGACCTTGTCCGGTCGCTTCTCGACGCGCCGCTTGAGCAGACTTTGAATCATCGTCCATTACTCCTCGTCGAGGATTGAAGCCGCATACGTTAGTATACCGGCTGGTCGTGGTGGCGTAAAGATGCCTCGGCGCCCCATATCTCCCGTCAGTGGTCATCGCGATTCTCCAGCCAGTGAAGAATCGCCGCCAGCGTGCTATACTAGGACGAGGCCCATAGAGATGGTCGATTCGGGCTACATCGACGAAAAGTGGAGGAGATACATGAGGGTTCCCATCGCGTTATTCATCGTCCTGTTCGCTGGTTCTCTCTCCGTTCATTCTCTCGGCGTTGGAAGGTCGTCATCGAGCGACGTCGAATACGTCGATGACCACCTCATCGTCTGTTTCACTCAGCGAGCGCCCGTCCCCGCCGACGTTCGCGTCAGCGCGCCCCTGGCTGCGTTCATCAATCCCGTGTTGAGGGATCTGAGGGCCCGAGCCTCCCTGGTGGAAGTGGAGCGATTGATTCCACTGAGAGGGACGGGCCAATCATCGCCGGGTCTCGATCGGGCGACGCTCGCCTCTCAATCTCCGGCCGTTCAGGCGGCCGCTCGGCTGTTCCGGAAATACGGGTTGGATCGCCTGTTTCTGCTGCGGTTCGCTCGGCCTATCGATGCGCCGCGTTTGGCCGAAGAACTCATGCGGCAGTATCCGGATATCGTGGAATACGCCGAGCCGGACTACATTCGCCACCTCACCATCGTGCCCAATGACCGGCTGTTTCGATTCCAGTGGCATTTGAAGCATCGGATCGCCGACGTCCGCCGGCGCGCCGATATTCGAGCGCCCGAGGCGTGGGACATCACGACCGGCGATCCTGACGTCGTCATCGCGGTGATCGATTCGGGATTGGATCTGACGCATCCCGATATGGAGGGCAAACTCTTCGTCAATCCGGGGGAGATTCCCAACAACCGGCGCGATGATGACGGCAACGGATTCGTCGACGACGTCTCGGGTTGGGATTTCCCGCGTCGAGATCCACAGCCCGATGACGAGAACGGACACGGCACCTGGATGAGCAGCATCGCCGCGGCGGCCACCAATAACGCCCGGGACGTCGCCGGAGTGAGTTGGGGAAGCCGCGTGCTCCCATTGAAAGTCGCCGGCGCCTCCGGCAGGGTGTTCGTCTCTCTGGAAGTGCAGGCCATCGCTTACGCCACCATGATGGCTGCGCACGGCGTCCGCGTCATCAACATGAGCTTCGGCGGCGCCGGGCGCAGTCGCAGCGTGGAACAGGCCTTGCGCGCCGCCGGTGAGGCGGGCATCGTCGCCCTGGCCGCCGCCGGAAACGGTGGCGAGGACGGCATCGGCGATGATAATGACCAGGCGGCGTTCTACCCGTCGAATTATTCGCTCACTCTGGAGAATGTCGTTTCGGTGGCCTCCACCGATCGGTTCAATCGGTTGAGTCAATTCTCCAATTTCGGTCGCCGGAGCGTCGATGTCGGCGCTCCCGGCGAGGGAATCTTCGGCCTCACCGTCCGCGACTCCTCGGCTGAACTCGGCCGCGCCGATGGCATCCTCAGCGGACTGGGGACGTCGCCGGCGACGGCCATCACCAGCGGCGTGGCGGCGCTGATCTATTCGGCCTTTCCCGAGATCGCGCCAGCTCAGGTGAAAACGCGCCTGCGGGGATGCGTGGATCGGTTCGAGACCCTGCTCGATACCACTGTCTCGGGCGGGCGCATCAACGCCGAGCGGGCGCTGGAAGACGATCGCGTTCCTCCGGCGCCGATCACCGATTTCCACGTGGTCGAGGGGTCGTCTCCGCTCACGCTCGCCTGGACGGCGACCGGAGATGACGGTCAGGAGGGACAAGCGGCGTTTTACGACATCCGATTCCTCACTGCACCAATCACGCCATCGAATCTGCGATTCGCTCAGCGCATTGAGGACGTGCGTTTCCCGCAACCGGCGGGTACGCCCGAGACGCTCACCGTGCCCGAGGGACTTCTGCCGCGCACTTACTACTTCCTCATTCGCGTGTTCGATAACGTGGGCAACATGGCAGAATCCAATCAACTGGAGGTCACCATTTCGCCGTGATGGCGGCGATCATGCCAGGCTGATCTCGGCCCATTCGCCCGAGTCAGCTCAGCGCAAGATCGCGAGGGGTATGCGTCCATGGCGCTCAAACGATGTCGATGGCTGATCGGGAGCCTGTTGCTCGTCGCCATCGTCGCCGAGGCTCAGAATGAGCGGCTCGCTCGCGCCGATCGCCTGTTCGCCCAGCGCGCCGACCTCCAGCACGTGCACCAGACCATCGCCCTGCTCAACGAGATACTCGATGAGCGCCCGGACGATTACGCGGCGCTCTGGCGATTGGCGCGGGCTTATCACTTTCTCGGCAAACACCTCACCGTCAAGCGAGAGAGAGTCATCACCTTCAAGCGCGGCATCGAGGCGGGCCGGCGCGCCGTCCAATTGAAGCCCGATCGACCCGAGGGGCACTTCTGGCTGGCAGCCAACTACGGCGAGTACGGTCAGCAGAAGAGCATCTTCACGCGCTGGCGACTGGTCAAACCCATGCGCCGCGAGCTGGAGGCTGTCATCCGGCTCGATCCTCGGTTCGAAAATGGGAGCGCTTACGCCGTGCTGGGAAAGCTGGACGCCGAAGTGCCCGGCCTGTTCGGCGGGAATCTCAACCGTGGCATTCGCTCCCTCCAGCGGGCCCTCCAGATCGGTCCCAATAACTCGCTGGCCGAACTGTTCCTGGCCGAGAGTTACCTGAAGGCCGGTCGGCGGCAAGAGGCCCGGCGCCTTCTGGAATCCATCCTCACCCAGGCGCCCGATCCCGGCTACGAGGTCGAATACCTCGATAACCGGCGCCGGGCGCGCGAACTCCTGGACAAACATTTCCGGGCTCATCGAAAAAGGAGGACATAAAGTGTAATCCAGGCGCCCCTCGCGCAGAGATCGTCAAAATCATCCCAGGGGGCGCCAGGCGCGCCGAGAAAAAACGGGAGGATTCGTCATCCCGGGCCTCATCTTCACGAAGGCGCCGGGCGCGTAGAGAGAAGACCCTCCGAGACTCCTCCGGCCCAGTGGCCGGAGATGATACCGGCCAAGGCGACGAGTGCAAAGAGAAAGACCCTCTGAGACCTCGGCGATCCCGGCAGTTCCATGTTTCTGACAAACTCGACCCATCACTGATCTTTTCGAGATCGTTCCTCGGTGCACTGTAACCCATTGATTCTACAGCCATTGACTCTGTGGCCGTGGCGAATTTCTCGATGAGCGTCAAGTATCTTGACAGCAAGCGACTCACATTTTATTATGGTTATGAAGTCAAGTTTTCGATCAGAGTGGTCGCCGGTGGTCATTCTGGTCGATGGAGAGGGAGGCAGAGCGGTGCCGACGAACCCTCTGGCAATCTGGTCGAGTGAGACAATAGTGACGCCCATCCGGGAATTGAGGGCCGGGCAGAGAGCACGCCGGGGCGGTCCATGGCCGACGGCATTGAGTGGCTCGATGCGGTCTTCGCCCGAGGAGGATCGGATATGAACGAAGAAACAAGACGAGAGGAAGGAAGAGAACTCCAAGTGACGAAGCAATACGTACTCCCCGTTCTTCCGGTCAAGAACACCGTGCTCTTCCCCTATCTCCTGATGCCGCTGTCGGTGGGACGGCCGGCTTCGCTCGCGGCGGTGGAAGCGGCCTTGGCCAGCGAGGAGAAAGAGATCCTGGTCGTCGCCCAGCGGGAAGCCTCCATCGAAGTGCCGCGTCAGGAAGATCTCCACACCATGGGCACCAAGGCGGTCATCAAACGGATGGTTCGCTCGGGAGAGAACACCATGGACATCATCGTCCAGGGTGTGGAGCGGGTGCGACTCATCGAGATGGAGCAAACCGAGCCTTATTTGAAAGCGCGCGTGGAGGTCATTCCCCTGCCCGAGGATGAGGGGGCAGAGGTTGAGGCGCTGCATCGGGAGCTACTCGATCTGGTGGGGAAGGCCGTCGAGCTCATTCAACCGCAGGCTCCGGCGGAAGTGACGCAATTGTTGGCCGGGACGCAGAATCCCTTGCAGCTCGTCTATCTGCTGGCGTCGATGATGAGCCTGGACGTGGAACGGGCGCAGTCGTTGCTGGAAGCCAAGACGCGCGTCGAGGCGTTGCGGCTCATGCATCAGTACATGGCGCATGAGATCCAGGTGCTGGAGTTGCGCAAGAAGATCGCCACTCAGGCGCAGACCGAGATGACCAAGGAGCAGCGCGAATACTTGCTCCGGCAGCAATTGCGGGCCATTCAACAAGAGTTGGGCGAGAAGAGCCCCGAACAGGCGGAGATCGAGGAACTCCGTCAGCGGCTGGCCGAGACGGACATGCCCGACGAAGTGCGCCGGGAAGCCGAGCGGGAGTTATCGCGCCTGGAGCGGCTGCCCGCCGCCTCGCCCGAGCATCATGTCATTCGCACCTACCTGGAGTTGGTCCTGGAATTGCCCTGGCGCAAGGGCACCGAGGACCGATTGGACCTGGCCCGCGTACGACAGGTGCTGGACGAGGATCATTACAATCTGGAGGAGGTCAAGGAGCGGATTCTGGAACACCTGGGCGTGCTCAAGCTCAATCCCGATGCCAAAGCGCCCATTCTCTGCTTCGTCGGGCCGCCGGGCGTGGGCAAGACGTCGCTCGGTCAATCCATCGCTCGGGCCATGGGGCGGAAGTTCGAGCGGATGAGCCTGGGCGGCCTCCACGATGAAGCCGAACTCCGGGGGCATCGGCGGACATACATCGGCGCCATGCCGGGCCGCATCATCCAAGCCATTCGTCGGGCGGGCGTGAATAATCCGCTGCTCATGCTGGACGAGGTGGATAAGTTGGGGCGGGATTTCCGCGGCGATCCGGCGGCGGCGCTGCTGGAGATCCTGGACCCCGAGCAGAATCGGCAGTTCCGGGATAACTATCTCGACCTCCCCTTCGATCTGTCCAAAGTCTTCTTCATCACTACGGCCAACACCTTGGCCAGCATTCCCAGTCCGCTTCTGGATCGCATGGAGGTCTTGCGGTTGGCGGGCTATAGCGATGAAGAGAAGGTTCAAATTGCTAAGCGCTATCTGATCCCCCGGCAGTTGAAAGAAGCGGGATTGACCGAAGAGCAGTGCGTGATCACCGATGAGGCGCTGGAGCGCATCATCGCCCGGTACACCCGCGAAGCCGGCGTGCGACAACTGGAGCGCGCCATCGGCCGTCTGGCGCGAAAAGTGGCCTTGCGATTCGCCGAGGGCAAGACCGATCCGGTCACCATTCGAGTCGAAGATCTGGTGGAGATGTTGGGGCCGGAGACCTATTCCCGCGAACAGGCGCGGCCGGAGTTGCCCCCGGGCGTAGCCGCGGGCGTGGCCTGGACCGAGACGGGCGGGGATGTCATCTATGTGGAGGCGGCCTTGCTGCCCGATGGCCGCGGGCTCACGTTGACCGGACAGTTGGGCGATGTGATGAAGGAGTCGGCGCGGGCGGCGCAGAGTTACATCTGGTCTCACGCTCAGGAACTGGGCATCGATTCCAAGATCTTCCGCCGTTCGGGCGTACATATTCACGTCCCCGCCGGCGCCATCCCCAAGGATGGTCCCTCGGCGGGCGTCACCATGGCCACGGCGCTGGCCTCGTTGTACACCCAGTGCCCGGCCAGGAGCGATACGGCGATGACCGGGGAGATCACCCTGGCCGGATTGGTGTTACCGGTGGGCGGCATCAAGGAGAAAGTCCTGGCCGCGCGTCGAGCCGGGATTCGACGCATCATTCTGCCCAAAGAGAACGAAAAAGACTTGCGCGAGCTGCCCGACCATGTGCGCCAGGAGATGGAATTCATCTTCGTCGAGCGGATTGAGGAAGTCCTCACCGCCGCCATCCCTCAACTGGCCGAGCGCCTGGCCGTGGCCGAGGTCGCCTGAGCCGGGCCCTCACGAAATTGTAGGCGCTCTCCGAAGGGAGGAGCGGTCGTGAAGCCAGCCTGGTCGAGCGGCCATGAACCACACAATCGGTCACTTCACGGAAGCGCTCGATTTGGGCATATGAAGAGTTCGGGGATGAGAGAGCGTCAATCGAGCGTTGTCGGGATGACCATCTCCATCGACATCGACGAGGACGTCGATAGTGTGTTTTCCGGGCCGGCGCCCGGACGGGGTGAGGGTGACCTCCAGGACGTATTGACCGCTGAGGGCATTGGCGATGAGGTGGAGCGCTGAGGAGAGTTGCCCTTCGGCGGTCAGCTCCACGAAGCGACCGCCGCTTCGCTCGGCGAGCGCGCGAAGCGTGCGAACCGCCCGGGCGACGCCGAGCAACGCTGAAGATGAGACGAATGGTTCCAGGCGCTCATAGATGAGCTCGGTCAGGCCAATGACGTGAACGGGCACGCCGGCGCGCTCTAACCGGTGCCACACCACTTTCGCCGAGGCTCGACTGGCCGTGTCCCATCCCGTCGCCATCAGGATGATGGCCGTCTTCCCTCCGATCTCTGGCATCCCTCGATATTCGGTCCCCTGGTCATCAGTGCCGCCGCTGAGGAGGAAGAGGAGGGCGTCGTAGAGATTGCTGCTGGGGCGCGGGAGGGCCTGCTCCTGGAGACTGGCCAGCGCGTGCTGCAGCGGGCGACCGGTGCTGGTGAAGTCGACCCAGACGTGAGGCCGGGCATCGAAGCTCACCAGCGCCAGATAGTCGGCCGCGTCGAGCAACACGCCGAGTGAAGAAGCGAGCGACGCCGTCAGCGTCTCCAGGAGCGCGCGAGCGTCGCCCGGGTATATCCAATAGAGCCGACGACTGGCCTCCAGCAGGATCACTGCACTCGTTCTCTCCTCAGCCGGGATGAACCCGGTGATCGGTTGGCCAACGCCATCCTCCAGGACCTGAAAGCGTTCTCTGTTCAATTGGGAATAGGGTGCGCCCGTCTCTTTGTCCAGGACGGTGACGGGAATTCTAATGGTCGCCGGGAGAGGTGGGCGAGCCGGATTCCGCGGAGAGGGAAACGTGGTCGGCGTGAGAACCGCCACCAAAACGACGGTCGCGGCGCATCTCAGTCGATGGGAGTTCATCCCGGCCATGGTCGGGTGGCGTCGTGACCGACTTCACGGCTCACTGCTTGCTTCCTTCGCCGGCCGTCTTAGGCGCGGAGACGCCGATTTTGGCCAGCAGCTTTCGCTTGATGACTTCATCGTAGATCTTCCATTTGAGCGCCATCATCTCCTCATCGAATTGACCAGCGAGAAAGCGAATGGGAATCTCGAAGCCACCGGCGCCGCGACGCCCCCCACCGTAGTAGTGCCCGCGTTCTCTCCCCCCGAGGGCATCTTTGAGGAATTCGTCCACATCGAGCGTGAGCTTGGTCGTTCGCATGGACCCGATCAGGGCTTCGCCATCCTCTTTGAATACGATGCCGTAGACGATCGCCGTGTGAACGTTCTCTTCGGTCATGAGGAAGTCCGCGGCTTGGGGAATGCCATCACGATCTTCGGCGCGCAGAAAGCCGATGCCAGAGATGCTGTAGTTTTCCACCACCATGCGATTGGCCAGGGCGTCGCGAATGATGTCCATGACGCGTTTGGATCGTTTGATGTGGAGAATCTGATCGAGCAATGAGGCATCGATGAAAGGCGTCAGGAAAGTGGCCGCTTCCATATCCTCCTGACGTGCATGAATGAGCCCGTTCGTCTCGCTGCGCAGTCCGTGCATGAGCGCCGTCGCCAGTCGCACGTGGGCCGTGTTGGAGCGATCCAGATTGAGCAATCCGTCGCGCAAGTACTCGGTGTAGATGGTCGCCGTCGCTCCGATTTTTCGAATGTCTTCGAATTCGGCGTGAATGACATCCTGGACCTCGTGGTGATCGACGATGACCAGCGGCTTGATGCCTGCTCGGTCCAGCATCGGCGTCAATGATGAGGTCGTCCCCTGATTATCCACGAACACGCTGTGCTGATAGCCTTTCAATTGCGCCTCGTCGGAGATGCGCACCAGGGGCACCTCCACGAGCTGCACCAGGGCGCGATTCTCCTGGTGAGAGATGCGACCCTTGTAGAGGAGATCGGCTTCGATCTCGAATCGCGCGGAGATGAGACGATGCGCGAATGCTGAGGAAATGGCATCGGGATCGGGATAATCCTGCAAGACGATAGCATGGCGCTCGCCGCGATGGCGTTCGAGAAGCTCGGCCAACTGACTGGCGCGGTTTCGTCTCTCTCTTCGGGTGATGGGAGTTGGTTCGGGTTCCACCTTGAGTTCCTTCACGGCCATTTTTCGTCCTCCATGGAGAGATCGCCCGGTGCTCGATGAAACTCTCCTGTTGTCAATGGATGATTTTACCGCAGAGGCGAGGGCGATGACCAGAAGAAATGAACCTTCCAGTGCGCCACCGGGATGCTGGGGGATGTAGAGGGTTCGTAGGGAAGTCCCGCGGCTTGTCCATGGGGAGGGGTCAGTTGAGCCGTTGAGTAGCTGGGGAAGTAACGATCCCCGGAGTCGAGCTCCGGGGCATTCATGGGGAGAAGGGATGTCGCGTTGACTAGCGGGCAAGTCACCAACCCCGGAGCCCAGCTCCGGGGCTTGGAGGATACTAGTGACGGCTAGGACACCAGCGGCCAGTGAGGGGTCATGAACCCCGGAGGCGAGCTCCGGGGCTTGGAGTGGAAGCATCCGCCTGGATGCAGGGAGGGTTCCGGGAAGCCCCGTCGCTGGTCGGCGGGGAGGTTCGCCTTGTCCGCTAGTTCACGACGGTCTTTCACTCCCCTGGAGGAAGCCCCGCAGCTAGACTGCGGGGAGGCGTCACGTTTGTCGCTAAGCATCCTCGCTCAGCACGAACGCTCTACCAACAAGACGTTGCGCTTCAGTCGCCCGCCTTGACGCCCGTTTCTCATAGAGGATAGAATCCGCGCGGTCATCGTCATGAATACCATCCATCATGCGAGGACGACCGCATCGCGTTTGAGAACAGCAACGACGTGCGAGGTCTTCGCATGCTACCCACCATACGAGGGCGAACGCCCTTCGGAAGTTTATCCGAGAGGAGGGGGAGGATGAAAAGAGCCATCGTCGCCATACTCCTGTGTCTCATCTCAGCCGGAGGCGTTAGGGCCCAGCGCCCGCCACTGCTCCCCGAGCCGGTGATTGCCGCGCTCGCCGAGGAACTCTCCGGCGAAACGGCCAAACATCACGTGGAATACCTGGCGCGGCTCCATCGCATTCGCGGCTCGCGCCCATTCCGAGCCGCCGCCGAATATATCGCCGAGCGACTCCGAACCTATGGATTCGAGGACGTGCGCATCGAAGAATTTCCCGCCGACGGTCGCACGTTCTACGGCACCCAGAAGGCTCGTCCCGCCTGGGATGCCGAGTTCGCCGAACTCTGGGAACTTCGACGCACGGCCGACCGATGGGTTCCTCATCGCCGTCTGGCCAGTTGGGAGGCCATGCCCATTACGCTGGCCGAGGATAGCGAGAGCGCCGACGTCACCGCCGACCTCATAGACGTGGGCGAGGGCACCTCGGAGAGCGATTACGCGGGCAAGGACGTGCGCGGGAAGATCGTGCTGGCCGCCGCCCAACCGGGACCGGTGGCGCGTCTGGCCGTCGAGCGATATGGCGCGGTGGGCATCGTGAGCTACGCCCAGAATCAACGGACGGCCTGGTGGGGCGAAGATGAGAATCTGGTGCGCTGGGGCCATCTGGAGAGCCTCTCGTCGACATCCACATTCGCCTTCATGATCTCGCTCAAGCAGGCGCGCGCCTTTCAACGGCGGCTCTCTCAAGGGGAGACGATTCGACTCCACGCCGTCGTTCGCGCCGGGCGGCATCCGGGATTCTATCACGTGGTCACCGCCCGCATTCCCGGCGCCGATCCCCGTCGGAAGGACGAAGAGATCGCCTACAGTTGCCACCTCGATCACCAACGTCCCGGAGCGAACGATAACGCCAGCGGATCGGCCACTATCCTGGAAGTTGCTCGGGCGCTGATGAAGTTGATCCGCGAGGGAAAAATCTCCCGACCGGCCCGCAGCCTCCGGTTCATCTGGCCGCCGGAGATCGAAGGGACGCTGGCGCTGCTCAATGCTCGTCCCCAGTTGGCCGCTCGCATCAAGGCGGTCATTCACATGGATATGGTCGGTGGTGGTCCGACGACCAAAGCCATCTTCCACATCACCCGCGGCCCGGCCAGCTTGCCGTCGTTCGTTTACGACGTGGCCGAAGCGTTCGGCGCTTTCGTCAACGAGCAATCGGCGGCTTTCGCGAGCGGCGAGCGTCCGCCGTATCCGTTGGTCGCTCCCGAAGGCGGCAAGGAAGCGCTTCAAGCCGAATTCGCCGAATTCACCATGGGCAGCGACCACCAGGTCTACACCGACAGCTCATTTGGCATTCCGGCCATCTATCTCAACGATTGGCCCGACCGGTACATCCACACCAATTTCGACTCACCGGCCAACATCGATCCCACCAAGTTGAAACGGGCGGCGTTCATTGGAGCGGCCAGCGGCTATTTCCTGGCCAACGTGAGCCAGAAAGAAGCGCCTGAACTCTGGTCGCTCCTCAAAGCGCAGGCATTGCGACGCACGGCGCGGATGCTCCAGCGTCGGGCTGAGTTGCCGCGCCAGGAAGCCGACAACGTGACGCGATTCCATCTCTGGTATGAGCGGGCCGTGTTCCACTCTCTGAGCCGATTTTTCACCATCCCCGCGTCATTGAGCCGGGAGGCCGAGACGTTCTTCGCCGCTCTGGAAACATTAGTGGGACCGATTGCGCCAGCGCCACCGCCCACGGGCCAGGGACGTCTCGTCTATCGACGCTCGTCCGCGGTCAAAGGTCCGCTCTCGGTCTTCGGCTACGATTACTTCGTCGATCATTATGGAGCCGAGCGCGCCCGTACGATTCGCTTGCTGCGGTTTCGCGGAGAGCGCGCCGCGGGCGGCGCTTACGCCTACGAAGTGCTCAATCTCGTCGATGGTCGCCGAACGGTTCAGGAGATTCGCGATGCCGTCTCGGCCATCTACGGACCGATTCCGCTGGACCTCGTCGTCGAGTACTTGCGGGCGCTGGCCTCCATCGGCATCGTGGAGGCCGTCCCATGAGCATCTTCATCGTTGCGGTTGAGCACCGGGGTATGATGCTCGGGGAGGGGCGATCGATCCGGCGATGAATTCCTGGCTCTCCATCGTTCCACCGATTCTGGCCATCGTTCTGGCTATCGGCACGCGACAGGTCTACGTCGCTCTGTTTCTGGGCATTCTGAGCGGTTCGCTCATCATGGCCTCCGGCCATCCGTTCGAGGCGGTGGGTGATACGTTGGAGCGGCTGGTGATGGTGTTCGCCGAGGCCGACAATGTGCGGGTCATTTTTTTCTGCTCGCTGGTGGGAAGTCTGATGGCTCTGGTGGAGCGCTCCGGCGGTCTGGAAGGATTCGTCAATTATCTCCTCAGAAGAAACCTCATCCGCACCCGCCGGGGGGCACAATTGTTCGCCTTACTTCTCGGCTTTCCCCTGTTTGTCGAATCGAACATCAACGCGCTGGTCAAGGGTGCGGTGGCGCGTCCCGTGTGTGATCGGTTGCGCGTCTCGCGAGAGAAACTCTCTCTGCTCATCGATACCTCTGATGCCGCCTGTTGCATGATGATCCCATTGAACGGATGGGGCGCATTGATCATCAGCCTGTTGTCGGCTCAGGCCGTCTCTGAACCGGTGCGCGTATTGGCGCTGGCCGTTCCGTTGAGCTTCTATCTGTTTCTCTCCATCGGCGTCGTGATGGCAGCCATCCTGATGGGGCGGGATTGGGGTCTCATGCGCGCGGCCGAACGACGCGCCGAGGAGCAAGGGAAGCTGCTCCGCGATGGCGCGATGCCCCTCATGGCCGAAGACGTGGCCGAGATCTCGTCTAAACCGGGCATCCCGCGGCGGGCGCGCAATATGGTCTTGCCGATGATCGCTATGGTGGGCATGATTCCCGTGGGCCTCTATGTGACGGGATCGGGCCGGATGTTGAGCGGATCGGGAGCGACGGCCGTGCTCTGGGGCGTGACGGCGGCCGTGCTGATCAGTGTCCTCTTGTCGCTCGGGCAACGGCTCCTCTCTCTCGGCGAGATCTCCGAATTGATTCTCAAAGGGATCGCGGGATTAGTCCCGTTGAATGTGATGCTCGTCCTGGCTTACGCCATCGGTGGGGTCTGTCAGGATGTGGGAACCGGCACCTATGTCGCTCAGGTGTTCTCTGAGTTGCTGCCCGGCTGGGTATTGCCGGCCGTCGTGTTTCTCATCACCTGTCTCGTCTCTTTCTCCACGGGCAGTTCCTGGGGCGCTTTCGCCATCATGATTCCGGTCGCCGTCCCGGCGGCCATGGCGTTGAATGTGAACCTGCCGCTGGCCGTCGGTGCCGTGCTCTCCGGAGGCGTATTCGGCGATCATGCCTCGATTCTCTCGGACACGACTATCGTCTCGGCGATGGCGGCCGTGGCCGATCTCGTCGATCATTTCATCACCCAGCTCCCCTATGCGCTGGTGGCGGCGGGATTGACCGCCGGGCTCTACCTCATGGCCGGTCTCCTGGGTGGATGAATGTCCTGGGACTGGCGGGCAACGAAATGAGCTCCGGAGGCGAGCTGCGGGGCCTGGGGAAGTTCTGCGGCTGGACCGTGGGGAGGGGGCCGTTGAGTAGCTGGGGAAGTAACGATCCCTGGAGGCGAGCTCCGGGGCATTCATGAGGAGAGGGGATGTTGCGTTGACTAGCTGACAAGTCATGAACCCCGGAGACGAGCTCCGGGGCATTCATGGAGAGAAGGGAGGTCGCGTTGACTGGCGGGCAACGAAATGATCTCCGGAGGCAGCCAGGGTAAGGTACTCCGCCAAATCGAGCGGCGACCAGCGGGCAGCGACATGATCTCCGGAGGCAAGCTGCGGGGCCTGTGGGGATGGGGCGAGCGCGGCGTTAACTAGCCGGCGATGTCACGGACTCCGGAGGCGAGCTGCGGGGCCTGGGGGAAGCCCCGCAGCTCGGCTGCGGGGAGGGGTCACGTTTTGTGCTCTTGGCGGGGACGTCATGGACCTCGGAGGCGAGCTTCGGGCCTTCATGGCAGAGGATGAGTGAATAGCGGGTGGGAGCAGCAGGCTCCAGAGGCGAGTGCCAAGGCTCGGGGAAGCCCCGCTGTTCATAGCGGGAAGGGTTCAGTTGAGAGCGCAGGTAGTGAGGGAAGTAACAATCCTTAGAGGCGAGCTGCGGGGCCTTCGGGGTGGGGGTGGGCGACCGGTTGACGAGCTGGTCATGTCACAGATCCCGGAGGTGGTTTGGCCGCCAGCGATTCCCAGTGTACCGCTCAGGTTGACGAGCTGGTCATGTCACAGATCCCGGAGGCGAGCCTCGTGGCCTGGGGGACGCCCCGCCGCTTGGCTGCGGGGAGGTTCACCTTGGTTGCTCGTCAGGCGGTCTATTTCCTCTCGGGGAAGCCCCGCGGCTCGTCCGCGGGGAGGAGTCAATTGTCGGCTCATTCAAAGTGCCCTTCCCCCCGGGGAAGTCCCCGCGGCTCGGTCAGCTTCCCGTCTGGTCGCTCATCATCAGAAAATGAAGTACAATACAGGTGAAGTCATGTCCGGTCCGACGAAGAAACAATTGATCCTGGAGATCTTCGAACGAGAGGCGATGACCAGCTTGGGCCGGGCCGAGGTACGACGGATTCAGAAGAAGCTCGTTGAAAGTCTAGGGCCATCGGGGGCGAGTTCTCCCGGATACATCGCTCGCGTCCTCGCCGAGGCGGGGAAACCGGTCCACATCGCTGATGCCTTCAGCCTGCCGCCCATGGAGGAGCCTTACGAGCAACAATTCCGGGACATCCTGAAATTCGGCACGCTCGAGCAGGCCGAAGCGTCGCTTCGCCGGTTGAGCGCGCTCTATCGCAAATTCAAGGCCGCGGGCGACGAGAAAGGCATGAGGTACGCTCGCTCGATCGCTCTGGTGGGGAAGCGCCGGGCGCAGGCCGCCGCTCGTCGGGCCAGGTCGGCCGAAACGCGCGATGTCAAACGAGAGATCGTCGAATGGTTCACGCTCTGGCTCTACAATCCGCCGGTGTTCGATGATTGGCTCGAGCTGCGCAAACAATCGCCGGAATTTCAAGAGAGATGGGGAAACCCGCCACCGCCGACCAGAGAGCGCGTGGGACGGAGTCATCCATGACCCTGCGGGCCACACCGAAGGGATGAAGAAGATGTAGCGTAAGATGGCATCTTGCACCACAATCGCTCATGGGCAAAAGCACGCCACGAGGACTGAACATGAAATCGCGCAAACCGGCAGCTTACGCGACCTTGTTTCCAGAGGAGAAACGGACGCTTATGGATCGACATCTCCATGATGCTATCCCTGTGGCACGCTCTCCTGTTGAGACGTCCATTGGCGCATCCAGAGTATTCGTTGCTCTCATCGTTCAGACGGCGCTTCTCCTGGTCACCATGCGCGTGGCCGACGCCACCGGAGGGCTCCGAAGCGCGCTGCCCATCTGGGTGTGGGGACCGATGGACAGTCTGTTTCACGGAATCATTGCCGCGCTCATCGTCTGGCCCATGGTTCGGCTCTCGCCCCGGGCGGGATGGAGGACGCTCATCGTCGCCGGGGCGGTTGGCTCGCTCATCGATATCGATCATTTCATCGCCGCCGGATCGTTCTCTTTCGATGAGGCCATCGCGCTCGGGTGCCGACCGTGGACGCACAGTCTCACTTTCGCCGCATTGTGTGGGCTCATCACGTGGATCATCGGCAGAGAGGGACGCGCCGGATTGATCGTCATGGTCGCGCTGGCTTCGCACGTCATTCGCGATGCCGCCGGCGGGTGCACGCCTTGGCTCTTCCCGCTGCCGCTCCGTGGCATCCCGCGATGGACCTATGTGGTGGCGACGCTCGTGCTCGGCTGGATGGTCACGCTGATGGCGCCGCGCCTGGCCCGAATCGATCGAGGTGCCCTAGAGTAATCGCTCCAGAACATCTGGAAAGACGGACAGGGTTCTCCTCTTTCGCTGCTGCCTCCCGGGCCACCGTCCGTTCAGGTGGATGGATTGGATTCTGGTGGTGTCAATCGTTTGCTCATGAGAAGAGCGTCCTCATCGCCGTAAAACCGGGGGCGGGAGCCAATAGGATGGAAGCCGAGTCGTTGGTAAAGATGAATCGCCGCGCGGTTAGACCTCCTCACTTCCAGAAAAGCTCGTCGGCAGCCGCGAGCATGCGCCTCCTCGAGCGATTTCCTGAGGAGCGTTTCGCCGATGCGTTGACCATGATATTGCGGATGGACGGAGACAGTGGCGATCTGCATCTCATCGGCGATGAACCAGCAGACGCTGTAGCCGACGATCTGCGAATCGATCACGGCCACCAGGGGCAAAGAGGCATCGTGGCGCTCGAGCTCGGTGAGGAAATGCCGGCGCGTCCATGGTTGCGGAAAATTGGCGCGCTCGATCTCCAGGACGGCAGTCAAGTCCTTGAGACTCATGCAGCG
Organism: Blastocatellia bacterium; assembly: GCA_026985075.1. Classification (GTDB taxonomy): domain Bacteria; phylum Acidobacteriota; class Blastocatellia; order HR10; family J050; genus J050. The sequence continues at coordinate 29,458 of JALSQX010000041.1, read as the reverse complement.
GATGGTGATGGTGGACATAGTCGATCAGCTCACGAATAACCATAAGGGGGTGTGGTCGCTGCGTCAACCCTGAGCTGGGCATGAGAATCATGGGGATGATGAGCGAGGGAAGGAACGATCGCCGGTGACGAGCACCGGGGCCTTTGGGAGTGGGGCGAGCGAGGCGTTAACTAGCTGGCAAGTCACCCACCCCGGAGGCGAGCTCCGGGGCCTGGAGCAAGGGGGCTCTGCAGCTAGACCGCGGGGCCATCATGGGGATGAGGGGATGTCGTGTTAACTAGCTGGCGATGTCACGGACCCCGGAGACGAGTTCCGGGGCTTGGGGACGCCTCGCGGCTCGTCCGTGGGGAGGGTTCACGTTGGCCGCTAGTCAGGCGATCCATTCCCCACTTCCGGGAAGCCCCGCTGTTCATCAGCGGGGAGGTTCACATTGGTCGCTGGTCAGGCGGCCTATCCCCCCTCCGGGAAGCCACTGCCGCGTGCTGGCGGGGAGGAGTCAGGTGTGAGCTAGAGAGGCGGCGCATCCCTCCTCTGAGGAAGCCCCGCTGTTCATCAGCGGGGAGGGGTCAGGTGTCAGCTAGTGTGAAGTCCCATTCCCACCTTTAGGGAAGCCCCGCGGCTCGTCCGCGGGGAGGCTCAGTTGAGTGCTGAGCGAAGAATGGAGTGATCCCCGGAACTTCGGGGTCTTCATGGGAGCGCGGTTCTATGAAACTTCTGGCGCCTATGGTGGTCATTTGCCACTCTTGTGGATCAGTGGCTATAATAGCCCCTTTTTCATTGGACAAACGGCATGCTTGAACAACCAGTAATCACTCCCCAACTCATCGAAGCGCAAGGCCTCACCGAGGATGAATATCGACGCATCGTAGAGCGCTTGGGCCGGGAACCGAATCTCGTCGAACTGGGCATCATCGGCGTCATGTGGTCCGAGCATTGCTCGTACAAATCCTCGAAAGTGCATCTCCGGCGGTTACCGACTGAGGGCGAATGTGTGGTCCAGGGTCCGGGCGAGAATGCCGGCGTCGTGGATATTGGCGATGGATGGTACGTCGTCTTCAAGATCGAATCGCACAACCATCCCAGCTTCATCGAACCGTATCAGGGTGCGGCCACCGGCGTCGGCGGCATCCTTCGCGATGTGTTCACCATGGGAGCGCGACCGGTGGCGGCGATGAATTCGCTCCGATTCGGTCCGCTCACCGAGCCGGTGAATCGCGCCATCATGGCCGGCGTGGTCAAGGGCATCGGCGATTACGGCAATTCCTTCGGCGTGCCCACCGTCGGGGGGGAGATCATGTTCGGCGAATGCTATGCCCGCAATCCATTGGTCAATGCCTTCGCCCTGGGATTGGTGCGAGAAGGACGGGTGTTTTACGCTCAGGCGGGCGGCGTAGGCAACCCCGTTCTCTACGTGGGCGCCAAGACGGGGCGCGATGGCATTCACGGAGCGACCATGGCGTCGGCCGAATTCGATGAGCAGGCCATGGAAAAGCGTCCGCAGGTTCAGGTCGGCGATCCGTTCATGGAGAAGTTACTCCTGGAGGCCTGTCTGGAGGCACTGCGCACGGGGGCCGTCGTCGGCATGCAGGATATGGGCGCCGCCGGGTTGACCTGTTCCACCTGCGAGATGGGCGCTCGGGCGGGGACGGGTATTGAGATCGATCTGGATCGCGTGCCGCAGCGCGAGCAGGGCATGAACGCCTATGAGATCATGCTCTCGGAATCGCAAGAGCGCATGCTGCTGGTGGTCAAGCGCGGGCGTGAACGCGAGATCATCAAGATCTTCGAGAAATGGGGTCTGGATGCCGTGGTCATCGGACGGGTGACCGAGACCAATCGTCTGGTCGTTCGCCATGGTGGCAAGGTCGTCGTCGATCTCCCCAATCGGCTGCTCACCGAGGATGCGCCCATCTATCATCGACCGATGACGCCGGCACTGCCCGAAGGCGATTATCATCGGTTGCCGTTCTGGCGAGAGGCGAGCGGGCACGAGGATTATGGTGAAGTGTTACGTCGGATGCTCGCTTCGCCCAATCTCTGTTCCCGAGAGTGGGTTTATCGTCAGTACGACCATATGGTGCGGACCAATTCGTTGACGCTCCCGGGCGAGGATGCTGCCGTCATTCGCGTCAAGGAGACGCGTCGCGCCGTGGCCATGACGCTAGACGGTAATGGTCGGTATTGTCACCTCGATCCGCGCGCTGGCGCTCGACTGGCCGTGGCCGAAGCGGCGCGCAATGTCGTCTGTGTGGGCGCTCGTCCACTGGCCATCACCAATTGCTTGAATTTCGCTTCGCCGGAGCGCCCCGACGTGATGTGGAGCTTCAGCGAGGTGATCGACGGGATGGCCGAAGCCTGTCGCGCCTTCGGGACGCCGGTCACCGGAGGCAATGTGAGTTTCTATAACGAGACGGAAGGCCGAGGCGTCTATCCCACGCCGGTCATCGGCATGATCGGCGTGATCGAAGAATCGCGCCATCTGATGACTCATCGATTCAAGGACGAGGGAGATCTCATCCTGCTGCTGGGCGAGACGAGCGATGATCTGGGTGGATCGGAGTATCTGGAGCGTATGCACCGCGCCGTGGTCGGGCCGGTCCCTCGCCTCGATTTGGCCAGAGAACGCGCCGTCCAGGAGGTTTGCCTGACGGCCATTCGGGAAGGTCTCATCAAATCGGCGCACGATTGTTCCGATGGAGGATTGGCCATCGCCTTGGCCGAGTGTTGTTTCTCCGGTCATCGGAATCGGCGTCACGGCGTGGAGATAGACGTGGAGTTCGCCCCGCCGGAGGTTCCGGAAGCGTTGTGGCCCGTCATCTTCCTGTTCAGCGAGTCCCCGTCTCGAATCATCGTTTCACTGGAGCCGGTCAAGGCCGATCGGCTGCGAGAGCTCGCTCGCGCTCATGGCGTGCCGATCACCGAGTTGGGGCGCGTCGGTGGCGAGCGCTATCGCGTGAACCTCAACCGACAGACGATCATCGATGAGCCGGTCACCGAGCTGGAAATGATCTGGCGCCGGCCATTGGACGAGTGGCTCTCGCTCAACGTGATCGCCGAATAGGTGGCGGTGGCCTGATGGCCGGCATTCTTCCCGCCTTCAATTGCCGCAGAGGACGCCGGGGGATGGGCTCTGAGATCCCTCCCAGGGGGCACTTTCTGGGGAATCACCCGCGACCCGGCGAGTCGCACCGGGGATGGAGTGCGAGCTGGCAGCTTGCGCCACAGTTTGGAGGGAGTCGTCCATGGTGCGTCCGAACCACACCGGGAGATGAACAGAGAACGTCGGTCGCCCGTCGTCCATCGTCCATTTTCCAGGGCGTCCCTCATGGCCTTAGGGGGAATGAACAGAAAACGTCAGTCGTCCGTCATCGGTCGTCCCTCGTCTATTCTCGAGGGAGACTTCGCCAGACGCCTGAGGCGCAACTTTTAAACCTTCGAATGTCAAACCTTTTAACTTTCGACCCATTCGGCCCATCCCTTGGACTGCCGGCCCTGGGGGCGTGGGGTATTTCACCCTTTGGCGCGACGGCGAAATTTTTTCTTTACATCATTGCCAGTTTTTGGTAGACTCCTGTTGGTTTAGGTGGTACGGAAATGGATGGAGATTGTTCCTGAAGTGACTGCGAAGCGCGAGAGTTCTGACAGACCGATGGATACGTTCCTTTAAGAGAGGGTGGTGCTCCTGCCGAGCGTGACTCAGCGGTCGGTGATGCACCGGACCCTGAGGAGGGTGGGTCAGTGATGCGGGCAGGACCAAGCACATTGGATTCATCCCGCCGGGTAGAGTTATCCCAGCCTGTTATCGACTGAGTGGTCTCTGCAAACGGGGAGGTGCATTCTCGCCTGGTGTGAATGGAAGCGGAAGCTACGGGAGGGCGGGATGAATCGCCGGGTCGCATTTTCTTACCGAGGAGGGCCAAACGAACGGCGCATTTCTCGATCAGGCGAAGCGGCTTCCCCTGTCGGTGTTCCGTTTCGAGCTGTGCGCCGAGACGGAAGCCCACTTGCCGCATTACAAGGGATCGACCCTTCGGGGAGCGTTCGGTCATCGGCTCAAGCGGTTGGTGTGCATCCGCGCTGATCTGGATTGCGAGGCCTGTCTGGTCCGTCCGCAATGCGCCTACACGCTCGTTTTCGAGACGTTGCCCCCCGAGGGCGTGGCCGCGTTTCGCGGGCAGAAGTACGCGCCGCGGCCGTTCATCCTGGAGCCGCCCTCGGATGAGAAGCTGTATTATCGGCCCGGCGAGCGACTCTGCTTCGGGCTCACGCTGATTGGTCGGGCGGTGGATTACTTGCCGTATGTGATTTATGCCCTGGACCGGGCCGGGCATCATGGCCTGGGGCGGGAGCGCGGGCGGTTCGTGCTCCAATCGGCGTATGTAATTGATGCTCAAGGAGATGAGCGGTTGATCTACGATGGTCGCGAGCAACGGTTGGCCGCCGGGCCGTTCGCCTTGGACATTGAGGCGTTCGTCCGGCGTCGGCTGGCCGGTTTCGATTTCTCCGGCGCGGGCTCGGCGGGTGTGAAACTAAGATTTATGACGCCGGTGCGCATTCGGGTGGGCGGCGATTTGCAAGGGGAAGCGGATTTCTCTCGGTTGGCGCGCAGCCTGCTCCGGCGGATATGGCAGTTGATGCTCGTGCATGGGGGAGGGCCGTGGCAGATTGATCATCGTCGGCTGATCGAGCGCGCCGGGGCCGTTCGGGTAGTGAGGAGCGAGTTGCGCTGGCTGGATTGGGAGCGGTATTCGCATCGGCAGCGGACGGCCATGCGATTGGGGGGCTTTGTGGGTGAGGTCGTGTATGGTGGACCGGCTGAGGTTCTGAGTGAGCTTCTGCCGCTGTTCATCCTTGGGGAGCTGCTCCATGTGGGGGCGGGAACGACGTTTGGATTGGGGAAGTATGAGGTGGAGCCGGTGGAAGAGGCGTCCGGGGATGCGCCCGTCGGGTGATGCGTTTGGGTGCGGAGAGAGCGGGGGAGGAGGGAGTAGCGTCGGGAGGTTCTCTTCGCCTCGGCGAAGAGGATGGGCGCACTGCTCGGTGGCCTGAGTGCCGATGAACCTGAGATCGGCGAAGAAAAACAAGGTTGTTTCAAGGTTGTTGTGAGTGAAGTGAACCGGTGGGTGTGCTAAAACCCATCATGATATGGAGGTCGGCATGAAAAAAGTGAGCTTCACGTTGGAGACGGTCACACCGTTGTTTCTGGGAGGTGCTGACCCACGTGGACGACCTGAACTACGGGCAGCGTCGGTGCGTGGCGCATTGCGTTTCTGGTTGCGGGCACTGTTAGGTGGGATCATCGGAGATAACGATTTGGATGCTTTGCGACAAGCCGAATCCGCTGTCTTTGGCAGCACCGACACCGGCGCATCGCCTGTGGTGGTGCGAGTCTGGCATGGTTCTCTCCGAACACAAAGCTTTTCTGAGCTTGCCGCAAATAGAGCGGGTGTCTGCTATCTTTACTTCGCAGCACGAGGAACTAGGCGTGAAGCCGAACGATGCGCCATTGTGGCAGAGAGTTCATTCAAACTATTGCTTAATGTGCGAGCAGGTGTAAGCGAATTGGACAACATGGCCTTGCAGCGGGCGTATGCGGCCTTATGGCTACTAACCCATCTTGGCGGCTTAGGCGCGCGTTCACGGCGTGGCGCGGGGAGTTTGCAGGCAACACAAGCGCCAGGAGAGCCCACTAATCTGCCATCTCTCATCGTCCGTGCGACAACGCCTGATGAATTGCAGAAGGAACTCGCTGACGGGCTGCGATGCTTGCGGCAATTGGTGTCTACCACTTCGCCTGGGAGCATCAATACTCCTTCTGCTTTCGATGTGCTACATCCGAACGTATGCAAGGTGTGGGTGGTAAACAGATCATTCAACTCCTGGGAAGAGGCGTTAGACACAATTGGTCAGGTGATGCAGCAGTTTCGCTGCCGCTACCCATCAGACTATGCCAATGTAAAAGCGGCCGTGCAGGGACGAGGATTAAACCAGCCTGTACAGCGCGCTGCTTTCGGCTTACCTATCGTGTTTTACTACCGCTCGTTGGGCGGACAACGGGGCACGCTGGAGGGCGAACGCCACGACCGCCGTGCTTCACCGCTCATGATGCGCGTAGCAAAGTTAACCAATGGCCGGTGTACCGTTGTGCTAACCCTCTTCCAAGCCCAGTTGCTGTCTCACGGCGAGCAACTCCAACTGCAACACGCCACGGTTAATCCGCCCGATCTGACTATCATTCACGACTTCCTGAACGATTTGGACAGTAAAGTTGCAAGACGATTGGAGGTGACAGGATGGTAACTGACCGTTGGTCTCGCAAAATTGTTGCTCTGCTCCATGATCCGCCTGACAAACCATTTGCTATCAGCGGGCATGAGGGGCGTGCAAACAAATTGATACAGATAGCACTAGGTCGCGCAGCTAATGCGGATGAAGCGAACCGAGCGAAACGTGCTGACCAGGTCGCTTCCGCTGCTGATCGTGTGGATTTTCCTGAAAAAGACGCGCAGGGCGAATATCTCGCCGCCTACTGGCAAAAGCAACAAGCTGTGCTGATTCATCCGCTGGCGGGGCGCTCGCTTGAGTTGGATATGATGGCTGACGTGAGCGTGACAGACACACACGATGCAGCGCGAAGAGCCATGGAGCAACTTACAAAGGATGCGGCGGACACCAGGGATCGGTTTCTCCGACTGTGGCGACTATTGCCCGATAAATTAGGCCAGGAATTCCCTCGCGTGGGTGCGCTGTTTGGGATGCTTCCCGCTGAGACACGTCAGCCCGATCATCCGCTCCATCAGCATTTGTCCATCACGGCAGCGATTGCAGATGCTTTGCCTCACCCTGCACTAATGGTCTTTTCCATCGGTCCCGTGCAAGAGTTCATTGCTGCTGCACGGCGCACGCAGGATTTATGGATGGGAAGTTATCTGCTGTCGTATCTGACTTGGGCGGCAATGAAGACTCTTGCAGAAGAATTTGGACCAGATGTCGTCATCTTCCCATCCTTGCGCGGTCAACCGCTGTGCGATTGGTGGTTGTATGAGCAGGGCGTTCCCATTACGAAACCTGGTGGTGATGCCCTCGCGCTCGCCACACTGCCTAATAAGTTCGTTGCTCTGCTGCCTGCATCGGAGGCGAAGTCGGCGGCGGAAAAAGCAGAACAAGCCGTATGTGATGAATGGAAACAATTGACCAACACGGTACTTGCGGCGTTGTCCAATGGCATCATGCCTGTCGATGAGATAACGCGCCAGATGTGGCAGGAGCAGGTCGCACACCAATTGGAAATTTACTGGGTCGTATTGCCATGGGCATGGGCAGGCGAAGGCGAGAGTGAAGGCAAAAAACAGGCAGAAGCTGTGAAGTCGTTATATGAACATCTGAGTTTTACAGGTCAGCCTCCCACAGACTGGCCATTCAGCAAGATTTACGCTCTCTTCGCCAAGCCCAAAGCAGAAGGTGGCGGACAGTATCACCCGAATTGGGGCACGACTTACAGTCTGCTATACGCCCTTGCTGACCGCGCCCTTAATGCACGGAAGAGCCTGCGTGGCTTTGAGCCGACCGAAGAGCGCGGCGAGAAATGCACCGTTTGCGGACAGCGCGCTGCGCTGCGCAAACAGGATGGTAGCCGCGCTGGTGTCCGCGCTCTGTGGTCACAAGTGGCAGCGAATCTGAAAGAACGAGGGCGTCATGCTGAGATCAAACCCGACGGACGTGAACGACTGTGTGCCGTGTGTTCCGTCAAGCGGTTTGTCCAGCGTGAAGTGTTGAAAGACAAGTTGAGCATCACGGGTGGTTTCCCTTCCACCAGCGAAATCGCTGTGGCTTCCTTTAAGGTAGCGGTGCTGAACAAACTGAGCGATGATCAACATGGCGAGCGATTGACCAACGCGCTCAAAGATCACATTGAGATGTTGCAACATCTCGGCTTCCCGCGAACAGTCGCCAAACGTGCGATTCCAAAACATCATCGGACTTGGCAACGACTATCGAACGTATCCCCGCAGGCAAAGGTATACGCCGACAAGTTTCTGGATTATGATGGTGAAGCCTTCTTCGTGGAGACCTTCACACCTAAACGTTTGAAGGCCGATTATGGATTGACGATGAGTGAAAGCGACGCGCTCTCCGCGCGCGACTCGCTTGGGAAATTGCTCAAAGCTGCTGACGAAGCTGGCATCCCTCGCCCATCGAAATACTATGCTATCCTTCACATGGACGGTGACCACGCTGGACGATGGCTCAGCGGTACACATGACGGATTAGCATGTTTTGGGAGGGTGCTTCATCCAAAGGTGAAAATGGAATTGGAGAAGCTTCCAGGATGGGCAGATCTCTTGAAAGCTCGGCGTCTTATTTCCCCGGCCGTGCACGCAGCAGTTTCTAACGCGCTGGCGAGCTTTGCATTGAACATCGTGCGCTGGGTAGTGGAGCAGCGGTACGCAGGGCGTGTGGTTTACGCCGGTGGCGATGATGTGCTGGCTTTGCTTCCACTTGACCAGGCGTTACCGGCGGCGCGGGAGTTGCGGGCGTTGTTTTCTGGACAGGTCAAACATCAAAAGGCGCTCACTGAGTTTGCCCCCAGTGAAGGTTTACCTGTGGACTTCGGGGATCAGCAGTTGAGCGGCTACTTGGTCAACCGCGAAACGCCTTCAAGGGAAATCCTGCTCACGATGGGTCCGACAGCAACGGCATCTCTCGGCATTGCCATGGCTCACCATACACAACCGCTGGATGCTGCATTACAGGCTGTCCGCTATGCCGAACGCGACGCCAAGGAGCTTTACGACCGCAATGCCCTTTGTGTCTATTTACTTAAGCGGTCGGGTGAGGAGGCTCGTGTTGGGGCACGGTGGTTTTATGGGGAAGCTGATTGGGATACTGTGGCATTAGTTAGCGATGTCTGCAATCGCTTCAAGAATGGACGGCTGTCTATGAAAGCGGCACACGCGGTCTTTGAAGAAGCTCGCACGTTGTCATACTTGCCAAGAGAAGCGCAACAAGCGGAGCTTAAGCGCTTGCTCAAGAGGCATGCTGAAGGCCTCTCACGCGGTGAGCGTGACATGCAAGCCGAGGAACTCTCTGCTAGGCTCACTATCTTCGCGGAGAAATTAAACACACACGTCAGTGAAGTCGGTAAACGCGGTTTTGAACAAATGGCCGAGTGGCTCCTGCTAGCGCGCTTCCTAGCCCGAGGAGGTGAGGAATGATGTGGCAAGTGTTCATTGAACCAAATGATGTGCTGCTGTTCCGGGACGGCAAGCCGTTCGTAGCGGGCGAAGACCATCGTGCTAAAAGCCTCTTCCCACCCACACCGTTTACGATGCAAGGTGTCATTCGCTCGAAAGTTCTTTTCGACAGTGGCGTGAGTCCACATGATTACGCCTATGCCGCGACTCCGGCCGCGCAGGGGTTGATCCGAAGGATCGGCGGTGTCGGCAGTGGCTACGGACAACTTCAACTACGCGGTCCGTTTGTGGCCAAGCGCAATGACGATGGTAGCATCACACGATATTTCCCACTGCCCGCCGATGTCGTGAAAGTGAACGATCGCTTTGTTGTTGCCAAACCCTTGCGCAATTCGCCTTGCCATGACAACTCTCCTGCCACTGTGCGACCGCTGTGGGTGCGCACGCATGAGTCGATTAAAGAAGTACACGGCTGGCTGGTGGAGGACGAATTCAAAAAGTATCTGGCCGGGCAGACTGATTTCTGCGTCACACCCGAAAGTGACTTGTTCGTGCGTGAGCCGCGTTTGGGGATTGCGCTAGACTACAAGCGGCGTAGCACGGAGGAGGGGATGCTTTACACGATGGAGTTTCTACGTCTGCGGGAGGGCATCGGTTTTGTGCTGGAAGTGGATGGCATTGGTGTCTTCACTCCACAGAGAGGCTTCCTGCAAGTCGGAGGTGATGCGAGGACAGCGACTTACGAGGTGCTGCAATCGCCGCTTCCGTCTGTATCATCGCAAAATCCGCTGCCAAAACGGTTCAAGATCGTGTTGCTGACGCCCGCATGGTTTTCCGGCGGATGGAAGCCTCGGGACGACGACTGGGGACAGTTCTTTAATGGCGCGAATGTCCGCCTTGTTGCGGCTGCTGTACCACGCGCCCAGTCCATCGGTGGCGCATTTGCCGATGACAGACAGCGTAGCAATCACGGCAACTTCCAGAAGACCATGCGCCGATTTATTCCTGCTGGGAGTGTTTTCTTTTTTGACAGTGATGGAAGCGTCACTACAAGCAACAAACCTTTTACTGAAACGCCTGACAGCGAGGGTGATTTTGGTCAGATTGGTTTTGGTGGCGCGATAGTAACCAGTTGGGATTATGCCTGAATGGAGGAGATAAATTATGTTCAAGAAAGCAGCCATGCTGTATTTGTATGTTGAAACACCGCTGCATGCGGGTAGCGGCACGAGCTTAGGCATCGTGGACTTGCCCATCCAGCGCGAGCGCACAACGGGCTATCCCATCGTGCAAGCGTCAGGGCTCAAGGGCTGTCTACGGGAAGCCGCGGGCAACGATACTCAGAAGGTCAAAATCGTCTTCGGACCCGACACGCAAGCCTCCAGCGACCACGCCGGAGCGCTGTCGGTCGGTGACGCGCGGATTCTGCTCTTTCCTGTGCGATCGCTCATGGGTGTGTTTGCATGGGTGACGAGCAAGGATGTGCTAGCTCGCTTCAAGCGCGATGCACAGATGGCTGACGTCACTGTGAACTGGACGGAGACACACCCAACAGGAGATGATGCAGCTCTGGTTGCGCCCGGCAGTGTTCTCGTCAGTAACGACAAAGTTGTCTTAGAAGAGTTTGCGTTTGTGGCTCGGCAGGATAACAGCGTGCAAGAGATCGCAAATTGGCTCAAGGACAATGCCTTACCGTCGGGCAATGAATATGACTATTGGCGTCAGGCCCTGCCACAGCGTCTGGTCATCTTGCCCGAAAACGCCTTCCGCGATTTCACACAATTTTCAACCGAAGTCATCAGCCGCATTCGCCTGGATGACGAAACGAAAACCGTCGCTCGCGGTGCACTGTGGTCAGAGGAGCATTTGCCTTCCGACACTCTGCTTTATGCATCGCTCTTTGCCAGCAAGCCACGAGTCAGGGATGACGAGCTACCAGAGGACTGGAAACAAGCGAGCGATAGGGTGGCGGAAGTAATAAAATTCGTCAAAGACTGCGTTGACGGCGAGCGGCTGCAATTGGGTGGCGATAGCACCGTCGGGCGTGGCTTTGTGAAAGTGCGCGTTGGTGTCTAAACTGAAGAGGGAGAGGATAGGTCATGAAAACACTTTCCGTTCAAATCCCAGACGAGATCATGAATCTGCTTGGCTCCAAGGAGAGGGTTCAAGCGGAAGCTCGCGAGGCCCTCGTGCTCAACCTGGTGCGCCGAGGATTGATCTCCCGGGCAAAAGCGGCGGAACTCCTGGACATCAATCTCTGGGATCTTCCGCAATTGCTGGCTGGCTATGAGATCCCTTGGTTCCATTATCGCCGAGAGGACGTGGAAGCTGATCATAAGGTCTTGGGAGGACAGAGTGAGTAATGAGGGGGAAGACCATTCGCAATACATCACCTCTTATCACCTTGGCGTGCGCGGAGGGCTTGCATTCTCTTCAGCTCGCCTTCCAGCAGCTGATTATCTCCCAGACCGTTCATGAGGAACTGGTAGAAGAAGGAAACAATTGGCTGTGAACAGAGACTCTGATGAGATTCTACGGGGAATGGATCGGAAAACAAATGTCATGGCTGGATCTATTGTTTGCTTGAAACCGGCCGAGAGGGTGGCTACATCTCAGTCCTCTCCGGCTGCGTGATTCGTCGCCAAGATGGAGGGAAGGAATATGCCAAGCTTTCAACAGACTTTAGACCAGAAGAGAGCAAAACAAGCCTGGGATGACATTCAGAGCGTCATCAATCGCTCTGATGAGTTCAAAAAGAAATATGGCTCGCTTGCTAGGAAAGTCCCAATGTTGGTGCTGACCAACGGTCTGGGACAGACGCTGGCGTTTTTGGTTTCTAAAGCGAAGCTTAAAGAAGCACCACAGAAGCGTGGGGCTGATGCTCAAGCAAGTGGTGAGGTGTTCAAACATCTATCCGTATGGACGATGAGTCAGCTCGCGCCCAGCGCGGGCAATCAGGACCTGCTTCGTTGGGTGCTTAACAACGACAGCGCTGCTTATCGTCGCGCGACAGTTGAAGCGCTGGCCTATTTGATGTGGCTTAAGCGCTTTGCTGAAGCGGAACTACCAACGGAGGAGGGATGAACTATGCCACGAGGTAGGCACTCACGGCAACGAAGGCGGGGTGGCCGAGTTCCTGAGCGGCGAGAGATCTATCCTCTCCCGCAGGATACTGGTGTTCTAGCAGAAGTGCGCGGGGAACGGTGCCTCAATTACGGCTTACGGACAGAACGGCTGTTAAAGTGTGATCGGGACAGTTGGGAATTAGCGAAACCAACCAGGGAGCGACGGGGCGTTCGTGAATTCAATCAAGGTGATCTGTCCCGCCTCATCAGTGCTCACAAAGCTCGATGGGAGACCATGCTCAACGACTGCCAGCAGCACAATTATATAGTAAGGCAGTTTCTGATGCGCGCCGAGGGCCGCGTCATTATCGGGTTAGGGGCGGAAAGTGTGTTGGAAACCAGCATCCACTTGCACCGCACTTACGGATTCCCCATCATCCCCGGCAGCGCGTTAAAAGGCTTGGCACGATCGTATGCCCTGTGGCAAGTAGCAGAACAGTTAGGTGTGCTTGCTCTGTCGCCAGATGAAGTAGCAGCACGCGAGAGAAGCAGACAACCCTCGCCTATCCAGAAGCTAGAAGCATACATCAACGAGCCTGATGAAAATCGTCGCTCGAAACTTCTCAATGACTTGCAGTGTGATGAGGCCGTTCCTTCGTCAGTTCCCGTACGTCAGATGAATCTCTCAACTGTTGAGGAAAAAGTCAAACCCATCCGCGATGTGTTCGGGACGATCGCCGGTACGGGTAAGGTCATCTTTTTTGACGCTATACCTGCCAACTCAGCCAACCTGAAACTGGACTTGGACGTGATGAACCCTCACTACAGTCAATATTACCAAGGCGGTGACACACCTCCTGCCGACTACCTGAATCCGATCCCTGTTTTCTTCCTCACCATCGCGCCAGGTAGTGAGTTCCTCTTTGCTGTTGCTTCCAAGGACGTAAAGTTAGCACAACAGGCGCAGAACTGGTTGACAGCGGGATTAACAGAAATGGGCGTGGGGGCAAAGACTGTAGCGGGATATGGGTACTTCACGCAAGTCATCCCCGGTTCCTCCGCACATGCAAAACAGGATGTGGGCGCTTCGCCAGTTGCGAGTCAGTCGAAGTCCCTGTCTCCTGTAGAAAAGGTGCCTGAAATCCGGGCCGTGCAACTTATGCCGGTCAATCAGGTGGCCAGTCAAATCCGCCAGTATTATGAAGCATGGAAGAAACTTTCGGATGAAGAAGCACGACGAATACTGGCTGAGGCAATTCTTGAGAAGCTTCGACAGGCGAAGAAATTGAAGGATTGGAAAGATAAAGAATGGGTGAAAGAACTCCAGGAATTCGTCGCTCGGTTTGACTCGACTGAGTGACGGGAGAGGCCAACGGAGTAACCCATCATGCGGACGATCATCGTCACCGTGGGAACATCGTTGCTCTCGAACGCCAGGCGCATCCTCCGCGTCGAGGAGGTCACCGACCGGCAACTCGATCAGTATTTGAAAGAGACCGAGTCGGAGAAGGCCAGCGCCGAGACCAATTCGCTCGGACGACTCCTCCAGACCGGAGATCGCATCGTCTTTCTCCACTCACAGACCGACGAGGGGCGGCAGTGCGCCGAAGCCCTGCGGCGGCATTATACGCGGCAGCACTACAGCGTCGAACTGCGCGAAGTACGCGATCTCACCTATGCCGAGAGCCGCTTCAAACTCCGCGGCCTGCGCTCGCTGGTGGCTACACTCATCGAGCAGATTCGAAAAGAACGCGCGCAACAGCGTCCAGTCCTCATCAATGCCACCGGCGGTTTCAAAGCGGAAATCGCTTATGCCACGCTGGTCGGTCTTCTGTTCGACGCGCCCGTCTATTACATTCACGAGGCCTTCCGCGATATCATCGAGATGCCGCCGACGCCCATCAGTTGGGATTACTCGCTCCTGGCCGATTATGAAGAATTCTTCGAGTGGGTCAGCCAAGTACACACAACTCCAGAAGTCGATCGCCGACTCCGTGGACTTCCCGGCGAAATTCGCCTGCTGCTCGCCGAAGAAGCAGGCTTCACGTTTCTTTCTCCCGCCGGCGAAGCCTTCTATGAGGCTTTTCGGCAGAAAGAAGCCGAGGCTCAGGCCATTCCCATCTTCCTCTCGGAAAAAGCCCGATCGACCTATCGGTCATTGGAACCCAGCGTACGCCAATCCTTCGATCGCGTACTCAACAAACTTCGCCTGGCCGAACTCCGACGAACCGGCTCCGATCAAGTGCGAAACTCCGATTGTCTGGTGTTTCCCAAGGGCCGCCGGGATGAGCGCATCTTCTACTTCCAGGACGACGAAGGGAGGATTCTGGTCTGCGAGCTCACCCGGCATAGCGATAAGAGCTATGAGCAGGCGCTGGATCGCGGCGTGAAGCGCGATTACTACACCGGATTCCAACCATGGCCTGAGAGGTGACCTGTATGAGAGCCATCGCTCTCACCGGATGCCGCGATATACCGAATCGGATGTGATTTGTTAAAATACAAAGGGCTCGGTAAGGGAGGTTATGACTATGGCTCGATTTCTCGTCTATCTGGAACCAGCAGAAGAGGGGGGATACATTGTGTCCGCTCCGGCTCTCCCCGGTTGCGTGACGCAAGGCGAAACAAAAGAAGAAGCTCTGGCGATGATTCAAGATGCAATTCGTGGCTATGTCGCCAGCCTGCGCAAACATGGCGAATCACTCCCCTTTGGATACGAAGTGGGAGAAGTTGAGGTGGTGGAAGTTGAAGTGGGAACCGCTCCATGACTCGCTTGCCTGTAGTGAAACCTGGGGAGGTCATACGGAAGTTGGAAAAAGCCGGATTCCAAATCGATCACGTCACCGGGAGCCTTTATATTCTGCGCCATCCAGATGGGAGACGAACGGTCGTGCCCTACCACGCCGGTCGAGATATTAAGCGCGGCGTGTTACGAGCCATTGTCCGGCAAGCTGGATTAACGGTGCAGAGGTTTCTTGACCTGTGATTCGGAAAGGAGGGCGCTGACGGTGGATAAGGCGAAGGCATTACGGCGGATTCCAACCGTGGTCTGAGAGGTGACCCAGATGAAAGCCATCACGTTCATCGGCACGGGGAATTACCGGCCAGTGACATACGTCTATCGCGGCACCGCCGTGGAGTCCGATTTGTTCCCCGTCGCCCTCTACGAATTCTTCACGCCCGACATGCTCACCGTGTTCGTCACGCCGGAATCCAGAGACATGTACTGGACGAAGCTCTGCGACCGGCTGGCCGGGAAAATCGCGCCCCAGCCGGTGGAAATTCCCTGGGGGCGGACGCCGGACGAGCTGTGGACCATCTTCGATCGCGTCGTCGAGAGCGTCGATGAAGGCGAAGACGTCGTCTTCGATATCACGCATGGCTATCGCTCGCTCCCGTTCATCATCTTTCTGGCCATGGCCTACCTGCAGGTCACCAAGCGCATCCGTCTGCAGGCCGTCACCTATGGCGCTTTCGAGGCCAGAGACGATCAAGATCGCGCGCCGGTCTTCGACCTCTCGCCCTTCCTGAGCCTGCTCGATTGGCTGGCCGCCGTCTATCTCTTCCAGCAGAGCGGGCGCGCCGCCGACCTCGGTCGATTGCTCAAAGAGATTCAGGATCGCGCCTACCGGGAACGCGCCGGAGGCCCGTCGCCCACGATCATCAAAAACATCGGCCAGCGCTCCCGGGAGCTCTCTCAGGCGCTCCTCCTCATCCGTCCCCGCGAAGTGATGGAGAAGGCCGCGCAGTTGACCAACCTGTTCACCGACGCCGCCCGCCAGGAGATCGAACAATGGGCCAAACCGTTCGCCCTCGTCGCGCCCCTGCTTCAAGCCGAGTTCATCCCTTTCGCCACTGCGCCCGACGCCAGGAACCTCGATGTCCAGCGGGCCATCATCCGCTGGTACGCCGAGCGCGGCCTCTATGCTCAAGCGCTCACTCTGGTGCGCGAATGGGTGGTGACCTGGACGCTCCTCATGCTCGGCTACCAAGATCCGCTGGCCGATTTCTCGCGCAAGGAAGCCGAGCGGGTGTTGAACTACCTCGGCTGGCAGCAACGGCCGCGGAACAAGCGCAGGCCCTGGCGGGATGAACGCCCCGACGACGCCGTCGCTCAACTCGCTCCCGAAGTCGATACTCGCGCCTTGGGTACCCTTTGGAACAAGATCTCCGAAGCGCGCAACGATGTCGATCACGCCGGCATGCGTCTCAAACCGGCATCGGCCAGTGCGCTGGTCAACGCCGTGGACGAGATTCTGGCCGGTCTGGATGCCCTCTGGCCGGAGTCGTCGGGAGAATCGCCTCGCCCATTGAGCGACACGGGCTCTTTGAATGATGATTCGCGCGCTCAGGATTCGACCGCGGAGGATTCATCGATGACCGACGAGCAGACTCAACAACCGGTGACCATTGATCTCGGCACATCTTACACCGACGCGGCCAAGCTCAGCGATCTCGCCGAATACGAACGCCGCGCTCTGGAGCTGGCCGGCGAAGGGCACACCATCATCCTCACCGGACAAGCGCCCATCTGGCTCTATCTGCGCGTCGCTCACGCTCTGCACGGCAAGGCGCGGCGGCTCATCTACTCGTCGCCGGTCACCGGCGAGGTCACCATCTTCGATCATGATCCGTTTTGAGGCTGAGCTCGATGGCGTAGTAAGATCAACCCTGAGAGGGAAACATGGAACACCACGACAACAGGCGACGCCGCCAGGCGCAAGCAGCCGCTGAAGCGTGCGCGCGCATGTTGAAAGAGCAATTCGGCGCGCGCGAGGTCTACATCTTCGGCTCGCTGACCGGACAGAGTCGATCGGACACCGATCTGGCGGTGGAAGGTCTCGCCCCTGAGCGGTACATTGCCGCTCTCTCGGCGCTCTGGCAACTCCTGCCAGACGGAATGGAGCTCGATCGCATCGCGCAAGCCGGCAACTTGCGCCGCTCTTATTTTCGAGGAGTTCTCCATGGCCTTGCCGGCCACATCGGGAAGATGAACAGAGCCTGTCGGGGATCTTGGCGTTCTTTGCGCCCTTGCGGTGATTTTCCAGGGAGTGACTCATGACCCGTTCGAGCGACACGGCGAGGATGAAAAGGGACTCGCCAAGGGATGCCGCGCAAGACGCCATCTTGCGCCACGCATTTTCAATGGGAATAGAGGAAGGTCAGGCTGAGAGACATAGAGTGAGCCATTCGGTGTGAATATCATGAAACGAGGGCGGAAGACATCCCAGAGCACGTATCGTCACATCCTGGTGGCCGTGGCCGGACAGACGCCGCAGATCATCACCGAGACGCTCTATGCCCTCATGATCCAGCGGCGACCGCCCGTGCCCATCTCCGAGATCTACATCCTCACCACTCGTCGCGGCGCCGAGATCGCTCGCCAGGCACTCCTGGATGCGTCCACCGGACAGTTCTTCGCCTTCTGTCGCGAGTACGGCATCAATCCCGCGTCCATCGCCTTCGATGAGCAGCACATCATCACGTTGAAGCGAGCCGCGAGCCACGATCGGCGATCCGGCAGACGGCGACGCGCGTCCAGTCGCCGGCGATCATCCGATTCCTCTCTGACGGCCACCCCGCTCGATGATATCCGGACGGTCGCCGATAATCGGGCGCTGGCCCAACAACTGTTCGGCTTCATCAAACAGCTCACCGCCGATCCCCGGACGGCGCTCCATTGCTCGCTGGCCGGTGGTCGTAAGACGATGTCCGCCTATATGGCGCTGGCGCTCACTCTCTACGGTCGCCGCCAGGATAGTCTCTCTCACGTGCTCGTGCCCGAAGAATACGAGAGCAATCCCAACTTCTTCTTCCCCACCCGGCGCAAGAAGGTCATCGGCATCCTCCGGGATGGTCAACCGGCCACCGCCGACGCCAAACAAGCTCGCATCGAATTGGCCGAGATTCCCTTCATTCGCCTCCGCGATATCCTTGGCCGACGGTTCACGCGACTGGACGCGAGTGTGGAGCGCACCATCCAGTTGGCCCAGCACGAACTCGATCTGGCGCAAACCAGACCCGAATCGCTCATCATCGACCTTGGGCACCGCCAGGTGCGGTTCGGCGAGACGTTCCTCCCGCTCACCGGCATGCGGCTCGCCCTCTACACCTATTACGCCGAAATCAAGACCGATCATTGTGTCCGGCCCGAGTTGCCCGTCTGTGGCCCATGCACCGACTGTTTCCAGACCTTCCGCGAGATCGATGAACAGCGCTTCCTCCAGATCTATCGCCGGACATTTCACGGGTCGGCGCTCAACTTCGACGAGTGGTTGGCCGAGAAGAAGAAGAAGGGTAAGCCGATCCTGGATATGGAGAATTTCCACAGCTACCTCAGCGCGCTCAATCGCCGGATCAAGGAAGCCGGGCTATCTCCATCGTTGAACATCGTCACCACCGGCGCATACGGCTCCAAACGATATGGCCTGGCTCTGGATAAAACGCGCATTCAGATCATCGGGGCCGACCAGAATCCGGACGCAAAACGCGCGACTCCGGAATCGTGATCGATGCGACAGAACCAACTGCGGTGAAACACCGAACGCGACGCGCACCACGCTCCGGATCATCGGTCCCGGGCGACCGGTGATCCGGAGGCGGGTGCCGTCGGAGGCATTTCTCGCCATGATGTTTGACAACTGAATAGAACAGCATGGCGAGTCCACCAGGGTCGCAAGGGGACGGGGTTCCCGTCGCAATAACCCCGTTCTGGAATCACACCTCCGCACTTGAGCGACGCGGATCACTCGGATATGACGGATGGGTACCGGTCGGAGTGCTCTGTGAACCGCACCTGCGCCGTGGGCCTTGTGGCTCGGCGACATCGAGAGTGCCGGTCGGAGCGCTCTGTGAGCCGCACCCATTCGTCCATTCCGGGTGGGGCATCGAGGCCGTGTGCACGGATGGGACCGGGAGGGGGAGCATCTGTGAAGATCCCGCCGTTGGCCGTGTGCATCTGTGTACCATGGTCTGGCTCACGCTCCGCTCATTCTCTCCATGGCCGACAACCTGGGAACAAGGTTGTTCTTCTCGCTGACAGAAGGCTGGACCTGGTATGCTCAGGGTTGGGAGTGAGCCATGACGACGTTATATCTCACCGAACAAGGGGCCACCGTGCGGCGGGAGAACGAGCGCCTCATCGTCAAAAACGGCGATGAGACCAGGGAGATTCCCCTCATCAAAATCGACCGCGTGGTCGTTCTCGGCCGCGTCCATCTGACCACCGGAGCGGTCAATGCGCTGTTGCAGATGGGCATCGACACGACCTTCCTCAGCGGGCGCGGTCAGCTCCGCGGTCGCTTGACGGCCATCGAATCGAAAAACGCGCCGCTTCGGCTGAAGCAGTACGAGTGCGCCATGGACCCCGATTTCCCGCTCACCGTCGCCCGGCACATCGTGACCGGAAAGATCACCAGCAGCATGCGCGTCATCCTTCGCTACAGTCGCAACCACCCGGAAGTCGATTTCCAGGCCCAGTTGCGCGAGCTGGAACGCGCCCTGCTCTCGGTGCCCCGCGCCGAGACGCTGGATGGACTTCGCGGCGTGGAAGGACATGCGGCGGCCGTTTATTTTCACACTCTCGGTCACATGTTCACCGGCCCCATGCGCTTTCAGAAGCGGACCCGTCGGCCTCCACGCGATCCGGTCAACGCCGTGCTCTCATTCGGCTATACGCTGCTCACCGCCGAGGCCATCGGCGTGGTCACCGCCGTGGGCTTCGATCCCTACATCGGGTTCTTTCACGGGCTGGAGTATGGCCGGTGCAGTCTGGCGCTCGATCTCGTCGAAGAATTCCGCGCCGCGACGATTGACCGGCTGGCACTCACCCTGTTCAATAACAAGGTCCTCTCCGAGGGGGATTTCCGGCGGCTGGACGATGGCGGCGTCTGGCTGGTCGAGGAGGGCAAGAAGCGCTTCCTCCGCGAGTACGAGCGGATGATGAGCCGCAAGTTCGTCAGCCGCCACACCGGGCATCGCACCACATTCCGCCGGCTCGTGCTGGGGCAGGCCGAGCGACTGGCGCGCACGGTGAGCTTCAACGAGGAGTACGTCCCCTATGTGGCTGAACATTGAACGGGAGTGGGCGCTGAGGCGCGATGCGGCCGGCGGATCACTCGTTCTGGGGCCAAAGAGTCAACGCGGTGAGAAGGCGAAGCACGGTGACCGCGAGGACATAAAAAAGCGAGCAGGAATCTCGCCGGTGGCCGCGAACGCGGGAGCCATTCCCGAGCCGGCCCGATTCCCGAATCGACGAGGTCTCTATGCCGATTAAGAGGATCATGTTTTACGTCATCAGCTATGACATCGTGGATGATAAGCGCCGGATGCAGGTGGCCAAGACGCTGGAGGGCTTCGGCACCCGGGTCCAGTACAGTGTGTTCGAGTGCTTGTTGACCGAGGATCAGTTCGACGTGCTCATCAAACGACTGCGCTCGTTGATCGATCCGGCGACGGATTCTATTCGTTCCTACCGACTGTGCAACGCCTGTCTGGATGAGATCCGACTCGAAGGTCGCGGCGAAGTGACTCAGGACGAGGACGTGTTCATTCTTTGATCGTGCGCCGGAATCCATGCGATGGGATGAGAGTAGAGTTGAGGTGCTCAACCGGTCAGCGAGACAGCCTGCCACCTCCAGCCGAGAAGAGTCTGGTATGTACGGACTCGCCCATCCGGCTGCTCATCATGGCGCGACACGATCGAGCGTGCCGATTGGTGCACTCTGTGACTGGCATATGCGGACTCGCCCATCCGGCTGCTCATCGGGAGCGGGTGCCGCCCGTGGTCGGGGCTGGGGAGAGCGGGGACGGTCGCCCGCGAGTTGCCCTGTCGAGAATGCGTCGCGCTGGATGGCATCTGGTGCGACGTCGCGGACGAGGTGTGTGCATGGGGTATCATGCGCCGGAACCGGATTGGTCTTCCTCTCCGCTGTTGACTCGGCGCCCTCAAACAGGTGGATTTGCCGCAGGATGTGTTGGCCGAAGAACTCGCCGAGGCTCGACGCCTTCGACCAGGTGGAATTGTTCCCACAGGTTGGTCGAACGCTTCTCCCGGTCGCCGACTCATTCATTTCATCCTTGCATTTTTCCTGATGATGAGGTATGAATATTGGCGGAGGTTATCACAGAATGGATAACCTGATGTTTTTCAGTGAGATGAAGAGGATAGCTGATGGAAGAGGCATGGGTTTGTCAAGGAGAAATTTGATCGCCTCGGGTAGGGTATCACAGGCTGGCGCTAAGCGATTGATTTTAGAGACTCAGCTCGGAGGTATGTGGGAATTCAGGACTCGCTTCAGAGAGGATTGCGACCTGTTGCAATTCGTCTTTGGTCATAGCTACCTCCCGTCTGTGGGAATTCAGGACTCGCTTCAGAGAGGATTGCGACCGTAACAAGGCGTAAACGATACCGACCACAAACTGAAAGAGTGGGAATTCAGGACTCGCTTCAGAGAGGATTGCGACGTGCTATGAATAGAAATAGCACCAACGCCGTGAGCAAAAGGTGGGAATTCAGGACTCGCTTCAGAGAGGATTGCGACCTTTTGCTTCGTCTTCGCCATAGTAGTTGCCTCCTGTGTGGGAATTCAGGACTCGCTTCAGAGAGGATTGCGACAGTTGTACAATTCCTTCAGCTCCGGCGCATAGAGATTCCGGTGGGAATTCAGGACTCGCTTCAGAGAGGATTGCGACAATCAAATTCCGTTGCTGGTGATAGTCCTAATCTTTTTGTGGGAATTCAGGACTCGCTTCAGAGAGGATTGCGACGTACACGTCTTGTAATGATAGATGATGTTAATTCTCTCAGTGGGAATTCAGGACTCGCTTCAGAGAGGATTGCGACTTGAATGTAAACGTGATTTGGAGATTGAATATTGCAGGGTGGGAATTCAGGACTCGCTTCAGAGAGGATTGCGACCGTGGACTGGGCTCTTTGAGAGGTGAGAAGTTCTTGCGTGGGAATTCAGGACTCGCTTCAGAGAGGATTGCGACCTCCCCCAAACCAGAATCGGAATCGCGGAAGCTAATCAGTTGTGGGAATTCAGGACTCGCTTCAGAGAGGATTGCGACAGGCAAAAAAAATGGGGGAGTCTTCTGCTCCCCCAAACCGTGGGAATTCAGGACTCGCTTCAGAGAGGATTGCGACCGCGGGTCTGGGCTCGCTCCACGCCTGGCCACAGCATGGGGTGGGAATTCAGGACTCGCTTCAGAGAGGATTGCGACTTATGTTCGTACTCCATATTTTGAAGTACGGTCAATAACGACAGCGTGGGAATTCAGGACTCGCTTCAGAGAGGATTGCGACTATCACGAAATCGAACACAAAGCTTGCTGTCAGTTTATGTTCGTGGGAATTCAGGACTCGCTTCAGAGAGGATTGCGACCGTTGAGTATAATTGAAGGCGTAAAATCCAAAAGGAGGTGGTGGGAATTCAGGACTCGCTTCAGAGAGGATTGCGACTAGCCGATTGTTCGTCTTGCGGAAGCTGCTTGAATCGTGCTTTCAGTGGGAATTCAGGACTCGCTTCAGAGAGGATTGCGACCTATGGCATCTGGACCATCGTCGAGACTCCGCGGCCTGTGGGAATTCAGGACTCGCTTCAGAGAGGATTGCGACAGAGACGATTGCCGCCCTTTCGTCGTTTGGCAACGCCTCAAGGGTGGGAATTCAGGACTCGCTTCAGAGAGGATTGCGACCCAGAATACTTCGCGTAAACGGACTTCTGGACGATGAGTGGGAATTCAGGACTCGCTTCAGAGAGGATTGCGACTGAAGCAGGGACGCTACGTGGGGATCGACGTCGCGAACGGGTGGGAATTCAGGACTCGCTTCAGAGAGGATTGCGACCCGTATTATACCCTTCGGATACGAGTCGATGAAGGCGTTCGTGGGAATTCAGGACTCGCTTCAGAGAGGATTGCGACGGCTACGGCACGACGGCGGCGCCCGACCTCGACGAAGGTGGGAATTCAGGACTCGCTTCAGAGAGGATTGCGACATGTAGCGGTAGATCTGCCGCCACTTGATCCCCAGGCGTTCGTGGGAATTCAGGACTCGCTTCAGAGAGGATTGCGACCCCGCGATTTTATCCCACATCCCCTCGAGGTTGCCGAAGCGTGGGAATTCAGGACTCGCTTCAGAGAGGATTGCGACCAGCATCTCGATGCGTTGCTTCAACTCGTCCTTCGTCATATGTGGGAATTCAGGACTCGCTTCAGAGAGGATTGCGACCCTCTCGTCATCGGGCAGCATCTCGATGCGTTGCTTCAACTGTGGGAATTCAGGACTCGCTTCAGAGAGGATTGCGACCTTCAACTCGGGCGCGTACAGATTTCTCACGCCATGGGGTGGGAATTCAGGACTCGCTTCAGAGAGGATTGCGACGCCAAGGGGAGGAAGAGTACGGATGCCTTGGGGTGCTCGTGGGAATTCAGGACTCGCTTCAGAGAGGATTGCGACCGGGAGAAACACCGATGACGGCGTTATCTCCCAAAAACCGTGGGAATTCAGGACTCGCTTCAGAGAGGATTGCGACGCAGAAATTGCGAACGTACCTATCGACCAAGCGCTTCTGTGGGAATTCAGGACTCGCTTCAGAGAGGATTGCGACCAGCTCGCCGTCGGCGAGCACGGTGATGTTGAAAGTCTCGTGGGAATTCAGGACTCGCTTCAGAGAGGATTGCGACAGGACCGCGGCCTTGGCAGGTGGTGCACCAAGGCCGACATCCGTGGGAATTCAGGACTCGCTTCAGAGAGGATTGCGACCCTAAGACGGCGCCTTGAACGAGTAACTCTCTTATAATCGTGGGAATTCAGGACTCGCTTCAGAGAGGATTGCGACTGAGGATCTCCTCGACGCGATCTCGTCGAGTTTCTCCGGTGGGAATTCAGGACTCGCTTCAGAGAGGATTGCGACCCTCGGGAAGAGATTCAAGTCTCTCATTCAGCTCTTCAATCGTGTGGGAATTCAGGACTCGCTTCAGAGAGGATTGCGACCGCACCCGGCGGGCACCGGGGCGGGAGCCGGGATAAAAATTAGTGGGAATTCAGGACTCGCTTCAGAGAGGATTGCGACGCAAAGTACATCACCACGGCGTCTTCGGATTCGTCTAGGCTGTGGGAATTCAGGACTCGCTTCAGAGAGGATTGCGACTCCCTCAATTCTTCCTGTGTCATGGTTGTCCCCCTTTCAGTGGGAATTCAGGACTCGCTTCAGAGAGGATTGCGACACTGGAAGACAAACTGCGCTGTCAGTCTCCCCTCGGCCTCCCGTGGGAATTCAGGACTCGCTTCAGAGAGGATTGCGACTTGAGATTTTCACTTCGCTCAGGGAAAAACTCCATATCGGTGGGAATTCAGGACTCGCTTCAGAGAGGATTGCGACCAACCGCTGCCCGCTCATCTGGTGGCAATTCGGCAAGCCGTTTCGTGGGAATTCAGGACTCGCTTCAGAGAGGATTGCGACCGTCAATCGTCCCTCGCTTTCCCATCGTACCAAAACGTGTGGGAATTCAGGACTCGCTTCAGAGAGGATTGCGACACCCCGGATGATGGGGTTTCCTTGATCTTGATGGGGTAAGAGTGGGAATTCAGGACTCGCTTCAGAGAGGATTGCGACCTGCCAATCTGTCCTTAAGCTCTTCCCTCGTCATTTTTTCATGTGGGAATTCAGGACTCGCTTCAGAGAGGATTGCGACCTGCCCTTTCGTCTTCGGGCAGCGTGTCGAGCCTCGCGTGGGAATTCAGGACTCGCTTCAGAGAGGATTGCGACCCGCACAACTTGCAAGTTGTGCGGGACAACGCCCATGCGCGTGGGAATTCAGGACTCGCTTCAGAGAGGATTGCGACCCACACCTACAGCAGTAGGCAAAGATTGGCATATCAAGTTTGTGGGAATTCAGGACTCGCTTCAGAGAGGATTGCGACCACCCCAACGATGAGTTGGAAGACAAAGGACGCGTTGAGGGTGGGAATTCAGGACTCGCTTCAGAGAGGATTGCGACCGAACCACCCCAACGATGAGTTGGAAGACAAAGGACGTGGGAATTCAGGACTCGCTTCAGAGAGGATTGCGACGCGCTCATCTAGGCTCTTGGGCTTCGCACCCAAGACTGCTCGTGGGAATTCAGGACTCGCTTCAGAGAGGATTGCGACACATCGCCTTCAGCTCGGGGGCATACAACGACCGCACCGTGGGAATTCAGGACTCGCTTCAGAGAGGATTGCGACCGACGGGCTTCATCATAATCATATTCGATGTTCGCCATGTGGGAATTCAGGACTCGCTTCAGAGAGGATTGCGACCCACTGAGCGGGGTTTCGGTCCAAGAATCATTCCTTGCGTGGGAATTCAGGACTCGCTTCAGAGAGGATTGCGACCCACGATGGCAGTAGTATTAGCTGTCGCCGTTGACATGGCGTGGGAATTCAGGACTCGCTTCAGAGAGGATTGCGACTCGTGTTGTGGTATGTTTATCCAAAACTGTTCGTTATAGTGGGAATTCAGGACTCGCTTCAGAGAGGATTGCGACGTAAGATAGTGGTAGGATGAGGGAAGGGAAGAGAGAGTGGGAATTCAGGACTCGCTTCAGAGAGGATTGCGACGCTCAGTCCTAAAAACCTGAGAGAATAATAAAATGAGGTTGGTGGGAATTCAGGACTCGCTTCAGAGAGGATTGCGACGAAAATCGACAAAGGAGGTGAGAGCTATATGGCTTTTGGAGTGGGAATTCAGGACTCGCTTCAGAGAGGATTGCGACAGATTTGGCATAAATGTTCCATGATATACCCGGCCACCGTGGGAATTCAGGACTCGCTTCAGAGAGGATTGCGACCCAACAAAATCGGCTAGCGCGCTCTTGTTGATTTTGCGTGGGAATTCAGGACTCGCTTCAGAGAGGATTGCGACCCATAGCTTGTTCTCCTGTGTGGGATATTGCGCCAATGGGTTCGTGGGAATTCAGGACTCGCTTCAGAGAGGATTGCGACCTCGCGGAATAGGAGCTTTGATCTTACGCCTCATCCGTGGGAATTCAGGACTCGCTTCAGAGAGGATTGCGACCTCTAATTCTCATATTCTCATACGTTGTTACTTTTTGTGTGGGAATTCAGGACTCGCTTCAGAGAGGATTGCGACGTATCCTTGTGTAAACTATGCCCAAACACCTCTTTTTCAGTGGGAATTCAGGACTCGCTTCAGAGAGGATTGCGACTCTAACCGCTCCTTCAATTCTTCCTGTGTCATTTCCGTACCGTGGGAATTCAGGACTCGCTTCAGAGAGGATTGCGACGGAGCCGAAGGCTCCCCCCTACTTGCCTAGTTATAGAGTGTGGGAATTCAGGACTCGCTTCAGAGAGGATTGCGACACGTGAGTCGACCTTCGTTTTCCCAATTCTGCAACGCCTGCGTGGGAATTCAGGACTCGCTTCAGAGAGGATTGCGACTTCGTTTTCCCATCGCATCAGAGCGGTAAGAAGAGACTCGACAGTGGGAATTCAGGACTCGCTTCAGAGAGGATTGCGACCGCCTTAGCTCGGGTCCGGGGGAGCCGTTCGGCTCCCCCAGTGGGAATTCAGGACTCGCTTCAGAGAGGATTGCGACGGTAACTGAGGAGTCCATATGGGCAACGACGGTGACTCCAGTGGGAATTCAGGACTCGCTTCAGAGAGGATTGCGACATCTAAACTCCTAGGCTTCGCCCCCAATACCGCCCCTTGCGTGGGAATTCAGGACTCGCTTCAGAGAGGATTGCGACGGAGCCGAATGGACGAAGAAGCGACCTCGCCCTTGCATCTCGTGGGAATTCAGGACTCGCTTCAGAGAGGATTGCGACTTCGTTTTCCCATCGCATCAGAGCGGTAAGAAGAGACTCGACAGTGGGAATTCAGGACTCGCTTCAGAGAGGATTGCGACCATACCCTCTGGCCATGGAAGTTGTTCAGCTTGGGAGAGTGGGAATTCAGGACTCGCTTCAGAGAGGATTGCGACTTCCCGGCTATTGCTCTCTGCTTGTTGGCCTGCTCCAAGAGTGGGAATTCAGGACTCGCTTCAGAGAGGATTGCGACGGTTTTTGCAAGATTGCAAAAAATTAAAAATCCCCTAGCGTGGGAATTCAGGACTCGCTTCAGAGAGGATTGCGACGCCAAGATGTTCTGAAGTCTGTCTTGAAGGTCATTCAAAGTGGGAATTCAGGACTCGCTTCAGAGAGGATTGCGACCCTCGATAATGCGCTTAACGTTCGCGTTCGAGCGAACGTGTGGGAATTCAGGACTCGCTTCAGAGAGGATTGCGACAGAAAAAGATGCAAAGTTGCAAACCTTTGAGGTTATCGTGGGAATTCAGGACTCGCTTCAGAGAGGATTGCGACGATCGGCCAGAATGTTCTGGAGCCGATCTTCAAGATCGGGTGGGAATTCAGGACTCGCTTCAGAGAGGATTGCGACGCCTACCTCCTCGATCTCCTCAATCGTGGACAAGACTTTGGTGGGAATTCAGGACTCGCTTCAGAGAGGATTGCGACCTGCCCTTTCGTCCTCGGGCAAGCCGTCCAAGCGTTCGATGTGGGAATTCAGGACTCGCTTCAGAGAGGATTGCGACCCGCGTCCAAGCGGCCTTCGCGCTCCCATTTTTGCAGCATGTGGGAATTCAGGACTCGCTTCAGAGAGGATTGCGACATCTTCGCCCGAGTCGAGCGAAGGCTTTGGTCCAAGGATAGGTGGGAATTCAGGACTCGCTTCAGAGAGGATTGCGACCGATTTCCTCCATTGGACCGGCTTGTTGATCCTTCCGTGGGAATTCAGGACTCGCTTCAGAGAGGATTGCGACAAAATTCTCCTCAATCCTCGTAAAAACAATCCTAAACCGTGTGGGAATTCAGGACTCGCTTCAGAGAGGATTGCGACCGTCAAGCGGCCCTCGTGCTGCCATCGTTGCAGACTGGTGGGAATTCAGGACTCGCTTCAGAGAGGATTGCGACTTTCTCTGTCGTATGGTAGCCACAAAAATGACCACACTGTGGGAATTCAGGACTCGCTTCAGAGAGGATTGCGACATGACGCGCTAATTCTCGAATAATTGTGGTTTTTCGTGTGGGAATTCAGGACTCGCTTCAGAGAGGATTGCGACCGGCAATACATGAAATGGAACGCCGTTTATCGTCTGATACGTGGGAATTCAGGACTCGCTTCAGAGAGGATTGCGACCAGAATAGGAATGGCGGCCATTCCCGGCTTCCCCGGTGGGAATTCAGGACTCGCTTCAGAGAGGATTGCGACACGGCGAGGACGGCACCCGACCGTGTGCGAAACGCTGCGGGTGGGAATTCAGGACTCGCTTCAGAGAGGATTGCGACCCACCGATTCGTCATCGGTGGGGGGATTAGATTAGGGTGGGAATTCAGGACTCGCTTCAGAGAGGATTGCGACCCGAATCGTCAAGATTCGGCTTCGGGCCCAAGACCATACCGTGGGAATTCAGGACTCGCTTCAGAGAGGATTGCGACCCGTCGCCGAGCACGGCGGCAAGCTGCGGATCGACTTCGAGTGGGAATTCAGGACTCGCTTCAGAGAGGATTGCGACTCCCTGATTGAGAGGGACGGGTTCTCAATTATCCTGTGGGAATTCAGGACTCGCTTCAGAGAGGATTGCGACCCCACCCTTGCAGGGTGGCAAGCAGAGAGACGATTGCCGTGGGAATTCAGGACTCGCTTCAGAGAGGATTGCGACGTGCCTACTAGTTGTATAATTCACGGAGCTCCGGCGCATATGTGGGAATTCAGGACTCGCTTCAGAGAGGATTGCGACTTAAGAATCCCCTAGCTCTCTAGAGAGCTAGGGGAATTTGGTGGGAATTCAGGACTCGCTTCAGAGAGGATTGCGACCGAACGTAGGACTTCGACGAAAGAGCATTATCGGAAGGTGGGAATTCAGGACTCGCTTCAGAGAGGATTGCGACCCGCCCTGTACGGCTCCACCGAACGGTGAGCCGCGTCTCGTGGGAATTCAGGACTCGCTTCAGAGAGGATTGCGACCTTCGCTCTCCCACCCTGTAAGGGCGGTCAGCAAAGCGACGGTGGGAATTCAGGACTCGCTTCAGAGAGGATTGCGACTTTTCCCTCCCTCATCACCCCGTGGCCTTGGGGATTCGTGGGAATTCAGGACTCGCTTCAGAGAGGATTGCGACCGTACACGTCGAGAG
>JALSQX010000040.1 GCA_026985075.1 Blastocatellia bacterium | reverse complement strand
CCACTGACGGGAAGGGGCCAGGACGCCCGAAGTCACTGTCGCCATCTCCTTGATGAAGGCGAACGTATCCCTCAGGGCGCGAAGCGAAATGATGACGCTGATATGACCGTGAGGGTAGCGGCGGAGACGCGGATGATTCCACGCTCGCCAGAGTTCCTCGATGGTGTGGGGTCGAACGGCCTGGTCTACTTCTGCCTGAATGAGGAGGAGTCGTTCTGGCGATAATCGAGGCGAGAAATATTTGGGCGTCACCACCCGCAAGATCGCCGCGACCTCGTCATAGGTGAAACCCGCCGAGGCGATGACCTCTCGCAACGGCGGACAGAGCCTGGAGAACCACATGACGTCATCCGGTCGCACCGCCGGCGTCATCAAGACGGCGAAATCGAGTCGCGATTCTACGGCCACCAGGAGAGCGCCAATCCATCCTCCCAGGCTCACCCCCCAGAGTCCAATGGGGGCCGTCGATTGCGCCGTCAGCCAATTGATCACGCTCCGGGTATCGGCGACCGACTGTCGGATCATCTCGATACTTTGCGCCATGTCGCCGCTGATGGCCCACTCCCCGCTATATCGGGCGGTCCGAAGTCGCCGCTGCATATGATAAGGGAGTTGAATGATGAGGCTACTCGTGCCCATCCGGGCCAGCTTCTGGCAAATGCTCGTGTACCAGACGTAATTGAACGCCAGCCATCCATGAAGAACGATGACTGTGGGCGCCGGCTCCCCCATCCTCGTTTTGAAGTATCGCCCATATACGGTATTCAATTCCGGGTGAGACGACGCGATGGCGCTGGGGAAGTGAAAATCGAAGACCTCATAGCGCCGCCGCCGTTTCACCGGAGACAGCGATTCCGAGATGGGTGGGATGGCCTCTGGCTTGGTATAAAACGACTCCGGATCGCTCAGCAAGCGGGGATGAAGATACGGCTGGAGTTTCCGGCGATCAGGCTTCCGGCGCGACATCTTCAGCTTCCGATGGGTGAACGTGGAGAAGACGAACAGATCCAACCACCTGGCCAACCCTTTCGTCATGCGATCTGTAGGAAACCACATTCCTCCTCATTTGTCGAGTCCGGACGGGAAGAACTGCCGAAGGGGAAGCCGAGTCTGAGCGCATTTTCCCCCACTGGTGCGTCAAATCCCACACTCCCTCGACGAGGAGCCGCCTTCCAGGGTCGTCGTTCATCCTCGACGCGCCGCATAACTGCTTCCCGTGCAACGAGTGGCCAGGGGCCGGGTGGGTTGAGCGCGCTCTGGCATGCTCATTGCATATCCTTTTCATTCCGGATAGGTCGCCGATGGAGGCGACTCACCGGCGAGGGTGAACAGATGAGCGAGATCGGATCTTGGGCCCTTCGGTGATCGTTGCTCGTTAATTGACAGCGTCTTCATCCAGGGCCTATGATTACACATTCAGATTGGGGGAATAGACCACTATGGCAGAAAGTGAAGCCCGCGTCACGGCTAATGCTGAACAGGTCGAGCGCTCTCAGTCCTCCATCGGCTTCATCGATCGCGCCTTGAGTTTCCTCAGTTCGGTGAAACTGGGCATCACGTTGATGCTCCTTCTCATTTTCTTTTCCATTCTGGGCACGATCATCATTCAGTATAACGTCGATGGCTTCGAGAAATACTACGCCTCATTGACGCCGGCCCAGCGTCAACTTTACCACATGTTGGGCCTGTTCGACCTCTTCCACACGTGGTGGTTCAACGCCCTGTTGATCCTGTTCAGTTTGAATCTAATCCTCGTTTCCATCGACCTGTTCCCCAAAGCCTGGCGATATGTGGCTCAGCCGAAATTGAGAGCGACGCCCGGATTCCTGCGAACACAACCCGTTCACCGCTCATTCCGCTTGCCTCATGACGACGGTCTTGTCGATCGGCTGACGGAGGTCATGCGCGCGTTTCGCTGGCGCCCCACGGTCACTATCAACGGCCCGTACACCACGGTCTTTGCTGAGAGAGGCGTGTGGAATCGCTTCGTCGTCTTCATCGTGCACATCGCCGTACTGGTCATTCTGGCCGGCGCGTTCGTCGGTAGCCGTTGGGGGTATGAAGGCATCATGCCTCTGGCTCCCGGCGAGACGGCCAATGCCATCCGCATCTCTGGCGCTCCGGTACTGGGCATTCCCGACCGCATGCAACCACTCCCTTTCACGGTCGTATGCACCAACATTCGCGTCGATCTGCGCGATCCCGATGGACCACTGGCTCAGGGCAATTTCGACAACTGGTACACTGACGTCAAATTCGTCAAAGGCGATGACGCGGTGGAGGCCACCGTCTACCTGAATCACCCGGTCGATTATGAGGGATATCGATTCTTCCAAGCCAGTTTCTCCCCGCAGGCGGGCGAAGCGAGCGACATTGTCGTCGAAGTCGGCCTGCCTCAAGGAGGTCAACGCGAACTCACGCTGGTTCGCAACAAGCCGGTCCAGGTTGACGGTCTGGGACGAATCACCTTCGTCAAGTTCTACTCCGACTTCGGTTTCGCCGATGGCCAGCCCCGGTCGGTGGGCACCGACTATAAACGACCAGCGGCCGAGTTGGAGATCGTCCGACCCGATGGGCGACGGCAACGAACATTCGCTTTCTCGCCGGAGATCATGACGTTCATTCGCACCGAGACGAACATGGCCGAAAAGCTTCAGGTCGGAGGATACAGCTTCACACTGAAGGAGTTCACGCGCGCCCCCCTGTATCACGTTCTCCAAGTCCAGTACGATCCCGGAGTGGATGCCGTGTATTTCGGATTCGTCTTGCTCTGTGTCTCTTTGATCGCCGTGTTCGTATTTTCGCACGAGCGCGTATGGGCGGTCATCGAGAAGCACGAGGATGGCCAAACGGCTCTCCATCTCGCTGGTCACACGAACCGCAATCCCATTGGCTTTGAGAAGAAGTTCACCTCGTTCGTCGAAGCCCTGGCTCCCCCAGGCGAGGAGATCACCTCGCGAACATGAACGAGGCGACCGGGCCTCAAGGTGCGACCATCCCGAGTCAGGAGGATTGCACGCGCTGAAGAAAGGAGCCCCCTGGATGTCACGAGAGCTGCGGTGTATAACCAAAGCTTGGCGATATGTGCCCCAAGAGCGAAAACTACCAGAGTTCGTCGCGCGCGATTTGCCGAATCCCGTCGCATCGCGGGTGAATGAGAAGCTCTACGATGAGCGCATTTGAGCGGAGAGCACAACTCATGGAGAGATGAGGGCCCGACTCGAGGGGCCACACTTCACGAAGACATGAGCAGTCGCCTGACACGTCGGACGTTTCTATGGCTGAGCGGTTTCGGCGGATTGAGTGTGCTCACTCCGCTTGATGTGACATGGGTTCTCCCATCGACTCAATCGGATGCGCAACGCACGCTCGAGGCGCTGGCGAATGTTCTGCTGCCGGGACGAGGTGCACAGGGAACGGAACCCGACGAGCCTGGAGCGCTCGATGTGCAGCTTTACGGCCAGACATTTTATGAACATCTGACCGATCCCTATTTCAGCGTGGTCACCAACCAGGGCGAATTGAATAAGGCGGCACACCTGCTCGATATCGCCGCTCGATGCCTTGCTCCTTTCGCTCCAGGATTCTGGGCGCTCCGTCATGAGAAACAGCTTGGGATGGTTGCGCTGGTGAGTCGCCGTGAGGATGAGGGAGAAGCTCCACACCTCACGCCCATACAAGAGCAGTGTCTGCGGCTCGGAGGGGCCGAAGGGGCCGCGCCGGAGATCGTCTTTCTGCGACTCTTTGCCGGTTTCCTGCTGTACAGCTCTCGGCCGGGCCTTATGTGGCTCCGGCGTCGCGGATATCCTGGACCGAACTGGGGATTCCATCCGACTCGGAATTGGGCCGAAATGGAGAATCCGCATCTGCGAGACGAGGATCTGGATCTTTTCGGCGGGCTCATCCCATCTATCGCGCCCGGCACACTCCCGCCGGAATTCGTTCCGGGGACGGCGCCCGAAGCGGCACCATAGGAGGAGACTATGGCAGACTATGATGCGGTCATCATCGGCTCGGGATTTGGCGGTGCCGTAACGGCGCAACGCCTGGCGTTCGCTCATAAATCGGTGCTCGTTCTGGAACGCGGCGATTGGTGGCATCCAAGTAATTATCGAGGATTGGAGCGACTCGGTGACCCGATGGCGTACCGGCACGCCGATGGTTCGACGAAGCGATTCCATGGGAAGAAATTCTTCGAGCAGGCCTTCGATCCCCGCTACATCTATTCGCTTTTTGAGGACTTCGTGAGTGAGCGCGCCTTCATTGGTGATGTGGCGGCTGTGGGCGGAGCATCGGTGGTCTACTCGAATGTCTCTGAACGCGCGCCCCGGCGCATCTTTCGCAATGGTCGCTGGCCCACGTATACAGACGCTCAGGGTCGGGAGCGCCCGTGGAATCACGAATACCTCTCATCGCTCTATGACATCGTAGAAGGGGCCAACGGCCACCCCTATCAAATCTACACGCACATCCCGACGATCGAAATTCCGCGTCACCGGATCTTGAAATATGCATTAGAACGAGTGTATGGTCCGGGTGTCTTCTCGTTGGCGCGCGTGGCCGTGCGCAATAGTGTGGGCGATGTATATAACGGCCGGGTCATCGACGAAGATGTGATCGGCGCGTGTCGCAACTGTGGTTTTTGCAACTTCGGGTGCGTCTTCGGCGCTCAACAAAATCTCACCATGAACTATCTGCTGCGGGCCCAGATGGCCGGAGCCGAGATCTGGCCCAATAAGCAGGTGACGCGCCTCGCTTATGATCCCATGGCGCGCCGCTGGACGGTTGTCTATCGGGAGAGTGAGACGGGAGTATTCATCGAAGGTGTTCGGAGCGTCGGGCCTGAATCCTCGGTCACCGCGCGCGTCGTCGTAGTGGCTGCCGGGACGATTGGTACGCCCCGCATCTTGTTGCAAAGCGACCTTCCCGGCCTGAGCCCCCACGTCGGGTATCACCTCTCCGGCAATGGAGATGCCGTTGCTGGTGTGCTGCTCCCGCCAATCGGCACCTGGACCCTTGATGGTCTCACGAGCGTGGACGGGTACAAGGGGCGCGTCATTTCCGGGATCACGCGCGAGATGGCCGAAACCGAAGGGTGGGTGATGGAAGATTTGTGGGCGCCGCCGGTGAGCATCGGTGGTAAGATCCTCGTCCGACTCCACGATCCTGCGTGGGCCGAAGAAGGTCACCTTGAGGACGTCGGTGGGCCGAATCCTCTCTACGTAGTCACGCGCTGGAAGAACCCGAGCCTTTATGGCATCCGCCAGAAACGATTGCTCGATGAGTATCCCGTGCGCGCGCTGGCCGTGGCTTTCGTTGGAGAAGATGGCTGCGATGGTCGCGTGTGGATTGACGGCGAGCGCGTTCGCATCAGCCCGCCTACGCAAACGCATGCTCAAGACTATGACCGGGCTATTAAAATGATCGCCGCTCACCTCCCTGAAGGCACGCGCCTGCTTGCGCCCGAGACGGCCGATCCTCACAGTGTCTTCGCCTCGGTTCATCCTCTGGGCACCTGTCGAATGGCTCGCTGGCCGGGGCGCGATCCCTCAGACGACGGGGGAGTTGTAGATGGCAACGGGCGGGTCTTCAGTACCACCGGCGCATTTGACAACCTCTTCATTGCCGATGGGAGCATCATCCCCTGCGCAACGATTGTGAACCCCTCCTGGACCATCGCGGCCGTGGCCGAGCATATCGCTCGCTATATCGTGACGCATGTGTCATTTTAACTCCCATTCGTCTTGCCATTTCGACAATGGACAACTGGAAACAACGGCGGCATGCGAGACCAAGAGCGTGCGGGCGTCTGCTTCGTGTTTCCGCGAGCGCCGAGAGCGGCGATACCTGGTCTTGCACATGGGTACGCTAACCCGAAGTGGGGAGCACCGCGGGAGCGTCAAGGGTGAGGCGCAGCGGCAATCCTAGACCTCACCCCAATGGGCGCCATGAAGGTCGGAGAGGAGCCGAGGGCGCGCCTGACGGCTCTCTATGGGCCTGCGGGGTGTCCTCGGGGATAGAGGGAGAGCGGCTCGAACTGGCTGGCACCTGGGTCCTCCCCGCCGACCGAGCGGCGGGGCCGCCCAGACTCCGAAACTCGCCTCCGGGATCTCTGATGCGCTATGCCCGCGATGCCCCTCCGGCGCTCCCCGTAAATCATCTTGACACGGGATGATTTTCTTTGGTACATTCATGCCTTTGAAGGAGAAGATGGAGGCGCGTAGCTCAGGGGGAGAGCACTTCCTTGACGCGGAAGGGGTCAGCGGTTCAAATCCGCTCGCGCCTACCATCTACTTCACACCATGACATTTTACGCAAGCTGGATAAGACCCGACCGTTGGTTTGAGCGGGTCGAGAGGGACAATCGGTCATCATGATCCATCATCGACATTGGAGGCCGCTGGAGAGACCTGAGACGCGAGGTCGGGCGCTTGCGTAGAATCTTACCTGAGTGAACAGAAGACTGGACATCACAACATGAGCATCATTGTTCGACTGCCAGGTAGAGGGGCCGTCGAGGTGTCCAATGGTGCCCTGACGGCTCAACAGGCCATCGCTCGAGTCGATGAGAAGATTGCCCGACAGGCGTTGGTGGCCAAGATCAACGGGAAACTGGTTGATCTGGCGGCTCGCGTCCCCGATGGCGCGACCGTGGAGCCCGTCCTGCCGGGCACTCCAGAGGCTCTGGAAGTGTACCGTCACTCCTCGGCTCACCTGCTGGCGGCGGCGGTACTGGAACTCTATCCCGATACGCTGTTAGGTATCGGTCCTCCCACCGAGGAGGGATTCTTCTACGATTTCCTGCGCAAAGATGGAGGGCGATTCACCCCCGAAGACCTGGAACGCATCGAGGCGAAGATGCGCGAGCTGGTCGAGAAAGATCTCCCCTACCAGCGAATAGAAATGCCGCGCGATGAGGCCGTCAAATTGTTCAAGGAGATGGGCGATGATTTGAAGGTGGAGCTCATCTGCGATAAAGGCGGGGAGACGGTCAGTTGCTATAAGCTGGGCGATCATATGATCGATTTCTGTCTCGGCCCTCATATTCCCTCCACCGGGCGTATCAAGGCGCTCAAGCTGTTGAACGTCGCCGGCGCCTACTGGCGGAGCACGGAGGGCCGGCCCCAGATGCAACGCATCTACGGCACCTCCTTCTTCAGCGAGGAGGAATTGAACGAGTTCCTCAAGCGTCGCGAGGAGGCGGAAAAGCGCGATCATCGCCGATTGGGTCCCGAGCTGGATCTGTTCAGTATTCGCGAGGAATATGGACCGGGGCTCGTCTTCTGGCATCCCAATGGGGGGATCATCCGGAAGGAGATGGAGGACTTCCTCAAAGAGGAATTGCTCAAGCGGGGGTATGGGTTGGTGGTGACGCCACACATCGCCCGATTCAGCTTGTGGGAACGCTCGGGCCACGCCGGATACTATCGGGAATCGATGTATCCCACGATGAAGCTGGACGAGCACGAGGAATACCAACTCAAACCGATGAATTGCCCTTTCCACATCGGCATTTACGCCTCCAAGACGCGAAGTTACCGCGATCTCCCCGTTCGCCTGGCAGAATTCGGAACCGTCTATCGCTATGAGCGGAGCGGCGTGCTGCACGGGTTGTTGCGCGTTCGCGGCTTCACCCAAGATGATGCTCATATCTTTTGCACACCG
Source organism: Blastocatellia bacterium (assembly GCA_026985075.1). GTDB lineage: Bacteria > Acidobacteriota > Blastocatellia > HR10 > J050 > J050. The sequence goes on along the minus strand of JALSQX010000040.1, from coordinate 42,434 downwards.
GAGACGCTCGGCCAGGAGATCACCGGTTGCGTCGACTTCGCCCAAACGGTCTATCGAACATTTGGCTTCGACGAATATGAAGTCGAGCTCTCGGTCCGCGACCCTCGGGAGACGTCCAAGTACATGGGCGATCCCGCGTTGTGGGAACGAGCGGAGAAGACGCTGGCCGAGGCGCTCGACGAGCTTGGCATGTCCTACGAACGAATTGAGGGAGAGGCGGCATTTTATGGACCCAAGATCGACATCAAGGTCGTCGACGCCATCGGTCGTCCCTGGCAGTTAGGCACCATTCAACTCGATTTCACGTTGCCGGAGCGATTCGAGCTCGAGTACATCGGCGCCGACAATCGACCGCATCGCCCGATCATGATTCATCGCGCTTTGTTGGGTTCGCTGGAGCGATTTTTCGGCATTCTCATCGAACACTATGCCGGCGCTTTCCCCCTCTGGTTGGCTCCGGTGCAAGCCATCGTCATGACCATTACCGACAAACAAAGAGACTATGCGCTCCGGGTCACCGACGAGTTGCGACGGGCGGGGTTGCGGACCGAAGCGGACGTGCGCAGTGACAAGATCGGCGCCAAGATCCGTCAGGCTCAATTGCGGAAGATTCCCTTCATGTTGATCGTGGGCGCGCGAGAAGTCGAACGAGGGGAAGTTTCGGTGCGCCAACGTCAACGAGGCGATATCGGCGCCATGCCGGTGGACGCATTCATCGAGCAGGCTCTCGCCCTCATTCGCCGGAGGGCGCTCGATCTTCAATTCCAAGACCAGGGCCAGGCCGATGGCCCGAAGGAGAGGTGACGTATCGCTAGACGATCATTCCGAGGCAGAGGCCGGAGAGATCGCCAACCGGTCCACCGGTATCGGGTCAATGAGCGGATCCGAGCCGATCAGGTTCGTCTCATCGACGAACAAGGACAACAGGTTGGCATTGTCCCTTTGAAAGAGGCGCTCCGCCACGCCGAGCGCAAAGGCCTCGATCTGGTGGAAGTGGCCCCTCAGGCCAATCCACCGGTCTGTCGCATCATCGACTACGGGAAGTTCCTCTACGAGCAGAAGAAAAAGGCTCAAGAGGCGCGCAAAAAACAGACCGTGATCTCCGTCAAGGAGATCAAACTCCGGCCACGCACCGATGAGCACGATTATGAGTTCAAAAAGAAGAATGCCGAGCGCATCTTGAGGGAGGGCGACAAGGTGAAAGCGGTCATCCGCTTCCGGGGACGGGAGATCGTCCACAAGGAACTGGGTCGGCAATTACTGGATCGATTGATCGCCGATCTCTCCGAAGTGGGCGTGGTGGAACATCGCCCCAAACTGGAAGGATACAATCTGGTCGCCATCCTGGCTCCCAAGAAAACCGGATAGGAGAAGTACGATGCCAAAATTAAAGACACATCGCGGCGCGTATAAGCGATTTCGTTTCACGGCCACGGGAAAAATCAAACGTGGTCACTCTCACGCGCGCCATATCCTGACCAAGAAAACGCCCAAGCGGAAGCGCGCGCTGGATAAGGATGTCTACGTGCATCCCACCGACGAGCATCGCGTCCGGATGATGCTTCCCTATGGGAGGAAGTGAACGAAGGACGCCGTTCGTCTTTGAACCGCCTCATCGCCCATGGATCGGCGATGGAGGGGCGAGGCGAACGCGCGGGAATCTCGATGCTCGCATTCCGGATTTTGAGACGAAGGAGGAAGGGACATGGCACGAGTTAAACGCGGTAATCGTCGCCTGCGACGCCGTAAGAAATACCTGCGCATGGCCAAAGGCTATTGGGGCGCTAAAGGCCGACTCCACCGGTACGCCAAAGAAGCGGTGGAGCGCGCCCTGACTTTCTCATACATCGGGCGCAAACGCAAGAAACGCGATTTCCGGCGACTGTGGATCATTCGTATCAACGCGGCGGCGCGATTGAACGGGTTGAATTACAGTCAGTTCATGCACGGATTGAAGCTGGCCGATGTGCGGCTGAATCGAAAGATGCTGGCCGACCTGGCGGTCAACGATGAGGCGGCCTTCGCCGAACTGGCCAATATGGCCAAGGAAGCCTTGAAGATGCACCAGGCGGCCTGAGGGTCATCATCCGTTATGGAGACCATTGTGCCCGAACAGGTAGAGACGCTGAAGAAACAATTCCAGACGGACCTGGCTGGAGTGAAAGACCTCGCCGCCCTTTCCGCTCTGCGCGATAAGTACATGGGGCGCAAGAGTGGACTCGTCCACGCGCTCATCAAACAGATCGGACGCGTCCCCCGGGAAGAGCGGCGGGCCTTTGGCCAGGCGGTCAATGAGCTGAAAACCTATGTGGAATCATCGTTGGAGCGGCTGCGCGCCGATCTGGAGGCCCGCGTCCAAGCTGAACAGCTCGAGCGAGAACGAGTGGACATCACCCTGCCGGGGTTGCGACCGCGATTTGGCCACCCGCATCCGATCACCCGCATGCGTCAACGGATTGAGGATATTTTCGTGGCCATGGGGTATACCGTGGAGGACGGCCCGGAAGTGGAGACGAGCTTTTATAACTTCGATGCCCTGAATATTCCCCCGGGACACCCGGCGCGCGAAGCGCAAGACACGCTCTACTTGAGTTCTGACATCGCTCTTCGGACGCAAACCTCCACCGTGCAAATCCGGACCATGGAGCGCCGTCGCCCGCCACTCCGCATCATCGCGCCGGGCAAAGTCTTTCGTCGCGACACTCCCGATCCGACGCATAATCCGATGTTCTATCAAGTCGAGGGATTGACCGTCGACCGGAACATTCACATGGGTCATCTGAAGGGGACGTTACAGGAATTCGTCCGGCGCATGTTCGGCCCAGAGGTGAAGACGCGATTTCGGCCGAGCTACTTCCCGTTCGTGGAGCCGGGAGCGGAGGTCGACTACAGTTGTTTCCTTTGCTTCGGTCGGGGATGCCGCGTCTGTAAGGGAGCGGGTTGGATCGAGCTCGGGGGGTGCGGGATGGTCCATCCCAAAGTGTTGCGTGGCGTCGGCATTGATCCGGAAGAGTTCACCGGATTCGCCTTCGGGCTGGGCATCGATCGCATGGCCGCGCTCATTTATGGCATCGATGATATCCGGTTGCTCTACGAGAACGATACCCGATTTCTGGAACAATTCGGCTTATGAGCATCAGCTATAACTGGCTTCGGGAGTTGGTCGATGTCGACCTCGCGCCCCGCGAGTTGGCCGAGAAACTCACCATGATCGGTCTGGCCGTGGATACCGTCGAGCCGGCGGGCGATGATTATCTGTTCGAGTTCGACTTGACGTCCAATCGACCGGATGCTCTCTCCCATCTGGGGATCGCCCGCGAAATCAGCGTCATCACCGGACGACCGATAAAATATCCTGAGACGGCGGTGCCCGAAGATGATGAACCGACGAGCCGAGTGACCTCGGTGGAGATTCACGAGCCGGATCTCTGCCCGCGTTATGTGGCGCGCGTGATCATGGACGTTCATGTGGGACCATCGCCGCCGTGGCTCGTCGAGCGCCTGGAAGCGTTGGGACAGCGAAGCATCAATAATATCACCGACATCACCAACTACGTGCTGCGCGAACTGGGACATCCGACGCACGCCTTCGATTACGAGAAACTCATTGGCCGCCGCATCGTCGTCCGGCGGGCGCGCGCCGGCGAGCGACTAGTGACCCTCGACGGCGTAAAAAGGACGCTCGCTGATGACATGCTGGTCATCGCCGACGCGGCTCGACCGGTGGCGCTGGCCGGAATCATGGGCGGCGAAGAGACGGGCATCTCCTCGGACACCAAACACGTGCTCCTGGAGAGCGCCTACTTCCAGCCTCAGACGGTGCGGCGCACGGCTCGCGCCCTGGGGATGGAGACCGATGCCTCCTATCACTTCGGCCGGGGTATGGATTACGCCATGCCGCCCGTGGCCGCCGATCGCATCGCTCGACTCATCGCCGAGATCGCCGGCGGCCGCGTGTTGAAGGGAGCCATCGACGTCTATCCGCGTCCCCTCGACCATCAGCCGATCCGACTGCGACACGAGCGGCTGGTTCGGATCATCGGCCTGGACGTCCCCATGGACGAGGCCGAACGGATCTTGCGCGGGTTGGGATTCGAGGTGAACAGGACCGGTCGGGATGAACTCACGGCCATCGCTCCGTCTTGGCGAATTGATATCGAAGGCGAAGATGATCTGGTCGAAGAAGTGGCCCGGCACGTAGGATACGAAAAGATCACCGTGGAGCTGCCGCCCTGGGCGGGCGCCGGAGAGTATCTCCCCGGCGAATCATCCCGACGCGACGTTCGGCACGTGATGATGGCGCTCGGTTTCGACGAAGCCATCACGTTCAGTTTCGTGAACGATAGCGTGCAGTCGCTGTTCGCCACCGATGGCGCTCAGGCTGAAGTTCTCATGAATCCCATTGATGAGACCCGTCCGGTGCTGAGGACGACGCTCCTTCCCGGACTGTTGGAGTCGCTCGCGCACAATCTCAATCGCGGCGTGCGCAGCGTGCGATTGTTCGAAGTGGGGAAATGTTTCTTCAAACGAGGCGAGAATCAGCTCCCCCTGGAGCGGGAGCATCTGGGATTCGTCGCCACCGGCCTGGTCAATGAGCGGGACTGGAAACACTATCGGGAACCCTTCTCGTTCTTCCACTTGAAGGCGGCAGTGGAATGCCTGCTGGAGAAGTTTCGCATCCGAGGATCTCAGTTTGTGGCGACGGACGTCTCCTATCTCCATCCGGGCCAGGCCGCCAGAGTGCTCGTCAATGGCGATGCATTGGGTCTTCTCGGCCAACTTCATCCCCGCATCGCCGCTGAGCTCAAATTGAAGCAACCGGTCTTCATCGGCGAATTGAATCTGGAACGGTTGTTGGCCCTGCAGGGAGAGCCAGTACGTTATCAACCGCTCTCCAAATATCCGACAGTGGTCCGCGACATCTCATTCATCGTTCCCGAGCACGTCCGTTACGGAGAGGTGGAGGCGGCGATTGAAGATTTGGGTATCGCGGAGATCGCCGCTATTCAGTTGTTCGATGTCTATGCGGGGAAACCGCTGCCGCCGGACAAGCGATCGCTGTCGATCAGCCTGCGGTTGCGAGCGCCGGATCGCACCCTGACCGATGAAGAGATCAACCATATTGTCGAGCGGGTGATGGATCTTCTGGAACAGCAATTCGGTGCCGAAATTCGCCGCTGAGAAAAATTGATTATTGTCTCAACACGTCGTTGGGTGTACAATAAGAACAACTTCACGAGTGGGAGGTAAGGCTGTGGTCGCAATGACAGGACTGGAGAAATTCTCACACCTGGAAGACAAAATCTATCGGGCGATCGAGCAGTTCAAGGTCTTGAAGCAGGAGAAGGAGCAACTGGAAAAAGAACTGGCTTCGCTCAAACGCGAGTTAGGGGCAGCCTATGCCGAGAAGGATCGCCTGGCCGTGCAGATCGAACGCCTGCTGGGCGAACGCGACGCGATCAAACTGAAGATCGAGGCGATGCTCGACGCCCTCTCGCTGATCGAACAAGAGACGACTCAGCCGGTGAGGAGGTGACCGAGTGGCCGACGTGGATGAAGTGAAACGAACAGAGTCGACGCCATCGGAGGCGCGATCGCCACAGAGCGTCAAGGTTGAGATCTACAACCAGTCATACAATATCCGGGGTAATGGCGATAGCGAGTATATTATCCAACTGGCCGAGTTTGTCGATCGTCGCATGCGAGACGTGGCCGCCGCGACGCTCACCGTGGATTCGTTGAAAGTGGCGATCCTGGCCGCTCTCCATATTGCCGACGAGTTGCATCAGTTGAAAAAACGCTACGAACAAATGGACGCCCAACTGGCCCAAAAAGCGACCGAGTATAGCCAGATGATCGATCAGATCCTCCATCTCGACAAGGTGGAGGAAGCGGAGGCCCCCGAAGCTCCCACATCGGATGAGCCGACATCGTCCTGAGCAGGACGCACATTCCACTCATCGTCGAACGTCACTCCTCGTTTGTTATGTCCCTCTCTCTCCGACTCCGAGCTTGGCGGAGATGCCCCATACTCATGCTCGTGAACAATAATCGAACGGTTCGGTAAGTCGCCAGAAGGCACTCGCTCATCGAAATCCCGACGCCGATCAACCCTATCATCAAAGACAGAGACCACGGCTCGTCAGAACGGTGAGGAACCTTCGCTCCCACCCCATGACGGATCGAGAAAACTCGCCGACCTCATTGACCCAACTCCAGCTCTGTACTAATATATAGAGAGCGTGGGGCTTCTGCTGGGCCCGTGATGGCGAGGCAATGTTTGAGCCAACGCCAACGAAAAGGGAGGCCGATGCAGGAGACACCTATTGCGGTATGCCCGGCAAGGTCGCTGGGACACCAAAAGATAGGGGCTAGGCCACCCACCTGGAAGAGTCCAGGTTCAACAAAGCCTGCCACACGGCTCGCGCGGAGGCCCCATTTTAGTACACATCGTGATGCGCATATTGCTGATTGGCGACATTGTAGGCAGACCGGGTCGCCGCATCGTGCGGGAAATGGTCCCCCGTCTGAGAGCCGAATTGGAGATCGACTTCACCGTGGGTAATTGTGAGAACGCAGCCGCCGGTGCCGGGCTGACGCCCAAGACGGCCGAAGAGTTATTCGGGGCGGGCATCGACGTGCTCACATCCGGTAATCACATTTTCGACAAGAAGGAAATCTTCCAGATCATCGATTCCGAGCCGCGCCTGCTCAGACCGGCCAATTACGCTCCCGGCGTCCCCGGACGGGGCCTCTGGTCGGGATCGACGCGAGGTGGACAGCGAGTGGCGGTCATCAATCTGCAAGGACGAATCTTCATGGCGCCCAACGACTGTCCCTTCCGGACGGTCGATCATTTGCTCGATCAGCTAGAAGAGCAAATCATCATTGTGGATATGCACGCTGAAGCGACTTCAGAGAAAATCGCCATGGGGTGGTATCTCGACGGTCGGGTGAGCGTCGTCTTCGGCTCTCACACCCACGTGCCCACGGCCGATGAGATGATTCTGCCCAAAGGAACGGCCTACATCACCGATCTGGGAATGACCGGACCCTATGATGGCGTCATCGGCGTCAAACGCGATCTCGTCCTGGATCGCTTCCTCCGCGGCCTGCCCAAACGCTTCGAGCCCTCTTCCGGAGATGTGCGACTCTGCGGTGCTCTGGTGGAGATCGACGAACAGACATTCTCGGCTACGTCCATCCAACGCCTGATGGTGCATTCAACGTGACGTTTCGCTCCCCACTCGTCGGCGCAGAAGGGCCAAGAATTCCTCCAATTCAGCGGGAAGAGGAGCGTGAAACTCCAGAATATCCCCCGTCCGCGGATGGTGGAATCGAATGCCCGCGGCGTGGAGGAAGTGGCGATGGAGTCGGTCAATTGCCTGACGCACGACGGGATCTCTCATCTTCGTCTTATACCCCGCTCCGTAGACGCGGTCGCCGACGATGGGATGATGAATGGACCTCAGGTGAACGCGAATCTGGTGCGTGCGCCCCGTCTTGAGGCGAAGTTCGAGCAAGGCAGCGTCGGGGAACCGCTCGATCACGCGGTAGAGAGTGAGGGCGGGACGTCCCTTCTCCTCTGGTCGGACGGCCATTTTGGTTCGATGAAAGGGATGGCGCCCAATAGGGGCTTCGATCTTCCCCTGCTCGGGGGCGGGATGACCGTAGACCAATCCGATGTAGGTCTTCTCGACGGTGCGCCGTTGCCACTGAACAGCGAGTTTCTGGTGGGCGCGATCGTGTTTGGCCACGATCATCAATCCGGAGGTATCTTTATCCAATCGATGGACGATGCCCGGGCGGGTGGGTCCCGACAACCCGGAGAGGCGTTGAAAATGATAGGCCAGCGCGTTGGCCAACGTCCCCGAGCGCGCCCCGGCTCCGGGATGAACGATCAGCCCCGCCGGTTTGTTGATGACGATGAGATCCTCGTCCTCGAAGAGAATGTCCAGTGGTATGGGCTCGGGCGAGAATGGAGGAGCGGATGGCGATGTTGGAAGATAACCTTCGATGCGATCGCCCGGCCTGAGCTTATAGCTCGGCTTGACGCGCGTGGCGTTCACACGGATGCATCCGTCGGAAATCAGTTGCTTGACGCGAGAGCGGCTCAGTTGGTCGACTCGGGCGGCGATGAACTGATCCAATCGCTGTCCAGCATGTTCTCTTCCCACTGTGATGAGGATGTCCGACGAATTCATGGCCGAAAGGTAATCATACTCGCCGGCCGGAAAGGATGGCAATCAAGGCCGCGAGACGGACCCACCAGGCGGGAGTCGGGCGCCCTGAGTCAAGCGAAACCAGCTCACAACTGACTGCTCCTTGCCAACCGAGCGGCGGGGCTCCCCTGAGGTTAAGAATGGACCTCCGGGCTAGACGAGCTCCTCACCTGACTCCTCCCCGCCCACCAGCCGCGGGGCTTCCTCATGGTGTTTGGAATGAAGTGCCTGAACTAGCTGCTAACTGACGCCTCCCCACAGACAAGCTGTGGGGCCTCCCAGAGGAGGTGCAATGAGGCGTCCAGACGAGCTGTCAGCTGATGCCTCCCCGCCCACCAGCCGCGGGGCTTCCCAGGCCCCGGTGCTCGCCTCCGGGGTCCCTTGACGCTCATCAGCTCGTCCACTGGAACTCGCCTCATCCGTGAAAGCCCCGGAGCCGGCCTCCGGGGATCGTTACGTCCCTCGCCATGAGCAGCCACTGATCTCTTGGGGCATGGGCTCGATGAGGTGACGCCCACCGCTCTCAATAAGCGGATGCCCTGCTTGACAAATCCAGAGGAGGGATTTAAATTAGAATTGTGAAGCGAGCGGGAGTAACTCAGCGGTAGAGTGCAACCTTGCCAAGGTTGAAGTCGCGGGTTCAAATCCCGTCTCCCGCTCCAGAGCACGCACTCATAAGAAGTCGGCGAGGACAGACAGTCGGAACTCGGGTCCCGACCGACCACCTATCAAGGGTGGTTGAAAATCTGGGTCCTCGCCGATTATAATTTTCAATGTGAGACGAGAAAGGTGAACGAGGCGGCGTAGCCAAGTGGTAAGGCGGAGGTCTGCAAAACCTCGATACCCCGGTTCGAATCCGGGCGCCGCCTCCACAGATTTCAAAGGACTCAATAGCCCACATCGCCCATCTCCCCCGGGAATATAGCGCAAGCCGACAGCCCACACGCTTCTTCATGGTGGCGCCGCCTCCCTTCGGTCAGACGTCAAGAGACGCACCGGGGAGTTCGGCCTCACGGAGTGAATCCTACGATGTCACTTCTTCTAAAGGGTGGAGGAGGCCTGTCTATGCACGCATGTCGGACAGTCTTCCCACTCTCGGGGACGTTGCTTCTTTCGGATGGCGAGGATGGCTCCATGCGCCCGAAGAAGACTCGGCAAAATGGACGTAACGTCAGAGCCCAATCTCGCGCCACAACGCTGCTCGTTCCGCCGCCTTCGCGCAACCCTTGGGGTCGGCGACTACCGGCCGCCATCATCGCGCCGGCTACACCGGCACGTAAATCTTGCCGCCGCCTTGACGAAATTCCCGCGCCTTCTCTTCCAATCCCGCCTCCAGCGCCCGCTCGGCCTCGATGCCCTTCCGGGCCGCGTACTCGCGCACATCCTGAGTGATGCGCATGGAACAGAACTTGGGCCCGCACATCGAGCAGAAATGCGCCACCTTGGCGCCCTCGCCGGGCAGCGTCTCGTCGTGATAGGCGCGCGCCGTCTCCGGATCGAGCGAGAGATTGAACTGATCCTCCCAGCGAAACTCGAACCGCGCCTTCGACAGCGCATCATCCCACTTCCGCGCTGTCGGATGCCCCTTGGCCAGATCGGCGGCATGAGCGGCGATCTTGTAGGCGATGACGCCCGCTTTGACGTCTTCCTTGTTGGGCAATCCCAGGTGCTCCTTCGGCGTCACGTAACACAGCATCGCCGTCCCATACATGGCGATCATGGCCGCGCCAATGGCCGAGGTGATGTGATCATACCCCGGAGCAATATCGGTGACGAGCGGCCCCAACGTGTAAAACGGAGCCTCGTGGCACACTCGCATCTGGATGTCCACGTTCTCTTTGATCTTGTGCATGGGCACGTGACCCGGCCCTTCGATCATCACCTGCACGTCGTGCTTCCAGGCGATCTCGGTCAATTCCCCCAACGTCTCCAGTTCGGCCATCTGCGCTTCATCGTTGGCATCGGCGATAGATCCAGGCCGCAACCCATCGCCCAGTGAGAAAGCCACGTCATACGTCCGCATGATCTCGCAAATCTCCTCAAAGTGCGTGTAGAGGAAGTTCTCCTCGTGGTGCGCCAGACACCAGGCCGCCAGGATGGAACCGCCCCGCGAGACGATGCCCGTGACCCGCCTGGCGGTGAGCGGAATATACCGCAACAGCACGCCAGCATGAATGGTGAAGTAATCGACGCCTTGCTCGGCTTGCTCGATGAGCGTATCCCGGAAGATCTCCCAGGTGAGTTCCTCGGGCTGACCGCCGACTTTCTCCAGCGCTTGATAAATGGGCACCGTCCCCACGGGCACCGGCGAATTGCGAATGATCCATTCGCGGGTGGTGTGAATGTCCTTCCCCGTGGAGAGGTCCATCACCGTGTCGGCTCCCCAGCGGATGGCCCAGATCATCTTCTCCACCTCTTCCTCGATCGACGAGCGAACCGCCGAATTGCCAATATTGGCGTTGACTTTCACCAGGAAGTTCCGCCCGATGATCATCGGTTCGCTCTCCGGATGATTGATGTTGGCCGGAATGATCGCTCGGCCACGGGCCACCTCCTCGCGCACGAATCCGGGATCGACGCCTTCGCGAATGGCCACAAACTCCATCTCCGGCGTGATGATCCCCCGACGCGCATAATACATCTGCGTCACGGCGCGCCCCGGCTTGGCCCGTAATGGCCGCCGCTTCAACCCAGGAGGAGCAGCCGTTTCAGGCTCTCCCTCCTTCCGACCATCATCCCGGGGATGGACGCCTCGTCCTTCATATTCTTCGACATCGCCGCGCTCCAGTATCCAGGACCGACGAAGCGGCGGGAGACCGCGACGCACGTCGATCTCCGCCTCGGGATCGGTATAGGGGCCACTGGTATCGTAGACGCGAAGTGGCGGATTCTCTTCATCGCCGAATCGACCGGACGTGGGCGTCAGTTGAATCTCGCGCCACGGAACGCGAATGTCCGGACGAGATCCCCGAACATAGACCTTCCGACTGGCGGGGAACCGATATGTGACCGACAGGCTGGCTGCTGTTTCTGACATGGAGCACCTCCAGAAAAAAGAATGGCCGCCAGCGCGATCTCTGGCGGCCTTCCACGAATCCTTCTCGAACCGCCTCCCTGCGCTGGCATTACCCAGATCAGGTCGTGGGGGTCGGCATCGGTTCCGGATGCCCTCTCAGCCGGGCTCGCCCCAGCTCCCCCGGGCTCACTTTCACCTTGTCAAACAACACACAACGCTACCACGCGAAGTGAATGCCCGTCAAGAGTTGACGGAGCGACAGCCGCTCTCGGGAGCGCGCGGTCTTCCAGACTTCCAGAGCGGCCACCAGGTCCGGCGCATCCACTGCCAGAACCGGGGTTGACAAACCCAATCATTTGTTGTATAAAAATGCGCCTTTTTCAATTTTATGCAGAATTTTTGCATATTATGCATTCGATGACCAAGAAAACGCGGCAATCCAGGATCATCGACATCATCCGCGCCAAGCCGGTGGCCAATCAGCAGCAGCTCCTGGACGAACTCCGTCGGCTGGGACTGACGGCGACTCAGTCGAGCGTGTCGCGCGATTTGGCCGAACTGGGCGTGGTGAAGATCAAAGGCGTCTATCGTCTCCCCCAGTTGAGGCGGGGAGAATCGCCACTGGTTGACGTGCTCGATCTGGATACGGCGGGCGATCATCTCATCGTCGTCAAGACGGGATCGGGCCAGGCCTCGATGGTCGCCGAACGCATCGACCAGGCCAAGATTCCCGAGATCGTGGGCACGATTGCCGGCGACAACACGGTGTTTGTCGCCGTCAAAGGGCGCGCCGAGCAAGGCCGAGCGATGAAACAGATCTTCGCTTTGTTCAATATCAGCACGAGGGGTTGAGAGATGATGAAACCACATCCGAAGAAAATCGTTCTCGCCTATTCTGGCGGACTGGACACATCGGTCATGTTGAAATGGCTCAAGGAAGAGTACGGCTGCGAGATCATCGCCTTCACGGCGGATATCGGACAGGGCGATGAATTGAGAGGATTGGAAGAGAAGGCGCTGCGCACGGGCGCTTCCAAGATTTACATCGAAGACCTCAAGGAGGAATTCGTCCGCGATTACGTGTTCACGGCAGTGAAGGCCAATGCCGTCTACGAAGGTTGTTATTTGATGGGCACCTCGTTGGCCCGACCGCTCATCGCCAAGAAGCAGATCGAGATTGCCCGGCGCGAAGGAGCGGATGCTGTGGCTCACGGCGCTACGGGAAAGGGGAACGATCAGGTGCGTTTCGAACTGACCTACTATGCGCTCGAACCGTCGATCACCGTCATTGCGCCCTGGCGCGAGTGGTCGTTTCGCTCGCGCACCGATCTCATCGAGTATGCGGCGGCGCACGGCATCCCCGTCCCGGCGAGCAAGGACAAACCCTACTCCATCGACCGGAATCTCATGCACGCCAGCTATGAAGGGGGGATTCTGGAAGATCCCTGGATGGAACCACCAGAGGAGATCTTCACGCTCACCAGGGCGCCGGAGAGAGCGCCCGATCAACCGGCCTATTTGGAGATCGCGTTCGACCGCGGCGTGCCGGTGAGCATCGATGGTCAGCCGTTCGAACCGGCGGCTCTCCTGCAGACGTTGAACATCATCGGCGGCGAGCATGGCATCGGTCGCGTTGACCTCGTGGAGAATCGATTCGTGGGTATGAAATCACGAGGCGTCTATGAGACGCCCGGCGTCACCATCCTGCACGCGGCTCATCGGGCCCTGGAGTCCATCACTCTGGACCGCGAGGTCATGCACCTGAGGGACTCGCTGGGAACGAAGATCTCCGAACTCATCTACTATGGGTTCTGGCATTCGCCGGAATTCGCCGTGCTCAGATCGATGATCGAAGAGACGCAGAAGAACGTGACGGGCACGGTGCGGCTCAAGCTCTACAAGGGAAATTGTCGTGTTGTCGGACGTCGAGCGCCCCGTTCGCTATACTCCTCCGAATATGCGACCTTCGAAGCCGACGCGGTGTACAATCAGCGCGACGCCGAGGGCTTCATCAAACTCAACGCGCTCCGACTGCGATTACAGGCCATGGCGGGGCATCCGCTCCTCGGCGAATTGGTCAACCGGTGGGAGGTGGTGCAGCATGAAAGTTGACGCCCTGACTCGCGACGCTTCCACAACAGCGCCTCTCACGCCGTCCCGACTGATCCGCGTCGACAAGATTGCGTCGGCGACGGCGCGATTGAATCTCAGCGAAGAAGTCACCATCGCCGAGCCCGCCGAGCCGAAGATCGGCGATGTCGTCGTCGTGCGCACGCTCACCGACAGCGCCACCTATAATCAACTGGAACTCACCAGTGGCCGACTGGCGCGCCTCAATCCTCACGATATCGTCGTCGGCGTGCTCGGGCGGCGGCGGGCGCTGAAGGGATTCGTCGGCGACGTCCCCGCCAGGTTAGGGCTGGGCGATCGCCTGCACATCCTCAATCTGGGCGGCGTCATTGGACGATGCACCGGTCATCATCATGAGCTCGGCTGGCCGATCGAGGTTGAACTCCTCGGCCTGGTCGTCCGCGACGGGACGACGCTCAACGTCGCTCAGGGAGCCATCCCCCGCAAGACGCGTTTGGAAGGGAGCGCTCCGCTGGTGCTCGTCGCCGGCACGTGCATGAATTCGGGCAAGACGCAGGCGGCGACCGAGCTCATCAAGCACTTCACCCGTCACGGGTATCGCGTCGCGGCCGGGAAACTCTCCGGCATCGCCTGCCTCCGAGACACGCTCAATATGGAGGATCACGGAGCCGTCAAGACGCTGAGTTTTCTCGATTGCGGCTATCCCTCGACGGTGGGCATCGAAGACATCACGCCGATTGCCAAGACGATTGTCGCCTCGCTCAACGAGGTGTCTCCTGATCTCATCGTGCTGGAATTAGGCGACGGCATTCTCGGCGGATATCACGTGGATTCGGTCTTCCGCGACCGAGAGATCATGAACGCTTGCGCGGCACTGGTGTTTTGCGCCAACGATTTCGTGGGCGCCTGGGGAGGGATTCAGCTCCTTCGGCAGATGGGTATCGGTATCGATGTGATGTCTGGATCGGCGACCGACAGTCAGATGGGCATCGAGTACATTGAACGCCAGTTCGGCATTCCGGCGGCCAACGCGTTGAATGGCGGCGAGCGATTGTTTCAACTCGTTCGAGAGAAGATCGCGGCATGGCAAAACTCAAAGTAGGTATCATCGGCGGTTCCGGATACAGCGGCGGCGAACTGCTGCGCATCTTGTTATTTCATCCTCAGGTCGATCTCCGGCTGGTCACGGCTCACGAACAGGCGGGACGGCGCGTCGATGAGGTGCATCCCAATCTGCGCCATCTCACCGATCTCCGATTCGCCGAGACGACGATCTCGGAGGAGTTCGGCCAGTTGGACTGCCTGTTCCTGGCGCTGCCTCATGGCGAGAGCATGGCGCTCGTCCCCGAGCTCCCCGATGGCGTGAAACTCATCGATCTGGCGGGCGATTATCGCCTTCAGGACGCCGAGACGTTCGCCCGATACTATGGGCGGCGGCACGCCTCGTTTCATCTTCAATCGCAGTTCGTCTATGGACTCACTGAAATCAACAGAGAGCGCATTCGCCGGGCGCGGCGCGTCGCCAATCCGGGATGTTTCGCCACCGCGGCACTGCTCGGCACGGCGCCGCTCATCGCCCGCGGGCTTATCGAGGGTCCGGTCATCGTCGATGCCAAGACGGGGTCATCGGGCTCGGGAGCCAAACCGGCCGCGAACACTCATCACCCTCGCCGGGCCAACAGCTTCTTCGCTTACAAGGCGTTCGCCCATCAGCACCGGCCCGAAATCGTTCAAACGTTGCGCGCCGTGAATCCGGAATGGTCGGGACGACTCATTTTGCAAACCCACTCGGCGCCCATGGTCCGAGGGATTTTCGCCACCATCTATGGCCGGCTCGGCCGACGGCTCGTCTGGGAGGAGCTCAGAGACCTCTTCGAGCAGTTCTACGCCGATTGTTTCTTCGTTCGGCTGGTGGAAGGGTCCCCCGATGTCAATTGGGTGAAGCAGACCAATTTCGCCGACATCGGCTGGGCGGTGGATGGACGGGATGTGATCGTCTTTGTG
Organism: Blastocatellia bacterium; assembly: GCA_026985075.1. GTDB lineage: Bacteria > Acidobacteriota > Blastocatellia > HR10 > J050 > J050. Next base: position 27,101 of record JALSQX010000040.1, on the reverse strand, counting down.
GCCATTGACAATCTGATGAAGGGAGCGGCCGGTCAGGCCGTTCAGAACCTGAATCTCATGTTCGGCCTCGAAGAACAGACGGGATTGGTGTTTCCGGGGAGTCACCCATGATGGATGTCACCGATCGGGAAGACGCTTATCAGGTGAAGACGTACAAAAAGATGCCGCTCACCATCGAGTGGGGCCAGGACGTCTGGGTCTACACGTCTGACGGCGAGCGGTATCTCGATCTTTACGGTGGCCATGCGGTGACGATCACCGGGCATTGTCATCCTCGCGTCGTCGCTGCTCTGAAGGCACAGGCTGAGCTGCTCATTTTTTATTCCAACATCGTTTATAATGGCGCGCGGGCCGCCGCCGCCGAGCGCCTCATCGCCAAGGCGCCTCCCGGCCTCAGGCGCGTCTTCTTCGTCAACTCGGGAGCGGAGGCCAACGAGAATGCCATCAAAATCGCGCGCCGCATCACCGGGCGACCGGGCATCATCTCGTTCCAGGGGAGCTTTCACGGTCGCACCATCGGCGCGCTCAGCGCGACGGGTCTCGGTCGATATCGAGAGACGGCCGGTCCCCTGGTGCCTCATCACTATTTCGCTCCGTTCGGGGATCTGGAGGCCGTGGCCGAGCTCATGAATCGGTCGATCGCCGGCGTTCTCCTGGAACCCATTCAAAGCATGGCCGGCGTGCGTCTGGCACCGCCGGAATTCTACCGGGGCTTGCGCCAACTCTGCGACGAGGTCCACGCCGTGCTCATCTACGACGAGGTGCAGACCGGCTTCGGCCGCACGGGAGACTTCTTCTTCGCTCCGCGATACGAGGTCATCCCGGACATGATCACACTGGCCAAAGGGATGGCCAGCGGCGTCCCCATGGGCGCCGTGCTCCTCAGCGAAGCGGTGGCCGAACGCATCGGATATGGCGATTTGGGCAGCACGTTTGGTGGTGGTCCCCTGGCCGCCGCCGCGCTGCGAGCGACCATTGAGGTCATCGAACAAGAGGGATTGCTGGAGAACGTGCGCCGGCAGAGCGCGTACTTGCGCCGCCGACTGAGCGCCATGGCGGGAGTCAGGGCGGTGCGCGGGCTCGGTTTCCTCCTGGGCATCGAGTTCACTCGACCGGCGATCACCTATCAGCGGCGATTGCTGGAACACAAGATTCTGACCGGACTCTCCAGCGATCCTCACGTGCTGCGCCTCTTACCTCCATTGACGCTCCAACGCGCCGAGATCGATTATTTCCTCGACGCGTTGGAGACCATAGAGCGGGAGAATCCATGAGACGCATGACCGATTTCTCACAGGCGGCCAGTCCACTGCTGGCCAATTTGAAGGGGCGATCCTTTCTGAGCACCGGGGATTTCAGTCGGCCGGAACTCTCGGCTCTCCTCGATCTGGCCATGCAACATAAGCATGGGCTCATCGATCCGGGATTGCCGCTCGCCGGCAAGAGCGTGGCGCTCATCTTCTTCAATCCTTCGCTGCGCACGCGCACGTCCATGGTCGTCGCCGTACAGCAACTAGGCGGCGTGCCCGTCGTGCTGGACGTCGGTCAGGGAACGTGGGCATTGGAATATCGCGATGGCGTGGTGATGGATGGTGACAAAGCCGAACACATCAAAGAAGCGGCGCGGGTCCTCTCGGGCTACGTGCATGCCATCGGCGTGCGCTGTTTTCCGCGCATGAACGATTATGAAGAAGATCGGGCCGAAGTCATTCTGCGCGCTTTCGAGCGCCACAGCAGCGTGCCGATCATCAATCTGGAATCGGCGACCCATCACCCCCTGCAGGCGTTGGCCGATATTATGACCATCCGGGAGAAATTCGGGACCGTCGATCAGCGAAAGGTGGTGCTCGCCTGGACATATCACCCGCGATCACTGCCCATGTCGGTGCCCAATTCGTTCGCTCTGGCGGCGGCGCAGTATGGGATGAATCTGACCATCGCCTGCCCACCGGAATACGAACTCGATCCCCAACTGATGGCCGAAGTGGAGCGCCACGCCGAACAAAATCAGGGAAACGTTCGCCTGGTTCACGATCTCGCAGAGGGATGCCGTGGCGCCGAAATCGTCTATGCCAAGAGTTGGGGGAGCCTGAAGTACTATGGCCGATTGGACGAAGAGCGCCAATTGCGCCAACAATACCGGCACTGGATGATCACCGAACAATTGATGGCCAAGACGCACAACGGCTATTTCATGCACTGCCTGCCGGTGCGACGCAATGTGGTCGTCACCGACGAGGTCCTGGATGGCCCGCGCTCCATCGTCATCGATCAGGCGGCCAATCGTCTTCACATTCAAAAGACGTTATTGTCGCTCTTGCTGTAACAGGGCGAGCGAGGGCGCCGCGGGCGAAAGGAGAGAGACTCTCATGCCGCTCCCCGCTGCGCCCGGGGGTCGAGACGTTACGCATGAGGGAGGCTGAACGGTTGCGCCCGGACGTAACTGGAACGCAAGGTCGAGGTTGAGATATTACGCCGATGGATGCTGAACACCTGGATCTCCTCCGCGAAGCGCTCCCGTACATTCGGCGCTTCAAGGGAAAAACGTTCGTCGTCAAATTGAGCGGTCAGGTGACCGAGAGTTCATCGACGATGCTCTCGCTGGCCGAAGAGATCGCCCTGTGCCATCAGGTCGGGTTTCGTCTGGTCATCGTGCACGGCGGCGGCAAGCAACTCACCGAATTGGCCGAGAAGCTCGGCGTTCAGCAGAAGATCGTCAATGGCCGTCGCATCACCGACAGCGACACGCTGGAGATCGCCAAGATGGTCTTCGCCGGGAAGATCAACACCGACATCCTCTCGGTGCTCCGACGACTGGGCGTTCCGACGGTGGGATTATCGGGATTGGATGGGAACATCGTGCGGGCGCGGCGCCGAGAGATCCAAAGGATCATCAATCGAGAGACGGGACGAGAAGAAGTCATCGACTTCGGTCATGTCGGGGATATCGTCGAAATCGACACGCGTCTCCTTCAGCTCCTGCTCCAGCACGAATATGTGCCGGTCATCTCCTCGCTGGGCGCCGATGATGAGGGGAACGTGTACAACATCAACGCCGACACCATTGCCGCCGAGATCGCCGTCCATCTCCGAGCGGAGAAACTCATTCTGTTGACCAACGTGGATGGTCTCTATCAAGACGTGAACGATCCGGATACCAAAATCTCTTCGCTCACTCTGAGCGAGGCCGAACAATTGATGCAGTCGCACCATGTGGCCGCGGGCATGATTCCGAAACTGACGGCCATCGTCTCGTTATTGAAGCGCGGCGTCCACAGCGCCCACATCATCAACGGTTCCCGGCGCAATGCCTTGTTGCAAGAGATCTTCACCGCGGGAGGCGCGGGGACGATGATCACCCGAGAATGATCCAGGATTCTTCGCCGTGGAACGAAGCGGAGATCGGCGATGCCGCCGGTCACAATCGCTGCCTGGCCGCCGCGAGCGCCTCGGCCACCCGTGCGGGCGCCGTCCCCCCGGGCACGGCTTTCCTGGCCAGAGCGGCGTCCAGAGAGAGCGCCTCATAGACGTCGGACTCGAACAAGGGAGAGAACTGACGGTATTCTTCCAGGGAGAACTCCTCCAGCCTCTTGCCCCGCTCCAATCCATAACGGACGAGGCGTCCGACCAGCTCGTGTGCCTGGCGGAATGGCATCCCTTTGCCCACCAGATAATCGGCCAGTTCGGTAGCATTGAGGTCACCGCGAGCGGCGGCCTCGATCAATCGCTCGGAGCGAACGCGGGTGTTCTTGAGGACGACCGTCATGACCGAGAGGCAGTCCACGAGCGTGTCACGTGTATCGAAGAGCGATTCTTTATCCTCCTGCAAGTCCTTGTTATAACTGAGCGGCAACCCCTTCATCACCGTCAACATGGCCAGGTGATGGCCGAACACGCGTCCCGCCTTGCCGCGAACGAGTTCCAGCGCGTCGGGATTCTTCTTCTGAGGCATGAGCGAAGAGCCGGTGGCCACCCGATCGCTGAGTTCGATGAAGCCGAATTCGGAGGTCGAGAAGATGATGAAATCCTCGGCCAATCGACTGAGATGGACCATGATGAGGGCGGCGGCGCCGATGAATTCGATGACGAAATCCCGGTCGCTCACGGCGTCCAGACTGTTTCCAGAGATGGTCTCGAATCCCAACCGCTCGGCCAATCGCTGCCGATCGATAGGATAATTGGTTCCCGCCAAAGCACCCGATCCTAACGGGAGGACGTTGACGCGAGCGCGAATCTCCCGAAGCCGTGCCCGGTCGCGGGCGAACATTTCGAAGTAGGCGAGCAGGTAGTGTGGCCAGAGCACTGGTTGCGCTCGTTGGAGATGCGTATAACCGGGCATGGCTACATCCTGATGCGCCTCGGCCAGATCGAGCAGCGCTCGCTGCAGGGCTTTGATGAGCTCCTGAATCTCGTCGATGCTCTCGCGCAGATAGAGTCGCAGGTCGGTGGCCACCTGATCATTGCGGCTCCGCCCGGTGTGGAGCTTGCGACCGGCGTCGCCGATGAGGTTCACCAGTTCGGCTTCCACGAAGCTGTGAACATCTTCGATGCCCCGCTGGACGCCCTGTTCGAGGTATGCCGGTTCTCGGCGCCCGCGGTCGAGGATGGTTTGCAAGCCTCGTTCGATCGCCATGGCCTCGTCACGGCTGAGAACGCCGGCTTCGCGGAGTGCCTCGGCATAGGCCAGGCTCGCTCGGATATCGACTTCGAACAATCGACGATCGAAGCGAAATGAGGCATTGAATCGAGCGAACCGTTCATCGGCCTCATCGGCGAATCGTCCTCCCCAGAGCTTGGTCATCATGGTCCCACGTGCAACACAATATGGGCTATGATTTTAACACATCGATCGCCGATCACACAGGACCTGACCGGAGCATTTGAGTCACGCTCCATCTGAGCCTCCCGGGCAGGCGCTAAACCAGAACGTCATGATCCTAAGCCACCAGGAGGAGGTCCTGCTGGCCTGGCTGCTCTACCAATTCAATCCGTTCACCCCGGGTTTCTATCCGAGCCCTTTCATTGCCAACCCGTTGATTCTGGGTCTATCGCTTGGCATGCGGAGAAGAAGGCGATGAGCGATTATGCGGGGGGGCCGGTCCCATCGAGCTGTGGGCCATCGAGATGGCCATCGACGCCGTGGCCGAACGGATCGAGTGGGAGAAACAGTGAGGTGGGCGTATGTGAGGCGAGGGCCTTATTCGAGGCGCTCGTTGCTTCTCACGCCGCAGGGCGGGGGCCCACGGAGGGCTCCCCCGTGTAAGACTCCACACTGCCCACCAATTCTTCTACGGCGTGATTGACTCGGCACTGCGGAAGACGCCGCTGCCAATGGTCCCGGCGAAGAGATCGCCTGAGACATCGAGCAGGGCATTGATTCGGGGATTCGTTAAACCAGTGTTAACCGGAGTCCAGGAGTCGCCGTTATCGGTGGAGCGGAACACGCCGCCATCTGTTCCGCCATCCAATCCGACAAACAGTTCTCCCGCTGCGTTCTCCTCCAGAGCCCAGACGCCCAAGCGGGGCAAGCCGGTCGTGATTTGGGTCCAGGCGTCGCCGTTATTGGTGGAGCGGAACAAATCGCCGTCAAACGTTCCGGCAAACAGATCACCTCTCGAATTCACAAATAGCCCGGTAATACCGCTGGTGGGTGGCAAGCTGGTGTTGATCTGTGTCCAGGCGTCGCCATCATTAGTGGAGCGGAACACTTCACCGCGACTCGTCCCGGCAAACAGATGGCCGGAGCGATTTATCGTTAGAGAAATGACGGAACGATCCCTCAATCCGGTGGCCGTCCAGGCGTTGCCGTGATCGGTGGAGCGATACACACCCGAGAATAACATCCCCACAAACAGGTGCCCAGCAGCATTCACCACGAGACCTCGGATCTGACGATTGAAAGTCGGTAAACCACTATTGACCGCTGTCCAGGTATTGCCATTATCGGTGGAGCGGAAGACGCCGCCACCGTCGGTTCCGGTAAACAGGTCCCCGGCGGCATTCACCGCCAGAACGACGATTCGAACATTCGTCAAGCCAATATTGAGTTCAGTCCAGGTGTCGCCGCGATTGCGGGAACGGAACACTCCACCTGTTGTTCCGGCCAGTAGCTCTCCCGCCGGATGCTCCAAGAGAGCTAAAACCTCAGAACTGGTCAGGCCGTCGTTTGTCGCTGTCCAGGCATCGCCGTTGTTGCGGGAGCGGAAGACGCCGCTGCCATTCGTTCCGGCAAACACATCCCCGGCCATGTTCACCACGAGAGATCGCACACCTGGATTCGTCAAGCCGTTGCTCGCGGGCTGAAAACTGTCTCCATCATCGGTGGATCGGAACACGCCGCTAGACGTTCCGACAAACGCGTGACCGGCAGTATTCGAGGCCAATGAGAGAATAAAAGTATTGGTCAGGGGAGTCATCACCCACGTATTACCGTTATCGGTGGAGCGGAACAGCGGGGTCACCCCAGTCGTACGCGTCCCCACAAACAAAGTTCCTCTGGCCGTCACCATCAACTCACGGACATTGAGACTGGTCAGGCCAGTATTGATAGCCATCCAGGAGTTGCCATTGTCGGTGGAGCGGAAGACGCCACCGCCATCGGTCCCGGCAAACAGGTCCCCGGCGGCATTCACCGCCAGCGCCCGGACGTTCAGAGTCGCCAAGCCAGTATTGGTCCAGGCGTCGCCGCCATCGGTGGAGCGGAAGACGCCGCCACCGTCGGTTCCGGCAAACAGGTCCCCGGCGGCATTCACCGCCAGCGCCCGGACGTTCAGATTCATCAAGCCATTGTTGATCTGTGTCCAGGCATCGCCGTTATCACGGGAGCGGAACACGCCGTCACCGTATGTTCCAACGAAGACGACTCCCCTGACATTGACGAGGATAGCGGTGACAGACCTGAAACCGCTGATCTGTGTCCAGGCGTCGCCGCCATCGGTGGAGCGGAAGACGCCGCCAGATGTTCCGGCAAACAGATATCCGGCGGTGCTTGCCGCCAGTGCCCGGACATTCCCACCAATCGGTCCGTTGGTTTGTTCCCAGACGATCTCCCCTTGCGAAACGCTCGCCGCGGGGATAGGTATGGTCACGAGCAACATTACTGCACCGACAAAGAGAGCTTGAGTGAATCGAATTGGTGATGACATAACATCCTCCTCCAAAAATAGCCACCAAGACACTAAGACACCAAGTTTTTTCCTTGGTGCCTTGGTACCTTCGTGGCCCAAGGTATTTTCATCATTCGTGACGTGCGATAGCACATGGGCGATTCCTTCGAAAATGTAGCGCAAGCTGACAGCTTGCGGCCTGTTTTCATCGTTTCTGGGCGCCGCACGCGGCATGAATAACTCCTTTGAAAATGCGGATTGCGGATTGTTTCATTTTCATCGTTCGTGGCGTGCTCATGCACATGAGCGATTCCACCGAAGAATAAAAGCAGGCACAGGTTAACAGAGCAACTGATCCAATCTGTTCATCAGTTCATCTGTGCCTGGTTTTCATTAACCGCTACACCCTTTCCTCAAATCACGGCTTCTGCTGTCAGGGCTGAAGAATCCACACCCCTGATCGAGAATCCAACAGGTAGACGCGATCCCCTTCGAGCGCGAGGCTTGTGACCATGCCGCCCGGATTGAACGAACCGATGAGAGTGGGACGAGCCGGATCGGCCACATTCACAATCTCCAGGCCGCGAAACGGATCGGCGATGTAGAGCGTCATGTCCTTCACAATCAGCTCGAGCGGGCTCGGAGCCTCATAGCGACCGATCTCATCCAGATGCGTCATCGGTGAGAGCGAAAAGATTCGGACGCCAGTGAAAGGCTCGCCGAGGAAAACCCGGCCTCCGCCAGCCATAACCGACGTCGTCCCGAACAACGGATCCTTGGCGGCGACGTCCGCCACAATGCGCGGTCGATTCGGATTCGAAACATCAAACACACTCAGCCCCTCGGTTCCCCGCGCCGCAAACAGCCGGTCCCCATCAAAAGCAAGCTGGAAGGCGCGTCCGGGGATTTCACTGCGCCTTCGGGGACGGCGAGGATTGGATATATCCACTAAAATAATAGCCTCGTCTGTGCTGATCCCGACCAGCGTCTCGGACGCTGCGAGGGCGTGAATAGTCGTCTCTGGCAACTTCAATTGGCTTAACCGCGAAGGGGAAGCCGGATTTTCCAGAGAATAGAAAGTCACCCCTTCCCCATCGGCCCCGGCAAGAATCTTCCCTGACCGGACGACACGCTGAACCGGACCGCTGATCGAGCCGACGGGGCGCGGATTCGCCGGATCAGAGGCATCCACGATGGCTGCGTCTTTCATGCGGCGCGTCAGGTAGACAGTCGTTTCAAAGGCGGCCACATCGTTGAAACACGATGGCTCGGCATACGTCCCCATCAACCGTGGGTTATCGCGTCGAAATACATCCAGGATGATCAGGCCCTCGCACCGCGCGGCAATATAGGCTCGATTCTCGCTCACCGTCAGCCTCACCGCCTCACCGGCGAAGTTGACTGTCCCCGTAATGCGCAGCCGGGATGGGATCAAGGTGCTGATGATTGACAGTTGAGATACGCCGGCCTCAAAGGTTCCGGTGGCGTAGAGCGTCTCCCCCTCAACACTCACATCGCTGACGAGGCCGTCGATAATAAACTGCTGTAACTGCCTCGGCTGAGTGGGCGCTGAAACATCAAGGACAATGAGGCTGGTCCCATCAGCGATAAAAGCAAGTTGGTCGCTCACAGCGACGCCCAGCGCCTCGCCAGGAGTGTCAACTGTGGCCAGAAGCTGAGGCTCCATCGGGTCGCTCACGTCAATCAGATCGACGCCCGCCTCGCCCACGGCCACATACCCGAGGTCATCATTGATGACTATCGCGCGAGCGAATCCCGAAAGATTGAGCGCGTTCAGCGCAATGGGAAAATCCGGCTCTGTGAGATCGAAGATCACGAGGCTCTCAGCATCGGCAAAGTACCCGAGCGTCCCCACGACAGCCACATCGGCAGCATACTGGCTGTTCATGTGCGCCACAACCTGTGGCCGTGCTGGGTCAGAGACATTCACAATGAAAAAGCCTTCGCGCCCGCTGGCCAGGTAGACGTGATCTTGGCTCACAGCGACGGTCAAGGCTTCGCCGGGCAGAAGAAGCCGCCCGCGTTCGACCGGGTTCGTCGGATCGCTCACCTCCGCGATGGAAAGCCCGCTACTGGTCGCCAGGTGGGCAATCATGCCGCTCACGACCACATCATTGGCCTGTCCGAGCAAGGCGCGACCGAGAAGTTCGGGTGCGGCTCCCTGGCCACTGGCCGCGGCCAGCCAACGGAAGTGACCGGCGAATGTCACCAATAAAAGTATCAGCAAGCTGGCATGTGAGAGTAAGTTTTTCATCGTCTCCTCCTTCCTTACCGACACCGGGCGTCGATAGAGCGTGGGTTTAAAAGATCGACGCGGACAACGGTCTCTTCAGCGTTACTCTCGATCACGAGCGCGGCATCCGTTGTGATGCGGAGATCGCAGAGTCGGAGGCGCACGCTGATGCGGCTGCCAGGACTCAGAGGGCGTGGAAAAGCGCCCGGCGGATCAACGCTCACGAGCTCATAAGGCGATCCGAGAGGCTCGATCTCGGGCGGCCGGTCTATCGTCACCCATCCTGGTCCCTCGTTGAGAATGGTCACGTCATGAACGAGGCACCGACTCGGGTCTGGAGTAGCCCGGTTGAAGCACACCGGGGCGGGGTCGACGCGAAGCCTTCCGGGTATTCCTTCGCCCCGCAATTGGAACTCCCTCTCAAGGACCAGAGGGGACACCTCGACGTCGGCCACAATCGTCTTCTGCGCCTCGCGGAGGCCAGCTTCCTGGGGGGTGAACTCCACCCTGAACGTGCAAGAGGACTCAACCGGATCGACCTCCATGGGCAGGAAAGTTCGACCCATGCTGACCTCAGCGGCGGTTCTCGGGCCACATTCATTCCCTGTGACAGCGAAATCCCCCGGATCCGGACTCGTCGGATCGAGTCTCTCATCGATGGTGGACGTCACTGAGACATTTCCACAATTTATGACTTCTACAGCCCGTATCACAGTTTCTCCGACCGGCACTCGACCGAAATCGATTACGTAGGTATGATCGTCAATTCGCATGACATCGCCACCGAGATCAAGGCAAGGGTCTATTCCTGGGGGAGGGGGAGGTGGAGGCGGAGGCTCACCAGCACATGGATCTGTTCCCGGGGGGAGTGGCGGCTCAGGCAGTGGACATGCCTCATTTGTGCCCGCGTCCGTTACACGACACCGGATCTCTCTCACGCACCACCTGCCCCGACTGAAGAGCGGGTAGAGCGGATGGCTCGAGTCGCCAGCAATCATAGCGACTCGGGGAAGGACGAAACGTCGCCATTGTTCCTGGACGTCGCTGATATCCCACACACCATCTCCGTTGACATCGCACACCACAGGGCAGTCGTCGGAAATGGGCTCAGGACCAGCGCCTCTACATCCGACGAAATCAGGGTGAAGGAAATCCTCATGGAAGGCATCGTTATTTGAAATGAGTATCTCCTCTCCGGTTTCATCATTCACCAACGTCAACGTGCATTCATAAAAAACCCGCGGGGCCCCCAGTCCCGATCGAGCAAGACGACACCCTGTGCTGTAAATTTCGATGACGGCGAGCAGAGCCACCAGACCTAACATCGAGCAGAGCTGACCAAGTGGCCGCAGCCTCGATCTGAAATCATCCCATCGGATTGATTTCACCTGTCGGTTCATGGTTTAACGTCCCCTTATTGTCCCATCGCTTTGACGATGACCTCGGCTGAGGCCTGCGTCTTGTTCCCGAATTCGTCAACGGCGACATAAGTGACCGTGTAAATGCGATCCACCGGTTGTTGGTTCGGACCAATCGCTGGCGCCGCGCGTAACTGGAACTCGCGGTCATCGGTGCCAAACTCGGCGCCCCTGATGAGCACCAGATCGCTCTGCGGCGGTGGGGGTGGGTCGGCCACGATGGCGTCCAGAATCACACTCACCCCTCCGCACACGTCCGCCGTGAGGATGTCGGCCCGAATCGTGACAAACTCGAACGTGGGCTGAAGCAGATTCGGGAAGAGATCCACACTCAAGTCCGGCGGCCGGCGATCCACCACCCGGACGCCCGAGATAGCCGCACCGATGTTGCCGTGCCGATCCTGGAACCGAAAGACCACGGGCGTGAAACACGGCTGGGGATGTTGGCCGCGATCCAGCGGGAACAATGTTTTTTCAGTGACATCCATGCCATCTACTTGCGGTGGTAAGGGCATGGGAGCGGGATCGGAATTGTCGCTCGTGCGGGCGCCGATGAGGAACTCGCGCAGCGCCCGAGAGGTGCGCGCGCTGGCTCCACCTCGCTCAGTGCAGAGGAGCGTAATACGAGATGGCGGCAACACGAGCGGCGGGGTCGTATCAACGACCTTGAAGAAGCACCCATCGCTTGAGATGGCGCCAGCCAGATCCGTCACCAGGAGGCCCAGGCGGTGCTCCGGCCCAAACTCGAACAGGACGGGACCGATCTCGCGCCCAAAGCCCAAGAACTCCAGTGGCACCGGACCGGGGGCGTGATACCACTGCTCGCTCCGTATATCGGATCGGCGGAAAGAACCGTCAGGATCATCCGAGGCGGAAATGAGGGTCACTAACAGCCCCCGCGGGTCGTTGGCCTCTGTCGTCGGTGGATTCACTCCCCTTGTAGGTGGGCAGCCCCCCTGGCCGAGGATAGCGGGCAATCCACGTCCCCTGACGCCGATGATGGCGACCGGCGGGCGATTGACATAATGCCCCGTCATGGTGATGGTGACGTCGGTCTCCCGCTCCGCCGCCATGGCCCGGAATCGGCCTTCCAACGTGAACTCGTCTCTCATCGGGTCGTGTCGCCCTTGGAGCGGAGCATTATTGGTGGCCTCGAACGTGAGCACGTCGCCGCGACCGGGACAAGAGCCGTCCTCTGCTCTCTCTGGGTAAGAGACCCCCGAAATCATGGCCGCTCCCGGTGGAATCACCAGTTTGCCGGTAGGGTCTAACATGGCCGTGATCGGGTTGCGATTGGCGCCGCGGCTACAGTGAAGCTCGATGCGGATGTCCCGCAGAACGCGACGGTCTCGAACCAGGTAGTTCCCATCGCCAATCGTGGCCACCAGTCGGGAGATCGTCACACGGCCATCGGGATACACCAGATAGCTCATCTCAAAACCGCCCGGGAAGTCGTCCTGGATGCCATCAACCGAAATGATCCCCCGCCCTCGGACGATGAAAGCTTGGGGAACGTTGAAAAACCCGGCGGCGACCGACGCCAGCTCTGCGGGCGGCTCAGCCACAACCGTCATCACCGTTGGTAGTGGCCAAGAGAGCAGAACAAGCGCCAGCACGAGCAGAAACGCCCGAACGCTCCAGCCTCGCCAAACGAGGCCTCGGGCTCCCGCTCCGATCAGTCCCGGGCACCATGATTTGAAGTTGCTCTTCATATCGTTCCACCTTCCATTTCTAATGTCGCGCCTTTTGTTTTCGTCACGGACACGGATGAGATGGACTCACGAGGCGCACGCTCACTGGAGATTCTGCTGCATCACTGTTGATCAAGAGCTCCCCATCTTCCCTCGTATCACTGCACAGCCTCAGACGGACTCTGAGTCCGGTGCTGCTGGGGGGCGGTGTGCCGACCGGATTCAGCGTACGAGGGAAAGCACCTGCTGGGTCAACGCTCTCAATCTCATAAGGAGGCGTGATCATAGGGACATTGACTCTCACGTCTCCGGGACCGCTATTAGTAATGATGACATCATGGACCCAGCACCCACCGACTCGACTGGCGCGGCGAAAGCATGCAGGATTCGGGTCAACACCAAGTTCCCCAGGCACTCCCTCACCTCTCAGCACCACTCCGAATGTCCCCCGAGTGAAATGGCCCTCACTCTCAATGCGGATGAACCCAATACGTGTGCGCGGTCTCATTGGGTTGAATTGCACGTCGAGAGTGCACTCTTCCATGGGATCTAATGGCCGATCCTCCGTCCTCTCTCTCGTGTCTCTCGGAGCGCATCCATTCGCCGTGATGACGAAATCATCGGGATTACCACGGACGGTGTCCTTAGCAACTCGAATACGCACCTGGCTTGTGTCACAGTTTCTGACCGTGACCGGAACTGGACCACTCGCTCGCCCAACCGGCACGCTGCCAAAATCGATATCGAGGGGATCAAGTTCAAGGCAGGGGATGGGGGAGGCAGGACACGATTCCAACGTTTCGTCGGGCAAGGGGTCTACAAGAGACGGACAAAGAGGCTCGGGCGTGGGCGGCAATGGCTCCAGTAGCTCACATCTGGCCGTCCCCTCGACCTCGCACCAAGGTTCTCGGTACAATTCAAAGTCCGATGTGAATTCCCCAAGGGTGGCACGGCCAGTGATGAAATCCTCAATACGCCGAGCGACCCAATTTCTCCAGTTCCTGATCACGTCTTCCTCGGTCCTGGCACATCCAGGAGGGCAGAGCGCGGCGTCATCACTAATACAAGTGAAGAAAGGTCGATCCCGAAACTCCAGATCATCGCTCGTAATATGCTTTTCAAAAAGTCTTCCATCCGGTCCTACTTCCGAATTCCTCACCGTCATTTCGCAACGATATCTGTATCCCCGCACCGCTTCCTCTTTTGGAGCAAAATCAAGTATGAGTCCGCACCCGGTCGTGTAAAGTTCAGTCGCGACCAGCAGGGCCACGACCCCCCACATCCAGCAGAGTTGAGCAAGCGACTGCAACCAGGAGCGTGATGACCTTCTCCTCAATCTCCCTTGTCGGTTCATGATGTAACTCCTCTTTCACATGGCTTTGACGATGACCCGAGCCGTGGCGCGGGTTTCATTGCCCAGGTCGTCCAGCGAAAGGTATGTGACCTTATATATCCGATCCACCGGTTGTTGGTTCGGACCAATCGCTGGCGCCGCACGTAACTGGAACTCGCGGTCATCGGTGCCAAACTCGGCGCCCCTGATGAGCACCAGATCGCTCTGCGGCGGTGGGGGTGGGTCGGCCACGATGGCGTCCAGAATCACACTCACCCCTCCGCACACGTCCGCCGTGAGGATGTCGGCCCGAATCGTGACAAACTCGAACGTGGGCTGAAGCAGATTCGGGAAGAGATCCACACTCAAGTCCGGCGGCCGGCGATCCACCACCCGGACGCCCGAGATAGCCGCACCGATGTTGCCGTGCCGATCCTGGAACCGAAAGACCACGGGCGTGAAACACGGCTGGGGATGTTGGCCGCGATCCAGCGGGAACAATGTTTTTTCAGTGACATCCATGCCATCTACTTGCGGTGGTAAGGGCATGGGAGCGGGATCGGAATTGTCGCTCGTGCGGGCGCCGATGAGGAACTCGCGCAGCGCCCGAGAGGTGCGCGCGCTGGCTCCACCTCGCTCAGTGCAGAGGAGCGTAATACGAGATGGCGGCAACACGAGCGGCGGGGTGGTGTCCACCACGATGAATCCACAGCTATCTCGTGAAATGGCGCCAGCACGGTCTGTCACAGATAAGAGGAGGCGGTGCTGCGTCCCAAACTCAAACAGGACCGGGCCAATCCGAGGACCTTGACCCAAGAGCTCGAAGGGCCCACCCGCGCGGGCGTGAGACCACTGCTCAAGGAAGATATCGGCTCGACCCCATGCGCCGTCGGGATCAAAGGAAGCCGAGGCGAGTATCACCCTCAGGCCCTCCGGGTCATTCGCTTCAGTCGTGGGCGGGTTAATACCGCTCAGCGGCGGACAGCCTCCTTGCACGAGGGTCGGTGATAATCCCGGTCCCGCAACACCGATGATGGCGCGCGGAGGGCGATTCACATAGTTCCCCATCATCCGAATCGTGATATTGAAGTCGCCGAAGGGAAACTCGCCTTCGAGCCGGAACTCATCTCTGGCCGGATCGTGGCGCCCCGTGAGTGAGTCATTGTTTGTGGCTGAGAAAAAGCTCACGGCACCGCGACCCGGACAGCCGCGAGGGAATGGCCCCGGCTCGCTGAACGTGCTCCCCAGGACCGTCGCCGCACCGCTGGGAATCGTCAGTTTGCCGGTGGGGTCGACGACGCCGTTAATGGGACCCACATTGACGGCGCTGGCGCAGAAAAGCGGGACTCTTCTGTCACGAAGGATGGGTACCCTGAAGATCAAAACCCCAGCCGGATCCACCTCGGCTCGGAGTTGCCTGATCGTCACTCGGCCATCAGTGCCTACAAAGTAAGCTGTCTCAAAACGGCCGCGAATATCCACGCCCGCAACTGAGAATGTGCCTGTACCTCGAACAATGAACGATTGGGGAAAGTCGAACGACCCAACAGCCACAGCAGCAGCGGCCGTCGGCGTCACCTCAGGATCTGGTAGCCACCCACTCGGGTCCAGGCTGCCCGGCGAGCTGATAGCATGTATGATGCTCGCCGAGGGTGGCGGCAGAGAGAGCAGCACGAGCGCCAGTATGAGCAGGAACGCCTTGAACCTCCAGCCTCCCCAGATTGGGCTTCGGCTTCCCACTGGGATCAGCTTTATACTCTGCGACTTGAGGTTGGTCTTCATGACACCCACCTCCGATTTGAGTTTCTCGTCTTTTTTCGAGAGCGATGACCCGAATGCGCCAGACGAAGCATCCATCCTGACGCCGCCAGGATCAGCAACAGGCTGATAAGCTGCGGCACGGAGAGCCACCCCTCAACGATGAAGCCTCGCCCCGGGTCGCCTCGAACGATCTCCACTAGAAATCTCGACGCCCCGCATAGGATCAGCATCACGCTGAAGGTCTGACTGTCGAATCTCTGACGCGTTCTCCAGCCGAGCAGCACAGCAACCACGATGAGACTCAGTGCGGCTTCATAAAGCTGGGTGGGATGAATCTGGACGTCCAAGGGAACGCCGGTCGTCAAAGATGAGTTCTCATATACCGCGCCGACGGGCCCATCGGTTGGCTGACCATAGCAGCAACCAGCGGCAAAACAGCCGATCCGAGCGATGGCCAGACCCAACGCTACCGATGGGCTGAAGCCATCGAGCACCTTCATCACCGGCAAGCCGTGCCGCTTCAAGTACCACAGGGCAAATAGAATCCCGGGGATGAGTCCACAGTAGATTCCACCGCCGGCGCGAAGGAAATGTGAAAGACTCTCTCCCCGGAGAAGCAGATAGAGCTTTGGTGAAGTGACTCCCACCAGCAACGTGAGAAGACCGAAACGCGTGAGGATGCCTCTCCTGATGCCCTCGCGCCCAGTCAGGTAGACGCCAAGCCAGAGTGCCACCGCAAAAGCCAGCAGCCGCAGCACTCCGTATGTGGGGATGACTACTCCATGGTACTCGATGACATGTGGCAACATCATACGACTTCTGGAATCCGTTGGAAGCTGTGAGGAGGACCAGCATCCTGAACCAAACAACACAACGTGAATAGACTTCCCCCTGTCGTAAAACACGGGCTCATTTTTGATTCACGACAAGTTGGACTTCCATCTTCCTCGTGAGGCCCATGCTGTTCGTTGCTCGCAAAACCAAGCTGTACGTGCCAGGCGGCAGAGAGAGTTCCATTCTCTCTCCCTTGCCTATTACCTTGCCATTCAGCAACCACTCCAGGTTTCCTGACTCAATTTGCCCATCTTGCCAGTCTCCGGCAACCCCCAACAGCGTTACTTTCTGACCTTTTACAAAACGATCGCCCATGAGCGGATTCAAGATGTAAGGCTGAGGAGGCTTGGGGGCGAGATTCACCAAACGGGGTTTGGATACAGTCACATTTAGCCCATCGCTGGCTTGAACTCGTATTTGCCCTTTTTGCCAGCCGCCGCTGGGAATGGCCGCCAAGTCGACGGTTACGCTCGTTCCTGTGATGTCGCTGGCCAAGGTTACCCAAGCTTGCCCGTCAGGACTGCCCTCCACTCTGAAAGTGAGGGCCTCCTTATCGGCATCGCGAGCTTCCCAAGAAACAGTGACCTCTCCAGTTGCCGGCCACTGAGTCCCATCAGTTGGCGTAATTAAGCTCACTTCCGGTGC
The DNA here is from genome assembly GCA_026985075.1 of Blastocatellia bacterium. Taxonomy (GTDB): domain Bacteria; phylum Acidobacteriota; class Blastocatellia; order HR10; family J050; genus J050. Next base: position 10,059 of record JALSQX010000040.1, on the reverse strand, counting down.
ACTGGCTGAACGCGAAAAGGTAGCCAACGCCGTCTGATTTTTCACAATTGCTAACGTCCGCCAGTCGGTGGGTGGAAGCACCGATTCAGAAAAAAGTCCAATCGGTTGCTTTAAATCTGAAGCTTGTATTAGCGTAAGTTTGTGAGTATCTAACAGCACCCCTTGGATATCTCGGAACTCGATCCAGTACTCACCAAGACGATCATCGTTCGGGGGCGATTCGCTTAAGGCTGGAGCCGAAAAGAATAATGGTTGCAACCTTATGATCTCATTGGAATCTATGCTCCCCGAAATGAGGAGATGCTCACCCTTGGGTATTGCTGATGTGAAGGCTGTACGCATGCTGCTACCAGCGGCATCCACGTCAGGTTGGCCAAGCAGAGAAGCAATGGTTTCCCAGGTGTAAAGAGATGTCCACTTATTAAGACCCGGCCCGCCGGACATGTAATCATGTGGTCTTTCCATCTCCAGTGGCTGGCATGGATCACCCTCTAAGCCTTCAGGACGGCGCTGAAGCTGAGGCGAGATAGCGCTCATGAGAAACGTGTCAAATCCGAATGCATTGGGTTCTATCTGGCCGTGATCGTCCGGATATCCGCCAATGCAACTGCTGTTCAAGCGCTCACAATGACCAGTCCCTGCGTGGTCCAGACCGATGCAATGAGTGAGTTCATGTAATATGGTAAATTTTCCTGTATCCGCGACTAAATGAGAAGTGCCGCAAAAGCCGTAACCACCATTTATCCAAGTGTTATTGTCATTAAAGATGAACATGCGGTATACGCCGAGTGGGTCTCCCTCCCTTGCGCCGCCTGGAAAATGACGCCGAATCATAGTGACATCAAAATCCCTGCTGTCCTCTGAGGTAGGACTACGGTCACAACGACCCGTCTCCCAGGTTTCAGGAATCGGCGGCATAACGACCATGCCTGCCGAGCCCTCGGCAATAGGAAGGAGCTTTCTCATTTCACTTAATGAAATCAAGAATTGGATCATTGTAGACTGGGGGCTTGATGGGGGCAATGTGGGGTCAGGAATCATCCTTCGCCCGCCTGTGGCGTCAGTGCATATTTGCGTGATGAAATAGGGCACTATAACCAATGGAGATCGAGTAGGTCGTCTACTCGTTGGAAGAGGGAAGTAGGGTTCGCGTCTTACGTGCATAAAGTCTTGTCCGAGCAAGACGAGGTTGTTATCATCACATCCCTCACACTCTGGCTCGAGGTTCAGTGGATTGGCTTCCGCCACAAAGAGTATAGAAAAAGATTCTTCATCCTCGGAGAGCGATACCCACCCGGGCGGCAACACGAAATTCCAGGATTTTGTTGCATCGCTCCGCATCTCTTCCAGCGTGTCGTCTGGTGAAACACCCTCAAGGCGGGGATTAACGGGGGAGATAGGTGACCCCGGTAATAATCTTCCATCCCGAAAAGCAAACAACTGTGCAGTGAGAGGAGGTACTGTTGTTCCTGGAGCAGCTTGCACCCAAGGATAGGCACGTACAATAGTGCGCCGGTTGGCGACATGAACGGCCCTGTCGAGGGGGAGAATGATACTGCCGCGCGGGGGGGTGCGACTCGGGATATCCCCACGGATACCTTGCGTCACCTCTATTGCCTGAATTTGCACATCGAATGTTCCTGCCGAGGGTTCGCCTGGGGTGACTTCAAAGGTGGCAGAGGCTCGCTCTTCAAACTCACCGGTGAAGCAAGGGTTCCCGGTACAGACGGTGATGGTATGCATACCAAGGGAGGCGCCCGGTGGAATGGAGAAATCAACAGTAAACATGCCACTGCTAGGTATATCGAGTATATCCACGTCCAGACTATCCCATAAGATAGCACCCTCTAACCCGCCAGTGTAGCCGCTCCCAGTGAGGCGAACAGTACTGCCCGGTGGGCCGCTGGTCGGGCTAACACTTAGCATTGGCGACCCCTCGGCTGCAATGTCGCCAGTGGATATGCTGATCAAGAACAATATGGATAATAGGAGCCTTGTCACGAATTTCAGACAAGACGAAACTTTTACTTGGGCTTGGATCATCTTCATGAGATCTCCCCTCGCCTTGAGTCTTGTGAGTTTCATATACTGATATGATACTCCGCCAGATCGAGCGCACAACTACATGAACATGTGGGATACAGCAAAAAATCGGCGGGGTGAAGCCAGCGCCCCTGCATAAAGATGTAGAGTCTGCGGTCGGTAGACAGTGATCGGGGGTCAGTGATCAATGGTCAGTGGATTGGTTGAGGAGTGACAACAGTTGGGGAGTGTGGCCTCGCAGATGCGGGCCTGGATATCCCGACCGCAAATCCGCTTCCGTCGGCCATCATTGGTCGCAACCCTTATGCACTTGCCCAGTTCCCACCAGGGACTCATAGTTAAGCTCATGGAACGTATTACCATTACCCCAGATGTGTGCGGCGGGCAGCCGACAATACGGGGGATGCGAATCACGGTAAGCCAAGTTCTGGAGATGCTCGCTGATGGTATGACGCCTGAGCAGATATTAGAAGATTTTCCTTACTTAGAGAAGGTTGATGTCGACGCCTGTTTGCAGTACGCCGCACGTTTCGCAGCGCGTCGCGAGGTGCGACTCATCAAGTGAAATTTCTTATCGACGTCAATCCATCACCACAGCTTTGCCGTTGGCTGCGAGACCGTGGTCACGAGGCTGAACATGTGTCTGAGTTAAGTCTTCTCACAGCAACCGATTCAAAAGTGTGGGAACGAGGAAGAGATCCACAGGCAATTATCCTCCGTAAAGACATTGACTTCTATGATCGTGCTATGGTCCTTGGCGCTCCGCCGCAAGTGCTTCACATCGCAGTCGGTAACTGCAGCAACGCTCAGCTGCTGGAGATTCTTGACTCTGCGTGGCAGGAAATTGAAACTGTTCTCTCAACCGCATCAGAGTTGGTCTCAGTGACGCAAGGCACAATAGAGGTGTTTCCGTGAGAGAAGTCGGTCACATTCGTGTAGATTCACGCGACTCGCGGATGCCTACCGAAGAAGGCCGCTGCGCAGGGCTTTGAGGACGGCTTCGGATTTGGAGTGCACATAGAGCTTCTCGTAAATGTTGCGAATATGGAAACGAATCGTATCCAGACTCAACGAGAGGGCATTGGCCGCCGTTTTGTAGCTATGGCCATCGGCCAGCAATTTTAACACCTCGAGTTCGCGGGGCGTCAGGCGATGCTCTTCCTTCCTGGGCGTGACGATTTCTTGGAACATCGCCACCACCTTGCGCGCGACATCGGGCGACATCGGGGCGCCGCCCCCGCACGCCTCGCCGATGGCTTCGAGCAGCTTCGGTGGTGGCGTGTCTTTCAGGAGATAGCCACACGCGCCGGCGCAGATGGCCTCGAAGATATGGTCGTCATCGGCATAGACCGTCAGCATGAGAATGTGTAAGCTCGGCCACCGCGCCTTGATTTGCCGCACCCCTTCGATGCCAGACATCCCTGGCAACCCAATATCTACCAGCACCACATCGGGTGGATACCATTCCAGTTTCGCCAGCGCCTCCTCCATCGAGGCGAATTTCCCGACAGTGCGATAGCCCGCCGTGCCATCAATCAACATTGCGAGCCCTTCGCGCGTCTGCTTCTGATCCTCGATGATCGCGACAGTGATTTCTTTCAACATCTGCTTGTCCGTGAGAATAGTAATGTATCTCTTTCCGTCTCAAAAAACAACTACATGAATATGCAGGGAGGCGCTTGGTATCGATGAACGATGAATGATGAATAAGTTTTCTCTTCCTCGCTGGCTACCACGAGACACTCCAGCAACCGCCGTCCAAACTGCCAGGCGATCCTGGTTTTGTTCGCTGAGACTCTTAGCGGACGACTTCTTCCGGCTTACACAGGTCCAGGTATTGATCGATTTCACGGCGCGCTTTTTCAATCTCGTAGATAAATTGCTTAGACATGGCTTCATATCAAAGCCAGGTTCTCAGGCAAAACCGTCTGGCGCAATTCCGCTAAAGATTTCTCCATCACGGCCAACCAGTTTTGAGTCTCTTCAAGCTGTTTCTCGTTTTCAATCGTCATTAACGATCTGGGGTGCCTGCACCTCCGCATAGAGGCGTTTGAGCATTTGAAAAAGTTCCCTGTGCCGCTCAGACGTCTTGAAACTGCCAAGCTGCTGTTCCATTTCATCCAGTGTGACCATATGAACTCCAGGCAGCAAGTCGCCTTCCTTATTGCACTCTGGTATCACACCATCATTTTACGAACAGTGTCGGTCACTGGCCATAGTCACACGACCAGGTATGGGCGAGTGAGTAAGCCGGGGTGAGCCTCCATGCTGCCGTCCACTTATTTCAGCGGGACCACGACCTGAATCGTCGTGCCGTTGCCAGGGGCCGAGTCAATCCTCAACGCCGCATGCAGCGCCGCGGCGCGCCGTCGGAGACTCGCGAGTCCATGACCTTCATAGTGAGCGTGTGGATCGAACCCGCGACCATCGTCTCGGATCGTGAGGCGCAACGTGCGCGCTTCCAACTCCATCTCCACGCGCACATGCTCGGCTTGCGCGTGCCGTGCGATGTTGGTGATCGCTTCTTTGAAGATGAGCAACAGATGCCGCCGCCGATCCGGCCCGAGGCCGATGCGCTCGATCTCTCGTTCCTCAGGGGCCTGAAACGCCACGCACCGCTCCTCGGCTTCAAGCAAGTTGAACGTGACCTGTCTCATTCGCTGGATGAGATCTGCCAGCCGATCCTTCCGCGGATCCACGGCCCATACAATATCACTCATGGACTCGCGCATCGCGCGCGCCAGATTCGCCACTTCATCGAGCAGAGTGGCTCCCGCAGAAGACGCCTCGTGTTTGGCCACTTCGCTCAAAATCGCCACCTGTGACAGCCCCGATCCGATGTCGTCATGGAGATCGGTGGCAATCTGTTGTCGAATGCGCTCCATGGCGATGACCTGCCGAAGACGCAGCCGATGCAGCGCGTAGGCGAGACCGGTGAGCATGGCCATGCCGAGAGCCAGAAACCACCACCGCTGCCAGATCGGTGGCAAGATGCGGAACGAGACCACGGCCGGTTGAGAACTGGCCGTCCCCTCTCGATTGATCGCGCGCACCAGAAACCGATATGAGCCCGGCGCGAGTTGCGCGTAATGGACCGAGCGCTCGTCGGTCGGTGGGCTCCAGTCTTCGTCCGCGCCTTCGAGCTTGTATTGGTAGGCGAGCGTCTTTTCGCCCTGAAAGCTCAATCCCACGTACTCGATGCGGAGATTATTTTGACCGGCGGACAGTGTTAACGACGGCGGCTGCTGCGTGCCCATCTCCGGCAGCGACAGGTCTTCTCCGGCGATCTGAATCCGACTCAAATAGACGGGCGGCGGGGCGGCGGGTCGTTGCTCGGCGCGCGGCCTGAGTTTCGATATCCCCGTCGCCGTGGCAACCCAAATGTTGCCGCTCCGATCTTTCATACAGTGACGAATCAGATCGCCAGCCAGGCCGTCTCGGGTTGTGATATGGCGAATCTGCTCGGTCATCGGATCGAGCCGGTCGAGTCCTCTCTCGGTGCCCAGATAGATCCGACCGAACTCGCCCTCGGCGATGGACCATATGGTGTTGCTCGAGAGACCCTCCTCGATCGAGTAGTTCACAAACGTCGGACGGGCGGCAGTCGGGTCCTTCGTCACCGAGACGCCCCGGTAGCGCAAGCCAATCCAGAGCCAACGCCGACTGTCTTGAAGGAAGGCGCGCGGGCGCGCCTCGGGCAGCCCATCGGTTGGCTCGAAGACGAGGAGCGTTCCCTTTGCCCATCTGGCGAGACAAAAATGCCAACCGAGCCACAGCGCCCCAGAGCGGTCGTTCAGCATCCGGATGACCTGGGCGGGCGAACAGGCTTGGATGGGGATGTGCTTGAAGACCAGGTGTGCGTCTCGACCGGGATCAAACCGATAAATGTTGTTGGAAAGATGTGGCTCAAACTGGCTCATGCTGACCCACACCTTTCCGGCCAGATCTTCATATATCCAGACGACATACGTCCCGGAGAGGCCCTCGGCCGCAGTGAACCTTTTGCCGTGTCGAAACTGCAGTTTCGGTCCCGGGAAGTGAAACAGGCCCTTCTTGTCCGTTCCGATCCACCAGTTGCCTTGACGGTCTTGCACAATTCGACCGCGGATGGTGTCAAATGGCGGGGCCTGCGAGCCCGGGACGGGGATGGCTTTTCCGTCTACAATCTCCACCACGCCGCCAGAGTGGGTGCTCGCATAAATACGTCCTTCGCGATCCTGGATGATCTTCCAGACACTTTGATCGGGGAGTCCCTCTGCCTTGGTGAAGCTGACGATCGTCTCATTGGAGAGTTTGCATACCCCGGCAGCAGCCATCCACAGGTTGCCCTCTCGATCTTCATGAAGAGTTCCGATGGAGTCACCCGGCAACCCATTGGCCGCCGTATACAGTGTCTGGCGACCCCCCTTGTATTTGATCAGGCCCCTGTTGGTACCAATCCAGAGCGCTCCGGTGGAATCGGCGATCATCGAATGAATCTCTTGGCCCGATCTGAGTACAATTGGAACCCGCTTCCAGCGTCCACGGCTGCTCCCACCGGCCGAGTCTCGGAACTCGAACGCGCCGCGGCGATTGGCCACCAGCACCCGTCCCTGACGATCCTCAATGATGCTCACGATGGGGTGGCGGCCCACCTGATTCTCCCGGCCGTACGTGATCATGTGATCCTGGTTCACCTGCATCAACCCGTTAGCAATCCCAAACCAGAGACGCCCGCGACAGTCAGCCAAAGCCGCCTGGAGCATAAACTCCGCCGACGTACGACTCAGGATGAGGTCGAACGTCGGGTCGCCGGTTGAGTCCACCGCCCGAAACAAACCGGCGTCGGTGAGGCACCAGAGGGTGTTGTCGGCATCAAAGAGCAGCGCATTCACCTGATTCGATTCGCCTGAATCGCCGATCCGATAGCTCACGAACTTTCGCCGCCCCATCGGCACCGGTTCACCATCTCTCGGTGAGTGCGCTTCCTCGGGCTCATCGATCAAGCGAGCCACGCCTCCGCCATTGGTGGCGACCCAGAGACGCCCGCGCCGATCTTCGACTACATCGTTGATGATGATATGCCCCAGGCCGTCTCGCGTATCATAGTTGGTGAAACGGTAGCCATCGAATCGGCTCAGTCCACCCCAGGTGCCAAACCAGAGATAGCCCTTCGTGTCCTGGTAGATGGACGTCACCGTGCTGTTGGCCAGCCCATCGCTGATATCATAGGAGCGAATGGGAAGTTGCTGGGCCCAGACGATGGATTTCTCCGGTCCAGCAGCTACAATCAGAGAAAGTCCCGTGATCCATATGATGACCGGCCATCTCCAGGCTGTTTCGCTCATCATCTGACGCCACCCTTCGACCAACGCCCTCATTATTATAGACGTAATTTCGCACAAAAATAATTCTAACCAACGAAAATTTTTCCTTCGCTTCCGGAAAGATCATGCACCGCAGAGAGCGCGAAGAACGCCATGAGGAGGTGAGGAGGGCAATAGGCCTCAGCCTCTCTCTCCATACGCGCCCAGACGAAAGGAAAACCCCAAGGGGTCGTCCGTCAGTGGCCAACGGACGATGAAGAACTCATCGCACCCGAGGCCATCGGTGCGACAGTCTGGACGCGAGGGGTCCAAGGGATGCTGTAATCCCAGGTGTGCCCGACTGAACTCATCACTCGGGCGCGAAGAATTCATTGGGGATGAAGCCATGATCAGGCCACTGCCCGGCGGACCAAAAGGTATCAGACTGAGACACAGTATGCCGCCCGGTGGACTAGTACTCTGTCAAGCGTAGATTGATATAAGGTGCATGGGATGATAAGGTGAGGGCTCTATGAGACGAAAGGAGAGGCCAAATGGAACGAAGCGAAGGGTACCAGGTGCAGTTGAGCAAGGAAGAACGGAGCTACCTTCTGGAACTTTTGACGGGAGGGAGGAACAAGGTACGCGTTATCAAGCGCGCCCAAGTGCTCTTGAAGGCCGACGATGGCTGGACGGATTACCAGATTGCTGAGGCCCTGCCGGTCGGGCAGGCGACGGTGGCCCGCATTCGCCGCCGATATGTGGAGGGCGGGTTAGAGCGCGCCCTGTACGACAAAGTCCCCGAGCGGGAGGATCCCCGTAAAGTGAATGGTGAAGTGGAAGCCCGCCTGATGACTTGGGTAAGCGGAGCCTCTCCCAAAGGCCATAAGCGCTGGACACTCCGTCTGTTGGCCAGCCACTTGGTGGTCTTAGAGGAAGTACCTTGGGACAGCATTTCCCATGAGACCGTGCGCCAGGTGCTCAAAAAAACGACCTTCAGCCTTGGCGCCGCAAGGAAGGGGTGATTCCACCGGAGGGGAATGTCTGTGGGCCATTCAAAGAGCTCGACACCGAACCAGCGAGATCCTCACCGATCACCCCCTCAGCAGGAGAAGCACCTTCGTCCAGGCCCCGCAGCTCGCCTCCGGGGTCCCTGACTGGTCAGCTACTTCACCACCACACTTCCCTCTCCCGAAGGCCCCGCAGCTCACCTCCGGGGTCCGTTTGATAGCTCGAAACCTGACCCCTCCCCGCCGACCGAGCCGCGGGGCTCCCCCAGAGGGAAGAGTGAGCCTCCCGGAACTAGCTGACCCCTGACCCCTCCCCACGGACCAGCCGTGGGGCGTCCAAATGGCACACGGATCAGCACAGAAACGGTGGGGTCGCCATTGATCACACCGGAGGAGAAAAATCTCAACTCTGAGGAAGAGGCGTCACGCGTGAGTTCCCGACCTCTCCTGAGGTGATCCGATAGCACGTACCTTCAGGAGAACTCAGAATGTCACTGGACCGGCCGGAGGAGAGATAGTGGTGAACTTGATACTTGCATGACATTGCACTACAATTCAATGCGAAAGAGCAAACCTCACCAAGGAGACTGAAGTATGCAATGTCAACTGACCGTACGCCTTCCCGCCGATCTGGCCGAGCGCCTGGAGCGGGCTGCACAGCGCTTACGACGGAAGCGCTCGGAAGTTGTACGCCTGGCCCTGGAACAGTTTCTGGCCGTGGAACTCGAGGAGCGTCCGATTGAGCGGGTGCGGGACTTGCTGGGCCAGATCGAAAGCGGTGTGCCCGACCTGGGCCAGCGACATCGGGAGTACTTGCTGAGGCGTTTGCGCCATGAAGGCTGAACCCTTATTGCTGGACACCGGAGCCTTCGTCGCTCTGGTGGATCGCAGTGAAGCTCGCCATGCCGATTGTGTGGCTGCTCTGGAAGCCTGGAAGGGCCCCATCGTGACTACCGAAGCGGTGCTGACCGAAACGCTATACCTGGTGGGTCCGGCGTGGAGCGGGCAGCGCATTTGTCTGGAGTTCTTCTTCCGCGGCGCTTTCACACTGATTCCTCTGTCGCTGAATGCTCTGCAACGCATTGCCATCCTCATGGAGAAATATCAGGACGTGCCGATGGATTTTGCCGATGCTACGCTGGTGGCCCTGGGCGAAGAACTGGGGACCAATCGGATTTTCACCCTGGATCGGCGGGGATTTTCCGCATTTCGCCTTCATGGGAAGACACCCTTCTCCATCATTCCATAGCCGCTGAATCGCTAATCGGCATCTGTGAGTCGCCGATCCAGCGACTGTGTAGAGTCGCTGATTCCCCGATCGGCCATTGACGGTGAAGCGGGAGTTTTACATCAAATTCCTGGCTGGAGAAATGGGTGATAGTTTTACGGTGATCGAGTGAGCAGGCTTTTCGCCGTGTCGATCTGTGGGCGATGAGTGGCCCATAGATTGACACAGAGACGATGGCATCTGCACCGATCAACCCAGAAGAACAATCTGTGCCCATCCCGCTTTTCGCCGTGTCAATCTGTGGGTCATTCCCCGCTCAGGCCCCGGAGCTGGCCTCCGGGGATCGTTACGCTCCCTACCCATGACCCCTCCTCACCGCATACTCACTCTGAATGCTCTCGGGGCAGACAGGCTGCCGTCGCCACGCGCGCCTGCATCACCCGGATGACCCGGGGATGGAACGCCAACCGCTTCCCCCCCAACGGCACCAGAT
>JALSQX010000039.1 GCA_026985075.1 Blastocatellia bacterium | reverse complement strand
GAACGGATGCCCAAACTGCCCGACGCACAGGACGCGGCGCGGGCAGCTCGATAACCCGCGGCCACTCCCAAACCCTCGCCCATCAGGGAACCCTCTCTCTCACTTCCCGCCGTCTTCCTCTCACCGGAACCGGCCTATCTTGTTGGAATGTCTCGGGAAGCATCGTTTTTCATTTGACCTGATGTATGTAAGCCCGTATAATGTGGTATCTGTGGCCGCGGTGCGCCTGCGCTCCGCGGTCCGGTTCGTTCAGCGAGGAGAGATGGAACGTTGCTCTTGTCAAGAACGGTCGACATAAGGACGGCGGTTATGAAATCAAACCAGACGAAGGGTCCCGCCAAGAGAAGAAAGGGCGGTCCCGGGCGGCGTCCCATCGTCAGCATTACCGAACACCAGAGACGGACGCTGAGGGAGATCCGGGACTTCATCGCCCGCAAGGGCTACCCGCCGACGATCCAGGAGCTCGCCGAGATACTCGGCATCACCCATGCGAGCGCGCATGCCCAGGTCAACCAGCTCGTCCGTAAAGGCTATTTGAAGCGCGAGCCCCGCAAGGCCCGGGGGCTCGCAGTGGTCCGCGAGCCGGAAGACGAGATCACGGACCTCATTCCTGTCCCCATCCTTGGGAGGGTGGCCGCCGGGCAGCCTCTTTTCGCAAAGGAGAACGTCATCGGCGAGGTGCTTGTGGAAGGCCGGGTCGCCTCGCGGGGGCGCTGTTTCGCCCTCGAGGTCGACGGCGACAGCATGCTTGAGGCCGGTATCCGCGAGGGAGACATCGTCATCGTGCGGCAGCAGCCCGTGGCCGAGAGCGGGGATATCGTGGTGGCCCTTCTCGGCGAAGAGGCGACCGTGAAACGTCTCTATATCCGGGAGGAGAAGATCGAGCTCAGGCCCGAGAATCCGAAGTACCCACCGATTCCCATCGGTCCCAGCGAGGATCTGCGGATTCTCGGAAAGGTGGTCGGTGTCAGGCGATTGGATCCGGGACGCAGGGCCACCACAAACGCGTCATGAAAAGGAGGACAGAAAGTGGCGACGTACAACCTTCGGCGGTTTTCCCATCCTGATGGTTTGAAGGCTATCGCGGAGGAGCACTTGATCGCTCTCCTGCAACCTCACGCAGCCTTCTTCAACGGCCGAGGCGTATCGTTGCCACCACCAGGCCAAGCGGACGGCCTCGACTACGAAGGGATCGTCCAGGTCTTCATGACTCCGGACAGCGACACGCCCAAGGAATTGGCGGATGCGTTGTACTTCATCCACGAAATGGCGACGCCAGAGGGCATGGATGAACTGCTGCACGAGGCGGAACGGAACGGCATCCACCTGGATGGCAACCCCGACCCTACGCCCGCCGATGTCGCCGTCCAGGTCTGGCTCCATGACAGGGACCTTCTCGAGCGCAAGCACGCCGAGCAATACCTGACCCGCCCCCGCTCGTTCGAATACTTCCAGACCGAGACTTCGCCTGTCCCTGCATTCAAGAATCCCACCGCAAAGACACTGGTCGCCCTGCAAGACGACCTGGACGATCTGTTCGAGAAGAAGAAGCGCGGTCGCGGCTCCCGCGTTTTCGTCTACCCGAAGAAAGATGCCATCTGGTTTCTTGTCCGGCACGGGGAACCTTACAAGCGGGAAGGCAGCCTTGAGGCCGGCCAGTCGACGAGCGTGTTCTACCGGCCGGAGAAACACGACGTCCTGGTCTACGAACCCTCCATTGGTGAGCTGCGGATCAACGCGGCATCGAAGTGGGAGAAGGACCTTTACCGCAGGAAATTCGGCCTGCATCTGTTCGGCGGCGAGGACTTCTTCCCCGGCACGGGGAAGTACACGCTCGAGCCGCTGAGGACCGATGGGCCGGCCGCCTTGGTCTGCACGGACGTGGACGGAATGGAATGGGTCAAGCTGAAGGAGATCCATTTCTTCTGGGGCGGATCGGAGAACGAAATCGAGATCCGCAAGGCTTCGGACGTCTTCGCTGCATTCGAAGCCAGAGGCCGCACCCTGCCAGCGAAAGGTCGGATCATCCGCGCCAGTTTTCAGGTGAAGTTCAGCGATTCGAAGACGCCACGGACCGTGACGATCAGGCCGTCGAACATCGCTCAGTACACGCGGGATGACGACAGCGCCGTTGTCGAAGAGTGGCTCGTGAAGCGCGGTTTCATCGTGACGAACAGGCAGGAAGACCATGAGGGCACCGTTGCGTCTATGGCAGGCACTTGAACGGATCCCCGGACTCGCCGCCGTCACCCAGGAGTGGAGATCTCTACTCGGGGACGAGTACGAGCTGGTCGAGGCCTTCCTGCGACCCAACGGAAAGCTGGCGACCGGCTATCCCTGTCCTGAGCCGGAGGGATGCGGGTGTGTGCATGCCGTTGTGGAGCACGCTCCAGATGACATCGTCGCCGTGTGCCGGTGCACACCGAGACGCTGTGAAGCCATCCCGCTACGCAGACAGGATATCGTCGTCTACGAGCTGAACCGCTCCGCGCTTGGCGCAAGCATCGCCTCAGCTCTCCAGATCACCCAGGACGAGAAGGCGTCCGTGGACGGCCTC
>JALSQX010000038.1 GCA_026985075.1 Blastocatellia bacterium | reverse complement strand
CAGAGTCATCATCCACCACCACCACCTGTATCCCCGGATACCGCCCCACCAACTCGTCCACCAACGGCCCAATGTTGCCCGCCTCGTTCAACGTCGGAATCACCACCGTCACCTCCCGGTAGGGGGACTCAGCCACTGGAAATGCTTCCAGGACGCCCGATGGATAGACCGAGGGCGTGAGCACGTCTACTGCTTGGGCGTGACCATTCATGAGGTTTCCCCTCTTTGACAACCGAGAGCTGAGTCCGCCAGGGCTCGTCTCACTCCTCGATGCGAATGAGTCGAACCGTGGCGACCAATCGTCCACCGCCACCGACCGTCCGGCTGCCCGCGTTATTCGCCGGCGTACCCGCTTCGCCGTTCTTGGCGCGAGTTTGTATCAATCGGCCCCAGACCTCGAAGCCGTTCGATCCCTCGATGAAAAAGGAGGCGAAGTTGGTGACGACGAATGTCGAACGGCCACTGTCCGGCGCTGTGAAGACGCTATACAGTGGAATGGTCACAATGCGGGGACTCTCATTGACAGGATAACGGTCGCTGACGACAATCCAATGCCCTTCACTGTTACGCGTCATGTAGGCATTGGGGTCCTTGGCGATCAACTCGGCCACACCATCGGCCGTCGGCCCAGCCATGTTTCCTGGCTCAGTCTCCAGAACATCGCCAATCCGAACGACGCCATCGTAACCGTTGACGATGTTATCCCGATAATTGCTCGCTCCACGGCCACCCAGGGCAATGGCGCCGAAATTCCCCGGCGTCAGCCAGTAGGCGTCACATTCCTCACCACCGCCACCACCGCCGTGGTCGTTATCGTTGCCGTTGTCATTGTCATTTTCGTTCTCGTTCTCGTTCCCGTTCTTATTCCCGTTGTCATTGTGGTTCTCGTTCTCGTTCCCGTTCTTATTCCCGTTGTCATTGTGGTTCCCATTGTCATTATGGTTCCCATTCTCGTTCCCGTTATGGTTCCCGTTGTCGTTGTGATTCTCGTTCCCGTTATGATTCCCGTTGTCGTTGTGATTCTCGTTCCCGTTATGGTTCCCGTTGTCGTTGTGATTCTCGTTCCCGTTATGGTTCCCGTTGTCGTTGTGATTCTCGTTCCCGTTATGGTTCCCGTTGTGATTCCCGTTGTCGTTGTGATTCTCGTTCCCGTTATGATTCCCGTTGTCGTTGTGATTCCCGTTGTGATTCCCGTTGTCGTTGTGATTCTCGTTCCCGTTGTGATTCTCGTTGTCGTTATGATTCTCGTTCTCGTTATGATTCTCGTTCTCGTTATGATTCTCGTTCTCGTTATGATTCTCGTTCTCGTTCCCGCCTCCTCTTCCCCCGCCACCGGTTATACACTGCGGGCTATACTTCAATCTGACGAGCTGGCCATCTATATCCCGAGTCGTCAGGCCCGTCACTTCCCCACAATCTCCCTCGCGGCTCAGATCGACCCCATCGAAGTCGGAGTCATAGGGTGACTTATAGTGATCGACGGCGACGATCCCCATCCACTCATGTGGCTCATCATTGAAGGGGCCATGAGGGGGGAAGTTCACATCCTCGTCATTGAGGGGCACGCACACCGATCCATGACTGAACTGATCCAGAAGGGCCCAGGGCCGCACTCCACCGCCTCCAGCTCCTCCCGCCACGCTGGTGACGGGAGCCACCACGGCTGCGGCCGCTACATCCACCTCGACCTGGGATATTCCCAGGACGCGACCGAAAAAGGTAGGAACTGGTCGAGTGACGTCGATGCGAATGGTATTCCCGTTCGGGAACGTGATCTCATCGGGTGATAGTGTGACCGACTGACCGGCGGCTCTATTCTCGGACGCTATCGCCATGGCCAATCGCATGGCCTGGCCGTTGGGCGTGAAATCACCGGGATCGGCGATGAGCCCCTGAGCCCCGGCCAGGACGGCGGCATCGACGGCGTTCTGCAACTGATTCTTGACGACGAAGAAATACCCAATATCGACGGCCAAAGCGGCCGCTCCCAGTATGGGGATGATTCCGGCCACGATCAAAACCAGCACTGAGCCCACTTGCTTTTTCATTCTTTCCATGACCTTACCTCCGCTATCGATCACGCGTCTTCTTCATGGATGACCGAGTCCTCCAACAGGCCTTCTGACCACTCGTTTACGCCTCGGTCGCTGCCCAGCTCTCATTCATGGAGCATCCGACTGGCTGTGTTGAGCGTGATGTGAGTGTTGGCATGAATCATTTTTAAAACGATGGAGTCCACAGGGTACTCCACCTCCACAACCACCGGTTGTCCCGATGAGGCATTCGCGCCCGTAATGGTGATGGTCGCCTGGCTTACGTCTAATCCACCTCGTTGGAGGTAGCGTTCCACCTCTGCGCGGACTTGCGCACTGTCCAGGTTGCCCAAGATAGCCGCATGCGCTCCTTCACGAGCGGCATTAGTGATGATATGTTGCACCATAAGCACGCGACCGAAGTCCACAATACCCACCAGTACGGTGACCAGAACGATGGCCATGAGACTGAATTCGACCAGGCTCTGACCCGAGGTGGGCGTCCACCCAGGCTTCCTGACTGACAATGGAGAGAATCGTCCTTCTCGCATATCTATAACCTCATGACCGTTGTTGCCTGCAGTTGCTCGGGAAGATCAATGCTCCCCCCGGTGATGAGCTCGGCGGCCGCGCCGACCAGAAGTTCAACCGGGGAGCGGAAGGGGTAAGAGACCGTCACTGTGGCTCGCCCGGTATTGGAATTGATATCGACCTGAACCTGCACATCGGCCCGGTCTAATCCGGCACGTTCGCAGTAGTCCCTGACGGCATCCTGGACCGCTCCCGCATTCCCCTGAAGTTGAGTGGCGCGGCGCGCCCCCACTCGCGAGGCATTGGTGAGTATCTGCTGGGTGTACATGCTCATACCGAAGTGAATGAGTCCGGCCACAACCAACATGAGGACGGGCATCGTCAGGGCCAATTCCACCAGACCCTGCCCTCGCTGAGTCATCCGTTTGTGGAACTCCTTATTCATCAAAGTGCCCTCCGCAACACTTCATCGGCCATGCTTCTCCCGGCCCTTGGCTGAGGTACTTCTAGCAAATAGCGTACCGTTCCCATCCCTATTGACGAGAAAACGCTTTCTTGAAACTAACCGACTCATAATGGGCAACTTAGCTCTCGATCCCCGGCCGTCGGGAATCCACCGAGCGGCCATTTCCTCTCACTCATGAAACAGCCATTTCACTGCTTTGGTGCAACGCCTGATTCAATGAAACAACCCGGCGGACTTTCCGCAGCAGAATTCATCCACCCAATCGGGAGACGCGATCTTCGCTCGATTCGCAGATTTTCAACATCTTCGCCAGAAAATCCCTCACGCGGCCCGAGCTGGAACGATGGCAACGAGCCCTGGCGAAAGAGAAAGTTCCCCCGAGCCTTGTTGTCCTCGAACACGAGCCACCGGGCGATATTCGTCCCGACGTTGCACGAGTCCCCCCGAGCCTTGTTGTCCTCGAACCCGCTCATGAGCGCCGATGATCACGAAGGGATTGCTCCCTGACGAGGAGTCACTACACGGAGTCGACCCAGATGACGACAGAGGACATCTCGCATCATCTATTTTCGCGTCGCCGCGAGAAGGGAGTGAGCCTGGAGATGCTGAATTGTCTGCCCCCAGAATCGAGGACGGGCGTATTTTCGCGTCGCCGCGAGAAGGGAGTGAGCCCGGAGGGGCTTCCAGTGCCATTCAGCGGTCGCCAAGACGGCGAGTGATCCGGTCAGCAACACATCTTCGGCAGTCTCCCCAGCCGCTTCTCTCACTGGAGCGATCGGGCTCCGCGTCATCGGTGACGCCACTCATCAGCCTCACAATCACACACCGCGCCATCAACCCTCAAGATCTATCAGAGCGCTACCATTATCGAATGGGGATGGAGGGCGAAGCGTATTGAGGAGACGGCACCGCTCCGTTTTTCACTTGCGTCGAGGGAGGTTTCACCTTTGAAATGGTCGTTTCAGGCCACCGGGAGAGTACAGACAGGCGCCTGAGCAAAGTAACTGACAGAGAGATGGACAGTTACCATCCCTACCGCGGATGAGGGAGCCGTTGATGGTACACCGCTTGCAAACAGTGGTCTGGGAGTGCACGAGCTCGAAGGGAGGGGATGCCCTCATCCGACGAGCGGTGCGGGAAGGAAATGAATGTGGGACCAGGGGAGCAACTGAGAATGGTCAAAGAACGCGCTGATCAACGAGGGCAGGCTCTCGTGGAGTTAGCTTTGGTTCTTCCTCTCCTCGTCATATTGCTCCTGGGAATCGCCGAAGCCGGCAACATGCTGAATGCCTACCTCACGGTCGTGGAGGCCAGTCGAGAGGGTGCACGGCTTGTCGTCCGAGAAGGCGAATCCGCCGATGTCAAAGGGATGGTCGAGACGATCATGGAACGATTGCCCACATCTCAGGTGGCGGTTCGCGTTCGGTATGGCGAGGACGACGCTGGCGAACGAATGGTGACTGTGGAGGTCAAGTATGAGTATCGATTTCTTTTCGGTGCGTTGCCGCTCACCCCGGGTGACGAGCCCTACCTCTTGCCGCTCCGGGCGACGACCAGCATGCCCTTGCCCTGAGCGGCGATGGAGGGCGATGCGTGGTCAGGTGTTGCTCACGGTGGCTCTGGCCCTGCCCGTGCTGTTGGGCATGGCGGGGATGGCCGTTGACATGGGACGATTGTACGTGGCCAAAGCCCGACTCCAAGCGGCCGTCGATGCGGCGGCGCTGGCCGGATCGCGTCGCTTGATGGATGATCCTGATCTGGAGCGCGGACTGGTCGCCGACGCCGCCGCCGAGTATCTGCATCGCAATTACCCGGAAGCATATCTCGTCGACCTGTCCACCGGCCAGGAAGCGCGCAGTATTCACATCACGGCGCGGGCCGAGGTCCCGCTCACCTTCATGGCCGCGTTGGGCTTCGAATCTCGAGTGGTGGAGGCATCGGCCAGCGCTGGCTTCGACCATCTGGAAATCGCCCTGGTCATCGATAACACGGGGAGCATGGAAGGCGAGCCCATCGAAACGACCAAACAAGCTATCGATAAGCTGGTGAATCTTCTGATCCCCGAAGAGCGGTCCTCGTCGATCAAAGTCGGACTGGTCCCGTTCCGCGGCAAAGTCCACGTGGGCGACGGAGCTGATGGTCTTCCCCCTGGCTGCCGGAATGCCGATGGCACGCTCAACACGGCCGGCCCGGCGGAAAACTGCTTTGAGGCCATTCCTCCCATCCTGCCGCTCTCTAACGATAAGGCGCGCATCGATGCTGCCGTGGCCAAGATGACGGCCCCGCGAGAATTCTGGGCCAGTTCGGGAACGATCATCGCCGAAGGCGTCAAGTGGGGGCGGTATGTGCTCACTCCGGACCCCCCTTATTCCCAGGCGAGCCCGCCGGGGATGGCGCGTAAGGTCATGATCCTCCTCACCGACGGGGACAATGAGGATGGAACGTGCGGGGGAGATCCCCAGTACAATCCTCTGACCCATCCTAACAGCCCTTTCAATTGGAACGCCTACTTCGGTCAGAATCCGCCGGTGAAGACGTGCAATTGCGACGATTATGGTTGTCTGGACCAGGCGATGGTCCGTGAAGCCCAGCTGGCCAAAGAGGCGGGGATCGAAATCTTCGTCGTCCGGTTTGGCGATTCCGATGCTGTGGATATCGAGTTACTGAAGAAAATGGCGTCTTCCACGCCGGGGACCGACGATCACTATTTCGATGCTCCCACGCCGGAAGACATGGAGGTCATCTTCCATCGCATCGCCCGGCGATTAGGCGTGCGTCTCATTTCCTGATGGAGGATGCGGATGAGCGACGAGAAGAGACAGCCGAGTGCCCCCCCACCGCCCGACGGGCGCCGCAGTCGGGGTCAATCGCTGGTGGAGATGGCTCTGCTCGCACCGGTATTAGCCGTGCTGCTGTTTGGTGTCGTCGAGTCAGGACGGCTATTCTACGCCTGGGTCACCGTCCAGCATGCCGCCCGAATGGGCACGCGGTTTGCCGTCACCGGCATTGGTGAACGAGACGGCACGCGACTTCGGCAGATTCAGCACGCGGTTCTGGAAGCAGCTCGCGGTCTTTCGGCCCAGGACCTCCAGATCACTATCCGGAGTTGGCATGGATTGCGCGGTCGCCAGCAATTGAGGGTCGGCTCGGCCGGCGGCCCCTGTGACCTGGTGGAAGTGGACGTGCAATACACTTTCCGACCCATCATCCCACTCATCGGCAGGCTCCTGCCCGAACAGATGATCTTGCGAGGGAGCGATCGGAAGATGAACGAACCATGGATGCCGTGCGAACCCTGATCGATGGTTCTCGCCCCCAGAGCCTCCCTCGACGCGGACGGAGCCATCGGACGGACATCTGTCGACATCCTCGCCGGCGAAATGAACTCGAAGGCGCGGCATCAATCATGGTAGAATCACTGGCTCACGCTGGGGAGGAACATGATGAGACGGTCGGCGTCGATTGTGGCTCTCACAGTCTCATTGCTGCTGGCGCTGGTCACGTCGGTGGCTACAGCGCCCGGTTACCTCAACTATCCGGCCATCGTCGCGCGCCTGCACCGCATCGCCCGAGCTCACCCGGATATCGCTCAGGCGGTGAATCTCAATGATCTGCTTCACACCCCATTAACCTATGAAGGTCGCGCGCTCTGGGCACTGAAGATCTCCGATCACGCCATGGAGGCGGAAGACGAGCCGGCGTTCTTCGTCGATGGATGTCATCATGCTCGCGAACTGGTCACTCCTCTGGCCGTCCTGGACATCGCCGACGCGCTCACCTCAGCATACGGTCGTGACCCTGAAGTGACGCGATGGGTGAACCAATATGAGATCTGGCTCATCCCCTGCGTCAATCCCGACGGGCTAGCTTACGTGTTCGATCGGGATCATTATTGGCGGAAAAATCGTCGCCCGAATGGCGATGGCACGTTCGGCGTGGACCTGAATCGCAATTACCCGTTCATGTGGGGGGCGTGCGGAGCCAACAGCGGGCGCACCGCTTCGGAAGTCTATCGCGGCCCGGCGCCCGCCTCCGAAGCGGAGATTCAAACTATGCTGGCCCTGGGAGCGCGCGAACGTCCGGTGATCTACATCTCCTATCACAGCTTCGGCGAGGAAGTGCTCTATCCCTACCTCTGTGGATCGCTGGCCGAACGCGAGCTCTATTACGCTCTTCGCGATCACTATGCCGAGGCGATGGGGTACGGAGTTCGACTGGCTTCGTCCAGCGGCGAGAGCTTCGAGCATTTCTACAATCAGTTTGGTTCCATCGCCTTCCTCACCGAGATCGGTCGCTCGTTTCAACCCCCACCCGATCGCGTCCCTCATCTCATTGCGCGGCTCCGACCCGGCTGGCAATTCTTATTGGACCGCGGCCTGGGGCCTTCGATTTACGGGCACATCCGCGATGCCGTGACCGGTGAACCGGTCGCCGAAACCTCCATCAGCATTGCCGGCATCGCCTTCGCCGAAGGCGAGGTGCGTCGCCCTGAACCGCTGTTTGGCCGCTATCAGTGGCTCCTCCTGCCTGGAACCTACACCATCACGTTCTCCGCCCCCGGATATGAATCGGCCACTCACACGGTGGAGATCAGAGAAGAGGCCGTTCACCTGGACGTCGATCTCATTCCGCTGGAGATGGGTGCCCGGCGCGCATCGAAGGGGCTCTCTTCGCCTCGATGACGCCATGAGGGAACGTCTCCGGGGCCGTCTGTGGTATACTTTCATGCTCTCATTGCTCTCAAGGAGGAGAGGAGATGCCCTTATCGGCTTACATTTTCCTGGAAACCGAACCCGGCAAGACGCCGGTCGTGGCCAGGAAGGTCGCCAAGGTCAAAGGCGTGCAACACGCTCATGTGGTGACCGGCCCATACGATATCATCGCCTTCGTGGAAGCCAAAGATACGTCCGAGTTGGTCGATATCATCGTGAAAAAGATTCAGGGCATTGGCGGGGTGACGCGAACATTGACCAGCGTCGTGTTATGACCGGGCCGCCGGCGCGAACTCCCGCGGGAAGCGGGAATTCGCCAGTCACGCCAGACGAATCGGGTCCACGAGGGGAATGGTCGGTCCGCACTTCTCCGACCGGTGATGCCGGCTCAGGGATCGCCCATCAGGAGTCGCTCATCTCCAATGCCGGTTTGTGCTCGAAGGGATAGGCTTGCTCGTAAGCGTGGGCGACGCGCAACAGCGTGGCCTCATCGAACCGCCGCCCCAGGAGCTGCAATCCGATGGGCAATCCATCTTGGGAGAGTCCACAAGGGATGCTGATGCCCGGAATGGCCGCCAGATTCGCCGTGATAGTGTAGATGTCGGAAAGATACATCTTCAACGGATCGTCGGTCTTCTCGCCGAGGCGAAAGGCCACAGTGGGAGAGGTTGGTCCGGCAATGACATCACATTGGGCGAAAGCTTGCGTGAAGTCGCGCTGAATGAGCGTGCGCACCTTCTGCGCCTTGAGATAATAGGCGTCATAGTAACCGGCCGAGAGGACGTAGGTGCCCAGCATGATGCGACGCTTCACTTCGGCGCCGAATCCTTCATCGCGCGTCCGGCGATACATCTCCCGCAAATTCCCGGCGCGAGTCGTGCGATACCCATAGCGCACGCCATCGTATCGCGCCAGGTTCGACGAAGCCTCGGCGGTGGCGATGATATAGTAGCAGGCGATGGCATACTCGGTGTGCGGAAGAGAGATCTCCACGATCTCGGCTCCCAGATCGGCGAAGCGGTCGACGGCCATCTCCACGGCGCGTTTGACCTCCGCGTCCAATCCTTGGCCGAAATACTCCCGGGGCACGCCCACTCGAATCCCCTTCAATTCGCCGTTCAGAGCCGCCTCATAATCGACCACGTCGTGGTTCGAAGACGTGGAATCATGCCAATCCCGCCCGGCGATGACTCGCAGAACGCGCGCAGCATCGCGCACCGTCTTGGTGATCGGTCCGATCTGATCCAGCGATGAACCAAAGGCCACCAATCCATAGCGCGACACCCGCCCGTACGTCGGTTTGAGCCCCACCACACCACACAACGATGCCGGCTGACGGATCGATCCGCCAGTATCCGAACCGAGCGCTGCGACGCAGAGATCGGCCGCCACTGCCGCCGCCGACCCGCCCGACGATCCCCCGGGAACGCGCTCCAGATTCCAGGGATTGCGCACGATCTTGAACGCCGAATTCTCGTTCGACGAACCCATGGCGAACTCATCGCAGTTGGTCTTTCCGATAATCACTGCTCCGGCGTCCAACAGCCGCTCCACCGCCGTGGCATTATATGGTGGCACATAATTGTGCAATATCCGGGAGGCGCAACTGGTCCGCAACTGACGCGTGCAGATATTGTCTTTGATGGCGATGGGCACGCCGGTGAGCGGTTTCAAGGGAGCGCCCTCCCGACGTTCTCGATCGAGCGCGTCAGCCCGTTGCAAGGCGCGCTCGCCATCGACGGTGAGATAGGCCCCGATCGTTCCATCCAGGGCATCGATGCGCTCCAGGAGCCGTTCGCAGACCTCGCGCACCGTCGTCTCTCCCGTTTGAAGGGCGCGATGCAATGTCTCAATAGTGAGTCCGATGATGTCCATAGCTCCGTTAACCGATCGCATTGGCACGAGCCAGCTCTCGCCAGCGCCACCAACGTTGTTTTTTCATGACCCGTCGTCTGACCGAATCGGTGCGAGCTGGCCGCTCATGCACGCTCATCTCCTCGATCTCCGAGAAGCCCGGAGATCCTTCTCTCAGAAAACATGTGGCGCAGGATAGCCTCCTCTTTTGCGCTCCACTCTTTTCACTCGCCGCACTGGGCTTGTTGCCCATGCCCGGTCACCCAACTCATTCACGTCCCTCACCGAGAGCGGTTCATCATCAAGCCTCCGATCACGGCCATCGCGTCCAACGAGCGGTCGGGTGACGGGCGGTGAATAGTCATTCTCGCAAGTGCGTTCAGCGCCCATGAGGGTTTGCTCCTCGGTTCATTCGATGACCCGCGGCACGCGGAAAAATCCCCGCGCTTTATCGGGAGCGTTGGCCAGCGCCGTCTCCTGTCCCAGAGAAGCGAGTACCTCATCATCGCGCTGGGCGTAGTCGGCTTCTTCTTCTGCTCCCGCATGCATCATCGGCGGGACATCTTCGGTATCCAGCTCGTTGAGCTTCTCGACATAACGGACGATCGACGCCAGTTGCCGGGTGAAGAGCGCCTTTTCCTCTTCGGTGAGCTCCAGATGGGCCAGTTCAGCGATCTTCTCGACATCTCGCTCGGTAATGGGCATACCTCCCTCCCTTCATCGGTACCTGCTAGTAAAGCCAACTCTCCGACGTGCTGTCAAGGACGAAACGGCCCGGCCGAGCTTCACCGAGCGGTGAGGACCGGTTGACTCTCTACTCGCCACTCCGCTCTATCGTCTGGCGGTATCCCGAGGAGAACCCTGAAGAAGCGTGATGAAGAACGCTGCATCCCCGAGAGCTGATGTGTTTCTCTCAACTTCTGACTGATGCACCGATGGCCCAATCCGAACTCGACCATTGCTCCTTCAAAACCACGACACAATGTGCGCTGACCGGGGCGGTGCTCACCAGTCATCCGTCTCCACTCCCCGTCGGGCCAGGCATTTGCTGGCGGCGCGAAGGAAAGCGCGTCGACACTCCGGATCATCGATGACCTCGGCATCCGATTCCAGATCCCTCATCATCTCCTGCAGTCGCTCGAAGTGAATCTCTTCCCGTTGCTGACGCCGGGCCATGACCTGTTGCGCATCGATCCGATACTCGATGTGCGCCACAACGGGAGCCCCCAGGAGGCGATTGATCTTGAAGATGATCTGGCTGGACATGGCCTGTAATTGTTGCTTCCAGACGCGACTGATGGTCAAAATAATCAACCGCTTGTTGTGCAACCGCAAGGGCGCACACTGGTTGGCGATGACTTCCCCGACGGCATGATTCCAGGCGACGAAAGCAGCTTCCTGACAAACGTCTTCCTGATAATCCAGCTCGCGCAGGATGTGAGGTAATAACTGCCAAAGGGCGTCCATCGCTTTTCCCCGTCCGCTCGACCAGATATGCTCGCGCCGCCACCGATCTCCACTCTCCAGCTCGCCGACGACCAGCCCAAGCATACCTCATCCCCTCCCCTGGCACAAGCGCGACAATAAATCCCGTGAGTTGAGTGAACGCGAGGAGCCCCGAAGGAGTCGCCCGTGGCCTCGCCAGCCACACCGAGGGGGTGAAAATGCGCGGCGCAAGTTGTCAACTTGCGCTACCCCTTATTTTCGAGGGAGTCGCTCCTGACGCGTCCGAGCCACATCCAGAGGATGAAAATGGACTCCCAGGGAATGGAGCGCAAGATGGTATCTTGCGCCATATTCTGTTTTTCAAGGAGTCCCTCATGGCCTTGCAAGCCAAACTGAGGGAATGAAAAGAGAACGTCGGTCGTCCGTTGTCTATTTTCGAGGCAGAGCCAGTAGAGGAGCCTGAGACGTGCGCTCCAGGACCAGGACACGAACTCCCTCATCCCTCATCAAGAGGATGAGCTGCGCTCTCCCGGGCATCGCCGCGAAGCCAGCCCTGATCAGAACTCGACAAAAATTTCCAGCCAAGGTTTCGGCGTGTGGTGAAACTCGTTATAATGGAGGCCGACGAGGTTTTCCGATCTTCGCCTTCCCTCCCCGGGTGGGCGAGGGTGACCACCCCCGGAACGAGCGTGGTGGACGACCGCCGGTGAGGGCGGTCGATGGGGGATTCCCAGAAGGAGGTCGTCAAAGTGAGAGGCGAGCCAGAGCTTCAGTCGTTTGTTCAGCGGATGTTCGTGCTGGCCGGGCGCGTCGAGGTGGGGTTAGAGGAGGTGTTAGCGGCGATGATGGAGCGGGTGATGGCCGAGAGTGAGGCGCGGGCCGGT
>JALSQX010000037.1 GCA_026985075.1 Blastocatellia bacterium | reverse complement strand
GAGGCCAACCTTCGCATCCAGCGCGGTGCGCGCTGGATGCGATTGACAAATGGTTGGCGCATGGATCGATAGGTCCATCCGACACTCTCCAAATGGCGGGCCTCTCGACCTCGGAGAGGAGACGCCTCAATACCCCGACGCCTACCATGATGCTGTTGGCTTCTTGACCATAATTCGGCGTGGCATGAGCCGCATCTCCGACGATGAAGACCGGGGGCTCATACCATCGTTTCATCTTAGAGCTCAAGGGGGAGGATAATGGCATGAATGGGGCCGCGCCGGTGAGGTTCGCCTTGCTCTGGATTTCAGTCTATTGGTTCTGTGGATGCGGCCAGCGAGTGCTTCGCGTATGATTTTCCCTTGCTCCGGCTGGCGAGATTTTTTCAAACTTTTATTCATCTCCTCGTGTCGTAAAGATCAGGGAGAGGGAAAGGAGGGGAACGTCCTGGTCATCCATCCAGGTGTTGGACAAGAAGCCCGGAACGAACCTTGGATTGACGTGTTGAGCCCCGCTCGGGTGACTGGTGCTCACCGGTGATTCAAGAGAGTGAGGCCCAACTCATGCTCGTTTCAAGGGACGAACAAAAATCTCTTTCAGGAGGTCCAATAGTGAAACCGAACCGAATCGATCTGGGATGTACATCAAAAGCCGAATCAAGGCCGGGCGAAACCACAGCTCGGCGCAATATGAATATGAGACGTATCCTTCTTGTGAGCCTCGCGTTCGCCGTTCTTTTCCTCAGCGGTGTAGGAGAGACAATGGTGAGTACGTTTTCCTCGATATCCCGTGTTGGAAGGAGCGGCGCGTTCACTGACGTGACCGGCGCGCGCTTGGCGACGGTGATGGCCGCCCAGTCACAATCTCAGCCCGTTCCTGATGCCATCTATGCCGTCAAAGGTGATGTGCGCTATGTTCAGATCCCCGTCACGGACTGCGTGAACGTGACGGCCACACCCATCGTCGTGGGCGACTGGATGATCTACCCCATGCACACCCACCAGCGACAGTGTCAGGCGCGCGGCCCCTACGACCGGACGCTGCTCGGCTTCAACACCCGGGACGGGCAGCTCTACGAGATCTACGGAGGTGCTGCGGGCGAGGCTCCCCTCACGTATGCCCCCGAAGCGAACACGCTGTATTGGAACGTCGTCTTCGGCGGGAGCGTCCTGCGCTTCGACGCCGAAACTCTCGCGTTTCAGGACAGAGTGGGCGTGCGGGCCACGAGCGACTCGTCGGGCGTCTATCTTGACGGCCTCTACTACTACGGGACGGTGAACAGCCCCTTTGAGAGCTGCCAGCAGCCCGTCAACCCGGACTGCGGCGGCATCTTCGCTCTGGACGCTCAGGGGAATGTCAGCTACTCGCTCAATCTCGACAAGGGGTTCCGCGCCTGGATCGGGACCGGGCTCACCACGGACGGGGAGTTTCTCTACATTGGAACCGCGGCCCAGACCGTTGGCGAGAAGTCGGGCGACGAGACGGAGTATTTGTATGGCTGCTCTGTCGTCAAGGCCGACAAGCAGCTCAATATCCTGGCCTCATTCGACCCTGGAGATCTTGGCTGCTACATGCTCCCTTTCCAGGGTGCTAACATGGACTCCGTGGCGGGCGAGATGCCCATCGGCTCCAACGAGCTTTGGGTCCAGTACGTTCGGCCCAACGATTCGGGCATGAAGGCGGCGCTCTACATCCTGGAGAAGGGTGATCTCACCGAGCGTTGTCGCCTGGAGTTCGACTTTGAGCCCCGGACTCAAGCCGTGGGCTTTTACGCCGCGCCGACGCTCGACGCGGCCGGTAACGCCTACGTCCCCGTGACCGTCCCCGACGCGGCCGCCGTGCGGAAGGCGCAGCTCTTCAAGGTGACGCCCCAGTGCCAGAGCACGCTCCTCATGGAAGTCCCGGGGAGCTGGGCCCACGCCTCGCCGACGCTGGCCGACGATCAATACGTGCTGTTTGCTACCGATGGACGACTGCACATTCTCACCTTCGATGGCCAGCTCGTTGGGCAATATGAGTTGGGTTCGGACGCACGCGTACTCGCCAGTCCCGTCCTCCATAACGGCGCGATCTATGTGCTGCAGGAAGACGGAACGCTGAACATTATCGAAAACAGCGGCCTGGAGGGCTACGGCAAGGCCGTCTGGCCTCGTTACCGCCATGATAACCTTGGCAGCGGCTCGCTGCTGGGTCACATAGCAACCGAGCCGCCTCCGGGCGACGAGGATGAAGGAGAAAAGTCCACACAGCTCGCTGGCGCATTCGTGGCCGTGCATCTGGAGGTGAGCACCCGCCAGCACATTGCACAACTGTGGCCCCAATTAGAACGGCTCATCGCCTTGGCGGATGAGCACGATGAAAAGCTCACCCTGATGTTCACTGCCCACTGGGCCCGCTACATCTTGGACAACGATCTGCTGGACGAGGTTCACGCCTGGGAGCGGGCTGGCCACGAGATCGCCCTGCACCACCACGGTCCTTCGCATGCCTTCTTCGATGGCTATACCAATAGACCAGACCTCATTCAGGATCCCAGCGCCTATCGCTTCCCGGTGACGTATCAGGGCACAATGGACGATCTGATGCATCTGGTGGGGCCGTTGAGCGAGCAGATCATCGTCTCGGCGGGGATGACCGATCAGGAAGTGGATTGGCATCCGCAGTTGCGCTATCAGGCCACCAAATCCGACCCGGAGGCCGGACCATCGCCCGATGATCTGTTGAGCGTCCCGCACCGGGTGAAATACAATGGTCTCCCCGCTATAGAGGTGTTCAATACGGGGTACGCCATCGGCCGGCTGGAGGGCTCAGGTGCAGTCACTCTGGAGGACGTTGAACGGGCGCTGGAGATGGCGACGTCAGAGCAGGTCATGGGGCTCGTGCTCAACGACGACACGCTGCAGAACCGCCGCTTCGAGGAGGTGCGGGAGCTGTTCGAAGTGTTGAGCGAGTACGAGGTACAAGCGCAGACGATGCGCGATCTGCTGGTGGGATTTCCAGGACCCGAGCTCGCGCGGGCCTCTTGGTATGCGCATGAGTTTGGCTCCTCCAGTCAGTTGAGAGAGGAAGGAGAAGGGGCATTCTAAATCCTGATACCGGCTACAGGACTCGCGCCGGACGCGCGTTCCGTGGATACTCGTCAGGAGGTGATCCGATGAAGATGAAACCCATTTTATGTGGCTGTCTTATAAGCATGGGTTGGCTGATGACGGGCTTCTCCTGGAGCGCCGTCGAACCTGAAGATGTCGAGCCTGCCCGTATCATCGTCGATTCCTCAACCATGCGGCGGCCAGGACAAACTGAGGCGGGCCGGTTGGACACCCACGAGACGGCGTTGGCGGGGCTGTACGACCGACCCGGATTCAGCCTGATCGATGACTTTTCCACGACGCCGGGAGACGTGCTCTTCCGGCCCGTACTCGGCGAGCAGAAGATCCTGTTCGTCCTCGTCTACTATCCGGGCGAGGAAGAGCCTCTTCTGACCGAGGAAGGCGCACGAGAAGTTGCCGGGGCGGTCAAGGAAGGCTTAGAACGCAACAGCTACGGTCGCGCGACGTTCATCATCGACGTCACGCCGCCCCTGGCCATGCCTCAACCCATAGCCTACTACCAAAGTGGCCCCACCCTGGTCCGGGTGCGGGCAGATGCTCTTCGGCTGGCGAAAGCGGCGGGCTTCCCCGTCGAGACGTACGACCGGGAGGTGATCTTGAGCCCCAAGATCTGGCCCTATGCGACGGGGCAGGGCACGCTCAACGGCCGCACGGCCTTCGTTGGGTGCGGCTGGTGTCCCTACCTGGTGCTCCACGAGTTGGGACACACCTTCGGCTGGATGCACGCCAACTTCTGGCGGGTGACCACGGGTTCGCCCATCTCCCCGGATGGGAGGGAGATCGAATACGGCGATCCTTTCGACATCATGGGAGACCAGCTCAAGGGTCGGCGGAGATCGTTCCACCACTACAATCCCTGGTTCAAGTCCCGCGTCGGCTGGATCCCGCCGACGAACATTCTGAACGTGACCTGGTCCGGCGTGATCACGGTGACCATCCGCGCCCTGGAGCGGGCACCCCAGCCGGGCCTCGATGTGACCGAGTACACCGCGGTGCGCATCCCCAGGAACTCCCGCCAGGACTACTGGCTCTTTTACCGGGCGGAGGAGCCCTACGCGAGTGATGGGCTCATCATCACCTGGGGCGCGCGGTCGAACATCCCGGCATCTATCCTGCTGGACATGACGCCGGGGTCACAGGAGGAGGACTGGCAGGATGTGGAGTTAGGCGTAGGGCAGACCTTCGTCGACCCGGCTGCTGGGGTGGAGATCACGGTCCTGGAGAAGACCGTGAACGCGCTGCAGGTGGAGGTGGCGGTGCAGTCGCGGGTCGTGAACCGCGTGCCCGTGATCGACGTGGTGAGCCCCGGTGGGGATCGCGTCGTCCACGGAACGGTCGTCTATGAGGCCACGGCCTACGACCCGGACGTCGGGGCTGAGAACGGAGCCGGGATCGCCGGCGTGACGCTTTATCTACACGCGCTGGACGATCCGCTCATCGCGGCCCTCCGACATGGGCAGGAACCGCCGCACCCGATCGTCGCGGCGACGCGGACTGCCCCGCCTTATGCCCTGGAAGTGCGAACGGATGGAGACACGCTGGCGGTCCCCGATGGGGTTTACGCGTTGGTGGTAACGGCCAGGGGCCGTGATGGGAGCCGAAACACCATCTGGTTCCCGCACATCGTGGACAACACGGGACCGTCGTTTTGAGCCTGCTCTCTTGCGATACCGGGGAGGAGACCATGAAGGGAGGATTGCGCATGCGCAAGCTCACATCCCGAGCGACTCTTCTCATCTGGAGCATAGCAGGATGGGCCATCCTTGTCGCCGCGTTCCTGAGCGGGAGTGCCGCTCAAACGGGTGGAGAGCCCACGTTGCTGTTCACCATCGGCGTGCACGTCGAGCCTTTGGGCACGACGGCCCAGGGGTATCGTAGCGGGAGGGGGGATTACAACAATCCGCAGTTTTTCCAACGCCACGTCGAAGACCTCTACGAGTTGGCCGATCTTGTGGAACGTCACGGTGGAAAGCTCACCATCCAGGTACAAACGCCATTCACAACGGCGGCCGCTCGGTTCGACAGTCCCGTGCTGCGTGATCTGGAAGCTCGCGGCCATGAGCTGGCCCTGCACTTCCACGAGGACGCGCACCTCGGTCGGGATCCGGAGCGCCTGCCGCCCGAGCGCTGGTGCGCCGTGATGCGCGAGGAGATCGAGGCCATTCGTCAAGCCGGCGTTCGCGGCCCAATTCGTTACTGGAGCGGCGGGAATCTCTATCCGGAACTGCTTGAGGCGGCCTCGTGTGCCGGGCTCGATATCAACGGCGATTGGAAAGATCCACGTACACAGAGTTCTCACCAACTCGTGATTGGAGTGAGCCCTTGGCGACCTGCCGGTGGTCCCGATCCTGACGACCTGACGGCGTTTGCCACCCACGATCCCCATGGCCCGGTGATCTATCTGCCCGACGGCTTGTTGGACCTGGAGCGCTTTCGTCGCAAGCGTGAGATCATCGCCGAGGGCGGCGCGGAAGCGTGGTTCGACGTGATCCGCGATGATCTTCTGCGCTCGCTGGCCGCCGCGCGCGCCGATCGGGTGAACGTGTTTCACTTCACCGTCCATCCCGGCGAGTTCCGCGGAGACCCGAGCGCCGCCGAGCCCTTCGCCGTCATCGATCAATTTTTGACCGACGTCGTCGATCCCTTGGTGGCTCAGGGACGGGTGAGGTGGGCCACGTTCTCGGAGATGGCCGATGCCTTCATCGCCTGGGAGCAGGGACATCCGGGCGTCGATCCGCGGGCTGCCGCGGACACCGGTCCATCAGAGGGGGCTCCCGACGACGAGTGCCGGGGATACATGACGTTCGCCATCAATGTGCACGACTTCAAGAACCTGGACGAGAGCGCCGACACCTTGCACCATTTGATCGACATCTTCGAAAGATACGGCGTCCGCGGCGATTTCTATTTCACGGCTCCCATGGTCCACTTTTACGAGGAACGGCGTCCTGACATCATCGAGCGCTTGAAGGACAGCGCGATGACGATCAGCTATCACGTTCGCCCGCCGCATCCGCTGGTTGCGGGCTTCGACGGGCGGCTGTGGGGGCTCTCTGCTGAGGAACGGGAGCAGATGCTGCGCGACTACGAGACGTATCGCCTCGATATGACCACGGGTGGACTACTGCGGGATGAACCGGGTGGCTACAGTTATGTGAAAGCCGTGTTTGGCCGCGCACCGGTGGTCGCTTCCGTGCCGAGCGCCCGCTGGCGAGACGTCGCGCTGCCCCTCTTCGCCGAGATGGGAGCCCGGATGACCGTGATCTACCACGAGACGGGCACCAAGCCCGATCAGCCTTTCGAGTGGACTCACGGATTGCTCATCCGACCGAGCGACTTCAGCGTGACGCGCTGGAGCGTCCCCGGCGGGCCTCAGGATGCCTTCTGGTGGAACCAACTCGACACGCCCTATGCTGACGCGTACAACCCCAGGAAGCGCCTGCAGCGGCTTTTGAACGACTGGGCGCACGAGCGCCCACCGTTCATCACCGCCCTGATTCATGAGAACAACTTCTATCGCCGGGGTGCGACGCCTTGGGCGTTCGTCTATTATGAAGATCGACAGAAAACGCGCCCCAAGTCGCCACCTTATGATTTGAACGCGCCGGACGCCTCGCGTCCGCGAACACCCGAGAATGAGGAGCAAATCTGGGTGGCATACGAGGAGTTGGTGCAATACGCCGCCGAGCATCTCTGTGTGGTCACCTCGGAGGACATTGTCGAGATGGCCGAAGATGCCGGCCGGTGAGCGATTCCGAGGGAGATACGATGTTCAACTCACCATTCGCGCGTGCGCGGAGAGGGATCTGGTTGGGGTTTCTCTTGCTGTCGAGCGTGAGCTTTGGCCAAGGTCCGCCCAATGCGACTCTCATCGAGCGATTCGTCCTTCCCCAAGCGACAGATCCGGCCATCGACGATTGGCTGGAGCCGCACGTCGTCTACTTCGATCCGGGGGTGTCGCCGCGAGATGTGCTCTTCGTCCACCTGCCCGGCTCGTTCGGCGTGCCCGAGAACAGCCGGCTGATTCTGCGGGAGGTCGTCCGGCAGGGCATTCCGGCCATCGGCCTGCGGTATCCGAACTCGTGGACGGTGGCCCGGCTCTGCCGCGGTTCTTCCGATCCCGCGTGTCACGAGCGGGTCCGACACGAGATTCTCACTGGCGAGGATCGCACGCCGCTAGTGACGGTCACCCCGGCCAACTCCATTGAGCACCGTCTGCTCAGTTTGCTCCGTTATCTGAGCGCCCGTTATCCGGGCGAAGGGTGGGAGCGTTTCTTGGAGGGCGAAGAGCTCGACTGGTCGAAGTTCATCGTCTCCGGTCATTCTCAGGGTGGCGGGCATGCCGCGTTCATCGCTCAAGTGCACGAAGTGGCTCGCGTGGTCATGTTTGCCTCACCAGGTGATCGCCTGGGGGAGCAACCGGCACCCTGGCTGCGCGGCTCGCACGCCACTCCTGCCGAGCGCTACTTCGGATTCTCCCATCGACGGGACAGAGGGTGGCCATCCTTCGAGCGGAGTTGGGAAGCATTAGGATTGGATGCCTTCGGCCCGCCGCGCAGTGTAGACGGAGCCGCTCCTCCGTACGGGAACACTCATCAACTATATACCGACGCGCTGCCCGCCACGGGGAGCTTCGCCGACGCCCACGGTGCCGTGGTGGTCGATCGCAAGACGCCACGGTTGCCTGATGGCCGCCCTCGGTTCGCGCCAGTATGGCGCTATTTGTGCTGTTCTGGAAGGATATCAACATCTTCCGGCCCATAGAGCTGATGAGGGGACCATGAGACAAAGACGTCTGTTATGCTGGGGAGAGAAACGATAATGAAACGGCAAGTGCTCTCGGGGCTCATCCTCGCGAGTCTTTTCCTTCTCAACGGCGTGGGCGATGCCGTTATGGAAGCGCCTCCGGAAGAGATCCCGCCGCTCTATTTCTTTTATGCCATCCACACTCACGTGGCCGGAGATCATTTTCCGTACACGACTCCCTCGCTGCGGACCCTCGATCCACGCATCGCCGAGAACATGGTCGCGACCATCGAGGGCATCGCCGAGGTGCTCGAGCACCATGGCGTGAAAGGGACGTGGGAGGTCGTCTATGGCACGGCCGAGGGGCTCTGCGCATACGAGGGTGAGAACCACATCTTTCGGCGGTTGATCGAATCGGGTCACGAGATCGGATTGCACGTTCACCGCTACGCCGATTATGAACGCGATCTTCGAGCGCTCAGCGACATCTGCGGGCTCGATGTGCGCGTCACGTCCGGTCTGCTGACGGACGCTCGCCAGGCCGGACCTGACGGGTTTCAGCAGGTCATGTCTGAGGGGATCGCCCGCCACGTCGGCTGGGGGATCCGCGCGGCGACGATCAATCTGAGTTCTGGCCCCTTGTTTCAGTGGTGCGGCGGCCAGATCGGCATCGGGAATGACATGGGAGGAGAGACGGGCAACCTGATGTTTCCCTGGCGGCCGGATTATCAAGGCGGGAACATCTGTGCCGATGATCCCCACGGCGATTTTGTGTTCGTGGATCATTCGCCGATGCAGTGGTGGACCAATCTGGATGGCCGCGGCGTCGCCGATGTGCTGACCGACGCCCATTTCGAGCGACTGCGGACCTTGTTTGACGCGGCGCTCCGCTACATGCAAGAGCGGCGCCCGGGGCGCGCAGCCGCCTGGGGCTTCGTGACGCATATCAGCGAGTACGCCGTGGGCAATCGCGGCGAGAATCCGCCTGATCCCGAAGCGCTCGCCGCTCTGGATCGTTTTCTGGGTTATGTCGCCGAGAAAGCAGCCGAGGGACGCGTGATCTTCGCTACGGCGAGCGAGATCGCACGGGCGGCGTTTCCAGAGTTGACAGGAGGTGTGCGATGAAAGATCTCTCATTGACAGCGATCATGCTCCTGAGCCTGCTCTTGTTCAGCGGTCGTTTTCACATCGAGAGTGACGCGCGGGATTCCCAAGCCGCACCGATCAAGCAGGATCAACCCGCAACACAGCGTGTGGCTCTGCCCGCTTTCCCCAGCGCCGAGGGCTTCGGTTCCACGACTCCCGGTGGCCGGGGCGGACGCGTCATCAAGGTGACGAATCTCAACGACTCCGGCCCCGGCAGCCTCCGTGAGGCCGCAGAAGCGGAAGGGCCGCGCATCGTGGTCTTCGAGGTCGGCGGGGTGATCGATCTGCAGAAAGACATCCGCGTCACCCACCCCTATCTGACCGTGGCTGGGCAAACTGCACCTGGCGATGGCATCATGCTCCGCGGCGCCGGCATCCGTATCGTCAGTACCCACGACATCATCATTCGCGGGCTCACCATCCGCCCTGGCGACGATCCCGAAGGGCCACGGCCGGGTATTCGCCGCGCCATCACCATCTGGGGCACGACAGAGAATCCCTCTTACAACATCATCGTGGATCATAATTCGCTGAGCTGGTCTACTGACGAGGTCGTTGGCGTCGGCTATGCGCATGATGTAACATTTCAATACAACTTCATCACCGAGCCACTGCACAACAGCATTCATCAGGAAGGGCCGCATGGGTTTGCGTTCGCTCTCTATGGCAAAGATCCCATGGATCGCATCAGCGTGCACCATAACATCATTGCTCATGGCTACAACCGCAATCCGCAGTATGCCAATGGCGTGGACGGCGAGGCCATCAACAACATCATCTACAATTGGGGCAACAGAGGTCTTCAGGTGAGAGAAGATGCTCTGGTCAACATCATCGGCAACCATTTCATCGTCGGGCCGAATACGCCGCCCGACAGCCGGGGCGTGGTGATCGGTTGCCCCGGCTCAGACTGCGGCACGACACGGGTATATGTGCAAGGGAATCTCGGCCCCTTCCGCCCCACCGATAGCGGCGACGAGTGGTTGGTCGTGGATGGCGACGAACGGTATCGCAGCGATGTGCCGGTGGGAGCGCTCTCCGGCGTCGCGGTCGATCCGGTCGAGACCCTTTATGCTCAACTCAGCGGCCCCAATGGCGCGGGCAACCTGACGACCGGCCGGCAGCGAGATGTCGTGGATCGACGGATTTTGACCGAAATCGAGACGCGCACCGGTCGAATCCGCGATTGCGTCGATGCCGATCCCATCTATTATCCCGAAGGCCGAGTCCGGGGCGCCACCTCGAACACGGTCACCGTCGAGCATCATCCCGGTGATACTCGACAGGGGCCCAATCCGCAAAACCGGCACACGTACGACGGCAACAGCATCGAGATCACCACGGGCGCCGCGGCGGGTCAGGTGCGGGATGTGGTGCGCTTCGCCCCCCGGATCAACGTGGTGACCGTGGACCGGCCATGGGATGTGATCCCGAAAGTCGGCTCGCACTATCGTTTCATCGTCCACTGTGACAACAATGCGGGCGGCTGGCCGGACTATGCGACCAGCTTCGACGCTCCGGCAGACAGCGACGCCGATGGCATGCCGGACGAGTGGGAGATTACACACGGGCTGAATCCTGACGTGTACGATGCCAGCGGCGATGCCGATGAGGACGGCTATACCAATATCGAGGAATACATCAACGGATTGATGCCACTCCCGGGGGCACCAGTGGTCGTGTCGGAAGATGGTCTGATTGTGCACGCCATTGCACCTTGAGCATTCTGCCATGGGAGCTTTTCGTGGAGCGTGCAGCCCATTGATATGTTGGAGCCCGGCAAATTCTGGCCGAATGCACCAGGCTTCAGAGGCATACGTCAGCCTGAGTTCCACGTCGAGGAAATAGCCATGAACACGAAGCGCCGGGATTTTCTCAAGCTCCTCGTTCTTGGAGGACGAGGCAGCGCACTTGAGCGGGTTGCGCCGTGGGCTCTATCGTCTGACCGTGCCCTGTTTGAACCGCCGGATGGGCGGGTGTATCACGGCGTGGGGGAGGCGACGAGTAAGGGGGCGGCCGAGGAATACATTGCCGCTCTGGGGCCGGAGCTGGAGCCTCTCATTGAGAAGCGGTGGGTGAGCATCCCGGGGACCCGCGGGGTGAATCTCGATGTCCTGAGCGACTGTCTGGAGGAAGTGCGGCGCGATGGGCGGATCATCGAGTTGAGCATTGCCTTCCAGGGGGTGCATGGCCCGACCGACGTGGAGATCGCCGAGACGAGCCGGTTCGATTCGCTCATCAATGGGCTGGCCGAAGTCGTTCGGCCGTTCCAGCCGCTGTTTGTGCGGCCCGGGTTTGAGTTCAACGGTCCCTGGAACGGATATACGCCCGTCATCTACGTGGCCGCCTATCGCAAGATCGTCGATCGCTTCCGTGCTGCCGGCGTCCAGGAGGCGGCGTTCATCTGGTGCTACGAGCCCGATGCTCCGGACGACTTCGATGCCGTGCGTGGCGGTCAGTCGCTCTGGTATCCCGGCGATGAGTATGTCGATTGGTTCGGGCACGATGTGTTTCGGGTCGATCACTTCGATCCCCGGGTGCCGGACATCCGGCGTGGGCGGCGCACGCCCAGAGGCAAGACGGAACGATTCCTCCAGATGGCGCGACGGCGGGGTAAGCCCGTCTTCTTGTCGGAGGCGGCGGCCTGGTTTGTGGACATCAGTCCTGATGACGTTGATCCCGACCACAGCGATGGCCGACGGGATTGGGCGGGGTGGTTTCGGATTTTCTTCGATTGGCTTGCCGCTCATCCTGAGATCAAGGCATTGTGTTATCTGAACGAGGATTGGACGCGGCGGCGAGATCCCGATCAAGCGCGTCGAGGGAATGCCCGCATCGACGTCAATACCTACATCCTGGAGCGGTACCGAGAGGAGATGCGCCGGTCGAGATATATCCACAAACCAGAGGGCCTGTCCCAGTGTCAGGGAACGAAGCGATTCGGCCCATCCATATCTCCTCGCCTCGTCGTGCAGCCAGAGTGTGCGCAAGCACTTTTATGCGCGCGTATTCCTTGAATCCTGAGATCGATGAAGGAGACGGCTATGAGACGGAAAGCCTTTCCGGCAGTCCTCTACGGCGGTCGGGGAGAATTCCGGGCCAGGGGCTTCACGGTTACTGTCCGAGAAGCGGGTCAGGAATTCGGTGCGGTCGGCGAAGCGTGGGTGCGCCTCCGCCGTCCGGATGGGGCAACTTATCTGCTCGTCTCAGAGTCCGCACGGTGACGCAGTGTAGGGGCGTGCAGAGAGTCTCGCGGTCGCCTCTGGAGGCGAGCCAAGGAGGAGCCCGATGATTAAAGGCACCGTGCAACGAATCGTGCTCTTGAGCATCTTCTGTGGTGGGGTTGGGATGATCAGTTTTCACTCATTGTCCCGGGAACCCTTCCATCCCGTGACAACGGCGGCTGTGCAGGTGGCCCCCGATCGCGTTGAGATCGTCCGCGACGCGTTCGGAGTGCCCCATATTTATGCGGCTACGGACGAAGAAGCGCTCTACGGTTTTGGCTATGCGCAGGCTGAGGATCATCTTCTCGACATGCTCGAGAACTACTTGACGGCCGAAGGTCGGAAGGCCGAGTTTTTTGGGCCGTCGTATCTGGAGAGTGATGTTCAAGCTCGAGCCGTGCTGAACTATGGAGACGATGAACTCCTCGCCATCATCGATCCAGAGACCCTGCAACTGGTGGGGGCATTCGTCCGGGGAATCAATCGATATATCCGCGAGCACCGCGCTGGGCTTCCCGAATGGGCCCGCGGTTTCGAGGTGACGGTCACTCAAGTGCTGCGCTTCGCCCATTATACGATGATCTCCCGCTCGCTGAGCGCAGCAGCCAAAGAGTTCCGGCAGCATTCGGCCTTCATGGCCGCCTCACAGCCGTTGGGTGTCTCCGTAGAGGCTTCTAATCAGTGGGTCGTTGGTTCTTCGCGGACCGCGAGGGGAGCGCCCATTCTCCTCATGGACCCTCACCTCCCATGGTCAGGCATGAACCGCTGGTACGAGGCTCATCTGGTCGGCGAGACGCTCAATGTCTACGGTGCCACGTTCTACGGGAGCCCACTCATCGTCATGGGGCATAACGGCAAGATCGCCTGGTCGATGACCCGTAATGCGCCTGACCTGGCCGACGTCTTTGTGGAGGAGCTTCATCCCGATGATCCCAGGCGCTACCGTACCGAGTCGGGCTGGGAGCGGATGATGGTCCGCGAGGAATCCTTCAAAGTGCGAGGCAGCGCTCCCGTCGTGCGAAAGCTCTCCTACACTCGCAACGGCTGGGTGGTTCACTCCGAACCAGAGCACCACCGAGCCCTCGTCGTGGCGCTGGAAGGCTCGGACTGTTTCAACACCCTCGCGCAATTCCTGGCTATGGCCCGGGCCCAAGACATCGAACAGTTCAAGCGTGCGATGGCCATGCACCAGCTCCTCCTCTGGAACGTGATGGCCGCCGATGCTCAGGGGAATCTCTATTACGTCTACAACGCCCGCCTGCACGAGCGCAGCGAGGCGTGGACTCGAGCCGAGTGGCGGCCCGGTTGGGACCCCAACGCCCGCTGGAGTTCTAAGATTCTCCCCTTCGACGGGCTTCCTCGGGTGGAGAACCCCGAGAGCGACTGGATGCAGAACAACAACGTCATGCCTTGGTTCGTTACTTCTGGTCTGGAGATGGACCCCGAGCGATTTCCATCGTATCTCATCGTCCCCGCCGCCTCGCTCAACGACCGTGGCCGGCGGGCGAGCGATGTCCTTTGGCAAGCCCACGATTGGACGATGACCGATGCCTTGAAGCTCGCCACCGACACACTCGTTATGGCGGCAGAAGAAACCCTGCCGGAAATCTTCGCCGCCTACGAATCCGCTTCGCCGGAACGGCGCCGATCCCTGGCGCCAGCTATCACATTGTTCCGGAATTGGAATCGCCGCGGGGACATCGATCAATCGGGAATGACGCTATTTTATTTCTGGTGGCACCACGTCAAGCGCCAACGGGCCCAGGATCCACTCGGGGGGCTGGAAGCTGCCGTCTCCGAGATGGAGAGCCTCTACGGCTCGATCGACGTCCCCTGGGGGCAGATTCACCGCATCCGTCGGGGGACGTTCGACCTTCCCATCGCCGGCGAGCAGCAACCGCCGACGCTCTGGATGGCCTCGGGATCGCTGGACGAGCGGGGAAGGATCTACGCGGATCATGGTTCATCGTTTACGATGGTGGTCGCGCTCGGGCCGCGAGTGGAGGCCTATAGCCTCCTCCCCTATGGGATCAGCGAGAATCCCGATGCTCCTCATTATGCCGATCAAGTGCCGCTCAAGAGCCGCGGTGAGCTCAAACGAGCATGGTTCTACCGCGATGAGATCCTGGCCCACGCCGAGCGGATCGATGTCCTGGAGAAGAGCACGGCTCAGGGCGAACGGGGCGAGATCTCGCGCCAGACCCGGGGCGTTCCCCACAATAGTGAGAGCGGGGGTGGCGGTGGCCTGCTGCGCGATTCGGTCACTTCAAGCTCCGAGGTCATCATCACCGTCGATGCGACCCGTCCCGGCCCCCTCATTGAGGGACGTCTGTGGGGGAGTAACCTGACCAGCCTGGCTCCGGCCGCTCGGACGGTCGAACGCGCCAACTTCGTAGATGCCACGCGCCAAATTGGCGTGCGCGTGATTCGCTGGCCTGGCGGGAATAACGCCTCAGCCTACGACTGGAAGCGCAACGAGATGATCAAACCCGGTCGGCGCGTGCCCCGGCCCGATGGAGTCGACATCGCCCGCATCCTCCAGTTTGTGCGCGATACCGGCGCCGAGTTGAGCATCACGGTCAACTTCGGTACCATGACGGCCCAGGACGCCGCCGACCTGGTGGAGTTCTTGAACGGCCCGATCGACTCACCGTGGGGCGCACGGCGCGCCGCTCTCGGGTTTCCCGAGCCGATCAACGTGCGCTACTTCGAGATTGGCAACGAGGAGAATCAACCGCACATGTGGTACTACTCCTGGACTGCTGAGAATCCCGAGAAATATTTTTTTGGTGGTGAGGAGGAGCGTCGCGGCTTTTACGATAACACATCGAGCCAGGCATACGACCCGGTGGGCGCGAAGGGAGACGTCTTCAAAGCCAAGGGTGGGCCGCATCAGACCTACACCCTGCGATTTCCACCGGTGCGTGATGTACGCGTCTTTTGGGCGGCGACGCGACAGCAGGTGGAGAATCGCATCTACCAGGAGTGGCATCAGGTAGAGGATCTCAGCACCCAGCCTTCAGATGCCCGTGTCTTCGCCCTGGATGCCGAGGCCGGGGTGCTCCGGTTCGGTGACGGAGTCCATGGCGCGATGCCCCCGGCGGGGAGCTTCTTCCTGGTGGAGTACACCACCTATGGCCACGATGGCTTTCTGGATTTCGCTCGCGCCATGCGCGCGGCTCCTTCGTCGGTGCCCATTCACATTGGCGCGGCAGTGCTCCCTTTTCGCGACGGCGCTCCCATCGCCGATCCGGACCGCATGCGTGAGATCTTTCAGCAAATGGACTTCTACGTTCGCCATCAGTACGGCATTTCGATCCCAATCCGGGCGTATGGTTCTTACGCGGCCCGGCGCCAGATCGCCCTGGAGCGCGCCGATCATCTCGCCGGGGTGTACGGGAAGATAGATCAATATCTGG
Organism: Blastocatellia bacterium; assembly: GCA_026985075.1. Taxonomy (GTDB): domain Bacteria; phylum Acidobacteriota; class Blastocatellia; order HR10; family J050; genus J050. The sequence continues at coordinate 36,532 of JALSQX010000037.1, read as the reverse complement.
AGAGCCTGGCCGTGTCCGAGAGACCCTCTATCGCCGTCACGGAGTGGAATATTTTCTTGAATGAGGACTACTGGCACATCAATCGGACCTTGGAAGGAGCAGTCATCGCTGCGGAATGGTTCATCCGCCTGCTCAATGCGAGTCAGCATACGCCAGTGGCCTACGCCGAGCAGTTCGCGCTGAGTGGGGGTAACCTGGCCCTGATTCGCAGTCAGACCAATTATAGCATCGCGCCCATGGGGTATGTTTTTCAGGGATTCTCCACTTGGCCGGGCAGTCGCGTACTCCCGGTGGCGGTGGACTCACCCTCGGCCATGGCCTATGACCGAGAGGTTCCTTACGTCGTCGCGGCGGCGGCGCTCTCTCCCGACGGTGGCATCTTGCGCCTCGCCATGATCAATAACGCTGAGCAGAGGCCGTTGACGGCTACGCTCCACATCAACGGATTCACGCCCGCCTCTGCGCGCCTGTGGCGGCTATGGGCTGAAGACCCCGCGGCCGATAATGATCGCTACCCCACGAACGTCGTGCTCAGCGAGGAGCCACTGCGGGAGCCTCCGACTCACCTCGCTCTCCCACCGCACTCGGTCACTTTTCTGGAACTACAAGCTCCATCAGAGAAAGCGTGCAGGCGCGATGCGAACGGCACTGGCGCTCTGCATGATGTGACCCGGTTGGCCGCCATCGAGCGGCTGAGGATCGACCCCTTACGACGCTCGTTGAGGCGGAGCCTGAGCGATGGGATTTCTGTGAGTGCTGACGTTCTCATTCGCGATGGTGACCTTCCTCTGATGATGCGCTCAAGGAGTGCTCTTTTGATGTCGATGTCCTCATTGATGCCGATGACCGTTCTGAATTAGCGGGCCCTGACGGCCTCAGTCGTTTTCGGAGAGGACCGATGAAAAGATGTGAGATGGGAACAATGGTCAACATGAGGGGCATGATCTGGACGATGATCCTCCTGGTTGGATTCGTGGGATTGACCGGATTGATAAGGTCTACGTTCATCTCGACGGGGAGCGAAGTCCCATCAGAATATCACGCTTTATTCGACGAGCTTCGGGAGACTCTGGAGGAATTCCAACGAGAGATCGGCGTTCCCAGTGAGCCACGAAGGATCACCTTCGCCGCCGAGTTGCTCTCGGCCAACGCCCATCGAGGAGAGCAGTTGCTGGCGCCTGACGCTCTGCTGGGCGCCACCATCTATCTGGACGCGCTGGCCTCTTTGGGTATCAAAGGGGTGAAAGTCTTCATCGGCTATCCGCTGCTGGCGCCGAACTTCCCTCGCGCTCAAGAATTTCTCGATTTTTACAAACGGCTGGCCGCCGAAATCCGGAGGCGACGAATGGTTCTCCTGGTGGGGACGGGGGCGATGTTCCGAGACCCGAACTTTACCTCCGTATCGGTCGACTATTCCGGTTTGACCTTCGAGGAATTCAAGCGAGGGCGGCGTCAGGTGGCCGAGATCATCGCTCGTGAGATCCGGCCCGACTACCTCACCATCGGCAATGAGCCCTCCACCGAGGCCAGGAATACGGGCCTGGTGGAATTACGTGATCCTCAAAAATACGCCGAGCTGATAGCATTCATCCTCGATGGGCTCGATCCCGAAGAGACACGAGTTGGAGCCGGAGCGGGAACCTGGGACGATCCGCGGTTCATCCACGAACTCGTGCGTCTGCCCGAGCTTGATTACATCGATCTGCACATCTATCCCATCGTGCGGGGCTTTTTGCGACGGGCAGTCGACTTGGCCGAGCTCGCCCGCGCTCAGCATAAGAGCATCATCGTGGGCGAAGCATGGCTCTACAAAGTCGGCCAAGCGGAACTGGGCACGGAGACCTGGAGTGAAGCCTTCCGGCGGGATGTCTTCTCTTTCTGGGAACCTCTGGACCAGAAGTTTCTGGAGGTCATCGTCGAGTTGGCTCGGGCTCAGGGCATCGAATTCATGTCAGCATTCTGGAGCACGTACTTCTTCGCTTACCTGGATTATAATCGGCGCACGCGCTGGCTCCCCTACGCTCGGCTCCGCCAGCTCTCGGATCAGGCGGCCGTCCAGAACCTCCTCGCCGGTCGTTTCTCTCAGACGGGTCTTCGGTATGGCGCCTTGATCGCCGAGGCGGCGGGCTCGCGAACGATCGCATTCAGGGGAGGACAGATGGCGGTGAGGGGGAAGAGCCCTCGCCTCAAGAGCATTCGCCTCGTTCAGCAACAAGGGGCTCGTCCGCGCTTCTCACCTTCGGGCGACCTCATCGTGTTTGACCGGAAGAATGACGATGGGTTCGCCGACGTTTATCTGATGGATGTGAACGGAACGATTCGGCGGTCGCTCACCGAGGGCCGACCGGGCGTTCCTCAGAGGCACAATGGAAATGCCGTCTTTCATCCCTCGGGACAGTATATTGTTTTCGTTTCCGAAACGGAGGAGCATTTCGGCCTGTGGATGAAATGGCTCGGCGATCCCGGCCTGGGACTCTATGCCAATCTCTGGGCGACGACACCGGAGGGCGATCGATTCTGGCCATTGACCGATATCCCCATCAAGAGAGGTTTTGATGATCCGACGCCCACCTTTGGCGTGGTGAATCCCCACTTTTCGCCGGATGGCGCGGTTCTCGTCTGGACCGAGCGATATGGCGAGGGAGGTCACCATAACTGGGGACGATGGCAGATCAAGATGGCCGATTTCATCGTCGACGAAGGTGGCCCACGATTGGCGAACGAGCGCGTCATTCTCCGCGCCGAGGACGTGGGCGGCAATTACGTCACCAGTATGGGATTTTTCCCCGATGGTCGGCGGTTGCTTTTGGCCGGAAATCTGGATGGTCAACACGAGTATGGAATGGACCAGTATATTCTTGATGTGCCGACCGGTCGATTGATTAATTTGCACAACTCGCCGACCGTGTGGGAAGAGGACGCGTCCATCTCGCCCGACGGTGACACGATCGTTTACATGAGCAATGTTACCTCTCGCTACGAGCTTGATTTTGACGATCCCAACTGGCCGGCGCAACCGCAGGAGCGCGAGTATTGGCTCATGACGGCCGATGGGACGCATAAGGAGCGGCTGACCTATTTCAACGATCCCGAAGCTCCCGAATATCTGGGCAGGCGCACCATCGTCGCCGCCTCAGATATCAGTCCCAATGGGAAATTCCTGGCGGGAACGCTGGGCGTCGATTTCGGGACCGAACGGCGCGCCGAAGTGACCTTGAAGCTCGTTCTGATGGAGTTCGCCGAGGGATGGGACATCGAGCACCGATGAGCGGTCTGGAGCGGATGCTCGTCGTGGTCGAGATCGACTCTCGGACGATGAGGCGCTGGTCCTTTCTGGATTGGGATCAGCCATTCATCCCCATATGGGAATCTTCGATCAGGGCGCTTGAGGGACTGATGGGCAAGGACGTGATGCGGTCGTCCGCTCGATCACTCGGGTCCTCGTTCCGAAGAGATATTTTTCAAACTCCTCATCGAGCGGTTTCGTCTTAAAGGTGAAGATGCGCAGGGGCGTGAAGACGACCGAAACCTCCATTCGAGTATTGGTTTCCCGCATCGGCTGTGTTCCTATTTCGACGGGAGTCGCTCATGAGCTCGCGCCTACGACGAGGAGGGCGTTCCTGCGCGGCGACTTGTGATCTGATGGCGCGTGATGAAGAAAGTCCGTATGACCGGACCGTACGGCGGCAGCATACATGAGCCAGCCCGAGAGATCGGTTATTTTACTGAACAGCCAGGCAGCGAGGGAGATGAAGGGCATCTCGGCCGGTACCTTTATTGCCGAACCAGGACAAGGGAGTGGCACTTCGGGTGTCTCGCATGACGGTGCGTTCATTCGTAACTGATATGTTGTTCGGGATCAGTAGCCGTACCAATCCCACACCGTCACTCTTGGAACGGCGGGAGGAAGGCTTCTTGAATCTGGACGACCCTACACGCGATGAACCGACGTCCTCGACGTACGCCTGTGGGAGAATCTGGTGGCAGGGAACAACGAGCCGCACGAACTTTTCTGGTCTCTCAGGCGGCCACCGCCCAAGGGTATCCTCTCAATTGCGGGATCTATGAGCCGGGCGAGGAGGAGGTGAAACCGTGACACGACTGGCGATGATTTTGGGCTTGTGTCTGCTCCTGCCGGCTCTCACGCTGAGATTGCACGGAGCGTCCGAGAAGGGCAGCGCGGGCTCGGCGTCCTGGGTCTGGCTGGAGGCGGAAGCCTTCGCCAGGAGCAACTTTCCCCACGCCAGCTACGCCACCCGTGGCCGCTTCTGTCGCCATTGCAGCGACCAGGAGTACCTCCTGTTTTGGCCTGGCCGCAAAGGCCGACCTTTCGATCCGCCCGGTTACTGGTATGCAGACTATGCCCTGCGCGTTCCCGCTCCCGGTCATTATCGCGCCGTTTGGATCGCCCTCTGGCCGGCGGATGCTCTCTTCTCCTGGACCGTGGACGACCAGCCGCCAATTCCGGCCACGATTCTCCAACGGGGACCGACCTATGGCCCTGATCTCGCTTTCCGGTGGATCCGACTGGATACCCGCGGCCTGAACCTGGACCTGGACCCAGCGGGTAATCCGCACACCCTGCAACTGCGCCGGGACGACCCTGATAGTCCTCCCATGCGCATGGACGCCATCGTTCTGACGACCGATCCCACATGGGTCCCATCGGGGATCGAGAAACCACCGATTGATCGCAGCTACCTCGACTCTTACTCGGACTACGTCCTGTATGTTCGCTCCTGGCTGGAGCACATCCTTCCCTCCACGATCCCCGAGCCGGACGAGATCACCTCCACTCTGTGGACCTTTGCTACTCCTGGCGAATACGAGCCTCTGACTTTCGCGATCTATGCTCGCCAATCGTTACGTGACGTAATGGTGAGCATCAGTGATTTGACCCTTCATTCTCCAAGCGCTCGTGCCGTCATCCCTGCCGCCGCGCTCGACCTGCGCGTCGTGCGAGTGATGACCAAGCGCCGCCACAACCACAGCGCTCCCGAGGAGACCGAGCTGGTGCCTGAAATTTTGGATTACAACACACCCCAGGATATCCCGGCCAATGCTTCCCGACAGTACTGGCTCATCATCCACGTCCCACCTGATGCTCTGCCGGGCACGTATCAGGGCACCATCACCGTCGCCCCGGTCAATGCGCCTTCCCGCATCTTGACGCTGACGCTGGAGGTTCTCCCCTTCACGTTGCAGACTCCGCCCGATCGCGCCTTCAGCATGGGCTATCGGCCGCTTCGAGAGTTCGATGGCGTTCATTTGCCCGGTGATCCCTTCGCTTACCTGCGCCAGGACCACGAGGACATGCGCGTCCATGGAATGAATTCCGGCTTCGCTTACACTCCGGTGGCCGTCAGTCTGGCTCTGGATGGCACCGTCCAGGTGGACTATAGCGATTTGATCCAGCACATGGATCTGCTGGTGGAGTTGGGATTCACCGGGCCAGTCCATTGGCGCGGCATCTCGCAGCTTCATCGTGACCTGCAACGCCTCGGAGTGGCCACTCAGACGCTAGAAGCGATCTACACCGAAGTAGTCTCCACTGTGCTGCGCCTGCAGCAGGAACGAGGCTGGCCCCAAATCTACTTCTTTCCCGTAGACGAACCCTTCGGCGATCCCCAGAAGGAAGCCGAATTCTACTGGCTGGCTCCACTGATCAAGCGGGTGCCGGGCGCGCTGGTGGAGGTCTCTCTGGACGGAGCTGAGGTCTTGCCTCCGGAAGCAGATCCCTTCGTTGACGTGCGTTTCTACAGTGGTTGGTCGGTGGACCGCTGGCTCCCCCTGCATCCTTTTCAAGAGATTGCGGCCGACGCGGCATCTTCTGGGGATCGGCTGGGCTTCTACTACAATACGCGTAGCCTGGGTGGCCGACCCGAGTTCTCCCGCGTCACCTGGGGATTCTACGCTTGGAACAGCCCCTTCCGGGAGCAAGGGGTGTGGATCTATCAGGTCTTCTTCGGTGATCCCTACGACGACACGGACGGCCCCACCGGCGACCTGGCGTATGCCTATCCCGACCCGGAACGCCATTACGCACCCACGCTCCCGACGCTGCGCTGGGAGGGCGTTCGGGAAGGGATCGATGACTTGCGATATCTCTTCACTCTGGAACGGGCGTTAGCGGCCGTCCGAGGCGATCCGACAAAAGCCGATGCAGTGGCTCGTGCAGAAGCCCTTCTGGCCGAGTTGCGGGCCGACTTGAATCGCTACGGCCCGGAGGCGCGGGGGATCATTGCGTACTTCGAAGCGGAAGATTACGCCCGCTACCGCTGGACAATTGCTCAAGCCATCATGACACTTCTCGATCTCTCGCCGTGAGCCGGCGATGGCCTGACACCGTGCCGAGCAATCGAAGATGTGGCGTGGACCGTTTGGAAGAGGAAAAGCCAGCGTGGACGCGGGTGCCGAAACCCTCTCCGGGTGGGGAAACACCCACCGGGGAATGTCTCCATTTTATCCTGTGCGAGCTCGCGATTTGGACTGCCGATCTCTATAGACACGAGGCTCTGACGCGCCGACCGATGAGAGCCACGATGAGTGAGGAATCGCGATCTTTCGCGGGCGGAGTGCCCCTGTCCGCGAGTCATAGAAGGCGGAAAAAAGGGAGGAGATGAGCTATGAAAAAACTTTCACGGCGGACATTTTTGACCGGGCTTTCGGGGGTGCTTCTCGTCCCGGCCCTTCCGAAATGGACCTCTTCTCAGAGGGTGGTGAGCTTTCAGGTCGATCTCACGCGAACGCTCGGTCCCTGTGATCCAGCGATCTGGGCTAACATCGGCTACGACCCCATCTATGCTGTCACGATCCGCCCCGAGAACCAGCCTTTCTGGGAGCTGGTGCGAGAAAGTGAGGCCTTTCGGTACATCCGTTGCCATAATGCCTTCAGCGACGGTCGTCCCGGTGACCCCTGGCCCTATGGTTGCCGAGTCTACTCCGAAGACGCCGAGGGCAACCCGAGATATAACTGGCGGTACCTCGATCAGGTGCTCGACATCTGGGTGAGGGCGGGCTTGAAGCCCATTCTGGAGACGGATTTTATGCCCGACGCCTTGGCCGAAGGTCCCATCGTGCGAAACTATAGCTACGGGGCAATCAACACGCCCAAAGACTATGATAAATGGCACGATCTCGTCTATGAAACCATCCGCCATTGCCTCGATCGTTATGGCGCCCAGGAAGTGCGCACCTGGTACTTCGAGGTATGGAACGAGCCTGACCTTAAGAGGTACTTCATCGACGGTGTGGAGCGGGGTGAGCCCGTCACGCCCGAGAAAATAGAGCGCTTCTGTAAGATGTACGATTATTTCGCAGCGGGAGCCAAAGCCGCTGATCCTCAAATCAAGGTGGGGGGCCCAGCCATTGCAGGAAATGAGCAATATTTCAGAGCCTTCCTCAATCATTGCGTCCGTGGGAGGAATCACGCCACCGGGGGGCGCGGTACCCCGATTGACTTCATCTCCTGGCACGGCTATGGGACGACCGAGTCCATCCGCCAGAAGAATCAGCGGATGCAGCAGATCGTGCGCGAGTTCCCGGAGCTCACCGGCGTGGAGTTGCAGCAGAATGAGTGGGGTCAGCGGTTGCGGAGACGCACCGAGAGCATCTATAGCGAGTACGAGGCCTGTTTTCTTTGTCGCTCTCTTGACCTTGTATTTCACGACCCCAGTGCTCGAGTCGACAAGTTCCTGAGGTGGGGCCAACCCACAGGTGGCATAGGGAGAGGCGGCTGGCGTGCCCTCACCTTTGACCTGGGAGGCACGCTGATCAAGCTCCCAATTTTCCTCGCCTATGAGCTTTTGGCCAAATTGGGTTCCGAGCGGGTCCAGGTGTTCGGGCCCGGTCTGGAGAGCGAGGTGCGCGGCTTTGCTACCCGGCGTGGCTTCACCAGCACTCAGGTTTTGATTTACCACTTCGATGAGACGGATGAGGAGGGGAGGGGCCGCGCGACTCCCATCCAGGTGGAGATCGCCGGCTTGGAAACCGAAGTGTTCACGCTCAGACACTATCGCATCGATAGGGAGCACAGTAACGCCTATCGGGCCTGGGAGCGGCTGGGGCGACCACTCGATCCCACCCCCGAGCAGATAGCCGCGATTCAAGCCCATGCGCAACTTGAGCTACTCGAGCCGCCGCAGTATGTTGAAGCGCCTCACGGCCAGTTGGGCTTGAGCTTCGAGTTGCCGGTGAATGCCATCTCGCTCCTCATACTGCGAGGAGAGTGACTGTTGAGGCGGAAACCGTGAAGTCATTCGCGCTCTCAGGATTGAGCCTGATTCTGTGAGTGATCGCCCTCGGCGAACCAACCGCAGAAGATTTGGCCTGTGATCCAAACCCGATCCCGGAGTGGAACATCATCCTCCTCTCCTGAGACGGGGTCCAACGGGCTCACCTCATGCAGAGGGCTCCGGCTCAGGCTTAGGGGGAATTCGTCGCCTCAAGCCTGAAAGGAGAAGCTCAAGCGTTGAAGGAGGCAGGAGCCTGCGAATTCTCGTACCCGTGCTGCTTTTGGCCACGATCCTTGGGCTTTGGGTCTCCTTTCCCCAGCCCGATGAGGGGAAGACCCAGGCCTCAACTCCGGTAGGGCTGCCCGCGGTGCGGGTGGCCGTACTCTATGAGAACATCACCGACGGGGTTTATCTGGACCGCAGTATCGACGAAACCCTCCAAATCTTGAAGGAGACGCGCGCGGATCTGGTCTTTCGGGCCTTTTGGAAGTGGATGCCCGTGGTGGACTCCCCGGACGAGATCCCTCCTGAACTCATACAATTTGCCCGAGAGCTGGCCGAGCTGCGGGGCGAGCCCCCGCCTACGCCGCAGCAGATCGCCGCGAACCTCCGGCGCACCGGCCACTACTATGAGGAGCTGCGCCGCTGGATCGCGGCCATCAAGAGAGAGTTGCCCGACGTGCTCTTCGTCGGAGCCATCCCGGCCCAGACCCTCGCTCGCGTGGAGTGGGACCCCATCACGCGTCGGGTCTACAATTCCGAACAAACTTGGGCGATGGCCCTCGACCCCCAAAAGTGGAGCATCCGCTACCGGGGAAGGCCGGTCACCAAGGAGGAGTTTCAAGCCTGGTTCTACGGGATCCATCCCTACGGCGGGTCCATTGAAGAATATGACCGACGGACGGTCCCGGCCTACTTTCCCGATCTCACGAACCCTCAGTTCCAAGCGCTGTTGTTGAATTGGGCGAAGAAGCAGATCGACTGCGGCGCCAACGCCATCTGGATCGACATGCTCTACCGCCAGGCGACCCTGCTGGCCCAGATGACGGGGGATCTTCAGCATTCGGCGGTGCAGGAGTCGCTGGTCGCGGCCGCTCACATCGTCGAGGAAATCCATCAGTATGGGATGGCACGGGGCAGGCGGGTCTCCGTGGGCAGTTGGGCTGGCCCGTTCGTGCTGGCGGAGTTGGAAGGCCAGGAGTTCCCCTACAATCCGCCGCAGATGGATTTCGTGACGCTTTCGCCCACCATCGAGGAGGTCCTACAGAAGCGGCTCGATGTAGAAAGATGGCGGGAGGCCCTTGCACTCATCTTTGAGAAATACGGGAAGATCCCGCTGATCGCCTTCATCGACTGGTCGTTCGATGAGTCCCCACTGGTGGCCTTCAGCCAGCAGCTCACCCCCGAAGAGCAGCGGCAGGCCCTGAGAGCATTCGATCGGGCGTTCCAAGAGTTGGGGATTATCTTCGCCTATCCGGTGCACGGCGGCTACCTGGGGAGGGGAGAAGTCACGACAAGATTAGCCTTCGGGCACTACCGGGTGTACGACGCCCTGGCCCCGGAGTTTAACACCTATGAGACGATCCGAGAGCTGGCCCAAGCGAGGGCGACGGATGAGGTCCCGGGACCCTATGGCGAGACCTACGTGGCGCTGCAGGCCACCCTCGAAGAGTTCGACCGCTACCTCGCTGAAATCTGGGACGGGGAGCCCTACGATGTCGCCTTCGGGGCCAACCTCTTGCCCGCCAACCTCCACGCCGGGGAGGCGATGCTCGATCCCGCCTACTACGAGCAGACGCTGCGCTACCTTGACGCCCTCAAGGCTCTGGGCGTCCGGCTCATCCATCTGGACATCGGTTATCCCCTGCTCTCGGAGGAGTTCCCCCGTTCTTCGGAGTATTTGGCCCTCTACCGGCGGCTCGCAGAGGAGATCCGGGCCCGCCGTCTCAAGCTCCACGTGGAGTTCGAGTTCGCCCTGCCCGAATGGATTCCCGTCTCCTACGAGGGCTTCACCAAAGGGCGGGTGCGCGATGTGCTTTTAGAGTATGCCGAGCGCATCTGCAGGGAGCTTCGGCCCGACTTCTACACGATCGTGGACGAGCCCCATACACAGAACGAGCGCCTGGGCCTGGAGATCTCCGTCCCGGAGTGGACAGCCTTCGTCTCCCACGTGAAGAGCCGTCTGAGCTGTCCCGACCCGGAGATGCAGATCGGGGCTGGAGGGGGCACCTGGGAGGAACCCTACGTGCGGAGCTTTGCCCGAAACACCGAGGTGGACTTCATCAACCTTCACCTCTACGGCCTGCACCGTGGCGACCTCTACAAGCTGGTCGAGCTGGCCGGGTTCGCCCGCGCGCAGGGGAAGGGCGTGGGGATCGGGGAGACGTGGGCCCACTATGGCGGGCAGGACTGGCTCCGGGACAAGTGGCGCTACAGCGACGTCTTCTCCTTCTGGGCGCCCCTGGATGCCCAATTTATGCGCATACTGGTGGGACTGGCCCACTGGCAGCGGCTGGCGTTCCTCGATCCCTTCTTCACGGGCTATTTCTTCGCCTATCTCGACTACGACGAGGTGCAACGACATCCGGAGGAGTACCTGCCGCCGAACCGGATGCTCGGGCTTGCGCTGGACCGGGCGATGGAGGCGGCCGCAGCCGGGCAACTCACCGAGGCCAGTCGGGCGTATCGGGAGGCCGTAGCAACCGTTGGGACCGGCACGACTCGTTCGAGCGCTGACTGCGAAGGTAATCCGGGGGAATCTCCTTGTCTTCCTGCGAACCTGCCCCCTGAATATGAGCAGGTCTATAGAGAGATGGACACCTGGCTCGACCGAAAGCTTGGGGAATGGCGGCCCTCCACGTTCAAACCCATGCACTTTATGGGCTTTCATCTGCCCCTCAGCGGAGGGCTCCGCGATTTCACAGACCTTGACGATGACCTGAGGTTCCTGCAGATGCTGACCGAGCTGGGGGTGGACGTCTTCGCCCTGGGCATTGTAGGAGTTCCGGAGGACATTCCCCCAGCCCTGCTTGAGCGCTACGACCGGGTCATCGCCGCGGCACGGGCCAGGGGCCTGAAGCTCAAGCTCTGGCTGAGAAGTTTTATGTACGGCCCGCGGGAGCGGCCGCCAAAGGTCCTCAGCGCGACGGAATTCATCATCAGGAGGTGGCACCCCGAGTACTTTACCATCGTCCACGAGCCCAAGGGGAGAGAGAGGCTGTCTCAAGCGTTCGTGAGGAGCTGGGTGGAGGCGGCCTGTGAGCGGGCCAAGCAAATCGACCCGGACGTCAAAGCGAGCGCGACGGCCCTCAACTCCGAGCGAGGGATCGACTACGTGGACGTCTTCGTGGAGATCCCCTGCTTGGATATTGTGGGCTTCGACATCTACAACCTCTGGGGGCTGTGCGAGGAATGTCCCGGCGGGGACGCCATCGAGGAGAAGATCAAGCTGATCCACTCCCGGGGCAAGGGGGCCTGGGTGGAGGAGTTCTGGCTCACCACGCAGTGGAACCGGCGGACGCCCGATCCCACGGACATGTTCCCTGGCTTCAACGACCCTTGCCGGGCCTGGTGGGATGCCCGCTTCCTCCGGGTGATGGCCTATTACGCCCAGAGGCACGATCTTCTGGGAATCGAGCCCTGGTTCACCATGTATTTCGTGCTCTATCCGGGCTACGATGACCTCTGGCAGTTTGAGGGCGGTCGGCAGATGCCCACCGAGCAGTATTTGGCGGACTTTCGAGAAGCTCTCGCCGAGGGGAAGCGGACTCTATCCTTTCACGAGTTCGAAGAGCTCATCGCAAAGATCCGAAGCCGACGGGGTTCGCACAAGCGCCTTCGCGCTCGCCGAAGCCCTGTCAGCCAGAGCTCATGAGAGAAGGTGACCGAATATGCTTCATGGGACTCAGTATCGTAGCTTGGAGTATGGCTTTGCTCGGCATTTCCGAGCGGTCAACTCAAGCGGCTTCCCTCTCTTCCTTCCTCTGTGACAAAGAGCAACTCCAGGATGACCGATCCGGTGGCTCTATGACCTCGTGCTGGTTGGGGAGACGCTCCATATGCTTCCTGACGAGCGAATCGCGATCGATCGAAGTCGGGGTCATGGCGAGCCACTTCGTTCCTTTCGGGATGTACGCGGATGGAGAGAACACGCTTCTCTCCCGTGAATATCGGTAGGAGCGAGCTTCGCCTCATCTTCAACGACGAGCGCTTCTTTTTCCCGTCCCGAGGCCCTTCTCATATCCGACCAATAGAGATCAGAGATCCAAGTGGGTGCATCAGGGGCGATACACCTGGAGCTTCAATTCTCGGATCGGACGATAGTGGCGCTCATTGGCAGTGGCTAATCGAAAGCCCCGCACCAGAGCAGTGGCCACAATCAGGGCATCGGCCACCCGAAGCCCATGGGGCAGAGCATGGCGCTCTATCAACCGAATCGCCTGCCGGCTGATGGCTTCATCCAAGGCCACGATCTCCGAAAAATTGCGATGAATATCCCGGCGGATAGTGCTCAACTCCCGCCGATCGGCGGCTCCCTGCAGCAACTCCATGTAGGCTACGATGGAGATTTTCCGCTGGAGGTAGGGAATCCGGCGGAGGAACTCCGCAGCCCGCTGCTCGCCCCTCAGGTAATAGATCAAGATGTCTGTGTCGAAGATGACGTCAAGTGGCGCGCTCGGCGCACTTTGTCGAGCCACTGTTGGACATCCTCCACGTCCTCACGATCCTTCCAGATCCCAAAGGCGATGGGACGAAAGGAGTCGCTCGCCTCATGGAATGGGGTCAGGACAGCTACGGGTCTGCCACGCAGCGTCACCGTGATCCGCTCACCAGCTCGCACCCGTTGAAGGATGCGGCCCATCTGAGAGCGTAATTCCTTGGCGCTGACTTCGGCCATCGTTCCCTCAAAGTAGACACCAAAAAGCGTACACTTAGAAACGACCACCGTCAAGACTCTGTGGCCGAGGACTCAGAGGAGTGAAGGTCTTACACCAACTGAGTCGCATTGGCGGTTGAGCGAAGTCCAAACTTGGAGCTGGTGCGGCCGTCTATCTGCTCGGGCACTGGTCGGGAGGTGCCACCTCACATCCTACATCGGGAAAGGGAGGAAGATCCTTGGAGGTTCATCCTCATCAAATGTGCGTAAAGGTTCGGGCTCCCGAAGGCTCTTTCGCCGATCGAACGGCTGCGGATCTGCTCTCCTCATTGGCCCTTCTGGGCGTTGCTTTCATTTGGGGCTGGACCTTCATACTCATCAAAGAGAGCTTGATCGAGATCCCTCCACTCGCGTTTCTCTTTTATCGTTCCTTGCTGGCTTTCACGTTATTACTGGTTCTGTTTGCGCCACGACTTCGGGGCGTTCCAGCGAAACTTTGGTTGCAGGGGATGCTCATCGGGGTGGCGCTGTTTGGCGGCTACGCTCTCCAGACCTGGGGCCTGCTCGATACGACAGCTACGAAGAGCGCCTTTCTCACCGGGCTCTCAGTGGTGTGGGTTCCCTTGTTGGGAGCAGCCGTGCTGAACGAGCGCATCAACCGGAGCGCCTGGTTAGGAGCATTTCTGGCCGTACTGGGATTGGGGTTGATCATCCTGAGCACTGTTTCCGCGCCGGATCTTTCGGCAATACCGACATCCTGGAGCGCTATCGAGAAGAGCCTCGCCAGACCCGGTATGTTCACCAACCGGAAGGTCTATGCCCGTGAAGGAGCGAAGTGGGTCGACGGCAGCCGAGCGTTCAGTTGCGTAGTGCTCGGCAAGCCGTTTCGGTCGCGCTCCGACCTATTGATCTCTTGCCGCTTTCCGCGATTAAGAACCAGGAGGCCGATCCACTGACCAAGCTCCAGTTTTGGACATATAAGCCGGCGATCTTCGCTGCTCGGTGAGTCGTGATATGATTGAGCAAACGGCTCATGAATATGTTGAATCTGGGATATCGAACGTCCATAAGCATCAGCATTGCGGAATGATGACGAACTTCACAATGTGATCGCATAGGATTACCATTGGTCGGAGGGTGAGTCATGAAAAACCGAACGACATTTTCCCTCGTCTTGAGTATGTTTATCATTCTCTGCGGGTGGCCACAGAGTATCTCTCAACCTGGACGGAGCGGTCCACAGGTCCTCTCCCGGTCGGATGCCGCCCGAGCGGCCGAATCTCGTTTCGGCATTGATTATGTTTTTCCGTTGCAGTCTTTCTACCAGAAGGAAAAGTGGCCGCAACGGTTTTCCCGGACGGGGGCGGGATGGGTGAACTTCGCTCAGGTGAGTTGGGGGGCCATCGAACCCCATCCCCCCCGAGGGGGACGGCATCGATACAACTGGGCGGGGTTAGACCGCTCGGTACGTCTGTGGCAAAAGTACGGCTTCCGAATCACTATCTCGCTGCGATTGGGCAACGGCTGGTTCGCCGGACCGATCACGTATCGCCCTGGCGGCATAGAGTTCAGGAACTCGGATCGCCTGCCCGCCGAAGAATACATGGACGATTACCGCGCCTGGATCGCCGCTCTGGTCGAGCGTTACGATGATGACGGTCAGAACGACATGCCCGGCCTGCGCGCTCCCGTGCGGCACTATCAAGTTGGCAATGAATATGCCAATCCCGTCTTCTGGACGGGCACGCTGGACGACTATCGCATTCTGCTTGAGGAGACGGTCAGCGCGGCTCGTGGCGCTTCGCCCGACGTTCAAATCATCTCCAACGGCATCCGATGGAACGACCTCTTTCACAACGATCCCGATGCTCAACTATTCGAGGAGCGCTTTGCCGCGTTCCTGGAGAGTCTTCCATCCGATGTCTGGCGGGAAGCCTGGCAACGGGCCCGCGCCATGACGGAATTGACGGTGGCGCTGGCGTATCTCTATGACATCCTCGACGCCGGTGGGAACGGCCCGTATGAGACGGCTTCCGCCGGGTATATGGCCTGGGTGCAGAAGGAACTGGCCAAACACGGCTTGACCACGACCATCTGGGACATGGAGGCTCGTTCGGAACCGCGACTCACGTTCAACCCCGTGGTCCATTTTCATCCCGAGTTGGTGATCCCTGATGGAGAGCGGATCTTGCAGGCGATGAAAAATCCCGCTGATCCGTTGCACGATGAGGCCGTCGCCTGGTACCGAGCCGAACAATCGCGCGTCCTGGTGAAGGTCTTCGTCACGCGGTTTGCGGCGGGATTCGAGAAGGTGTTCATGGGCATGCCCAACGACTGGGATAAGATGCTCGCTCGCTTCACCGTGGCCAATCCGTTCATTGGCTTGACGGACTCTGACGGAGATCCCTGGCCGGCCTTTTACGCCCTCGCGCTGTTGGTGGATAAACTCGACCGATTCGCTCAAGCGGAGAAGATTGAGGCAGACCCTGGAGTCGAACTCTATCGCTTCCTGTTCGCCGACGGGCGCCCGCCGGTATGGGTGGCCTGGTTGTGGGAAGATGAGGTGCGGGGCATGAACGATCCTCTTCCCGCGCGGGAGGTTCGCCTGCCGATCCGCGGACCGGTCACCATGTACACCATTCCCACGTCCGGCGATGATTACCAGACCGTCCCGCTCGATGGAAGTTCGTCCGGCCTCACTGTGGAACTCACCCCCGAGCCAGTGCTGTTTCAAGAACAGTGAAGATTCCGAAATTGCCATGGTGGTCCGATCGAGGATCTGGAGTTGATCGGGTTCGAGAGTGGAGGCGCTCACCGCCTCCTCAACATCCTCTCGGCGTTCCGTCCCTTGCGCTCGCCTCAGTGGAGCGAAAATAATAGGGCCGGTTCAAATGGCAAAGAGCGAGATGGTGATACGATGATCGATCTGCTCATTCACCGTGCGCTGGTCATCGAGGGAACGGGGACGCCTGGCTATAAAGCGAGCGTGGGCCTCGTCGGGGATCGAATCGCCGTCGTCGGCCACATCGATGGTCCGGCGGGTCGCGTCATTGACGGAGAGGGACTCGTTCTGGCGCCTGGTTTCATCGATCCTCACTCGCACGCCGATCTCATCCTCTGCGTGTCACCAGAGCGCCGCCTGCAGCTCATGAAGGGCAAGATCATGCAGGGCATCACCACGACGATCATCGGCAATTGCGGTCTCGGCGCAGCGCCCCATACGGCGGAGACCGAGCCTATACTGCGGGCGGTCGTCTCCTGGATGACGCCCGAGCCCATGCCGTGGCCTTGGCGTCGGTTCGGTGAGTATCTCGATTGGTTGGAGACCGGCGGCCTTCCACTCAACGTTGGCGCACTCGTCCCTCATGGACCGATCCGCATCTCGGTCATGGGACTGAGAAAAGGATCGCCCACGATGGCCGAGTTGCGGCGCATGCGTGCGCTCGTTCGGGAGGCCATGGAGGCCGGGGCGCTGGGACTGTCCAGTGGACTCATCTATCCGCCGGGCATGTATTCGACGACTGATGAGCTCATCGCCCTCGTTCGTGTGGTCGCCCGATACGACGGTCTCTACACGAGCCACATTCGCGGCTCCAGCGAGACGCTCATCCCGGCGGTGCGAGAACTCATCGAAATTGGCCGCCGAGCCGATGTGCGCGTGCATCACTCCCACAATGAAGCGGTCGGTTCGTCTCATTGGGTCAAGATCGATCGCGTCCTCGAGATGGAAGAACGGGCTCATCGTGCCGGCACTCGGATTACATTCGATATGTTTCCGTATACGGCGGCGGCGACCATGATGATCGCATTGTATCCTCCCTGGTCGCTGGAAGGAGGAGTGGGCAACCTCATCGAGCGGTTGACTGATCCGAAGACGCGAGCGCGGGTCAGACGCGAGATCGAGCGCCGATCTCCGTCCTGGCCACCGTGGAAAGAGCGTGGATGGCCACATAACCTGGTGCGAGCCGTCGGCTGGGAGAATATCTTCATCGGTTGGGTAGGAAGTCGGAGGAATAAACGCTATGAGGGATTGCCTTTGACGGAACTGGCTCGCCGCACGGGGAAACCGCCTTTTGAGGCCATTTCCGATCTCATCATCGAAGAAGAGGGCCAGGTCTCCATGCTCATCTTCGGCATTTCGGGCGAGCGCCGTCAGCTCGACTATCTGATCCGGTATGCGCAACATCCACTCGGCGCCTTCTGCACCGACGCCGAAGATTATGGACGCGGGTGCCCTCATCCGGCGGCCTATGGGGCATTCGCTCGCATTCTCTTCCGGTTCGTGCGGCGAAGGCAGAGCCTCTCGCTGGAGGAGGCCATACGAAAAATGACGGCGTATCCGGCCCAGATTTTCGGTCTCCGCGATCGCGGCGTCATTCGCCCCGGGGCCAGCGCTGATCTGGTGCTGTTCGATCCTCGACGGATTCGCGACCGTGCCACATTCGATAGACCCCGACAGTCGGCTCAGGGCATCGAGTATGTCATCATCAATGGCCGTATTGTCGTCGCGCGCGGTCAGTTCCAGGGCGAACCGGTCGGCCGGCTCCTGCGCCGCCGTGCCCATTGAACGCCTCATGGTCGATGAGCCTCGAGGGCAGGGAGCTCAACCCGTGCAAGCATCTTTTCCCGCGTTGCCCTCGGCGAACGTCGATGGATCTGAGCTGGACGTGTAACGCGGGTCGCTGTTACCATTAACGCCAGCATGGCTCGGGTGAACATTCTCTCCATCGATGGTGGTGGAATTCGCGGCATCATCCCAGCTATGATTCTGGCCGAGATCGAACGCCGATTGCAGATGCCCATTGCCGAGCAGTTCCATCTCATCGCCGGCACGTCGACGGGAGGGATTCTCGCCCTCGGGCTCACCAAACCCGATGCTCAGGGAAAGCCGCAATACACCGCTCATGATCTCGTCGCCCTCTATGAGACGGAAGGAGCGCGAATCTTCTCCCGCTCGGTTTGGCATCGCCTTCATGCGGTGGGAAACATCGCCGAAGAGAAATACCCCTCGGAGGGCATCGAGCAAGTCCTCGACGAATATTTCGGTGAAGCGCGGCTCAAGGACGTGATGACCGATGTCCTCATCACCAGTTATGAGATCGAGCGGCGCATCCCCTGGTTCTTCAAAAGTCGGAAGGCGAAGGTGAACGATGAATATGACTTTCCCATGAAGGTGGTCGCGCGAGCGACGTCGGCGGCGCCGACCTATTTCGAGCCGCTCAAGGTCGAAACATCAGACCAATCCGATTACTATGCCTTGATCGATGGTGGCGTATTCGCCAACAACCCAGCGTTGTGTGGATTCGTCGAGGCTCAAACCATGTTTCCTCAGGCCGAAGACATCCTCCTCGTTTCTTTGGGAACCGGCCAGTTGACGCGCCGAATTCCCTATGACGAAGCTCGCGGGTGGGGGCTGGCCCGGTGGGCGCAACCGCTCCTGAACGTCGTCTTTCACGGGGTGAGTGCTACGGTCGATTACCATCTGCGGCATTTGCTGCCACCGGCGTCGGACGGGACCAAAAGGTACTATCGGTTTCAGCCACGGTTGGACGAGGGGAATGACGATCTGGATGATGCCAGTCGAACCAACATTCGCGTGTTGAAGCTGCTGGCCGAAGCCATCATTCGAGAGCATGACGATGATCTCGGAGACCTCTGTCAGCAGTTGACGCAGTCGGCGTGAACCCCATGCCCCCAATCGATGGTCGCCGAATGTGCGTCAAAGAATACGCGACCACACCGCTCCCGCCGAACGTTGTGCCGATAAGGTCCCTCGCGGAGATCGATCCTTTTCTCTGCTTCGTGTAGCGAGCAGATCGGCATCATGGCGGTGAGCGCGAAATGACCTTGACGAAAGAGAAAACAGTGTATATACTCGCAATTTCATGGATCGTCGGAAAAGAGCAGAAAAAGCGCGCATCGCTTTCACCACCTGCGCCTGTCATCATATTCGTAAAGCCTCTCGAGCCCTCACCCAGTTTTACGATGAGAAATTGCGGCCGAGCGGCTTGCGGGTGACGCAGTTCAATATCCTGGGCGCTGCGCTGGCCCTTGAGCCGGTCACCATATCTCGGTTGGCCGAGGCCATCGTGACCGATCGCACCACGTTGACCAGAAATCTCAGGCTTCTCGAAAAGCACGGCCTCATTCGTCTGACAGCGGGGAAGGATCGGCGCCAGCGAGAGATCACGGTGACCGCCGATGGACGCCGGGCTTTGGCTAAGGCCTATCCGCTCTGGCGGGAGGCGCAAGTCCACATCCTCAGCGCGCTCGGTCCGAAGCGGTGGCAACGATTGCTCGGGGAGTTATCAACGCTGGTGAGTCTCACTCGCCAGGAATGAAATTTTTTTCCAAGCATGAGTGTAGATACACATATCATCGGGGAGCGACAATGACGGAACACCTCTCTTCAGAGGAGGCGTCGGTGAACGATGGCATCGACCGGAGATCAGAGTCGCGATCGATCGTCCGGTTCGAGGCGGAGTGGTTACGGACCCTGTGTCTGGAGCAGGGCGCCGACGATGTTGGGTTCGTCGAGATTGATCGGCTGGAGATCGCCGATCAACGAGATGAGATCCTCGCTCTGTTTCCATTCACGCGGACGTTGGTGGGCTTCGCCTGCCGCATGAATCGCCAAAACATCCGGAGTCCGGCGCGATCGGTGGCCAATCTGGAATTTCATCACGTGGGCGATCGGGTCAATGACGTCGGGCGCAAAATCGTTGCTGCCCTGGAACGTCGCGGGATTCGGGCCGTGAATCCGGCGATGGGATTCCCCATGGAGATGGAGCGCTTCCCCGGAAAGGTCTGGATCATCTCCCACAAGCCGGTGGCCATCGCGGCGGGACTCGGTCAGATGGGAATTCATCGAAATGTCATCCATCCCCAGTTCGGTAATTTCATTCTCCTGGGAACAATCCTCATGGATGCTGAGGTGACGACCTATGATCATCCCATCGATGGGAACCCGTGTGTGGAGTGCAAGCTGTGCGTGGCGGTCTGTCCGGTGGGAGCGATTGGATCAGATGGATCTTTCGATTTCTCGGCTTGTTACGCGCACAACTATCGGGAGTTCACGGGAGGATTCACCGATTGGGTGGAGATGATCGCCGACAGCCGCGGAGCCGGAGATTATCGGCGGAAGATGAGCGATGCCGAGTCGGTGTCCATGTGGCAGAGTCTCTCGTTCGGGGCCAATTATAAATCGGCTTACTGTATGGCCGTCTGCCCGGCAGGGAAGGAAGTGATCGCACCGTATCTCGCCGATCGAAGGGCATATCTGCGGAGCGTCGTCCGACCGTTGCAGGAGAAAGAAGAGACGGTCTACGTCATTCCCGGATCGGATGCTGAGAGATACGTGATGCGGCGTTTTCCCCATAAGAAGGTCCGGCGGGTTCACCATCGGCGGCGTCCCCAATCAATTCGACAATTCCTGGCAGGATTGTCTCTCACCTTTCAACGGGATCGCTCCCAGGGCATGAACGCGACGTATCACTTCACCTTCACCGGCGAGGAGACCATCTGTGCGACGGTCATTATTCGGAATCGGACCCTCGAGGTCCATGAGGATCATCGAGGCATCGCCGATCTTCGGGTGATGGCCGACAGTCGCACGTGGCTCGACTTTTTGGCGGGCGAACGGAGACTATTGTGGGCGCTTCTCCGGAGGAAGATTCGGCTCAAAGGTTCACTCCGGCTCCTCCGAGCGTTCGTTCGGTGCTTCCCCTCATAGCTCCGGATCCTGCCATATCAGCAGGTAGAGGAGAGAATGACCATGACGGAAGAGTATCCATCGCGTTGGGCGAACACCTTGACGTATAGCGAGTGGATTCAGCTAGTCATCGCCGATGAGCTGCCACCGCCACCCATCGCCGCGCTCATCGGGTTCCGCCTCGTTCGGGCCGAGAGAGGGACAGCGGTCGTCGAGTTTCAGGCCACATCGCGGCACGCCAATCCGATGGGAACGCTGCATGGAGGAGTCATCTGTGATATCGCCGATGCCGCCATGGGCTGCGCGTTAGGATCCACGTTGCCATCCGGCGAGTCGTGCACCACGATCGAACTCAAGGCGAATTTTTTCAAGCCCGTCTGGGAAGCGAGATTGACGGCGGCGGCGAGAATCGTGAGAAAGACGCGGACGCTCTGTTTCCTGGAGTGCGATGTGAGGGATGAGCGACGGCATCTCATCGCTCGCCTGAGCCGTACCTGTTCGATTCTTCGGGGAGAGTCCGCGCGAGGCCGCTGATGGAAGGACATCAGATTGATGGGCCCGTCGCCGACTCTCTCGGGCACTGAATCCCTATGCTCGTTTCGGGACGAGGCCGTGGATCGGTCAAGATCACTTCTTCCCGGCAAGGATGGGGTTGCGTCCTGGCGCTCGGTTTGCTTCAATGGGGTGGGAGAGTTCGTCATGCGCATCGGATATTATCAATTCGCCCCCGAGTTCGGCGACGTAGAGACGAACCTCATGCACATCGCCCTTGCTCTGGAGAATGTTGATGCCGATCTCCTCGTCCTCCCCGAACTGGCCACGAGCGGCTACTTATTCATCAGCCGGGAGGAAGTGAACGCCGTCGCCGAGCCCATTCCCGGTCCGACGACAGAATTCCTGCATAGACTGGCGGAGAAACGCCATTGCCATCTCGTCGTTGGATTGGTCGAGCGCGTCGATGGCGAATTCTTCAATAGCGCGGTGCTCATTGGTCCTCGTGGGCTGGTGGGCGTTTATCGTAAGCTTCACTTATTCAATGAAGAGAAATATTACTTTCAGCCGGGCGACCTGGGATGTCCGGTCTTCGATGTGACCGGAGTGAAAGTGGGCCTGCTCGTTTGTTTCGATCACCTTTTTCCGGAGGCCGCGCGTACGCTGGCTCTCCGAGGAGCGCAAATCGTCTGTCATCCGTCTAACTTGGTGTTGCCCGAATACGGTCAACTCACCACGCGCGTTCGATCCATCGAGAACCGTGTGTTCTGGATCTTGGCTAATCGTTGTGGGGCCGAACACCGTGGAGGCAAGAAGCTGGTTTACACCGGATGTAGTCAGATTGCGGCACCCGATGGGTCCATTCTCATCAAAGCCTCGGCTCGGGAGGAGGCGCTCTCGGTCGTCGAGATCGATCCTTCTCAAGCGTGTAATAAGCACGTGACTCCACTTAACGATCTGTTCGCCGACCGGCGTCCCGAGGCTTACGAACTCTGAGGAAGGAGCATCGGGAAGGGGAGTCTCCGCCTCCTTGACGGCTGTCGGACGCCAGGCTATCTTACTCAACCATCATTCTCAATCAGGGAGGGCATCATGAAGAGACCGGTGTGTCTGAGTGTTGTGGGGTGTCTCCTCGTGAGCCTGGCATCGGTCAGCGCTCAACAGGACTTCTCCAAAGTGACGCTCAAAACGACCCATGTGAGGGGCAATATCTACATGATCAATGGGACGGGGGGGAACATTGGCGTCTCCGTCGGACCGGATGGGATCCTCATCGTCGATGACAAGTTCGCGCCTCTGGCAGACAAGATTCGGGCGGCGCTCAAGGATATCGGTCAGGGTGACCTCAAGTTCATTCTCAACACGCATTGGCACGGCGACCATACCGGGGGGAATCGAGTGTTCGGTCCGGAAGCCCCGATCATCGCTCACACCAATGTTCGGAAGCGTCTGATGAGGGAGCAGCACGTTCTCGGGCGCACGATTCCACCGGCTCCCCGAGAGGCGTGGCCGGTGATCACCTTCGATCAATCGGTCTCCATCCACTTCAACGGAGAGGAGATCAAGGCCATCCATTTTCCCCATGGGCATACGGATGGCGATGTAGTCATCTTTTTCACTGGATCGAATGTGGTGCACATGGGCGATGACTTCTTCTCCGGTCGCTTTCCATTCGTCGACTTGAACAGTGGTGGGGATGTTGAGGGCCTCATCAAGAACGTGGAAGCGATCATGAAGCAGCTCCCCGCCGATGTGAAAATCATTCCCGGGCATGGTCCCGTCTCCACTTTGGACGATCTCAAGCTCTATCATCAGATGTTAGTGGAGACGACGGATATCGTGCGACGGAAGATGGCCGCGGGCAAGAGTCTGGATGAGATCAAGGCCGAAGGGCTGCCCGATAAATGGGCCTCGTGGGGGAGTGGATTCATTCCCACCGAGCGATGGATTGAGATCGTTTATCGGAGCCTCTCGTCGAAGAAGACGAACCATTGAACGACGGAAGCCCGGATCAGCGCCCCACAAGACGAAGTCAGGCGATGTTCCGCCAGACAAGAACGGGGGACGTTCTACGTCGTCCGGCGGCTCATGTATTGGCCAATCGACGCAAGGTGGTCAGGTTACGTCGATCGTCTTCGTCGGACGTCTTGGGCGTCTCCAGGATGAAAGACCGGCGTCCCAGGATGGGGTGATGGAGCAGATCGCTGAACGTGGCGAGACTGATATTTCCATGGCCAATATGCCAATGGCGGTCGACCGCCCCGCCCAGCGGCACCCGGGTGTCATTGGCGTGAATGACGTGGAGGTTGTCCAGACCTATGGTCGCGGCGATCAACGAGAGCGTGTGGTGGCAACCGCGAGGCGTGGCGATGTCGTAACCGGCGGCGAAGGTGTGGGCGGTGTCCAGGCAACAGCCAACGGGCAATCCATCGAGACCGTCCAGAATGGCGGCGACCTGTTCGAACGTGCATCCAATCTGGCCGCCTTGACCGGCGGTGTTCTCGATGAGAATGGTCAGACTCCCCAGCCTCAATCGCCCGGCGGCTCTCTTGATCGAGTGGATACACCGCGTGATCCCCTCTTCAGGAGAGCCATTCTTGACGCTTCCCGGATGGATGACGAGGAAATCGGCCTTCAGCCTCAACGCTCGTTTGATCTCTTCCCGGAAGGCAACGATGGATTTCTCTCGAATCGAGGGATCGGGAGCGGCCAGGTTGATCAGGTAGACGCCATGAATAATGAGGGGCCATATCCCGGCGCGATCACGCGCCCGGCAGAACGCCTGTACGTCCGAGGAGGAGAGTGGTCGGGCGATCCATCCCCGGGGATTACGCGAAAAGATCTGGACCGTCTGGCAGTTCAATCGCTCAGCCCGGTGGATGGCATTGACCAGAGCTCCAGCGATGGACGTATGGACCCCGATGCGCATCGTCTCTCATTCGAGATGATAGAGGGTAGAGCGACGTTCACCATTTGTCGAGGACGCCGGGTGGTATACGAGGGGAACGGTGTGGTCACGAGGGGCGAAAGCCAATATATCGCCTCTCGAGGAGCGCGGTGGCGGGAGGGCGGAGATACGGGGATGGACGCCTCGGACATCTTTATGCCACTGCTCGGGGGTGATCGGTTTCCATCCGGCCCACCGGAGTGGAAGAGCACCATTGCATCTCGAAGATCGGTTCTTTAAGCTAATGGAGGACTGGTTTGGTATTTTCGTGAAACAAGGAGCACGGACATGGCGGAGGAGTTGCGAGGGAAAGTGGCCATCATCACCGGCGCGTCCAGCGGGATCGGGAAGGAGACGGCGTTGGCGCTGGCCGATGAGGAGGTCCGCGTCGTATTGGCGGCGCGGCGCGAGCCGAGACTCCGGGAGATCGCCGAAGTGATTCGCGCGCGAGGCGGCCGAGCGCTGATCGTGCCAACAGATGTGAGCATTCAGCATCACGTCGAGCGCCTCATCCGAACGACCATGGAGCACTTCGGGAGAATCGATCTGTTGATCAACAATGCCGGATATGGTCTGTTCGCCTCAATCGAGGAGACGACCATTGATGATGTCAAGCGCATCATGGACGTCAATTTCATGGGCGCCTTCGCCGCCATCAAAGCCGTATTGCCGGTGATGCGCCGGCAGGGTCGGGGGCATATCATCAACGTCGCCTCGGTGGCGGGGAAGCGCGCTCTCCCCTATTCCGGCGCTTATTCGGCGACGAAATTCGCCGTGGTTGCCCTGTCCGAGTCATTACGCGTCGAGTTGGCCGACAGTGGCATCAAGGTGAGCCTGGTGTGTCCGGCAGCGACGGCGACCGAATTCTTCCAGGTTGCCGAGAATCGGACGGGGCGTCGCGTCCGTCCCGTCGGACCGGTTCAATCGGCCGAGGAGGTGGCTCGCGCCATTGTCAGCTTGGCGCGACGTCCGCGACCGGAGGTGATCACGTTCAAGCCGGCGCGAGCGCTCGTCGTGTTGAATGCGGTGAGTCCCCGGATGGTCGATTGGGCCATGCGCCAGAGCATCAATCGGATTCGAGGACGGAGAGGGGAATCCACGGCGGCGGGCGCGGGACCGGGTTCGTGATGGGATGGAAGGCCCTTTGTCTCCGTATCGGCGATGATCGAGCGACGACGTCTGAAAGTGATCGGCGTGATGGGGGCATCGAGCTGTGATGCCCAGGTTTTCCACTGCGCGTACCAGGTCGGGCGCCTCATCGCTCGTCGTGGAGCTGTCTTGCTGTGTGGCGGCTTGACGGGAGTGATGGAGGCGGCGGCCAAAGGGGCGAAGCAGGAGGGAGGATTGACCATTGGTATCCTGCCGGGAAGCAATGAACGGGAATCCCCGCCCAATCCGTTCATCGATGTGGCCATCTTCACCGGCATGTCCGACGCGCGCAATGCCATCAATGTGCGATCATCCGATGTGGTGATCGCTCTGTGGGGTGGATATGGAACTCTCTCGGAAATCGCCTTGGCCTTGAAAATAGGCAAACCCGTCGTTTTGCTTCATTCGTGGAAGTTTGAGATCACGCCTCGGCCACCTTCGGCTCGCCTCGCTATCGCTCAGACTCCGGAGGAGGCCGTCGAGCGAGCGTTCGCCTTCATCGAGTGAGGGGGCGCGAGCGCATCCGTTCGGACGGCCGCGGGGAGAGGGACCGCTTCATCGTTTCTTCTTCTTGCCGCGAACCAGTTGCTTCAACTCGTTCATGAATTCGGACACGTCTTGAAATTCCAGATAGACCGAGGCGAAGCGCACATAGGCCACTTTGTCCAGGTCCTTCAACCGTCGCATGATGAGTTGGCCGATTTTCTGTGTGGAGCGCTCTCGATCGGGGGAGTTGTGCACGTAGGCCTCGACGGCATCGACGATAGCTTCGATCTTGGCCATGGGGATGGGCCGCTTCTCGCATGCTTTGAGGATGCCGGTCAAGACCTTTTGCCGTTCGAACGGCTCGCGGCGCCCGTCCTTTTTCACCACCATGTAAGGGATTTCGTCGATACGCTCGTAGGTCGTGAACCGGCGTCCGCATTTTTCACATTCGCGTCGCCGCCGGATGACATCGCCTTCGCGCGATTCTCGCGAATCGACGACCCTGTCCTCAAAATGACCACAGAACGGACACTTCATGGTTTCACTCCAATGACCTGAGTCTCCGCGTGTTGCGAGGCCGACAACATCTCCTCCGAGAGCATCTCTTCGGCGATCATCGCCCGCAGATCGTTCAGCGAGAGGCCATCGCGCAGGAAGAAATACACTCCGAACAGCAGCGCTGAACCAAAGCCGACCAGATGCATGCCGATGGCCGCACTTGCCGCCATATTGCGTTCCACTCCCAACAGAGTCAGCGCGATCATCGTCGCGGTGTGAAAAGCGCCGGCAGACCCCCCTGGCGTGGGGATGAGCGATCCCACCAGAGCGAACCCCAGGATGAAGACGATGGAGAGGAGCGACAGCGTCAGACCGAAAGCGCGAACCACGAGCCAGAAACTGAGGGTGACCAACGCCCACACCAGAACCGTGTATCCCAGCGTGATGAACAATCCTTTGGCATCGTGGAGAACATAAAGCCCATCGGCGAGATGGCGCAGGAAATTCAGCAGGACGCGTCGGAGTTTCTCAGGAACCCAAGGGAGTCTCTTCTCCAGGAATCCCAGGATGGCCTTGACCCGCCACCGATATACCGAGAGAACGATGATCCCCAAGCCCGATACGACGAGCAGACCAAAGCCAACCCGGCGGATGGTGGTCAGGTCACCTTCATTGATGAATCGCTCGAAGAACGTGAGATCGATGGCGAACAGGAGGACGACGAACATGGAATCGTAGAGGCGCTCGATCATGATGGTGGCCAGTGTGGCGCTGGGCCGAATGCGCTCCCGCAGACTGAGCATCACCGGGCGAGCGACTTCACCTACGCGACCGAAGATGAAAATGCTGGAGAACCCAACGACCGTGGCGGCGAAGAGATTCCGAAATGATGGTCGAGCTATGGGAGCGAGAAATGCCCGCCACCGAAGCGCCCGGACGACGTAGGTGGCCAGGATGGGGAGGACCGAGCCCGCCGCCAGCCAGAGATTCAAGTGCCGAAAGCTCGCCTTGACCTGAACCCAATCCAGGCGATGAGCGAAGTAGGCGATCAACAGGGCGGCGATCATCAACCAGAGCGTGAATTTCAGCTTGAAGCGTCGGTCTTGCACGATCTCGCTGTCCGAAGATGCTAAAGTACCTGAAAAGCCCGGGAGAGGTCAAGCGCCATCCCGGTGAGTGACCCCCTCCGGCATCGGGGTCCATCGGGGGACTCCAGGCACCTCCCCGGGGCGGGCGACGAAGCGATCGTCGGATGACAGCACGCGCTCCCCCCTCTTGACTCCCTCGTGGGACTTAACGCTCTCCAATCGGGCCAGTTATATGGTATCCTCGGGGCTCCCTCAGGCCTCTCCGTCACCCGGGCGGGGAACTTCTCTCTCCCCGTTTTCGTTTTGCAAATTGAGCATCAACACATGATAATTGGTACAGAGAGAAGAGCCAGTGGGAGCAAAAGTTGCATTGTCCAACGAGGATGCCCAATTGGTCCGACAATGCCTGGCCGGGGATGAGGCGGCCTGGGAAGAGATCGTCAAGCAGTATTCCCGGCGGATCTACAGTCTCGCCTACCGGTTCGTCGGCACCCACGAGGCCGCCGAGGATTTAACCCAGGAGGTTTTCTTGCGCATATACCGCACGCTGGATCAGTACGATCCTCAGGCGGGGAGTTTGTCCAATTGGCTCATGCGGGTGGCCAGAAACCTCATCATCGACGATTGGCGGAAGCGGGGCCGCACGCCAACCGAGGCGAGCGACACGCTGGAGGCTCACGCCTACCACTTGAAAAGTCGCACCGAGAGCCCTCAACGTCTGGTGGAGCGTCGCGAACTGAGCGAGCAAATCCAGGCGGCGATCGACAAGCTCTCTCCGGAACTCCGAACCTGCATCATCTTGCGGGATCTGGAGGAACTTTCCTACCAGGAGATCGTAGACTTGTTGAAGATCCCGGAAGGAACGGTCAAATCTCGCATCAACCGGGGACGCATCGAGTTGGCCAAGATCTTACGTCGCATGAAGGTGATTTGATGAGATGAATTGTGAGCAGTTCCAGGACATCGTTGGCGAGTACGCGGATGGCACACTGACATTGCCTGCCCGTGCCCGGAGTGCCGAACACCTGATGACCTGCGCAGCTTGTCGCCGGTTGCTCGCCGATGTCCGGGCGACGATGGCGGCCTGCCGCCGGGCGGCCCTCGTCGAACCGCCCGACGATCTGGTGAGCCGCATCCTTCGAGCGACGCCAGCGGGCTCGATGATGAGTTGTGCCGTCTTTGACGAGTTGATTCTGGATTATTTTGAGGGCTACATTCCGGCTGGCGATTATCACGTCTTCGAAGAGCACTTTCAGGCCTGCCCTCGGTGTCAGCGGCTCCTCACCAGTATTCGGCTGGCGCGCCAGTTGTGCCATGAAGCGAGAGCCGTGCCTGTGCCCGAAGATCTTCAGCGGCGTATCATGAGGGCGACGGTGGGCATTGAGCGGATACCGGCTCACCGAAAATGGAGAGCCATCGTTCGTCGATGGTGGCGAGAGCGGAGAGCGAAGATCGCGCGAACCATCGGCCTCATAGTGACGCCGGAGGGCGTGACGGCGGTCCTTCTCTCCCTGGCCACGGTGGGATTCCTCCTGGTTGAGGTCTCCGACGACATGACCTTGCGCGGAATTTACAGACAAGCCCGGCTCAAGATCGAGCGGGTGGTCGCCCATTCGCGCTCCGGCGCGCTGGAAGAGCGAGTGATCGTTTCGGAGTTGCGTGGCATGGCGTCGCGGTTGAACGGCGTCCTCCAGCTCGGCGCAAATCTGCTCGTCGGTTCGGCCGACCGAAGTCGGCAGCCCTCCTCCGGAGCGCTCTCCGGGCCAGAGAAGAAGAGAGGGCGATCACCTCGACATCGAGATGCCGAGCTCCAGACGCGCCGCGGGAGTCCCGCGAGCCGCCGGGCGCCCCAATGAGCTCTGTTCAGCAGGTGGAGCGATGATGATGAAATGTTTCTACCATCCGGCCCATCGAGCCATGATCCAGTGTTCGGCCTGTGGCCGGCCACTCTGTCCCCGGTGCGATCATCGGATCAAAGGATTCGCCTACTGTCAGGATTGTATTGTGCGTGGCGTGGAACTGCTCCGGTCGGCGAGCCGAGCCGGTCGGGAGACGTCGATAGGGTGGAAGCCGGTGCCCGCCCTGGCCCTCCTGGCGGCGTTGGTGCCGGGACTGGGCGCGGCCTACAATCGTCAGCATACGAAGGCGTTCGTGTACTTCATCGTCATCGTCGGCCTGTGGGAGCTGGCCGAAGTGACCGGATTGGCTTTCCTGGGCGTGGGCGGCGGCGTCTTCTACCTCTACTCGATCATTGATGCCGTTCGGACGGCGCGCGCCGTTCGAGCCGGAAGCGATCCGGCTCACGAGGACCTCCGGCTCCGGCGTTTCCTTCAAGAACATGTTCGAACCTGGGCGGGCCTGCTCATTGCACTGGGCCTCATCTTCTTGCTCACTGATGTGTTTCAGTTCTTCAGTACCCCCATTCGATTGATCCGCTTGTGGCCGGTGCTGCTCATTGCCGGGGGCATCTATCTCATCGTCAGACAATGGCGGGCTTCGCAGAGGGAGGAGCCTTCGGAGCCTCTCTCGGTTGATTTTCGTCTTGTGACGCCATCGCTCTTTTCGCCGCCCACCGGCCGGTTGCCCGGCGCGGGAGAGTCGAGCGAACCAGATTCCCCATCGGATCACCCCGTCGGAGGGAAGGGGTGAAAGAGGGCCAGCGGTGGGCTTCAGCGAGTGGAGTCGGCGCTTCGCGTCATCGAGGAGCTCCCATGGAGGGAAAGATGATGAAATTGCTCAAGATCATCATCGGCATCATTGCCGGATATGTGATCATCAAGATCGCGCTCTGGATTCTTGGTCTCGTCTTCGGTCTCGTCGTCAGCCTGGTCTACGTGGCGCTGGCGGTGGGAATCGTGGCCTTTGTGATTTACTTCATCTATCGAGCGCTCAGCTCGGAAGAGCGCAAAACCGCCTGAATCCACGAGGCGCGGCCCGATCATCGACCTGTGGCCGCTGACGGTGACCGACGCCCCGGCGTAGTGCTCGTCGGCCAGGGCGACGGGGGTCTTTCCGTTGCTGTGGCGCATCCTGAGGTTGTTTTTTTCGTCGGGAGTCCGTAATATTTTCCCCCGACGATGCGAATCGGAATCGACGCTCACGCCATCGGAAGCCAATCGACAGGGAACGAGACCTACATTAAAAATCTCATTCTCGCCCTGGCCGAGATCGATCGCTTCAACGAATACGTTCTCTTTTTCACTCGCCCCGAGGTCGCCCGTCAGTGGGAAGGGCGTTTCCCCAATGTCCGCGTTCAGCTCATCCGACCGCACACGCCCTATGCCCGGATTCCGGTCAGTTTTCCCCTGGCCATGTATCGGGCGGGCGTTGATCTCATTCACGTGCAATATACGGCGCCCCCGTTCTGTCACAAGCCGATCGTGGTGACGATTCACGATCTTTCGTTTGAGCACTTCCCCCAATTTTTCACGCCGCGAGAACGATTTTTCTTCCGGCGAACCATTCCTCACACGGCGCGCCGGGCCGCCAAAGTGTTGACCGTCTCCGAATACTCGCGGCGGGATATCATCAACACCTATCGGTTACCGCCGGAAAAAGTCGTGGTCACGCCCAACGGCGTGGGACCGGAATTCAAGCCCACTCGGGATATGGGACGCCTTCAGGCCGTGAGGAGAAAGTACGGGATTGAACGACCGTACCTGTTGAGCGTGGGAAATCTTCAACCGCGAAAGAACCTGGCTCGACTCATCAAGGCCTACTCGCAATTGCGGGAGATGGTCGAGGATTTTCGTCATCAGCTCGTCATCGTCGGGAAACGGGCCTGGTTACACCGGAACATCCTGCACGAGGCGCACCGATCCCGGTATGCTGAGGATGTGGTGTTCACCGGGTACGTTCCCGAGGACGACTTGCCCGCTCTCTATAGTGGGGCGACGGTGTTCTTGTACCCGTCCATCTTCGAAGGCTTTGGTCTCCCCGTCCTGGAGGCGATGGCCTGTGGGACGCCGGTGATCACCAGTAATAGTTCGTCGTTACCAGAAGTCGTCGGGGAGGCCGGCCTGATGGTCGACCCGTATGATGAGGACGCCTGGGTCCGGACGATTCTCCGCGTGGTTGAAGATCGTCAATTGTGGGGCGAGCTGGCGGAGCGCAGTGTGCGTCGGGCGGCCCGGTTCTCGTGGCGTCGGACGGCAGAGTTGACCTTGGCCGTCTATCGAGAAGTGGGCGCGGGCGCGTCCGTCGAGGTAGCGAGGCGATGAGACCGATGAAAATTGCCATTATGGGCATACGGGGCATCCCGGCGAACTATGGAGGATTCGAGACGTTTGCCGAACAGTTGAGCACGCGTCTGGTTGAGCGCGGCCACCGCGTGACCGTCTATGGCCGCCGCCATCATGTGTCCGTTCCCCACCGCGTCTATAAGGGCGTGGAGCTGGTCGTTTTGCCCACCATCAAGCATAAATATCTGGATACCATTGTCCACACCCTGCTGGCCGCCATCCACGCCTGTTTTCGATCTTATGATGTCGTGTTATTGTGCAATGCGGCCAATGTGCTGGCCGCCGAGATCGTTCGGCTCTCGGGGAAAAAGACGATTTTGAACGTGGATGGGCTCGAACACCGACGCAAGAAATGGAACTGGCTCGGCCGCGCCTATTATCGACTGGCCGAATGGTGGGCGGCCAGGCGGCCCCATCTTCTGGTCACCGATGCTCGCGTCATCCAGCGATATTATCGACAACACTACGGCCGAGATTCGGCGATGATCGCCTACGGCGCGGAGATCGAACGGCGCTTCCGACCCGAAGCACTGCGGGCCTTCGGGCTGCTCCCCGAACAATACATCCTCTATGTCAGTCGATTAGAGCCAGAGAATAATGCCCATCTCGTCATTGAGGCTTTCGAGCGCGTGCGGACGACCAAGAAACTGGTCATTGTAGGAGATGCCCCCTACGCGAAGGCTTACATTCGTCGTCTGCGGCGCACGCGCGATGCGAGGATCCTTTTCACCGGATTCGTGTTCGGAGAGGCCTATCGCATCCTTCAGCAGCATGCCTACTGTTACGTGCATGCCACCGAAGTGGGCGGAACGCATCCGGCTTTGATCGAAGCGATGGGCTTCGGCAATTGCGTCGTGGCGCTGGAGACGCCGGAGAATCGCGAAGTGGTGGGCGACGCCGGTCTCTATTATCGAAATGCCGAGGAGTTGCAGGCCGTCCTTCAGCACCTCATCGATGAGCCGCGCTTGCTCGGATTTTATCGACAGAAGGCCGTGGCCCGCGTCAAGGTCCACTATGACTGGGAGAGGGTCACCGATCAGTACGAGCAACTCTTTGCTCAAGCATTGGCCTGGCCCATGCCCGAACCACAACGGCGATCGATGCGCACCACAGTGCCCTAGCGGGAGACCGATGTGGCGGGGACGGGAGGGCCACATGATCCGGAAGATCGGGGCGAATAGTACCTGGATCGGTGGGAGGGGACGGTGTCGGTGGGATGTCATCCCGGCCGGAGATCGAGGGACGACGCGTGCGACCGTTCCGGTTATGATGGCGATGGGGGGGCCAGTGGGTCACCACCGCATCCCATCTGCGCGATCTCCGACCGGGCGGGGTCGAACATGATCTGGATGGAATCTCGACGGAAAAAAGCAATTCGGTCTGGCATTTCGGAGCATAATGTTTTAAATTTTTCTCTAACTTCTCAAGGAGTGCGACGCACGATCGAAAGCGATTGCCTGTCTGGCGACCGCACGTCATGTGAGTGCAGTGAATAACCCGGGAGGTGTGAGGTGAAAATCGGAATACCGAAAGAGGTGGTGGAGGGAGAAACGCGGGTAGCGTTGGTCCCTTCTCTGGTCCCCACCCTGACGAAGTTGGAACATGAGGTTATGGTAGAAACCGGCGCAGGAGTTCGCGCCTCGTTTTCCGACGCCGAGTATGAAGCGGCGGGTGCCACGTTGATCGATGACGTCGTCGAGCTCTATCAACGGGCCGATGTGATCTTCAAAGTTCGCCCTCTCGACTGGCATCCGAAGGCCGATCGGCCGGAAGTCGATCTGTTGCGAGAGGGATCCGTCCTCATCGGGTTTCTCGCTCCATTGTCTCGCACTGAGACGATTGTGAGACTTCTGGAGAAGAAGATCAGTGCCTTCGCCATGGAGCTGATTCCGCGGATCACGCGCGCCCAGAGTATGGATGCGTTGAGTTCGATGGCCACGGTCACGGGGTATAAGGCGGTGCTCATGGCGGCCGATCATCTGGGGAAGTTCCTCCCCCTGCTGATGACGGCGGCGGGAACCATTCCTCCGGCAACCGTGCTCGTGCTCGGTGCGGGCGTCGCTGGCCTGCAGGCCATCGCCACGGCCAAGCGGCTCGGCGCGAAGGTCGAAGCGTTTGATCCTCGCCCGGCGGTCAAAGAGCAGGTGCAGAGTCTCGGGGCTCAGTTCATCGAGATGGAAGTGCCCGAGGATGTCGAGACGGCCGGTGGCTACGCCAAGGAGCAATCCGAAGCCTTTCTCCAGAAAGAGCGCGAGGTCATCGGCCAGCGATTGCCCAAAGTGGATGTGATCATCACCACGGCGCAGGTATTCGGCAAGCGCGCCCCCGTGTTGATCACCGAAGAGATGGTGAACCTGTTGCGCCCGGGCTCGATCATCGTCGATCTCGCCGCCGAACAAGGGGGGAATTGTGCCCTGACCAAGCCGAATGAGATCGTCCAACACCGGGGTGTGACCATCTTTGGCCCGGTGAATCTGGCCGCGGCCATACCGGTCCACGCCAGTCAGATGTACGCCAAGAATGTCGTCAATCTCTTCCGGCATCTGTTCCCCTCGCCGGAGAAGTCACTCGATTTTCAGGACGAGATCACCCGTGAAGCGTGTGTGACGCATGATGGGGAAATCATCAACGACATGGTGAAGAATGCCATGAAAGTGCGAACGGGAGGATAGATCGCCATGACGGCGTCGATCATCGTATCGATTTATATCTTCGTTCTCGCCATCTTCGTCGGTTTTGAGGTCATCACCAAAGTCCCCCCGCTTCTTCATACTCCGTTGATGTCCGGGTCCAATGCCATCTCGGGGATTACCATCGTGGGGGCATTGATCAGCGCGGGCGCGGGGCACAGCGGCTTGAGCACCGTCCTCGGCACATTGGCCGTGATTTGTGCCACGATTAACGTGGTCGGCGGTTTCCTGGTGACCGATCGGATGCTGGAGATGTTCAAGCCAGCCAAGAAGGGGACCAGTCAACCATGATCGACCCTGCCTCCAGGGAGGGAGGGCAGTGAGAGGCTCTCACCGTCGGCCGACCTCGTAGGGTTCCCGGCGATCGATGGGCGCTCTCCGAGGGGCAGGCGTACAATCCCATGCGGCGATCGCAGAGATCCAACCAGCGACAGATCAATAACCTACAGAAGGAGAATCATCGATGTCCACAGTGACCAATTTGGTGTACCTGTTGGCAGCGGTCTTGTTCATCTTCGGTCTGAAAAATCTCAGCTCTCCCCGCACCGCTCGACGGGGCAATGCGCTGGCCATGCTCGGCATGTTGCTGGCCATTGTGATCACGCTGTTCGATAAGCAGATCCTCGATTTCACCCACATCATCATCGGCTTGATCATCGGGGGAGCGATCGGCGTCTATGCGGCCAAAACGGTCCAAATGACGGCCATGCCGCAAATGGTCGCGCTGTTCAATGGATTCGGTGGCGCGGCATCGGCTCTGGTGGCGTATGCCGAGTACGTTCGCCTGAGCGGGCCGCCGGGGATGGACGTGCTCATCACCATGGTGCTCAGCGTGCTCATCGGAACGGTGACGTTCTTTGGCAGTCTGGTGGCGTTCGCCAAACTCCAGGGGATCATCCGCGGGGCTCCCATCGTCCTTCCGCTTCATCATGTCGTGAACGGATTTCTCCTCTTGGTCGCGCTCGGATTGGGCGGATTGTTCGTCTTCGACGCGCCCCAGGGCGCCTTCCTGTTGGCCGTGGTTGTCGCGTCCACGATGCTCGGCATCCTCTCGGTGATTCCCATCGGTGGCGCCGATATGCCCGTCGTCATCTCGCTGCTGAATTCCTATTCGGGAATGGCGGCGGCGGCGACGGGATTCGTTCTCTCCAACAGCGTCCTCATTGTGAGTGGCGCTTTGGTGGGCGCATCGGGACTCATTCTCACCGAGATCATGTGCAAGGCGATGAATCGCTCTCTGGCCAACGTCCTGTTCGGGGCCGTGGGCACCGACGGAGGGGGAGCCGTGGCCGGCGAGCGTCGACCGGTCACCGAATATACGCCGGAAGATGCCGCCATGGTGTTGGAGAGCGCCCAGTCCATCATCATCGTTCCCGGATATGGATTGGCCGTGGCCCAGGCTCAGCACGTCTTGCATGAGCTGGCGACCATTCTCATGGAGCGCGGGGCCACCGTTCGGTACGCTATTCATCCGGTGGCCGGTCGGATGCCCGGACATATGAACGTTCTATTGGCCGAAGCGAACGTGCCGTATGACATGATCTACGATATGGATCAGATCAACGAGGATTTCCAGAACACCGATGTCGCTCTCGTCGTGGGGGCCAATGACGTCATCAATCCGGCGGCACGATACAAGAAGGACAGTCCACTTTATGGTATGCCCATCCTCAACGTCGATAAGGCGCGATCGGTGATGATCATCAAGCGCAGCCTCTCACCGGGATTCGCTGGGGTGGACAATGAACTGTTCTACGATCCCAAAACGATGATGGTCTTTGGCGACGCCAAAAAAGTACTCACCGAACTCGTCCACGAATTGAAGGGATGAGGCGAGTGATCTGACCGGGGGATCAACGTGGTGATGACGTCATCGTTGGAAAGCGAGTTGTCGGCATCGTCTTCTCCTCGCTGAGCGTTTCCTGGATGCGGGCGCCGGCCCGCTCATTTCTTCTCCTCGATCCCATACTTTCTCATTTTATAACGAATCGAATCGCGCGAGATGCCGAGCAGGTGGGCGGCGCGGGTTTGGTTCCAGCCGGTTTGTTCCAGGGCCTGTTCGATCATGGTGCGTTCCATCTCTTCCAGGGTGAGGCGGCCCACCAGGCTGGCCGCCGAGG
>JALSQX010000036.1 GCA_026985075.1 Blastocatellia bacterium | reverse complement strand
CGTTATTCACACAGGCAAGCTGCATACCATCCGAATGGCTGTTTCTTGTTTTCAGGTAAGCGTTGGCGATTCAGCAGCTTGAGAGTATCACCCTGGAGAGTAGGATGAGCGCGACCTGAAAGCGTTAGGGCATCTCGCCCAGCCATCGGGTTATTGGACGCACTCCCCCATAGAGAACAGAGTGTGGAAAAGGTCTCGCTCGTAAGGTCAATGCTCACTCTCATCCGAAAATCACCGCAGAGGCGCAGAGAATGCAGAGATTCTCTGACAGGCTCTTTTCATCCCCTCGGTGGGGCTCGTCAGGCCTTGACTGACCCCTTCGAAAATAGGGGATGACGCAAGGTGTCAACCTGCGCTATCTTGCTTTTCGGCCATTTCGTGATGTACGCGAGCCCATGGAGACCTCAACAATCCTCTGGGAGCGCCGGCGTCCCGCCCACTTCGCTCATCTCTGAGAAGCGGCCTGCCGGAGGCGTGCGCTCCAGGTTCCACCTCTCGGTCGTAGAGCGTCATTGCCCGATGGTGGCTGTTCCCCCATCGGCGACGACTTCAACCCGTTTCGAGATCCTCAACGTCTCGGGATACGATCCGGCCTTGATCTTGATCCGGGCCCCATCCCAGGCGAGATTATGGGCTTCCTCTACTGTGTTGAACGGATCCCAGGGCCGACCTCCTTCATCACCACTGTGTTTTCCGTCAACGTAGATCGTGTGCGTATAGTGTTTCACATAAACGTCGTCGTCATCGGGCCAATCGTTGTCCAGCAACAAGACGTGAAGCTGACCCCTGATGCCCAGGGCGCGACCGTCATCCAGATCCCAGATCGTGATTCCTTCAGGCTCTTCTTGGATGGTGCCACCGGGGTGGAACTCGTAATTGAAATATCCATATCCGTTCGTCGATCGCTGGATTCTCTTGCCGGTTGAAAGGTCGAACACGTGGATGCCATTGGCCACCACATACAATAACCGTCCGCTTGGTGAGATCACTCCTCCCTGCACGCCTTGAAGTCGAACGGGAGAGCCCGCCTCATCGAAGAGAGGGAGGGGAGGTGCTTTTGAAAGTATCAGATTCCGGCTGTTCCTCAGCGCATTCCAGGTGATGACATACTTATTGATGGCAGCGACATCGTCGTCGTTGGAGCTATACGTCCTTGAGGATCAACGGCGACCCACGGTGCGTGAGCTTGCCCTGCGAACGGCGCATGATCGACGTATTGGAGCGCATCGGCTCTGAACACGGCCAGGCCCGGGGGACCGCCTTCGATGGGGATTAGAATGTAGCCTTGGCCGCCGAAGGTGTAATAGCTGGGATCGCCGAAGTGGTTGTAACCAGCAAAAGTAAGCTGGGTATGAACCCTAGCAAAACCCGTTCAACACCCGCGGTACCCGGGGAGGGAAGTGAGGCGAGGTTCTGATCGACCGGGATTTTCCATAGAGCATCTCTCTGGTTGATGAACCAATGACTGTTGTCATGGGTCAGTCCCTGAGCTTCTTCACTCCATCCAGGAGTATCCTCATCTGGATGGTTCCCGAGATAGAGATGGTACCCCTCGTAGTCGCGGTTGAAAGAGGATCAGAAAAAGGAAAGCGATGATGAATCCTCTGACGAGCACACTTTCCCAGAGTGATCCACTCTTGGAGAGTGGATTGATCGATTCTCGTGAACTCAACAGCGGTCGCCAGCGTGATCCTGTCCAGACGGCCTCCGCAGAGAGGACAGATATTGATCCTTCGCCTCCGACGTTTACGCATGCGCCGGCGATGATAGGTGATCATGACTTCTTTGGTCCGCCCCATGTCCGAGTTCCTCCTTATGAGCTCTGGGTGAGACAACCCCAATCTACGGAAAATGACTGTGAAAGTCTTGACGAAACCATGATATAATCGTGAGGAATTTGTGAGATTATTATGACGGGCGAGAGATCAGCCATTCATCGGTTCGGGGAATTCGTCCTCGGTGACGTCATGCTCCCACGCGTGGCAGCTCCTCGAGCTAAAGCAGCGGCCAAGCGGGCGTTGGACATCGATGGCACGTTAGCGGACGCCTACGCCTCGTTAGGATTCACGCACACGTTCTATGACTGGGAGTGGGAGAACGCTGAACGGGCGTTTCGACGAGCCATCGCATTGAATCCGAGCTGTGCTCCAGCACATCATTGGTACGGGTTGTATTTGGCGGGGATGGGACGATTTGAAGAAGCCCATGAAGAGCTGCGTCAAGCTCGTGAACTCGATCCGCTCTCCCTCATCATCAATACCAATATCGGATGGGTTCTGTACTTCGAACGTCACTACGATCGAGCCATCGAAGCCTGTCAAAGGGCGCTGGAGATGGACGCCCATTTCCTCTCGGCGCGCATCAAGCTGGCTTGGGCATACGAACAGAGGGGGATGTCCCGGGAGGCCGTTGCGGAGTTCTGCCAGGTCCTCGCTCACGACAATGATGATCCCAGCTTTTGGGCGCTCCTCGGCCATGCTTACGCCGTGGCGGGCCAGCAAGCAGAGGCTCTTCGAATGATCGACGAAGCGAAGAAACGATCGGCACGAAGATACGTCTCGCCATACGTGATCGCCATCATTTATGCTGAGCTTGACGAGCGTGATCACGCCCTGGAGTGGTTGGAGAAGGCATACGAAGATCGAAGTGGATGGCTGGTGTGATTGAAGGTAGATCCCAAACTGGACCGGTTGCGCGTGGATTCCGGGTTTGTGGAGTTACTCTCCCGTCTTGGACTCAATGAATGATCTCTCTGGGAGAGCATGTCATCGGATGAGGAGGAAGAGGACGTGTCAGAGATCACGGTGAACCCCATCGGCGTCGTTCGCTCATCGGTGAAACAGCGATCGGATATGCCCACATTGGGTGTACCGGCTCTCATCGAAGTATTTGATGCGTACACGGCTGGATTACGTCATCTGGAGAAGCATAGCCATCTGTGGGTGCTCGCCTGGTTGCATGAAGCGGGGCGCGATAAGCTCCTGGTCACTCCGCGAGGAGTGCGCGATCAGGGCGAAGCCGGACTCCATGGCGTGTTCGCCGTGCGCTCGCCGACGCGGCCCAATCCCATCGGTCTCTCGGCCGTCCGTATTGTGGCCATTGAGGGGAATCGCATTCGGGTGGATCGCCTCGATTTCGTCGATGGCACGCCGGTGATCGATATGAAGCCTTACTTTCGCCGATTCGATGCCATCGCCGCCGTGCGCAACGAGCCAATCGGCCGACCGGCGAGCCGAGATGCTGCCCTCGCCGCCCTGCTCATCGAAGCGGAGAATTTCCACGG
Organism: Blastocatellia bacterium; assembly: GCA_026985075.1. Classification (GTDB taxonomy): domain Bacteria; phylum Acidobacteriota; class Blastocatellia; order HR10; family J050; genus J050. Next base: position 49,171 of record JALSQX010000036.1, on the reverse strand, counting down.
CGAGCGATGTGGCGGATTGGCGCTGGCCGCTCGCATTGTGGAACACGCTCGTTCGGTCCTCTTCGATTATCGCGATCCTCCAGGATTGAAAGTCATCGCCCCTCAGGCGCGAGGATGTCTGATCGATACGTTGATGGCCTTGTTCAACGTCGGCTTCGGTCGAGGCACCTTCGGACTCCACGATCGCGACGCCGTCATTCTGGCCCATGGGTTACGTCGATACGTGTACACGCTGGTCATACCACCATCCCGTTCATTCGAAGACGTCCTGGCGGCGGCGGAGTCGAGCGTTTTTCAATTTCACTCCTTCGATGAATCGCATTCTGGCGGAGAACGCGATCCTCGCCCGTTGAGAAGCGCTCATGAGTGAGCGATGGACGATCCCCCGGGGCCGAGCGACCATCTCGACATGGCGCGGCTCGCCCGGGTGGGTGAAGATCATCCCGCTGAAGACGCTCGGCGACTGTCTGTTGGCGGGAGGGGATTGCTTGGTCACCCCCCTGAAAGCAGGATGTGGCGCAAGCGACCAGCCTGCGCTGCCTCATTTTCATCCTCGGTGGGTGCTTTGGCACAGGGGTGATCTCCCATGGGAATCAGAGTGTGATCCGCCGTCGGAGGAGTCGGACCTTCAATCACTTGTATGGCCGTCTCACATAATAGCCCTTCTTGAATCGAACCTGTTGCCCAGCATGAGGGGCGAGACCTACGACGTCGACCTGAATGGTTCTCCATTCTCCCTCTCGAAGTGGCTTTCGCGGATAATACGCCAAGGTGTACTGTTGATGAAGTTCGACCGAGATGCGCATGCAAGCCTGGCGAATGGTCGGCGGCGTGAAGGCATAGAAGAGCTTCCCACCGGTGATCTCCGACAAATCACTTATTTGGGCGGCGGCCAATGACAAGCCGATGATATAGATGGGCACGCCGCGCTCTCTGGCGAGACTCCGAAGCTGGGAATGCGTGATCTTGCTGCTATTATCCATCCCATCGGTGACGACGATGAGGGCCTTCTTTCGGTGTCGCCCATGGATCACATAGGCCAATCCTTTCCGGATGCCGTCATAGAGCGCCGTCGGCCCGGAGGCGGTGAGCTGCTCTGCTGATCGCATCAATGGCGCTCCCTGGATCGTGAATGGGGAGAGCCGCTCCACCTTGTTATTGAACGCCATGAGGAAGATCTCGTCCTCTTTCGTTCCGGCCTCTACCATGGCTGTGACGGCAGCACGAACGTCATCGAGCATGTCCATCATGCTCATGCTTCGATCCAGCACCAGTCCGATACTCACCGGATGATCGCTGGTGTCGAAAAAGACGATCTCCTGGAGAACGTGATCCTCATACACGCGAAAATTCTCTTTCTTCAGACCGATGACGGGCCGGCCCTGAGCATCCGTGACGGTGACATCTACGACGACCAGCTCGCTGTCCAGATTGATGATCGGTTGGCGCTGGGATCGATCGCGGACTTCGGTTTTCCCTGGCAGATCGCTCGATAGGACCATGACGGTGAGGGCCATGGCTCCGAGGACGCTATGGAGGGGATGAGGCGGAATGCATCTCACGGTCATTCCTATCGAACGGGTTGTGCGTGATTGACCGGTATGGCGGCTTGATCCTCATTCTCCGGGTCATCGGGATCACCAGATTGAGTGCGATGGTCTTCGAGGAGGGTGGTGAAATCCTGGTTGAATTTCTCGCTGATGGCGAACATCCTCTCCGTCTGATCAAAAATGCATCCCACGGCCCGGGCCGATTCTTGATCGAACGCGTTGTGCTGGCAGAGATACTTGGCACTGGCTCGAATGCGCTCGATGGGCCGTCTCAATTCCCGGTTCAAATACACTGCGACTAAGCCCAATGACGCCAGCCGTTCGGCTCTCATCAGCCGACGAATAGTGCCCTCTAAATGTCGTCCCAGCCGATTAAAAGCCTTGAGGAGTTGCCCGATTTCATCATCGGTCTTGACAGGAAGATCGCCCTTCCAGTCGCCGCGCTCCATCTGTCTCATGCTGACTGAGAGAAGCTCAATCGGTCGCAACAGGAATCGGGAGAGGACCACGTTGATGGCCAACATCATGGCCAGGGCGGTGACCAGGAGATGAAATGAATGGGTGATCAAGGACGCCGTCAGCGTGGTGCCAATGTCGGTCAGTGGACCAGCGATGAGGATGGTCAACAGTTGGCCCGCCTGGGATCTCGCTCCGCCGGGAATGAAGACGGGGAAGGTCACGACCATCTCCGAAGTATCTCGAATGAAGACTTGAGCGGGCGGCGCGCTCGGGAACGTCTCGTAGTTCGCCAATGCCGATGCTCCTTCCAGGCGCGTGCCGAGAAGAAGCGGGTCGGTCGCCGCCACGATGGTCGATCGGGCATCGAGGATGAGGGCGCGGTAATGTTCCCTCCCCGTGTGATTGAGTGCGCGCTCATAGTGGATGAGGAGTTCCTCTCGATTTCGGGTCTCAGCACGCCGGATCGACCAGGCGAGGTGCCGGGCTAATGTCTCCAGGTGATGCGCTCTTTCGATCATCAAGGATCGTCGCTCGTGGTAGAGATCGAGGCCCACAAAGGCGCTCATGGTCACCAACAGAATGGCGCCAAAGAGGAGGTTCAATTTCCAGCGCAATCCCAACGCCAACCGGGGTTTCATGGGTCACCATCCCTGGTCATCGGTCTCACCTCTGGGATGCCCTTCTGGTGGTGGAGATGCGGACCACCTCTTTAGTCGGCGTGGCCCGAATGGGTTCTTCCGGCTCGTAGGGATAGTATTTCGTTCGATTGACGCGCACCCAGAGGTAATCATAGATCGGATCGTCCAGCCGCTCCTTGAGTTCGAAATGAAACACGCGGTCCGGACCTCCCATCTGATGTTCATATGTAGCGACTTCGAATCGATAAGGCCCAAACCGACCGATCTGTTGAATATCCTGGTAACGCCAGTATCGGGTGTGCCTGGGATTTTGCGATTCGAAGACGAGGGCATCGGGATATACTTTCAAGAGCCCCTCACAGCCTCCGCGGCGGTGCCGATGTTTCGCCGGAATGACGAATGTGGGCTGGCGCTCGATGGTCGGTAGCACGCTGAGGACCAAAGGTCGTGTGACGCGCCGCAAGAGAAAATCGCTCACCGCTGCCGTGATCTCTCCGTCCAACAACTTGAATTCAAACCTGCGCGTCGTGCTCCACACTGTCCCCTGAGTCTCGTAAGTGACGATGTGAATGACGCGAGGCGAGCGGATTTCGATGCGCTTGATATCCGCGTAGCGCCAGATGCGAGCATCTTTTTTGCGAGAGGTTCGATACTGAATCGTCTCCGGACCGATGATCAGCGTCCCCCGACAATGGCGAAGCACGTGACGGTGCTTGACGGAGAATTCAAATGGTTGAGCGAGTGCCGGCTCGGCGAGAACCAGGGCCACCGCGCCCGTCATCAGGCTTATGATGATGGCTTTCGTTTTCATCCTTGTGATCATCTCCGTTCATCCCTCCCGAAATGAAGATGAAGCAACGCACGGTCCGTCTCTGGATCGTGGTATCGATTTCGGCTGCCCGTGGCGAACGCTCCGCGATCGATATGGGATGCGACGAATCCGTATGTGCGCGGTCGCTTCAAGATACGAATGGCGGCCAGGATGCGAGGAACATAGTCGATGGTCTCCGATGGCAGCGCCTGGCGTCGCGCCAATTCCCAGAAGTCCCGAGTGCCCGTGGCGCGAATCGCCCGCTCGACGCGCCCTTCTCCGGCGTTATAGGCCGCCAAGGCTAAGAGCCAATCTCCCCATCGTCGGTGAAGATCCCGCAGATATCGTGCCGCCGCCCGCGTGGAGGCGACCAGCTCGTCTCGCCGATCTTCCTGGTCTCGATGGATGAGCCCATATCGACGAGCGGTCGGCTCGATGAACTGCCAGATGCCTCTGGCGCCCGCTCGGGACCGGGCTCGGGGATCATATGCGCTTTCGACCAGCCCCACGGCGATGAGGTCCACGGGTATCCCTTCCTGGCGAAGAATGCGCTCCATCGCGTGACGCAGGGGCTGCAACCGGATGAGGGCTTGCTGGACTAGTCGTCGATAGCGCGTCTGAAATTGAACCAGCGCGGCGCCGATGCGCCGTTCCGCTTCCTTCATCTGAGTGGGGGAACCGGCCATGCGGCTGAACGTCCACGACTCGATGCGCGTCTCCGTGTGGGGAGCAGACGGAGCCAGCCGCGCTTCGAGTTGGTGAGCAAAGTGCTGCAACAGCGGCTCGTCTCCGAGGGTGGAGCGGGCTTCATCTACAATGGCCCGAGCCCGTTCCAGTTGAAGGCGCGCATCGGCGCGCCGGCCGGCTTCGATCAGTGCTTCGGCTCGACGATAGAATGGGCTCGCTTGAATGATGACTTCGGCGGCTGCCGCCGCTCGATCCAACCGCGCGTGAAGTTGTCGACTCCATCGTTGGACCGTTCTCGGGGATGGTCCGAGCCCTGCTCCAGAGGAGGGGGGTTCGCCTTTTGGAAGGGCTGTCTGGATGGGTGGAATTGAAAGAGCAGGAGAGGCGGCCACCCCGAGAACGATCCAAGCCATCAGCATGGAGAAGACCATCCCATGCCTCCACACGATGCCCGCTCCGAGGCCAGTCCATCGTCTCTCGGAGATCTCGTGGTCCCGGATCATATTGTGTGTGACGCTCTTCATCTTCTCTCATTTGGCGGCGGGTTCGACCGTCTTTATATAAATGCCGGTCAGTCCGCCTCGGCTGAAGACCGTCCCGGTCACTTTCACGCGCTGGGCGATGAAGTTCATCAGTTTGGCGTTGGGATTGGTATGATCGACGGGCAGGGAGATGTACACCTTGCCCGTCTTCTCCTCCAGAATGCCCAGCGAGATCCCTTGTTCGGCGCAAGCGCGGGCGCATGGCGCATGCTCTGGACCACGCGACTCATGGCTGACGTAGCACACCGTATCAATGACTTCGCCGATGAGCGTGACTTTTTTGGCCTTGGGTTCGTGAGGCTCGTGCCCCAGCGCCCAGGCGCCGGTCATCAAGAGGAAGAAGGCGGTGACCAGGGAAAGCGTTTTCGTCATGATATCCTCCAGAAAAAGTGGTGATGATGCCTTCCTCAATTCAATGTTCTCCTGGAATCAACTCAATAGTTTTCCAATCGCCGAGAATGATGGCCTGACGAATCTCGACCGGCGTTTTCCCACTTCGCGTCATCTGGTCGGCAAGGAGCACCTCCTTGATACAGATCAGTCAGGTCGCACCATGATCCGAGGCGTAACAATCCAACAAGCTGCCGTGACCGAACTGATCGCACCAGCAATAACAGGGTTGTTGGACGAGAACTTCGGGGAGGCGCTCGGCGATGGCATAGGCTCGTGCCACCAACGGGTTGCGGAACCAGCTCGCCGGAAGCGTCCGTGGCAGAGGTCTGGCCGCCTCGACCGTCGGATGAAAGGGAGGCACGCGCTCCGCACTCTCTGGAGATATGGGTGTGAATTCCGATTGAACCGTCTGTGCCGGGGATGCCGGTCGATCCTCGTGACGCGTCCAATACAGGGCAATGGCCAGTCCGATTCCGATGGCGGCGAGAACCAACCACCGTTGGCTCACCAAAGGATACCTCTTTGATCGTGTGTTTCGTTTCATCGCATCCTCCTTCACGCCAGTGCTCGTGACTCCTCAGTGATGATGCGGCTCGGCCTCCGGGCCATGAGTATGCGTCCCGGTTGCTTCGCCTTCTTCTCCGTGCTCGCGGCTCTCAAAGAGCTTCTCGAGCTGCTCGCGTTCTTCGGGAGAGAGGTGCGGGAGACGGCGAATGAAGGCGACCAGTTCCCATATGGATTCCGGACGATCTTCATCGCCCCACGCGGGCATGCCGGTGAAGCGAACGCCGTTCGAAATAATATAGTACAGTTCGCCGTCAGTGAGCTGCTGTGTCTCGGCGCTCGTCAAGTCGGGCACTTTCGGATAAAGGTTACGGCCGATCGGTGTGTTCCCTCGGCCATCCGGTCCGTGACACACGGCACAATGGGCGATGAAATGGTCACGAGCCGACCGCCGTCGGGCATCGGTGAACGGGTAGGGATTCGTCGTCTTCCTGGCGCTCGCCGGGATGGCGAAGTTCCGCAGCCGCCGCGCGATGGCCGCTTCCAGCCAGGAAGGATTTTCCCGGGCGCTGAATCCGTGCCGGCGCATTTGAATGATCACGAGCGTTGCTCCGGACAGGACGACAATGAGAACAGCTATGATCATCTTGCGTTTCATCTTCTTCTCCCCTCAATGTGCTGCGTCACCCGGTATATGGGCTTTCGCCTGTCGTCGTAATTGAAACCCCCGCCACATGTCATAAATCACCGGAATGATGACCAGCGTCAGAATCGTTGACGTGACCATGCCGCCGACCATGGGGGCGGCGATGCGTTTCATGACATCGGCGCCCGTGCCGTGACTCCACATGATGGGAAGCAGTCCGGCCATGATGGCCGTGACCGTCATCATCTTCGGTCGCACGCGCATTACAGCGCCATGGATGACGGCGTCATAGAGATCGCGCATCGTCTTCATTTTCCCGGCGCGCAGGCGTTCTTCATACGCTTCGTCCAGGTAAACGATCATCACCACGCCGGTTTCCGCCGCCACCCCCGCCAGAGCGATGATGCCGACCCAAACGGCGACGCTCAAGTTGTAACCGAGCAGATAGAGTAGCCAGATGCCCCCCACCAGCGCGAAGGGGACCGACAGCAATACGATCATCGTTTTGGTGACGGACTGGAAGTTCAGATAGAGCAGCACGAAGATGATGAGAAGGGTCAACGGGATCACGTAGAGCAACCGTTGCTTGGCCCGTTGCATGTACTCATACTGCCCGCTCCAGACGAGATGATACCCCGGGGGCATGGGCACCTGCTCCTGAACGATGCGCCGCGCTTCGTCGACGTAACTGCCCAGATCGCGGCCGGCCACATCGACGTAGACGTACCCGACCAGTTCCCCGTCTTCACTTTTAATCACCGGCGGTCCCATCGAAGGTCGGATATGCGCCAATTGCGCTAAGGGGACTTGCGCTCCCGTTGGCGTGGCGACGAGCACGCGCTCCAGCTTTTGAGGTTCATCTCTCAGTTCGCGCGCGTAGCGAACATTGATGGGGAATCGCTCACGGCCCTCGACGGTCTGGGCGATGTTTTTCCCTCCGATGGCCGTCTCGATGATGTCTTCTACGTCTCCCACGGTCAGTCCATATCGAGCGGCTTCATCGCGGTCGATCTCGAAGTCATAGAAATAACCGCCGACCACGCGCTCGGCATAAATGTTGCGCGTTCCCGGCACGTCCTTGAGGACTTGCTCGATGTGTTGGCCGATCTGTTGAATGACCTGGAGATCGGGACCGAGGACTTTGATGCCGATGGGCGTGCGAATGCCGGTGGTGAGCATGTCGATGCGCCCTTTGATGGGCATGGTCCAGGAATTACTGATGCCGGGGAGGCGGAGCGCTTGATCCATTTCATCGATGAGTTCTTCCGGAGTGAGCGGGCGCGTCTCGGGCCAGATCCAGCCGAGCGGTCGTTTCAGCCAATGAGGCGCCCAAGACGAATACCAACGATCCTGTCGCACCGTGCGCCATTGGCTCTCCGGCTTGAGGACGATGGTCGTCTCCATCATCTCCAGTGGCGCCGGATCGGTCGACGTGCGCGCGCGACCGGTTTTGCCAAACACCGAGGCCACTTCGGGGAACTGTTTGATGATGCGATCTTGCAATTGCAGGATCTGCTGCGCTTGGGTGATCGACATCCCCGGCAGCCCGGTGGGCATGTAGAGGAGCGAGCCTTCGTAGAGCGGGGGCATGAACTCGCTGCCCAGCCGGGTGAACGCCGGGATGGTGGCCAGCAAGACCAGGACGGCCAGGGCCAGCGTCGTCTTGCGGAATCGCAGCACAGCGTGGACGATGGGATTGTAAACGCGGATGAGGAAGCGAGAGATGGGATTTTGGTGCTCCGGGGCGATCTTCCCACGAATCATCAGCACCATCAATACCGGAACCAGCGTCACCGAGAGAATCGAGGCGAAGAACATGGCGAATGTCTTGGTATACGCCAGCGGTTTGAATAGCCGTCCTTCCTGGGCTTCCAGAGTGAACACCGGCATGAACGATACGGTGATGATGAGGAGCGAGAAGAAGAGCGGTTTGCCCACCTCCTTGGCGGCGCGAATGATCACCTCCATCCGATCTCCGGCTCGGCCAGTGTGTTCCCAGTGCTCCAGGCGCTTGTGCGCGTTCTCGATCATCACGATGGCGGCGTCCACCATCGCTCCGATGGCAATGGCAATGCCGCCGAGCGACATGATGTTGGAGTTGATGTCCATGTAATACATGGCCACCAGCGACATGAGAATGGCGATGGGAAGCGTGAGAATAGCCACCAGCGCGCTGCGGAAGTGGAAGAGAAAGAGGATGCAGACCAGACTCACGATGAGGCTCTCTTCGATGAGCTTCTCTTTGAGCGTATCGACGGCCCGCAAGATGAGTTCCGAACGATCATAGACGGGAATGAGCTCGACGCCTTCGGGGAGCGCTCTCTTGATCTCCTCGATCTTCTCTTTGACGCGCTCGATCACCTCCAGGGCGTTCTCGCCGTAGCGGACGACGACGATGCCGCCGACGACCTCTCCTTCGCCGTTGAGTTCGGCCACGCCCCGGCGAATATCCGGTCCCAGATGAACTTTGGCCACATCGCGAATGGTGATCGGCGTCCCTCGGCCATCGGTGCCCACGGGGATGCGTTCGATGTCGGAGACGCGTTTGATATAACCGAGGCCGCGAATCATATATTCGCGTCCGGTGAATTCGACCACGCGGCCGCCGACGTCGTTATTGCTCCGGCGGATGGCGCGAATGACTTGGGTGACCGGCAGGTTATAGGCCAGCAAGGTGTCGGGATCCAGCTCGATCTGATATTGTTTGACGTAGCCGCCAACGCTGGCCACTTCCGATACGCCGGGGACGGCCGCCAACCAGTAGCGCACGTACCAGTCCTGGATGGTGCGCAATTGAGAGAGATCGTGGCGCCCCGTCCGATCCACCAGCGCGTACTCGAAGGCCCAACCGACGCCGGTGGCATCCGGCCCCAGCGTCGGCGTCACGCCCTCGGGCAAGCTGCCCGCCACGCTTTGCATATATTCGAGCACGCGACTCCGCGCCCAGTAGATGTCCGTGCCATCCTCGAAAATCACATAGACGAATGAGAAGCCGAAGAACGAATATCCCCGCACGACTTTCGCTCGCGGGGCCGAGATCAAACTGGTGACGATCGGATAGGTGACCTGATCTTCGACCAGATCCGGACTTCGTCCCGGCCACTCGGTGAAAACGATCACCTGGACGTCGGAGAGATCGGGGATGGCATCCAGCGGCGTATTCTTCATCGCCCACAACCCCCAGGCGATGGCGAAGAAGGTGAGCAAGAAAACGAGAAATTTGTTCTTCGCGCTCCACTCGATGAGTTTCTCAATCATGGCGTTCTCTCTCTCCGCTCATTTCCAGTGGTTCCATCCATCGCGGTTGTTTCCTCGGACGAGTCCATGCCAGGCGCCTTCCATGAACTCGATGCCTTCTAATGACCGTGCGACATCCCTCCCAGAGCCGCGCTCAGCCGACTTTCGGAATCGATCAAGAAGTTGGCCGAGGTCACCACGCGCTCGCCCGGTTTGAGGCCTTCCAGGATCTGGTAGTGATCGTCGACTTTGAGTCCCAACTTGACATCGCGAGGCTCGAAGTATCCGTTCCCGCGATCGACGAAGACGAACTGGCGCATGCCCGTATCGATGACCGCCTCTTCGGAGACGACCAGCGACTTGCCCAGCGGGACATCGATCTCCACATCGGCGTACATATCGGGGCGGAGCTTCAGATCGGGATTGGGGAATTCCATACGCACCTTCAGCGTCCGCGTCTTGCCTTCCAGGTAGGGATAGACGTACACGATCTTCCCTCGGAACGTCTCGCCGGGGAAGTACGCCAGCTTCATGGTCGCCGGTTGACCCTCTTTAATGAATGGCATCTCGTACTCATAGATGTCGGCATAGACCCAGATGGTGGAGAGATCGGCGATCTCATAGACGTTGGTGTCCGCCGTGATGCGCATCTGTTCGTAGGCATTCCGTTTGAGCACGACGCCATCGACCGGCGCATAAAGGGTGAGCGTCTTTTGCACCTCTCCGGTGCGCGCCAGTTGCTCGATTTGTTCATCGGTGATATCCCAGAGTTCCAATCTCCGGCGCGTCGAGGCCAACAGACTCTCTGCCCCGCGCGCGACTTCCTCGAAGCGACTCTCCACCAATTGCCCGCGCGCTTTCAGAGCGAGCAAAAATTCTTCCTGAGTGGCGACGAGTTCCGGACTGTAGATGGTGAACAGCGGTTGTCCTTTCTTGACGATTTGTCCCACGTAATCGACGTACACCTTCTCGATCCATCCTGGAACCTTGGTGTGGACGCGGGCGATGCGCGTCTCGTCGTAATCAATGCGCCCCACCGTGCGAATCGTCTTCTTGAGGGGCACGATTTTCGCTTCCTCGGTCCTCACGCCGATCATTTGCTGCTTCTCTGTGCTCAGCCTGATCGTGCCCGGGGCCATATCCTTCATGGCTTCCACTTCATCGGCGTATTTGGGGACGAGTTTCATGCCGCAATCGGGAGCGATGCCCGGTTTGTCCGAGGTGTAGGACGGATGCATGGGATCGTACCAGTAGAGAATCTTGCGCTCGCCATGCCCCTGGTGTTGCTGCGAACTCATCGATGCCGCGTCGGCCGCCATCGTTTCGGCTTCGTCGGCGTATTTGGGGACGAGTTTCATGCCGCAATCGGGAGCGATGCCCGGTTTGTCCGAGGTGTAGGACGGATGCATGGGATCGTACCAGTAGAGAATCTTGCGCTCGCCATGCTCCGAGTGCTGAGCGCCATCCGTTGAGTGGCGCCCCCATTCTCCTCCCAACCAGGATGGGACGATATCCGGGGCGATGGCGCTGGCCGCTCCTACGACCACGACCAGAGCGACCAGACCGAAGAGGACGCGCTGCGCTCTTGCGCGCCCGGATGCGTGGGAAGCCTCGGTCCGGATCACCTCCTCGCCGACCGGCTGGTTGCGTTGAGGTGACGAGGGGTCATCAATGGTATTTCGGAGAATCTCAAGAACATCTTCCTGGTTCTCAGGATCCCGTGTCGGTCTCTCCGTCATCCTTTCATCCTCCTGGACGTCATGAGCTATTTGGTCAGCTCGATGCCCACAAACGGCTCGAGTTCAGCGAGCGCTTTCTGATAATCGGCCAGCGATTCGTAATACTTCAACTCGTAATCGAGCAGGGTGATGAGATTATTCAGCAAGGTGAGGAAATCCACCTTCCCCACCTGATAAGCGGCCACCGATGATTCCAGGGCCAATGTGGCTTGAGGTACGATGGCCGTTCCATAGAGTTCGACGAGTCGCGCCGCCGTCGTCGCCGCCAGATAGCGATCTTTCAACTGGAAGTAGAGGAGGGCCGTCAATTGGTCGTAACGCTTGCGCGCACTGGCCAACTCGGAGGCGGCGCTGTGCAAGGCCGGGCGTTGCTTGCGCCAGAAGTAAAGAGGCACCTTGGCCTTGAACATGAGCTCGTACATCTCGGGCATGGGCGTCCGGTTGAAGTAGCGGAATCCGACTTCAAAATCGGGGTAGAAATTTTTCTTGGCCAGTTGGACGGCATACTCGTAGCGGTCGATTTCCCGCTGTTGACGCTTGAGAAGGGGGAATTGAGTGAGGGCCATTCGATAGAGCTCATCCATAGAGTACGGAAACTCCGCTTGCCGGATCTCGGCCGGGCGCCCCAGAGGGGCCTCCGGCGGTCGGTAGAGCAGGCTGTTCAACTGAGCCACCAGCGTGTCTCGCCGCTCCTCCAGAACGGTCAGCCGATCCAGAAGCCGGGAGATCTCCACCTGGGCTTTCAAGACGTCCTGCTGAATGCCCTCGCCGACCTGATACTTGGCCTCGGCGATGCGCTCGAACTTCTCCAGCAAGTCCTTATCTTTTTTCACGATGTCGATGGCTTTGGTGACATAGTAGAGCTGATAGTACGTCGTCTTGACCCGGGCGATCACATCGCGCCGCACGTACTCGTATTGCCACCACTCGGCGTCGGCGGCCATGGCGGCCATCTTCCCTTTGAGCGCGAGCTTGCCCGGGAAGGGGATGGGTTGCGTGATGCTGATCGTTCGCGCGCTACTCGGATCGCCCGACTGGAGCGTCGGTGGGATCAGATTGCCCATGGTCTGGAACCCGATGACGGGATCGGGCAACGTGCGGGCGGGTTGAATCTGGAGTCGTTTGGCGTCGACCATCCGCCGCGCGGCCTGAATCTGCGGGTTGTTGGCGAGTGCTTCTCCAATGAGCTCGTCCAAAGTGACCACGGGTTCGGTCTGGCTCGCCGCCCGGATGGCCACCTGTTGGACCAGTTGCGCGGCCTCCGCCCGGTTGGGCGAAAGCGAGCGCCGGCGGTGCCCGTCCGCGGGTTTTCCTCCAGGCGAGGTTGATTCGCCGGAGGCGGGCGATGTGACAGTTTCTCGCTGCGGCCGGTGGTCAGCTTGGGGGATAGCCCTGAGTGGCATCGGGCTGGCGAAGAACAGTAGAAGGGAGGCGAGCATCGGGAGCGGCTTCCTCCAACCGGTCATCGAGTGAGCGTGTTTCACCATACCTCCTCACATCAACGGCGTTCTCGAACCGTCCAGTTAAAGCAAACCGAGTGCCACAGAAAGTGCGGGCTCGGTCATGGTCACCTCCGGTGGCACCAATCTCTTCACAATGAAAGGATTAGCTCTGCCAGGCGGATTCGCCGACTGGCGCGGCCGGGCCGTTCGTTCCGGAGAGCAATGCTTGAAATAAAACACCCGCTGTCATGTTTTCGCACACCCTCCCTCGAAGTCAGTCGGGCGCTGTTCATCCGGGAGGGTGATCGCCACAAGGCCATCGAGGGGGGACGGGGAGGATTATCGGATTTGCAGTTGCTGGAGCACTTCCGGATTCTCTTCCTCCCAGGCCAGGATGGTATGGCAGAGGTCACAATCCTGGCGAATGGTTCGTCCATCTTCACTCACGTGCTCATCATCGTGGCAGCGGAAGCACCCCGAAAAGTGCTGGTGGCCGATGTTGTTCGGATAGGTGCCCCAGGTGACGTTCATCTGAGGGAAGACGTTTCGACGATAGATCGCCTGCATTTCGCGAATGGCCGCTTCGATCGTCTGGCGGCGAGCGACATAGACGTCGGGATAATTCTGTTGATAATAGGTGCGCACCTGCTGGGCGATGTGTTCCAGTGCCGCGGGCTTCGGACCAGTGGCCTGCTCGAGGGCCTGGACGCCGACTTTCTTGATGTAGGGCAGCGTGGGATCGATCCGTCCGGCGGCCATCGCTTCGTCCATCGCCTCGCCGGGAAGCTGGTAGATATGCGTGGGGCGATTATGGCAATCGATGCAATCCATCACGCGTTTCTCGGCGGTGGCCATCTGCTCGGTCGTGAGCGTGCCGTCTTTGATAGCGAATTCGGTCACCGTCCCATCGGCGTTTTTCACTTGCACCCACGGGATGACCTGTCGTTGCGGATCAACGGCAATATACATGGTCTGTTTATGGGGATCGATATGCCAGCTATGAATGCCGCCCCGACCTTGATTGCCGCCACCGATATGCATGACCAGAATCGTTTTCAATGGCGTGTTGGCTTCATCTTGGGAAAATCGAGTGATGACTTTGATCCGGTCGCCGGTGAACTTTTCCGGCCAGTGACACTGTTCGCAGGTATCCCGGGAGGGGCGCAAGTTCCGGACCGGCGTGGGGATGGGACGATCATAGGTTCCGAAGGTGACAGCCAGAACCTGTCCGACGCCCGACAACTTGGATCGAACGAACCAGGGAGCTCCCGGACCAATATGACACTCCACGCACTTGACGCGAGCGTGGGGAGAACGCAGATAGGCGGTGTATTCCGGTTCCATTACCGTATGACACACCGTTCCACAAAACGCGACCGAATCCATGAAGACCACCCCTTGGTAACTGACCAGCGAGAGGATGAAAATGTTGGCCGCCGTGAGCGTGGCAATAATACCCGCCATGCGACGAACCTGAGGTTGATTGAAGTCAATCTGCGGATAAGGCGGTGGGTTGTGAGCGCCCCCGCTGCACTGAGTGGCCCGCTTGCGCTCCCAATATACGCCCAGAGGGATCAGGATGAGTCCGAGAATGAAAAATCCCGGGAGCACGAGAAAAGCCATGATGCCCACATACGGGGTGTCATAAAGGCGAAGAGCGCCTAATATCGCCAGAGCCAGGATGAGCAGCGCACTGGTGGTGGTGAGGGTAGCCCCCAGAGCCGTGATGATATTCCGCCCGAAGAGTCTGATGAACGCCCACAGCCACTCATTGCGCCACCGCTGCTTCAACACGTCCATGGCGGGAAATTGTATCGCTGGTCCAAGTTTTTTGTCCATTCTCATCACCCCTCAGGAGGATTCACGGTGCCACCCCGAGAAGCGCTCCTCCCACCTCGGAAATCGCTCATCTGTCCGCCGGTCCGAGCACCGCTCGGCACCGTTGCCGAAGGGATGCGGCGAGCGGCCATCGCCGCCGAGCTGTTCCTCTTGGGCGCGAATTTCCATGGATGCGTGACCCCGCTCCTTTTTTGAAGGTAACCTGCTATGCAAACCCCATTCCGGACTCAACGGAGGAGTCGGTGATCTTCCCAACCCCTCCGGTTGACGAGACTTCCCCGCTCTCTGCGGGCTCGGATGGGAGCGCCAGGGGGAAGCGGAGGCGGGTGAATTGGCCCATCCCGGTGGGCGATTTGCCCCGCTCGTTCGCCTCACCGGTGTCAGGGGCAAAAGGCAAGGTGTTGAGGATCATGTGATTAGCGAGTGTCGCTGAGGGACGCACTCGTGGCACAGTGTTTGCATATGAGATGACGTGAAGTCGTGGGTTACGGGCTCAGGGCTTCAGGGAGGATATTGGAAGATGATAAAAGGACCGCGTCAGACAGTGAAACGAGGAGCGGGGGCTGCCGATGAGTTCATCTTCACAAGAGGTGGAGAACTCTCTGGAGGAGATCTCGAGGCAGCGGCGGAAGTCGAGAGAGTGAGAGAGGTTGACAGTCAGGAATGGGACGGACATGAGAGCCTCGTTCCTGGAGCGGTCCTGGCCCGCTATGGGCGCCCTCCCATCGAGTTGCCTCGACCAGGAGTGCTCCACCGGGAGCACTGGCTGGTTGAATCCGAATTGCGTCAGGGTCATCATGTCTCCTGGTCTCCTGCGCCCGAATCAGCGCAGGAGGGCACACCTGGATACCACATCACCATTTCGACCCACCCCGTCGGTCCGTCGCTGACCCCTCACCCTACGGTTCTTATCAACCGGCCCTCGCTATATCCATATGAACCGCAGGTCCACGGCGGCGGACTGATTATCTACGACTCCTCCCTGATTGACACGACGCCGACCCGTGGTGATGTGGAGGCCATCGCGATTCCGGCCACGGACATCGCCGATGGACGAGGTTGGGCCCAAGCCGCGAACATGGTGGCCCTGGCGCTCTCCTGAGGCGTCCCTTTGCGCTTGGTCTCTGGGGGACATTGATTGGAGGTTCCCCGAGGCGTCAGTGTGGTGGTCGGTGACCATTGCTTGGAGCAGTCCGGATCATCTTCGCCATCCCGGTATGAAGCTCACATTCGCCTGGGCGGTCTCCTTCGGAAAAGTGACGCACGATGCCATCTTGCGCTCCACCCCTCCCTTCGATGTGGCTCCGTAGGCCATAGGTGACTCCTTCGAAGAAGTCGAGCAAGCGGCCAGCTTGCGCGACGCTCCCTCAACGAGGGAGCCCATTTTCATTCCCTCGGTGTGGCCCGTGGGGTCATGGCTGTCTCCCTTGAAATCCCATCCATGATCTGAGCATGAACGGCGGCCGCTGGTGGACAGGCCTGTAATGGGACTATTTCGCCCTCGCCCGGCGAGCCTCATCGTGAGGCTCCGTCCCATCCGATGGTGCTCCGATTCGGGTTCTGAACATCGACTTTCGGTTACTCGGAGTCGGCCGAGGCCCGAGTCGTGGCAGAACGCCGGAAAAGGTCATTGCCGAACCTTTTTCCCATCCGTATAATGAGTGTGAGACAGAGGACATCGAGGCAGCGGCCGGAGAGCCCACCGAGATGCCACGGCGAGATGGAATGAGGAATGATGATGACGCGACAGAACACGCTGCTGTTGACCCTCACGCTGATTGTATCCGTTTGGTTGACGGTGCCCGCACTGGAAATGGGAGGCAACGGTGATCCGGCCAATGGGTCGGGAGAGACTCCCTCCGAGGGCGACCTCGCCGAATTGGAGCCCACATTGGCCATTGTCGGCGGCTGGTTGATTGATGGCACGGGGCATGTGCCTTACGATGATGCCGTGGTTTTGATCGCCGGCGATAAGATCAAGGCCGTCGGTCGTCGGGGTCGCATCGCCATCCCCCCCGGAGTGGATATCATCGACGCTCAGGGGAAAACCATTCTCCCCGGCATCATTGATGCTCACAATCATCTGGAAGGATTGGGGCTCGGCGAAGACGATCGCGAGTTCACCAATGCGCCGGAGAAATTGAAGACAGTCATTCTGCGGAATGCCCGGTTGGATCTCCTCTCCGGCGTGACCACGATTCGAGAGATGGGTTCGAGCGAGATGGTTCTGGCGCTTCGCGAGCAGATCGAAGCCGTCGGTCCGCGACTGTTCGCCGCCGGGCCGCAGTTGGTGAGGAGAGAGCCCGAGGCTCCCCTCTTCCCCAATCTGCTGGAATTCGATGGACCTCGGGACGCGCGTCGCAAGGTCCGTGACCTCATCGCCAAGGGCGTTGATTTCATCAAAGTGCGACTGACGGCGCGGCGCCCATTGCCCACGTTGCGGGAGATGCGGGCCATCATCGAAGAGGCCCATGATGCCGGCTTGAAGGTCGCTGCGCATACCGATGTCCCTTACGAAGAAGCGGTTCGCCTGGCCATCGAAGCGGGCGTCGATACGCTGGAGCACAGCGCCGTATTGCGGGTGGGCGATGATCTTCTGCTGCGGGAGATGGTGCGGAAGAACATCATCCTGGTGCCGACGTTGTTTCAACTGCAGGCCCAACAGATCGATCCTCTCCTGCGCAGTGACGATCAACTGATCGAGCCACCGCTCGCCGATCGGCTTCCGCCAGAATGGCTTCAGGGATTGAAGCAACGCGCAGCCATCTGGCGTCGGGTGATCAGCGAGTGGCGAACGCTGCGAGGGTATGATCCCCAGGAAGCCCTGCGTGATGCTTATCACTCGGCGGTGCGAGCCCGCTCTTTGGGCGTCAAGCTGGCCATCGGCCCGGACACGGGATCGGATCTCGTGCCGCACGGACGCATCTATCGGGATCTGGAGTTCTATGCCCAGGCTGGATTGCCTCCTATGGAAGTGATCCAGATGTACACTCGAAATGGTGCCGAGGCGTTGGGCAAAGAGAAAGTATTGGGGACCATCGAACCCGGCAAGTTCGCCGATGTGATTCTGATCGACGGCGATCCCCTCTTCGACATGCGCGCCTTCCGCAATGTAGTGATGGTCATCAAGGGCGGCAAAGTGGTTAAGCCGACCCCACGCGAGGCTCAGCAATGACGCATCGTATCACCCTCATCCCTGGCGAGGGCATCGGTCCTGAAGTGACCGCGGCAGTGGTGAGCATCATCGAAGCCAGTGGCGTGGAGATCGCCTGGGAAGAGCACGTCGTCGGTTCGGAAGCCTGGCATCAATTCGGTGATCCGCTGCCCAGCAGCGTCATTCAATCCATCAAAGTCAATCGCGTCGCTCTCAAGGGGCCGGTGACGACGCCGGTGGGCGAAGGGTATCCGAGCATCAACGTGCGCCTGCGCAAGGCCCTCGATCTCTATGCCAATGTGCGTCCCATTCGCAGTCTGCCCGGCGTGCCGAGCAAGTTCGGCGAGATCGATCTGGTGGTGATCCGGGAGAATACCGAGGATCTCTACTCGGGATTGGAGCACATCGTCGTCCCCGGAGTCGTCGAGTCGCTCAAGATCATCACCGAGAAGGCCTCGCTGCGCATTGCCCGTTTCGCCTTCGAGTTGGCCCGCCGCGAAGGCCGGCGGAAGATCACGGCGGTTCATAAGGCCAACATCATGAAGCTGTCCGATGGGTTGTTTCTGGACTGTTTCCGGCGCGTCTCGCGGGAATACCCGGATATCGATGCCGACGATAAGATCGTCGATAATGCCTGCATGCAGTTGGTCATGAATCCGCAGCAATTCGATGTGTTGTTGCTGGAAAACCTCTACGGCGACATCATCTCCGATCTGGCGGCGGGGCTGGTCGGCGGGCTGGGCGTGACACCGGGCGCCAATTTGGGCGACGGCGTAGCCGTGTTCGAGGCCGTGCACGGGACGGCGCCCGATATCGCCGGGAAGAATCTGGCCAATCCTACCGCGTTGCTCCTTTCGGCCATTCTCATGCTCAAGTATATCGGCGAGCGCGAAGCCGCCCGGCGTATCACCGAAGCGTTGCATCGCGTGCTGCTCGCCGGGGAGGTTCGCACTCGGGATCTTGGCGGGCAGGCGACGACGACGGAATTCACCCAGGCCATCATCGATGCCTTGTGACTGCTCAACGCATCTGCACTGACGAGCACCAGGAGCGATATCCGGCGGAATACCTCCGGGGCATCGAGCTGTTCAATGCCGGAGAATATTTCCGGTGCCACGAGGTCCTGGAGAGCCTCTGGCTCGTCTCTTGTGGGCGAGAGAAACTCTTTTATCAGGGCCTCATCATGGCGGCGGTGGCGCTCTATCACTACGAACTCGGTCGATTCGGCGCCGCTCGGACGATGTATCGCAAGGCCAAAGCGCGATTGGAGCAACTGCCAGCGCTATTCATGTCACTCGATCTGCGAGCCTTCATCGATGCTTTGGATGGATTTTTCGACTTCACGGTAGAAGAAGCCCGCACCGGTCGTCACCGTCCTGAAGGACGACCAAAGATCTGGCTTCGAGGATGAAGTGGCGAAGATATGTGAGGGGCGGCTCTACACGAAACTGTGGCGGCTATCTTGAATGTCTCATCCGCCCTGAAGCGGCAAAGCAGAAGAGCTGTAGGCGTCGCCCGCGGCTCCAGTATCCCCGCCGATCCGATCCTGAATGGGTCGCACACGAGGGTGCAACGAGGAGGATTCTTGGCCGATGTCCTCAGTATCTCAGTGATGAGAGGCGCTCCCGGTCGACAAGGTTTCTTGTGTTGCCCGAGCAATGTCCCGCTGATGCTGCCGTCACCGCGACGTTTCTGACAATGCTCTCAACCCTTGAAGATCGGTGATGATGAGCCATCCATGACGTCGCGTGATCAGGCCCCGGCCTTCGGTTCAGCCAGATAGTGCCGCAGACGGCGCTCGGAGATGCCCACCAAGTCGGCCAATTGCTGATTGATCAGACCGACGTGATGGGAGGAGTGTGTTCGCTCCTGTGACTCGACGGGAACGGCAAATCGCAGCAGCAGATTCAGGAATCGCTCTTGAGGTGATTTTTTCAGTTGTTCGACCATTTCATAATGTCGCCGAGCGATCTCCCGGGCGAGAGGGCTCCATAGTTCGGGCTTCGCCTCAAGCGTCCACAAGATGATGCGCCGAGGCACCAGGCGCAGTTGAGAAGGAAGCACCGTCTCGGCCGAGAAGGTATAGGGCTGATTCAGGAACACGGCCACCAGACCTAGCAGTCACCTGTGTGGGCGATGCGGAATATGATCTGGCCGCCGTTTGCTCGGTGCGCGTGAAGACGAACGGCGCCCGAACACACCGCAATGACATGCTTGGACGGACCGCCTTCCTCAAATAGCCGTCGTCTGGCCGCGTATTGGACCAGGGTCGTAGTATGCTCGATCCGGGACCAGAGCTCAGGGAGCCGATAGCATAACCCGCAGAATTCGTTCCTCCCGCAAGGCGGATTCGATGCCAATTCCATGTTTCCCCCTCCTTCAAGGTCAAAAACAACCTGTTCATGATTCCCCGTCTACCGTTCACCACTCGACGTCAGCAAGTGCTCCCTGGCGAGAGACAAACCCCCATCACTCACCCGGTGGGAGTGAATGGTTTGGAACTTTGGTTCCTCAGTCACTCATACGGGTTTCCTCTCCCCCGCTGAGAAGCACAAATCTACATTCGGGTCGAACTCGCCTGGAATTATAGAGGAGTGTGGCTTCTGGAGCAAGCCGGGAATGGAGAGCGGATGCCCGTCACAAATGGCAAGGGCGTGAGAGGCTCACAGTGTCGAAAGGCCGGGCTGCAGGGATCTCATGCCGTGGAGTCTCTACGCACGGATGAGCCGGGCGACAGCGGGTGGCAGTATGAACGACCGCCCGGCATCGTCCGACAAGCTTCCAGCTTGTCGGGTGCGACAAAGTGGCGGCAGAACCGACTATCGCCCGGCATCGACAAAAAGCGGCTTTCCTGGCGGATGGATCAGTTACTGAAGGGAGATTCAACGTCGGCGATCAATTGCTTCACTCGGTCGATGGGGTCGGGAACCAGCCGGCCATCCTCGTCGAGCAGCCGCTTGCGGAGCACGACCTTGGCAAAGCCGCTCTCGACCCGCCCTTGGATGAGGAGCCCGGGTTTGTGGAGCAGGGATTCGATCTCTTCTGGCGACATTCGTTCCAGCAGCAGCAGAGCATCTCGAAGCTGCAATCGGAGCGCCGCTGCCCGCTCCGTGATCCTCGAGCGTAATGCGTCAGCCGTTCCCCAAGTAGATCCATCGGCAAAAACGATACCAGTGACTGTGACATCAACGTAATTCAAGTCTTCCCTGGACCCATCAGGCAATCGGCTCTCTTTGGGAAACGAAAGTCGTTGGCCTGGCTCGAAGGTGTCTCCATCCTTGAGGAAAGCAACGCGAAAGAATTGCCTCCAGGCCGACGTGACCAGTTTTCCTTCAGATGATCGATAGGTGAAGGTTCCCTCTATAGCAGCCACAGGATGGTCGCTGACATTCTCGATGGTCGCACCGTCGTCGGTCACGCTGGTATGAATAGGAACCCCATACTGAGCTCGGATGGGTGACAGACACCCCAGCATCACGAGAAAACCAACCACGGCCATCCCCATTTCCAGCTTCTTCCTTCTCATATGCTCAAGTTTCATTTTACACCTCCGAATGTATGTTTTTCATCCCGGAAAGAGAGGAGAAAACGATAAGACTCCCGGTTTCTATCTCCGCGGAATCACTCGTTCTGCAGTGGCTCACAGACAGGTGTGCATGTCAGGTCCACTCCACACATACGAGCTCCCACCGGCTTCTGAAGTCTTCGCGGCAATAGATGGCTAAACAGAATTGGTCGCCAAATAAAGCCCAGGAAGCGCGGCATTCCGTTGCTGCCGCCCTCAAGATCCATGGAGCAAGAGCAACCGTATAGAGACAGAGACATGTGAATACTGAAACCCGGAACCATCGTTTCAACAGATCAGGCATATCTTCATCCTCCTCTTCAAAAAATTCATTGACAGTTCCATTATATGAAGAGCGCTCACCTTGTCAATGAACAGAACTGGTCTGAACTGGACATAATCGGCCTAAACTGGACAAAATTACCCAAATATTTTACAAGTTTTTACAATTGGCAGCCGTCGCGCTCAATCCGCCAGCCACCCCATGTCCGACCAGTCCGAGCAGCATTCAGCCTCCTCTCCCAGGTCGTCGGTCGAGGCGAGACTTTGGTCCCTGAGGGAACAGCAAGCAGAAGGTGCAGAGGAGCCGCCGCCCGCTGGGCAGCACTATGTGGGCCAACCCTCCCGCCTCCATCCAGGCGCGAATGGTCTTGCGGTTTTTGCGCAGCCGACGGGCCGCTTCCACCATTGTGATGTGTTCGGTCACCTGCTGGCAGCGGTGACAGTAACACTTGAGCATCGCCATCCTCCAGGGCCCTCGGTGATCGGGTCAGGGACGCCCCGGCCTGTGGGGGTCCATCAAGCACTCATGAACTCCCGGGGGTGGAGGCATCCATGAATCGGCGGCCGGGCGAGCGTCGCCGGCGAGGAGTGATCTCCGGTTCCCATCGTTGCTCATGCCTGGGATCTCCTCCTTCGTCGGATCAGAGTTGATCCGCCTCTATTCTGCCAACAAATCGCTTGGCCCACAAGGAAATGCTCCCCCCAGGGGGCGGAAACGTTTTCGCCCCTCGGTCGCGTGACTCTGCCACTGGGTTCTCCACGCGGGGAGGTCCGTGAGCTCATGCTCGGGATGCTTGTCGCACGGGCCGAGCCACAGCGAAGAGGTGAAAAAGGCACGAATAGACAGATTCGCTGATTGATAAAAATTATCAGTTAATTGGTGAATCTGTGCGGAATTTATTTTCAAAGGAATCACCCATGCGCTCACGCACGCCACGAAGGATGAAAATGAGGGAGCGCAAGCTGACAGCTTGCGCCACACACCCCCTTTTCGAAGGGAGCAGCCATGGCCTGGGAGCCACACCGAGGGGATGAAAAGAGAATGCCCGTGGTCCGTCGTCAGCGGTTCGGGGTTCGATCCACGATGGCCCAGCGGACAATCACAGAAGGAAGGGAAAGAATCGGCGTGGATCGGCCTCCCTTATTTTCAAGGGAGAGATGAATGGACAGGCCCGGGAGATCACGCGAGGGGCCAGAGACGGCCCCCGTACAGGGCGTCTCTCAGTGAGGCACACTACGTGAGGTTATCCGGCGCCACCGCCTCCACCGCCGGCTCCGCTTCCGGCTGCGCCCGCTCCGCCCCCTGCGCCATATCCTCCGCCACTATACGCGGCCACATAGACGACGCTGTCGGTGAACAGACCAAAGCACTCGGTGGCCGCCATCGCCGTGGCCAGTTGTTGTCCCGCCTGATCTTTCAATTCCATCCATTCGGGCACGGCGAACGTCGCTTCGCTCCGTTGCCATTTCTTCTTCAACATCTGGAACCAGCGGCGGTTCACCTTGGTGTCCAGCACGAGCAGCGGCAGATGCTCGATCAACATAGCTATAGCGTGCGCCGGCTCTGTGTCCATCAGGCGTTCGATTTCCTCTCTCAGCCCGCGGCCGTAGTTCTGGAATGCTCGTTTGAGTGCTGCGCCGCGAGGCGTGCGCGTATCGATGGCCGAGCTGACGATGAGGAGGCCGGTGCTGGCCAGGAGACCGAGAATCGCCGGGGCCAATAACTCCCGCCACACACTGATCACGACCAGAATGAGGAAGATCACGGCCACTCCCAGCGCCACGGTGGCCATGAGAATCCAGCGGCGTCGCTGTTGCTCGCGTTCCGTCGAGATGAGGCCGATCGATCGGAGCCGCGCCGTGAGCTCATCCAGGATGTCCGAGAAGAGTCCTCTCTTTCGGCTGAACGCCTTCAAGTCGTGCTCATGTTCGAGCGCAGCGAGAACTTTCTCCTCCCATGGCGGCAGGCCCGGAGGATGTTCGATGACCTGAGCGCGAATGTCGAATGAGCGACTCCCCAGGAATCGGCGTCTGATCACGCTCTCGATTTTGATGAGTCCGCGCCGCGCCAGATCGAATACGATGGCCGAGATGGCCGCTTTCGGACGACCACTGTGCGCATAGACGAGTCCGGCGGCTTCAGCGATGGTGATTTGCGGATCGGGGTAACTCGTCACTGCGGTGGAGACGGCTGGGGCGGCAACCCGTCCGACTCGGCGCACGAAGGTCAGCAGGAGAACTCCGATGACGAGGCTCCCGGAGATGAGCATCAACAAGATGCGGAGACCATATCTCATCTCCGATGGAGAAGCACTGGCGATCATTCCAGGGAATCGCACGACGATATGAAAGCGTTGTCGTGGACGCAGGGCATCGTGGTGAAAAGAAATGAACGTCTCTCCGTCCAACCGATGAATCTCGGCCGGCGGATCCGTCTCTATGCCAGAGGCGAATCTCCACGGGAGTTTCACCTGTACGTCGATATCTCGAATGGGCACGTTCCAGTCTCGACCGACGGCGTTCCAGTCGATCACGTTCTGTCCGCGTTCGCTTTTGACGAGGCCACGAGCGATGTAGTCGATGCGAAACGTCCGCGATTGATCGGTCGCAGGGAATGACCATCGCAGTTGGAGTCTCCTCGTCCAACCTTCGGTCACCTCGGCGCGCGTGAGCCTCAAAGGACCATCGGGGCTGGTCACCGAGATGACGTCGATGTCTTCGAATCCGGTGAGAGGAACGGTGCGATAGGCATAGGTGAATGTGCCCCGAGTGAAAGCATAACGAATGGTCTCGCTGACGCGCACATCCCCGTTCTCCTCGACATCCATCACGACGTCATAATCGGCGATGAAATAGCTCTTCTTCTTCGCCGAAGCCTCGCAGGGAGCAAAGAGGAGCCCGAGGAGCGCCAGAAGAATGAAGAGGGAGATTCGCTTCATAGCCGCCTCCGGTCGATGATGTTGTATTATTGCCGGTGAAAAGATATGAGGGCAAGTCCCGCATTCAGCGGCGAGAATCCACCGTATGAAGATCTCATACTCTTGCCGCTCTCGCCCCGGAAACCCGGTTCTCATCTTCCCGGTCCTCGAACGGGGGGGATCGATCGATGACGCGGCTTCATGGCACACTGTGATGAGGGGAACGATGGGGTGTTCGCCGCTCTCGATGAACATCCCATTCCGGCGTGGCTTCGCGTCATGCTCCCCGCTTCAGCAGATTCGTGGGAGCTGCTCGCCGCTCAGCATATCCACGACGCGCCGGGCGCCAATGGCGCTCGTCATCGTCACCAGACCGGGGTCATCATCGGTGACGCGACCGATCAGACGAGCATCGGCACCCAGAGGATGTGCGCGCATGATCGTCAGGACTCGCTCGACATCCGTCGGACCGATGAAGGCGACCAATCGCCCTTCATTGGCGACGTAGAGCGGATCGAGTCCTAAGATCTCGCACGCCCCACGCACGTCTTCGCACACGGGGATAGCACTCTCCTCAATATGGATGTGCACTCCACCGGCTCGAGCGATCTCATTCAACGCGCTCGCCAATCCGCCCCGGGTGAGATCGCGGAGGCAGTGCACATCAATGCCGGCCTGCAGAAGCTGAAGCACGAGATCCGCCAATGGAGCCGTATCACTCTCGATGGGGCTTTCGAACGCCAACCCTTCGCGTACCGCCATGATGGCGATGCCATGGCGTCCGATATCACCATTGAGGAGGATGGCGTCGCCAGGTTGAACGCGATGGGGAGCGATGAGGCAGTTGTGTTCGATGATGCCAATGCCGGTTGTATTGATGAACAGACCATCGCCTTTCCCTTTATCGACGACTTTGGTGTCGCCGGTGACCAGTTGCACCTTGGCTCGTTCGGCGGCCCGTTGCATGGATTGAACGATGTGCCAGAGCGTCTCCATGGGTAAACCTTCTTCCAGGATGAAGCCCGCGCTCAAAAACAGCGGGCGCGCGCCGCACATGGCCAGGTCATTGACTGTGCCGTTGATGGCCAGATCGCCGATAGTACCGCCGGGGAAGACGAGCGGATGGACGACGTACGAATCGGTGGTGAAAGCCAACCGAATGCCCTCCAGATCGAGCACAGCCCCATCGTGTTGAGCGTCGAGCAGCGCGTTGCGGAATGCGGGCAGAAACATTTTCTCGATGAGGTGGTGCATGAGTTCGCCCCCGCCGCCATGGGCGAGCAGAATGTGAGGATATTCGGTGAGGGGAATAGGACATTGAGGGGTGAAATCTCGTTCGGACTCCATAGCTTCGCTCCTCAAGCTGGATTCACGGTGTATCGACCGGGGACCTCCGATACCGATAGTAAGCGGCACACGCTCCTTCGGACGACACCATGGGGGCGCCCAGTGGATGCTCGGGCGTGCATCGGGTGCCGAACGCCGGACACTGGTGGGGAGACATCGCCCCTTGCAGGATGAGCCCGCTCATGCATTCGGCCGGCTCTTCGATCGTGGAATGGGCCACGCCGAATCGCCGTTCGGCGTCAAATTGCGCATACTTTTCCCGCAACCCCAGTCCGCTACGGGGAATCTCTCCCACGCCACGCCACTTCCTGGAGACGACCTGAAAGACTTCCCGGATGAGTTGCTGCGCCGATGGATTCCCGCGCCGGCGGACCGAACGGGTGTACTGATTCTCCACCTCGGCGCGTCCTTCCTCCAATTGCTTGATGCACATGTAAACGCCTTGCAGAATATCCAGCGGTTCGAACCCGGTGACCACAATGGGCACCTGGTATGTCCTGGCGATGGGTTCATACTCGGTATATCCCATGACGGTGCAGACGTGGCCGGCGGCCAGGAATCCTTGCACCCGGTTATGCGGCGAGGAGAGGATGGCTTCCATCGCTGGAGGGACGAGAACGTGCGAGACGAGCAGGAAGAAATTATCAACCCCTTGCCGATGCGCCTGAAAGACGGCCATGGCATTGGCCGGTGCCGTGGTTTCGAATCCCACGGCAAAAAAGACGACGTCTTTATGAGGGTTCTGCTTGGCTAATTCCAGGGCATCGAGCGGAGAGTAAACGATCCGCACGTCGCCGCCATGGGCTTTGACCGTGAGGAGATCTTTCTCCGTGCCCGGCACGCGCAGCATGTCGCCGAACGAGCAAAAGATGACGTCCGGTCGGGACGCGATGTCAATGGCCTTGTCGATGAGTTCGATGGGCGTGACGCACACCGGACAGCCAGGACCATGCACCAGCGTGATCTCTGGAGGCAGGAGCTCGTCGATACCGAATTTCACAATGGTGTGCGTCTGACCGCCGCAGATCTCCATGATCGTCCACGGTCGCGTCGTCAGGCGCGCCAGGGCGCGAGCGTAGCGCCGGGCGGCGCGCGCGTCGCGATACTCGTCGATGAATCTCATCGGGCGTCCTCCTGGAGTTCGATGAGCTCGTCCATCTGCCGGAGGTATTCGAACACGCGTTCGGCCTCTTTCTCATCCACAATGCTGATGGCGAATCCGACATGCACCATCACATAGTCACCGACTTCGGCTTCCGGCACGTAGGAGAGGTTGACCTCTTTGACGATGCCCCCGAAGCTCACTTTCCCCATACGCAAGAGGGGATCATCGCCACTGATACTCACAATCTTTCCAGGAACGGCGAGGCACATGGTCGTCGACATCCTCCTTCCATCGCCACCCGGCGATCACCGCTTGTCCCAGGGCGATACCGCCATCGTTGGGTGGAATCCGCTGGTGCCAGTAGGGACGAAAGCCCTCGGCGCGCAGGCGGTGGACGGCTCGTTCGGTCAAATAGGTATTTTGAAAGCACCCCCCGGTGAGCACGAGGCGTTCTTCCCCCGCGCGCTCGGCTATCGCCACGATGGCTTCGATCAACGTGTTGTGGAATCGGACCGAGATCTCTCCGAGGGCGACGCCACGACGAACATCGTCCACGATCTCCCGCATCATCGGTTCCCAATCGATGATGTAAATGGGCGACGAGGCGCCGGCGGCGAGCCGGACAGGGGAGGGCACCGGTTCCACGATCCGGAATGGATAGGTCGCATCGGTGCGGATGCCATTCAGCGAGAACTCCAGTTCCATCGCGGCCTGTCCCTCGAAGCGTATTCTCTGACGCCGTCCGGCAATGGCAGCCACGGCATCGAATAACCGTCCGACGCTGGACGTTCGCGGCACGTTGAGGTGCTTCTGAAGCATCGTCTGCAAGACGGCGAGTTCCCGGCCAGTGAATGCCCGCACCGGTTCAAGGTCGGTCATCTGGAATAGTGCGGCGCCGAAGATCTCATAGAGCAATCCGAGCGCTGAGCGCCTGGGCTCTTTGATCGCTCGCTCGCCTCCCGGGAGGCCGAACGTTCGGAAGGAAGCCACGCGGACCCAGGCGTCCCCTTCCACGCGCAGGAATTCGCCGCCCCAGATGGTCCCATCCGGCCCGTATCCGGTTCCATCCCAGGCCACGCCCAACACGGGACCCTCCAGTTCGTTCTCCGCCATACAGGAGACAACGTGGGCCACGTGATGTTGAACGTCGATGCTCGGCGCGCCGTGATTCCGGGCGTACTTGGTCGAGAGATACTCCGGATGCGCGTCACGAGCGATGACGGTGGGACGAACATCATAAAGTCGCTGCAAGTCGCTGATGACGCGCTGAAACGCGGTGAAGGCCTCCGCCGTCTCCAGGTCGCCGATGTGCTGGCTGATGAACACCTGATGGTCAACCGTGAGGGCGACGGTGTTTTTCAAGTGAGCGCCCACGGCCAGCAATGGTGGAGATGAACGTTTCAGCGGGAGCGGCAGGGGCGCATAACCGCGAGCGCGGCGCAGCACCAACTCCCGCCCCAACACGATGCGCACCACGGAATCATCCACGTGACGGGCGATCGGTCGATTGTGAACGAGAAACAGGTCGGCGATATCGCCGAGTCGGACGAGCGCATCCCGCTCGTCGATGCATATGGGTTCATCCGAGAGGTTCCCGCTGGTGGCGACTACGGGGAATCCCAGCTCGGCCAGCAGCAGGTGGTGGAGCGGCGTATACGGGAGCATGATGCCGAGAGTGGGATTGTGGGGCGCCACCGCCGGAGAAATCTTCGATGCCGGATCGGGCGGCCTGGTGGACTTGCGCCGAAGCAGGACGATGGGCGATTCCGGCGAGGTGAGAAGACGCTCTTCCAGTTCGGAGACCTCACAATGCGCTTTGACGAGTTCGAGCGACGGATACATCAAGGCGAAGGGTTTCTCTTCCCGGCGCTTGCGCGTCCGCAACCGCCGGACAGCCCGGTCACAGCGCGCATCGACGATGAGATGGAATCCCCCCAATCCCTTGACGGCGACGATGAGACCACGGCGAATGGCCTCGGCCGCTGCGAGCAGGGCCTCGTGATGCGTCGCGAGGACCCTCCCTGTGCCATCCCAGAGTTCGAGGTGCGGGCCGCAGTGGGGACAGGCATTGGGTTGAGCGTGAAAGCGGCGATCTCGTGGATTCTCGTATTCGGCGCGGCATTGCGCGCACATGACAAAACGTTTCATCGTGGTGTGCGATCGATCGTAAGGCAGTGCTTCGATGATCGAGAAGCGGGGGCCGCAATTGGTGCAGTTGGTGAATGGATAACGGTAGCGACGATCTGCGGGATCGAAGATCTCCCTCAAACAGTCGGAGCACGTGGCGATGTCGGGCAGAATCAGTGTCGTTTTGTCTCCCCGGTCATCGCTTGTTCGGATTTCGAATCGCGCGTAGCCGACGGGATCGAGGAATGAATACTCCAGACTGTGAATGAACGAACGGGGCGGTCGTTCGCGGTCCAGACGGAACAAGAAGCTCTCCAGTGGCTGTCGAGCGCCTTCCACTTCGATGAACACGCCTTGCGAGGAATTGAGCACCCAACCGGTGAGGTTCAACTCGGCGGCCAGTCGATAGACGAAAGGACGGAATCCCACGCCTTGCACGGCGCCGCGAATGACGACGCGCAGGCGACGATGGGCCGTTCCGCTGGTTGTTTTCGTCGATCGCGCGTCTTCCGGCATCACACCTCCATTTCCACGCTCTCCAGCAGCACGTCGTGAGCGTACGGGTCATCTGGATCGACCCGGACATTGATGTCCACTCGCGCTCCTTCGGCCATCGTTCCTCGGGCGACCAGAGGGAAGAGGTCGCGAAGATGAGAAGCCGACAGATGAGCATGCGGTCCCAATCGCAGCTTGATGGAGGTGACCCGTTGCGCGCCGCGCTGGCGAGCGAGCGCTTCCACCTGGCGGATGAGATCCAGCATCAGAGAGAACTCGTGCATGAGTCAGATCCTCCTCATCTCCCTGGGTCGGAGAGGCGGTGGACATCCTGCCTGATCCGGCGCAGGAGTTCGGGCATCGCCCGCCTGACCGGCAGGGAGAGTTCGGCGCCGACCTCGAACTGGCGACCTTCGATCCCATAGACGACGAACCATGACGGGAGTTCTCCCAGCGCCCGGGCGATTTCGATGGCTTCGGCCACGCTCAGCGCATGCGTCGAGTGGGCGAACCAACGACCGGGCAGCGGTCCATGGTGGACTTCCCATCGGTGAATCGTTCCCGGCTCGACGCCCGATTGAATGGCGTCGATGAGGATGACCCGTTCGCTGCCGCGCCAGAGTTCCATGAGTTCCAGAGCGTCACCGTTGGTTTCCCGCATCCCTATCTGGTCGGGAAGGGTTCGGCGCAATTGGCGCACGACCAACAGGCCCACGGCGTCATCGCCGCAGTCCATGTTGCCGACGCCGATGATGAGCGGATTCTGCTCAGAAGTCATCGCGCTTCGCCTCGCTCAGGTGCGGGGCGCATCCCACCGACGGTTTCGCCCGATGGGATGCGCTTCCGCACGGGGATGCCCCATCGCTTCACTTCCTGCACCACGGCCGCTATCACCAGTGGTATGGCCTCCTGGACGCGGGGACTCAACCCCAGGCCGATCTCTATTTTGGCTGGAATGACGGCGAGAAGCAATACCTGGCTGGGCGCTCGACCATGAAGCTGCAACGTCCACAAGGCTTCCTTCAAACCGGGATCGTGGGCGGTCAGGCGCCAGGCAGGCGGGGAGGGCAACATCTGCGAGCCTCGATACCGGCGCAATTCGCCCGGGCGACCGTCGCCCTTGGCCACATCGATGACGATGAGGACATCGGCATCAATGAGATACTCCACAAGGTGGAGACCGGGAGTGCCCACGTCCATGAAAGTCACATCCCGGCCAAATTCGTATTCGGCCTCCAACCGCTCGATGACGCGAGGGCCCAGACCATCGTCTCCCATGAGGACATTGCCCAGGCCGAGGATGACCACGCGTCTGGGCGATCCCATCTCGCAGTAATGTTCCCGTCGATTCATGTTCCCTCAGTGAACCTCGACCCGCACAACCTGGTGGCCGTCAGGATCGATGAGGTGAATGGCACAGGCCATGCAGGGATCGAAGGAGTGAATCGTGCGCAACACTTCCAGCGGTCGTTCCGGATCGATCACCGGATTCCCGATCAACGAGGCTTCGTAAGGTCCCATCTGTCCGTCCTCATCTCGCGGCCCGGCGTTCCAGGTCGAGGGGACTACCGCCTGGTAGTTGGCGATGCGCCCGTCCCGGATGACCACCCAATGCGAGAGGGTGCCGCGAGGCGCTTCGTGGAATCCATATCCGCGCTGCTCGCCCGGTGGGAAGGTGGGTGCCACGTAGATGTCGGTATCTCCGGCGGCGACATTCTCGGCCAGGCGTTCCCAGTGCTTCAGTCCCAATTCCGAGAGGACGGCGGCGCGCACGGCCCGGGCCAGATGCCGTCCCCATGTGGAGTGGAGCGCCGCGAGGCCGATCCGGGTGCCGGCCAGGGAGGACGCCCGTGACAACGCCTCATCCACCCATTTGCGGATGAGCGCATGCCCCGAGGCGTAGCCCACCAGCACTTGCGCCAGCGGTCCCACCTGCATGGGGCGTCCACCGAATCGAGGCGCTTTCACCCAGGAGTATTTTCCACGCGGATCGAACGCCGTGTAGTGGGGGATGGTCTCCTCTTCCCAGGGCGGTCGGGTCCAGTGCCCTCGATACCAGGAGTGAGCGATGCATTCGGTCACATTGTCCCGGAAGTAGGGGTCGGCGAAGCTCTGGAACGTCCTCACCGTCTCCAGGCGACCATCAAAGATGGTGCCGCCCGGCAAATCGAACGTCGTGCCCCGGGTATCCAGAGGCATGTCGGGGACGGCCAGGTAGTTGGTGACTCCCGCTCCGTAGCCCAGCCATTCGGGATATCCGGCTCCCATGGCGATGACATCCGGCAGGTACACCTGTTGAATGAATGCCGCCACCTCTTCGAACAGCTCCTTGATCCAGTAGAGTTTTTCCATGTTGAGGGCGTCCTGATGATCGAGATCGATGGGATTGGTCACTCCGCCCACGGCCAGATTCTGGATGTTGGGCGTTTTTCCGCCCAGTATGGCGACGATCTGATTGGCTTTGCGCTGGTATTGGAGCGCCTGGAGATAATGGGCGACGGCCAGCAGATTGATCTCTGGCGGGAGCTTCATCGCCGGATGACCCCAGTAGCCGTTGGCGAAGATGCCCAGTTGACCGCTGTCCAGAATCGCGCGTATTCGTTGCTTCACCGCGTGAAGCTCTCGACGACTGTTGCCCGGCCAGGAAGAGAGCGTCTCGGCGAGTCGGGAGGCTTTTCCGGGATCTGCTTTGGGGACGGTGGTGATGTCCACCCAGTCCAATGCCGAGAGGTGGTAAAAGTGCACCACATGATCGTGCAGGGCATGAGCGGCGAGGATGAGGTTGCGGATGTATTGCGCGTTGAGAGGGATCTCCAGGCCCAATGCCTGCTCCACGGCGCGCACCGAAGTGATGGCATGAACGGTGGTGCAAACGCCGCAGATGCGTTGGGCGAAGAACCAGGCATCACGCGGATCTCGCCCCTGGAGGATGAGTTCCAGCCCCCGCCACATTTGACCGGACGCCCAAGCGTTGCGGACGACGCCCCGATCCACCTCCACATCAATGCGGAGATGACCTTCAATGCGAGTGATGGGATCGATGACGATGCGTCTGCCCATAGGCACCTCCTAACGTTCAACGGTGGCCGCGGTGAGCCCACCGAGAATCGGGAACCTCCGGACGATGGCCACATAGCCCAGGATCTCCAGTGCCACGATGCTCATGCTGATCACCAACTCGGGGACCGATGGAAAGTAGATCCATCCTCTCCCCGGATTGAATGCGATGAGATAGACGTCGAATCGATACCACGCCCCGGCCAACATCATCAGCATGGCGGCGCGGAAGAGCGATCCCGAACGGGACCGCGCCCGCCGAGAGAGGAGCATCAATGCCGGCGCCAGGAATAATGCCACCTCGACGAGGAACAGCAGACTGTAGCCATCGAAGCGGAACGCCGCGGCGAGTTGCCCTCGAACAACTACATCGGCGAACCGAGCGATGAGATAAACCAACAGCACACCCACCATGACCGAAGACAAGGAGGCCAGCATGCGCTTCTCCACACGCCGATGGAACAAATGACTGGATAACGCCGATTCGAATACAACGACTGCATATCCCATGGCGATGCAGGAGATGAGGAAGAGCAGGGGAAGCAAAGGCGTATGCCACAGGGGATGCAGCTTGTGGGTGGCGATCAGCAGCAGTGAACCGAGAGAGGATTGATGCATCGTGGGCAGCAGAATGCCCAGAGCGATGATCCAGATGAGCGCTCGCTGCAGGATGGGATCGCCCTTCTGGGAGATCCATCGGAGCGCCCTCGATGCGCTCTGGCGCCATCGCTCCAGGAAAGCCGGCGAGAGTTCGATCCACAGCACGACCACATAGGCCATGATGCAGAGGGCTACTTCCAGCAAGACCGAGTTCGGATTCCATCGCCACACGTAGAGCACCTTGTAGAGATTCCAGTACCGTCCCACGTCCAGGACGATAGCCAGTCCGGCCAAGGTGTACCCGAGCGCGCTGGTGACCAGGGCCGGGCGCACCAGGGGGTGATACGCTCCTTTATTCAGCACGTAGACGAGAATGGCGATGGCATAACCGCCGCAGGCTAGAGCCGTTCCCGTGACGACGTCGAAGGCGATCCAGAGCCCCCAGGGATATCCATCGTTGAGTGCCGTGGTCGCCCCCAGACCGGCCAGGAATCGCCAGAGCATCATCACCACTCCGGCGCCGACCAGGATGCGGAGGAGGCGGAACGACCGGGGGAGCGTCGCTTCGGGTAAGGCATGAACGTGTGGATTCATGTCTCCTCCTTCCGTCCATCGACCGACCGCTGACGGTGATGGCGTCGAACTGCCGCTCCGATCAGAACGTAGAGAGCGGCCGGCACGATGAAGCCCTTGTAGATGCCGTGTTGCACGGTTTCAGAGAGCCTGGGGATGGGCTCAGTCCCCAGATGGGGGAGCCCCAACTTCTCGAAGGGGACTGAAGAGAGATAGAGGACCTGGGTTCCCCCGGCGTCGGATTCCCCGTAGACCTTGGGAACATACCGGTCCGGGTGACGAGCGATGCGGCGTTTGGCCTCCGCCAGGAGAGCCTTTCGTTTCCCGAACTGCACCGCGCCAGTGGGACAGACCTCGCAGCAGGCGGGGCGTCGTCCCCGAGCCAGCAAGTGGCGGCACATCTCGCACTTGACGATCTTGGGCGTCGGCGAGTCCCACTGGAATCGGGGGACGTCGAACGGGCATGCGACCTGACAATATCGGCAGCCGATGCACCGGTCGGGATCGTAGGCCACGATACCCCCTTCGCTCTTGTGCATCGCTCCGATCATGCACACGGAGACGCACGCCGGATCGAGACAATGGAGACATTGTCTCTTCATGTAGGACTGGCCTTCCCGGCCCCGGTAGCGCTGAATGACGGTCTTCGTCCTTCCCGAGAGATCGACCGGATCATCCCACGGATGTCCGGGTTTCTCATAGGGCAAGTGGTTGGCTCTTCGGCAAGCCACCATACAGGTCTTGCAGCCGATGCACCGGGTGGCGTCGTACAGCATGCCCACGGCGTCTTCGGCAACTGGCCGGCGCGAGCGCGCTGTCACCGGGCGCGCGCCTGTCGCCGTGGCCACTCCCACGGCTCCCAGTCCCTTGAGCAGAGCGCGTCGATTCATCGTCATGATGACACCTCCTCGGACGCTTCGGGCGGTGACTCCTCCTCGTCCAGTTTTCTCGCCCATCGGAAACCGGCGCCGAGAAGCGCCCCACCCACCAGGCCAGCGATGCCCGTCGCCACGGGACTGACCTTTCCGCGCTCGGGGGCCGTGGAGGGGAACGTGGAGGGTGGAGTGGGATGCTCGATCTTCACCGTGGTGTGAATGGGAACCCGAAAAGCCAGATGTGGCTCGGTGCAGCCGGCACAGGGGTGCCCGACGCCGATGGGCCACGCGCCCACTTCGCCAAACCGTTTCAGCGCGCACGGCGCGTGGGTCTGCGGTCCTTTGCATCCCAGCTTGTAGAGACAATAGCCCCTCCGATGCCCCTCGTCGCCGAAGGTTTCGGCAAACCGGCCGGCGTCGAAGTGGGGACGGCGCGGGCAATCTTCATGAATCGTTCGCCGATAGGCAAACAAGGGACGTCCCCATTCATCGAGCGCCGGTAGCGTGCCAAACGTGACGAATTGGAGAACCACGCCGAGAAACGTGTAAGGATTGGCCGGGCAGCCGGGAATGGTCACTACCCGTCTATCCTTCAGAACGTGCGGAGCTCCCTTCGCTCCGGTGGGATTGGGATCGGCCGAGGGCACGCCGCCGAACGAAGCGCATGATCCGATGGCGATGATCGCTCCCGCCCGCCTGGCCGTTTCTTTTACGATCTCCAGCGCCGTACGCCCGCCGATCCGGCAGTAGATTCCACCATCCTTGGTGGGGATCGCCCCCTCGATGACGCACACGTACTGGCCGGCGTGCTCTTCTATGGCTCGGCGTCGCGCCGCTTCGGCCTGCTCTCCGGCGGCCGCGCATAACGCTTCATGATAATCCAGTGAGATGACGTCGAGGATGAGGTCGGCGAGTCCTGGATGGCTGGTTCTCAGGAGCGATTCTGTGCACCCGGTGCACTCTTGGAAGGACAGCCAGATGACCGATGGTTTGAGGCCATGATCAACGGCCTCCACCATCTTTCGGGCGGCCGAGGCCGGCAAGCCCACGGCCGCCGCCGCCATCAAGCAGAGTTTGACGAATTCGCGGCGATCGAGGCGACCGCTTTCTGAACTGTCGAATGGTCCACGGCGTCTGGCCTGCGACATGGCTCCCTCCTTCCTGCCACCTCAGGGGGTGACAAACTTCTGAATCGGTAGCCTCTCTTCCTGACCGGTTGCCCGCGGCCATTCCGCCTCCGGAGGCTCTTGGCTTCCAGTTTGCTGAGAAGTTCGGCAACGTCGTTCAACGCCAGTACCACATCCATGATCCTTTCCCCTCCTTGTCTACGCCCGTCTCCACTATTGAATATGCAACTTTCGTGCCATTGGTGGTCGCGCCCATCGCTCTCGTGACGGCGGGTTGTTGTTGATTCTCAATCAGTTACCGAGTTCGACGGAGAAGGGTTTCCGTCTCGCTGGCGCTCAAAGAGCGGATTGGGCGATTTTGCTCGTCGAACGGGTTAAATCTCCGGCGAGTCGTGTGGGAAGTGCAGGACCCGTGTGCCCCTCATTCCCGCTCGATGTTCACCTTCAGGAAATGGGTGGCACAGGAGATGCAAGGGTCGTAATTGCGAATCGCCTGTTCGCACTGCCAGGTGAGGTCTTCCAGTGGCAGGTTCAACCGATTGGGGATGAATCGTCGCAGATCTTCTTCAATGGTCTTTTGATTTTGCGCCGTCGGGGGGACGATCTTGGCGTCGAGAATCATGCCGCGCTCGTCGAGCCGATATCGATGGTAGAGAATGCCTCGGGGCGCCTCCGTACATCCGTATCCTGTCGCCGCTCGCGGCTCGATATCGATGGCGGGCGCTTCAGGCTGTTCATACGTTTCGATGAGCCGCAGCGCTTCATCGCAGGCATAGAGCGTCTCCAGACTGCGAACGACGATGCTCTGAAAAGGATTGCCACAGGGGGGCTCCAGTCCCACCTCTCGCGCCACCTCTTGCACCAATGGTGAGAGATGATCGAAATTCAAATTGTAGCGAGCCAGTGGCCCGACCAGATAGGCGCTGCCATCTTTGAGCCTCGAGTGCAGCGCGTTGGAATGGGGAACCTGCTCCTCGATGAAGAATTGATCGTATTGATCGGCGGCGATGTCCAAACCTTTATTGGAGACGAGGCGGCCTTCATTGAAGGGATATTCATCCGGATGGCGAAGGGCGACGAACTGATAATCGCTGACAAATTCGGGGAAGGGGAACGAGGCCGTCCAGCGGACCGTCTCCACTGCCGCCTCCCGCGCCCATTTCAGTTTCTCGGCCAGCGGCTGCAACTCTCGCCGCGTGGGCACCTTGTAGAAACCACCGACC
Organism: Blastocatellia bacterium; assembly: GCA_026985075.1. GTDB lineage: Bacteria > Acidobacteriota > Blastocatellia > HR10 > J050 > J050. Next base: position 12,236 of record JALSQX010000036.1, on the reverse strand, counting down.
TTGATGTTAATGGGATGGATTTCGCGGCCACCGAGTCGAGCGACGATCTCGTTGCCCGTCTTCTTCAATTGCAATCCGCGCTGGACGATGTCCCGATGCTCGCGCGCCAACTGGATGGCATCAGGATAGCCGAGGAAATCGGGCGCGTGGAGCATATAGACGTGCAGCATGTGACTCTCGATCCACTCACCACAGTAGATGAGTCGGCGCAGGGCGCGCAGAGGGCCGTCGACGCTCGCGCCGAACGCTCGTTCGATGGCGTGAACGGCGCTCATCTGATAGGCGATGGGACAGATGCCGCAGATGCGAGCGGTGATATCGGGCGCTTCGCTGTAATGCCGTCCCCGCAACAGCGCTTCGAAGAAGCGCGGCGGTTCGAAGATCTTCAGCTTCACGTCGATGACACGATCGGCCTTCAGCTTGACGAGAAGCGCTCCTTCGCCCTCGACGCGCGCCAGGTAATCGACCTTGATCGTTCGGATTTTATTGCTCATGGCGCTCGCTCTCCCTGCGAAAGGCATCGGCATAGGCGTTGAATCCGCGAAACACGCGTACCACGTCTTCCTCGCCCACGCCCAGGCGCTGCCACCAGGCGCTCAGTGATGCGGTATTGGGCGTTTCCATGGGACCGAAGCACCCGTAACAACCGCGATGATAGGAGGGACAGAGGGCCTCGCAGCCGGCATGAGTGACCGGCCCCAGACAGGGCGTCCCGCGCGCGACCATCACGCACACCGTTCCGCGTCGCTTGCACTCGATGCACACGCTGTGAGGCGGCGTGTTCGGTCGGCGCCCGTGAAGGAAGGCGCTGAGCACCTCGATGAGTTGTCGTTTGTTGATCGGACAGCCGCGCAACTCGAAATCCACGGTGACGTGATCGGCAATCGGCGTCGATGTCTTCAACGTCTCGATGTACGCCGGCGTCGCGTAGACGATGGAGAGGAATTCGTTCACGTCTTTGAAATTGCGCAGCGCTTGAATGCCCCCGGCCGTGGCGCAGGCGCCGATGGTCACCAGATATCTGGAGGCTCGACGGATTTTATGAATGCGCTCGGCGTCGCGCGGCGTGGTGATCGACCCTTCAACCAGGGAGAGATCGTAGGGGCCTTTGACGACGGCTCGCGACGCTTCCAGGAAATAGGCGATGTCCACCTCTCCGGCCACGGCGAGCAACTCGTCTTCGCAGTCCAGCAGGCTCAACTGGCAGCCATCACAAGAGGCGAACTTCCAGACGGCGAGTTTGGGTTTGCGCGATCGTGGCATCTCACAACTCCCGAATGGTCAACAAGTCTTTCACGCTCCGATAAGGAAACACCGGCCCGTCCTTGCACACGAACGTCGGTCCAAACTGGCAGTGACCGCAGAATCCGATGGCGCATTTCATGTTGCGTTCCATGGAGATGAAGATACGCTCGGCAGGGACGCCACGCCGGACGAGTTCTCGTGCGGCGAATCGCATCATCACTTCGGGACCGCATATCATGGCCACCGTATTGAGCGGATCGAACGGGGCGCGGGCGATGAGCGTCGTGACCACACCAACATTGCCGCGCCAATTGCCAAGAGCGTGATCGACGGTGATGAGCACGTCAAAATCGAAATGACCGCGCCATCGGGCGAGTTCGCGCCGATAGAGGATGTCAGCCGGCGTACGCGTGCCATAGAGGAGGACGACGCGACCATATTTGACGCGCTCGGCCAGGATTCGATACACGGCCGGACGGAGCGGCGCCAGTCCGATGCCCCCGGCGATGAGAACGACGTCGTTCCCTTCGGCGTCGCTCAACGGCCAGTGACTACCGAACGGTCCTCGCACCCCCACCATATCGCCGGGCCGAAGCTGGCGCAATGCCGTGGTCACCGTCCCCACGGCGCGGATGGTGTGCACGACGGTCGTCGGGTCGGCCGGATCGCCGCTGATCGAAATGGGGACTTCGCCCACGCCGAAGACATAGAGCATGTTGAACTGACCGGGAAGGAAGGCGGGGATGGTGGAGAGCGGCTGAGAGGCGGTGGCCGGAATATCCCATTCGGCGCTCTCTCCTCGCATGATCGGCTTCTCTTGCGCCGTCCCCTCCCGGGATGCCGGTTGAAGCTCCAGCGTGAACGTATCGTGCGTTTCGCGCCGCCGCCGGCGAACGCGATAAGGATGGGGGACCATCGGCTGAGGAGCTCCTATGCTCATCGGTCGATCAGGAATGAACGCCATAGACGTCCAGAAGCTGAAGGCGCGTCGCTTGTAACCGCTGCATGATGATATGGGCGAATCGTTTGACCAGTTGGTAACCGAGGTCGTGGTCTTCTTCGCATTTGGTGCGCAGACATTTCCCATCCAGAGCGATGGCTCGAGTGAGCGTGACGGCGCGCGCGTCAAAGTGCCAGTGGTAAGGTGGAAAGAGCCACGACCATCCGAGCACTTCGCCTTGGCCGATGGTCTCGATGGTGATCGGCCCTCGCTGAGGAACGAAAATCTCCAGCGCGACCTGACCATGACGAATGATGTAGAAGGCGTTGGCTTCCTCGCCTTCGCGGAAGATGAAGGTTCCGGCATCGAACCGCACGTTGGTGGCACATCCGACGATCAGGTCGAGATGACGAGGCTCCAATCCCTCGAAGAAGGGATGTTCGGCCAGAAGGGGTTTGAGCGTCTCCATGCTCATTGCTCCTTTCCCGGTGAAGGGGCGCTCTCCGTCCGTTCGCTCTCCCGAATGGCGCGGACCTCTTCGGTGATGTCAATGGCCACCGGACACCAGGTGATACACCGCCCGCAACCGACGCACCCCGAGGTTCCAAATTGATCGATCCAGGTCGCCAGCTTATGTGTCATCCACTGGCGGTAGCGCGCTTTGGCCGACGCGCGAACGCGACCGCCGGCCAGATAAGTGAAATCCAGTGTGAAACAGGAATCCCATTTTCGCCATCGCTCGGCTCGCTGGCCCGAGAGATCGGTCACCTCTTCTACCGTGGTGCAGAAACAGGTCGGGCAAACCATGGTGCAATTGCCGCAGGTGAGGCAACGACGGGCCACATCGTCCCAGCGAGGATGTTCGTAGTGGCGATAGAGCAACTCCTTGATATCGCCCGTTTCCATGGTGCGCCCCATGTGCGCCGCTGTCTTGGCCACCAGCTCATCGACCGCCGCTCGTTCGGCGTCGTTCGCCGCCCGGCAGGGGACATCGCCGAGGAGTTCGGCTCCCCGCTCTGTACCAACCTCGACGATGAACTCATGGCGCTCGGCATCCAGGAGTTCGGTCAACGCCAGATCGAATCCAAAGGTGACCCGAGGTCCCGTGTTCATCGAGGCGCAGAAGCAGGTGCCGCCCGCCTGTCCACAGTTCACGGCCACGATGAACGCGCCAGAGCGGCGCGCCTTGTATACGGGGTCGACAAAGGCTCCTTCGAGGAAGATCTTGTCTTGAATCGCCAGCGCGTGGAGCTCACATGAGCGAACGCCAATGAAGGCGAATGGAGGCCCCATCTCCGTCTCTTCGATGACGCGAAAGCGGCCATTCTCCCGCTCTGCCCGCCATAATCGGAGAGCCGGAGGATGAACGAACTTCTTCCACGAGTGTGGACCAACGGCATAGCCGAACACCGCCTCGTCATTACGCCGTTTCAGCCGGTAGTACCCTCCATCCTGCTCATCGGTCCAGCCGATGGGGAGGTCTTCGGCGGACGTCAGGAGATCGTAGATGATCGCTTCATCGCGCACCGTCGGGCCGACAATCTGATAACCTCTCTGGCGCAAAGCGTCGAATAGTCGCTCCAAATGCGCCCGTTCGATGACGACGACATCGCCGACCTGAATCCCCGATGCTCCCATCATGCGCCAGGCCTCCGCCCGGTATTATAACCGGAACCGATCCACTTTGTCGTCGCGTGGTTCTCATGTCTCATCGCCGGGCGGCGGAGCTGGCGCCTTCATGATCGACGGCTCATCAGCGCGAATGTTCGGCGAATCGCCGGGGGGATATGTGGGCACCGGTTCCTTCTGGTGCGTTCGGCTCTCCATACTGAATGGGAGGGATACCTTCCCGGGATCATCACCGATTGGGGAGAGAGGTCTCAGTGCGTTACACCACCTGAATTTCCGATTCACCCTCACCCTTCAGGAAGCGCTCATAGGCGAAGGGCGTGATGTCCATTCCCGGCGATCGCCCACAGATGAGATCGGCCAGAATGCGACCGGCGGCCGGAGAGTGTTGAAATCCGTGACCGCTGAATCCGTTGATCATAAAGAAGCCCTCGATGTGAGGAGCCGGGCCAATGATGGGCATGGCATCGGGGGTGACTTCATAGAGCCCGGCCCAGGCGCGCTGCACGCCGGCGTGGGCCAACGCGGGCAAGCGGCGCACGGCCACGGGAGTGACCTTTTCCAGGAATGCCCAATTCACCGTCATGTCGAATCCCGGGGGTTCATCAGGATCAGACATGCCGAACAGAATCCCTGGCCCTTCGCGGTGAAAGTAGAAGGTCGTCTCGAAGTCGATGACCATGATGCGCGAATCCGGCACCTCCCATGCCTGAGCGACTTCTGGATGGGATGTCTCTCCCATGGGTCGCGCGATGAAGATATGTCGGCGATAGGGGAGGACGGGGATGTCGAGCCCGACCATCTGGCCGATGCGGCGCGCCCACGGTCCGGTGGCGTTGACCACCACCGGCGTCCCGATGGTGCCCGCTGAGGTCTCCACGGAGACAATCCGTCCGCCCTGCACATTGATGTTCAGGACCTCGGTGTGACGACAAATGTCGATGCCCGCCGCCCGGGCCGCTCTGGCGAAGCCGTGCGTGACGCCATGAGGATCAGCAATTCCATCGCGAGGACAGAACGTGGCCGCGATCACCCCATCCACCCGAAGTCCCGGTGCGAGCCTCTCGGCTTCGGAGGGCGTCAACCAATCGACGTCCACGCCGAGCCGACGCTGCATCTCTACGCTGCGACGGAATCGCTCGACGTGCTCATCGGAGGAGAGAAGGAACAGGTAGCCATCCTGATGGAAGTCGATCTCGGTACCCACTTCTTCGGCGAAGTGCTCGAAGAATCGGATGGACTCGATGGAGAGGCGGACGTTGGCTTCGTGGGAGAACTGATGGCGAACGCCGCCGGCGTTGCGTCCGGTCGATCCCATGCCCAGCCGGGGCGCGCGCTCGACGAGGACCACATCGGTTACGCCGCGGCGGGCCAGATGATAGGCCACGCTCGTGCCCATGCATCCTCCGCCGATGATGACCACATCGGCCGATGTTCTCATAACCCGGTCATCTCCCGAGCCTCAATTATAACCCACAATTGTCTGTGGTGATCCTGCCGCTTCTATGGTTAATGGTCCATGGATTTCCACGGTGGGGAGCGAGATGGACCCCGCTTGTCTTCGTGGTCGATCTGTGAGAATCTCGCTTTTTCTGTGTTCATCTGTGTGCTATTGGAATCGCCTACGGATGGGCAAGTCGGGCGACGAGCAGTTCCAGTTGCTGACGATGACTGAAGAAGTAGAGATAGCCTCGTTGATCGACCCCCACCAATTGTCCCCATTGGCCGGGGACGTCCATCACCCGAATGATGTCCATCGTCGCGGGATCAACCAGGTACAGCTCGGTTCTCGGTCGCCCACTGGCGTCCAGCCGCGCGACATCGAACAGGAGCCAATCGCCGAGGATATACACGCCCCGCACCTTAGCACAGGCGTGAGCGGCTCCGTTCCAACGAGACCGGGGGGCCTCAATACGCTCAGACTCGCTCATCGTCTCATTACCACGCTTCCCTTAACAGACCGTCGGGGATCTCTCGTTGGACTCATCCGAATTAGCGAGCGAATGGGTCTTTCAGTGCCGCGATCACCCGATTCAGCACGTCTACGGCATCAGACCGCAACATGCCCTGCTCATCAAGCAGCATCTTTCGGAACAGGATGCGATACCTCATGCCGGGGAAGAGCCCGTACAGGCCAGATCCTCCAGTCGTTTGAGTGGCGCTCAGTTGATCGGCGATCATCTGGGCGGGCAATCTCTGACATCCCTCGCGCAACCGCTCGGCGATGACGCGCATCTCGGCGATCTCCCGTTCCAACCGGCTATAGACGAGGTCGCCCTCCTCGCCCCAGCGGCTCCCGTCTATGAAGACCACTCCCGTGATCCGGACGGCGACATGGTGGAGTTCGTGTGGCTCGCCGACGATGAAACCGGGAGGTGCGAGTATCGGTACGGTGACCTCTTCTCCCGGTTTCCATCCCCCTTTCGGAATGAAGCTCGCGCCTCCAAAATTCCATCCGCGGGGAACAAATCCGCCATCGCGGACGCCGAACTCCCAGACGCCGCGTACGGCGAGGATGGGATCATCACTCACATTGGTGAGCGTCATGAATCCATCTCCATAGGTGCGTTTGCCCAGGAGGACCTCAACCTGAGCCCTGACGGGGGCTTCCTGTGCGGCGTTCGACGCCGTGACGACGTGCCCCTGACCACCTTCTCGATCAATGGCTGGGGTCATGGGGGGGAGATCTTGTGCCTGTAGCTCGGTGATCTCACCCAAGGGGGCGAAGAGAACGAGCAACGATGTGACTGTGAAACGAAATGGCACACTTCTCATTTCGTCACCTCCTTCAATAAGGGGTGCAGATGGACGCAGATTCAACCCCTGGCTGATCGGCCTCCATCCGTCGCCTCCATGGTCATCGGTATCTCCTCAATTTTTTTCATCTCCTCGGTGTGGCTCGCCAGGCCATGAGTGACTCCTTACCGAAGAGAGACAAATCACGCATCTTGCATCCATCAGTGAATCTACTGGCCCGTGCCTCTTGGCATCCATCATTGTGGACATCAGCCGGTGAGCGATTCCGGCGCGAGCCAATGGCTACTCCCAGGTTGGACAAGACGCCTCAACCCAACCCTGCGTTTCCGTCCAGAAAAACCATTGGCAGCACGTGACGCCATCATACTCGGCGCACGATTCAACCAGCGGACAGCTCAGATTGACTGTGTGAGGTAGAAAAAGCAGGAGCAGTAGGAGCATCATCGTCAGTATCGTACGCTTCATCGTCCATCACCTCCCTGACGTTTCTCCATATATGCCTCACTCCCGGAACAGCCTGTGCAAAAGCCCATGGACGGCGTCCACGATTCACCATCGCGTTGAGCTCACGCTCTGGCAAGCGGCTCACTGCACCAATTGAGCCTCTGGTGGAGGCGCGAACGCGAACATGGCATCGGGAAGCCCCTCATCGACCTTCACCGAGGTGATGGCCAGAGTCACTCGGCTCTCCCGCTGATCGGATGACGCCGAGCCGAACGTACTCTCGATCTTCCAGGGGATGAAATCCCGGACGCCAACCCATACCTTCACCCGCCCACGATCGTATCCGCTCAGCATCTCCTGATTCATCTGAGCAGTGAGGAGAGAGCAAAGAACGTCCTCTCCCGACCAGAGGTGCAGAGACTCCCGACCGACCAGTGTGATGCTGTGAATCACATCCGCCGTGGGCACGATGAGGACCGGGACGCTTCTGATCTGAAGGGGAATGGGCAGACCCATCCAGTGGTCGAACGCCGGAAGGTGAGTGGGAGCCGGCCTCTGGGTATACGTTTGGCTTCTCCCACGAAACGTCCACATCCAGTCGCCATCGGACACCATGAGCACGGAGGCTTCGCCTTTGATCTCGAAGCGGAACCGGTTGGGTCGTTTGAATGCTGCCACGAAGGGGCGTTCGACGCGCTTGATGACACCCTGATGCTTCGTCTCCGTGATGAGCACGCCTTCCAGGAGCACATCCTGGATGCGCTGTCGATGCGCTTCGATCTCCCGGAGCAACGCCGTCGGTTCGCGCTGACTCCGAGCGAGTAAAGAAATCGCGAGAAGAAACAGTAGTGGGACGACGAAGTAAGTAACCATCAACCTATATCGATTCATCGCTCACCTCCCATCGCGTATAATGCCTGTGTCCGTGGGGCGCGAGTCCTCGCCGACCCGGCTAGATGTTGCCTTAATCGCTCGCACCCTTCCAGCTTGGAGTGGCAATGATCCTTCACATGACTATGGGCCAATGAAGCTCCCATGGCGATCATTCTCCACAGGAACACCGTTCAATACAGAGATCCATGTCTAGCTGGATCCTTCTGCATTCACTCTGAAAAAAGTTGATCTGAGTCGCTATAACGGCGGCACAACAAGTTGCCGCGAGCACCGGATCCTCCAGAAAGCAACAGGCCAGACACCCTTGAACGATATTCGCTTCTACGGTATTCTGAAGGCTTCGAACATCGTCTTCGGCATCAGAGGTACACCGATCGATACATCGCATGAGTTCCGGACAGTCTGGAAAGACGATGATGACCGTTGATAAATCGCATTCCAGTGGCCCGAATATTGGTGGGATGATCTGACAAACCTCAGTAGCACTGGCCGCCTTTGAGAACCTATTGTGATGTGTGTGTGAGTTCCTGGACGCACTCATCGTGGGTGAGGTTGTCCAACGGTAATTGCGACAGGAAGAAATGGGATGAGCGTAAACATTCCCTACCGAGTCCGGACTCGCATCAAAAGGCCCACCACAGTACACAAGTATAGCCAGACCCATTTGCCAGACAACACGCTTCAGGGTCTGAGAACTCGTTGCCTTCAAAGCCAACAAGAGGAGCCCTCGCCATAGTTGTTTGATCATACGGCCTCCTTCTGGCGGCTGTCACCCTGACTCGGGAACGAGCCGGTTGCACCAGGAGATTTTTCCTGCTCATCATCCAACATCAAGTTTTCACCGGCCAGCTTTGTGGCCCGCTCAACGGGCTTCTCCGCCTTTGGTGCCGAACCCTCATGTGGTCGAATCGGTTCGGGCGAGAGGTGGGCGACGAGCAGTTCCAGTTGCTGACGATGACTGAAGAAGTAGAGATAGCCTCGTTGATCAACGCCCACCAATTGTCCCCATTGGCCGGGGACGTCCATCACCCGAATGATGTCCATCGTCGCGGGATCAACCAGGTACAGCTCGGTTCTCGGTCGCCCACTGGCGTCCAGCCGCGCGACATCGAACAGGAGCCAATCGCCGAGGATATACACGCCCCGCACCTTGACCGCCACATCGGCCTCGTGTTGCAGCAAGTTGGGTGCACGTCGTTTCAGATGTCCATCCAGGTCGTAAACCTCGGGCGCGAACTCGTTCTGGCGACAGAAGACGACCTGATGACGAGCGCCATCGATGACCACCGAGGAATAGAGAGCTGCATTGATGCGCTCATCGAGCGAGAGGATGCGCTCATCCCAACGGGCGAAGGCGGTGAGGAATCGTCCCTCTTTGGTGTAGACGTGCACCAGGTGCCCATCGATGGCTTCTTTCCGCTCTCCGCGGAGGGCAATCAGATAGAGGCGATCGGCGGTGGGCAAAATCCGTTCGACCTTGGTCCACGGCGTCAAGATGACGCCGAGTGGCCGGAAATCCGGCGAGAGAACGCGAATGAGGCTGCACTCTCCCTCGGCGGTCGGTTCGAACGAGGGATAGTAGATCGTGCCATCGGCATCCACGCCGACGACGGGGAGGATGAGATCGGGGCTGGTGAATTCCCTCAGCTTGCGCCCCGAGCGGTCGAAGACGCGGAGCGTTCCCGGGCCGGTGAGGCGACCTCGCTCTCGCTGGATCTCCACCAGGTAGACGTTCCCATCCTGGCCGAGGACGGCTCTGAAGACATTCTTCGTCTTGGCCCCCAACGTGACCCGGAGCACGGGCGTGAGCGTCTCTGTCCCGGCCAGACTCCAACTCGTGGCGAAAAGGATCACAACTATCGCGCTGGTGAATCGTCTCATCATCATGCACCTCCTCGTCAAAATACACAGGGAAGAGGTTCACACTGAGTAATGTAGGTTTCATAGCAGAGCCCCGTCGTGAAATCGCAACACAAGCACGGCACCGCAGAGTGACACGCACAATCAGAAGGCCAGGGGCTGCGCTCGCACCACTGATCATAGCACGCAAAGCCATCCGAACAGGCGTATCCGGCCCGTAACGGCCAGTGGCAGTCCAACTGGGCAGCAGCAATAGTTCCAGTATGAGGAGGAACCGTTACTCCCCTCCAGTTCTCGCTGCTCCTGAATGACAATGCCCGGTTGGAGGGAATCGTCACCATCAAACCAAGCATCAGAAGAAGCAAGGAGGTCGCCTTCTTCTTTCTCATCGAAGGTTGTGAAGTTGCTCCTCCTTACGGAGCAGTCGGTCCCATCCCTCCCGTGAGGGAGAATCGTTCAAGTCGAATGGGCTTCCGATTAGCCAGCAGGTACAGGTAATCCTGCCGCACAGCCAGCCGATGAAAGCGGGCCGGAAGCCTCAAGGAACCGAGACGCTCCCCTCCCGGGGAGAAAATGTCCACTCGATCGCTGCCTTGCGTCAGAGCAATAACCCTGGGCCGTCCGGCAACCAGGCAGTAGATCCGCCCCGCCTCATCCACATCCAGGTCCAATGAGGCCAGATGATAATTGAACGAAATGGCTATATTCCCGCCCTGCCTCGTCTGGGAGATGCGCGGCTCAGGTAATGGCCGATCAAAAGAGATCGCCGTCTCCCACTGCAAAAGACCGTCACCCTGATAGGCGCGAATCCGCGGCGGGTAGAAAAAGCTGAAATACACTTCATCGTTGGGCCCTATAGCCAGATGACCGGTGTTGAGTTCGTAGTCCGCCTCGCGGCTGGCATATTCGCGCCTTCGCCCGAAACTGCGGAGATAGCGACCCCCGGGCGAGTAGACATCGAAAAGATGAGGACCGCTGGAGTTGGCGATGATCTCCCCGCGACGATTGACGGCGATCCTTCGGACAATATGCCTCAAATGGATCGAACGCAGATGCCGACCGGACGGCGTGAAGGCATGCACCACCGAGCGGAATCCTTCCAGAACCCACACGCGATCCTGGGCATCGACAGTGAGGTCGGCGATGCCCCGGAATCGGTTCTCACCAGACGGTACGCCAGCCAGCTTCCAGAGGAGTTTCCCCCGAGCGTCAAACTTGAAGATCGTTGCCCGGTCCGCATCGGCCACGTAAATATTGCCCGCACGATCTACGGCAAATGTTTCGGGGAAGGAGAAAGGATGAGAGTTGGTTCCCAGGATGATTTGGGATTTGGCCAGTCGGAGTTGGGAGGGCATCCCCCTGACGGTCACTCCGGTCACGCTGAGCGCCGCCAGGCCAGCCGAGAAGATGATGATCAGGTAGTCACGGATGTTCATCATTCCGTTGGCTCCTATCGGCATACTCCCGCTCACTTGTGCAAACTCTGTGCCAAACTCGCGCAATCTGCGCTCAGCGTGTCTAACGTATTGAGTATGAGCGAATTGGGCGAATCGCGAACGACTTGTCGAATGACCGGGCCCTGTCAATTCTTTTGACACATGTGTCGCCATTTTTGACATCCCCGTCGCATCTTTTGACACTGCTCCCCGGACGGGGAGGGTCGTGCGGAGAAAGCGACGTTCGCGAGTCCAATGGGAGTTCCGCTCGTTTTTGTGGAATGGGGCGGCGCCGAAACACAGGGGCAATGCCGCGCAAGAGGGCATCTGGCGCTCCTCGAGCGCGTTTTTGTGGCGCAGAGCGGCGCCGAGATATGGAGCAAGGGATGTTCCACGCCGCCACTACAGGAGTCCCCCAGGGAGTCCTCCTCGTCTCCCCGATAGAAGTGACGCTCGGGAGGAACGCACAGGAGCCTTCGACGCCTTCCTTTCGCCTCCTCGGGTGAATCTCCACGCTCTCAGGAGCGTCCAGAACGAGTCTCACTCTCGAGGGGCAGTGGCTCGCTTCTTGATCCAGGCGTGGAGCGTGGCCCGACTGAGACCCAGACTTCTGGCCGCTCGACTCACGTTGCCTCCATACTGACGGAGCCGCTCCTCGATGATCCAGTCCTTGATCTCCTCTAATGTCATCCGATGAATGTTCGGAACGATGAGCGGGCTTGGTCGGCGAGCGGCATCTGAACCGGCGGGACCGGCCCCGCGGGACCTCTCCATGCTCGCCGTGAGCCACTCTCCCAGGTCGTCTATTCCGATAGTGACTTGATCATCTTCAGCACAGGCCACGGCGCATTCCAGGACGGTGAGCAGTTGGCGCACATTGCCTGGCCAATCGTGAGCCAGCAGACGCTCCAGCGCCTCCTCCGAGATGCGGGAGACGCTCTTGCGATACTTCCGCGCATAGACGGGGACAAAATGCTTGACCAGTGGTCCGATATCCTCGGGCCGCTGGCGCAACGGCGGGATGCCGATGG
>JALSQX010000035.1 GCA_026985075.1 Blastocatellia bacterium | reverse complement strand
TGAGGGGCGGAAGGGGCGGCGTGGGGGCCGGTGGGCAGACTGACCAGCAAGCTGACGGCCACCACCAGACTCACCCGCAACCATTGCCCCGACTCATCGCTCCACCGGCCACTTTTGTGCGTCAGCCCGAGCGCGGCAAGAGTCCTCAACCACAGTCCTGGCTCATCGCTCCACCGGCCGCACATCACTCGCTCCTCCTCAACCGATGTCGGCCATCTCCCTTGTGCAAGCGGCATGCCAGAGCCCACCGCTGTCCCGGCCATCGCTCTAACACGCTCACCACGATGAAGTTGTGGAAATGGTCGTATCGTTGCCGCAAACGGCACGGGCGGGGTTGATGAGGGGATTTCCCCTCGGCTAGCCCCTCGCGGCAGCAGACGGCCGTCGCCCGGCCCCCATCCTGACGGCCCATCTCCGGTGAGGGGATTCCCCCTCATCAACCGAGGGGATTTCCCCTCACCGGCTGCCGTGACAGAAGCTCGCGTGACCGCCGGCCACATTTCTGTGAAAAGAAAATATGTGACGCCGGGGGTCATCTTGGGTCATGAGAGGTTCACCCGGTATGAGGCATTTGAGCCGCATGGAGCCGGGATGGAGATCCAGGACTGCATTCCCCTGGCTTCAAGCCGGAGTGAGGGAGGTGATGTGGTCTCCGTCCTAGCGGAAGGGTTCATCCCCATCCCTGGGGACGGCTGCTGGAGCGCGGGTCGAGGGCGTCGCGGATGGCGTCGCCCAGGGCCGTGAAGGCGGCTACGGTGACGAAGATGGCCAACCCGGGAATGAGCATCCACCACGCCGTGAGCAAGATGGTGAGATCCTGGGCCGCCGCCAGCATGTTGCCCCAGCTCGGTTGTGGTTCTTGAATGCCCACGCCCAGGAAGGAGAGGGCGGCTTCGCCCAGAATGAACGAAGGGACGATAATGGCCGCCTGAATGATGGCCGGTGTGAGAGCATGAGGGAGGATGTGGTGCCGGAGAATCCAGCCGTCGGTCGCACCAGCAGCGCGGGCCGAGAGGACGAAGTCGCGACCGGCGACCGAGAGCACATCGCTGCGGACCAGACGGGCGACTTCCGGCCAGCTGGCCAGCGCGAAAATGGCCACCAGCATGAGCACTGTGTTCCCATACGAGATCTCCAGCGGGAAGGCCGCCCGCAGCGCCAGGATGAGAAAGATGGCGGGGATGGACTGGACCAGTTCGCCGAATCGCATGAACAGGGCGTCAATCCAGCCACCGAAGTAACCGGAGACGCCTCCTACGGCCAGTCCGAGCAGGAGAGAAGCCAACAAGCTGGCCAGGGCGATGCTCAATGTCACCCGGGAACCGTACACCAGTCGCGAGAAGACATCCCGTCCCAGTTGATCGGTGCCCAGCAGGTGGAAGCGCACAGGGCTCTCCGGAGAGACGCCGAAGAGATGGCGAGAACCGGGGATGATTCCCCACAAGCGGTACGGCTCGCCGCGCACAAAGAAGTGAATGGCGTATCGTTCCCGCGTATTTTCCGCATATCGGCGTTGAGCTCCGGGCACGCGGGTGATGGCGTAGACGAACGGGCGCAGATGAAAGCGGCCCCGGGCATCGACGAAATGAACGGGCATGGGCGGGAGATTGATGACCGCGCGGTGTTGCGTGCGGTAATCGTAGGGAGCGATGAACTCGGCGAATCCGGCTATGAAACTGAGCATTCCGAGGATGAGGATGATCGCTCGGTAATGACCGGTCCAGCGTCGGGGGGGCGGGAGCGGGACCCGTTCGCCTCGCTGTTCCTGGCTGTGAATGGTTGCCTCTCTACCCACAGGTCAGGCCTCCAGCTTGATCTTGGGGTCGTTGGCGGCCAGCAACAGATCAGCGACGAGATTTCCCACGATGAGGAGCATAGAGGTGATCATCACTGCCGCCATGAGCACATAGATGTCGCGGGCGAACACGGCCTGAACGGTCATTTGGCCGATGCCCGGCCACGCCATGATCGTTTCCACCAGCGCCGATCCACTCAACAGGTTGCCGATGGAGTAGCCGAAGAGAGTGATGACCGGATTGAGCGCCGGCCGCAAAGCGTGCTTCAAAATCACGGCCGATCGGGAGAGTCCTTTAGCGCGCGCCGTCCGCACATACTCCCGGTCGAGCGTCTCGAGCAAATGTCCTCGCATCTGGCGAAGGTAGACGGCCAGAGGCGCGAGGCTCAGGATGAGCGCCGGCAGGATGAGGTGATGCAACACATCGAGCCATCGTTGCACTCCCGTCAAGCGGTCGAAGGCGGCCGAATGCTGACCGCCGATGGGGAACCAGCCGGTCTTGGCCGCCAACAAGAGCGCCAACAATCCGAGAAAAATCCGCGGCGTGGAGAGAGACATCGTGGTCAGCCAGTCGCACGCCCGATCGATGAAGCTCTGGCGGCGCACGGCGGCGACGATGCCGAGAGGGACGCCGATGAGAATGGCCACCAGCGTCGCGCTCAGGCTCAGAATGAGCGTGTTGAGGGCTCGCGTGGCGATGAGCGTCGAGACGGGGAGGCGATACTGGAGCGAGACTCCCCAATCGCCGTGCAGCAGGCCGACCAGCCAGCGCCAGTACCGGACGTGAGCCGGCAGGTCCAATCCCAGTCGGTGTCGCAGCGCTTCGATGGTTTGTGGCGAGATGTGCGGATCGGTGGCCAGGTGAGCCAGCGGATCACCCGGCGCCAACGCCACGATGAGGAAACTGAGCAACGAAATCCCGAAAAGCAGCGGGATGGCCTGAGCCAATCGCTTGGCGAGCAATTTGGCCATGGCTTGATCTCTCTCAGACGAGCCGTATAATCTCGTGGTGCTTGGTCCGCAAAAGGAGCGCAGAACGTGGAGCTTGGCGCGTGCTCTATGCTCCCGGCTCCCGAGAACCAAGCACGACGGAAAAGAATACAGGAAAAACAACCATGAAACCAGCACGCCGAGCGCTCACGCTTCTCATCTCCGTTGTCCTGCTCTCCTGCCAGTGGAGCGCGGAGAACCCATCGAGTCCGGCTCGTGGGGGGCGGTTGGTGGTGGCGCAGTCATCGGGGCCTCTCACCTTCAATCCATTAGTGGCCGATGATAACAATACCATCACCATCCTCGATTGCCTCCATGCCACGCTCGTCCGCCTCAATCATCGCACACAGCGCCCGGAGCTGGAGTTGGCCGAACGGGCTGAATTTTCGCCCGATGGCCGCCAGCTCACCATGCGCTTGCGGCCGGGCCTCCAGTTCGCCGATGGTCATCCGCTGACCGCCGATGATGTCGTGTTCACATTTCGGGTCATCTACGATCCTGAGATTCCCTCATCGGTAGCCGATATTCTCCGCGTGGGCGGCGAGCCGCTCAAGGTCGAGAAGCTCGATGCGCGCACCGTTCGGTTCACGTTTCCCGAACCCTACGCCGATGCGCTCAGCCTGTTCGATAATGTCCCTATCCTCCCGCGACACATTCTCGAGCCGCTCTATCGGGAGGGGCAGTTCGAGGCCGCGTGGGGGGTGTCGACGCCGCCGGCTGAGATTGTCGGTGCCGGGCCCTTCCGCCTGCAGAGTTACGAGCCGGGCCAGCGCACCGTGGTGGTGAGGAACGCTCACTATTGGAAACGCGATGAGCGGGGAGAGGCGCTGCCCTACCTGGAAGGCATCGACTTCCTCATCATTCCCGATCGCAGTACTCGTCTCTTGAAGCTCCAGCAGGGAGAAGTCGATCTGATCTATCCCCTCCGGCCGGCCGACGCCCAGGCGCTGGAGGCCCCGGTCGAGCGGGGGGAAGTGGATGTCATCGATCTCGGTCCCAGCCTGATCAGCGAGCTGCTGTGGTTCAACCTGAACCCGGGTCGTCATCCGGAGACGGGGAAGCCCTACGTCGATCCGGTCAAGCGAACGTGGTTCAGCCAGGCGGCATTTCGCCGGGCCATCGCCTGGGCGATTGATCGCGAGGCGATCATCGATGCCGTGTTCGATGGGAAAGCGACTGCGCTGTCGGGATTCGTCTCGCCCGGCGAAGTGGAGTGGTGTAACTCGAAGATTCCCGTCTTCAGGCACGAGCCTCAGAGAGCGGCGGCCCTCCTGGACGAGATGGGACTCGTCGATCGCGATGGCGATGGAATCAGGGAAGATGCCGCCGGACATCGGGTTCGGTTCACGCTCATCACCAATGCCGGCAATCGCATGCGGGAACGCATGGGGTTGATGATCCAGGAAGATTTGAAGGCAGTGGGGATCGATGTGCGGTTTGTGCCCGTGGAGACCAAGACGCTCATCGGGAAGATCATGCGCGACTTCGATTATGAGGCCTGCCTGCTGGCGCTCTCTACGAGCGTCGGTCCGACGTCCAAGACGAATTTCCTGATGAGTAGCGGATCGCTTCACTGGTGGTATCCTCGTCAGGAAACGCCGGCCACGCCGTGGGAAGCGGAGATCGACGCGCTCATGAAAAAGCAGGCGAGCGCGCTCGATCGCGCCGAACGAAAGAGACTCTTCGATCGCGTCCAGGAGATCATGAGCGAGCAGGTCCCGGTCATCCCGCTGGTGGCGCGGCATCTGCTGGTGGCCGCCCGACGATCGATAGGGAACCTTCAACCGGGCATTCTCTACGACTACGTGTTGTGGAATGCCGAGCAATTGTTCATCGGCCCTCGTCGGTGAGGGGCGAAGAGCATGGAGCGAAGAGCATGGGGCGGGGAATTCGTTACTGTTTTCTCCGCGCTCCCGGCTTATATATTGCCCTCACTCTCGCGTGGATGGAATGGTTCGTTGCTGTTTTCTCCGCGCTCCCGGCTCCTCGCTCTCTGCTCCGTGCTTCCTGCTTCCGGCTTTACCTCCATGCCGTCAAATTGTAAAATTTCGCTCTTATTGAGGGAAACGCGATTCCCCAAAGAGGGCGATTGGGCAACTCGAGTGAATCCTGCTGCGAATTGACCGAGGGGAGGTGGATATGGATGAGAGCGAAGAAGCGCGACGGTTAGCCCGAGAGTATTTTGAGCGAGCCTATAAGAAGCAGATGAACGGGGAATGGGAAGAAGCGGTTGCCCTCTATCAACGCTCCATCGAACTCCATCCCACCGCCGAAGCCCATACCTTTCTCGGGTGGACGTATAGTTTCATGGGCCGGTTGGACGAGGCCATCGAGGAGTGTCGCAAAGCGATTGCCATCGATCCGGAGTTCGGGAATCCGTACAACGACATCGGCGCCTATCTGATTCAGAAGGGGCAACTGGAAGAGGCCATCCCCTGGTTGCGACGAGCGATGAAAGCCAAGCGCTATGAGGCGCGTGCCTATCCCCACATGAATCTAGGGCGCATTTGGGAACATAAGGGAAGGCTCATTGACGCCATGCGAGAGTATCGAAAGGCTCTGGCCGAGGCGCCGAACTACACCGAAGCCTATAAGGCCTTGAAGCGGCTGGAGAGCCGACTGAATTGAGCGCATCACCGGCCCTTGGCGACTTGGCAGCAATAGTGAGATTCAGTACAATGGGCATCTTTGCAACGAAAGGTTCCGAGGGGAAGGAATGTTAGCCAGTTTGTTAGTGCGGCCAGGCCGCTTGGAGTTGCGAGAGGTGGAAACGCCTCGGCCGGGGCCGGGCGAGGTCGTGGTCAAGATTCGAGCGGCCTTGACCTGTGGCACGGACTTGAAGGCTTTCTTGCGGGGCCATCCGAAGATGTCCTTGCCCACGTTGTTCGGCCATGAGTTCTCCGGCGAGATTGCCCGGGTGGGCCAAGGCGTGACGGCGTTCCGCGAGGGGGATGAAGTCATGTCCGTGCATTCGGCTCCCTGTGGGCACTGCTACTTTTGCGCCCGCGGTCAGGACAATCTCTGTCAGATGACGATGAGCGCCAAGGTCATGGGTGCGTATGCCGAGTACATCCGCGTCCCGGCGCACATTGTCGAGCAGAACATGTTCCCCAAGCCGGCTCACCTCTCGTTTCAGGAAGCCGCCTTGCTGGAGCCGCTGGCTTGCGTGCTGCACGGGTTCGAACAGTTCGCGTTGCGGCCGGACGATGCCGTCCTCATCATTGGAGCGGGAGCCATCGGGCTGCTCCATTTGTTAGTTCTGCGCACGTTGGGCGTGGAGAACGTCATCGTCTCGGGTCGCCGCGCTTACCGGTTACGGATGGCGCGCGAACTGGGTGCAACTCGTGTCATCGATGCGGCGTCCGAGGACCCCGTAGCCTTGGTGATGGAGGCGACGCGCGGTCGGGGAGCGGACGTGGTCATCGAGTGCACAGGCCGCCCCGAAGTCTGGGAGTCCGCCATCCAGATGGTCCGGCGGGGGGGGCAGGTCGTCTTGTTCGGAGGGTGTCCGTCGGGGACGAAAATCACCGTGGACACGGGGCGGCTCCATTATGACCAGATCACGCTCACCAGCCCCTTTCACTACACGCGGGCGGCGGTGCGGCGTTCCTATGAGGTACTGGCCGATGGCCTCACCACGGCCCGGCGGTTGATCACGGCCGAATATCCGTTGGAGCGGTTGCCCGAGGTCTTTTCCCTGTTGCGTCGGGGCGAGTGCCTCAAATATGCTGTGATTCCGTTCCAGAGCAGCGAGTCGTTGGACATGTGATGAGAGCCGGTTCGCGAAGGTCGACGCTCGGGTAACTGGCTGATGCTCGTGGCTCTTTGAGGGAAGATGAAGGTCGCGCGACTTTATCGATTCAACGACATCCGCATCGAAGACATGCCCATCCCTGAGGTCGGTCCCCGAGAAGCGTTGGTGCAGACCAAAGCGTGCGGCATTTGTTCGGGGGACATTCTCCCCTGGTATATCGAGAAGAAGGCGCCGCTGGTGCTCGGGCACGAGCCGGTGGGAGTGATCGTAGCGGTGGGGGAGGAAGTGGACAACTTTCAGGTCGGCGATCGCGTGTTCGTTCACCATCATGCTCCCTGTCTCAACTGTCGCTATTGTCGGCGCGGGCACTACAGCATGTGTATGACCTGGCGACGGACGCGGCTCATCCCCGGGGGCATCGCCGAATTCTTCCTCGTGCCGGAGATCAACCTTCAGCAGGACACGCTCAAGCTCCCTGACAATGTCTCTTACGACGATGGCGTGCTCATTGAGCCCACGGCGTGCGTGGTGAAGTCGTTACGGCGGGCGGGGTTGCAGACGGGAGATATTGTGCTGGTCATCGGATTGGGCGTCATGGGGCTCATCCACATCTTGTTGGCTCGGGAGTATGGTGCGGGAACGGTGATCGGAGCCGACAAAGTCGCCTCTCGATGTGCCCGCGCCCTCGAACTGGGCGCCGACTATGCTCTCAACGTCTCGCGGGAAAATGTGATCGAATGGGTGGCGATGATCACCGAAGGCATCATGGCCGATCTGGTGATCGTCGGTCCGGGGAACCGGGAGGCCCTCGAAACGGCAGTGGCCGCCGCCGGGAAGGGAAGCACGGTACTGCTCTTTACCCCCCTGCCGCCGGGAGAGAAGCTCCCGATCGAGCCTTACCGGCTTTACATGAACGAAATCAGCCTGGTACCCAGTTATTCGTGTGGTCCCGATGACACGCGCCAGGCTTTGTCCTTGATTCAGCAGGGCGTGGTGACGGCAGACAAGGTGGTCACCGATCGATACTCGATCGAAGAGACGCCATTGGCCTACCGCGCCATGGCCGAAGCCCAGGATACGATCAAAGCCATTATCACGTTTCCGTAGCTTGAGCGGCCGAATGGAAGTCGTTCGACGGAAGGAGGAGAATGAAGAAGTCGGTCACTTCACCCCGAGATGGCGCGTCGTGCGAAGTTCCAGCGTCTCCGGCTTCTCCACTAGAGCGAGGCGCAGAGACGCGACTGTACACGTTCGACGGTCAATTCGCCTGGTCGGGCGTGGAGCCCCAGGCCTATAAACCGCCATCGGAGGACTGGGCCCGCGTCGTGCGCCACGTGCTGATCGGCGCCAGAGGTGAGCAGACGGCGTTCCACGTCCGGTACTTCGAGATCGCGCCGGGCGGATACACTAGCCTCGAGAAGCATCAACACGCCCATGTGATCATTGGGATTCGCGGCGTAGGACGCGTCGTCGCCGGGACCGAGTGTTATGAGCTCCATTTCCTGGACACGCTCTATATCGCCCCTCAGACGCCTCACCAGCTCATCAATGAGAGCGACGAACCCTTCGGATTCCTGTGCCTGGTCGATGCCGAGCGCGATCGCCCTCAGCCGCTCGATGAGGAGGAGCTCGAGCGGCTCAAACATCATCGGCGCACGCGCCACGTGGTGCGAAGGTGAGTTCTGGTCATGGGGTCGGTCACATCAATTCTCGGAAATAGTCGGAGATGGCGTGATGGAGAGCCTCTAGTTTACCGGTGAAGAAATGATCAGCGCCCTCGATGAGGACCAGTTCTTTGGGTTGAGGGATGGCCAGGAGCAACGCTTCCATCTGATCGACGGGACCGAATTCATCTTGCGTCCCTTGGATGAACAGCTTCGGTTTACGACATTCGGCGAGGAAGCCGAAATCGTTCGTCGCCACGGGCGTGCCGATGCCGATGAGGTGAAACACGCGGTCATCAGTGCAGCCGACCTGGAGGCTGACCCATGCGCCGAAGGAATATCCCGCCAGCACGATGCGGGCCCGGGGGAGGCGACGTTGCAGGAACGTGATGGCCGCCCTCACGTCTTCTTTCTCCCCTTGGCCGAAGTCGTAGGAACCGGTGCTCTTGCCCACGCCGCGGAAGTTGAATCGGAGGACGGCCATGCCCAGGCTTTGCAGGGCGCGCCCGGCGCGAAAGACCACTTTGTTGTGCATCGTCCCTCCATACTGAGGATGCGGATGACAGACGATGGCCGCCCAGCGAGGCGTCAGTGGTTCGGTTCCACTGGCCTCTTCCGAGGAGGGCAGCCAAAGGATGCCCTCCAAGGTAGCCCCCTGCGATGTGATGATGACGTTTTCCACTCCTCTCTCCCTGGTTCGACGATGGACCGTCACAGATCGAGGATCGAGCCCCGATCTCCCGATTCTACCTTGTTGAACCTGGAGATTTTGCCTCAGTGGTTGGAATCTGGCAATGCCTCGGGCTATGATTAGCGGCGCGGTGAGGGAATGGAGGGGAGGCGACCCAGAGGCTGAACGTGGGATTCGGCCAGCAGGATGGAGATCACAGACTTGGAGGAATGATGATGAAGCTCTTCAAACACCCCCTGAGATCACTGGTTGTCATTGTATTGTCGGTGGCGGCGCTCACCTCCGCGGCATGGACAGGAGACGATGGGCGACCCTCCACGCCGGCCATCACGGCTCGGGATCTCGCTTGGCATATCCGCTATTTGGCATCGGATGAGTTAAAGGGGCGCTTCACGGCCACGCCCGGCGCGCGCCAAGCGGCGGCGTACATTGCGGCCGAATTTCGCCGCTACGGGTTGCGGCCGGTGGGAGACGCGGGCAGTTATTTCCAGCATTTCCCGTTCATCGCCGGCGTCCATCTGGGCGAGGAGAATCGTCTGGAAGCCACTCTCAATGGGCGCCTCCGACGCTGGCGGGTGAAAGAGGATTTCATGCCGATGAGCTTTTCCACCGAAGGAGCCGCTGAGCTCGAGGCGGTTTTTGTCGGCTACGGCATTTCTGCCCCGGAAGCTGGATACGATGATTATGCGGGCGTCGATGTACGTGAGCGGCTCGTGTTGGCGTTGCGGTATACGCCGGAGGGGAATGATCCTCACGGCCGATTCGGTCGCTACGCGAGTTTTCGGGCCAAGGCGTTGATGGCCCGCCAGCATGGCGCTCGGGCCATCGCGTTCATCGCCGATGCGGAGGATTTCCAAAAGAGCCGGTTGGCGCAATTGGAATTCGATTACAGCTTCGCTGATTCCGGTATCCTGGCGCTGGGGCTCAGCCGTCAGGCCGCCGAAGAGATGGTCGGCGCAGCGGGGATGACGTTGGATGACCTCAAGCGCGCTCTCGACACAGCGCAACGCCCCCGTTCACGTGTCTTGCCCGGCGTGCGCGTTCGGCTTCAGGTGGATCTGGTCAAGGAGGAGAAGCGGGCCGCCAACGTCGTCGGGTACGTGGAGGGCAGCGACCCCGCTTTGAAAGACGAGGTCATCATCATCGGGGCTCACTACGATCATCTCGGATTGGGCGGACCTCACTCGTTGGCGCCGAAGCAGGTCGGCCAGATTCATAACGGCGCCGATGATAACGCCTCGGGAACATCGGGGCTGCTGGAGCTGGCCGAGGCCCTGGCGGCGGAGCGATCCACGTTGAAGCGCAGCCTGCTGTTCATCGCGTTCTCTGGGGAGGAGGAAGGACTCCTGGGGTCGAGTTACTACGTGAAGCACCCCATCATTCCTCTCGAACAGACGGTGGCCATGATCAATCTGGATATGATCGGCCGATTGCGTCAGAATCGACTCATCATTCAAGGATTGGGCACCTCGCCGGCCTGGAAACCGCTCATCGAGAAATTGAATCGAACGGCGAAGTTCGATCTGCGAACGGGCTCGGGCGGCGTGGGCTCCAGCGATCATACCTCGTTCTATCTGAAAGATATTCCCGTGCTCTTTTTCTTCACCGGAGTCCACAGCGACTATCACAAGCCGACTGACGATGCCGATAAAATCAATGTCGAGGGCGAAGCGCGCGTCGTCCGGTTCGTCCATGAGGCGGTACTCAGGATTCAGGCCTGGCCGACGCGCCCGGCATTCACCAGGACGCAGCCGGCGATGCGCCCGAGTCGGGGATTTCGCGTCTCACTGGGGACCATTCCCGACTATGCCGAGGAGGTCCAAGGCGTGAAGTTATCGGGCATCCGCGAGGGGAGCCCGGCCGAGAAGGCGGGCCTTCAGGCGGGGGACATCGTCGTTCGCGTGAAGGACATCCAGATCAAGAACATCTACGATTATACGTTCGCTCTCGGCGAACTCCAGCCAGGCGAAGAAGTAGAGATCGAAGTCCTCCGGGGAGAGCGACGGCTGGTCCTCAAGATCGTACCGGAGGCGCGGTGAGCGGAGTCCGTTACGGCCATTGACCCTCATTGGGCCGTCGAGGGGCCGCGGCATCATCGACTTCACTGTGGGCGCCGAGCAGGCAACCGAATGGTGAACGTGGCGCCCTCACCGGGCTGGCTCTGGACGTCGATGGTTCCCTGGTGGGCGTGGACGATCTTCTTGACGGAGGCCAATCCGAGGCCGGTTCCGTGCGTCTTGGTGCTGAAGAAAGGATCGAAGATCTTCCCGATGATGTCCGGGGGAATGCCCACGCCGGTATCGTTCACCGCATACTCCAGGATCACATCGGACGGGGCCTCGGGAGTGGCCTCACCCTCGGCGGGCGGTCTTTCTCGCACAGAGACGCGCAGCGTACCGCCATCAGGCATCGCCTGGATGGCATTGAGGATGAGGTTGAGGAAAACCTGTTCCATCTGATTGGCATCGATGAGCACCGGTTCCAGTGGGAGATGGAAATCCCGCTGGACCGAGACGCGAGCGGCTTCCAGTTGAGGCATGAGCATCTCCACGGCGTGCTCCACCGGCTCTACGGGATCGGTCGGCGCCAGGGTGGGCGGAGCGGTGCGCGAGTAAGCCAGCATCTCCCGAACGGTGGTATCCAATCGCCGCAATTCGGCAATCAGCCGCTCGAAATACCGCGCTTCGCGCTCGCCGTATTGGAGGCGTCGTTGAAGCAGTTCCAGGCCGCTCATCATGCTGGCCAGGGGGTTCTTGATCTCGTGGGCGAGCCGGGCGGACATCTCACCGATGAGGGCCAGCGGAGTGAGGCGGTATCGCTCGTGCTCGAGGGCGCGAATCGTGGTCACATCGGTGAACACGCCCACGGCTCCCATGAGGGTTCCCTGGTCATCCGTCAATGGAGTGACGGTCAGGGATACGTACTTTCGCCCTCCACTTCTGGTCCGAATGGGGGCTTCCTTCAGGGTGACCGTCTGGCGCGCGGCGAGCGCTTCTTCAAAGGGATGACTCTGCAAAAAGAGCGACAACCCATTGGCGCCGAGGCGCTGACCGAGTACATCGCTGCGCTGATAACCGGTGAGTCGTTCCATCGCCGGGTTGAAGAGAGTGATGCGCCCGTCCCGGTCGAGGGCCACGACGCCGGTCGTCAGATGTTCCAGCAATGTCTCGTGGAGGCGAAGACGCCATGACGAGGTGTCACCCGCAGGTTCCCCGGCCGTGAGATCAGGGCTCGCCCGCCCGGCGGATTCCTCGGTTTGCTCCAGTCGTTCCACCGTGCTGGCGATGCGATGGGCGAGGATCGAGAAGAATTCCGTCGAGTAGTGAGAGAAGTGCCCGGGTTCTCGTGAACCGAGGACGAGAAGCCCGGTCATTCCGGTTTGACGGCCCTCGCCCTTTCTGAGGGGGAGAATGACGCCGGAGCGGATCCCTTCGGCTCGGAGGGTTTCCACCAGCTGGCGGTGTCGAATCCGGGGCTCGGCCTCCAGTTCGGCGATGATGATGGGCTCTCCTCGATCCAGCCCGACGATGAGGTCTTCCGCCTGATCGGGAGCGATCTGGCGCCCTCGATCGATCAAGGCATCATTCAGTCCTCGGTGCCCGAAGAGCCGCAATTGGTGTTCCTCTGGTTGGTGAAGGAACAGGGCAGCGTGACTGGCTTCCAGGGATTCGGTGAGGCGCTGGAGCAGCTGGTCCCACACGTGCTCGATGCTGGTGATCTCGCTCGTCGATTCGATGACCGACTGGACCATGGCCATCTCTTCGTGACGCCGCGAGACGGCCTCCCGCATGCGCGACTGCTCGATGAAGCTTCCCAGGCAATAGGCGAGGACTTCGATGAACGATTGGTAATCCTTCTCGACGGTCCGCGGTTCATCGGTGAACAATGCGAGGAGACCCAGACTCTTATCGTGGGTTTTGAGAGGGACGATCAGGGCCGTGACGAATTGCTCCTCATCGTCGACCAATGATCGCACCTCGTCGGGAATGCCCTCTGTCCGATGCAGATCGTCAATGATGAGCGGCTCGCCGCTGATAGCCGCTCGGCCAATCGAACCGGCGCCGAGCAGAATGGGCCCCCGCCCGGCCAGTCGCTCAATGGGAGTGCCACGTCCCGCTATGAGAGCCAACTGCTGATGTGAGGGGTCCAACACCCAGAGGCCGGCGGCCGCCGTGGACCAGGGTTCGATCAGTTTTTCGACCACCGCCTCGCCAACCTGTTCGATGGTGGCCTCCCGCTCCATGAGAGTGAACAGGTGGGAGAATACGTCCCACCCGATAGGAGAGCGCTCCATCCCTGCCGAGGAGGGACTCATCTCCAGAAGCTGGTTCCCTGGGAGCAGTGGAACAACGGAGGCGATCTCGGCGGGAGCGGCAGCGGCCAGGGCGATGAGCGCGGCCAGCTGGTGGACGAAGGATTCATCTTGTTCGGAGAAGGGTTCCCCACCACGTTTATCGGCGAAATAAAGCGCGCCGATGAGCCTTCCTCGCGCGCGCAGGGGCGCTCCAAGGAAACTGCGCACAACCGGATGGTTAGGGGGGAAGCCAGTGAATCGAGGGTGGTGGGTCACGTTGTCGGAGCGCACGGGATCGTCTCGATCCAAAAGGAGGCTCAGCAGTCCGCGGTCTGGCGGCAGGGTCTTCATCGCTTCGAGGACGGCCGACTCGATGCCGGCGGCGATGAGCGAGGTGATCTGGTGCTCCTCGTCGAATCGGGCGAGCACGGCGAAGTCCGAGGCGAGGTGATGATTGGCCAATCGCACCAGTTCCTCCAGACCCGCCTCCAGCGAGTCGGCCTGACGGAGCAGCTCCTGGGCTTCTTGAAGGAGTTTCATTTGTTCTTGCCGTCGCGTCACCTCCTCCAGTCGTTGCCGCGCGAGTTGTTCGAGTTCATGGAGCGATCTGGCGCTGAGGGCGCTCTCCAGCTCGAAGCCGACGCGTCGGGCTATCGCCGTGAGGAACTTCACATCGCGTTTCTCCAGCGTGATGGGCTCCCGGTGGAACAGGTTCAGCAAGCCGATGACGTTGCCCGCGCGGTCAGCGATCGGCAGACCGGCATAGAAGTCCAGCGCGTTTTCCCGGAGAAATTGATCTTCGGGGTATGCCTCGGTGGCCCGAAGGCAGACGCTGTGCTGGGCCGACTCGAGGACTTGTTGACGCGGCGTTCGCTCGATGGGGAATACGCCCAGATTGGTCGTGCGACCGGAGAGATACATCGAGCGCACGGTTGCCGTATCCCCCTGTATCTCTTCGATACTGCATACTCGAACTCCGTAGAGTTGGGCCAGTGACTCACAGATATGATTGAGAAGCTGTCCCAAGTCGCCCGCGGGGAGGAGCAGAAGCTGGGTCAGTTGATGCAGGAATTGATTTTCGGCTTGCAACTGGGCGGTCGCACTCTGGGCTTGACTGCCTGCTTGACGCAACGCCGAACTGAGCGTCATCTGGTGGGCAGCGAGAGCGACCTGGGTGGCCACCGTCTCTAAGACGCGCCGTTCCCGAGTCGCCAGTTGGCGCGAGCGCGCCACCGTGGCCAGGACGAGCACGGCTTCCAATCGCTCCCTGAGGGCTGGGACGAAGATGAGCGTATGGATATCTGCCGATTCGAAGGTGGGGCGGCTGGCGGCGACCAGCGGGCTCTTGGTGGGATCATCGATGCATACGATCTTCCCGTCCTGGAGTTGAGCGAAGAGGTCTGGGGAATCTGATTGTCGGAGAGGCCAACGCAGCGGGGGCAGGGGGGGACGATGATAGCCCGCTCGCCACCGGAGAATGTCACTGGTCGGATCGCACAGATAGGCGAGGCAATGGTCCAGACGCCATTGCTTTCCCAACTCGTCGACGAGCCATTGAAGGAGCTCATCCACATCGAGCGGCCCACGAAGGCGAAGGGCGAGCTGGTGGACGAGGGCATCGTCTATGGAATCCGCCCGCTGAGGGGGTTCTGGCTGCTTCTCCTTGAACCACTTTCTCAATACCATGTTGAAACCCTCTTCATCCGAGATGATGCGTCGTGAATGACGGCGAGTCAAGCACCATCGGTTGCTGGTGGTGTCATGATCTTGCTCACGTCTTGAGCCCGTTGTCGCGCCTGCAACAGAACGAAACCGAGCTTTGCTCTGGCCGAGGCGAGAAGGAGGAGGAACAGCGACTCTCCCACCTCGGAGATGATGAGATGCCCGGCGTCACCTTGAATGAGTGATTGACGATGGGGACCTCGGCCCAGGCGCTCGGTCGACCGATGACAGGCCTGCATCAGGGTGCAGATGGTCTCCATTGTTGCCGGTTCGAGCATTGCCTCGGGCAACGTTGAGACGAGCACGCGCCCCTGCTCATCGATCACGGCCCCCCCCTCAATGTGCTCCATGGAAGTGAGTGCTCGGCGAATATCGTGTTGTTGTTTTTCTGAAAGTTGAGGAGGGACTATCGGGGGCGTTTCCTCCTTCGGGGAACGCGCCGGAGTGGAAGACGAAGGGGAATCCGGACCGGCCGTTATTTCACTCGCTTCGGGTTGGGGAGCCCGTTCGATAGGGTGGTGGGCGTCGCGCGGCACTCGGGTCGCTCGTTCAGGAACTTCGGGAGGGGGTGAGGGGATAACAGGTTGAGCTTCGACCTTCGCCGTTTCTCCCGATGCCTGAAGTTCCGAAGGCGTAGCCCCCTCTTCTCGGGGAGCAATGACGGCATTCAGGAGCGCGTCGAACTCCCGGAAGATGCTTCGGTGGAGGACCAATTCGGCGGGGAGGATCTCATAATTGGTGGATCGCCAGCTCAGCATTCGGGCCAAGGCCGCTTCTCCTTCCAGGGGAGGGCACAGGGCGTGAACGATCTCTCCATCCTGGAAGTAGATTGTGCCCTCAGCGTCAGAAGCTTTCACGCGAACCACGTGGTTGGAGCGGCTCATGTGGAGCAGGTGCAGCGTGTCGACGAGGCTGAGGGGGGTGGCTGGGGGAGCTTCTTCTATCCCGCCGGCTCGGCCAGAGAGCAGGGCTTCTTCGATGGCCGCCTCCAACTGCTCCATGGAGAAGGGCTTTTCCAGATAGAGCAAGGAGCCGCGTTTGATGGCCTCTTCCTTCAGTTCAGGGAGATCGTAGCCCGTCATCAGGATGACGCCCAGTCCGGGATGACGGGTGCGGATCTGTTGGAGCAATTCAAAGCCGCTGATACCGGCCATCTTGATGTCGCTAATCACCAGGTCGACCGGGTGACGTTCGAGAAACTCCAGAGCGCGTTCGCCCGAGTTCACCCAGTGAGCTTCATAGGGAGGAGACGCCTCCCGGAGATTTTCGGCTAACCATTCGGCGAAAAAATTCTCGTCGTCAACAACAAGAACGCTGACGCGCCTATTCTGTTGGGACATGAATCCCTCTCCTCATGAAGTGGGAGCAGATGTGACTCAACCCGGTGGCGCCAACAGACATTCTCTGGCGTTCCCAGGGCAGTGAGAACGCCAGGACCGATGGCCAGTGATGCTCAGTGGGGTTTCCCCGCTCGATGACCGCCGGGGATACCCCGAATAGATCCACGGCCTATCCCCGTCGAGTGTCCGGTGCGGAGTCCTCGGTAAGATCGCCCTCTGAGTCCTCCTCCATAACCAGCCGATGGAGCACGTCTCATCGAACCACGAGGCACACCGGCAGTGGGAGGAAGGCGGCGCGAGGAACCGACAGTGGGATGGTTTATTGCTCGACCATACCTAAGATGCCCTCTGAGGTGGCGAGTCCCTTTGTACACGGAGAAATTCGGCTTGACTTTCTTCGTCCGCGGTGGGTGATGAGAAGATGGGGTTCCCCCACCGTAACTTCCCGGATAGGCGCCCGACCAGAAACCACCCCAGTTTCTCCAGTAGGGACAGCCATAATAGCCGAACCCGTAAACCGACCAGAAGGGATATCCCCAGGGGAGAAACGTGTAGCAACCGAAGAACGGATCATATATCCAGGTGCTCCCCCAGAAGTTCACCCCACTCCAGTAGCGAGATCGTCGCAAGACAGCCTGATTGGCCGCCAGGAGTAATTCCGCTCGGTCGGCACTCCAGAGATCGAGTTCATCTTGTCGTGCTTTTGAGAATGCTACGATCTCGTAGCCCTGAGCGCGCACCATCACCGCCTTATTCTTCTTGATCCTCTTCAACGTCCCGTCGGCTTGCCGGATCCGGGCTTCTCCTTTACGGACGATGAGTCGTGTCCCGTCCGGGTCGACATCAATGCGGTAGAGCCCGTCCCTCTCAATTCTCACTAATGTGTGGGGCGTGCGAACGCTGATGGAGAATCCTTTCTGTAGATTGCCCACCTCCAAGATCGCCGAGCCGGTGAGGAGCTCAAAGGCCGTCGCCGCTAAGTCGGTGCTCTGCATCACGATCTCGGCCGACCGGCCGAGGCGAAGATAAGAACCGGGATTCAGGAGCACTTCCGCCTTTCCCCACGCTTCCGTCTTCAGGTGATCCCCCTCAGAGAGGCGCGGTAAGGTGATGGCTTCGGCGCTGGAAAGCGATGTCCAACTCGAATCGCTGCTCGGGCGGTAAGAGACCGGCCCGGTCGTATAATTGATGACCCCAGCGCGCGCTGAAATCACATACTGGGCGGAAACGGGAGCTTGTGCCCCGGCGAGCGCAATGAAGGCCCCGGCGAGAATGCTCAGCATAAGTGTACCCTGCCTTTTCATAATCCACCCCCAGTTTAAAGTACCACTTTGTCGAGTGGGGTGTCAACGTAATGTTGAGTCTTCCAACCCGGCCTCGACCAGTTCGAGCCACCACCCAACCGGTTGGGGGCGTTCTCAGGTCGCCCGCAAGATCTCGTTGCGTTCGGTGCGGAGGAGTGGGTATACTCCCATTGCCATGGGAGTGTTTCTATCGCCCGAACCCGAGGTCCGATTAGTCAAGGCGTTTGAGACCCCCTTCCAGAATGCTCTCGCCACCGCGCGCACGTGTTACTCCAGTCGGGGCCTCATCACTGACGATGAGATCACCATCGAGAAACACAGATCGTTAGCCCAGAGTATCTATCGCGCCGGTCATCACACTGTGTTCACTCACGCGCATTTCCAATTTGCCCTGAGTAACGTTTCGCGCCAATTCATCTGGTCGTTCCTGCACAGCCATCCCTTCTACAATACAGAGCAGGTATCGCAGCGCTACGTCGAGGTCAAACCCGAGAACGTCGCCATCCCGCCGCTGCGAGGGGAGAGCCTGAACATCTATACCGAGACCATCAGGAGCCAGATGGACGCCTATCGGGAGCTCACCAACAAGTTGATTCCTGTGGTCGAGAGCGCGTATGGAAAGCTCTTCCCCCATCGAGATCTTCGGGAGAGGAGATATCACCGCATCGTCGTCAAGCGAGCCTTGGAGGTGGCGCGCTATGTCCTCCCTGTGGCGACGCTGGCCTATCTTTACCATACGATCAGCGCCATTACGTTGCTACGCTACTATCGCCTTTGCCAGCAATATGACGCGCCGCTGGAGCAGCGCCTCGTCGTTCAAAAGATGGTCGACGAAGTGCTCAAGCAGGATCCACTCTATGAGGCGATTTTGGAGAGCCCCATGGAACTCGAAGAGACTCCCGAACACGCGTTTTTCGTCGCCCATCGGGAGGCGACCAGTCGGCAAGCGAGAAAGACGTTCATCGAGGAGTTCGATCGGAGCTTAGAGGGGCGCACCGCCAAATTGATCGATTATAAGGTCCGGAACGAAACCGTGCTCGCCGACGCCGTGAGAGAGGTGTTAGGGGTGAGTTCCACTCTGTTGAGCGATACCGAAGCCATCGAGCTCGTCTTGAACCCGGCGCGGAATCGGCTTCTGGGCGAATCCCTCAATTTGACGACGCTCTCCAAGCTGGCGCGAACGTTACATCATCCTGCCTATACTTTCCGCAAGAAGCTGAGCCACACGGCCGATTCGCAGGATCAACGTCATCGTATGACGCCGGGATCGCGGCCTTGTTTGATCGCTCATCTCACCGACGAACCCGATTTCATCACTCCGGCGTTGATCCAGATCGACGACCGCCTCTCTCGGTTGTATGCCGAGACCATGGATCGTTCCTGGGAGGGTATCAATCGACTCAGGCGACGGGGCGTGAGCGAGGAATTCGCGCTGTATCTCTTGCCGAACGCCGTCTCCATCCGATTCACCGAGTCGGCCGATCTGCTCCACCTCCATCACAAACATGCCATGCGGCTGTGCTATCTGGCGCAAGAAGAGATCTGGCGAGCGTCGTTGGAGGAGGCACTCCAGATTCGCGAAATTAATCCGCGAATTGGGCGCTATCTGTTACCTCCCTGTACTCAGCGGATGCTCTCCAGGACGCGGCCGTATTGTCCCGAGGGGGATCGGTACTGCGGCGTGCGCGTCTGGGACCTCGATGTGTCAGAATATCACCGTCTCATCTGAAGTATCGTCTCGGCGGTCTATCGGGCTGAGAGGTGCGGCGGGGTGTCGGTGTACAGGTATCGTTTGATCTTCCGGGTGGTCGTTTTGGCGAACTCTTCGTCGCGGAGAGTGAAGGTCTTCACGCGTTTGTAGGGGGCGAGACGAGCGCAGTATTTATTGATTTCCTGACGAATGATCGCTTCGATCTGGTCGCGGGTCAGCGCTTCTCCCTGGCGCCCGAAATCGATATCGAGTTGCTCGATATCGGGGACGATGATGGCTTGGACTTCGGCGGCCTGAGGATCAGGACCACCCCACACGAGGCATTCGAGGATGTACGGGCTCTTCATGAGCTCGAGTTCGACCTCTTCGGGGGAAACGTTCTTTCCCCCTGGTGTGACGATGAGCGCCTTCTTGCGCCCTTGAATGTGGAGGAACCCATCCTGGTCGAAGAACCCGAGGTCGCCGGTTCGCAACCAGCCGTCCCGAAGCGCTTCGGCGGTCGCCGCGGGATTGCGGTAATACCCTTTCATCACGTTGTCCCCTTTGACCCACAATTCGCCGTCGACGATCTTGTACTCCATACCATCGAGTGGCAAACCCACGGCGTCGTCCTTGAACGCCTTATCCCGATTCACCGCCACCAGGGGCGAGGCTTCGGTCAGCCCGTAACCTTGGAGGAAGTTGATGCCGAGCGCGCGGAAGCCACGAGAGATTTCCGGATTCAACGGCGCGCCGCCACAGATGAAGAGCCGGAGATGGCCGCCGAGCCGCTTATGGACCTTGGCGAAAATCCGACGCCTCAGATTGAGGCGCAGCAGCTTTTCCGAGCCCCACGCCAGTCCCTTCCCCAGTTTGAATGTGAATTTCCCCTTTTGCGCAATGGCTGCCTGAATGCGCTCATAGAGAGCTTCGTAAAGGAGGGGGACGCCGAGCATGACCGTGGTTTTGGTCTCGGCCATATTGTCGACGATCCGGCGAAGGCTCTCCGCATAGGCAATGCTGCTGCCTCGGTACAAGGGAACGAGAAATCCACAGGTGCACTCATAAGCGTGATGAATCGGGAGCACCGAGAGGAAGCGATCTCGTTCGTCCACGTAAACGGAGCGACACGTCTGCATGATGTTTGTGGCGATGTTCTTATGGGTCAACATGACGCCCTTGGGAGTGCCCATCGTGCCGGAACTGAACAGAATGGCCGCCAGATCATCAGGGGCAACGGCGGCCTCTCGAAACCGCCGATCACCCTTTTTGACCAGGTGTCTCCCCACTTTAATGAGATCGGCTAAACGCTCCACAGCCTCTGCTGAGGGTTTCGCTTCGTCCATAGTGATGATGCCTTTAAGGGAGGGAAGGCGAGGGTGCATGTCGAGCACCTCGTCCATGTACTTCAGTGAGGTGACGATGAATTTTGCCTGACAGAAGTGCAGGAGATGGAAGATTTCCTGGTGGCGAAGATCCTTGTCGATGGGAAGGCAGGTCGCGCCGAGGCACGCAGTGGCCAGATAGGCGATTCCCCACTCTGGGCGATTTTCTGACAGAATGGCGACCTTGTCTCCCGATTGAAGTCCTCGCTCCAGGAGTCCAGTAGCCAGGGCTTCGATCTGTTGGTGGAGCTCCTGGTAGGTGAGGGAATGCCATTGGCCTCCGGCTTTCCAACGGAGAGCCGTCTTCTTGGAGAAGCGACGGCAACTCTTCTCCAGAAGATCTCTCAGATCCGTGATGGGTTCTACTGGGTAGTAAGGATATTGCGCTGGCATGATATCTCCTTCTCACAGGATAGAGCATCAAAGAGCGAAGGTCGAGATCGTGATGTGGCCGTTTCAACCTTGGTGCGAGAAAATTTCTGACTCGATATTTTGGGGTGGAGAACCCGTAAGGGCCTTAATATCTTGTAGCCTGAAATGAATGGCACCATGAAACAATCACGTTGTGATCTTCGTTGATTCGGCGCTTCGCGGGCGCTCACGCCTAGCGCGATGAGTTCCGGGGACACTCCTTCGAATCGATCGAGTGCGCCCTCTCGTTCTCCATCGCCTCTTCACACCTCCGGATGGATCACGGGACCTCAGGGCTCGTATCGGTGGTGGTAGCGGTGGGCGGTTTTTCCGGCTGCGCGAGCTGCCGATCCACGTAGTGACGCTGACACTCGGCATGGGCATAGAGCCACTTATCCTGGCTCGCCTTGTGTTTGTTGAATACCACATAGTACTCGAGTTCTCGATCGATGGGTTTCATGCAGCGAATGCAAAGTGGGACTTCGGGCATACATACCTCCTTTGTCTTGTTCTCGTTGGACAAGTATAGGGAGATGATGAGGGTGGTGCAACAGCGAGCGGGTTCGCGGCGAAGGTTACCTGGCGTCTGATAAAACAAGCATTTTTTATACTCCGCTCTTCCATCCCTTCCATTCGACCTGAGGAATTCCTCTGTTTTGATCGATTGATCCAATATGACGTCAATAGTTAGGAGCACGAACAGCAGGATCAGTCTCTGTTAAGTAAGAGCGGTCCAGGAGAGGGTTCTCTTTACTGAGGATCGTAACGCTCGGAAGTGGAGAATAGATCAGCCAGACTGAGGTCCGGGCTCTAAGGGAGGGAAGGTGAGCGGACGGGGCGGGCGAATTCGCCGGGAGGCTTTCTAGAAACACTGCGTCTGATAATCAACATTATGAACTAAACGGCCACAACACCCACAGGCGTCGACCCAACGCCGAGGGTACAAACCCAAACCATCCGCAACATCCCCAATAAAGCAAAAGAGTTTGACATCAAGCGAGACTTAATGATATACATAGGGGCTGGGGTTGAGGGACAATACCTCCACTCCAGCGTAGGTGAGATCGATGCATGTGGAATCCCCTTCGGTGAGACCCGCTCCTTCAGGTACCCTGTGTGGTGTGAAGGTCGGTGACGTTTCCCCTGTAGAGTATGAATCTGGCGTCGGGTGTCGCGCCAGCCGTCACACAGAACGGCGTATCCCCTACGTCACATAGAGCCACATCGCGTGGCTCAGGCGCGAGCATTTATGATGTAAGGAGAAACAACGATGACGACAGCCCAAATAGGAAGCGAGGTGACTATTCACATTACCGGTCGATTGGCCGATGGAACTCTCATTATTTCAACTCAGGAAGCCGAGCCGTACACCTTCGTGATAGGAGACGAGGCCGTTCTCCCTGGTATTAACCAAGCTCTCATAGGAATGCGAGCCGGAGAGTCGAAGGAGATTACTCTCACACCAGAGAATGCCTTTGGCCAATGGCGCGAAGACTTGATCATTCAGGTTCCCCGTAGCGAACTGGTGACGGACGAAGAGCTCCAACCGGGTATGGGGCTCAAAATCCGCGACGCATCGGGGGCAACGTTCAATTTCCTCGTTGTGGAAGTCACTCCTGAGGTTGTCACGCTCGACGGGAATCACCCATTGGCTGGCCAAACCGTCCATTTCAAATTAGACCTCATCGGCATTCGGGACGCGGCTCAATCTCCTGATTGATCCGGCACACTGACCCGCCGCTGGTCAGATCGAGGAAATGAATCTATCTGCCGATCACCCATGTTCCTCTTCCCCACTGAATGGGACGTTGTTGGCTTCAGCACTGGAGTCTCTCCTGAGAGGAGGAGGACGTATGAACCGCCCTCGCCAGATGAGTTATTGCGCTGAGCGACTCGGCGCAGCATCGCTATGAGTGAGTCGCTCTGGCAGCGGCACGGAGAAAGGAGTTCTATGTCCACGAAACTTTTTGTCGGAAATCTCTCATATGATGTCACCAGCGAAGAACTCGACGACTTGTTCAGTCAGGTCGGCGAAGTGGTCTCTAGCTATATTGTAACCGACCGCGTTACGGGCCGATCTCGAGGATTCGGATTTGTGGAGATGATCTCGGCCGAACTCGCCCAAGCCGCCATCGAGCAGCTGCACGGTCAGGAATTTCGAGGCCGCAACCTCGTGGTCAACGAGGCCAAGCCGCGACCGGATCGCCCCCGCGGCGGACCTGATCCCTATCGCCCGGGGGGCGGACGGGGACGGGGAGGAGGTGGTCGCCGCCGGTCATCTCGTCCCCCTCGCTGGTAGCTCTTCGGGCTGCCACAGCATCGGAGAATGGACGCTCGGGCATCCGGCACATGACCGTTGATGGAGGACCAATCATACTGGGTCCTCACCCCGTGGCGCCCGGCCTCTGGTCGGGTAAAGTCTGCCCTTCGACGATTCGATCCGGATGTCACCACTCCCGGTTCGGAGTTCGACTCTCGGGCTACCGCCACCCACAGAGCCTTCCAGTCCGTGGGGTCCAACATATCCGCGAACGGTCATGGGGTGATCTGTCCAGATTCGCCCCGAACCAGTTTTGACGTACACGTCGAAGGCCGCGCCTTCTGGCAAGCGGATCGTGAGATCGCCAGAGCCTGAATGAAGACTCCAATCATCGCCTGGTATGCCTTCGACAACGATGTTCCCACTGCCCGTGCTCGCCCGCAGTGCGGCGCGCACACCAGTGAGGCGCATATCACCCGATCCGCTTGTCACCTCCACCGATTCAGTGCCCACGAGGTCAACCTGGATGTCCCCGCTTCCCGTCTCGGCCGCCAAAGGACCGCCTACCTGCTTCGCGTCGATATCGCCGCTACCCGTTCGCAGATGAACGGCTCCCTCAGTCGAGGTCACTCGGATATCCCCCGAGCCACTTCGAGCGCGAACCTGATCATGAACTTGGGAGATCTCCACTTCCCCCGACCCGGTCTGAGCGCTCACCGGACCATTGACGCCATCAACGATGATCTCACCTGAACCCGTGCTGGCGACCACTTTCGTTGCCTGGGGTACGACGATCTCATAATCGATCGCGATCCAACGCCAGGGGATCTCATCTGGCAATCGCTCGATGCGGATGTGATTACCGCTCTGTACGATAGGAGGATTCTCCTCCACTTCTCTCACGCGGGAACGGATCTCGGCCATCAGACTCTTCCTCTTCCGGATCCTGATCGTGCCCCGGATCACCGCCTGACCCTCCGGTCCCGTGCGGACGAGGATATCGCCCGAGCGCGTCTCAACGCGTAGATTGACAGGACTTCCAACAGTCAACGCTCGCTCGAAATGACCGTCGCCGGTTTGGGCCAGCGCATGGCTGGAGATGATCATCGCCATCAGGAAAGTTCCCCATAGAGTGATTCCCCATCGCCGATCGATCATAAATACCTCCTTCGAACATAGAGGGTGGCGCACGTTGGCAACGTGCGCTCCTTTCCCCCAGCGAATTCCCTTCTCATCCTTGCGGTGTGGCCTGGAGGCCATGGGCGACTCCCGTGAATAAGATGGCGCAAGCCACCCCGCCAGCGCGATTTCATTGCTCTCATTACTTTGTAGCATGCTCCCGCACACGTAATAGACTCGTAGCAGATTACGATCCTGGGGAGCAGAAGTTCGATGTGGCTAGGGCAGGCCAAGGGGAGCGCTCATGGTCCAAGCGGGCTGCGTTGTGGGGGGAGGGTCTTCTGTTCTGAACGTTATCAGACGCAGGTTTCAACGACGCTCAGCCGAACGGCAGGTCGCTCACCACGGCCGGGAGGCGACCTTCACGGGTTTGAACGCACACGTCCTGACCCGGATCGAGGAACTCCCGTCGCACGTACCCCAGGGCAATGACGGCATCAAGCCTCGGCGAATAACCGACACTGGTGACGTGGCCAATTGGTCGCTCCTCCTTCAAAATGAGATTGCCCGACTCTGGCTGCCCTCGTTGAGTCAATTTCAGCCCCGTCAGCACCCTGTTCACATGACCGCGGAACTTGATGCGGGCCACCGGCTCATACCCGATGAAGCACCCCTTATTCCAGTTCAACGCCTCGTCCAACCGCGCCTCCTGCGGGAAATGCGTCTCATCCACATCAACGCCGTACCACGGGATGCCCGCCTCCATGCGGAGAATATGAAATGCCCGAAAACCAATGGGCTTGAGTCCCAACGGGGTACCCAGCCGCACGATGCGCTCCCATATCGAATCGGCCTCATCGCCTGGCGCGATCAATTCATACCCTTGTTCCCCAGTCTCGCTCACTCGCACGAGCCTGACGGGGATGTCTCTCGCCTCGCGATGCCCCGCTTCCCCATCGGGCCTCACTCGAATGTCCTCGTGGTCCAATTCTTCATCGAGCATCGGCGCCTCACCACAAATGGCGAGGAGCACCTCTCTCGATCGCGGACCCTGAACGAGCAGTTTGGCCACCGCTCTGGTAACGTCCTCGATCTCCACTTTTTGCATCAGCCGGTACATCTCCAACTTCTCCAGCAACGAGCGGCCAGCCGCCGGCTCGGTTTCAAGATAGATGGCCTCATCAGTTATGACGACGTTCATCGCCGCAATAACCTTTCCCTTGGCCGTTAACAACGCGGCCCGGCATCCCCTGCCCGAGGGAAGATTCTGAATATCGTTAGAGAGGATTCGGTGGAGGAATTGGACCCGCTCGGGCCCGCCGACGCGCACCGTCGTTCGATAGCTGACGTCAATGACTCCCACTCCTTGACGGACTGACCAGTATTCCTCGATCGGATCAGAAAAAACATCGGGAACCTCCCACCCCTGGTGCTCAGTGAAGGTCGCCCCGCGGGATTGGTGAAGCTGGTATAGTGGCGTTTTCATCTCGACCTCATGCCTCCAATGGAGCCATTCTCGCTGATGAGCAAACATGCCATAGAGAGTGGAGCAGGTCAAGGAGCGCGGAGGAGCGCATCGTCAGGCTCTTGAGGAACGAGGCCTTATGGAGCGATCACCGGAAGCGCCCGAGGGACAATTTCGATGGTCACCGGCAAATCGCAGATATATTCGCCATCGGCGAACAACTCCATGTGGTCGGTTGAAGCGAGGGTCACGCGCCGGGCCCGGCGAATCTCGACGGCCGGGTGGTGAATATGTGTCCCCGCATAGAGTTGTGGGAATCGCCGCACCAGTTCGAATCGGCTCGTCTTTTTCACCAGACACACGTCGAGCCACCCGTCATCCAGCCGGGCGCGAGGGACAATTTTGAGCCCACCGCCATAGCTGGAGGCGTTCCCCACCGCGACGAGCGTCGCCTCCCCCGCCCATTGGTGTCCGTCACAGGTCACCTCCATGAGCTTGGAGGTGAAGCGCGACAACGCCCCCACCACCGCTCGAAGATAAACGGCCCGGTTCGGCAACCAACTCGACGCGCGCTGAGCCAGGCGATTGACCTCAGCATCAAACCCTGCTCCGGCAACACTCAGATAGATTCGCGGGCGGCGCGGCGCCCCTCTGGAACTGACGCGCGCGACATCGATCCATCGTCTCTTCCCTCGCCTGAGAACGTCGCAGGCCAGGCGAACATCGGTGGGCAGGCCGAGATGGCGAGCGATGTCATTGCCCGTCCCCGCCGGAATCACGCCCAGAGCGACTCCCGAGAAGATAAGCGCCTGAACAATCTGGTGAATGGTCCCGTCGCCGCCACAGGCAACAATGGCGTTGACCCGCCCTCGGATGCCCTGTCGGGCGAGCGAGATGAGGTGGTCCACACTCTGACTGACACAGAACTGAGCCCCTTCCAGGCCGTCGACGGCGGCGCGAATGGCGGGAAGATGCCGGGCACATCGGCCTCGTCCAGCACGAGGATTGGCAATGACCAGCAGTTTCATGTCTCCCCAACGACGAAATGATCTCAGTCCTCACCCAGGCGACGGGTGACCGGTTTTCGTTGGCGGATGCACCTGTCCAGAGAGGGGTAAGATAACAGACCGAAGAGGCGCACAACAAGAGATCAGCAGGGGCCTTCCGCCGTCAGCGGAGACCCCATCGACGATGTTTCCAGGAGGGCTCGCGCCGCGACGTTCACCGACTCGCCGATTCCAGCGAGGTGGAGACGACCGGACGGCGGGCGCGCTCGGCCTCCAGAAGTCGGGTATGGATTTTTTCCGCTTCGTCAATGCGGCCTTTCAACCGCAGTGCCGACTCCAGGTTGCCTAACGCCGGAACCGAGGTGGGATCCAGGTGCACGGCTCGTTCCAGATGAGCCAATGCTTCGTCGATCCGCCCGGCGCGCAGTAACAGATGACCGACATTATTCTGAGCCGCTGCCTCCCCTAACGCCCGGGTGAAGTGAAACAAGGCCTTGTCCCACTTCTCTCGCATCGCATAGGCGAGAGCAATATTATCATGAGTGCGCGGATCGTCGGGATCCAACTGGAGCGCTTTCTTGTAATACTTGATGGCCTCCTTGTACTCCTCTTCCAGGAAGTAGGAGTATCCGATGTTGTTGTAAATGCGGCTATCGTTCGGCGCCAGGGCCAGAGCTTTGAAGTAAGCTTCGCGAGCCTTGTCATGGTAGCCCCGTTCATCCCAGCAGACGCCGAGTTCGATATAGGCGACGGGGAGATCGGGCCGGAGCTGGATGGCGCGCTGAAGCTTGGCAATAGCCAGGTCATACAACCCGCGCATGCGCAACGTGCGCCCGAGGAGGATGAATCCATAGGTGAATCGGGGATCCAGCGAGGTGGCCATATCGAATTCGTAGCTGGCTTCCTCCAGTAATCCTTGCTGCAGGTAGAGCCGCCCCATGTTATAGCGCACCACCGGGTCGTACGGCTTGACGATGGCCAATTCCCGATAATGGCTCGCTTCCTCGGGGGCGATGAGCTCGTCGTGACTGCGATAGCCCACACTGTCTTCGATCATGACGATCGGCTTCACCTCTTCAGACATCCGCTTGGCCAGTCGATTCGGCGACGGCCGTCCCGGCCGCCGGAAGACGGTTCGAACCCCGGCCACCGTGCTCTTGACCGAGTAAGCGGCGGGCCGGACGACATACTTGCGAATCCCAGAAAGAAGCCGACGAGAACACCCCATCGTGGGGCCGAACAATACGATCAACAGGCCAGTGGTAATGACTTTCTTACGCGCGTTCATAACGAACCTCCTTTGGCGCGCGGCGCCCAATTTCCCGGCTCGGGAGCCGTCTTCCGAGAATGCTGTGCGGAGATCGGCGTTGGCTCCTGGACTCGATCATCCGCGGTCACCGAGATCACATCGCCCACTACGGTTGCTGATCTGGCGATCGTCCCGGCAGGGAGTTCGAGCACGCTGGTAGCCGCCATCACCGGAAGGACCATCCGGCAGGGTTTGAGTTCGGGGATCGACTTCACCACGCGACCATGCCGATCCAGGAAGA
The DNA here is from genome assembly GCA_026985075.1 of Blastocatellia bacterium. GTDB lineage: Bacteria > Acidobacteriota > Blastocatellia > HR10 > J050 > J050. The sequence goes on along the minus strand of JALSQX010000035.1, from coordinate 24,248 downwards.
GGACATCGATGGGGAATCGCATACCAAACGTGTGGATGCTCTGACACGGTGTGATCCAGAGCCCCTCCTCCGGATCCAACCCCGCCCGGCCCATCAGCCCGATGGCGCGGCGGAAGAAGGTATCGGCCACCCTCAGGTTGGTCACCACCCACGTTTGTCGCGTCCGGTTATACGCTTTCACGTCCATCCTCCGCTCGGTCGCCTTCACTTCCCCATGGCCGGCCGCATGATCTCCATCACTTGAATGAGACCCGGACCCAAGAGCACGATCAGGATCGCGGGGAAGATGAAGAAGACCAGAGGAAATACCAGCTTAATGGTCGTCTTCGCCGCCGCTTCTTCGGCGCGCTGGCGTCGCTTCGTCCGCAGGGTGTCGGAGAAGACGCGTAGTGCCCGGGCAATGCTCGTGCCGAATTTGTCGGTTTGAATGAGCATGGCGGTGAACGACTTGAGATCTTTGACGCCCGATCGCTCGCCCAGGTGCCTCAGGGCTTCCTCGCGAGGCGTCCCGGCGCGCAGCTCGAGGCCGGTGATCTCGAATTCTCGCGCCAGGTCCGGATGCACCGTTCGGAGCTCTTGAGCCACTCGCGCCAATGCCGCGTTCAAGCTCAGTCCCGCTTCCACACAAGAGACCATCAAGTCCATGGCATCGGCCAAAGCATTCCGAATGGCCAACTGCCGTTGCGTAATCCGCGAGGAGAGCACCAGCGAGGGACCCACGAACCCGACCAGGGCCAAGACCGGCAAGAGGAAAATGTACCGGAGCATCGCCGATCCCAGAGCGAACATGCCCATCAACGGCAGAGCGAGCATGAGCAACACGCGAATGCCGGTGTAGATGAACACGGCGTTGTCACCATAGTAACCCGCCATGATCAATCGACGGCGCAACGCCTCCGAGGCCGAACTGGTCGCTCGGCCAAACACGCGGCCCACCGACAGAGCGAGCCGGGTGAGGAGTTGATCGACGACTTCTTTGCTGGCTCCGGCACTCTCGACCTTCTTCCCGGCCGGCGCTCTCACCCGCTCCCCCGTGCGGAGGCGCGTCAGTCGCTCGGCGACCACCTGCTGCGTCTGCGTGGAAAACAGCGAATAGACGGCCAACACGAGAAGGGCCGTCGCTAAAAACGCTCCTATGGTGATGAGGTAAATCATAGGCGTCCTCCCAACACCCGGTGACCACTCCCGGCCATCGTCCCCGCTCTCATCGGCGGGTCACGGAGTGATCATCACACCTTGATGTTGATGATCTTGCGAATCATGAGAATACCCAATCCCTCCATGATGAGTCCGCTGATCAACATCATCCGCCCCAGCGGGTGCGTGAACAGCAACTCCAGATAATCCGGGTTGACAATGTAAATGTATAAAGCCAGGGCAAAGGGAATCGATCCAATCACCCATCCGGTCATGCGCCCCTGCGCCGTGTAGACGCGCACTTGACCCAAGATCCTGAACCGCTCTCGGATGACCTCGGCAATATTCTCCAGAATCTCGGCCAAGTTCCCTCCCGTTTCGCGCTGAATGAGCACGGCGGTGACGGCCAGCTTCAGATCCAGCACGGGAACGCGTTCGGCCAAGTGCTCCAGGGCAGCCTTCATGCTCATGCCCAGATTGATCTCTTCGAACGTGCGCCGGAACTCCTTGGCGATGGGATCGGGCATCTCGGTGGCCACCGTCTGCAACGAGCTGGTGAAGGCGTGCCCGGCGCGCAGCGCCCGGGTGATCAAATCCAACGCATCGGGCAGTTGCTCCAGAAAGAGACTCAATCGTTGTTTCCGCATCCGATAGAGGTAGAAGATGGGCAGCGCCATGGCCAGCGCTCCAATCACCGCCGACACGAGCAACGAGCCGCGGAACACCCAACTGAGCGTGCCGGCCGCGATGGCCAAGCCCAGGCAGAGCATGATGAACTGGAGCGGTCGGATGTTCACATCAGCCTGCTCGATCAACCGGTAGAGCTGATTCCCCAGATCGGATTTCAACATGAATCGATTGAACGGGGAGAGTTGACTGAAAATGTCCTCGCGCAAGATCTGGAGGTTTTCATCAGTCTGGACGGCTTCGGACCGCAGCAGGCTCTCCAACCGCTCATCGACTTTCTCCCGCAAGGCCTGCTGTTCCTTGTAGAAGAACATGTAGATGGCCCAGGCCACCAGGACGAACGTGATGAAGGTCAATATGGTAATCATGATTCCTCCTGTCGCCGCCGGCGGCGCACGGCCCCGGTTCGACGAGAGTCTCCGGCCACGGATCTTCGATGGCTACAGCATCTCTCCATTGACCCCGAGCTCCTGCTGGATGAGTTCGCGGAGGTAGTTGGCCTTCTCCTCCAGGCTCGTCTCCACCTCAATCACCTTGGGCTTCTCGCCGAGTTCCAGGGTGACCACGTACTTGGTGACGACGATGCGATCATTATCGGAAAACCCTTTCAGAATATCGATCACTTCCTTGGTCCCCAGACCGGGCCCGGTGGCCGCTTGAGGAGAGAGCCGCGCGTTGATCGACTGCGAGAAGGCCTTTTGATTCTTCAGAATGAACGACTCGTAGAGCTTCACCTCGGCATCGAGCCCCGTGGCGCCTCCCCATTCCTGGAAGTCCTTTTTCGCCTTTTCCAAATCACCATGGAGCAAAAAGTACAGACTGTGCAGTTTCATGATGCGCTCCCACTCCTTCTTCTGTGATGCGTTCATACCACCTCGAAGATGGAACTATTCAGGTGGTAGCCGTATCGCCTGAGGCGATCGGCGAACTTGGGACGAATGCCCGTCGGTCGATGAATGCCCAATACCCGGCCATTCTCATCGACGCCCACCCGTTCGAACACGAAGATATCTTGCATGGCGACGACATCGCCTTCCATGCCCACGATCTCGGAGATACTGGTCACCTTCCGCGTGCCGTCGCTGAGTCGGGCCACCTGGATCACCATATTAATGGCTGAGGCGATCTGCTGCCGCATGGCCTTGTCGGAGATGTTCAACCCGGCCATCGAAATCATCGTCTCTAACCGAGCGAGGGCGTCGCGCGGCGAGTTGGCGTGGATGGTCGTCAAACTCCCATCATGCCCGGTATTCATCGCCTGTAACATGTCCAACGCCTCTTCGCCGCGGACCTCGCCGACCACGATGCGGTCGGGGCGCATGCGCAAGCTGTTGCGCACCAGATCGCGTTGCGTGACTTCGCCTTTGCCTTCGATATTGGGGGGACGGGTTTCCAGACGCACCACGTGCTCTTGTTGCAGTTGCAGCTCGGCTGAGTCTTCGATGGTGATGATGCGTTCGTCGGCGGGGATGTAGGATGAGAGTACGTTCAGCAGCGTGGTTTTGCCGGCCCCCGTGCCCCCCGAGATCAAAATATTCAATCGTGCCTTGACACACCCTTCCAACACAAAGGCCATGGCCGGCGTGAGGGTGCCAAAGCGAATCAACTCGTCCATGGAGATCTTGATGGTGCCAAATCGTCGGATGGAGAGCGACGGTCCATCAATGCTGAGCGGCGGGATGATGGCATTGACGCGAGACCCGTCCGGCAAGCGGGCATCGACCATGGGCGAGGATTCATCGATGCGCCGTCCAACGCGCGAGACAATGCGATCGATGATCTGCAGCAAGTGTTCATTATCCTTGAAAATGACGTTCGTCTTCTCCAACTTGCCATATCGCTCGACGAAGACCTGATTATAGCCATTGACCAAGATATCGGAGACGGTGGGATCGTTCAGCAAGGGCTCCAGCGGACCCAATCCGAACAACTCGTCGCGCACCTCGCTGACCAGTCGCTCACGCTCGGCCACGCTCAGCGGGATGGCCTCCTGCAGGATCATGTCCTCGGCAATGCGCGTGATCTCTTCCTTCAGGACGGACGGCTCGATCTTATCTAAGCGAGTGAGATCCAGCCGCGAAATCAGATTGCGGTGAATGTGGGACTTCAACGCCTGATAGTCCTCATACTCGACGCGCTTGGTCTGATGGGCTCGCTCACCGTCCCCCACCCGCCCCAGCGGGGAGGATGTCGCCCGCCCATTGCCTTGCAGTCGTTCTCGCAGCGACGAAGTCATCGGTGTGCATCCCCTCCATGCGACGAACTCTGAGCTTTGGTCAACCGGTGCGGGCGCCCGCCGACATCATCCTTCGATGCCCACCGGCCCTTCGGACGCGCCGCCTCGCCGGCCCGGTGCGCGTGCCGCCGGTCACGGGAGATCTCTTGATGGGCTCGTATGAACACGCCTTTATCCTCCTAACAAACCGCTGAACAAGTTGGAGAGACGGAATCTCTTCCCATTCTGAGCGGTCACCCCCACCTGTCCCGCCAGTTGACCGGCCAGGTCGGTGAATTGCTTCACCAACGCCGACTTGGGTTGAGAGACGATCAATGGATTGCCCATATTAATGGAAGCGAGAACCGCTCGATGATCTTCCGATAAGACCGTTTCGATCTTCGTTCCGAACACCTCCTGGACCTTCTCCAGCGGCACGCCGTCCCGCTTATCGTATCGATTGACCACCACTTTGACTTTCTCGTCGGTGAAGCCCATCTTCCGGAACACCTCCAACACCCGCTTGGTGCAGTAGATCGACGGAACATCCATCAGCGAGACGACCAGGACCACGTCGGCCAGATCCAGCGCCGTGACCGTGTTGGCGTCCAACACATGCTGACAATCGACGATCACGTATCGGAACTGCGTCCGCAGCATGGAAATGATCCGCTGCACGTGACCCGGCTGAACGTCATCGGCCTCCTCCACGCGGAGTGGAGCCGGCAGGCAATAGAGCTTGTCACTGGCGCGCAACAGGAAGCTTTTGAGCAACTGAGCATCGAGTCGATCCTGATTCCGCACCACGTCGGCGATGGTATACTCCGGGTCGAGGCCGAAGAACAAAGGAACGGCTCCGTATTGAAGGTTCAAATCGACCAGCACGGCGCCCTCATGAGCCAGTTGATGGATCGCCGTGGCGAGGTTGACGCTCAAGGTGGTCACGCCCGTACCGCCGCGACTGCTATAGATGGCGATCACCCGTCCCACCTGGTTCTCCAGTTCATCCTCGCCCTGAAGGGCTTTGATCTTGGCCAGGACCTGTTCGATCTCTTCCGGCTTCAACGGCTGACAGAGAAACTCCGTCGCCCCGCAGCGGAAGGACTTGACGACGACCGAAGATGGGATATCCGTTCCCGTGCAGACGACGGCGGTAGAGGGAAACTGGCGGCGAATGTGCTGAATCAGTTCCAACGGCTGCTCGTTGTCCCCGTTGAGGATGACCAGTGCACTGTGCGGCCGGAACTGGTCAATCAGCTCGGTGGCCCGGCTGAAGTCAGAACTCTCGGCCACCACGTGGACCTTCCCACTGGAGAGCAATTGCGCCCGCGTCAGGCTGCGCTCCTGTGGGTCCTTACCAATGATGACCATGGAAATTGGCGATGTGAGCATATCTCCTCCGTCTCAGGTGACCACTCAACCGAGTGGGTCAGCGACGGCCACCCATTCGGCCTCCGCTCTTCGGCGTCCCTCGAGCTTCTATTTCTTCGGCTTCTCGCCCTCCGTCTTGGGCTTTTGAGCTTTCGCCCCCGGTCCCTCTGCCTGGGACGCGGCCGCCGGGATGTGATGACCGAAGACGCCCTCCAACCCACCGGACGACGAGGATTCCACGCCAGGCAACGGAGGCACCTCATCCGGCTCCAGCGGCTTGACCAATCGCGCCGTGCAGAGGAACACCAGCTCCGTTTCGTTCTTGATATAGGATTGGCTGCGAAACAGATGCCCAATCACCGGGATGTCGCCCAGCAGAGGAATCCTCGAACTCACTTTGGTCACGTCATTGGATAACAACCCGGCCAGGGCGAAACTCTGCCCATCGGCCAGCTCCACCGTCGTTCGGGCTCGACGCGTGCGCAGGCTGGGCACGACGAAGCCTGCCAATTGGAGAGCGTTGGAGAAGTCCAGGGCGCTGACCTCGGGTTCCAGTTCGAGGCGAATGCGATCCCCGATGATGTGGGGCGTGAATTTGAGTCGCACGCCGAACTCTTTGAACTGAATGGTGATGGACGTGCCCGCGCTGGAGGGTTGCACGACGGCGAAAGGAAATTCGCCCCCGGCCAAGAAGCTGGCTTCCTGGCCATCGACGACGATGATGTTCGGCTCGGCCAACGACCGGAAGGCATTGCGCTGCTTCAGCGCCCGGATGAATGCCCCCAGACTCGTCCCCGGATTGAAGACGAACAGGTTGACGGCATCGCTGAACGTGAAATCCGGTCCCACCGGGCGGTTGGCGAAACGGGCCTCTGGTGGATTGAAGACACTGGGCCCGACTACGGCTTCGTTCTGCGTCCGCGGGGCCAAGGGATTGAACCAGGAATAGGTCGCCCCCAGATCTCTCAGGACGCGCCGATTGACCTCGGCCACGCGCACCCGGAGCATGATTTGCGCCGGCGCGGCTTCGGCGGGCACAGAGGTCAAGTTCACCACCTTCACGCCGACGCCCTCAAACAGGGGGATGATCCGGTCGATGATCTCCTGGGAACTCACCGTCCCCGACAGAATGACGCGCCCGCCAAGCTGGGTGATGTTCAGCGATTCATCGGGAAAGAGTCGCCGTATCTGCTCGACGATCGGCTCAATATCGGCCACGACGCGCACGGTGAAAGCCACCGGCTGATCCGGTTGGCGGGCACTCCAGGCCAGCATACTGGATGTGCCCACTTCTTTGCCATTGAGCAGGAGTTGAGTGGGCGAAATGACCACCGCCTCGGCAATCGATGGATCAGCAAACGAGACCCGCGCCAGGGGTTGATCAAAAGCGATCATCACCGACCGGTTGACGTGAACGACGAGATCCACCATCTGCTGCTGAGCTTCGCTGAATTTGATATACCGGGTGATCCCCTCCGCTCCAGCCGCTGGCGGCAAAAGGGCGATCCCTCCCATCACGACGATGGTCAACATCTGAGCCATCTGCCTTTTGAATCTCCACGTGTTCATGATGACCTCCACCTACTGGAATGTGACGGTGGTGCGTTGCGTTCCCCGAATCAACTCCACCGTCGTCGACGGGGGCGGAGGCGTCGGTTTCTCCGCCTTGGACTTCGACTTACGGCGAGGAGCCCGGCCAGGGCGCCGAACGACACCTCGACCAATGCGCCTTCCGAATAACTCCGCCGTATCCACCCCATCTGTCTTCACTTCGTTCTGGTCCACGCTACTGCGCATCACCAGTTGAAGTCGCCCAGCCGTGCTGGCCAGAGCCAGAGCCTCGGCCTGCTCGGGCGTGACCTGAAGGGTGACGGTCTTCACCTCCACCGGTCCACCATCTCGCCCGTTCTCGATCTGCTTGCCACTGGCCAGCACCTTGACGTTCTGCAGGATGATCCGGGATGTCGACTCGCCGAGACTGGGCGTCGCCGTGGCCACAACATCCACATAGGTTCCGGGAGCGACGAATCCGGCGACGCCAATCACTTCATCGACCTTGACCGTCATAGCCCGCATGCCCGGCGGGATCACGGCGGCCAACCCCGCCGCCGAGCCCTCCGGCGCCAACCGCGATTTGAGAATCGGCTCGCCAATGGCCACTTCGGCCAAGGCTACCCGATCGACGACCTCGGCGAGGTCATCCATGGCTCCCTCCGGCAGAATCCTCTTGGGCCACTTCTCCAGTCGAACCTGATCGGCAGTGATCTTCTGCCCGACGGCGATGGGGCTCACCGCAACCACGATGTTGGCCAATTCGCCCATGTCGCCCGACTCCTTTTGCTGTTTGAGAATGCGATTGACCGCAATCGCCGTGATGGCGCCGAAGATCAGGGCCAGAGCTAGTACGATGACCGATTTTTTACCCATAGGTTCTCTCCTTCTTCACGCCCGGCCTCACCACGCGGCCAGGACGCCGGTTAGTACCAATGTGCCCAACGACAACGCTACCCCATAGGGGACGGAGACGGGCGTCGGCGCCCCCGCCTCGGCCCGCTCCCTCCTTCGCCGGCGGCCGAGGGCGACGATGCCCAACACGGCTCCCACAGCACTGGCGGCCACAAAGACGATCAGAACGCCCGTGACCCCCACAATACTCCCCACGGCAGCCAAGAACTTCACATCGCCCGCTCCCAATCCCCGAAGGACATAAGGAATCAGCATGAGCCCCAGGCCCACGGCCAATCCACTCAGACTCGCCAGGATGCCCTCCCAGCCCGCTCGGAAGGCATGAAAGGCTATTCCATAACCCACCATCCCCGCCGTGAGCCAATTGGGAATGCGGCGGGTCCGCCAATCAATGTACCCGGCCACCAGCGCGGCAATGATGAGAATGATCGTGGTCAACATCATGCCTTTTTCTCCTCGCATCGAGCCGCGGAGCTTCCCTTCATGTCGGTCCACACCCCTTTTCTTGCGTGTTCCCCCACTTCCGGTTTCTCCATCTCGCTCAATGTCTCACCGAGCCTCTGAATCTCTTCTTGGCTGCCTTTTCCACCCCGTTGAGACGCAAACCCCGTACCACAGACGCCGACGGTCGATCGATCATTTCCAGCCAATGACAGTAAATCGTGACGATCACGCTACTTATCCGGCCGCCCTCAATGATCCATGATGACGGACCGAGCAGCGATCTTTTCATCCGTGAAACGCCTTTTTCAAAATGCTGAAGGGATCATTTCAGCCAAGAAGCGGCAGAAGTCGTAAGAAGGGCTTGTTCTCCAAACCCTCTCGGCGCCCTCCAGTTCGCGGAGCAGGATGGGGGGATGGCCGACGGTCGCCCGTCCTCCAACATCTCTTGACGTTCCCGGGCTGCGAGACAAAAAAAAGCTGTGGCCCGTACTGGACGAACCACAGCGCCACAATCAAGGTACAGGAGGAGAGAGGCCACAAGCACCGGGTTGAGCCCGCCGATGGCACTATCTCTTACGTTTTGCGCTGGGAATTAACCACCAAGCGTATTACTCACCGTATTGAAGGTGCTCGAAATATCGCCTCCCAGCGCGGTCAAGGCGGTGATCGCAGCAATGCTCACCAAGACCAAGATCAGCGCATACTCGGCTAGACTCTGCCCTTCTTCATTTCTGAGAAAGGCATACAGTGTGCTCAACATGTTCATAGTCCCTCCTTGAGAATGTAATTAGAAATCGCAAGCCCGACGAGTCACAACCTCCACTTCAGCATCCGCTCCTATGTTCGACTGTCTCGCCTCTGCATGTCGCATCACTCCGCTTCCTCTCTTCATTAGCTTTGCGATTTCTCGCCCCTTATTGATTGCAACTGGCGTGCCGCTTCCCAATCGGCGAGACCGAACCCCCAGCCGGTCAATGGTAAGTGACAAGAGATCTGAGAGTTAATTCGGAGCAGGACTCACCCCCCACCGCCCCCGACCCACTCCACGCCAGTTTCAGGCATGAAAAGAATGATTCATATGATGAACGGAGTATTTCAACCGTGAGCCCACCTCCGTCCAGCACGGAGCAGGGAGCGCGGAGCATAGAGCACGGAGCGCGGAGCAGGGAGCGCGAAGCATAGAGCACGGAGCGCGGAGTGCGGAGCAGGGAGCTAGGAGCCAACCCCGCGCTCCAACATCTGTGCTCCTTGCCATCGCTTCCCTATTGGCCAGACCCCGTAATCCGTTTCTTGATTCCGCGACGCGATTGCTGACTCTCGCGCTTGGTCTGTCCCGTCATCTTACGCACCGTCTCCAGTTTGGCTCTCTCTGCTTCTAACCAGGCCTCAAGAAAGTAGTGGAGGACTTCTCTGATCACTGCGGGCTCCGTTTTGCAAGTCTCCTCCGCAGCGCGTGCCAATTTGTCGGCAAGCTCGTCTTTTAATGAGATAGTAATTTGTTTCGTCATGATGTCCCAAATTCTACATGAATTCCAAGCAATGTCAATAAAATAATTTTTTCATTTTAACCTATTTTCATTGACAGTACGATGAAATTATTGTAAAATACATTTCGATGGACCTCACGACAGCGATCAAAGACATTGGGTTTCCGGCGGCGGTAGCGGCGTTTGTGTTGTTGCGGTTAGAGGGGCGGCTGGCGGAGGTGCGGGATGAGGTTCGGAATCTCCGGGAGGTGTTGTACGAGGTCATCAGGCGCTCTCCACACGTCGAGACCCTCCTTAGTAGTTCGGTTGGGCGCTCGGTCCGGTCATCTGGTGATGAGGGTTCCCGGCTCCATGCTCCACGCTCCACGCTCCATGCTCCACGCTCCACGCTCACGGCTTCCCCATCGTCGGGCCGGGCGTCCGATTTTTCGTCGTCGGATGAGGAGGTGAACGAATGAACATGAAGCGATTTTTTCGGGTGTTAGCGGGGCAGGCGCTGGCCATGGTGGCGGTCATGGGGACCGAGGCGCTCGGTTCTTTGGCGTGGCCGCCGGTGGTCAAGGTGCCGGTCATGGCGGCCATGGGGGCGTTGATCAATGCGGCCGCCAAGGGGGCTCGCGAGCGGAAGAAGCGAGGCGAGCGGGCGCTCGGGGGTGTGGAGTTGATCTTCTGAGCTCGCCGCTCCCTGCTCCCTGCTCCCCGCCCCACGCTCCGGGGCCATTGTCCACCACGGTCGGACGACCTCATGGTGAGGGCGGACGGTTCGGGTCCGAGGGGCGACGCCGTTGTCCACCACGGTCGGACGGCCTTTTCCGGGGGAGCCTTCGGGTTCCCCCGCGATTGCAGGAGGGCAAGCTGATGAGTAGCAGACGATCGATTGCCAAGGATCAGCGGTTGGGCACGGTCAAGGGTCAGCAGTTGGAGCTTTTGGCCACTCGTTTGCCGCTGGAGTTACGCAAGAGACGTTTGGAGCTGATCGCCGTAGGGGTCGAGTTGACCGATCAGTTGGCCAGGCAGGAGCGGCAAAAGCTCCGCGTGTGTTTGAGCGTACGCGCCGAGAAGAAGGCGAAAGGGAGTTTGAGGTATACCAACGAGAAGGCGCGCCAGGAGGCGGTGCAACACGCGCTGGATCAGAATGCCACCTATCAGAGGCGGGCGCGGCGGATCAAGGCATTGCGAGTCAAGCAGCAGAAGTTAGAGGCCGAGATCGAGTTCCTGAAGCGGATGCACACCGGTGTGGTGGCGGTATTGCGCGCCAAGGAGGAGGTATGAACCGGGCGCCGTACGAGCGGATCATCATGCTGATCTCGACGCACGATGCCGGCGATCCGATCACCGCCAGGCAGTTGACCGAGCAGCTCGGTTGCGACCGGATCACCGTGTGGGAGGCCGTCAGGCGAGCGCGGTTATCGGGGATTCCGATCGGATCGAGCAAGAGGAGCAAAAAGGGGTATTTCCTCATTCGGACGGAGGCGGAGATGGAACGCTTCCTCTCTCATTTCCTGGGGTCGGCCTATGAGACGCTGGCCATTGCGCGAGCGATGGTGCGGACGTTCCCCGATCTCAGGGAGCGTTATCCGCTCTTGTTTTCTGAAGGAGGTGGCGATGAGTGAGCGAGTGGGTCCAGAGGGACGCCGGTCAGCGACGGGCGGGGGTTCCGTGCCCCGGCCCGGGAACGGCAAGCCGTCAGATGGGTCCGTGCCGTCTGGCGGCAAGCTGGCTGCCGTCACTGACCGTTCTGACGGCAGTGGGGCGGTTCCGTCCGTCCAGCGGCAGAAGCTGACCGTGCGGGTTAACTATGAGATTTACATGGAGTTAAAGCTATTCTGCGCCTTCCGTGGCCGGTCTCTCAGCGAGGTGGTCGAGGGTGCCGTCAAGGAGTACTTGTGCCGTCATTCGCGGGCAGATGATGTTAGTGATCGTGATGATGGTGATTCCACGTATCACTCGAGCTCTGGTCGAGAGACGGAAAACACCATCATCAATCTGTACACCGAACTGACGGGAAATCGGTGGACGAAGCGGGATCAGCAGGCCTACCAGCGGATACGAGCCGTGCCATTAGAGGGCGTTCAGATGGCCATGATGATGGCCGCCTTGCGCGCGCCAAGACCGATTCGCAGTTTCGCCTATTTCGTGCCCGAGATCCTCAATCCCGATTATCAGCGGGTGCGGTCGTCGGCCGAGTACATGCGATACCTGCGATACAAGCTGGCGCGGAAGCGGCAGACCGAAACCCAAGGAGGTTCAACATGAAGAGACGAGGAATCTGCTACCAGTGCAAATATCGGCAAGAGGCGCCCCGATCGGTGCATTCCAGATGCGTCCATCCGTCCGTTGCGAACGTCGTGTTGAGCCGGTTGGGCGAGCTGGTGTCCGAGTGGGCGGCGACGGGCGTCATCGATCGGCGTCGATGGGGACTTGACATGGTGAGAGCCGATGGCGACGATGAATCCCATGTCCTTGACCCACCATTTGAGCTGCGATGCGACCCACATGCTGTGAGAAACGGGTGGTTCTTTTGGCCGTTCAACTTCGATCCGGTGTGGTTGGACGAGTGCGGCGGATTCTTTCCGGCCGATGATGCCTGAGCTGATGATGAGTCGCTATGGGCGCCAGAAAGATGTGCCGCTCTATGCTCGGTTGCGGGTGACGATCGAGTTTGGCGCCAGGAACGGGAGCGGGGATGTGGAGCTCGCCGAGGATGAGGCGCACAACGATCTGGAGCGCGCGCTGCGGGCATTTGAGCGGCACGTGGCCTGGGTGGAAGTCAAGGACTGGGAACTTCTCGGCTTCGATCCGGAGTGAGGCCGGTGGCATAGCTCTGGCCTTGAGGGAGGCGTTCATCCCTCTCATTGGCTTGGCCCCGTTTGAGGATGGAGCCCAAGATGCCATCCCGCGCTCCGTCTTCGTGGAAGTCGCTCATCGCTTTGCGGACCGCACCAAAGGAGTGAGTAGCGCCAGATGCCATCTTGCGCTACATTTTCGAGGGAGTCGCTCATGGCCACCACGGTCCACACTGGAAAGATGAAAACGAGCTATGAAGGAGGATGCGTCATGAAATCAGCAGTTATGGGAACGTCTTCTCCGTGGTTCGGTTATCTGCTGTCGCTGGCGGTCTGGCTCTTGATGAAGCCCGCTCCGGCTCAGGCTCCGTTCATCTACGTCAACAACGAGACCCGCCCGAACACCGTCTCGGCCTTTCGGATGGATTCCGAAGGGAAGCTCAGTTCCATCCCTGGCTCTCCTTTTCCCACCGGAGGCGATGGTGGGCGAGCCTCGGTGTTCAGAGTCTTCTCCAACGCCACCATCTGGTCCACGAAGGATCTCCTCTTCGTGTGCAATACGGCGAGCGATACGATCAGCGTCTTTGACATCCATGCCGATGGATCGCTCACGCTCGTCGAGGGGTCTCCCTTCGAGACGGGCGGTCGGCTTCCGGTGGCTCTGGCCACCAATCCCCAAGGAACGCTCCTCTTCGTGAGCCATTTCATTTCCGGAGATCTCGGCGTCTTCTCTATCGCTTCGGATGGGCGATTGCTTCCGCTTCCCGGCTCGCCCTTTGATGTGCGCCCACTACGAGAACCGGCGGCGTTGATGGTGAATTCTACGGGCGAACTGTTGTTCATCGTGGGCGAGAATGCCGTGAGCGTGTACCGGATCGAACCCGAAGGGGCAGTGACGCCGCTGGCCGAGAGTCCAACCGAGTGGCCGCTTCAGACCTCGGTCATCACGCCAGAGGATCGATTTCTTTACGCCACGGGTCCCGAGGCCGATGGGATTGTCGGATTTCGTCTCTCGGCGCAAGGCGACCTGACGCCCCTTGTCGGTTCCCCTTTTCCGGGCTCATCGAGTGGAGCTCTGCACGGATTGGCCATCGCTCCCAACGGGAAATTCCTGCTGGGAACGGCGCCCGGAGAGGCCGGCGTGTATCTTTACCGCATCGGCTTCAACGGCAGTCTGCAACGAGATCCCCGCTCGCCGTTTCCCACCGCTGGGGAGACCCTGCGGCCCATCGCCATCGATCCGAATGGAACGTTCGCCCTCGCCGCCGACGTCAGAGAGCACGCCCTCCACGTCCTCCGGCTCGCGCGCCGGCGACTGGTCGAGATCGAGGCCTCGCCCTTCGACCTCGGGAACGACCGAGCCCGTCCATCGGGCATCGCCGTCAGATGAGCACCCTGGCGAGCGCGCGCTCTTGCGCTCGCCCTCGCTCTGTGATAAATAACGCCCTCACACTGCGAGGAACCGAGGAGCTTCGGCTATGGCGAAACACATCAAGGGCGTCGTCCTGGCCGGTGGACTGGGGACGCGGCTCTATCCGTTGACCAAGGTGACCAACAAGCACCTGCTGCCGGTCTATAACAAACCGATGATTTACTATCCCATCCAGACCCTGGTGGAGGCGGGCATCCGAGATATTTTGATCGTCACCGGCGGGAACAACGCCGGCGATTTTCTGCGCCTTCTGGGAAACGGCAAGGAATTCGGCCTTCATCACGTCCACTACACCTATCAGGAGGGAGAAGGAGGCATCGCCGAGGCGCTCGGTCTGGCCGAGCACTTTGCCGATGGCGGTCTGCTCTGCGTCATTCTCGGCGATAACATCATCGAGAAATCCATCTCTCGATATGTGGAGAGCTTCCTCGAGCAGGGCTCGGGCGCCAAGATCTTGCTCAAGGAAGTCCCCGACCCACAGCGATTCGGCGTTCCGGTCATCGAGAATGGACGCCTCGTGCGTATCGAGGAGAAGCCGGCCACCCCGGCCTCGCCCTACGCCGTGACGGGGATTTACTTTTACGACGCTCAGGTCTTCGACATCATCCGCGGACTGACGCCCAGCCAGCGAGGCGAGTTGGAGATCACCGACGTCAACAACACCTACATCGCGCGCGGCCAGATGACCTACGATATTCTCGATGGCTGGTGGACCGATGCGGGGACGTTCGAGAGTTTACTCCTGGCCAATAATCTCGTTGCCCGGCTTCACCGGGAGCGCCGCGCCGGAACGGGACATTGACTTCTCTCCGGGAGGTGATACACTGTTCGGGTGGATGTGATCACTGGTGAGGGAAGCATCTATGAAAGAGCCCGACGTCACTATCGAAGAAAGACCCGAAGAACCGGACCAGACCCAGATCGAGGTCCGGAAAGCCGAATCGACCGAGGAGCCCACCGGGCGCGTGGAAACGGCGATCGACGACCTGGCGGCATCGGTCAGGGAGTTCGCCGCGAAGATCCCCGAATCCATCTCCAAGGCCGTGGAACGGGCGCTCGCCGGTCGCGATTTCCCCCTCATGGTGCGCGTCAATGATGAAGCGCTGAAGCGCATTGATCAACTCGTCGAGACGGGTATTTTCAAGAGTCGTTCCGAAAGCGCCGCCTTCCTGATCAGCGAGGGGATCAAGGCCCAGGCGGCTCTCTTTGAGCGCATCGAATCCAAGATCAAGGAGATCGAGAAGCTCCGCCAGGAGCTGAAACACATCATTCAAGAAGAAATGCCACCCCAGTAGTGGGAGCGTGCGCATTGTGGAGCACAGCCCTTGGATCGCCTCGCCGGTAAACGTCCCTTCCCTGTTTGGCCCCGGTGTGATTTAATAGATCGGTGGTCCGTAGGAGAACGCCGTAATAGAGTGCGCCTATGAAACGAGCCTCGAAGATATTCCTCGCTCTTTTGGCGCTGGGGGCCCTGCTCGCTTCATCGCCATCACCCGCGACCGGGGATCCGGCGCGAACCGATGAGAGTGCCATCCTGCGCGATTTCGCCGATGCCGTCGTTTTGCTCGAAGAGCACTATGCCGACAAGCTCGACTATGAGCAGATCACGAAGATGGCCATCCTGGGAATGCTCCATACGTTGGACCCGCACTCCCACTACTACGACAAGCGGGAGTTCGCCCGGTTTCGTATCGAGCAGACCAGTCAATACTTCGGCATCGGCGCCACCATCGGCACGCGGAACGGGAAAGTGTATATCCTCGCTCCATTCCCCGATACGCCGGCCTATCGCGGCGGGCTCCGCTATGGAGATCAAATCGTGGCCATCAACGGCGAGTCGATCGAAGGCTGGCCCTCGGCTCAGGTGTCGGCGCGGCTGCGCGGCCCACGAGGGACGGCCGTCGAAGTGCAGATTCTGCGCGCCGGCGAGAAAAAGCCGCGCACGGTCAAACTGGTCCGCGACGCCGTCCCTCTGCCCAGCATCTCCAGCGCCTATCTCCTTCAGGGAGATGTCGGCTACGTCAGCCTGCAACGCGGGTTCAACACGACCACTGACGAGGAACTCACTCGGGCTCTGAGTCGCCTGGAATCCCAGGGCATGAAGGCGCTCATCCTGGACCTGCGGAATAATCAAGGCGGTCTCCTCGATCAGGCCGTGCGAACGGCAGAGAAATTCCTCGCCCAGGGACAGGTCATTCTCACTCAGAAGAGCCGCGCCAGTCAGAAGGTCTACACCTCGCGGAACCCCCATCCCAATCTGACCCCCCTGCTCGTCCTGGTGAACGAGAACACGGCTTCGGCCTCGGAAATCGTCACGGCGGCGATCCAGGAGCACGATCGGGGGCTCGTCGTCGGAGAACCCACGTTCGGCAAGGCCCTGGTTCAAACCATCATGCCGCTCCCCTTCGGGGCTGGATTGACCTTGACCACGGCCAAATACCTCACGCCGAGCGGCCGATTGATTCAGCGCACATACGATAATCTCTCTTTTTACGACTACTACGCGCGACATCGCCCTGGCGCGCGCCCATCGCCGTCCACGGCCCCGCCTCGATCGGGACCCGCTTTCCACTCCGAATCGGGCCGCACCTTCTACGGCGGTGGAGGGATCACACCCGATATCATCGTTCCCGCCACCCAGTTGACCGAGGATCAGGTTCGCCTGCAAGGAGCGATTTTCGCCTTCGCCCGCGAACTGGTCGCCGGGTTAATCCCGGGTCTGGAGGCCTATCGGGTGGAGAAGATCGAGTTCCATCACGTCCTCGGCGACCAGGAATATCGGATCACCGACGCCGTGCTCGACGCCTTTGCCCAGTTTGTCCTGGCTCACCGGCGCGACTTTCACATCTCGGCAGCAACCATCGAGAAGAATCGAGAGTTCGCCCGCGTGTACATTCGATTCGAGGTGGCCACCGCCGCTTATGGACTGGAGACGGCCGCGCAAGCGCTCAATGAGATCGACCTCCAGCTTCTCAAAGCACTAGACGCCATTCCCCAGGCGACGGAATTGGCCGAAAAATACCGGGCCCGCCTGACGGCCAAGCGGGCCACATCACGTCTGATGGCGCCCCGCTCCGACAACCGCCAGGGCTTCCTCGCCCCATCTACAACGTGGCGTAGGAATGGAGGCCGGGCAGGATGAAGCTCACGCCGAGATAGGTGAAGATCACGGAGATGAATCCCACCACGGCGAACAGAGCCGTTTTTCTCCCTTTCCACCCGTGCACGATGCGGGTATGGAGGAAGACGGCATAGATCAAGCAGGTGATGAACGCCCACATCTCCTTGGGATCCCAACCCCAGTATCGCCCCCAGGACTCGTTGGCCCACACGGCCCCGGTAATGGTCATGAGCACGAGAAGAGGAAAAGCGACGCTCACCGCTTTGTACGTCAGGTCGTCGAGCGTGCTCAGGGACGGGACGGCCTCCAGGATGCGCTCTCGCTTCCAGGCGAAGAAAGCAAGGAAAGCGGTCACGGCCACGGCCACGACAATGCAGGCGATGCCCACCGGGTTCCCTCGATAGTGCAACTCGAGCTGCGGACCGAACTGATTCAACCATGCCGCCGGGATCAATGCCCGCTGGCCGGGCACGATGAGATCGACCGGTGAGGCGACCTTCATCTCATAGAACAAAAGGCCTAATCCCGCCGCTTGGATGATCAGGAGCCCCCGGACGAGCCAATGGCCGACTGCTTTCAGTGTCTCTCGCTGCGCGATGAGATAGCCCGCGAAACAAAGAATCACGGCCAATGAACCGACCAGGGCCAGCCGGAACACTTGGCCCACATAGGGGATGGTGGCCCGGAGGAATTCGGTGTTGGCCTCATTGACCGGGATGCGCGACCCGTGAATGAGGAGGCTGATCTCAAACGCCCCATCGGTGAGGATCCGCCCACCGGAGAGAAAGACGTAGGTCAATAACGGCACCAGCATCACGAACAGACCCAACGTCTCCGTTTTCATGCCATCTTTGAGCAGATAGAGAAGGCCCAGGGCAAAGGTCAGCGCACAGACGCCATAGGCGGTCATGGCAATGCTGACGTGAATGGGGCGCCAGTAACTGACCAGGACCGGGGGCATCTCGGTGAGCTGATTCCCGTAGAGGCTGGCCAGGATGAGAAACATGGCGGCCACGGGAAGCGTGATCGTGCTGACGAACCGATGCCGATACGTGGCGGCCATCACCAGCGTGGCGGCCGCCGTCGTCACGCCGAGCGCCAGCGCCGTATCATAGAGATTGGTCAACGGATAATGCTGCGCAATGAGACCCCGCGTCCCCCATGCCGCGACATTCGCTCCCAAGCCCACGGCAGCCATCACGATGGTCACTCTCTCCAGCAGAGGCTCTCGCTGAATGACGAACATCACCGAGAGCACCGAGGCGGCCAGGTAGCTGACGAGCGCCAGCGTCACGAGCCCGGTCTCGGTGCTGAGCTGAGGAATGATCCCCTGCCACTGAGCGAGAACGAACAGAGCCCCCAGCCCCAGCGGCACCGCCAGGGGGAAAATGCGCCTGAACCCCACCGGCCCTCTGTGGAGCGCGGGCTGGCTGTCTCCTCGAAGTGCTGAGTCCGCAATTCGTGTGCTCATGGATCTCCTCCCGGATGTGGATTGTGAACGCCTGACCGGCGAGCACCAATAGTACACTATTTCCCTTCCCCAGCCAATGATCTCCCGGTCGTTCCGCGCCCGTCCGCCGACTACGGCATGATGCCCTGCTGGCGAAGGAAATCACGAATCACCCCCACGGGGATGGCGAAATTGGAGGCGGAGAACTCGGTGAACATGGCATAATTGATGCCCACGACCACGCCGTCGCGATTGAATAGCGGGCCGCCCGAGCTTCCGCTGGCCGTCGCGGCATCGTGAATGATGCGGGTGGGAAGAAGAGCCGTGATGTGCCCCTGCGTGGGCAACGGGCGAATCAATCCCCGAAGGGCTAACTCGCGGGTGACTTCGATCACCTGGAGCGAGGTGGAGTTGATGATCGCTTGGGCTACATTGTCATCCAATCGCGCCAATAACGCTTCAACCCCGGCCGGATACCCGAGCAGCACCACCGATTGCCCGACCTGTAACTTGACATTGCGGCCCGCTAAAGGCGGGGTTGGCACCGACAGACTCCGCTGATTGAAGCGACAAACGGCCAGATCATAATCTTCCGAAGCGCCGATGATCTCCAGATGGAACGGCTCGCTCTCGCTCGGGAAGTACGCGCTCAACAGGCGCAGGCGCGGGAGGAATCCTCGGCTGAGAATTTGCTCGGCCAGTTCATCCTTCCACCAGGGGCGAACGACATGGAGGTTGGTCAAAATGAGACCCCGTCCAATCAAGAATCCCGTGCCGATGATCGTCTCCTCCACCGGCGGCCCCATCCCTTCGACGCTGGCCTGAAACTTCGTATCGCCCTGAAACAGCGTGATCCCCGTATGAGGCGTCTGCGCCTCTCGAAGAAGCTTGCCCGTCCCCCGCTCGATGAATCGATAGGTGCATTCGATGAGACAGACGCTCGGACTATACGTCGTGGCGATCCGGCCGATCAGGCCCGTCTCCCCTTCCAAGATGGCCCGCGTCGATTTGATCTCCCGGCCGAGTTGAGCCATCCGCGCGCGCAGGTTGGCGAGCGCATGTTGCTGTTGCTGAAGCTGACTGGCGAGATCGTCCAGCGCCCGATACGTTCTCACTTCAGAGATGAGCCACAGCCCAACCAGCAGGATACCCAAACCCACAATGGCCAAGGTCCTCTTGTGAGCCTTCACCCAACCGGCCCACCACGAGCGGGATGAAGGACGTTTTGACGAAAGTCCTCCCGTCAGCTCCACGGTTTCTCCCCGGCTAGCGAATCGAGGCTCCTGTTCCATGTTCCAATCCCTCCCCCAATTATACGCCCTTTGACCAACCTGGCAAAGCGCCCGCGACACCATGGGCAGCGAACGCCGTGATGGCCGTTGAGAGCCGAGCGCGGCATTCTCTCCAGGAAGCCGGTGGGGCGGCGGCAGCGTCACCTGCTTGCTCCCCCGCCCCTCGCTCTCCAGGTGCGACGTCGCACATTCACTCTAACCATTTCAAGACAAACGAGTTAAATTTGTGCACTGACCCATCGAACGAGTTCGCCTCCGCATACCGAGGTTGCTCTCCGTGAAGGCCGCCGATTTGACCACAAGTCCATTAATCTCAGGACCATAGCCCAAGATGTGCGACGTCGCACATCTCACCCTCCAGTGGCGCCACACTCCTCAGCACCGCGGCCCATGACGACGGCGATGCCCATCAAAAAGTAGACGACCATAACCACTTCCGAATCGCCAAAATTATAGTGGACGAGCGAACTGAGCAGGAACCCCACCGTTCCGCCAAACAGCCCGAGCGCGATTCCCCGCCCCACCCAGTCGAGCGAGGCCCTCCGCCGATCGGTCAACCGCCAGAGCAGCGCCAGATAAACGCCGAACCACCAGACGAAACAGAGCAGCGCCGGGAGGCCGCGTTCCAGGGCGATTTGTAACGGCGTCGAATGCATGTGACCGAGAGGCAAGCGCCCTCCCTCAAAGAGCCCCCACTCGCGCCATCGATACTTCAGACTGTCCATGCCGATGCCCACCAGCAGATGTCTGGGGCGACGCCGCAACAGATCGATCCCCTCAGACCAGATGGCGAGCCGATAAGCGATGCTCGGCTCGCGAAGCGAGAAGAATGGCTGGCCCCGGGTCTGGTGGAGAATCTTCACGGCCCACGGAGCGACCACCAAGCCCACCACCAAGACGAGAAGCACGGCTCGACGATGCATCGCCCGGAGCGACATCACCAGCACGGCGAGCGCAAACGCCACCCACACGGCGCGCGTGACCGTCAGAATGATCGCCCCTCCCATCGCCACCACGGCGATGGCCAACAGGATGAAGATCCACGAACGCTTTCTCTGAACCTCCAACAGGAGGCCGAACGCCACCGCCGCCAGAAGCTGCAGGACTTCGGCATAGGTGAAGTAGTTCCACCCGTAGAATCCGGCAGCGCGAAATCGACGCCATCGGCGAACCTGCACGCCCAGATCGCCGGCCGTCGCCCACGATCCAACGGGTAACGTTCGTCGGAAGTAGATCTCCGGGCGATACACAAAGAGGGTGACGCGGCGCTTGCCAGCCGACGGGTTCATCAACTCGGCGAGCGAATGCACCACCCGCCCATCGACTTCGAGGATCACATCTCCCGGTCTCAGTCCCGCTTCGGCGAGCGGACTCTTCGGCGAGAGCTGGACGATCTGCAGGCCGCGACCGCGGACTTTCTCCCAGAATACGTAGCCGACATTAATGAGGCAGGACGCGACCATCATGAGGACGAGCATCTTCGCCCAACGGAGCGAGCGCACCTGATGAACGACGAGGAAGACGATGAGCACGAGGCTCACGCTCCCCAGCTTCTTCAGGCTGACGGTGGGCTCATAAGAGAAAATCGATGAGAGCACGGTCAATCCCACGAACAATCCAATCGGAACATCCAGCCGGGATGAACTCCGAGGCCATTGGCGGCGCCACAGGATCTTCACCAGCCAGAGCGCCAGCGCCGTATAGAAGGCTCCCTGAGTGAGGGCAATCGAATGAGGGGCAAACAGGCAGAAGAGCACGAGGAATCCGTGAATGGCCGCGTCCCACCCGGACGCCGATTGCGCTGGGACGCGATCAACCAGCCGCCTCACTAATGACCTCCTCTTGTCGGCGCCCATGAAACGCAGATACTAGCAAAAGCGCCGGCTGGAGCACAATCGTTCGCTCCCCATCGATCAGAAGGCCAGGATGCTTTCGCCCGCCATCAGTTTTTTGTTTACAAATCAATGCAACGAGTATAAACTGGAATCTGCAGGATTCACTGATGGCAGCAGGGCCTATGAGCTATAAGCTGGCCATTGCCACGATCAAGGGCGGCGTCGGAAAGACCACCATCGTTCACAATCTCGCCGGCGCGTTTGCCGAGTGGGGACGGAAGGTGCTCGTCGTCGATCTCGATCAACAGGGGAATCTCTCGTCGGCGTTCCTCAAGAACATCTACAACGTGCCCACCACGCTTTATCATATTCTCATCGATCCCGATCGCCCGACCAGCACGGCCATTCAGCCTACCGATTTCCCGAATATCGATATTTTGCCGGCCAACCTCGACCTGAGCCGCATCGAGTTCCAGTTGGCCGGCGACCCCGAGGCTCAGTACTATCTTGCCGACAAGCTCAGAGAAGTCAATCACTACGACCTCATTCTGCTCGATCCGCCGCCCCACCCGGGGTTGATGACGCTGAGCGCACTGGTAGCCGCCGACGGCGTG
Source organism: Blastocatellia bacterium (assembly GCA_026985075.1). Taxonomy (GTDB): domain Bacteria; phylum Acidobacteriota; class Blastocatellia; order HR10; family J050; genus J050. The sequence goes on along the minus strand of JALSQX010000035.1, from coordinate 1,911 downwards.
ATCATTCCCGTGGAGTGCCAGGAGTGGGCCGCCCGTGGCACGACCTATGTCCTGGAGATGATCCGAAGAGTGCGCCGTCGCGCCAATCCTCAGCTTCGCCTTCTCGGATACGTGATCAACAAATATGACGGGCGGCGGAAGCTGGAACAAACCTACAAGGAGGTCCTTCTGGAGCGGTATGGTGCCGACGTTTTTCAGACCATCATCCGCAATAGCGTGAAATATCCCGAATCGGCCAGCATGCGGCGGCCCCTGACCAGCTATCATCCCACGTCCGTTCAAGCCGACGCCTTCCGGCAACTCGCCCGCGAGATCTCCCAGCGGGCTTTTCATCGGCGTCAGCGAGCGGCTCGTTCTGGCCGTGACTGATGACGAGGAGAGCTTATGGATAAGCACCACACGTTCAAGCGCCTGGCAGAAGCCGCCTTCGCGCCTGCTCCCGTGGCAGAGAGAGCGCCCCAGAGGGCCATCGATCTGTCGACGTCCGGTCTTGAAGGCACCGAGCGGCTGAAAGGAGCGCGACTGATTCCCATCGAGCGCCTGACAACGGATCCGGCGCAACCCCGAAAGGCGTTCTCGGAGAAATCCCTCCGCGAATTGGCCCATTCCATTGCGCAACATGGCGTCCTTCAGCCGCTGACTGTAACCTATCATCGAGAGTCGGACCGATTCGTCATCGTCACCGGCGCGCGCCGCTATCGGGCTGCTCAACGAGCGGGCCTAGCCTATGTGCCCTGTCTCATCCTCGATGAATTGAATGAGCGAGACCGTCTTTATCATCAACTCGTGGAGAATCTTCAACGCGAGGACATCACGCCGTTTGAAGAGGCCGAGGCATTCCGGGTGCTGGTCGATAAATTCCATCTCACCCATCAACAGATCGCCGACCTGGTGGCCAAGAGTCGCAGCTACGTGACCAAGACGCTGGGCCTCACTCGCATTCCCCCATCAGTACGGCGGTTGTGCGCCCAACGAGGCATCATCGCCCGCGAGGCCCTCATCCTGCTGGCCCAGCAGAAAACGGAAACGGGGATGCGCGCTCTACTGGATCGGCTGGCTCATCGCGGCCACGATGTGCGAACCATGAGAAAAGTGGCTCGCTCATCCCGTTCACTCTCCTCGAGGACGCGACCCTTCGAATTTCACTACACGACGCCCCGGTTCACCGTGCGGGTGCGATTCACCAAACAGAAGGCCTCCAAGGGCGAGATTGCTCGTGCTCTGACGGCGGCGCTGAAATCGCTCGACGAGGAATGACGATGCCTTCATGCGCGGCATTGCTCACTCTCTTTGACGTCCATCCCTCACGGGAACGCAGGTGACGGGCCACAGAGACGATGCCAATGAAGACATGGAACTCCTTTGCCACCGTCCCTCAGAGGAACACATATGACGGCATGTTGGGCACCATGAGCCCGCACGCTGCGCGGCGTCTCCCCGCACGAGAGCGGGGGGCCGGTCGATCGAATCGGCGGCCAGATTCAGCCTCTGTCGACGCCTCTGTTTTTCGCTCTCTCTATCCCGCCTTTTGGGGGCGGGACACTGTTCACGCCAGCAGTGGAAGCTCTGTTTTTCGCCCTCCTCACCCCTCCTTATCGGCCTCTTGGAGGCCGATTTTTTGCCCTTGGAATATTGGGTTTTCGGGCAAGAAATATTGGGTTTTCGGGCAAGAAATATTGGGTTTTCGGGCAAGAAATATTGGGTTTTCGGGCAAGAAATATTGGGTTTTCGGGCAAGAGCGTCCGAAGAATATTGGGTTTTCGGGCAAGGAATATTGGGTTTTCGGGCAAGAAATATTGGGTTTTCGGGCAAGGAATATTGGGTTTTCGGGCAAGAGCGTCCAAAGAATATTGGGTTTTCGGGCAAGGAATATTGGGTTTTCGGGCAAGGAATATTGGGTTTTCGGGCAAG
>JALSQX010000034.1 GCA_026985075.1 Blastocatellia bacterium | reverse complement strand
CACATAGTTGTGATGGCAAACCAGGCGAGCGGGCGTCGGGTCTGACAGACCCCGTGATTCGGCTGGTCCCAGGGGCTGCGTGCTCCAAGCAGGCTCTCGAGAATTGTCCAAGGGAAGGCACGAAGAAGAAGCCGGGGGAGTGGCACCGTCTGTACGCACACGATGATCGAAGCCCAGCTATGCGTAGGGTAGGCAACCTGCGTTGTTGAAGGAGTGGTCTGGACGCTGCTGCTGATTTGGCCCCGGTGGGCGAATATGCCTCGTGCGCGGCAACGGTGTCCTGGGGACGATCGCTGCCGTAGGAGCGACTGCGATGCTCATGGCGAGCGCGGGAGGCTGTGGTTGTTTCGGGGAGAGCACCATCCGTAACTGTTCGGTGAAGCACCTTGCCGTTGTCGGCGGGCTCAAGGCGCGAGGTTCCGCGTTCAGGCGACCGGCGCGGCTGCCTGGCCAACCTCTGCCAACTCGCGCGCGTAGGCCGCATGTGCCGCGTCCGCGTAGAGTTCGTTCCAGCGCGAGGGAAGCAGCGTTTCGATCTCCGACGACTGCGTCGTTGAGAGCCTGCGTAGGACGTCGGCGATGTAGAGCTTCGCGTTGATGCCGAGTTCCCGGCAGGTTTGCACGAGGCTGAGCAAGATCGCGCTGCGCCGGGCACCCTCTTCGTTGCCGAAGAATAGCCAGTTCTTTCGACCGACGACCGGACCACGCAGCCCTCGCTCGGACGCATTGTTTGTGATGTCGGTGATCCGTCCGTCGTCGAGGAACCGTGTGAGCGGTTCCCACTGGTTGTTGGTGTAGGTGATTGCCTTCATGAACAGGGACTTGGCCCCACGCGGAGGGGAGAGCTTGTGAACTTGGATCCACTCACCGAGTTCGTCGATCAGTGGCTTCGAGAGTTCCTGGCGGACTCGGCGACGCTCCTCTCGGTCTTCGGCTGAATCCCCGAGGCCGGAGAGTTCTCGTTCGACCATGAAGACCTTCTGGATCAACTCGTAGCCCTCCTCGGCTAGCTTGTCTCCGCCCTTGATCGCGGCCACGTACTTTCGGCGTGCATGGGCCCAGCACCCAACACACGTAATCCCGTCATGCAGCGTCTTGAAGCACTTGTGTCCGTCAGTCTGTAACAGGCCGTTGAATTCAGCGAGCACCGAAGCCGGCCCGTCTCTCGAGCGCTTGTCCGTCAGTTCGAAGAATGCGCCGCGACCGTCGCTCCGGTACACCCAGAAGCAGACCTTCTTGCGCCCCTTCTTATTGCCGTTTCGCTGGAGAATCTCGGTGTCATCTGACTGAACGAGTTCCGCAGCGAGGACATGCGTGCGCAGGGCGTTGTGGACGGGCTCCAGCAGGTCCGCGGCGCGCAACACAGACTCGCAGATGACGCTGCGGGAAAGAGCCAGCCCCTCGTCTTTGAGCTTCTTCTCGAAACGTGCGTACGGCACGTGGTTTGAGAAACGCTCGTAGATCAAGTTGGCGACGAAGTTCGTGCCGAGAAGGCAGCGATCGAAGATCCGCTCTGGACCTTCGGCCATCCGCATCGATCCGCACTCGTCGCAGATGCACTTCTCCCGCGCGTTCACGCGGACATAGCAGTACTCGATGCGCTCGAGTTCGTTCGATTCTTCGAAACCGATGCGCCGCATGTCTTGGGCGCAGCACTGGCGAGCTGCTGCCGAGAGCAAGTGCTCCGTACGGTGACGCGGGAGGTACTCCGGGAACTCGGCACGGCGACCGTGCTTCTTCCGCTTGTGCGCCGGAACCAGCACCGTGTCCGGGTCACTCGCCGAATTTTCTTCGAGGCGTCGACGCGCTTCGAGAAACTCAACAAAGGGCAGTAGGCCCTGTTGCGTGACGTCGAACGTGGTGAGTCCCTTCTCGCTCTTCGGTCCGAAGACCATGCGTTCGAGTTCGCGAACGCGATCACGCAGGGACTCGTTGGTGGAAAGAAGTCCATCAACGAACGCGCGGATCTTTGGATCATCCGGAAGCTCTACGTTGATTGTCTCGCGTTTCCCCATCGCCGCCACCAATACGTATGGAGCGCACGTAATGGTTGCGGAACTGTGATTTCTTCATGTCGATTCCTTCGAGCAACATCGCGAGCTTCGCGCGATTGATTCGTACCGTGTTGCCCGCGTGCGTAGCGCGCAGATCTTCGAACGTTCCCTGCTCCAAACGCTTGTAGAAGAGCCAGAACCCATTGCCGTCCCAGAGCATCAACTTCACCAGCGTTCGGCGGCGATTGAAGAACACGAAGACGTCACCGCTGTAAGGATCTCCGTCCAAACTCCCGAGCACGACCCCGCAGAGCCCATCGAACGACTTGCGCATGTCGACGGGCTCGAGGCCCAACCAGATCTTCGTGTTCGCGGGCAGCGCTAGCATTGCTCGATCCGTCGAACTATCTCGGCGATCACAAATGCGTTTGCGCCCAGCTCGATCCGTAGCCCGCTAGGAAGGACGATGGCGGCCTCGGTTCGCAGAGCAGCACTCTCGGCCTCCGGCTCCGGCTCGGCGACAAGCTCGACGAAGCCGCGCGCACTCGCGCACGACAGGCTCCCGTCATCGCGCAGCCGCCGCTTCCACCACACCGCCGTGCTCGTCGCTATTCCGGCCGCCTCCGCTACGTCCGCGAGCGTCCAGCCCGACTGCTCAGCGAACTCGAACCACTCCTGCATCTCCTTGCTGCGCTTCGTCTTCATGCGCGCAAGTGTCGGTCATGAAGCCGCAAGAATCTGCAAGGTGCTTCGCCGAACAGTTACTCACACTGTGCGAAGACTGCCA
>JALSQX010000033.1 GCA_026985075.1 Blastocatellia bacterium | reverse complement strand
TGGCCATCAGATCCTTGCCCACCCCCGACTCGCCTTGCAACACCACACAGGAGGCCTCGCTCTCGGCCACCCGCCGCACCACCTCCAGCAACTCCCGCATCTGGGGCGACTCCCCCACGATCATATCCAGGCTGAAGCGCTTCTTATGGTAGGAATGAACGCGTCGCAGTCTGTCCCGGAGATGTCTGTGTTCCAGGGCATTGGCTATCGAGGCGCGGAGTTCATCGTAGTTGATGGGCTTGCAGATGAAATCGAATGCCCCCAGACGCAGGGCGGCCACGGCATTATCGATTGTCGTGTGAGCAGTGATGATGATGGCCGCAGAGTCAGGATCTTTCGCTTTGATTTCTTTCAGTAACTCAATGCCCGTGCCATCCGGGAGTTTGATGTCCAGGAGGGTCAAGGCTGGTTGGTGCTCGGCATAGCGTTTCAGTGCCTCGGTCGCCGTCTCCGCTTCGATGACCCGGTATCCCCATTGTTCGATTTTCGTCTTCAGTGACCAGCGCAACAATTCCTCGTCCTCGACGAGAAGGATTCTTCGTTTGGTCATACTCCATCTCCACGAGTTCAGGTATTCCGGCCGCCGGGGAAGTCACATCGCCGTCACGCCCCCGCTGATGCCTGCCATTGGGATGTCCTCAAAACTTCATCAACGGCTTGGAGAAATTCGCTCGGATCGTTCGACTTGAGAATATACTGATGAGCGAGCCATGACGTGTAATCGTCCTGAAACGAGATGTATGCTGTCAGAAGGATCACCGGGACGTCGGGATAGTCTCGCACAATGTGCTGTAGCAGGTGGAGACCATTTTCGGAGGCGAGCTTGATATCGAGAACCACCAGATCGGGAGATTTCTCGGCGATGACGTGCATGGCTTCATCACCCGACGCCGCTTCATAGACCCGATGACCCCGCTCGGTTAAAACATCCGAGTAGAAGAAACGGATATTCGGTTCATCATCTACAAGCAGTATGCTTGCCATAAACCCCCTCCTTCCAACCACTGCCGCGCGCCAAAGAGACCCTATCGGTCTCCCATAGGGCGAGTGGTTCAGTGCTCCATCTTCGTGGGTCAAGAGGTCAACGATTCGCTTTCGTCATCAGCCTCCAAGTACACTGAACGGCCTCCCGGTCACGCCAGAGCACATGATATCTTCGCCTCGACACACTCACTTGTTGCTGACCATACTCGACTCTCGTCCTCTTGACGCACATATTATATTCCATGGGGAAGGAGCAGGCAAAGAGTTTTCCATTTTTCAGAATCCTTTGTGAGAGGCGTTGAAGCTCATGGAATCGTGGCGGTAATGCGACCTGACGGTTTCTCCGACCCGCCGAGCAGTCGCCGAATGGGCGTCAGAGCCCTATCAGGAGGAGATCGGTGAAGTGCATGCCGCGATTCGGAAGACTAATATTGACACAGGCATTGGAGACCGGGCTGACACGGATGTGAAATCTGGATCAGCAAGCGCGATGCTCAGCGCGAGCACGCCACATTCAGACAAGCACCGCAACTTTGTACCTGGCAGCCTTGACAAGGGCTTGATACACACTGGTAGCAGTTATACCTGGAGCTGAACTGGCAAACCTGATTGGGGCAATTCCGGCAAGGCGACTGTCCTCCACCTTGATCCCACCATTCATCTGGGAGGATGACGAATGAGGCATCGATACCGGAATCAAAGATAGTTCCATCATCAAAGTGTGCTTGGGCAACGAAGACAACAATGTGATAGTCACCGGTGAGTGACCCTGATGGGCTCAAATGCGGTGCTTCATTCGCAAAAGAGACGACGTCGTACTCGATCGTACCTGTAGTCTTCGGTGGTATTCCTCCCCGTGAGGAGATTTCTTTCCGTATCGGGTAGGGTTCGTTTAACGGATCCAAGCTGTGCAGTGGAATCCCCTGAGGAATTCCGATGAGAGGAGTTTCACCCGAGCGCAATACTTTGTTCCCCGTTTGCTCGGACAGGATATACCAGGCTAGTTTCACTGCCGTCACCGTCTTATTCGTCAGGTTCTGAATCAGCGTCGCCGTGATGGTCAATCCTCGATCAGGTTTGGTGAGCACTCCATATACGTTAACAGGAGCATCCTCGATCCACCCCGGATGCGAAATCTGCGTCCAATTCCCCGTCGGAAGCGAAACAGTGCCCCCGACGACGCGCTCAGATGATTGAGGCGAGGTCAACGTGTCATTTCCCCCAATCAGCATGGCCCCGAGAATGAGAATGCCGAGACAAAATCTCCTCGCGAGTCTATCTCCTCGTAACTGCCCTCCTCGCTTCATGGCCACATCCTCCGAGGCATAGACAGATTAACACGATCCTATTATATCAAACGCCGTTCACTTTGTCTTTCACGTCGTTGCAGGTCGTTGCAGGGTATTTCACACTTTTTTCACCATGGTTGCGCAAGTGGCCGGGCGACCGAGGGCAGTGCCATGACGTTGAGGTGACATGCTCGTGACCAGTGATCACTCCTTGGCGACCTGACGGGCCCGCTATAAGGTTCTATAATCGAGAGGGGTGTTCCTCTTCGTCTTCTTCCATCGGTTTTTGAAGCAGCGAACGTTCACAAATGCGTCGGCCTCGACCACTGGGCAAGATTCGAATGTGGAGGAATCCCCGCTCGATCCAGTAATAGATCGTCCGTTCGGAGCGCTGTACGAGCTGAGCGGCTTGCGACACGGTGAGCCATCGAGTCTCATCCCTGCACTCATCGCAATATCCCATGCTGCCCTCCTCGAAAGCGGTTTCGAACCCCCGTCGATCAGGGCGATTTCACGCGAGTCTTCGCCAAGCTTCGGTCGTTCGTCTCTCTGAGATATTGCCGCCCTGACCGACTCCCGCGGAACCCCCGCTATGAGATTCGGCGGACGTCCATAGTATATATCACAGAGAGCGAATGGACGAGGAGGGTTCCCTTACAGCTGGGTTCACATTGACCCACCCTGATCGGGGATAGGGAATGCTTCTTTGGCCGGTGATCTGGTATACTTCTTCTCCCGGCCCACAGGGAGATGCTGCACCTGATCCGGGAAGATTCGAGAGGAGGACAGAGATATGGCCGAAGATGTACGCGAAGTCGTCATTGTTGGTGCCGCGCGCACGCCGGTTGGTTCCTTTCTGGGATCACTCAGTGCGCTTCCCGCCCCCCGATTGGGCGCTGTCGCCATCCGGGAGGCATTGCGTCGAGCGGGCGTCGCGCCGGAAGACGTGGATGAAGTGATCATGGGCAATGTGCTCCAGGGTGGCGTGGGGCAGGCGCCCGCGCGCCAGGCGGCGATCTTTGCCGGCCTGCCCACCAAGGTCGAGTGTATGACCATCAACAAGGTATGCGGTTCGGGACTCAAAGCAGTGATGCTGGCGGCGCAGGCCATCGCTCTTGGCGATGCCGATATCATCGTCGCCGGCGGCATGGAGAGCATGAGCAACGCTCCTTACCTGTTGGAGCGCGCTCGCCGGGGATACCGGCTCGGTCATGGAGAACTCATCGATAGTATGATCAAAGACGGACTGTGGGATGTGTACAACGACTTTCATATGGGTAATGCCGGCGAATTATGCGCGCGGAATCTCGATATCCCTCGCGAAGAGCAGGATGCCTTCGCCGCCGAGAGTTATCGTCGAGCGTTGCGCGCGCAGGAACAGGGATGGTTGGCCGAAGAGATCGTCCCCGTGGAGGTCCCAGAGAAAAAGGGGACGGTCATGGTGAGCGAGGATGAGGAGCCCAAGCGCGTGAACTTCGAGAAGATGAAGACGCTCAAACCGGCATTCGAGAAGGATGGGACTATCACGCCGGCCAATGCCTCCAAGATCAACGATGGCGCTGCCGCCGTGGTGGTCATGTCGCGGAAGCGCGCCGAGCGATTGGGATGTCAGCCTCTGGCGCGCATCGTGGGCGCGGTGGCGGCGGCGCGCGCTCCGGAGGAGTTCACCGTCGCTCCCGTCGATGCCATCAAGAAGGTGCTCCACAAGACCGGGCTCTCGCTGGAGGCCATTGACCTGTTCGAAATCAACGAGGCGTTCGCCGTGGTGACGCTGGCGGCCATCAAGCTCCTCAACCTCGATCCGCAGAAAGTGAACGTCAACGGGGGCGCCGTGGCCTTCGGTCATCCCATTGGCGCCAGCGGCGCGCGACTGCTCACCACCATCCTCTATGAGATGAAGCGCCGACGAGCCCGACGAGGACTGGTGACATTGTGTATTGGCGGTGGCGAGGCGGTGGCCATGATCGTCGAACGAACCTCCTGAGAGTGGTTGCCATGGTGTGATCCTGGAGTCCGAACCGCCTGTTGGTGATCACCCGAGGTAGGCCATCTTCGCGGCATCTCGGGAAGACCATATGGGCATATAGGACTCATACGGCTGATCTGGAAAGCGGCTGGATGATGAGACGCCGCTGCGATGTGTCAATCTTCTCTCGCAAGCCGGGCCGGGCGTGGGGGATGGTTGATGTCTGGTTGCCGTCATATCAGATTTCCTCGAATCTGGCCGTTCTTGGGAATGTTGGTCTCACGCCGACTGACCATGAGAAATCCGGATGGGCGATGGTGGATTCCGAGGAATTGGCCTGTTCCATGATCGCTCCAGGATGCTTGGCCATTGCCTCGGTTAAGTCTTTTGATGCCACGAGCCCGCGACGCGGGGCGACGGTGAGCTCCTGTTTTATCGCTCATAAGCAGTGAGCCCGCGGCAACGGATGAGTCTCGATGGTTCATCGTCGCGCCACAGATGCGGTGTGATGGCGGCGGTGAATCGCTCGATGACCGTCCCCTTGCGGGAGATGGGGAATATCGCGGCATCGGCGGTTGGCCGAGAGAGCGCCGGACTCCTCTCGTCGGATCGTATTTTATAATCGGGCTGTCACGTCATTCCCGGCAGTCGCCAAGTCATCCTTCGTGCATTGACATCACATTTACCCTCGCGTATAGAGGGAGGGAAGTGGTGAGAAGGGTGGGGGAACTGTTCAAAGCATGAGTCGATCCCATGACCGATGGAATCGCTCATGATCTCCGAATCCACCACGACCGAGCGCAGGTGGGCAACATACATTGGACCTCCTCTTGAGGGGGGCGGCCATGGTGCTGGAGTCTCACACCGAGGGGATGGAAATGAACACTTGGATAGCGGAGCGCAAGACGCCATCTTGCGCTACCTTATTTTCGAGGGAACTCTCTGGTGAATTGGCGTGAACCTGCGTCCCTGGCTCTCATGATGACAGACGGTCATGTCTATCTCTCATTGTCGAGCATTCGCGGCACACGTTGCTGCTCATCTTCGCCTTACAGGCGGACAATATTCGCGGCCAGGTTCTCTCACGTCGTGCTCATCGCCATGTCTATTCTGATTGGCGTGTATTTCAACCCATTGCCAACCATGGTGTGATGGAGCGTTTCAATGTACCTCCCACTATGGCCGCATTCGACGCGCTCATCGGCGCCCGCCATTTCTTCAGATTGACCATGGCGATGGCTCTTACATTATGGAGATCCGGCTCTGGAGCTGTGCTGCCTACCGTCGTAGACGTTCTCGTCGAAGGGCTGGTGAGGCTCTGGGCATGCGCTGTATGCGATCGAACGCAGCGCTGAATTCCCGCGCCCGAAGAGGCGCATCGAATGAAGGTCTTCCCGCCGTGAGGAACTATGGAAGAGGCGTTTTGCCATCTCGTGCGGAACGGGGTGTAACTCTTCTGCCCGTGATGGATCGGTAGTTTGTAGGGCACATGAGGAGACCGAAAAGGAGGGTATCATGATAGACGATGAGCTATTGGCATTCGGACAGAGATTCCACGGACATAAATGCCCGGCCATGCCCATGGGCTTGCGCGCCGGCGATGCGGCCATGAGGGCGCTGGGCGTCGAGCGCGCCAAGGATGGGCAACTGATAGCCTTGGTCGAGTTGGGCGATGATCATTGCGCCACCTGCTTTGCCGACGGCATCCAGGTGGTCACCGGTTGTACGTTTGGCAAGGGCAATATCAAGAAGTTGTATTATGGGAAGTGGGGCGTCACCTTGATTGACAAAAGATCGGGGCGGGCTGTCAGGGTGACTCCTAAAGCGGAGGCCATGCTGGCCACCAAGGAGACGCCGTTTTTCCGGGACTATCGCGAGAAGGGCATCCCTGCTTCCCGGGTGCCGCCGGAGGTCGTCGAGCCACTCATTGAGCGGGTGATGAGCGCTCCTGACGAGCAGATCCTCAACATCGGAGAAGTCCACAGTTGGACCTGGGAGGATCGGCCCCATTCTTTCTCATCGCTGGTTTGCGACCGCTGTGGCGAGATGGTCGCCGAACCATACGGGCGTATTCTGGGCGATGAGAAGGTGTGCATCCCCTGCCGGGAGGCGGCGGTCAAGGAGGAGTGAGTGATGGTCATGAGCACGCTGACCGTTCTCTTCGCGTTGATGTTCGCCGTGGCGACGGTATTCTCGATGCTCGGACAGGGTGGCGGCGTGCTCTATACGCCCATTCAGGTATTTTTCGGTATTGATTTTCACATCGCCGCGACTACCAGCCTCTTTCTCATCATGACGACTTCGCTCTCGGCCACGCTGGTGTTTCGCAAGGCCAAGAAAGTGGATTGGCCACTGGCCATTGTCCTGGAATCGGCGACGACGTTAGGCGGATTCATTGGCGGCCTCGGTTCGGGGCAGTTCAGCGGTCAATCCCTCTCCATCCTTTTTGCCGGCGTTGTCGCGTTTGCCGCCATCTTCATGGTGCGTGAATTCCATATGGAGACCGTCTGCGGCACCGTCCAGCAAGGGCGGGTCTACTGGCGGCGGCGCTTTGGGGGGCAGGAGTATTGTGTGAATGTGCTGGTGGCACTGCCAGCCTCATTCATCGCTGGCGCTGCCAGCGGATTGGTGGGCGTGGGTGGAGGCATCCTGAAGGTCCCATTGATGGTGTTGTTGCTGGGCATTCCCATGGATATAGCTGTGGGATCGAGCGCGTTCATGGTGGGCATGACGGCCGCTGGTGGATTTGCTGGACACGTCATTTCCGGGCATTGGGACTGGCGGGTATCGCTCCTGCTGGCCGTGGCTGTGTTCATCGGCGGTCAGATTGGCGCGCGAAAATCCATCGGGATCGACAAGAAAACAATGAGGAGAATCTTTGGCTGGTTTCTGGTGATCATCGCTACGTCGATGATCATTCGGGCAGTGGTCTGAGCGTCTGCTCGGGAAACCTCTGGCGTCCAACGTGAGCCGTGGAGGTCGACCGCTCGGGTATCCCCGGTGTCGGGAAGAAGGGATCAGGCGTTGACTGAGCGAGGGGAGCAGCGACTCAGGAGCTCCGCAGACTCAGCTCCCCGGGGCTCTCGGTTTTGACCTCTGACGGCGGCCCTCCACTTCGTCGCAGAGGATGCGCCCGTCTCGCGCCGATGATAGACCCTCATCGGCGCAGGCTCTGCTAATCGTGCGCCGGATGGATGGCTGAGACCATGGACGTGAGATCGCTCGGATGGAGACGATGGACTCAACGAACAGCTCGCAGAGGTCCTCCAGGGCGTTGATGGGCTGGGGTCCACTATTCCTCATCGGTGTGCTCTTGGTGCCGCTAGGCGGTGGCACTATCGTGCGGGGGCAGACTCCTTCTCGGGAGCGCCAGGACTGGCCGCACAATACCCCCGGGTCGAGAAAAATCTACTGGAGTCTGTACGCCCAGATCCGCTACACCGGCCTGGAAGGGGCGGGAGATTTATATGCCCTGCGGCGGCTCAAGTTGGTGATCGGCGGGCAGGTGAGCGAGCGGATGCGGTACTACGTTCAGGGAATCTTCAAGGAGGGCAACAAGAGTCACACTGATGGTCGCGCCTACCTCCAGGAGGCCTGGCTCGAATTCACTCCGGGGAAGCACGCTCGGATCAGGCTCGGTCAATTCAAGCCCCCATTCGGCATGGAGCGGTTCACGTCCGATGCCAAGCTCTATACGATCGATCGCTCTCAGGCCACCGACCATTTGATCCCCAATGGCGGATTGGGCCGATCGTTCGCTCGGGATCGTGGCCTGCAAATCGCCGGACGGGCCATAGACGGACGGCTCGCCTATGCCTGGGGGGTGTTCGATGGGCGCGGGGCAAATCATCGTTTTCATGGCATTGGCCCGCTCATCGCTGTGCGGATCACCTACGACATCATTCGCCGCCGACCGCTCGCCGGACGACCCCTGACGGTGCACCTGGGAGGGGCATTAGCGACCCGACGGGCACGAGATGTGGATTTCCACGGGTGTTGCCCCGATCGGCAGGGATTAGCGTTGCGGCACTTTCGCGGCCGAGATACCCGGTTGGGACTGGAATGGGCCGGTGATTGGGGTGGAACGTCATTGCGGGCTGAATATCTTCAAGCCCATTTGGATTTCCGTCATCCCGCCCAACGAGACTTCACGGCCAATGGATTTTACATCCAGGGAGCGCAGTTTCTCTCGCGAAAACTGCAGCTCGTCGTCAGATTCGAGCAGTTTGATCCCAACCGGTTAGTGGTCAACCAGAGGGATATTCGCTGGACGACGGTGGGAATGAATTATTACATCAGGAGTGACCGGGTGAAGCTCATGGCGGATTATGTCTTTCGGCGGGAGCGGGTCGTGGCCGCCCACAATGATGCTTTTGTGATACAATTGCAGTTCTTCCTGCACTGACCGTGGCTGTCGTTGGGCGTCAGGCATTCGTCGGGATGGACCGGGAGGTGAGGAAGCAGGCAACGAGAGCATGAGCCCAGCGTCTCAGAAAAAAATCGACTACTGGGGCGTCGTCGCCATCGGCGTGGGGGGCATGGTTGGAGGCGGGATTTTCGCCGTTCTTGGTCTCGCCGTGCAGTTCGCCCGCGGGGGAACGCCAGTGGCTTTTGCCCTCGCGGGTCTGGTGGCCTTACTGACGACCTATTCTTACGCGAAGCTCTCGATCGCCTGTCCCACGGGAGGAGGCACAGTCTCATTCCTCGATCACGCATTCGGACCCGGACTGCTGACGGGGAGCCTTAATATCTTGCTCTGGTTGAGCTACATGGTCATGCTTTCCCTCTACGCCTACGCCTTTGGCAGCTATGGTGCTGCGTTCCTCCCCGAGGCTATGCAGCCTTTGTGGAAGCACCTGTTGCTCAGCCTCAGCCTGGTAGCGATCACAGGATTAAATATGCTCGGTGCCGATCTCATCGCCAAAGCTGAGAGCTGGATTGTCGGGCTGAAGGTCGCCATCCTCCTCCTGTTTGTAGGTGTGGGTCTTCAAGGAGTGCGGGGAGATCGGCTCGTCCCATCCACCTGGTCGCCGCCGCTCCAGGTGATGGCCGGCGGCATGATCATCTTCCTGGCCTACGAGGGATTTGAGCTCATCGCCAATGCCGCTCAAGACGTGAGACAGCCGCGACAGACGTTGCCTCGGGCCTATTACTCAGCGGTTCTCCTGGTCATTTCCCTCTACGTGCTCGTCGCCGTCGTAACGGTCGGGAATTTGCCCTTGAGCGAGATCATCGCTGCGAAGGACTATGCCTTGGCCGAGGCTGCCAGACCCTTCATGGGAGACGCCGGGTTTACATTGATCGCTGCTGCCGCTTTGCTATCCACGGCGTCAGCCATCAATGCTACTCTCTATGGCGCCGGTCGGTTGAGCTATGCCATTGCCAAGGATGGAGAATTACCGGCGGTGTTGGAAAAAAAAGTCTGGAACAGGCCCGTCGAGGGAGTATTGATCACATCCGGCATCACGCTGCTGGTGGCCAACCTGTTCGATCTCTCCAGTATTTCTACCATGGGGAGTGCTGGTTTCCTCCTCATCTTCGCGGCAGTCAATGGGGCCAATGCGCGATTGGCTCGACAAACGCACAGTCGAGGATGGATTTCAGTGATTGGGATGATAGCCTGTCTGGGAGCGCTGGGGGCATTGCTCTGGCAGACGATGCTCACCGCGTCCGATCAGCTCTGGGTTCTGGCGACGATGGTCGGATCGGCGTTGGTCATCGAAGCGGGTTATCGATTACTGACGGGGCGGGAGATTCGGCTGCCCCACCTCGCTGCGCTGGCGGAATGGCGGGAAAGAGAGTCTGAGCCGTCCGAGTTCCTGAAATGAGAGGAGGGAAGATGGGTCAAGCCGCTCTCCCATCGAGGATCAAGACGCCGATGAAGTAGTGAGGTTCGGCGTAGCAGGGTGAGCGGATGGGGAATGATTGGATTTGGAACGGCGCAAGTGATGGTTGAAGGGAGCACTGATCTGCTGTCTCTCATGACTCGCTATGGTGACTGGATCACCTTCGGAATCGTCTCGTTGAGGTTCGCCGGGTTCACATCCGGCTTCTCTGCTGTTGTCACACCCGTGGCCGGGTGGCGAGGCATGCCGGAGCTTCGGTTCTGGTTGTTGGTGGGTGCGCGCCCGTGGCGTGTGTTGGTTGCGGCCTTGGTATATCTCTTCGCCGCTCGCATCGACTCACCACCCGATGTCCGACCCGACCTCATCGGGCGCTGACCGGGACGGTGCTGGTGATCGTGATCGGATATATGGAGGTGAAGGCGGTAGGACAGGTTGGTGGCAGGCGGCGGTATCTGGTGACCGGGAGAGTGATGAAGAGTCCGTTCTCGTCCCTGCTCGGTGACCGCGCGTGCCTCGTGGTTCGTCCTCATCGGATTCATCACGCGAGGGAAGGAGGATATCATGCCCACGACACCGCATATTGAGCGACACTTCACCGCTCCTCAGGTCGTGCGAGACATCGTCATCGGTATGGCCGACGGGTTGACCGTTCCTTTCGCGCTGGCGGCGGGACTCTCCGGCGCAGTCGCTTCCACCGAGATCATCGTCACCGCCGGACTGGCCGAGATCGCGGCCGGCGCCATCGCCATGGGGTTGGGTGGTTACCTGGCGGCCAAGACCGACCTGGAGCATTATCATACCGAGCGCATGCGGGAGTTTCAGGAGATCGCCGACATCCCGGAAGAAGAAGCCGAAGAAGTCGCTCGAATCCTCCGCCAATGGGGTCTCCAGGACGAACACGTCGCTCCGGTAGTCGAGGCTATTCGATCAGATCCGGGTCGGTGGGTCGATTTCATGATGCGGTTCGAGTTCGGACTGGAGGCGCCCCAGCCGGGACGGGCGATGAAGAGTGCGTTGACCATCGGCGGATCTTACGTCGTCGGCGGGTTGATTCCCCTGGCTCCCTACATGCCCGTGGACACCATATGGGTGGCGCTGTGGATCTCTGTGGGGATCACCCTGGTGGCGCTGTTCACTTTCGGATACATCAAAGGCCGGTTCACGGGGATCCATCCATTGCGGGGTGGGTTACAAACGTTGTTGACCGGAGGCGTCGCCGCATTGGCCGCCTTCTTCATCGCCCGTCTGGTGGCTTGAATGGAAGAAGAGCCACCTCCGGGCCGATGGGTCCGGCGAGCTTCAGGGCGGGAGCTCATCTTCGCCCGCGCTCACCGCCGGTCTGGTGGCCACGGCACGGGCATAGGCGCCGACGATATCGCTTCGTCGCAGCACACCGAGCAACTTGCGCGGTTGCTGGCGATCGACCACGGGAAGGTGTCCGAGTTCCAGAGGGCTGGCTCGCCGCAGCGCATCGGAGACGCTCTCATCGGGATAGCAGACGATGAGATCGCGGGTGCAGATATCGCCCACCGTCTTGTCGTATTGACCACGGGCCGCCGCCCGTTCCACATCGGTGATAGTGACGATGCCCATCAACCCTCCCTCCTCATCCATGACCGGATATCCGTGGTGCCCGCTCTGGTGCAATAGATTGGCCAGCTCAGCCACCGGCATGGAGGCGGACACGGTGGGAAACTCTCGCGTCATGGCCTGCTCGACGGTGACTTCCATCAATGGATCGGTGAATTCTTCCACGCCGATGGTGATGCCTCGTCGACGGAGCTTGAGCGTGTAGATGCTCTCCCGGCAGAGGCGCTCGGAAACGAGCGTGCTCAGTCCCACCGAGGCCATGAGGGGAATGATGATGCGATAATCGGCAGTCATTTCGAACAAGATGATGACGGCGGTGACCGGAGCGCGCGCCGCTCCCCCGAATACGGCTCCCATCCCGACGAGGGCATAAGCGCCGGGGCTGGCCGTCCAATTCGGGAAGAGGTGATGCGCCATATCGCCAAACGCCCATCCCAGGCAGGCGCCCATGAACAGCGATGGCGAGAAAATCCCTCCCGATCCGCCGGAGCCGATAGTCAAAGAGGTGGCGGCCAGTTTCAGCAGGATCAGCGCCGCGCATATGTTGAAAGCCATCTGACTGGTCAATACGCGCTCGATGGTTTCATAACCCACGCCAAAGATGTCGGGAAACTCCATGCCGATGAAGCCGACGAACAACCCGCCGAGAGCCGGTTTGACGTATGCCGGGAGGGGCCAGGCGTCGAAGAGATCCTCGACGGCGTAGAGGGCGCGAATGAACAAGACGCTGATCAGTGCGGCGAGGATACCCAGCACAATATAGAGAGGGAGTTCGGCGATGCTCCTCAATCCATAGGTGGGGACGCGGAATGCCGGAATGTTCCCCAGCGTGGCGCGTGAGAAGGCCGTCGCCGCCACCGAGGAGAGGACGACGAAACCGAAGGCGCGAGCCCGGAAATTGCGGAGAATGATCTCCAGAGCGAAGAAAACGCCGGCAATGGGCGCGTTGAAGGTCGCCGCAATCCCTCCCGCCGCGCCGCAGGCCACCAGCAACTTGATACGCTCCTCGGGCAGGCGAAGCAGTTGACCCACCGTCGAGCCCAGGGACGAACCGATCTGCACGATGGGACCTTCGCGTCCCGCCGAGCCCCCAGAGCCGATGCAGATGGCCGAAGCCAGCGACTTGATCACCGCCACCCGCCGACGGATGCGCCCGCCGGCCGTGGCCACGGCCAGCATCACTTCGGGGACGCCATGACCTCTCGCCTCCTGGGCGCCGAAATAGATGAGGAGCCCCACCAGTAATCCGCCGAGTGCGGGGACGGGGATGACATAGCCCGGCCCCAGGAAGTCGAACCAGCGTTCCGCACTGGAGAATCCGATCTGATGCGCGCTGCGAATCAGCCAGCGAAAGATCACCGCACCCAGGCCCGAGCCAAACCCAACCAGAATCGCCAGCAGCGTCGGTCCGACCGTCCGGGAGGCATGGAGTTGATAGAGGCTTTTTTGCCAGACGCTTTCGCCGGGAGGCGCAGATGCCGCTGCTCGATTCAGACCACGCTCGGTTACCGTTCCACGCTCGTCCACGTTCTCTTGAGGAAACCTCATGCTAACAGCCCGGATCGGGAGCCGTCAATCTCAGAAAGCGGCGACCGGTTCCAGGACGAGCCATCCTTGACGAAGAATGCTCGTGCCGGGCCGGCGAGGCTTCCATGGACGAGCAGTGAGTGGGGCGTCCGGTTTTGAAAAATACGCTCGAACCTGGCATTATTGATGGGGAGAATGGACGCCGCGAGAAGAGAGAGGGTGTCAGAGAGGTGAGCCGATGGACCTGTTCCATAAATTTCAGGATGTTTATTTTGACATTGTGCAACTGACGGAATTGATCGATCGAATTCCCGATGCCTGTCGGTGTGGCGATGCCCAGGCTCATCTGGACGGACAGTGTGCGTGCGCTGAGGAAGAGAAACAATCATCTCCCCGGCCTATCGGGAAGGAGTGTCTCCGCCTGTTACGAGAGATCGAAGAGCGTCTCCGTTGGATGGAGGATGATCTGGAGCACGTCAAGCTCAACCAGCCGACGATGCAGCACGAGCCCGAGGTCGTACAGCAAATCGAGATGGTCTGGGATGAAGTTCATTATCTCCACGCCCTGTTTCATCGCATTGAGCAGAGCATCGAAAGATTCCGCCTGACCTGCGACGATGAGCAACTGCGACGGCTTCGGGAAGCGGGGCGGGAGTTGAAGCGATGCGCCGAGCGGTTGAATGCTGTTCTCTAGCCGGGCATCTCTGTTTCATCCTCGCTATCCGACGCCCAAGATCTGAGCCGTCGGTCGGTGAACGGGGGAGCACTCCCCGGATCGGTCTTCCATCGGCGGTGTGCCCTCGAGGAATGGAGCGGCGAGCATCATCTGCCATCCCGGCACCATGTGCGGACCGCGCCCGTTGGGCCCGACCGGCGAGGGAATTGCTTCTGGTGATCGAGCGCTTCCAGGAGGGCGCGCAGTCGACCGAATGGTCGCCGGCTGGGCGATTGGAGTTCGGCATCTGTTCATGCTAAACTGTCACCTTACAGGAGCATGGTGTTAAGCTTCAATCAATTGGTCAGTCTCAGTAAGATTGGCTAGATAAGGAGGACGAGAACGTGTCGGAACAACAGGCGCATGTCTATGAGACGGAGATCGAGTGGATTGGTGAGAAAAAGGGCGAGTTGCGCGCACCGGGCTTGCCCCCATTGACCGTAGCAACCCCGCCCGAATTCCGCGGACACGAGGGGATGTGGTCCCCGGAGCACTATTTTGTCGCTTCTGTGAACGCCTGTATTATGACCACCTTCCTGGCCATTGCTGAATTCTCGAGGTTTCGTTTCTTAGGCTTTCAGTCGGTCGCGCGAGGGAAGTTGGAGAAGGTGGAAGGGCAGGGATACCAGATCACCGAAATCGTCGTCAGACCCCGACTCATCGTCGCTGAGGAGAGGGATCGCGACCGGGGGCAGCGCCTGCTGGAGAAGGCGGAGAAAAACTGCCTCATCTCGAATTCCATCAAAACCGTGGTTCGACTGGAGCCGGAGGTGAACGTCGCCGAGAACCTGTGAGCGAGTTCTTCGCTCAACCATGGAGGAACCGATGTTCAATGATGCCATGATTCTCATCCTCATTGTGGTGGGCTACCTGTTCCTGATGAGGGTCGTCCTCCCCAAACTGGGAGTGCCCACCTGACTGTCTGCGTCCTGTCAGATCGAGGATCGATCTGAGGGCCGGACGGCATCGCCAACGGGAGCGGAGACGGCCCCGTTGGATTATGAAACGCAGCGGTGATCCGAGATCGCGAATCCTGAGATCTCCCCGCACGTGAGGAGATGGGCGAGAGGGAGCGTTCTCCGCGGAGGGGTTCTCCTGGAGTTGATCGGTGGTGATCCTGTCGTTTCCGTGTTCAGGGGCATGGTCGAATCAGTCATCGATGAACCCGGCGAGCCGATGGATTCACTGCCCACTGATGTTGCCCCGCCAGAGAAGGCGGTCTCCCCCCGTAGCTGGCGAAGGCGGTGGACAGACCAGCTTGCCGATTTTCTGAGCATCGCCTTCGGTGAACCACACGGCCCCGGTGGGCGCGACGTCAATGAAATACGGCCCACTATCGGGCGTGGGGACGAGAAACTCGACGAATGACTCTTGCTGTGGATCGAATCGACCGATCTTGTTGCCGCGGAGTTCGGCGAACCAGATGATGCCCTCATCATCCACCGCGATCCCATGAGGGGCGCTCCGCGGCGTGGGGATGCGAAATTCGCGAATGCGACCACTCCCCGGATCGAGGCGAGCAATCTTGTTGCCCAGGATTTCCGTGAACCATACCATGCCCAGGGCATCGACGACCAGGCTGTGAGGATTGGCCACCAGGGTAGGAATGCGAAACTCGGTGATCATCCCGGTGGCCGGGTCGAGTCGCCCGATCTTATTGGCCTCCAGTTCGGTGAACCAGATGGTGCCGGTGGCCGGGTCGATGGCGATATTGGTGGCCGCGCTTCGACGTCCGGGAACGGGGAATTCGTCGATCTGGCCGGTGAAGGGATCGAGGCGGCCAATGCGTTGCGTGGCCATCTCGGTGAACCACACGTGACCATCGGCGTCGATGGCGATGCCATAAGGCTCGCTCTCGGGCGTCGGGAGGGTGAATTCGTCGAAGCATTCTTCGATGATCGAAAACCGCCCAATCTGATTGGCCAGTGTCTCGGTGAACCAGACATCCCCGACCGGATCGATGGCGATGCTGTGCGGGCCGCTGTCGGGAGTGAGGATGGGGAACTCTCGAATCGTCCCGTCATCGGGCCGGAGCTGCCCAATCCGGTTGAGTTCCAGCTCGGTGAACCAGATGTTTCCCGAGGCATCGATGGCCAGATCCTTGCGGACGCGTCCATCGGGCGCCGGCGTGGGGAGATCGAACTCCTGAATGCAATCATCGGTGGCCGGGCGACCGAAGAGAAGCGGCGAAGAGGAGAGGAGCAGGACGAGGAAAGAGCCAGAAAGCTTCAATAGAGCGTTTTGCTCGAGCATACGCGACCTCCCTTGACGAACGGCGTTGGACACCTGTCCATAGTAGGGCAGCGGGTGTCGCCATGTCAAATGGAACGCTCGATGAGGGCGAGAGAGAAACCCCTTCATTGGCTCCGGTGATCCATCGTGAGGAACTCCGGGGAGGCGCCATGGAAGAGCCCGGGGTGTGGGCCTCGGCGTGGATTGCTCTCCCATCGGCGTCTCTCGCATTCACATCAGAATGAGTCGTTGACGATTGAATCGGGCGATGCTGAATCGCGTGATGAGAAGGCTGATGAAACCGAAAACGGCCAGGCTGACGAGCAGCGTTTCCCAGGTGAGCGACTGGAGAACGAAATAAAACATGACGAATACGGGCAGCCCCATGAACAGATTGAGGAAGTGCTGGCCGCGGATGTTGGTCGATTTCAGCGAAATATAAACGCCCAGCGAACTCGTATACAAGAGCGAGATGAGAGGGAGGACGAGAAGGAAGACGAACTGGAGGAGCGAGTAGGGGAACCGCAGCGGGTAGCCGTTGAGCTGGCCGACGACCATGAGCGTACCCAGATGAAGGCCGAGCACGAGCAGCATGACGGCATACGAGATCAGGATGACGGCCAGCACTTTGCCGAGATAAATGGTGGCGTCCGAGAGCCGCGTCGTCAGCAGCGTGCCCAACGTCTTCTGCATGCGCTCGCTGACGAACGTGGAGATCGTCTGTCCCGAGCCGAGCAGGACGGACAGGTAGGCGAACAGAAGAATAGAGATCGTCGCCTCGCCCCGCCAGATGGAATCGGCCGAGCTGGCCGGAAGGAACACGCCCCACAGGCCGACGACCAGGCCATAACTGGTGAGATACGATTTCAGGTTTCGCCGGGCGAGCATCAATTCTTTCCAGGTCACGCACCAGATGTCATGAAGCATGTTCTTGTTCCTCCTCGATGAGTTGGAGAAAGATCTCTTCCAGTGAAACGCTCTCTCGACGGAGTTCTTCTACGCGCACCCCATGCTGAACGAGGAGGCGATTGATCTCCGCGCTCCGGGAGGGGGTATCGGTGACGAGGCGAAGACGGTGTCCATTGATCTCCAGCGATTTGACGAAGGGGAGGTCTCTCAAGTGTCGCTCGAGATCCTGGGGAAGGGCGTCGATGACGGCCACGATATGCCCATCGCTGGCGGCCGTGGATTTAATCTCCTCGGGATGGCCCTGGGTGATCAATCTCCCTTTGTTGATGATGGCCAGCTCGTCGCATACTCGCTCGGCTTCGTCGAGGTTATGGGTATTGAGGAACACGGTGACGTTTTCCGACGCTTTCAATTTCAGGATCTCTTCTCGAACCATGCGCTGGCTGGCGGGATCGAGACCCGAGGTCGGTTCGTCCAGGAAGATGATCTGGGGGCGATGCAGCAAGGTGCGACAAATGGCCAGCTTCTGCTTCATGCCTTTGGACCATTCCTTGACCTGCTGATCGCGCCGGTCCCAGAGACCGACTTTCTCCAGCAGTTCCTGAATGCGCGCGGCTCGTTCGGATTTGGTCAACTTGTTGATCCGGGCGAAAAATTCCAGGTTATCGTAGGCGGAGAGGTATTCGTACAATCCGTGGTCTTCCAGGAGCGCGCCGATGCGCTCGCGCACCTTGTCCGCCTCTCGGGTGGAATCGAATCCCAGCACCCGCGCCTGACCCGATGTCGGAGGGATCAGGCCGATGAGCAGGTTCATGGTCGTCGTTTTTCCCGCGCCATTGGGTCCGAGAAAGCCGAAAATCGTCCCTCGTTTGATGGTGAGCGTCAAATCACTCAGAGCGGTGACGCCGTCGTATTGTTTGGTCAACGCGAATGTCTCGATAGCGTACATGTCCCACGCCCTCCTTAATCGGCAATGCTATTGCCTGACGGCCATTGTGGTCAAGGAGAATTCACTCTGGATGCCGCGATTGCGCGTCGGAGCGCCGAAGGGGTATCTCTGAAACTCGAGAGTCTCGAGGAATTGAAACCGAGTGGTGAAGGGGTCTGAGAGTTTGCTCCTCGTTGGAATGAGGCAATCGGGTTAGGGAAGCCCCACGGCTAGACCGTGGAGAGGAGTCAGTTGTTAGCTAGTTCTGGGAGGCTCATCCTTTTCCCCGAGGAAGTCCCGTCGCTGGTCGGCGGGGAGGGTCAGTTGTCAGCGAGTTTTGGGAGGCTCATCCTTTCTCCCGAGGAAGCCCCGCGGCTTGTCGGCGGGGAGGAGTCACGTTGTCAGCGAGTTCTGTTCCCCACCTTCAGGAAGTCCGGCAGCAGGGAGGGTCACGGTGGTGACTGCTTTGAAGGTCTGTTTCCCGTCATGGAGAAGCCCCGCGGCTGGACCACGGGGAGGCTCAGATTGGCTTCTACTTCCGGGGTCTCTTCCTCACCTTCGGGAGGCTTGGCGGCGAGGTCTCAACTTGTGGGGAGGAGACGACGTTCGCTGAGAGGCTCCGCGGCTGGACCGCGGGGAGCACTCACATTGCGAGCTACTCCGGAGGATTCCTCCTCCACCTCAGAAGCCCCGTCGCTGGTCGGCGGGGAGGAGTCAATTATCAGCTAGTTTTAGGAGGCTCACCCTTTCTCCCCAGGAAGCCCCGCGGCTGGACCGCGGGGAGGAGTCACGTTGTCAGCGAGTTCTGTTCCCCACCTTCAGGAAGTCCGGCAGCCGGTTGGCAGGGAGGGTCACGGTGGTGACTGCTTTGAAGGTCTGTTTCCCGTCATGGAGAAGCCCCGCGGCTTGTCGGCGGGGAGGGTCAGTTGTCAGCTAGTTTGGGGGGCACATCCTTTAGAGGAAGCCCCACGGCTGGTCCGTGGGGAGGAGTTATGTTGCCGGCTACTTGGGGGCTTCGTCCTCCCACTAGAGAGGCTCCGTTGCTGAGGAGCGGGGAAGGGTCACATAGGCCGCTGGTCTGGCGGGGTCTTCCCACTTTCAGGAGGCCTCGCGGCTAGGCCGTGGGGAAGAATCACATTACCAGCTACTCTGGGGACCGTCACATGAGTCGCTACTCTCCGGACCTATCTCCGACCTTAGGGAAGCCCCACGGCTGGTCCGTGGGGAGATTCACGGTGGTAACCAGTCCCTGCCTGTCATCTTCTCGCCGCCGCTTGCTTGTTGATCATATCATTTGGGGCCTCGGGCAAATTGACAGTCCTCATCGCCGTTTGGTATGGTTGTGAAGAGTTTGTTGAGGAGTCAAATTCATACCGTTGAGGTTGTGGAGTCGATGAGGGGCGAGACATCGACATGTGCGATGGCGATGGGAGGGGTGGCCGGATACTCGATGGTCGGTCTCTCGATTTCACTGCGGATCGGGTTGTGGCTCCTCCGCTGAAGTCTGAGGCTTAACGGCGTCTGGTCACGGTGTTCTCGCTGGGCCATCCGTCGGTCCAGAGGCAGCGTCGATGATCATCGTCGAAGGGGGTCAGGGGAAGGACATGCCACGGAAGAAGAAGCCATCAGCCCGTACTGGCCGCAGCGTCGAGGACTTTCGGCACGCCGACGCCCGGCGCAAGAACAATCCGCCCGCCGGCATCGCGCTCGCCTACGAAACTCAAGGGCAGCAGACCACCCACTGCGAATTGGAGCGAATCAAAGTCTACGGCGGCACGTGGAAATCGAGCATCCCTCTTCTTCTTGGCCAGGACAGGGAGGAGAGGAGGTCTTGGGAGGTGCTCTATCCTGGCTAACTCATGTCCGGTTCAAGTTCTATGGAGCTGCTCGAAGATGGCGCAGGTGATGATTAAAGTCGGAGATGTCTTACAGTCCGGTTTTTGGCCGGAGCCCGTCCGGGTGCTCACAGTACAACAGATAGGCATCTATGTGCGCATTGAGGCTGTGGGCGTTCGCACGCAGCACTTCTACCAGCAGCTCTTGAATGCCGAGGACCTCAAGCAACTCGAGATTTCTCCGGGTATAGGTCGGGACTTCGGAGGTGCGGCGGAGGCCTGTTTCCTGGGTATTGAAGCCCATCGCATCCGTTACGCCTATCAGTTCGATCCGCTGCTGGCAGTGAGCGTTTCACAGGTCAACCCGCTACCTCATCAAATCGATGCCGTCTACTACCATATCCTCAAACAGCCACAAATTCGCTTTCTCCTGGCTGACGACCCCGGCGCGGGTAAAACGATCATGGCCGGCTTGACTCTTAAGGAACTGAAGTATCGTGGCCTGCTCCGACGGGTGCCCATTGTCGTCCCCGGACATCTGAAGGACCAGTGGCTCCGCGAAATGAAGGAACGCTTTGGCGAAACATTCACAGTAGTGGATCGCAGTGTGATGAACGCAACCTGAGGCCGGAACATCTGGCAGGAAGAAGACCATGTGATCACCTCTATGGATTTTGCGAAGCAGAATGATGTGATGGCGGCCCTGGGAGAGACCCAGTGGGATCTCATCATCGTCGATGAGGCCCATAAGATGGCCGCTTACCGCTACGGAGAAAAGATGAAGAAGACCGAGCGCTATCGGCTCGGCGAACTTCTCTCCCGCATCAGCCATTTCTTGCTATTCCTCACAGCTACACCGCACCGCGGGGATCCGGAAAACTTCCGTCTTTTCCTCGATCTGCTCCAGCCCGGTATGTTCGCGAACACGGAACTACTGCGCGAATCTGTGGAAAGTGGGGACAACCCGCTGTTCCTCCGCCGACTCAAAGAAGACCTCCGGGATTACGACAGTCGTCCGTTGTTTCCTCCTCGCCATGTCCGGACTCGCCCCTATCGTCTCAACGACGACGAGAAGCGCCTTTATAACGCCGTGACCGAGTATGTGGAGCGGACCTACAACCGGGCTTTGGCTTTAGACAAGCGGAATGTGGCCTTCGCCCTACTCATTCTGCAGCGCCGCCTGGCCTCTAGTATGCGGGCGGCACGGCGTTCGTTAGAGCGACGCAGGAAGCGCCTGGAAGAACTCCTCCGCCTGGGCAATTGGCTGGCCGAAAAAGGGGCTATTGACGAAGAAGCTCTGGAGGATGCGCCGGAAAAGGAGCGCCTGCGTCAAGAGGAGGACTTGTTGTCCCGCCTCACAGCCGCCGAAACCCGCGAGGAACTGGAAGAAGAGATCCGGCAGCTTGCCGATCTGATTCGTCTGGCTCGTGAGGCAGAACGGCATGAAGTAGAGACGAAACTGAACGAACTGCGGCGCGTGCTGGACGATGAAGCCATCCAGCGCACTGGCGAAAAGCTCCTCATCTTTACCGAATCCCGTGACACGCTCGATTATCTGACCGAGAAGCTACGAACATGGGGCTTGAGCGTAGTTGCCCTGCACGGTGGCATGAGCCTGGACGCCCGCATCCGTGCAGAGCACCAGTTCCGTGAACAGGCTCAGGTGATGGTCTCCACCGAAGCGGGCGGCGAGGGCATCAATCTGCAGTTTTGCGCCCTGATGGTCAACTATGACATTCCCTGGAATCCCAACCGGCTGGAACAGCGCATGGGTCGGATCCATCGCTATGGTCAGCAGAAAGAGGTCTACATCTACAATCTGGTCGCAGCCGATACACGCGAGGGTAAAGTCCTACAGGCTCTGTTTCGTAAACTAGAGCGTATGCAGCAGGCCCTGGGAAGCGACCGCGTCTTTGACGTGATCGGCGATGTCCTTCCTGGACGGAGCCTCCGTGACCTCATTGTCGATGCCATCGCCAGCCGCCGCACTCTTGAGGACATCGTCTCTGAGATCGAATCTGTCCCCGACGAAGAGGCGGTACGTCGGGTGCGCGAGGCTGCTCTGGAGGCTCTGGCCACCCGCCACATTGATTTGGGACGTATCCTGGGCGAAGAGCAGAAGGCACGGGAAAACTGCCTGGTGCCTGAATATATTGAAACCTTCTTCCAACGGGCCTGCGTCCTGCTGAACATCCCACTGGAAAAACGCCGCGACGGCCTGTGGCGCATCCCCCGCGTTCCCTACGAGCTGCGCCAAGTCAGCCAGGACTTCAAAAACCGTTTCGGCGAGGTGTTCAGTGAATATTCCAGAATCGCTTTTGATAAACAGATCGCCCGTCAAAAGGAGGCTGTCTTCGTTGCTCCGGGCCACCCGCTATTGGAAAGTGGGATAAACCACATCCTACAACGATCCGCTGATGATCTGCGTCGTGGGACGTGTTTTTCCAACCCGGAAGGGCGCCTGGACGGTTGGCTCTGGTTCCTGGAAGGGGAACTCAGGGATGGTCATAACCGGGTGGCAGCCCGGCGCATCTTCGCCATCTTCCAGCCACGAACAGGAGAGGGGTTCCGTCTTGTCAATAGCTCTATCCTCTGGGATCTGAAACCTCTGGATAAGGTGGGACTGAAGAATGGAGTCGGTGCTCCTCCTCCAGAAGACGAAGTGATTGGCTTCACTGCTGCCCGAGTGCTGGAGGCTTATCGTGCTGAGGTCCTCGCCGAACGTCGCCGAGATGCAGACATCAAGCGCAAGTACGGCATTCGTTCTCTTGAGCAGCTCATCCTGGAATCCCAGGCCCGCCTGATCGACTACGAGACCCGCCGCGCTCAAGGTCAACCGGTCCCGCATATGGAGATCATCAACGAGCAGCGCCGTCAAGAAGAACTCCTGGCCCGCAAGCAAGCTCTGGAAAATCAGATCCGGCGCCAGACGAGCCTGCTACCAAGCCCACCAAAGGTCATCTCCGTTATCCGCGTCCTTGCGCAGCCCGTCGTGGATGACGAATTACGCTCCGACGCTGAAATCGAAGCCATCGGCATGCGGGTGGCCATGGACTACGAACGCCAGCGGGGCCGTGCTCCAGAAGACGTTTCCTCCCAAAACCTGGGCTATGATATTCGCTCCACTGATCTTGACGGAAGCCTGCGCTACATTGAGGTCAAGGCCCGGGCCACCACTGGAAGCGTTGTTCTGACGCCCAACGAATGGCTCATGGCGCACCGCTTGGGAGGGCAGTACTGGCTATACATTGTGGAGAACGCCGCCACCGAACCGGTGCTCTATACGCTGCAGAACCCAGCAGCAAAACTTCAACCCGAAGAAGTAGTCGATATTGTGCGGTATGTGGTGAAGGATTGGAAGAGTGCCGCTGAGGTGAGCTGAGCGGAGGGAAATGGGAGAATGACTCCAGAACGGCTCCATCAACTGATCGCCCAGGGCGAGAGCCTCACCGTGGAGTTCAAAGGCGAGGAACGGGGCGCGATATCAGACAACGAACTGGTGGAGGCGGTCGTTTGCATGGCCAACCGGCCGGATCAGGAGGTGGGCTACGTCTTGGTTGGTATCGAGGATGACGGCCGGGTGACGGGCGCACATCCCCGACATGCTGAGACCATCGATCCTCTGAGGATTCAAGCCCTCATTGCCAACCGAACACGCCCCTCTCTGAGTTGTCGGGTTGAACTCCTTGAGCTTGAGGGCAAGCCCGTGTTGGTCATCGAGATCCCTCCTGCGGCTGTGCCTGTGGGGACAGCCGAGGGCGTCTACAAGCGACGGGCTATCGGAGGCAAGGGAAAGCCTGAATGCCTCCCTTACCACTTCCACGAAATGCAGGCGATGCTGGCTCACCGCGGTGTGCTCGACTACTCCGCTCTGCCGGTGCCGGAGGCTTTGTGGGGCGATCTGGACCCCTTGGAGTTCGAGCGCTTCCGCCGCTTCATCCGAGAGAGCCGCGGTCAAGGTGATCTAAGCCTTCTAGATCTTCCCGATGTGGAGCTGGCCAAGGCCCTTGGGGCTGTGGAGGCAAACCACGAGGTCACGACGGTTCGCGTACTCGGTCTGTTGCTTTTTGGCAGGGAAGAGGCGCTACGACGGTATCTCCCTACGCACGAGGTCGCTTTCCAGGTACTGGCCGGAACCCAAGTGGAGGCCAATGAATTCTTCCGCTGGCCGCTGCTGCGGATCATGGAGGAGATCCTGACCCGGTTCCGGGCTCGGAATCGCGAGGAGGAGGTGGCGGTCGGGTTCCTTCGAATCGGTGTCCCTGATTACCCGGAGCGAGCGTTTCGCGAAGGACTCGCCAACGCCCTTATTCATCGAGATTACACGCGCCTAGGCGCGGTGCATGTCCAGTGGCGTGAGAACGGTATCGAGATCTCCAATCCTGGCGGGTTTCCCGAGGGCATCCGCCTGGACAATCTGCTCGTGGCCCCGCCGCGTCCGCGCAACCCGCTGCTGGCGGATGCCTTCAAACGAGCCGGAATCGTGGAGCGGACAGCCCGCGGAATTGACACGATTTTCTACGAGCAATTGCGTAACGGCCGACCGGCCCCCTCGTATGACCGCACAACGGAAACAGACGTGGTCCTCGTGTTGCCCGGGGGGAAGGCGAATCTGGAGTTCGTACGCCTGGTGGTGGAAGAAAATCAAAGCGGGCGCATTCTCGGTCTGGATGAGCTGTTGATCCTCAACTATCTGTGGCAGGAACGGAGTCTTACGACCGCCGAAACGGCCCGACTGACCCAGAAGGCCGAAAGCGATGCTCGAGCCATACTGGAGCGTTTGGTGGAGACTGGCTTGGTAGAGGCCCGTGGCGAACGCAAGGGGCGGAGCTACCACCTCTCGGCAGCGACCTACCGCCGCCTGGGCGCAAAAGCGGCCTATGTGCGGCAACGGGGCTTCGAGCTACTCCAGCAAGAACAGATGGTGCTGCAATATGTGCAAAAACACGGCCGGATCACCCGCCGGGAAGCCGCCGAACTGTGCCAAATCGGACCATACCAGGCAACGCGACTGCTTAACCGCTTGGTTAAGGAGGGCCGCCTACTGCGGCACGGGGAGCGCAAAGGCACATGGTATGAGCGGGGTTCAAAAATATGAGCGCGCACATAATTTTTTGGAAACCGCTCATATATTATGAACGCGGCGCATAAAATAATCGCGCGCGCAAATAGAACCGCGGCTTACGGATTTCCCAAAGCGAATGGCAAGATAGCTGCTCGGCGAAAGGAAGGAACGGCGAGCCGTGGCGAAAGGCCTGTCTGCATGCAACGCACAGGCAGATGGGAAACGCGCCGAAGAGGACGATGCGAGAACGCGACGTGATCCGCATTGCTGCCGAGCGACTTCGGGCCGATGGCCTCCTCGAAATGACCGTGCGCTACAGAGGCCCCGGCCCGGATATCGAGGGCAACTTGCCCTGGTCACGGCGGCGTCTCTTCGTAGAGGCTAAAGGAGCACGGGCTCGTGCCCGCCAGGGATTGCCGTCGGCGAAGCGTTGCTGCAGATCCTTTCCCGCTGGGATCAGGATGTGGTCTGCGCGATCGCCGTACCGCACGCGCAAGATTTTGTGAACGTCATACGAAACATTCTGCCCGGCATCAGGCGGCTGAGATTGCACGTGTTGCTGGTGGATGAGCGCGGGGTGTGGCATTTGCATCCTGGAGCCGAGGGATTCTTCCCCAGCCAAGTAAACTCTTTAACGGAGGTTTTGGAATCATGAAAGATAACACGAGCCCTTGCCTGATCGAAACGGATTTTCCCCTTCGCAAAGTCTCGGAAGAATCGGTTCGAGAGAAGAATATCCGTCACGGGCACATTTCGACGCTCCACATCTGGTGGGCGCGGAAGCCGCTTTCTGCCTCGCGCACCACCGCGCTGGCCGCGCTCCTGCCTGATGACCCGAATCGGCGGCAGGAGTTTTTGCGCCTGATCGAGGATCTGGCCCCGCGGGAGGCCGTGCAAGGTGAAAACCCGAACCTGAAGAAGGCCCGGGCGCTCATCCGCGAAGCCTTCGGCGGTCGGGTGCCGCGTGTGCTCGACCCCTTCGCCGGTGGAGGAGCTATCCCTCTCGAGCTCTTACGCCTGGGGTGTGAAACCTATGCCCTGGACTACAACCCCGTGGCCGTGCTTTTAACCAAGGCGGTGCTGGAGTATCCGCAAAAATACGGCCGTCCCGGCTCCGTAGCCAAGGTGCCGCTGCCGCCCGGAGACCGAGGGGCGAACAAGGAACTTTTTCCCGGGAGCGACCCCGGTGACGGCGACTCACCACTGCTTAAGGCCGTGCGCGCCTGGGGCCGGTGGGTGCTGGAGGAAGCACGAAAAGAACTGAAACGGTTCTATCTCACGGATCCCGACGGCTCGATTCCCGTGGGTTACTACTGGATGCGGACTGTGCCGTGTCAGAACCAAGCCTGCGGGGTCGAGATCCCCTTAACCGCGAATTGGTGGTTGGCCAAGAAAGATAATAAGAAGGTTGCCCTACGGATGATCCTTAACCGTCTGGCCAAGCAGGTGGATTTCGAGGTCGTGGGCCAGCATGGCGAGTCGCTCGACTTCGATCCGGCTGAGGGCACGGTCGCTCGCGCCAAGGTGCGCTGCCCACTCTGCGGCGGCACCCTTGACGCCAACACGACCAGGAGGCTCTTCCGCGAGGGGAAGGCGGGACAAAGAATGGTGGCCGTTGTGCTGCATCATCCAGGCCGGACGGGTAAGACCTACCGCCTGCCCACCGAGCGGGACCTGGAAGCTTATCGCGCTGCCGAAGAAGCGCTGGAGCAAAAACGCCAGGCCCTCTGGGCCGAATGGGGGATGGACCCCGTGCCCGATGAGGCACTGCCGCCCAAAGAGACGCTTGGTTTCCGTGTTCAGCGCTACGGCCTCACCCGCTGGGGCGACCTCTTCAACGCGCGGCAGAAGCTGGCGCTGATCACGTTCGCGGAGAAGGTGCGGCGGGCTTATGCGGAGATGCTTGAGAAGGGGGAGGAAGAAGGGTTCGCGAAGGCGGTGGGGATGTATTTGGGCCTTACCTTGGATCGGCTAGCTGACTACAACTCCATGCTTTGTCATTGGCATATCTCGCGTGAATTGATCGGCAATACGCTCACGCGTCAGGCTTTACCCATGGTATGGGACTACCCGGAAATCAATCCATTTAGCAGTAGCACGGGAGGCTGGAGCGGGGCGGTTGAGTGGGTGGCCAGCTTTATTGCTCATGCCTCTTCCATCGTCCAATCGGGTTCGGCGTTTTGCGGCTCCGCCACGTCGCTCCTCTGGCCCGACAACCACTTCGACGTCGTGTTCACCGATCCGCCGTATTACGACAATGTGCCGTATTCGTACCTTTCTGACTTCTTCTACGTGTGGCTTAAGCGCACCATAGGCGACCTTTACTCCGACCTCTTCACCACTCCCTTGACGCCGAAATCCCAAGACATGGTGGCCTACCTCAACGGCGGCACAATTGGCGACGCGAAACGGCGTTTTGAAGAGATGCTCACCGAGGCCTTTCGGGAGATCCATCGCGTGCTCAAGCCCGAGGGCATCGCCGTCATCGTCTTCGCCCACAAGACCACGGCGGCTTGGGAGACGGTGATTCAGGCGCTGCTTGATGCCGGCCTCTACATGATCGCCTCCTGGCCCATCCACACCGAAATGCAAGCTCGGCTTCGGGCGCAAGAGTCGGCGGCACTGGCCTCCAGCATCTACATGGTCTGCCGGAAACGCACCGTGGAGGAGATCGGCGAATATGCCCGCGTGCGGCGGGAGATCGGCGAGCGGATCCGGCGGAAGCTGGCCCAGTTCTGGGACGAAGGGATCCAGGGGGCCGACTTTTTCATGAGCGCCATCGGTCCGGCGGTGGAGGTCTTCGGCCGCTACACGCGGGTGGAGAAGCTCTCCGGCGAGCCGGTCAAGGTCCGGGAACTCTTAGAGCACGTGCGCCAGGTGGTGGCCGAGTTTGCTTTGGAGCGCATCCTGGCCGCCGGCGCCCGCCTAGGCGGCGTGGACGCTCTCACCCGCTTCTATCTGCTCTGGCGCTGGACCTACAACCATGCCCGCGTGCCCTTTGACGAGGCGCGAAAGCTCGCTAGCGGCGTCGGCGTGGAGATCACCGAGCAGTGGGATGCTGGCGGCCTGGTGGAAAAACAGAAAGAATACATCAAGGTACGCTCCGCGCAGGAGTGGGCTAAGGACAGGCGGTTCGCCCAGCAGGAGCGCTTTACCATCATGGTGGACGCCCTGCACCGGGCCCTTGTGCTGTGGGAGCAAAACCGCACGCGGGAGCTTCAGGAGCACTTGGCGTCCACCTACGGAAACAACGAGGCCTTCTGGCAGGTGGCCCAGGCCATCAGCGAGGTGCTACCCGACGGCGATAGGGAAAAACAGAGTTTGCAAGGGTTGCTTTATAGGAGAAGGACCTACGATATGCAGATGAGAATGTTTGAACCTGAAAATTCATGACTTCAAAAACCAGGGTTTATGAAAAAAGTGGAAAATGCGGTACAATCGATGGTGAGAAGGAAACGGGGAAAGTGCAAATGAGAAGCGAATTGATACGGCATCTCCATAAAAGCTGGCGCAGCCGCAGAAACCAGGGTAGTCGGCCGGGAATCGTTCCACTGATCAGACGCGAGGCTTCGCCTCTGGGGGTTAGATGGAGTGCTCTCTACAAGCCCAGCCGGAGATCCTCCGGAGCGACCAGGGAGCCCAGTCTACCAGTGGCGCATTCACAGGTTGGCCGGAAGCGGTCCAGATGCGCATCAGGATGGGCAGTCAGTGCTCGAGGAGAAGCTATACGCCGTGTTTATAAATCCAAAGAGAGCGGAGATTCTATATGCTAAAACTGAGAGGACTGTATTATATAACTCATATCAATAACCTTGCTTCTATACTGGAAAAGGGAATCCTCAGCCATAACTTAATAGAGAGAGAGCGAATTCAACATACGGCAATCTACCACGAGGAAATAATTGCTTTAAGAAAAAGCAAAACAACTCCTGATGGAAGATCTTTATGGGATTTTGCCAATTTATATTTTCAGCCGAGAAATGCGATGCTCTATCGGGTGCTCTTTTACAGTGGAGCAAGCCGAGACGATGTTATAGTGATTGGAGTTAAAGGTTCCATACTGAATAGAAAAGATATCTTCATAACGACAGGAAATGCTGCTAGCTATGGATCCCAAATTTTGCCGATCAAAGAAGGGAGAAAAATAATAAAAAATATAAGGAAAGATGTTGACAGAGAGTGGTGGGCTAACGAAGACGGTTCCAAAAGAAAATTAATGGCTGAATGTTTAGTTCCCGAAAAGGTTTCTCCTGAATATATTCAAGAGATTTATGTACCAAGCTGGAAGTCGACCGAAAAGGTGAAAGGAATTCTTAGCAGTATTAGTATCAATATCCCTGTGATCCCGGAACCTGAGATATTCTTTCTACCTACACGGGAAATTCCGCTCACTGACAATGTACACTTGATAGAAGGAGATATGTTTCTATCTCGCATGCAGACGCTTACTATCAGTGTAAATACTGTGGGAGCGATGGGAAAAGGACTTGCTTCAAGAGCCAAGTATCAATTCCCTGATGTATATGTATCTTACCAAGATTTGTGTAAAAAAGGCACATTAAAAATAGGGAGACCTTATTTGTATAAACGAGAAATCTCGCTGGATTATATTCTCGCTGATGAGCCAGAAAGATTGGCAAATTTCAATCTACAAACATGGTTCCTTTTGTTCCCAACCAAAAGGCATTGGAGAGAATTTGCAGATCTCAGGGGGATTGAGGAAGGGTTAAAATGGCTTTTAGATAATCATCAAAGTGAAGGGATCACATCTTTGGCTATCCCTGCTCTCGGCTGTGGGTTGGGATGGTTAGAGTGGGGACATGTTGGGCCTATATTATGCAAGTATCTCGCCAAAATGGAGATACCTGTCAGGCTATATTTGCCAATGGAGAAAAGGATACCTGAGGAACAATTAACCAAGAACTTTTTACTTGAATGAAGGGAGTAGGAAACACGGCGTATAATGGCACTTTACGACGATCCTTTCCATTTGCCGCGGTCCCAACGAGGCCTTCTGGTGGTCCAGGCTATCAGCGAGGTGCTGCCCGACGGCGACAAAGAGAAGCAGGCGCTCCAGGGGTTGCTCTACGGTCAGCCCAGTTATACCGGGCAACGAAAACTGTTTCAGGAGGACGAGCATGGCGGTGGACACTTGCCGGTGGGGTGTTCCTTTTTCGGGCCATAAGTCGGTCAGCACATCGGTACACGTAGAATGGCTGGTTTTGTTCTGGACAGGAGGAGTAGAACAATGATCCGCGTAGTTGAAGTGAAAGGATACAAATGTTTGCGCTATATCCGCCAGGAATTGGACTCGTTTCAGATTCTGGTTGGCCCGAATGCCAGCGGCAAAAGCACATTCCTGGATGCGGTTCTTTTCGTGCGCGACTTGCTGATCAAAGGCGTAGAGGGTGCGGTGCGCGATCGGGCGCGAACGGTGCGGGAACTGAGCTGGAAGGGTGAGCACGCCGCATTTGAGATCGCCGTGGAGTTCGCCCTGCCGAAGGGCGTGACGAAATCCGGGAACGGCCAGCCTCATTACCCCTATGCCCGCTACGAACTGCGGATCGTGGGGGAATCGCCGGAAGGCATTCAGATTGCTTTGGAAAATCTCTGGTTGCTGAGCCAGGCAGTCAAAAACAAGCAACCGCATGCGGATGCTGTGCAGCGCACCCTGTTCCCCGTAGAGCCACAACCACCCGAAACCATCGTTGTTGAGCCGGGCAAGCACACACCATCGGGATGGCGTAAAGTGGTGTCCCGCAATCCTGAGGGGCGGGTATACATTCGCTCGGAAAAGACGAAGTGGAACATAGCCCTCAAGCCCCGACTTGGACGCACCGGCCTGACCATTGTCCCAGAAGAAGAGGAGCGTTTCCC
This sequence comes from Blastocatellia bacterium, assembly GCA_026985075.1. Taxonomy (GTDB): domain Bacteria; phylum Acidobacteriota; class Blastocatellia; order HR10; family J050; genus J050. Next base: position 321,112 of record JALSQX010000033.1, on the reverse strand, counting down.
GGCCACGGTTTGGCTACGCCGCCTACTGAGCGAACGGATTCAGTTCCTGATGCTTAATAGCCGGGCGATGCGCGCTCCGTGCCCACCCGACGTCCCGCGCACTTTTCAGTCCGACGGCTCCAATCTGGCGCTGGTGGTGGAAACGCTGCGCGAGGAGCATTTCGAACAGTTTCAGTGGTGGCTGGGCCATGTTCAAACGGTGTTGTCTGACATTCGCGATGTCGAAGTGCGCAAGCGCGAGGAGGACAATTTTCGTTACATTGTTGCCGTGTTGAATGATGGCACAAAAATCCCTTCATGGTTACTCTCGGATGGCACGTTGCGCTTTCTCGCACTCACGCTCATCGCTTACCTGCCGGAATCAGGGGTGGTGTACTTCATTGAAGAGCCGGAAAACGGCATCCACCCTAAGGCCTTGGAAGCCATGTACCAATCCCTGTCCTCGCTCTACGAAGGACAAATTTTCTGCGCCACCCATTCGCCAGTTTTCTTAAATCTGGCCAAGCCAAAGGAGCTGCTGTGCTTTGCTCGCGCAGAGAGTGGGGCGACCGACATCGTACGTGGGGACGCCCACCCGTGGTTGAAAGAATGGCGGGAGGCGGTAACCCTGGGTGATCTCCTTGCCAGCGGGGTGTTGGGATGAAAGACCTGGTCGTACTTGTGGCCGACAAAAATACGGAGATGGTACTGAGAACCCTCCTGAGCAAGCGACAAGTGCCGCTAGGCATCCGAGCTGTGTCGTTTGACATTTTTGTGCATCCCAGGCGCGACCCTGGGATGTATCAGAGCGCAGCGGACTTTTTGCGCTCCCTCCAGACAGGATACCACTACGCTCTGATCGTTTTCGACCGCGAAGGCTGCGGTGCCGATGGGAACCGACAAGAGATTCAGAACAAGGTGCAGGATGACTTGAACCGTTCTGACTGGCGGGGGCGTTCGGCTGTGGTGGTGATTGACCCCGAGTTGGAGGCATGGGTGTTCTCGGGCTCCTCTCATGTCGTCCAGGTGCTGGCCAACGGAGACCAGCACACTTTTGAAGAAGTGGTTCGCCAACATGGTGGAGACGTGAACCACAAACCCGACCGCCCCAAAGAGGCCGTGGAAGTGCTCTTGAAGCGCTGTCGCAAGCCGCGCTCATCGGCTCTCTATGGTGAATTGGCTGAGAAGGTTAGCCTCATGCAATGTTCAGACCCATCGTTTAGCAATCTGAGGGATATCTTACAGGAATGGTTTCCCCAAACCGGAGGTTGAGATGAACGCATTGAAACCCTGGCACCAAGTGGTTGTGCCCCATGCGGATATCCGCAAGGGGCGGTTTGACGAGTCGGTGTTTGCCGCGGATCTTTCCGATGTGCGAGCCGAGCGCAGTCCGCTTGAGTACCGCGATCCGCTCACCTTTTTCCGGAAGACTCATCCGACGCAGGGGCTGGTGAACCTGCTCGTGGCCGTGCTCTCGCGGCTTGGGGGCAAGGGGGTGGGGAAGCCGGTCATCCAGATCCAGACGCCCTTTGGCGGCGGCAAAACCCACAGCCTCATCGCCCTCTATCACCTGTTCGGCTGCCCGGAAGAAGCCAAAGTCTCCTCCCTGGGGCAGGAGGTGCTCCAGCAGGCAGATGTCGAGGCCGTGCCCGCGGCCCGGGTGGCAGCGTTCGTCGGTACGGCCGCCGATCCGCTCAAGGGCAGAACGCCCTGGGGCGAGATCGCCTATCAGCTGGACCGCTACGAGCTCATTCAGGAGCACGACCAGCGCCGCCGCGCACCGGGCAAAGAACTCTTACACCAGATCCTGGGGGATGAGCCCACCTTGATCCTGATGGACGAGATCGCCTCCTATGCCGTGAATGCCCGGGATTTCGCCGACCAGGTGATGGTGTTTTTCCAGCAGTTGACCGAGACGGTCAAGGTGCTCAAGCGGTGCGCCTTGATCGTCACGCTCCCTTCCAGCGCGCCCTACGGCGAGCAAGGTGAGCGAAGGCTATCGGAACTGCAGCGGATCTTCGGCCGCGTCGAGGCCATCTACACGCCAGTGGAAGGTGAGGAGATGTATGAGGTCATCCGCAAGCGGCTGTTTGAGGAACTGCCAGACTCGACCGAAGCTCGCCGCGTGGCGGAGGGGTATTGGGGACTCTACCGGCAGCTCCAGGACGACATCCCGCGCCAGGTGCGCGAGCCGGCCTACCGCGACAAGATCCGCAAGGCCTACCCGTTTCATCCGGAACTGATTGACGTTCTGTTCGATCGATGGAGCACGTTCCCGACGTTCCAGCGCACCCGCGGGGTGCTGCGCCTGTTGGCCGAAATCGTGGCCGACCTCTATAAGAAGCAACATCCGGCCCCCTTGATCCAGCCGGCCCATCTCGACCTGGCTAACTCCAAGATCCGGTGCGAATTCCTCAAGCACATTGGCAACGAGTATGAGGGTGTCATCGCCTCAGACATCGCCGACGGGGGCGCCAAAGCCCGACGGATTGACCAGGAGATGGGCTCAGAATACGCCCGGTTCACCGTGGCCCAGGGCCTGGCGACGGCCATCTTCTTCGGATCGTTCAGTGCCGGGGAGCGCAAGGGGGTTGGCACGCAGCGCCTCCGGGTGATGGTCCTGCAAGAAGGCATCCCGCCCGCCCTCATCGGCGATGCCCTCAGACGACTGGAAGAAGAACTCTGGTACCTGCACCAGGAAAGCGGGCTCTATGAGTTCCGCACCCAGCCCAATCTGAACCGCATCATCGTCGAGCGGGAAGAGGCGGTCCGGGAGGAAAACATTCAGGAGGAGATTCGAAGGCGTCTGGAGCAGGTGGTTGGGCGGGAGCTGGCCGTGACACTGTGGCCAGCAGCACCGGCGGATGTGCCGGATACGAAAACTCTGAAACTGGCCGTGCTGAGGCCGGAACACGCCGCTACGGGCGGCTCCGTCCCGCCTTTTGCCGAAGAACTGCTGAGCAGAAGCGGCCAGACCTTCCGGGTCTACCGGAATACGATCCTGGCCCTCACGCCCGACAGCGGCGAATGGAGTGGGCTGCGCAGCCAGGTGAAACGCTACCTAGCCCTGCGCTCCATCAAGGATGACAAAGCCCTGGTCAGGCAATTGAGCGAGGAGAACCGGCGCACGCTCGAGAGCAAGTTGAAGGACGCCGAGGGCGGGATCAACTTCCGAGTGCTGGCGGCGTATCGTCACCTGTACAAGTGCGCCGCTGAAGGCATCGGGCACCACGACTTGGGCCTGCCCACCATCGGCGAAAGGATTTCCCTTGCCGCCCGCGTGCGCGAGTATCTGCAAGGCCAGGATCTGCTGGTGGATCGCATCAGCCCCAAGTATTTGCTGGACAAAGCTCTGAAGGCCGAAGAGAAGGAGAAGCCGATTCGGGACATCATGGAGGCTTTCCTGAAGTACCCGCACCTGCCCCTGCTGGGCTCGGAGGAGGTGGTCTGGCAGGCCCTGGCGCAAGGCGTTCGGGAGGGCTTGTTCGGCGTTCGCATTGGCGAGCGGATCTACTTCAAAGAACCTTTGCCAACTGCAGCGCCGGCAGAAGCCGTGCTGGTGCGAGAAGTGGCTGTGCCACCTCCACCGCCTCCACCACCGCCAGCGCCGGGAAAGATCATGCCTCAAGAAATCGTTGTGCTCCTGAGTGAGGATCGGCCGGTACCTGTGGCCACTGTCTACAACCACCTATGGGCAGAGCGCAGCTCAGAATTCTCGGACAGGACTGCGTTCGATCAGTCCTTTCGAGAGGCGATCACTCAGGGGACGGACCGGAGTCTGTTCACAATCGAGCCCCCAGGGGTGGCTGAGAATATGCCTCTGTCGACTTTGCGGGAGAAGTATCAGTTGAGGCGAATGGAGGGTACACCACCACCTCCTCCACCCCTGATGATGCGTTATCGACTTCACGCGCGTATTCCCTGGGACAAGCTCTCTGACTTTGTGCGCGGTGTGGTGATGCCCCTGCGCGCCGCCGGCGGCGAGTTGACGGTGGAGGTGCTGTTGAAAGCGGATGGCCAAATAAAAAAGGAAACCCTGGGACATAAAGTCCGCGAGACCCTACGCCAGATTGGGGCCGAAGTCATAGAGGAAGGCGAAACATGAGGTCATTTTCAAGCCCCTCGGTCAGTGTGGGATAGAGTCTGCTTTCTTGCCCAACAGTATGCGAAGAAGTACTTGAAGGCCGGAAATCCCTCAGGTAGAAGGGGCGGGAATCAAATAGCGCTTTGGGCATAGAAGTCGCACATATTATTAAAGACCTCATCCCAGTACTCAGGGGAAGGCTCTATGTTCTCTTCGGCCCAACTCTTTCTTTCCAAAGAGGGGGAATTTCGTTACGATGAGCGCAACTCAGGGGGTGCTTAATAGTCGACACCGTGAGAAAAGCTGTGCACCGTGAAGACCGTGCAATAGAGCCTGGATGGGATCCTTTCCAAGAGCCTGCGTAGTTATAGTGGGAATCGGTAGTGCAGATTGAGAATTATTTTCTTCCCTAAAACAATCGATGAAGGAAGGAGGGAGCGTATGACTAATCAACAACGAGAGGTGATGGTACTTCACCAGACCATTCTTGCATCGCAATTCAGCATAGCCCCACTCTTCTTGCTCACTATACCGAAATACGAAGTAACCAGGAGGGAAGAGGAGCCTGTAGCGGATGTGATTCAGTGGTTGTTTCGAGATACAGGGCCTGTTATCACATACAACCACTGGAAAGAGCTATTGAGTCGTCTTGAACACGCTCAAATTTGGCCCGATAGAACTTATTGGCCACCATGGTGGCCGCTCCATCATCCGGATTGGGAGCGGGATTGGGAACGGGAAGTAAAACGGCTACACCAAATACTCAATGAATGTCTTGAACTGAAGCAGTTCACGCGTCTGTTGTTTGAGGGGATGCTCAGTCTTCCTGCTCGGCATTTACAACTCCCGGTGTTCGGAATCAGATTTCGGGCGTGGTACATACCTATATTATATGCTTCTGCGCCACTTCTTCCTCTATATCATCTTATGAGCCTGAATTTAGACAAGCTTGAAGTCTCGGAAGAAGAAGCTATAGCATGGATTGTGCTCACTTCGGTTTTAACGCGGCGAAAAGCTCGCCATATTTCACAAGCAATGGAAGACTTTCTCACATTTGATGTCCCGTTTTCCCTGTCAAAGGAGTCTTCTAAGAGCAAGTTGGGCGAAATAATCTCTCAGGCACGCATTGTGGCATTTATGCCTTTGGCTCATGCGGCCGCTCAAGCGACCACCCTGATTGAGCATGGACAGTTTCTTGTGGCATTAGAGGTTGCCTTAGGAGCGGGGGGAGTCACATTAGTGCTAGCCACCACATTTAGTGTGGCCGAATACATACTCGATCTTCCCAGGAGAAAGAGGCAAGGGTGAAAAATGAGAGAGTACTCAGAGATAGGATCCCTCGTTGCATTGAATGGAGTAACCTCTCTCCATGCTGCTTGTGGCCAGCGTAACTGGCTTGAATGGCACCTTGAGTAATCCGCTGGCGTGGATCTCGATTGTTTCAGGGGAACGGTTGAGCAAAGCAGCACAGGTCTCATTTTAGCCCTGGAAGCAACTGGCCTTCGAGCCGGCGAAGAGATTTCTTGACCAGATTTCACAATGAAAAAATCGCAAAGCCGGGCCACCTGACTCTAGGACTGGCAGATTCTCTGGATTCTTTCACTCCTCGCTACTCACCTTCACTTTGCGCATCCTGTAGATCTTGGCGTCCTCTCGACGTCCATCACAAATCTGCCATCATCGACGAAGATACGACATTTTTATTAGGACAACAGGGAAAAGCTGGTAGAAGGCGTGGTAAAGTACGCAGTTGACACATCGTTCGCCATCAAGAGGCTTACATAACCTATCGTTGATCAATACCCGCCACATTCTTGACCCCACAGATCCAATGCTCAGGAAAAGCAACATATCCATGACGCTCCGGTAAGGACCAAAGTGGCGTGGCCCGTAATTCCAGGAGCGATGCTCCTAGTTGTTGAATCTCGCTCCAGTGGAGCGGGCGCGCCTCGGTTGAGGTTCCGTAGCCACATCATGCTCATCCGGGAAGGGAAGAAGCGGATGTGTGCGCGATTGGCTACCTTCGGCCGCACCATGCCCATCCGAGGAGGGTTCTTGTCGTCCCGGCGGTGTGATATAATCGCTGCTCCCTCGAGCAGGGGATCAACTCACGGGAACGAATCGCGTTATGACCACAATCGTCGTTTTATCGCCCATTCCTGCCTCGGTCGTTTTTCAGTGGTTGGTCGCCGGAACCGGTCGCGCCGATCTCTCCGTGGTCGGTGTGGAGGGAACGAGCCCGTCTCAGTTCGATCAGGCGCTGGCCGAGGCCGAGATCATCCTCGGAGATTACACGTTTCATCACGCCATCACCGAGGAGTTTCTCAATCGCGCTCCCCGACTGCGGTTCATTCAGCAGCCCAGCGCCGGCTATGAGCATATCGATGTGAACGCCTGTCGGCGGCGCGGTATCGCCGTCGCCCATACGCCCGGAGTGAACGACGTCGCCGTCGCCGAGCATACCATAATGCTCGCCCTGGCGCTCCTGAAGAAAGCCTTCTATGCGCATCGCCGCATGCAGGAGGGAGCCTGGGTGCAGAGAGAACTCATCTGGGAGCGCGGCCTGTTCGAATTGCAGGGGAAAACATACGGCATCGTTGGCATGGGCCGCATCGGTCGACAGCTCGCCCGCCGCCTCATCGCCTTCGGGACGCGCACCCTCTATACCGATCCGGTTCGATTACCCGAATCGGCAGAGCGCGAGCTGCGCGTCGAGTACAAGCCGCTCGATGAGCTGCTCCGACGGTCCGACGTGGTCAGCCTCCATGTTCCCCTGACCGAAAAGACGCGGAAGCTGATCGGCGAGCGAGAGCTCGCGCTCATGAAATTCAGCGCCATTTTCATCAACGTGGCGCGCGGCGAGTGCGTGGACGAAGTGGCCCTGGCCAGGCGATTGCGAGAGAAAAAGCTCGCCGGTGCCGGGATCGACGTCTTCTCGGTCGAACCGCTTCCCGCCGACCATCCCTTGCGGGGATTGGATAACGTCATCCTCACGCCGCACATTGCCGGAGCTACGGCGGAGGTGCGCGAGCGAGTGGTTCACATCGCCGTGGACAACATGGTGAGAGTGTTGAAGGGCGAACCGCCGCTCCATCTCGTCCCCACCAACGATGAGCGAGGAGAGACAGACGGATGATCATGCGCGATGCGGCGAGCCGGACGAGACGCCAGCCAGGGAGGCGCCGAGATGCACTCGTCCCAGCGGGTGTGTCGTTCTTTCGGAACGCATGGAGATGGAGGTCGGGGTCCTGGAAGCGCGTGCCCCGGGCTGTAGCATGGTGCCCCTTCGGAGTTCCAGCGTTCATCCGGCGCTCGTGGATGTCGAGCCGGAGGCACAGTTGCCCGTTGACTTTGAGGACGCCCGATCTTCGCCGGACACGCGGCGAACGCGGGCCTGATGGTCGGGCGGCCGCTCTGGCCCTCGATTCCCGGGGGCTCGTCCTGAGAATGACACAGAGGAGGTGACGATGGCGTATTTGACGGGAGCCGAAGCATTGGTTGCGTGCCTCAAAGCCATGGGAACTCGACGAGTGTACGGGGTCATCGGGACCTCCATCGTCGGATTTCTCGATGGCCTGTACCAGGCGCGGGATACGATTCGCTATATCTCTTGCCGACATGAACAGGTGGCTGCCAGTATGGCCGATGCCGAGGGGCGATTGACGCGTCGCCCTGGCGTCGTGGCCGTTCATTCGGGGCCCGGAGCGTTGAACGCCATGATCGGCCTGGCCAATGCGGCCAAGGACTGCTCGCCGGTCATCGCCATCACCGGAGCCATCAAACGCCGGTTACAGGGCTGCGATGGAATGCTGGAGTTGGATCACGTGGGCGTTTTTCGACCGATATGTCGAGCGACGTTTCGCGTGGAGGCGACCTATGAGATTCCGGCCATTTTCGCCGAAGCCTATAAGGCGGCGATGCGCGGTCCGGGCGGTCCGGTGCTCGTCGAGGTCCCGGAGGATATCTGGGGCGATCGGGATGATGTCACCGTGGACGCGCTCGATTTGACGCCGGAACCGCCACCGCCCGTGGATGAAGAAGCCGTGCGCGAAGTTGCCGAACGATTGTCACAGAGTGCGCGTCCGGTCATCCTCGCTGGCGGCGGCGTCGCTTATAGCGGTGGGGAGGAGCTTCTCCGACAGCTCGTCGAGCGATGGTCCATCCCGGTGGCGACGACGGGGAATGGGCGCGGCGTCCTCCCCGAGCACCATCCGCTCTCGCTCGGGCGAGCCGGATACGCCGGCGGCACGCCGATGGCCGATGAAGCACTCAAGCGCGCCGATTTCATCCTGGCCATTGGCTGCACCATCTCCGACATGACGACCTACGAGTACACCTGGCCCATTCAAGCCGACATCATCGCCGTCAATCTGGATCCGGATAACGATCAGAAGAAACTCCCCATCACGGCCATCGCCGCCGATGCGCGAGCGTTCCTCGCCGCTCTGGTGAACGTCATGGCGTCTTCATCCCTCGAGCCGCGCCCGGCGTGGATTGATGAACTCGCTCCGGTGCGAACCATGTGGGAGAATCTGCTCCAGAGCATGCGAGCGCCCGATCGTCAGCCATTCTCGCCGGCTTACGTCTGCCACGTTCTCGGTCAGATGCTTCCCGAAGACGCCATCATCACCGTGGGCGCGGGCATGCATTTGCTCTATCCGTCAGATTTCATCCCTTGCCATCGACCGCGCACTTTCCTGGCCGCCGTGAATTTCGGCGCCATGGGATTCGGCTTCCCGGCGGCGTTGGGCGCCAAGCTCGTCCATCCGGAGCGGACGGTGATTGCGATTCTGGGCGATGGTGATTTCATGATGACCGTCCAGGATCTGGAGACGGCCGTCCGGGAGAATATCGCCGTGAAGATCATGGTGATCAACGATAATGCCTATCGCGTTCTCGCCTTTCGTCAGCGCGTTCAATATCAGGGGCGCATTCACGGCTCGGTGCATCAGAATCCCGATTTCGTGCGACTGGCCGAGAGCTTCGGCATCAAGGGATGGCGATTGACGGCGCCCGGTGAGGTGGAGGCGGTGTTGAGCGAGGCTTTGGCCCTGAAGGAACCGGCGCTCATCGAAGTGGTCACCGATCCCGAAGATATTCCGCCCACCAACCTGGAGGCGGTCATGCGCATGAGCGGCATGTGAGAGCAGTCATCATCGACATGGGACGCTCAAAAAGCCTGCCCCGGTTCGGATTGAAGTCTGCGAGCGGCATGTGATGGCGGTCATCATCGACATGGGACTCCGATTCATCGCTCCGATGCCAGCCACTCCTCCAGTGCGCGACGCCAGCCGGCGGGACCGATGCCATCGACGCGCTTGACGTGAGGCAACGCAGCGATGACGCCAGGATCGTGTCGCCCGTCCGGTTTCTCGACCAGGATGGGGAGATCCACCGCTTCGAGCATGGGAAGATCGTTCGGGCTATCGCCCAGGCCAATGGTGAAGATGCGGCCATATTGTCGGCGATAGAGCGCGTTGAGCCGGTCAACGGCGCGCCCCTTATCGTTGTCTCCCATGAGGTGAAAATATCGCCCGCCCCGCGTACAGTGGAGTCCCGATTGCCGAATCCGATCGCACACGGCTTGGATGACGGCGGGATCATCGTCGAGAATCTTGAACGGTTCGTCATACTCGCGCTGTTTGGCCCGTTCTGCCTCATCGCGACTGAGCCCGGCGTCGGCGGCGATCTCCTCGACGCTCATATCGCTGAACCCGATGATCCGGGCGCGCGTCGTGCGGCGGATTCGATGGAGTGTGGCCACCAGCTCAGAATACCGGGTGCCGAGCTCGATGAGCAACAGGCCATCGCGTTCGACCGCGCCTCCAATGGGGAAGGGAAAGTACTCTCTGGGGATGCAGACGGCTCCTCCGTTCTCGCAAATAAACGGATCATGGATGTCTGCCTGCCGTCTGATGAATTCGATCTCGACGCGCGTCTTACTGGAGCAGAAAATGAGCGGCAGGCCACGGCGCTTCAACTCCCTCACGATCGGTCTGACGGCTTCAAATGAGTAGGTGATGGGATCGAGGAACGTGCCATCCAGATCCGAATAGATGATCGCTTGGCGATGTGCGCTCATCTTCGGTGTTCGCCGTCGGCGTCACTCCTGATTATCGGCTTCCACGGCTTCGTTCAGCTCGTCGAGAAAGGTGGGAAGAGCCGCCGTGATCCGGCTCCAGTTGGGAATCAATGGGATGCCCAGCGGATCTTCCAGGAAGGCTTCGCCGGCCAGTCGAATGGCTCGGGAGAACGTCTCCACGGCTAACTCCTCTTCGTGTCGATCGAACGTCAATCCGTTGAGCAGAGCATCTCCCTGATAGCGGGAGATGGTATCTTCGGCCGTTCGAATGTACGTCGTCTGAAGGGCATGAAGACTGCTCGGACTGATGATCACGCCCTGAGCCGAGAGCGTTTGCAGGATCGTCTTGGTGATGTCGATGGCCATCTTCATGAGGCCCTTGCTGGGATCATCGCTGGACAGAGGTTGGTGTTTGTGATCGTAGTTGTCGCACAGTTCCGCCTGACAGATTCGCTTGAGCGACACATTCCGATAGACTTCGGCGAGCATGCCGACTTCGAGTCCCCAATCGGCGGGAATGCGATTGACGCGAGCCAGATCGGCGACCATGCAGAATTCGCCGGCCAGCGGATAGCGAAAACTATCCATGTAGGCGAGGAAGGGGAGATGACCGTAAATGCGTTGAAGACTCCGAATCAGCGGCGTCATGAGCAACCGGGTGACGCGCCCGTGCATGCGATCGGTCACCCGGGCGTAGTACCCTTTGCAAAACTCGAAAACGGTATGCGGACTGGCCACAGGATAACAGAGTCGGGCCAGGAGCTCCCGGTCATAGGTGAGGATGTCACAATCATGGAGCGCGATGACCGTACACTTGCCGCTGGCCAGGATGTAGCCGTAGGCCATCCAGCACGAACGCCCTTTACCGTCGTCGCCCACGGGGAGATTGTTTTCGATGAGCTTGTGATACAGCGCTTGAATCCGCGGCCCGTTATTCCAGACGAATTTCACTTCTTGAGGCAGATCGGCCATCATGCGCCGGGCTTCGGCCAGTTGCTCGGGCGTGGCCTGGCTCAGAGTGACGACGATTTGCCGCAGGTAGCGCGCCCCTTTGAGCTGTTCGATGATATGGGGCATGGCCGGCCCCTCGAATTCTTTGTACAGCGCCGGAAGGACGAGGGCAATGGGTCGCTGCCTGGAATAGACAGCGAGCTCACGCTCCAAGCTTTCCAGGCGACCCGGTTTATTGAACCGGTGCAAGGTCGCAATAACCCCTGTTTGATAAAAATCTGCCATATCAACCTCCCCGCTCTTAAGCTCGCCGCTCGTGCTGGTGACGAGAGATTGTGTGCAGGAGCTAGGATACCACGACGCTGGTCGAACGGCAAGTCAGCGCCATCCAGCGGCCATGGCCGGTCAGCCCGTAACGGGATGAGGATGAAGAAGTTAGGGGGTGAAAAGGGGAGGTGCTTTTTCAACGGGCCGTCCGGCGTTTTCGCGGCGTTCCGACCCTTCGCGTCGGGAGCCCTCACCTGACTGGCGAGCGCTCATCGTGAATCGGTTCGCGTTCGGTTGACTTCTGGCGGCGTCTGGGCGCGGGGGTTCTCGGTCGATAGTGCGACCCGTCATCTCATCGTCTGGGGCGCGCACCTGACTTTCTCAACATGCCACACGAGCAGGGTCCCGCCTCGTTTTCGAAGGCTTCGGAGTCCGCCTTCGGGGATCGGGGTACTTCACTCCCTGAGAACCTTCTCAGTCTCTCAAGATCCGGATTCCTGACCCCATAACACCGAATATCAGATGAAGCGAGGGATGAGAGGCGAAAGGAGCAGAGCCAAGATCCGGATTCCTGACTCCATAACACCGAATATCGCTGTCGAGAGATGAGGCGAGGTTTTCTACGGGGCGAGGGCGCTATCACTCCAGTGGCTCCTCTGATGGTGGTGGCTTTCTTCACTTTGCCCGCGCCGAGATCAGGTGAGTCGAGAGCCGTGAGGCGCGCCTCTCTCGGGGGAGTGCTCGTTCAATCCAGAAGATCGAGGAGTTGGGTGAGGATGCGCTCGGTGATGCCCCAGATCGATCCGTGAGCCGACGGGTAGGCGGGCCAGGCTCGGAGATTCCCTTGCACCACGCGTTGGACGAGCGCCGAACGACCCTCTCGTTTCAGCGGGAGCAGAGGGAGCCAAAATGCTTCTTTCACCTCTCGAGAATCGGGCCGCAGCTTCTGATGTGTTGAGACGACGACGACCAGCGGCGTGATGGCAATCCGGGGCAACCGGGGATTGCCCGGCCGGACGGTCTCCAGTCGGCCCAGGAATTCTCCTTCCGTCTCCAGGTCAATGCCCACTTCTTCCCGCGTCTCCCTGACGGCGACCATGCGGAGATCGCGATCGCCGGGCTCGGCCCGACCACCGGGGAAAGCCAGATGTCCCGACCAGGGATCGCGCGGATGCTCGGCGCGCTTGATGATGAGGATTTCCGGTTGCCCTCTCCACTCCCTCAGAATGAGCGCCACGGCCGCCGGTATCCACTCGGAAGGTTCGATGTTCAATTCGCCGAGCGGCCGAAGCCGTCGTTTCAGTTGTTGCCGTATCCGCTCAAAGTCACTCATTCCCGGTTCTCGTCTGCCGCAGGAGCGATGGCGATCTCGATGTCATCTCGCCTCAACCCGGTTGTTCGGCGGGGCGAATGGGTTCGGGACGTCCCTGAATGTCCCGACGCTCCTCTTCCTGTTCCTCGCCAGCGACTCGCTGTTCCATCATGGTATAGAGCGTGGGGATGAACACTAACGTGATGAGCGTGGAGGTGAGAAGTCCACCGATGACCACGCGCGCCATGGGTGCTTGAACCTCGCCGCCCTCGCCCAGCCCGAGAGCCATCGGCACGAGTGCCAGGACGGTGGTGAGCGTCGTCATGAGAATCGGTCGCAGCCGGCGTCGTCCGGCCAGCTCGACGGCCTGACGCAGCGGCAATCCATCCCGCCGCCGGAGAAGGTTCGTGTAATCGACCAGGACGATGGCGTTATTCACCACGATCCCCGCCAGCATGATCGTGCCGATGAACGCCTGAATATTGAACGTGGTGTTGGTCAAAAAGAGCATCACGATCACTCCGATCGCCGCCAGGGGAACGGAGAACAGAATGACCAGGGGATCGCGGAGCGATTCGAATTCCGCTGCCATCACCATATAGACGAGCACGATAGCCAGAATGAGGCAGAGAAGCAACTGGCGAAACGCCTTCTGCTGTTCCTCATATTCGCCACCGTACATGATGGCGAAATCCCTGGGGAGGGGAAGCTCCCGAAGACGAGCATCGATATCGGCCATGACGCTCCCCAGATCGCGACCAGCGATGTTGGCCGAAACGGTCACGATGCGTTCCTGATCCTTGCGCTCGATGCTCACCGGGCCCTCTCGTCGCTGCATCCGAATCAAGCTGCTCACCGGGACGATGTCGCCAAACGGTGTCGAGATGGGGATGCGCTCGATCGAGGCCAGTCGTTGCCGATCGGCTTCCTGGAGCCGTACGAGAATGTCATACTCGTTGCCTCCCTGACGAAATCGGGTGGCCACGCGCCCGCCGACCGTGGTTCGCAGTGTCTCGGCCACATCAGACACATTCAATCCCATGGTCGCCGCTTTCTGTCGATCGATGGTGATGCGCATCTCGGGAACGCCGTCGCGACGGCTGATGCGCGCATCGGTGACGCCGGGGACGCTCTCCACAACCGCCTTAACCGTCCGCGCCACATCGCCGGCCACGCTCATATCGTGTCCGCGGATTTCCACAGCGATGCGATCGCCACTGGTCTGCCCCAATCGCATGATGTACAGACCTCCACCCGCGCGGGCGAAAGCGCGCATCCCCGGTCGGCGGATGAGGTGCGGTCGGAGGGCGGCGGCGATGTGTTGACTGGACCGCCGACGATGCGCCTGATCGACGAGCTTGATGCGGATATCGGCGCGGTTGGTCGCCGACTCCCGCCATCCACCGCCTCCCACTTCGGTGAGGACATGTTCGGCTTCCGGGACCTCACGGGCGATGAGGTCTTCCAGCTCTCGCGCTACTGCATCAGTGACCGCCAATCGCGTCCCCGGCGGCAATTCGATAGTGATGCGCACCTCTCCCTCGTCGGTCTCGGGCATCAACTCGAAGCCCAGCATGGGCAGGAGCAGCAAGCTTCCCACCAACAGGGCCGTCGAGCCCACGACCACCGTTCGTCGATGATCCAGCGCCCAGTGAATGAGCCGCTGGTAGTGATCGTCGAGTCGGTTGAGCAAGCGCCCACTCGATGTGACCCATCGATGGATGACGGGATGACGATCGGCTTCCGGCGGACGAATGCGGAGATACCTGGAGCAGAGCACGGGAATGACCGTCAAGGCGACGAGCAACGAGCAGGTGAGCGAGAAAGCGATGACGTAGGCCAGCTGCTTGAACATGATGCCCGACATCCCGGTGAGGAACACCAGCGGAATGAACACGGCCACCGTGGTCAACGTGGAGGCAATGATCGCCGTAGTGACCTCTCGGCTGCCGTCGATGGCCGCCGCCTCGGCCGACTTACCTCCTTCGCGATGGCGGAAGATATTCTCCAACACCACGATGGCATTGTCGACGAGCATCCCCACGCCGAGCGCCAATCCCCCAAACGACATGGTGTTGAGCGTGAAGTCGTTGACGTACATGAGCGCAAAGGTCGCGATGACGGCGATGGGGATGGAGAGGCCGATGATGAACGTGCTGCGCAGGTTGCGCAGGAAGAGAAATAGCACCAGAATGGCCAGGATGCTTCCGGAAATGGCCGCCGTTTGCACGTTGTTGATCGAGCGCTCGATGAACGTCGAAGTATCGATGATCGGCCAGATGGACACATCGGGGAAATCGCGATTGATGCGGGCGATCTCTTCCTTGACGGCGCGCGCGACGGCCACGGTGTTGGCCCCCGACTGCTTGCGCACCGAGAGGCGAATTCCCGGGCGTCCGTCGACGCGGACGGCCTGGCGGATCTCCTGGAACGCATCCTGGACCTCGGCGACGTCTTTCAAGTAGACGGGAATACCTCCCCGGGTGGTCACCACGATGTCCTTGATGGCCTCCACATCCTGGAACTCGCCCTCGGTTCTCAACAACAATTCGAAATCGCCCTCCTGAACCGGTCCCACCGGTTCGTTCAGATTCTCGCGGCGAAGGACATCGACCACATTGCTCACCGAGAGTCCATAGGCCCGCAGTTTCTTCAGCGAGAGGTTGACGTGAATCTCGCGTCGCAATCCGCCACGCATATCGACCGAGGCCACACCGGGCACGCGCTCTAATCGATATTGAATCTGATCCTCGACGAACTGGCGGAGATCGCGGGGATTGAGGCTGCTGGACACCGCCAGCCAGAGGATGGGGAACTGAGAGACATCGAATTTGAAGATGACCGGTGGCTCAGCATCCTCGGGCAGGATACTTCGCAGGCGATCGATGCGCGTGCGAATCTCGTTGGCCGCTTCGTCCAGATTCGTTCCCCAGGCGAAACTCACCCGGACGCGGCTTTGCCCTTCGGATGACGTCGACGTGATCTTTTCCACGCCGGGCGCCGCGCTCAATGATTGTTCGATGGGGCGGGTGATCAACGTCTCGATCTCCCGGGGCGCCACGCCCGGATATTCGGTGAACACGGTGATTGACGGATATTCAATATCGGGCATGAGATCGACCGGTAACCGCAGGAACGAAATGCTTCCCAGCAGAAGGGCGACACCACAGATCATGGACACGGTGATCGGTCGGCGAATGGAAAATCGTGGCAGACTCATCGTCATTCTCCTCCAGCATGGACCGGCGGTTGAAAGACCTGGACGCGATCGCCGCCTTTGAGCAGGTTCGCCCCGCGGGTGACAATCGTCTCACCAATTTGGAGGCCATCGAGAATTTCGACCAGGTGATCCTTCGTCCGCCCCGTTTTCACGGCGCGGAATCGAACGACATCGGCGTCGAGGACGAACACGCCCGGTTGGGCATCCCGGTAAACGAGGGCATCCCGAGGGACGAGCAGCGTCTCCCGGGTAGAGGGGAGACGCAAATTCACCCGAGCGAACATCTCCGCCTTGAGCATGTGCGACCGATTGGGGATCTCGATTTCCACTTCGCCAGTGCGCGTCTGGGGATCGAGGAGCGGCGAGATGCGAATCACCCGCCCGGTGAACCGGATGTCGGGAACGGCATCGACGAGCACCGTCGCCGGCGTGCCCACCTTGAGCTGGGCCAGCTCCCGCTCGGGAACGTGAATGACCGAGACCATCGTCTCCAGGTCGAGAATGGTCACAATGGGCGTGTTGGGATTGACCAGCGCGCCGGGATCGACGTACCGTTTGCCGATGACGCCGGTCATCGGTGCGGTGATGCGGGTTTGCTCCCGGCGAATCTGCAGTTCCCGAAGTTCAGCTTTGGCTTGCTCGACTTGCGCGGCGGCCAGATGGAGTTGGGCGCGGGCTACCGCCACCTGAGTTCGCATTTGATCGAGTTCCTGAGAGGAGATGACGCCCGCCTGATGGAGCGAGCGATAGCGTTCCAGTTCGGCGAGCAGGTTATCGAGTTCCGCCCGCCGTTGAACTTCGGCCGCTTCGGCGACTTTGAGAGCGGCTTCGGCGCGACGGACCTGCTGCTTGAGCTCGGCATCATCCAATCGGGCCAGAAGCTCCCCGGCCGTCACCCGATCTCCGCGATCCACGCGCAGCTCTATCACCCGACCGCTCAGTTTGGGCATCACATCGACCTGTCGTTGGGCCTTCAGTGAACCGACCACCGAGACGACTTCCTCGATTCGGCCTCGTTCGACGAGAGCAACTTCCACCCGGGGGAGACGGCGCCCCCAGCGCCCGACGGGGGGCGTCTCTCGTGTGCCGTGTTGGAGAAACCGAAAGGCGAATAAGCCGGCCAGTGCAATCAGCAGGCCACCAATAAAGAACTTCTTGAGCATAAGCGTTTAACTATGAGCCACACCGTTTCTCGGCGTCAAACATCCTCCCGCTCATTTACAGTTTGTTACAACTTTCCAGCCGGGGCATCGCCTGCCGATCACATCGTTCCGCGCCGCCTGGTCGTCGGAGCATCCGTCTCCTCCAGCGGATCGGCATAGCGGCGTCGATTGTACTTACGTCGATACTCTCTGTGCTGCTCATCCGTCGGATAGCGCTCCGTTTCGGGATAGGGATACGCCGACATGCGGTGGAAGGGAAGCGGTTCGATGGTGTCCGGCCGGGCCGAGTGAATGTCCATATCTTTGCCGAAGCCATCAGCGTAGACGAGAAAATCTCGCCGCCACCCGGGGGGCAGAGCGGGCAACGAGCGCCCGTCGAATTCCAGGCTGATCTCGTCGCCGTGAAGCATGATCACATACATGTCGTCCTTATCCATCACTAACTCGCGCACGTCTCCGTAGCGCGTGGCTTGGCCGATGAATGTCTTCCAGGGCGCGTGACGATCGATGTGGCCGTAATCGTAAATGAGAGGGCGTCGTCCATCGGGGCTATACTCTCGTGGATAGCCTCGCCACTGGAAACTGGCCTGGCTCGGTGACAGTCTCATCACGCGCAGAGGCAGCGGGGACGTTGAACGAAGGGCGCGCTCGTCCCACACCATGGCCTGATCGCTCACCAGAATCTGATCCCAGTAGATGCGCATGTTGGTGACGATCCTGACCCGATAATCGTCGGTGAGGAATCGTCCCGTCAAATCGACGACCATAGTCTTGGGTAGGCCAGCGGGGAAACCCATGTCGGGCAGCACGGTCACCCAACGACCCCGCTCGTCGGGAACCTGCAACAAGGGAGGGGTGAGCGTCACGCCCGCCTGGGAAGCGGCCAGATTGGATGTCGAATCGGCATAATCGATCCAGGCCGTCATCAACAGGACGATGCGCCGGCCCGATTCCACGCGCAGCGGACCGAGATCCAGCTCGATGGCGTGCCGTTCGGCATACCCTTTGAACGGGAGGAGCGGGAAGCGATCCGGATACGTTCGGTCCACCTTGGCGATGAGAGGGAGGATATCGTTTCCATGATCATCTCTGGCGGCAACCGGCGGGCGAGCGTGCCGGACGCCGTAGAGCCGGAACTCGGGATAGGGAGGAGCGGCCATCAATCGTTCGTTGGGGAAGATGTCCATGTCAGCGGGATGATCGACGACCAGAAGCTGGGCCTGATCGATCATGATGACTTCTTCCAACTGATTGTTCATCTTCAGCGAGTAGAAGCCATCTCTGGCCTCGAGCTGGTCGTGACCGATCTTGATATATTCATCGGTATCCGGGATGTTGTATCGACCGGGCGCGAGCAGGTAACCGATCGCCGAACCGCCCAGGAAATCAGTCACGAATCGGTACTGCCGCCCATCCCAGGCATAGAGGATGGGACACGATGTGCCTTTCCGATCGAGCTCTTTGATATGAATCGTTCGATTGGTGGCCAGCTTCAGTTCCGACTGCAGAACGCCGCCCGGCCAGAGCACCCGCACGAAATCGACCGTCTGGTGAGCGCCCAACCCCAGGATGAGCTGAGTGCTGGATTGCGAGAGATACCCCGATCCGCCATAGACTTCCAGCTTCTGCCACAGACGCCCGGCCTTGACTTCCACCTTGGCGCCAATGCCCGAACGGTTGCTGCGGACGCCCCGCGTCGTCACTTTCACCCAGTGGTGGCGATTGCCGCCGTCATTCCGCAGCAGCCACGGTCGGCCGCCACTCTGCGTGACGAGGAGATCCCAGTCGCCGTCGTTATCCACATCGCCAAACGTCGCGCTTCGAGCCGTGCTCGGCGGCAGCCGATCGAGGCCCACCTCCGAGGAGACGTCCCTGAACCGGCCTCCGCCCGTGTTGCGCAAGAGGTGAAGGCGTTGACCGGCGGCCTGTTTCAGCGACGTCCCTCCGTTGATGAGGAAGAGATCCAGATAGCCGTCATTGTCGTAATCGATGAATTGTCCCATCCAGGTGAACGACTTGGCGCCGGTCATTCTGCTCCCGGAAATCGGTTTCCGGATAAACCGTCCATCGCTCTGACTCTCATAGAGCAGGCCGGAGGCTTCACCCCGGGCGATGAAAAAGTCGCTCCGCCCGTCTTTGTTATAATCGCCGGCCGTCACGCCGAGAAACCGGCCTCGAAGATCCAGCCCTACCGCGGCGCTCACGTCCTCGAAAGTTCCCGTTCGCGTGTTGCTGAGCAGCCGAGCCGAGCCTTGATAATGACTCACCAGGAAGTCCACATCTCGACTATTGTTGTAGTCGGTGCACACGACGGCGAGGCTTCGTCCATCCAGAGCGAGGCCGGCCGCTCGGGCGACTTCGGTGAATGTGCCGTTTCCATTATTGCGATAGAGTTGATTGGGCTGGCCGGAGAAATCATCCGGGAAAACGATGGTTCCATCCGATCGGGGGGGTGGAGGCGTGGTGAGATCGACGAAGTTGGTCACATAAATGTCCAGATCGCCATCGTGATCGTAGTCGACGAACGCCGCGCCCATGCTCCAGTCGGTCTTTCCCCCGCCGACTCCGGTGCGTTCAGTGACATCAGTGAACGTTCCATCGCCATTGTTGTGGTAAAGGATGTTGCGTCCGAAGTTCGTCACGTAGAGATCCGCCCATCCGTCGTTATCATAATCGCCGGCCATCGCGCCCATGCCCCATCCGGCGAAGCCGACGCCCGCTCGACCGGTGACATCGGTGAATCGAGCATGTCCATCGTTTCGATACAGGGCGTTGCCCGCGCGGCCGTCGGGCGAACAGTTGACCAGATAGAGATCCAGATCGCCGTCGTTGTCGAAATCGAAGAGGACCGCGCCGGAGCCCATCGCCGGGATGAGATGCTGTTTGGCGTACTGGAGGGAAAACGCCGCGGCGCGAAGCGTCCGCCCCAGGAGAGGGGCGTCCTCATCGAGCCGGGCACCATGGCGGAATGTGATGCCCGCCGACGTGGCCATCTCGACGAACTTCACCGGCACGGTCGTTGGACGCCCCGTCGGGTATCGTTCCAGCGCCATGGCGTACCGGCCTTGCTCCCGGTATTGCCGGCCAATTCGCGTGGCATAGGCTTTCTTCTGAAGTTGCTGAAAAAGCCGCATCGCCCGACGTCCGGCTTCCCGGTCGCCACTTCGAAGGAGCGCGATGGCCAGGCCATATCGCGCCGAAGCGTTATACGGTTCGGCGGCAATCGCCGTCCGGTAATATTCGATGGCCTGCCGGTATTGTCCCTGGCGAGCGCGGATGGCGCCCATCTGATAGTTCGTCGCCACATCGTGGGGATCAACCTGGAGAACCTTCTGGAACGCCGCCAGTGCTTCGGCAAACTCTCCGCGATCTTTATGAATCAACCCCGACAGGTAATGAATCTGGGGGACGTCCAATCCCAATCGCCGAGCGTGGTCCAGTTCGGCGAGCGCGCGCTCGGGTTGTCCGGCATGGTAATGAGCGATGGCCAGGTTGACCCAGCCGATGGCGAATTTCGGATTCAGCGTGACAGCACGCCGGAATTCGGTGGCGGCGCGCTCGTACTGGTATTGTTCCAGATAAGCGATGCCCAGATTGTTGATGGAGAACACGCGCTCCTCGGGCGCCTGAGGAGAGGGAGCCGCCCGTTTCTCCTTTTGAGAGGAAACCCGGGCGATGCCGGTGAGAGTGGATATTTCGGCGGCCATCACCTCACGGCCTCGATGAGCTGATGGTCGTTCCACGGTCGCACCGGTTCCCACCGCCGATGGGCGGCGCGATGCCTCTAGGGTCGATTGGTGCCCGCAACCGCTGAGCGCGAGGCAGAGGATCGTTCCGGCAATGAACCAGAGTGATCGTCGTATGATGTGCATAGCGTCGTTTCATCCTTTTCGTTGATGGATTGGCCGGCAGGCCCGCGGGGGTGATGATCGCCGTGACAGAGAGACTATTCCTCCAGAGTCGAGATATCGCCAGGATCGATGCCCAATTCCTTGGCCTTGAGCACCCGGCGCATGATCTTGCCACTGCGCGTCTTGGGAAGCCAATCGGTGAACTCCAGTTCGGAAGGCACGGCGATCGGTCCCAGCGTGTGACGCACGTGGGCTTTCAGCTCTTCCACCATGGCCTCGGACGGCGCATAGCCCTCTTTCAGAATCACGAACGTCTTGATGATCTCGCCCTTGACGGGATCGGGTTTGCCAATGGCCGCCGCCTCGGCGACCGCCGGATGACTCACCAGGGCGCTTTCGATTTCCGCCGTGCCGAGCCGGTACCCGGAAACCTTGATGACATCATCGGCCCGACCCAGAATCCAGAAATATCCATCTTCGTCCCGGAAAGCCACATCGCCCGCCGTATAGACGTTGGGAATGGTCTTCCAGTACTGCTCGTATCGTTGAGGATCTTTATAGATGGTGCGCTTCATCGCTGGCCACGGCCGCTTGATGACCAGGAATCCTCCCTGCTTGGGAGGTACCGGGCGTCCCTCCCGATCGACGATTTCGGCCTCGATGCCGGGAAATGGTCGCGCCGCCGAGCCCGGCTTCAGCGGGACACACGGCAGGGGCGTGATCATGATCATGCCCGTCTCGGTCTGCCACCAGGTATCCACAATCGGGCAACGCTCTCCCGTCACGCGATAGTACCACAGCCAGGCCTCGGGATTGATCGGCTCACCCACCGTCCCCAAGATGCGCAAACTGCTCAAGTCATATCGTTGCGGCCATTCGTCTCCATACTTCATCAACGCCCGAATGGCCGTGGGGGTGCTGTAGAAAATGCTCACCTGATATTGCTCAATCAGCGACCACCACCGTCCCGGATCGGGATAATCCAGTGCTCCCTCGGGGAATAAGATGGTCGCCCCGTTCATCAGCGGAGCATACACAATATAGCTGTGCCCGGTCACCCACCCGGGATCGGCGGTGCAGAAGTACACGTCCTCATCCTTCAGATCGAACACCCACTTGCAGGTGATGTAGGTGCCCACCATGTACCCCCCGTGGACGTGCACCACTCCTTTGGGCTTGCCCGTCGTTCCCGAAGTGTACAGGATGTACAGCGGGTCTTCGGCGTCCATGACTTCGGCCTGGCAGCGAGACGATGCCTGCTCGATCAGTTGATTCCAGTCGACCTCTCGCGGGGGATGGAGTTCCACCGGGGGCGTTTGCCGACGGACCACCACTACATGCTCGACGCTCGGCGCTCCTTCTAGCGCTTCATCGACGATGCCCTTCAGTTGGACAGCTTTTCCTCGGTGATATCCCACGTCTGCCGTGATCACCAGCTTGGCCTCGGCATCGGCGATGCGATCGCGAAGCGCCTGAGCGCTGAATCCCGAATAGACCACGCTGTGAATGGCTCCTATCCGCGCGCAGGCCAACATGGCGATGAATTGTTCGGGAATGCGCGGCAGATAGATGGTCACGCGATCGCCTTTGCCGATGCCCAGCTCCTTCAAGCCATTGGCGAACCGGTTGACGTCCCTCAGCAGTTGCCCGTAAGTGAACACGCGAGTGGCTCCATCTTCCCCCACCCAGATCAGCGCGACTTTGTTCTTGCGCCAACCGCGGACGTGCCGGTCCAGGCAGTTGATAGTGATGTTACATTGTCCTCCGACGAACCATTTGGCCCATGGATAGTCCCATTCCAACACCCGATCCCAGGGTTTGAACCATTCCAATTCGCCGGCAATCGTCGCCCAGAATCGCTCCGGGTCCTCTATCGACTGCGCGTATACTTCTTCATAGTTTTGCACCCAGGCCGATTTCACCACCTCGGCGGGGGGATCATACACCTTCTTGGCTTCGGTCAGGACATCGATTTTCTCCTCAGTTCCGGCCATGATTCTCCTCCCTCGTTGGTCTTCGAGTCAGAGATGGCGACTCGGTCATGCCGCCTAATAAGCTATCCCAAATCCCCCTCCCACGCAATCCTGGACGCGTCGACCGGAAGGTCGATAGCCCAGAAGATGGATCATAGAAGGGCGTGAGGCGCGCATCTCGGGGAGTCGGGAAGCGAGGAAGCTCTCCGGCGTTGAGGAGGCATTACTGAGTTTGGTGTTTTTTATTCATTCACCGTTTCGGTATGAGCGTCAGAAGTCGAGAGAGCCACACGGGCTCCAGGCGGACGCGCCTCGTTTGAGGGATCTCGGTGATGGGGCCATCGGTCTCCGGGAGCGAGCACCTTGAACTCTATTGTGCTGCCTTTTGGCGGCTCGCCATCGCGTGTTGGCCTCCTGCTCGCCCTCTCAGGATCTTGACACAAAGCGAGGACTTGCCTATAATTCGGGCTTTTCAGTAGGGAGAGAAGCTATGCCACACACGAAGTCGGCCATCAAGGCCATGCGGCAGAACCAGAAGCGTCGGGAACGAAATCGGCGGAACCGGAGCCGCATGCGAACAGCCATTAAGAAGCTCCGAGCGGCCATCGAGGCTGGGGACGCGAAACTCGCGCAGGAATTACTGCCGCAGACCATTTCCATCATCGACAAATCGATTCAAAAAGGCATCATCCATCGGAATGCCGCCGCGCGATATAAAGCCCGGTTGACGACTCGCGTGAATCAACTCCTCCGCTCGGCTGCCGCCTAGACGGTCTGGCCGGCGATGCCCACATCTCCCTTCCATTGAATCGCCCACTGTCGGCTCCCTGTCCTCTTTCGACTCCTCCCGTTATATTGTCAATGAGCATGTTCTCGATCACAATGACGGGGAGCGAATCGGAGATGAAAGAGGAAACAAACCCACCGCTTCACTGGGAGAACGAGCCGGCCGTCTCGGTGATCATCCCCTCGTTCAATGAAGAGCGGCAGATCCGAGCTTGCCTCCGTTCCCTTCTCCATCAGCAGACCCGGTGGCCCTATGAGATCATCGTGGTGGATAGTTCCACTGATGCCACGCCTCGAATCATCGCCGAAGAATTCCCCAGCGTCCGTCTCATTCATCAGGACGGGCGACTGTCTCCGGCGCAAGCTCGCAACAGAGGGTTGCAATCGGCCCGAGCGCCATTCATCGCATTCCTCGATGCCGACTGCGTGGCCGATCCTGGATGGATTGAAGCCATCGTCTCCGCGCATCGGGAATCTCATCCGGCTATTGGCGGGTCGATTTCGCTGGCTGCACCGTCGACGATTCCCGGGGCGTTATTGTTCGTCATCGAGTTCTCCGAATTCGTTCCTCGATCGAGACCGCGGGAAGTTCGCTGGTTGCCTTCCTGCAATCTCTCCCTCAAGCGCGACGCCATTCCGACTGACGGCGCATTCCCGGAGGAGATGGAGGCCTCCGAGGACATCGTTTTCTCACGGCGGTTGATGAAGCGAACGGGACGCCCGTTATGGTTCGATCCCCGCGTGAGAATCGCCCATACCAACCTGAACACCTGGTCCGATGTTCATCGGCGATTGGATCATCTCGGCTATTGGTCGGCGCGATCGCGCCAATCCGGTCTCGTTCCCGGCGCCGTGTTGATCAGGTTTCCTTTATTGATTCCTCTGCTCATTCCTTATCGATTCTCGATGATTCTCTGGCGCCTTCTGCGGGGACGCGGGCAGAAGAAATTACTTCTGCTCGCCCTCATCGGCTTCCCGTTGCTCTTATACGGGCTGACCTGCTGGAGCCTGGGGTTCTGGCGGGGCGCGCGGGCCGCGAGACACGGAGCCCATGAACGGTGACGCTCCACCACTTCGGCGGGGAATAGGGGTATGAGGGAATCGCCCATGTACACCACACACCGCGAAGAGAATGAAATCGCGCACGCTAACAGTTTGGGCTACTCCATTTTCACAGGAGCGGGCGTGAGGAGGCGTCCGGGATTCTGTTGACGCCGATCGGACGGGTCGGGGATTGGGACCGCATCGTTCGCCGCGTCAAATTGCCCGGAATGGGCGGTTGCGATATGATTGTTGAGGGGAGTGGTTGTGGTCGCGAGGCCCCGAGTTCAGATGTTATGCCTATTTTCAGCCGCAAGAATCCGCTCGTGAAACGATATCGCCAGGTGCGCGCCGGAGGCGATCGGGAGGGTATCTTTCTGGAGGGCGTGCGCCTCATCGAGGATGCCGTGCGATCGGACATCGAGTTGGAGTCGGTGATGGTGACCAGAGATTTACTCGGTCGACCATCGATTAAACGACTCATTGATCGGCTCACGCAGCGGCGCGTGCGGTGCGAGGTGACCACCTGGGAGATCCTCGAGTATCTGAGCGATGTGGAGACGCCTCAAGGCATCGTGGCCATCGCGCGGAGGAAATCGCAGGATCTCGAACACGTCCTGGAGCAGATCACAGGCATCCCTCTCCTGGTCATCGTCGAAGCATGGCGAGATCCGGGTAACCTCGGAACGCTGATACGATCGGCCGAGGCCTTGGGGGCCGACGCCGTCATCACCACGCCACAAACGGTAGATCCGTTTTCGCCCAAAGTCATTCGGGCATCCATGGGCGCTGCCCTCAGGCTCCCCGTAATGGAGCGCGTCAGCCTCCGCGCGGCTCTCGCGGTGATGCGGCGACGGGGACTCCACATCCTGGCCGCCGTCCCTCATCATGGGCGCCCTCTCACCGCTTTTGATTTCAGGCAGCCGCTCGCCCTCCTCGTGGGGAATGAGGCTATCGGTCTCAGCCAGGAGGCCTTGGCTTCGGCGACGATGAAGGTGACCATTCCTATGCGACGTCAGGTTGAGTCCTTGAACGCGGCCATGGCGGCGACGATCCTGCTCTACGAGGCGGCGCGTCAACGGCATTTCGACAAGCTCGACGGCGATTCGTGAGGACCAGACTTTCCCCCGAAGACCTCAGAAGGGTGAGGTCGCGATGCTCACGGGAGTCACCTGTAACTCGGCGAGCCCCATCGGAGGGATGAAAATGAACCCTCAGGGAATGGAGCGCAAGATGTCATCATGAGCCCCACCGTGCGTTCGCGGGCGTCGTCCATGTGCTGAAGCAGGCCGCGAAGAATGAGAGACGAAGTCGCGCACGCGGCCAGCTTGCACCACCGTATTTTCACAGGAGACGTCCAATTGGGAACTCGGAAGGGGATGAAGGGTGGGAGCGTCTGGCAGGCGATCCGTTCTGGATGTGCTTGACGAGAGCATGATTTTTAATGGGCATCTGTTCTGAAAATGAGGTACAATAATGCCGCATGTATCATGGGCGGGCGGGTGAGAAAAAAGCGGCGAGCCAAGTCCTTCAAATATGGCCGCTATGGGTATGTGAGTGATCGCGGGTTGAATCCCAAGCGCGTCACCAATGAGGACAGTTACTTATTGCTCGAGGAGGTGCCCTTGTTCGCCGTCGCCGATGGAGTGGGTGGGCAGAACGCTGGCGAAGTGGCCAGTCAGATCGCCGTGGAGATTCTCAAGCATCGATTCGCCAACAAGAAACTCCCTGAGGATAAAGTCAAGTTTGTCGAGCAGGTCATCCGTTATGCCAATCGGTACTTGCATGAAATGTCGCTCGACGATGAGCTGCTGAGCGGCATGGCGACTACGCTGGCGTTGGTTTTGATCGAGAAACGACACGCCATTCTCAGCCACGTCGGTGATAGTCGCATCTATCGGTTCTTCGATGGGCGCTTGTACCGCGAGACGCGGGATCACACCCTGGCTCACGATCGCCGCTGGGCCGCACCCGAGATCGGGAAGGTGGGCGAGAGCGTCATCACACGCGCCCTGGGGATGGATGCCGATGTAGAACCGGAGACGAAGGTCATCGCCCTTTCGCCCGATACGACCTTTTTGCTGTGCACCGATGGGATCACTCATCACATTGGGGATGAAGAGCTGACCCGCATTCTGGCCAGCGAGACCGATCCCCAAGCCATCTGTGATCTGCTTCGGGACCTCTGCTATGAGCGTGGAGCGCGAGACAATTTGACGGCGATTGTCGTCACGCTCGACTCGCTCTGGCTCCGTCTGGCCGATGGCCGGACGCCGTTCCGAGCGACGGAGTCCACTGGGGAGCGATCGCCGTCTCTCCCTCGTCAGCCTGAGGAATTCGACTTCGTCGATGACCCGGGCGAGCTGGGCCGGGAGGAGAGCGACGCCCGGAGAGAACCTTCCGCCGATCAACACCAGAGCGGGTTCCAGAGTGGACGTGGCCCGGTTTTCGCTTCAGGCAAGGGATGGGCCCGGTGGTTTCTCGGCTGGGTCCTGGTGGCCTCGATCGTGGGTCTGGGCTTGTACGTGACCGAGCGGGTTGGCCGGAGTGGTTTGGCCGAACTCCTGGAGATGCCCGCATCGTCTCCACGTCACGTCTTTGAGCGAGGACGTCAATTGTTTGACGCGGGCGACTATTCGGCAGCGCGGGCGGCCTTCGCTGAAGCTGTGGCGCGCGCTTCCAATCGGGCGGAATATCACCACTGGTTGGGCCGTGCGGCGCTGGCGATGAAAGACTATCGGGCGGCGATCGCGAGCTTCCAAGAAGCTCTTCGGTTGGGTGGCCGACCAGAGAACTATCTCCATCTGGCCGCTGCCTATGAGGCTCAAGGCGACCGGGAGAGAGCGCGAGAGGCGCTCCGCGCCTATATCCGCGCTGAACGGTGAACGGAGAATTCATCTCTTTCCGAAAAGCTGGCCGGTTTCCAGGATGCGGCGATATGTGATGGTGTGATGGGGAGCCGTTTTGCGGGGAGGCGCCACGTCGATGACTCATCCCTCAGGGTCGGGGTGGCCAGGGCTTTCGTGTGGTGGGGCGGAAGACCGAGGGGAGACTCATTAATGGAAATCGTCGGCAAATCCTGGGAAATCGGAGGTGTGCTTCCCCACGCGAAGCCGCCTCCCACATGAGAGGAAAGCGACATGAGTGAACGACCGAACCTGTTGATCGATCTCGCCCGGCAGATGGCCGATGAGGCGCAGCAGGTGCGCGACCGCCTGGAGAGGATGATCGGCCTCGCCCGGCAAATCCACTCTCTTGCTGAGAGAGGACACGTTGACCCGCAATCGGTCGCTCGACTCAGCAGCGGGCTCGAAACCCTCAAACGGAACCTCGCCGAGGTTCTGGCCGTGATTCCCGAATTGAGAACGCCACATCGAGAGGCGACATCGGAAGGGACAGAGTCAGCGCACGCGGTCAAGAAGATCCTGGTGGTCGATGATGAGCGTTCGGTCGTTGATCTGGTGAAGCGCATCCTGGCCTCTCGCGGTTATCAGGTGGACACGGCCGGCGATGGACACACGGCCATCCAGATGGTCAGCCAGCGCGCCTATGACTTGATCATCGTCGACCTGAAGATGCCCGATATCGGCGGAATGGAAGTCTATCAGTCGATCAAGGAGGCGAATCCGGCTCAAGCCGAGCGCGTCGCTTTCTTCAGCGGCGATGTCATCAGTCCACATACGACCAGCTTCCTCGAGCGCGCGGGGCGCCCCTTCCTGGTGAAACCATTCACTGTTCAGGAGCTGGTGGAATTCGTTCACCGCGCTTTGACGTGAATCAACCGGTAGGGGGGATCGGCAATTCGATGGTGAATTCTGCACCTCCTTCGGGGAGATTCTGAGCGTAAAGCCGTCCGCCGTGCTCTTTGATGATGTTGTGTGAAATAGACAACCCCAGTCCCGTCCCCTGACCCGACTCTTTGGTGGTGAAGAAAGGATCGAAGATGCGGGTCAGATGTTCCGCGGAAATGCCCGGACCATCATCGCGAAATCGAATCTCGATCCATTCGCTCGTACCGCTAGCGACATAGCCCGTTTTGACCCCCGTTCGGATCTCTAATCGACCACGCCCATGAGCGGCGAGCATGGCCTGCTCCGCATTCGTGATGAGGTTCAGAAAGACCTGTTTGAGTTGATCGGCATCGGCGATCAGAAGCGGCAGGTGAGGATCGAATCGCTTGACGATCTCCACCCGACTCGTCCGCAGGTCGTATTCTTTCAGGGCGAGCGTCTCCTCGAGAAGTTGATGAATATCGGTAGGCTGTTTCGCCGATTCGGATGCCCGAGCGAAGGCGAGCAGATTTTGGACGATCTTTCTCGCGCGTCGCGCCTCTCCGGCAATCGTCTCCAGATCTTGACGCACTTGTTGGGGGAGATGCTCGTTGAGGGCGATCAACTCCGAGAATCCCAGGATCGTCGTCAACGGGTTATTGAGTTCGTGGGCGACGCCGGCGATGAGTTGCCCGAGAGCGACCATCTTCTCCGAAAGGAGGAGTTGCGTTTCCAGTCGGCGCTGCCGACTCATATCCCGCCAGATCTCCTGAACGGCGCGTTGACCATCATAGGTGATGCCTCGACCGACGGTCCGGACGAAGATCTCCTCGCCGCGCCGCGTCCGGAGAGTGAATTCGCAGACTGTCACGTCGCCGCCCAACCGACGATAGTAGTGTTCGATCGCCCGCTGGCGATCTCCGGCGACCACTAGATCGAAGACGTCCTCTAATTGGCAGCATTCCTTTGGCGACATTCCGATCATTTCGGCCAGCCGGTCGTTGACGTCGCGAAAGCGGTGATCCTGAATGATGGCCACACCATCTTGCGACGTGGCGAGCAAGGCTCGAAGCCGACCCTCTGATTGCCTGAGGCGTCGCATCCGACGCCCGAGTTCGGTCATCACTTCTGCCTGGCCACCGAGCAGCGCTACACTGGCGTGAATCACTTCATCGAGAGCGCCCTGTTGGCATTCTCGGGAGAGATCCCTGGTCTGCGGGTCCAGTTCGGCCAGAGCGATCAGGAGACCCGCCTGATGCGCGATGAGGTCGGCTGTTTTCACGTCGCTCTCCTGCCAGGCACCATCCGGGGTGGCTCGGACGACACAGAGCACGCCCCGGCTCTCCCCTCGAGCGATGAGAGGAACATAGATGAGCTCGGCCACAGGAGATGCGGACGTCCATTCCAAAGGGATCTTGTCCCCGGTGAGATGGACCGCCCTTCGCCGCCTCATCACCCATTGAGCCGTCGGCGTTCGCATCAACTGCTCGAGGGGTTCCCAACGAGGTCCATCTCCGGACTGGAGGAACATGACGGGGACCTGGCGGCGTGAGGCCTGGTCCAGACGGAGGAAACCATACGAGGCGCCGAGGGTGTGGACGACCAGTTCCAGCAGGGCGGCGAGCGCTTCCTGGAGCGGGTCTTTCGGCGTCGTCAATGGGTTCTCAGCGGTGCTCGAAGTGACGTTCTCTGGTCGGTGAACCGAGGTTCCCTGGCTCTTGGTGCGTGATGCCATCGTCGCTGCTCCACAAGATGATCTTCCCCCATTGACCGACCCTCACCCTTGCTTCCTGTTGGAGGCGAGCCATCCAGGATCAAAGAATGTCGTATGCCATCCTGAGGACGTAAACTGTGAGGTGGCGCCTCCACCATCAGAGTCGATAGTATCCTACGGTTGACCTCCAAAGTCAAGACAATCGAATGCCTCCCGGGCGACGAGACTCTTCGCTTCTGCTCCTGAGACCCAGAGAGACCCGATGAGCCCGGTCTACGCGCGTCGAGGACTACTTTTTCTTCGGACGCTCATAGAGGTAAACGCAAGGCTCGATGCGGCTGCCTCGGGCATCGGTCACAGCGAATTCTGCCCCACTCCAGATGGAGGCTCCGGCATACTCGCCGCGTTTGTTGATGGCATAGAATTTCACTTGAAAGTCGGGCCGTCCGGGATAGAAGTGGACGATGCGCTTCAGCGCATCGAGGCAAGCCTCCAGCGGAGACATCCCGTGACGCATGTTCTCCACCACCGTATGAGCGCCACAGGTGCGGATGACTTCTTCGCCGCGACCGGTCGACCCGGCGGCGCCGATCTGATTATCCACATACAGACCGGCTCCGATGAGAGGCGAATCACCCACCCGACCGGGAAGCTTGAAGGCGAGACCACTCGTTGTGGTCACTCCGGAGAGATCGCCCTTTTCATTCAGCGCCAGGCAGTTGATCGTCCCGGTGGGCCGTTCGGCGATGATTTGGCGAATCCAGCGCTGTTCGGCCGACTCTGGCTCGGGAATGATGGGCACCTGACTCGGTCCCCAGTCGTCCCGATCACTGTGTTGTTCCAGCCAGGCGAGCCAGATTTTGCGGGATCGCTCGGTGAGCAGATTCTGTTTCTGGAAGCCATAGGCCAAAGCGAAGCGAAGGGCTCCTTCGCCCACCAACATCACATGGTCCGTGTGTTCCATGACCAACTTGGCGACGCGCGAGGGATTCTTCACGTACTTGAGCGCGGCCACGGCTCCCGCTCGCCCGGTCGGCCCATGCATCACTGAGCAATCCAATTCCACCTCTCCTTGCTCATTGGGCAGGCCGCCATATCCCACGGAGATATCATTAGGATCGTCTTCGACAATATTCACGCCGGCGATCACCGCATCGAGCGTGTCTTTCCCCTCCAGAAGGAGTTGGAAGGCTTTCTTCGTGGCCCGAATACCGTTGTAGTAATCGGTTCCGTCTTCTAATCGAACGTGGTTGGAACTGGAGATCACGACCGGGCGTTGCGCGACGGGTTGTCGGATCGTCACCGGAGTTCGGCCTTCTGATATCCTCGCTCCAACAGTGGCCAGGGCACTCGCCTTGATGAATGTGCGACGGGAAATGGTCATCACCCTATCCTCCTTTGTCCTGAAGTTGACCAGGCCATGTGAACGAGCTACTTTACTGCGTTGTGGAGAAACTTTCAACAGTTTTCGCGCTCCTCGCCCCGAGCGAGCCGCTTCTGGGGGCCAGAGCCACGCGACGGTCATTTGCATTTCATGGAGCGAGCGAATAACATTACCTCTTCGGTGAAGGAACGACAGAGAACGCATCGACCTCCAGGCCGCCAGATGGGGACAGAGAAACAGGACCCGCTGCTCGGGCGAGTCATTGCCGGTCGCTATCGCATCGAAATCAAAATCGGTCAGGGGGGAATGGGATCGGTCTATCGGGCGCGTAATGTGGTTACGGGGAAGCAGGTCGCCATTAAAGTGCTTCTTCAAGACCTGGCCGCTTATGAGAGTTTCGTCCAGCGGTTCCTGCACGAAGCGCGCGCCGCCGCCTATCTGAACCACCCGCACGCCATCAATATCATCGACTGCGGTCGGGATGGTGACGTCGTCTATTTGTTGATGGAATATGTCGAGGGACGCACACTGACCGAGGTCATGCGGGAGGAAGGGCCCTTCTCGCTGGAGCGGGCCGCCGTCATTCTCAAGCAGATTTGCGCTGCTGTCGCCGATGCCCATGCTCAATCCATCATTCATCGGGATTTGAAACCGGACAACATCATGCTCCAGAGCGTCGCCGGGCATCCCGATTATGTGAAGGTTCTCGATTTTGGCATCGCCAAGGTCCTGGACGAGCAAAAGCGAGGATCGGGGCCAGTGTCGAAGAATATTTTTGTGGGAACGCCGGAGTACGCGTCTCCAGAGCAGTGTAATTCCAAACAGCTCACGCCGCTCTCGGACATCTACAGCTTGGGAACGATCCTCTATCAGATGCTGACGGGTACACCCCCATTCACCGGCGACCCGATGGACGTCATGCTCAAACATATTCATGAAGACCCGCCGCCGCTCAGGTCCTTCCGTCCGGATATCGACCAGACCGTCGAAGAGGTATTGAGGCGAGCGCTGAGCAAGAACCCCGATGACCGGCAACACCACGTTCTCGATCTCGCCGAGGAATTCGAGGCGGCTATTCGAGGCGAGCCCTGGAATCGCCGGGAGTCCGCTGGGGAACGGACGCCCCGTGTGCGAGTTCCAACCGCATCGCCACCGGTGCACCCAACCGAGGTGGCGACGACCGTCTCTCCTGAGCCGCCGTCCGTATCGCCCGGCGCGAGAATCCGACGGCATTGGTGGGTGGGGATCGCCCTCGTCGTCGCGGCCATGGGAACGGGAGCTGGATTCAAATTCTATCAGTGGTACCAGATTGTGCCGGATCTGCCGCGGCCGCCTCAGGTGGAACTGGCCGCGCCTCCAGCGCTCCCAACGAGAGCCTTGACCGAGGCGCGTCGCCTCTTCGAAGAAGGGAATCGAGATGGAGCCGTGCGCGCGTTGATGGACCTGTTAGAGAACGATCAGGGATTCAATCCTCAGGCACACAACCTGCTCGGCCAGATCTATTTTGATCAGGGCGATTATGACGGCGCGCGCCGGGAGTTCACGCTGGCCATCGACCAGATGGAGGGCGTCTATCCCGATGCTCGCTATCATTTGGCGCTTTTGCTGCGCGAACTGGGCCAACAGGACGAAGCCGAACAGCAATTCCGGCAGGCACTGGAGGAGAGCAACGGCTTTCATCTGCCGACGCTGGTCGCCCTGGGGGCATTGGCCCTGGAGCGAGGCCAAGCCGATGAGGCCGAATCCTTGTTTCATCGAGTGATCGCTCAGGCCGGTGACGCTCCCGAGGACCTCCTCCAGGTCGGTCGCGTCCTCATGCTCAGGAAACAGTACGAACTCGCCATTCGCGAATTTCGCCAGGCTCTCGTCCGGCGTCGGGGATTCTATCCTCAGGCGGAACTGTATCTCGGGTTGACGCTCATCGAGCAGGGCGATCTCGCCTCGGCGACGGCCATTCTCCAACAGGCGGTGGAGCAGTGTAGTGGGAACTATGCCGAGGCGCGAAAGGCGTTGGGACTCGTCTTGTACCGACGGGGCGCTTATACGGAGGCGATCGAGGAGCTCAAGGCGGCCATTCGCCTTCGAGGGGGGAACTTCCCCGCGGCTGAATTCGCTTTGGGAACGCTTCTGGCCGATTGGGCGGTCGGTCAGTATGAGCAAGCCGAGCGCTATCTCCAACTGGCCATCACTCATCGAGCCGGTCACTTCCCCGAGGCGCGTCGAGCACTGGGACGGCTCTACTGGACGCGATGGGGTCAATTGAATGAGGCCCGGAGGGTGTGGACCGAGCTCGGCGACGACCTCCAGATCGCGGCCATGACCCAGGCCATCCAGCTTGATGGGACAGTGGATCGGGGAGTCGGGCAGGAGGTCGGAGGGCGTCCGTTGCGCCCCGGGGACCGGTTGGCGTTCGCTTTTGTGCCCGTCCCCGGCGAAGCGGGTCCGCCGAGGGTGAGCTTCACCATCGGCGACCATATGCTCCGTATCCGCTATGGAGGTGGTTTTGAGGAAGAGCCCCCTCACTGGATGGCATCGGTCGAGACGCCGAACGGTGAGCGCCAGCTCACGATCCCGATCATCGACAACCAACTGATGGGCAAAGTCTCGGTCCAGGTCGTCGTCCGGGTCGATGACGAGGGCGCGGTTCTCACTCTCGACGGTCATGACGTCGATCGCATTCGCTCCTCATCGCCCATCTCCGTGTGGGCCCATGTGCGGGGGGGGCAACTCATCCTCTATCAGATTCGGTGGTTGGATGAGCGGGGAGGAGGACCCGATCAGATTATTCCTGCAGTCGATCCAAGGACTCACTCGGTTGGCTCCGCTGGCCGAGCGCCTCGCTCGTGAGGTATCTTGATTGAACTATGGCCAGGAAACGAAAGAAGCCGACACGGCGGCTGAACGTCGCCCAGCAATTGTTTGAGGAAGGCTTGCGGCGTTTTCATCGCGGTGATCTCAACAGCGCGATCCAGTCTTTTCAGGCGGCCATTGATCGACAACACGGGCGATTTCCCAAGGCATACTTTTTTCTCGGGTGGGCATTCGCCGATGGCGGGGAGTGGAACAAGGCGGTGGAAGCCTTCTCCAAGGCGATTGAGCAGCAACCGATCAATCCCGACGCCCATCTCCGTCTCGGACTGTGTTTGACCCAGAAAGGGGAATTGGATCAAGCGGCCGAGGCCTTCCGGCGGGCCCTCGAACAGCAGAGAGGGAACCATCCGGTCGCCTTGGATCATCTGGGATGGGTGTTGTACCGGCAGGGGCATATCGACTCGGCCATCGGCGCTTTTCGGGAAGCCATCGCCCAGCGGGGAGGGTTGTTTCCGCGGGCCCACTACCACCTGGGGTTGGCGTTGCTTGGCCAGGGCGATGAACAGGCGGCCCGAGACGCGTTCACCAAGGCCATCGAGCAATCCAGTCATCCTCGACCGGAATATCATCTGCAATTGGGGAAGCTGTTGCTCAATCGCGGCGAGGTCGACCGGGCCATCGCCGTCTTAGAGCCGGTCAGCGCGCCGCCGAGTGGTCTCACGGCCGAGATTCAGTTCCAGCTCGGGCGAGCGTTGTTGATGCGAGGTGAATGGGATCGAGCCGTCGCGGCCTTCCAGTCTTCGCTTCAGGCCCAGCCGGTGAATCCAGAGGCCCACTATGAGTTGGGTCGAGCTTTCGCCTGCCAGGGGCGACTCGATGAGGCCATCGAAGCGTTCCAGTTGGCCATCGAACAACGAGGCGGAGCTTATCCGGCGGCCTCTCATCGCCTGGGGATAGCCTATGCCCAGAGAGGGCAACTGGACGAAGCCATCGAGGCTTGCCGTCGGGCCGTCGAACAGACGCCGTATTTCCCTCAAGCCCACTACGATTATGGACGGTTCCTGCTCACCCGTGGCGAGGTGGAACAGGCGATTGAGGCGCTGGAGACGGCCATCGACCAGCGACGGGGAGAGTATCCCGAGGCGGAGCGTGAGTTGGGACGGGCGTGGGCCTTGCAGGGCGACATCGAAAAGGCGACGGCCCTCTACCGTCGAGTGATCGAGAGCGGCTATGATGTCGCTGAGACGGAGTATGATCTGGGACAGCTCCTCTGCGCACAAGGCCAGTGGGAGGCCGCCGCCGCGGCCTTCCGTTCTGCCATCGAGAGGGCGGGCGGGCATTTCGCTCGAGCCGCTTATGAGCTGGGGCGCGTCCTTTACACCCGGGGCGATCTGGATGGAGCAGAGGAGGCCCTCCGACAAGCCCTGAGTGATCAGCCGCATTTCCCTGATGCGCATTATACCCTCTCGTGCATCCTGTTAGAGCTCGGCGATGTCCAGCGGGCTCAAGACGAAATCACCATCGCCCTGTCCCAACGTGAGGAACCGTTTCCTCAGGCTCATCATCAGCTTGGGCGCATTCACTACGCTCAAGGCAGTCTCCAGGAGGCCATTGAGGAATTCCGTCGCGCCATTGATCAGCGAGGAGGCGTATTCCCGCAGGCGCATTACGATCTGGGATTAGCGCTCCTGACCAGCGATGATG
Organism: Blastocatellia bacterium; assembly: GCA_026985075.1. Taxonomy (GTDB): domain Bacteria; phylum Acidobacteriota; class Blastocatellia; order HR10; family J050; genus J050. Next base: position 285,020 of record JALSQX010000033.1, on the reverse strand, counting down.
TGAAAGGAGCGATCGCGGCTTTGCGTCAGGCCGTCGAACAGCAGTCTGAGAACTGGCCGGAGGTTTATCTGGCCCTGGGCCGTGCGCTGCTTCGTGATGCCCAGGTGACCGAGGCCATTCAGATGCTCACTCGAGCCATCGAGCAACGGGCCGAGATGCCCGAGGCTCACTACTGGCTCGGCCGGGCCTATCTGGATTCTTCCCGGCCGGAGGAAGCCGTAGCCGAGTTTCGCCTGGCTATCGAGCAGCAGCCGCGATTCGCCGCCGCTTACTATAACCTCGGGCGGGCCTTGACCGAGCTCGCCCATTTGGACGAAGCCATCGAGGCTTACTGTCGAGCGCTGGAACTGAGTCCCGAGTTCTATAAAGCGCATCACGCCGTGGGAGTAGCATATCTGTTCAACGGTCAGGTCGAGGAGGCCATCGCCGCGCTGAAACGGGCAGTGGAACTGAAATCGGACTTCGTTCAAGCCTACCGTGACCTCGGCCTGGCCTTACGCGAGAGCGGAGATCTGGACGCCGCTATTGAGGCGTATCGCACGGCTATTGACCAACTGGGAGAACATGTCCCCGCTTCTCTCTACTATGATTTGGGCGTGGCGTTCTCGGCTCGAGGCGTTCTGGACGAAGCCGTTGAAGCTTTTCAGTCAGCTATTGCGCGCCAGGAGGATTACCGCGACGCGCACTTTCAATTGGGCCTCGCTTTTTACGAACAGGGGCAGTTACAACGAGCCATCGACGCGTTCCGTCGCGCTCTGGCCGTCAGCTCTGATCCTTTTCCTCATGGTCACCACAGTTTGGGACTGGCTCTGTACGAGGCGGGGCACCTGGATGAAGCCATCGAGGCATTCCGAAAGGCGGTCGAGCAGATCGATCATTTCCCCGCCGCTTATTATAATCTGGGCAATGCGCTCTACAGGAGAGGATTGTTCCAGGAAGCTGCCGACGCCTATCGGACGGCTATTGAGCAGAGTGGAGGGCAGTTCCCCGAGGCGCAGCGGAACTTGGGGAATGCGCTGTTACGCAGCGGAGATCTCCAGCGAGCTGTGGAGATCTACCGGGAGGTGATCGACCAATCGCCGGGCGGAGATCCTCACACCTCCTACAATCTGGGGCTGGCTTTATTTGATGGCGGTGACCTGGAAGGGGCGATTGAAGCGTTGACCCGAGCGGCGCAGCTTCAAGGGCGGGACCCCGAGATCCACTATCATCTCGGACTGGTCTATGCTCGCCGCGGCGATCTCGGTGAGGCCATCCGGTGTTTCCAGCACGCGTTGGCGCTGAAGGATGGTTCGGCGCCGCATATCCACTTCGAACTGGGTCGGGTGCTCTATGAACATCGAGATTACGAAGCCGCCGTCTCCGAATTTCAACAGGCGATCGAGCAGCGGGGAGGGTATCCCGAGGCCGAATACTGGCTGGGCCGCACGCTGGTGCGGTTAGGCCGCATGGAGGAGGCGGTGACGGCGTTCACCCAGGCCTGCGAAGTACAACCGACGGGCTATCCCGAGGCCCGCTATGAACTCGGCCTGTTGCTCGCGCGCCAGGGAGATCTCGACGGAGCCATTCAGCAGTTCGGATTGGCCATCAAGGAGAGTGGGGGACAGTTCCCCGAGGCGCATTATCAAAAAGGACGCATTCATGCGCGCATCGGTCAAATCGACAAGGCCATCGAGGAATACGAAAAAGCCATCGCGCAACGACAGGGCGTGTTCGCCGAAGCCTACGCGGACCTGGGACGAGTTCTCTACACGAAGGGCGATCTCTCGGCGGCCAACGAAGCTCATCGAAAGGCCATGCAACAGCGCGCCCGGTCGGCGCCCGCCGGCCAGGGAGCGGCCATCGCCGAGCCTGCTCCCGACGACGTGATGAGGACATTGCGGGCGCAGTTGCGGCAGGCCGAGGCGGTCGCACCCGTGTCACCGCCCGAGACGCGCCGTCCCCATATCGAGAGCGAGACGCCGGATGAGGAGGACCGCCTGCTGGCTCAGGTGGTCGAGGAGGAACGCCGGGAAACCACCGACGAGGCGCAGGACGATGAGCGAGATTCTGAGGCTGTTTGAAGAAACGGGGGCCATCCTGGAAGGGCATTTCCTTCTCTCTTCGGGATGGCATAGTCCGCGTTACGTTCAATGCGCGCTGGTCCTACAGTATCCGGACAAAGCCCGATTCCTCGGCGAACGACTCGCCGAGCGCTTCCGAGCGGTGGCCGTGGACACGGTCATCGCTCCCGCCATTGGCGGCATTCTGGTCGCTCACGAGGTCGCGCGGGCTTTGGGAACCCGGGCGATTTTCGCCGAGCGGAGGGGAGGCCAGATGCAGTTGCGGCGGGGCTTCGCCCTCTCTCCCGGCGAGCGCGTTGTGGTCGTGGAAGATGTGGTGACCACGGGAGAATCGGTGAGAGATGTCATCGAGATCGTCATCGGGAAAGGGGCGGTCGTGGTGGGGCTGGGCGCGCTCCTCAATCGTGGACGCCGCGTTCTGTTCCCCGGCGGACTCTCGCTCGAGGCGCTCCTCACCTTGGACATCCCCATATATGAACCTGCTCGCTGTCCACTCTGCCAGCGGGACATCCCCCTCACCATCCCGGGAACGCGACAGGCTCAATGAGGAACGTGCGGATCGTTATCGAATACGATGGGACGGCCTATCACGGGTGGCAGAAGCAACCGTGCGGTCCCACGATTCAGGGCGTGTTGACTGATGTGCTGGCCCGTCTGGACGGACAGCCGGTCATCGTCCATGGCGCGGGGCGCACCGACGCCGGCGTGCATGCTCTCGGGCAAGTGGCCAATTTCTTCTTCCGGCGAGAGATGACCGAGTGGGAGCTCCTCAAGGCATTGAACGGGAATTTGCCCCCGGATATCCGCGTGGTGGATGTCCAGTTCGCCCATCCCCACTTTCACGCCCGGCGGCACGCTCGGAGCAAGACCTACCGATATGCCTTCTTTCTGGGAGAGGTCGTGAGTCCTTTTCTCTATCGCTACGTGTATCATTGTCGGTATCGATTGGATCTGGAGCGCCTTCAACAAGCGGCCGAGTTGTTCAAGGGCGAGCACGATTTCGCCGGGTTCGCCACTCAACCTCAGACATCCTCGAGCACCATTCGGCGGATCACCGACGTGAAGCTCGTGCATCAGAATGAATTCCTTCACGTCTACATCACCGCCGACGGGTTCTTGCGTTCCATGGCTCGACGGATCGCTGGGACTCTCCAGGAAGTGGGGCGAGGGAAGATGTCCCTCGACGATGTTCGGCGCCGGCTCTGCGGCGATCATCATGGGCCAGAAGGGCCGTCGCTGCCGGCCAAAGGGTTGACGCTCATTCGCGTCGACTATTAACATGGGGAGGTATTCTGGGAGAACGAACGGCGAACATGTGGGAGGCCTTCGCAGGCATCATCAAACCCGGATCGGTGGAGGAGAAACTTCTTCGCCAGATTGATCCTCAGCGCATTCCGCGGCACACGGCCATCATCATGGATGGCAATGGTCGTTGGGCTCAACGGCGGGGCAAGTCGCGCGTGGCCGGTCATCGCGCTGGTGCGCGAGCGGCCCGCCGGGCCGTCGAAACGTGTGCCCGATTGGGTGTGGAGGTGCTCACCCTCTATGCCTTCTCCACCGAGAACTGGAAACGCCCGGCCGAAGAAGTGCAGGCGCTCATGCAGTTGCTCAAGGAGTTCATCGATCGGGAATTACACACGCTCAAAAAGAATGACATTCGGCTTCGCGTCATCGGGCGGCTGCACGAACTGGATCCCTCCGTGCAGGAGAAAGTGACTCAAGCCATCCGCGAGACGAGCCACAATGGGCGCATGCTCCTGGTGGTGGCTCTCAATTACAGCGGTCGCACGGAGTTAGTCGATGCTTTCCGGTCGCTCTATCGTGAGGCGGTGGAGCGAGGATGGATGCCCGATGAGATCGATGAACACGCCATTCGGCGCCATCTCTACACTGGTGACCTGCCCGACCCCGATCTTTTGATTCGCACCAGTGGCGAGATGCGGATCAGTAATTTCTTACTCTGGCAAATCGCTTACACCGAACTGTATGTGACCGACGTCCTTTGGCCTGATTTCGGACCGGCGGACCTCTTTTCGGCCGTCCTCGCCTTCCAACATCGGGAGCGCCGGTATGGAGGCATTCCGTCCGATCTCCCGGTGGCGGCGCGCTGAGATTTCAATCCCATGAAACAACGCTTGCTGACCACTTTCCTGGCCATTCCCGTCCTCTATTATGCGTTGTGGATAGCCCCTCCGGCCGTCTTCGCTCTGTTCGTCATCGGTGCCGTCATTCTGGGCATCAGGGAATTCTATTCCATGGCCGAGAAGGTCGGTGCGCCGGGATCACCGTGGATTGGAGGGACAGCCGGTGTGGTGGTTCTCGTGGCGTTCTGGCGCCATGAGCCGGAATATGTGATGTTGACGTTGGTCCTGGTTGTCGCCGTCGCCATGGTCACATGTATGGCCCGACGTCGACCGCTGAACATGGCGTTACTGTCGACCTCGGCCACCTTGGCCGGCGTCGTTTACGTGGCCGTATGCCTGGGTTATCTGATCAGCGTGCGCCTGGTGGGGCAGGGAACGATGCTGTCGGCCAAGTTGCTCTCGTTCTACTTCATGGTGGTTTGGGGTGGCGACTCGATGGCCATGCTCGTGGGACGATGGCTCGGTCGGCGGCCCCTCCTGCCGGTGATCAGTCCCAAGAAGACCGTGGAAGGAGGACTCGGCGGGCTGGCCGGGAGTCTGCTGGGGGCGATCATCAGCCAGGTGTGGTTCTTTCCCGAATTGAGAGTCACGCAGGCTGTGAGTCTCGGCCTGATCATGGGGGGCGTGGCGCAGCTCGGGGATTGGTGCGAGTCGATGCTCAAGCGAGGATCGGAGATCAAAGACGCCAGCGGGATCATCCCCGGCCATGGAGGAGTCCTGGACCGGCTGGATAGCTTGCTGTTTAACGCGCCGATTCTGTACTATTTCTATCGGTGGTGGATGTGATGAAAAACGTCGTCATTCTGGGTTCCACTGGATCGATCGGTGAGAATACGCTCAACGTCATCGCGCATCTCGGCGAGCGATTCCGGGTCCTCGCGCTGGGCGCCGGGAGAAACGTCCGGCGATTGGCCGAGCAGATCGGTCAGTATCGACCGTCTCTGGTGTCACTCGCTCGAGAAGAGGACGTTCCCCAACTGCGGCAGCAGCTCGATGCCTTGGGCATCAGTCCTCCGCCACCCATCCTGGTTGGTATCGATGGGCTGATCGCTTTGGCCAGCCATCCCGAGGCGCACATCGTCGTCTCGGCCACGGTGGGCGCTGTGGGACTCCGACCGACCTGCGCCGCCTTGGAACGAGGCAAGCGCGTGGCCCTGGCCAATAAAGAGTCGCTGGTCGTCGCCGGAGAGGTCATGATCCAAACGGCGCGCGCATCCGGTGCCGAGCTCATCCCCATCGATAGCGAGCATAATGCCCTTCATCAGTGTTTGCGTGGCGTCGCTGCCGAGCACGTCCGGAGGCTCATCCTCACGGCGTCCGGCGGTCCGTTTCGGCGAGCCTCCCTGGAGGAGATGAAAGCGGCGACGCCCGAAGACGCCTTACGGCATCCGACCTGGAAGATGGGGCGCAAGATCACCATCGATTCGGCGACCTTGATGAACAAGGGGTTGGAAATCATCGAGGCCTCCTGGTTATTCGATGTGGAGCCGGACCGGATTGATGTCGTCATCCACCCGCAGTCGGTGGTTCATTCGATGGTCGAGCTCATCGATGGCTCTGTGATAGCGCAGCTCGGCGTCACGGATATGCGGTGTGCCATTCAGTATGCATTGACGTTTCCCGACCGATGGCCCACGCCCTTGCCTCGATTGTCGTTCGAGTCGGGAATGAGCTTGGAGTTCCATCCGCCAGATACCCGGCGATTCCCCTGCCTGGCATTAGCCTATCGCGCCGCGCGCGCCGGAGGAACCATGCCGGCGGTACTCAATGCCGCCAATGAGGTAGCCGTTCAGGCGTTTCTCGATGGTCGCATTGGGTTCATGGAGATTCCCGAGATCATTCGTTCGGTCATGAACGAGCACGCCGTGAGACCGGCCGAGAGCATCGACCAGCTGGTTCGCATCGATGCCTGGGCCCGCGATCGAGCACAACGAATGATAGGGGATGGTGTGCGGGTAGACAGAGGGCTGTGTATGAATTAAACTTGCTTGTTTTTGCAACTCGATCTGATGGCGGTCGTGGGTCGGGGGATCGTAGCTGAATGAAGAATCAGGAGAGAGTCGCGTGGAAGCTTTATTGTTGAATCTCGGCACATTCATCATTGTCATCGGCGTTTTGGTCTTTATTCACGAAGCGGGTCACTTCAGCGTCGCCAAGCTCTTTAAGGTGAGCGTCGAAACGTTCAGTTTGGGATTCGGTCCGCGGTTGTTCGGGTTCAAGCGGGGGGAGACGGACTATCGGGTGAGCGCTATCCCCCTGGGCGGATATGTCAAGATGCTCGGCGAGAATCCCGACGAATTGGAAGAAGCCCGAGGATGGCAGGGGGCGCTGATCTCCAAGCCGGCGTGGCAACGATTCTTCATTTTCCTCGCTGGTCCCTTGGCCAATCTCCTTCTCGCCATCGTTCTCCCCGCAGCTCTCTACATGTTCAGTTACGAAGTGCCCGTGTATCGCACGGAGCCGGCGCGAGTCGGTTTCGTGGCCGTGGGATCGCCGGCAGAGAGAGCGGGCATCCGGCCGGGCGACCTCATCGTTCAGTTCGATGGACTGGAGAATCCCACCTGGGCGGAACTCGAAGACTACACGGCCCTCAAACCGGGTGAGCGCGTCTCCGTGGTGATCGAGCGGAGTGGCCGGCGTCGAACGCTCACCCTCGACCTGGTGAGAGTGACCGAATCGGGAGAAACCATTGGCTTCTCCGGGCTCCTGCCGGCCCTCCCGGGCGACGGTGTCGTCATCAACGAAGTGCATTCGGGAACCCCTGCCGAGCGAGCCGGATTGCGGCCTGGCGATAAGATCATCGCCATTGATGGGGTTCCCATCAAGAATATGGAGGAGGTGACCGCCTGCGTGCGTCCCAATGTGGGACGCACATTGGCCTTCACGATCCAGCGCGAGGGCCGCACCTTCGAGGTCCAGCTCACTCCGTTCTTTGATGAAGCCCTGGGGTTTGGCCGCGTGGGATTCAGCGCCACGCCGACCCTTCCTCCGATGATGAGCTCTCGACTCGGGCCGATCGATGCGTTCGCCGAAGCCGTGAAGTTCAATGCCCATTACATCGGGCTGATCACCGAGGCCCTCGCCTCGATCGCCAAAGGGCATCGCTCCATTCGAGAGACGTTCGCCGGGCCAGTGGGGATTGCGGTCATCTCTGGCGAAGCCGCTCAACAAGGCCTCCAATCATTCCTCCACATGATGGCCATTCTCAGCTTGAGTTTGGGAATCTTCAACCTGTTCCCCGTCCCTGTCCTCGATGGGGGCCAGATCTTCATGCTCTTCTTGGAAAAAGGGTTTCACTGGTTCGGTCAGGAGATGAGCATCAGTTTGCGTGAGAAGATTCAAACCATCGGATTTGCCGTATTGGTCTTCCTCATGGGATACATGATCTACGCCGACATTGCCAAGTTGATCCAGTGACCGGGCCTCAGGAGGTCTCAGCCTCCAGTCGTCAACAGGGCGAACTTCATTCGATGATGGCCAACACGTCTCCGGGATTGACCGTTTGACCAGGGGGGACGCGGAGTTCGACCACTTTCCCATCCTTGGGCGATCGGATTTCGTTCTGCATTTTCATCGCTTCGACGACGAGGACGCCTTGACCGGCCTTCACCGGTTCACCGGGTTGCCGGAGCCATTGAATGACCCGACCGGGAATGGTCGTGGTGAGTTCGACCTTTCCTGAGACGAGCGACGATCCTCGCTGGCGGCGTCGCCGGGGATCAATCACCCGAAGGGTGAACCGTCGATGTCCGACGGTGACGATGAGTGACGACTGACCCTCGTCAGTGACGCGAACCTCAATGACCCGGTGGCCGAGAAGGAGAAGGTAGACTCCCGGTTCCGGGCAACCGACGACGAATTCCACCGGCCGTCCATTAATCGTGGCCAGTTCGTGGTTTCCGTTCGGTTGCAGCTCAACCGTATGTGTTTCGTCTCCCAAATGGATGAGGTATTTCATAGTCGCGAGTTGAGCAACGCCCAGCGCCCTTGTGTCTTCCAGAGACTTTCGGTCGATCGGGCGTGATCGACCGTCTGATCGCTGGCTGCAGATTGTCGCGCGTGAAGGGCGGCCGCGATGAGAGCAGCATCGCGAAGCGCTCTATCAGACTCTTCCAAAGAACGACGGCGGAAGAAGCGATCCACATAACCGGTATCCAGGTTGCCGGCGAGGAACTCTCCATCGCACACGATCTCCCGGTAGAAGGGGATGGTCGTCCGGATGCCATCAAGGACATATTCATCGAGGGCGCGCCGCAGACGCTCGATAGCCTCGGTTCGCGTCCATCCCCAAACGATGAGCTTGCTGAGCAGCGGATCGTAGTCGAGCGGCACCTCCCAACCGGCGTACACGCCGGAATCGACGCGAACGCCCGGGCCCATGGGCGGGCGATAGCGCACGATGCGACCCGGGCTGGGCATGAAATCCTCGTCCGGGTCCTCGGCGTAGATGCGACATTCAATGGCCGCCCCGCGCCACTGAATCTCCTCTTGTCGAAAAGAGAGCGGCTGGCCAGCCGCGATGCGAATCTGTTCCCGCACCAGGTCCACACCGGTCACCCACTCGGTCACCGGATGTTCGACCTGCAGTCGCGTGTTGATCTCGAGGAAATAGAAATGCTTCTGCTCATCGACGAGAAATTCAACCGTCCCCGCATTCCAGTATCCGGCTTCGCGGGCGATCCGACAGGCCACCTCACCCATGCGTTGCCGGAGAGTCGGGTCGTTCAACGGAGAGGGGCACTCTTCGATGACCTTCTGATGGCGGCGCTGAATGGAACATTCGCGCTCGCCGAGGTGGATGACGTTTCCATAGTGGTCGCCGAGAATCTGGATCTCGATATGGCGCGGTCGTTCGATCACCTTCTCGATATAGACGGCCTCTTGACCGAAAGCGGCCATCGCCTCCGAGCGCGCCATCCGGAACGCCGCATCCAGCTCATCAGGCGATGAGACGAGGCGCATGCCCTTGCCGCCACCTCCCGCGGCGGCTTTCAACAGCAGAGGATATCCCACCGCTCGGGCCTGGCGGTGAAGCTCCTGAGGGTCACTGATCGGCCCGGGCGATCCGGGGACGACGGGAGCTCCCACGCGACGGGCGATGTGACGAGCGTGCGTTTTATTCCCGAGGGCGGCCATCGCCTTCCAACTCGGACCGATGAACACGAGTCCCGCCTCTTGGACAGCGCGGGCGAAATCTGGATTCTCGGCCAGGAACCCATATCCGGGGTGAACGGCTTGGACGCCGGCCTGACGGGCCACATCGATGATCGTCTCGATTCGGAGATAACTCTCTCTTGCTGGTGGGGGGCCGACACAATAGGCCTCGTCAGCCAGCCTGACATGGAGCGCGTGCTCATCGGCCTGAGAGAAGATGGCCACCGGCGAGATGCCCATCTCCCGGCAGGCGCGAATGATGCGCACGGCAATCTCGCCGCGATTGGCGATCAGGATCTTACTGAACATACCATCACCACCCTTTGCTCATCGACAATAAAGTATACCTCATGACGCCCGCTCGCGCCTCATCGGGGAATCTGCTCACCGGCATCGACGTCTAATTCCTCAAGGGGCGTCGGCCCAATGATCAGACCGTCCCGCATGACAATGTCATCTTCCGTTCCCAATATACCATCGGGGCCTCGTGAGACCAGCTCATACTTCTGGAAAGGCACCGGCAACCCGCGGGAGGCAATTTCGGCGGACATTGGGGTGTATACTAATGGGTGGTGCCACGTATCGAGGATGGGCCCGATGGAGGGATCGAGTTCCTGAAGATCGATGAGGCGTTCGGGGTATGCCCCATATTGCTCGCGGTACCTGGCGATCATGTCGTTCACCTTATACATGAGGACCCGGGTCCGCGCTTGTCGTTTGATGCGAGCGTTCTCTAACCAGTCCGGTATGCGACCGGCGATGGCCGTCAGGTTCACTACACATAAGGCGAGAGCGAGTGCCAGGGAACGCCGGGCCAGGGCCCGCCCCCCATAGGCGTGCGGTCGGTCTACAGCGAGGCGCCAACCGCGCCAGGCCAGCGCCACGGCCACCAGGAGGGCCGGGAGCGTGACCAGAGCAAGAGAAGCCGTCGTGATCAGCAATTGCCAGGGCCACCGGAGATCACCAATGACGATGTTTCTGATGGTGATGGCCAATTGCACAACGAGCACCAGACCCGTCAGGGTGAGGGCGGTGATGCCATATCCCAACCGGGGAATGCCATCAACCGGCTCAGTGGGTGGGGGGCCGACGCGACGAGCGCCGCACCGACAGAATGTCGACGTCGCCGCCATCTCAGTCCCACAGCTCGGACAGATCATAGATACCCTCCACGAACCTCCTTCATTTTTTTATTCGGCGCCGAGCGCTCGGGCTTCTCACGGCTCTTGTCGGGGTTCCGAGAGATAGACCCAATCTCGAGACGGTCCGTCTTGAGCCACCTCAGACCCTGGAAGGGGAAGCTCCGAAGCGGCATCAACCGGTTGGAGTTGCTTCCAGGTGTAGTACATGCGATGGGCGACGGTCCAGTGAGACAGGATGGCGAGGATCCACAAGACGGCGGGCATCTTGTGGAGGAAATAGTTGTCTTGAATCCAGGGCACCTCGGTGAAACATCCAATCAAGAGGAGGACCAAGCGCTCGGGTCGTTCGAGAAATCCAACCTTGCACTCAGCGATCAACGACTCGGCTCGGGCTCGGGTATAGCTCACCAAGACAGAGCCGGTCAGTGCGATGCCGGCTAATGCCACATAGAGGGTGCTATGGGCGGGGGTCTCCCGGGCATAGTAAATCATGATGCCGATGAGAACCACCAGATCCGAATATCGATCAACGACCGAATCAAAGAACGCGCCGAACTTGGTCACCCGGCGGGTCATCCGGGCCACGGCGCCGTCCAGGATGTCGAATGCTCCAGCAAAAAACAGGACGAAACCGGCATAGAAGAAATATCCCCAACTGACCAGAATGGCGGCGCCCAGGTTCACCAGGAGCCCGAACAGCGTCAAAAAGTTGGGATGGAGATCGAGTCGGGCCAGCCGAAGCGCAATGGCGTCTCGGGCCCACCTGCCATGTCTGCCAATGAAGTCGCTGATCATCGATCGCGTTGGACGGAGCGACGATCCTCACCGCCGCATCGACAGCCGCTCCGATTATTCTTCCAGGTCGTCATGAATGGTGCGCAGTTGGACGATCTCTAATCGCCGGATCTTGGTCGGCGTGCGCACCACCACGGTGTCTCCCTCTTCTTTGCCCAGGAGACTGGAACCGACCGGGGATGAGACCGAAATAACTCCGTTCTGAGGGTCCACCTCGTCGCCGATGGCCAACCGGTAAGTGAACGTTTCCCCCGTGTCCAGGTCGACGAGCTTGACGGTCGATCCATAGGCGACCCGATCTCGGGGGAGCCGATCCAAATTCACCATGGACAGGTCGGCCAGTTGCTTCTTGATTTGGGCGATGCGGGCGCGAACGAATTCTTGGCGCTCGCGTGCCGCCTGGTAATCCGCGTTCTCCCTCAAATCACCATGGGCCATCGCGGTTTGCAGCGCCCGAGGGAGTTCAACATTCAGCTCTTCCATTAAGGCGTTCAGTTCCTCCTCCAGACGTTTTCTTATCTTATTGGCCAACGGTTCACTCCTTCCCATCGGTTTTGTTCGCTTTTGAGTTAGTATAATCCATGGATTAAATTTTGCAAGGGATAACTGGATCACGGTCATTGATCGCCAGTCGGCCACCCGGTCACCTGATCGGCGAGACGTCAGAGGTGGCCCTCTGCGTACTTGCGGGACGCGCTCCATGTGGTGTCCTACTCGCCTCTCTCCCGAGGGCTCCAACCGCCCCTGCGATCCTCCTCCGAGGTCGTCCTCGTCACTCGGGGCGGTTGTGTCATCCTTCCAGCCAGACATGACGGCTGGATTCCCGACTCGACTCTCCAGAGCTCACCGGCGAGCTGAACGACCTCTGTGACAGTGAGCCAGGAAAGGGCATGAGCGAGAGGACTCGATCTCGCGCTCCGGGCCATAGGGTGACGGGCTATCATCTGATCAGCGAAGGCGATGATTCAATCTAACCTTGACAAATGAGTATGGATTCTCGTTAAATTAATGCTCGCTTTTCTGGGGTGGATGAAATCATCGAAGGCCATCTGAGGGTGTATCGACAATGAGGTGGAAGAAACAGGTTCGGCGGAGAGCTGCTTTCATTCATCGGCGGATTCGGGAGTTGCGAATGATCGCTCGAGCGTTGCTCTCTACCGAGCATCCGGTCTTGGCTCATATCATTCCCATTCGTCGTTGCAATCTCTCCTGTGCTTACTGCAATGAGTACGATAAGGTCTCAAAGCCCGTCCCCACCGACGTGATGTTTCGTCGGATCGATCGCCTGGCTGAGCTGGGCACGACGATCATCACCATCAGCGGCGGCGAGCCGCTGCTTCACCCTGAGCTGGATGAGATCATTCGCCACATTCGCCGCAACGGCGCTATTGCCGGGCTCATCACCAATGGCTATCTGTTGACCGTGGAGCGCATCGAGCGGTTGAACCGGGCGGGCTTGGATCATCTCCAAATCAGCATCGACAACGTTCAACCCGACGATGTGTCGATGAAGAGTCTGAAGGTGCTGGATAAGAAACTCCAGCTCTTAGCCGAGCATGCTGAATTCGGCGTGAACATCAACTCGGTTCTCGGCTCGGGCGTCCGTCATCCCGAGGATGCGCTGATCGTCGCCCGTCGGGCGGTCGAACTTGGTTTCAGTAACACGTTGGGCATCATCCACGACGAGACTGGACAACTGCGTCCCCTCGGCGATCGCGAGCGGGATATCTATCGGCAGATCAAATCATTGGGTCGGCGAACCTATGCGCGATTCGATCGGTTTCAGAAGAACATCATCGAGGGGCGTCCCAATCATTGGCGCTGTCGGGCTGGTGCCCGGTATCTCTATATCTGCGAGGATGGTCTGGTGCATTACTGCTCTCAGATGCGCGGCTATCCCGCTATCCCTCTGGAAGAATACACCATCGATCACCTGAGGCGGGAGTTCTCCACGCCGAAGTCGTGTGCTCCCTTCTGTACCATTTCCTGCGTTCAACAAGTCGCTCTGTTCGATAACTGGCGCGCGCCCCAGACGGGGAGACCGATCACCCCGATGCCCTCACCCCTGGCCACGGTCGGGTCGTCCTCGGAACGGGAAACCGAGATGCTCGTCAAGTGAATCGACCTCATAGGGCGGAGGCCGGGCATTGATCAGGAGCGGCGGCTCGTCCGTACCTTCTTGTAGGTTTTTAACCGGCTGCTCAGCGTGTTGCGATGAATGCCCAAAAACTTCGCCGTATTGGAGAGGTGACCTTGGTGCCGTTCCAGGGCTTTGAGGATGAAACACTTCTCGAATTCGGCCAGCGCATCTTCCAGGCGGATGCCGCCGTCGATCATTTCATCGATGAGAGCTTCCATCTTTGCCTTGATCATGTTCCACCCCTGCGGATTGATGCTCCCAAAGCGCGTGGAGCCGGTCATATCCGTCCAGAAACCGATCTCTCAGTTCACTGGACAGAGCGTGGGTCAACAGATCAGCTCCTTTGACCAGATAGGGAGCCAACCGGGCTCGATCCACAACGGGCGATGAAGTCGGGAACGCGGTCAGTCCCAGATAAAGTACCGAGCAGATGAGCCACCCGCGGAGGAAGCCAAACGCCCCACCGGCCAGGTGATCGATCCAGCTCAAATCAGCCCGCTCCAGGGCACGACGAAGCGCCCGGCCCAGCATCATGCCGGCGACGATGACGGCGACGAAGATGAGCAGGAAAGCTATCAGTCGGGCCATCGCCACGCTCGTCACCCAGGGCCGGATGAGAGGGACAACCTGAGGATATCCGCTGGCGGCCAGGAACAGGCCGGCGACGGCGACCAGGAGGGCGACGACGCTGCGCACCAGTCCCCGCGCGAGACCATAGAGCGTGGAGAGGCCGGTGACTCCGATGACCACGTAATCAAGCGCCGTCATATGGCCTCCCGGTGATACGCCGATAGGCTTCTCGGTAGCGCTCGGCCGTTGCTCGCACAATGTGATCGGGGAGAGCGGGGGCGGGCGGCGTCTTATCCCAGTCGAGCGATTCCAGATAATCTCGCACGAACTGTTTGTCGAAGGAATCCTGCGGTCGGCCCGGGCGATAGGAGGCCCGATCCCAAAACCGGGAGGAGTCCGGCGTCAGCGCTTCATCGATCCAGAGGACGCGGCCATCCTGGAGGCCAAACTCGAATTTCGTATCACACAAGATGAGTCCCCGCTGGTACACATACTCGGCGGCGGCCTGGTACAGCCGGAGGCTCATCTCCTTGAGTTCTCGGACCAGCTCGGTGCCGATTCGATCGGCCATGTAGGCTTCCGACACATTCACGTCATGACCCGATTCGGCTTTGGTCGCGGGAGTGAAAATGGGTTCGGAGAGCCGGGCTGATTCCACCATCCCGGCGGGGAGTCGAAGCCCACTAATGCAGCCCGTCTTCTGATATTCCTTCCATCCTGATCCCGCCAGATAGCCGCGGACGACGCACTCGAAAGGAATGACCTCCGCTCGGCGAACCAACATCGCGCGTCCACGAAGTTCCGGGTGGCTCGCTCGGAGAGACTCGGGCAACTGATCGAAATCGGCGGTGATCATATGGTGCGCGACGCGATCCTGGAAATGCTCGAACCAGAACCGCGACAGTTGCGTGAGCAGAACACCCTTGTCCGGAATCCCGTTCGGGAGGATGCAATCGAAAGCCGAGATGCGATCGGTCGCCACGATCAGTAGCGTGTCGTCGTCGACGACATAGATGTCGCGGACTTTCCCTCGTTTCAACAGGGGGAGTTCGGTGATGTCCGTTGTCAGCAATACGCTCATCGCGTTCATTCGCCACTCATCCCGCCAGAAGGTTCTGGGGGATATGTTGGATTTGAGGTTGTTTCGGAAAGAGCATTACTCTAACACAGATGAGCGTGGCTGTTAAGTGGAAAATCATCTGGACAGGACCGGGGCGAGAAATCTCCCCGTGTGTGAGTCTGGAACGTTGATGATCTCCTCAGGCGGTCCCTCGGCGACGACATAGCCTCCGGCGTCCCCGCCTTCGGGACCGAGGTCGATGATCCAGTCAGCATTCTTGATGACATCCAGGTTGTGTTCGATGACGACGATGGATCCACCGGAGTCGAGGAGTCGCTTGAAGGCGCGAAGGAGGCGATTAATATCGTCAAAGTGAAGCCCGGTCGTCGGTTCGTCAAACAAGTAGAGGGTATGCTGGCCGGCGCTCTTGCCCAGGTGGGCGGCCAGCTTCACGCGCTGGGCTTCGCCTCCGGAGAGCGTGGTCGCCGACTGTCCCAGCCGGAGATATCCCAGCCCCACTTCATCCAATAGAGCGAGTCGATCGACCACTTTCGATCGATGGGCGAACAGTTTCATCGCTTCCCGGACGGTGAGGTTGAGGACGTCGGCGATCGTGTGCCCTTTATATCGGATGTCCAGAATCGACGGTTGGTAGCGCGTGCCTTGACAGTCCTCACACACCAGTTCGACATCGGCCAGAAACTGCATATCGATTCTTATCGTTCCATCACCTTTGCAGGTTTCGCATCGACCTCCAGGAACGTTGAACGAGAAGTGGGCTGGGGTGAGACCACGCGCGCGCGCTTCCCGCGTGGAGGCGAACGCTTCTCGGATGCCATCAAAAGCTTTCACATACGTCGCCGGATTGGATCGCGGCGTTCTCCCAATAGGGGACTGATCGACGATGACGATATCGTCAAGGAGATGCCCGCCTTCGATCTTTTTCACCGCACCAACGGGTTGATGCCACTCGCCCCGTTGCTTCTTCAGGTTGGCGTAGATGACATCATACAAGAGCGTGGACTTTCCCGAACCGGATACTCCGGTGATGCAGACGAAGCAGTGTAACGGGATGTTCACATCGATATTCTTCAAATTATGAGCGCGGGCCCCTTTGATCGTGAGAGCGAGTCCCGGCCGAGGCCGTCGCCGCTCTCGGGGCAGAGGGATTCGCAGTTCGCCGCGGAGATACTTGCCGGTGAGCGATTGGGCGTCTCGCTCCAGCTCGTCAACCGATCCCTGGAACACAACCTGACCGCCCGCCTCTCCCGCGCCCGGACCGAGATCGATGATGTGATCGGCGGCTCGGATCATGTCGGCGTCATGTTCGACGACGACGACCGTATTGCCGATATCGCGCAACTGCTTGAGGATGTGAATGAGCCGGTGATTGTCGCGCGGGTGGAGCCCGATGCTCGGTTCATCCAGGACATATAACGTGCCCACCAAAGAGGCGCCCAGGTTCGTGGCCAGTTGGATGCGCTGCGCTTCGCCGCCGGAGAGCGTCGAGGCCAAACGGTCCAGAGTGAGGTAATCCAATCCCACATCCACCAGGACGTTGAGGCGATGCTGGATCTCGTTGAGCAACCGTTCGGCGATGGCTCGTTGTTCTGCAGAGAGCGAGAGCTGGCGGAAGAATTCAGCGCACTGACCAATACTCATCGCGCAGATCTCCGGCAGGGTTTTCCCTCCGACGCGCACATTCAGGGCTTCGGGTCTCAGGCGGGAGCCATGGCACGATGGGCAGGTGGAGTACCCGCGATATTTACTCAAGAAGACGCGCACGTGAACCTTGTATTTTTTGGTCTCCAGCCAGTCGAAAAAGCCACGAACGCCGGGAAATTCCTTCGATCCATTGATGATGAGTCGTTGCTGCTCGCGAGTGAGTTCAGCAAAAGGGACGTCCGTGGGGATGCCCGCCTGTTGGCAGAACTCCAGCAACTCTTCTTGGATCCAGTCAAACTGAGGTTTCGTCCACGGTTCGATGGCTCCTTCCTCCAACGAGAGGGCCCGATTGGGAATGACGAGATCGAGGTCCACGGCAATGATGTTCCCGAATCCCTGACAGGTTGGACAAGCTCCATAGGCGCTGTTGAAGCTGAACAGCCGTGGTTCGGGCTTTGGGTAGGTCAATCCACACGGTTTGCATTCAAACCCTTCGGAAAAGCGCCATCGTTGTTGACCGTTGCCGACGGTGTGGATCTCGACCGTCCCGTATCCTTCCCGATAGCTCAATTCCAGAGAATCCACCAGCCGTGAGCGGACATCGGATCGGGCGACCAGGCGGTCGACGACGACGTAGACCTCATCGAGTTTCTCGAAGGGGTTGGCATCGATCGAATCGAGCTCCACGACCTGACCGCGGTGGTAAAAGCGCGTAAAACCCCGTTGCATCAGGCTCATCAGGTGAGCGCGAACGCGCGTGCGGTCTTCGTTGGACCGTTTGGCTCTTCGGTTCCATCGGGAGGAAGAGCGCTCCGGTGGGGGAGGCAGACCGGCCGTGGCGGGGAAGAGAACATAAAAACGCGTTCCTTCGGGCAAGCTCAAGATGCGATCGGCGATCGACTCCGGCGTGTCCCGGGTGACTTCCTGACCGCACTGTCGACAGAAAGTGATGCCCACGCGAGCGAAGAGAAGCCGGAGGAAGTCGTAGAGTTCCGTCTGGGTGGCGACGGTAGAGCGAGGATTTCGGGCCGGTGATTTCTGTTGAATGGCGATGGCCGGGCAGATCCCCTGGATCTCATCAACATCCGGTTTATTCATCCGCTCGAGGAACTGGCGGGCGTAAGCCGAGAGCGATTCGACATATTGACGCTGCCCCTCGGCATAGATGGTGTCGAAGGCCAAACTCGATTTCCCCGAGCCAGAGACGCCCGTGATGACGGTGAGCTGGTGGAGTGGGAGTTCCACATCGATGCTCTTCAGGTTATGAACACGCGCTCCCCTGATGATGATCGCATCCTCGCCCATAACACAAACTTCCTAGTATATTCGTCGGCTGTCGCGGATGCAAACGGGAAAACGGATGCTATGCGTCGCCCGGAAGGCGGGGCCCCGCACGAAGGCCATATTCGCATCTGGGAGTCGTGCGCCAAGAGACCAACCCTTTCATGGCCGTAGGACCATAGAGGGCAGGCGAGATCTCGCGCGGATGTGTGTCTCCTAGCTCCGGGTAGCTGCACTGAACGCGTCGGCGGGAGGGTGACCGTGAAGGGGAAGCAGCATCCACAAGTGCCCGGCTGCGGAGAGACCCTTCCTTCTGCAGGATGGTGATAGCGGGGAGAGCCAGCGACGTCCCTCCCCGCCATGAGGTCAGCGCTGATCGGGTTGCAGTTGTTGGTTCAACCGGCGACGTTTCTCGCGAATCTCGCGCTGGAGCCGCCGAATCTCCAACTGTTGCGCTTGCAGGTCGCGGAACTTCGCCAGTTGCTCGGGGGTGAGAATCTCCCTGAAAGCCAGCTCTACCTCCAGCTGGGCCCGCAGGAGTTCTTCCTGCTTTTCCAACACGGCCTGAATCCGCTGCTCGACGAGGTCGTCCTGATAGGGCTCGCTGAAGATGGCCTGATGGAGAGCGTCTTGACGTTCTTCCAGTTCATCGCGCAGTTGCTGCACCTTGGGCCCGAAGCGGCGATAGACATCTCGGGCGCGCCGACGTTGCTCGGGCGTCAATCCCAGGGCCCTCAGCATACGCAGGCGTTCTATCTGATGGCGGCCGGGGAAAGCGTCGGCCGACCGCTCGTGGCGCTGGGCTCGGGGGGCGAGGCGGCTCGGTCGACCCCGCTGCTGCCGCCAGGCTTGCCGTTGAAGCCTGGCGGGCTGAGCCCTCTGTTGTGGCGGGGCGGCGAAAGCGCTTTCGACCCGCTCAGGCCCGGCCAAAACGATCACTATCCCCGCCAGTGGGATCATGATGGCCAATGTGGTGAATCTCCTCATCATGGTGTTTCCCTCCACTTTAATATCCGCTGTTCGGCTCTTCCCAGAAGAGTTCGGCGAGCGTCGATACGGTTGATGGTTGGCCCAATTGATCTTCCAGCTCGGCCAGTCGCTCCTCTTGCTCCTGGCGAAGAGTGTTGGCCATCTGGATCAACAGGCGCTCGTTCTCGCTTCGAAGTTTCGCCGCGAGCGCCTGGAGCTGGGCGGCCATCTGTTCATTGGTTTCTCGTTGGGTCTGAGTGATGGCTGTTCGGATGAGCGCTGTCACCTGTTCCTCGGTCAGGCCGACCGGCCGAGGTTTCGGCTGCGGGGCGCCCGGCAGCTCGGCTCGAGGCCAAAGACTGGCGCTGAACTGGAATCCCTTCTGCGGGTGGTAACTCATCTGGACGTTGAACAGGGCGAGGACGAGCATAGCCGCTGCGGCCGCAGTCACCAACCGCATCCAGATGGGGAAGGCTCTCCACAGGGCAAGCCAGCCACGCGATGGCGAGCCATCGATGGTCAACGAAATGTGAGGGACTTCCTCGACATCCCAAGCTGCCAGAGCCTGCCTCAATCGCCGGAAGTCGGCCAGATCTTTCTGGCACATCTCGCAGGTCCCGAGGTGATCCTCGAACCGGCGCGCTTCCTCCGGCGAGAGTTCCTGGTAGAGATACTCCATCAATTGCTCGTGATGATCGGACATCATTGATTCCCTCATCTTCCTCATGACCCACCTCACCAGGGAGAGCCTCACAGCGCGTCCTTGACCGCCAGAAGTCTCTCCCGGAGTTGGTCTAGCCCGGTGTACAGCCGCGTCTTGGCCGTACTCACCGGGATGTTCAGAATTTCGGCGATCTCCTTGAATGTCAGACCCTCGTATTCCTTCATGATGATCACCTGTCGCATCTCGTAGGGAAGGGCTCGCAGTGCCCGGCGCACGCGCTCGATCTTCTGTTGACGCTCAACCTGACTATGGGCGGAGGCGTCTACGGGAACCGGCGGCGATTCGTCCAGGGGCACCGTCTGGAGCGCTCGCTCTCTCAGCCGGTTATGACAGCAGTTCAGGGCGATACGATAGAGCCAGGAAGAGAACTTGGCGTCTCCGCGGAACTTGCGCAGGTTACGATACACGGTGAGAAAAATTTCCTGTGTCGTGTCCCGCGCATCTTCATAGTGCCCCAACATTCGATAGGCCAAGCCATAGACTTTCTTCTCCCACCGGCGTACCAAAATGCCGAAGGCTTCGACTTCACCGTTGAGCGTCCGCTGGACGATCTGCTCGTCGGTCCATTCCATATCAACGCCTCGTCGGCCTCGGTCCACATTCCCTCATCGTCCCACACATGTAGACGAAATATTGTAGGGGAAAGTCTGGAATTTTGACCATGGACAGCGATCCCTCAGCGAGGCTAAGATGTCACTCATGAGACAGGAGGATACTATGCGACACCATCGATATACGGCCATCGGGTTGATTCACCTTTTCGTCCTCTCTTCCTCGTTGTGGGCGCTGCCATCGAGGGGAGGCAGTAATTTGCCGCTTCCACCAGCGATGGCCCTGGAGAGCATCAGCGCAGCCGACTTACGAGAACATGTGGAATTCCTGGCCTCGGACGAACTTGGGGGACGGTACGCGCTCAGTCGGTCGAATCGGATAGCGGCACGGTACCTGGCATCGCGACTGCGTCGCTACGGCTTTCGCGGCGGTGCGGAGGATGGATCGTACTTTCAGAAGATCGAGATCGAGATCGCACAGCCCGATCCCGAGCGGACGTTCATCGAAATCGAACGAGACCGGGGGCCGGCCCGCTTCCGGCTGGGAGAGGCGTTTCAAGTGCTCCCCGGGGAGGGTGGCATCGAGGCCCAGGGCGAGGTCGTCCTGGTTCCTTTTCCGCTCCTCTCATCCCGGGATCCGACCGTTCAGGCAGCAGTGGAAGGGAAGGTCGCCGTCGTGGCCATCGACGAGGAGACATTTGCTCACCTCACGCCACTGGAGATGTTCCGACTCATCATGGTCGGGTGGATCAGACGAAAGGCGGCCGGCGTCCTCCTCCTCGTTCAGGGTCACACAACGGCCGCACGCCTGCCCGAGTATCTCCAGCGCCGGTCGATGATCCCCGGGCGACCACGATTGAGAGGGGATGAGGGCCAATCCTCTCTGGCGCCAGTGGCATGGGTTTATGATCCTCTGATCAACGCTCTCTTGGAGGGATCAGAGATCACCCGGGAGACGCTGGCGACGGAGACGACCATTCGCTCGCTGGGGAAACGAGCGCAAGTGAGCATGGCGACCACCGGATCTATCCGGGTGACGCAAAATGTGATTGGCATCCTCGATGGGAGCGATCCTCAGTGTAAAGATGAGTATGTGATGTTCAGCGCCCATTACGATCATTTGGCGTCCACGGAGACGCGGATCTTCAATGGGGCCGATGATGATGCTTCGGGGACGGCCGCCCTCCTGGAGATCGCCGAGGCATTCTCTCTGGGACCGCGTCCCCGCCGATCGATCATCATCATGTTCCATACGGCGGAAGAGCTGGGGTTGTTAGGATCCAAGTATTTCGTTCGGCATCCCACCGTTCCCTTGAAGTCCATCGTCGTCGATCTGAATGTGGATATGATCGGTCGATCGCGCCCGCCGGGAGATACGAATCCGGCCGATCGCGAATTGAGCGATGCCAACACGCTCTATCTCATTGGATCGGACAGGCTGAGCCAGGAACTCCATCAACTCAGCGAACAAACGAATCGAGATACCGTGGGCATGACGCTGGACTACCGCTACAATCGGCCGGATCATCCGCTTCGCCTCTATTATCGGAGCGACCACTGGAACTATGCGAAAAATGGCATCCCGGTGATCTTCTATTTCACCGGTCTTCACCGAGATTATCATCGGACCACCGATGATGTCGAGAAGCTCGATTTCGAGAAAATGAGGCGCATCGTCCGGCTCATCTTCGCTACCGGTTGGCGCATTGCCAACCTGGATCATCGCTTGAGAGTGGATCATCAGTGATGGCGAAGAAGGAGCGGCTGGATAAGCTGTTGGTCACTCGAGGCCTCGTCGAGAGCCGACAGAAGGCCCAGGCCCTCATTCTGGCGGGCCGGGTGTATGTCGACGGCGCACGCTCTGATAAGCCCGGCAAGACGGTTGCCGCGACGGCCTCGATCGAGATCCATCTCCCGGATTCTTCATACGTCAGTCGCGGTGGCCTGAAACTGGAGGGGGCACTGGCGGCGTTCAACCTCACCATTGCCGGCGCAGTTTGTCTGGACGTTGGGGCCTCCACCGGTGGGTTCACCGAGTGTCTTCTCAGGCATGGAGCGGCGCGCGTCTATGCTCTGGATGTGGGCAGAGGCCAACTTCATTGGAGATTGCGATCGGATCGGCGAGTGGTAGTTCGGGAGGGAGTGAACGCCCGGTATGTGAAGCCCGAGGATTTTCCCGTCCGGTTTGATCTGGTCACCGTCGACGTTTCCTTCATCTCGTTGACCAAGGTGCTCCCCGCGTTGGTCGCCGTCGTCAGGCCTGGAGGGATGATTCTCGCCCTCATCAAGCCTCAATTCGAGGTGGGAAAGGGTGAGGTGGGGCCTGGGGGTATCGTGCGGGATCGCGTTCAACACGCCCGGGTGATCCGGGAGATGCAAACCTTCGCCCGAGAGAAACTCCATCTCCAGGTTCGAGGGGTTGTGGAATCTCCCATCCTGGGTGCCGAAGGCAATAAAGAGTTTTTCATTCTGCTAGCCAAGGACGCGGAAACTCTGGGCCATGAGGTCCGTTCGGTTGCGCATCGTCCGTAACACTTGCGGACTTCCCTCGAACTGAAGCACGTAGAATGTGTGAGGATCAATCTTCAAGTAGTAATAGCGAGCCGTCTTGGGGCGGCCGCCATAAGTGAAATCAAAGGTGAGCAGGGCTCCGGGATAAGGCCCCCGGTTGAACGGTTCCAGGGAGCCGCGAGTGAAACCCGGTCGAAACTGGAATGAGGTCTCTTGCATGCGCCGGGCGAACTCCTGGGGCGTCATCTCACGATCGACATGCCGCTTGCGAATTCGAAGGAGACCGCGCTCGCGGTTCTCATAGATGATATCGACCACCGTGTGACCGGCTCCATCCTTGTAAGTGACGGGTTCCCATCGATCTCTGAGGACAAGCATGTACTCCCCGTGAGGGTCCTTGAATACCTTCCCCTCGTCCTGGGCGGAGATGCCCAAGCTCGTCAACAACAGGATGATCGGAGCGACCAGGAACGATCTGGACATGACCTGCCCTCCTCGTCAGGGTGATGGGAATGTCGCCGTCTCTTCGGCCGATACCGCCTCGGCCGAAGAGAATCCTCCCAAGAGGTGGCGCACATAGGCGATCAGCTCTCTGATGCCGGATTGCGCGAGTCTCAGGAGGTGATTGAGTTGCTCCAGGGTGAATGGGGCGACTTCGGCCGTGGCTTGCGCCTCGACAAAACGCTCGTCGCCGAGACACACGACGTTCATATCCACCTCGGCCCGACTATCTTCACTGTAATCGAGATCGAGCAGCGGTCGACCATCGACGATCCCCACGCTAATGGCCGCCAGATAGTCTTTCACCGGAATCTGGGAGATGAGACCTTGTTCTTTCAACTTACGGAGAGCAAGCACCAGCGCCACAAACCCTCCGGTGATCGAAGCCGTGCGCGTTCCGCCATCGGCCTGAATGACATCACAGTCGACGGTGATGGTTCGCTCGCCGAGTTGGGTGAGATCCACAGCGGCGCGGAGACTGCGCCCGATGAGCCGTTGGATTTCCTGGCTCCGACCCGGTTGATTGAGTCGCCAACTCTCCCGGTAGGACCGGGTTTCGGTCGAGCGAGGCAGCATAGCGTACTCGGCGGTGATCCATCCCTGTCCGGTGCCACGGAGGAAGGGAGGCACGCGATCCTCCACGCTGGCGTTGCAGATCACCCAGGTGTCTCCCATCTGAATGAATGCCGAACCTTCAGCGTACTTGGTGAAGTGCGGCGTAATTTTGACGGGACGGAGTTGGTCGGGACGCCGACCGTCGTGTCGGAGGTTAGTTTCGCTCATTGAACGCGTTATCCTTTTCGATCTCTAGATCAACGGCGAGTTCGGCCACCTGATCTTCCAGCTCTTCCAACAGTTCGGTCAGACTCTTGGCCTCGAACTGGGCGATTTTCAGTTGCCGCTCGGTGGCGAGGACATCTCGCTCGAGCTGATAGCGGGAGGCATTCAACTTATTAATCAGCTCTCTCTCTTCGGGAACGAGGGCATCGTTCTCCTCAGCTTCGTCCGCCCGCCGAGCGAGGCGGTCGAGCAATTCCGCCGCCCGCAGGTTGAGCAGGGCGCCTTGCCGCCGGTGAGATTCGAGCGTCTCCTTCAGCGAGGTGAGCTCCTTCAACAACCGATCGCGAGCCTGAATCAGCATCATGAACTCGTCCTCGATCTCAGCCAATCGAGCGAGCGAGGCTCGATGCCACCCGAACCGGTCTTCTTTCGTCTCGAATTCGTCAAACATGACTGTCCTCGAATCAAAATCATGGTGGAGGTGAGCGGAATCGAACCGCTGTCCGAGGGCCTTCAGCGGGAGGATCTACATGCTTAGGTGCCTGTCGGCATCTCGCCGATTGAGGGGGCCAGGCACCGAGCGCCTCAATCGGCCAGATCAGCGTGGTGTCGCGCTCGACCGCTGATCACCAATCGAGCACCAAGCTCGCTCAGGTGACGCCTCATCCTCCACCGGCGAGCACGGTGGAGGGAGACGTGGCTGTCTTAAGCAGCCAGAGCGAATGTGTTATTCGCGTTTACTTTCTCTCGTGCATTTGACGAGCAGCACGATGCTCGGCATGCACCTCCTCGCCTCCACACCCTCGTCGAACCCAAATCACCCCCACACCAGAACTGTTATTCTAGCACCGACCGGAGAAACCGGTCAAGCTGCGCTTCTCATTGAAAAGCAAAGCATTACCCGTGCGCATTGGGGTTTTACGGAGGTCGCGGATCAATGGTAGAATGTCTTTGGGAACTTGAATCCGTGGGTCGCGTAATGATAGCCGGAGGGAAGAAACCGATGACCGAGCGGCCAGTATCATCTTCTTTTCCCCAAGCGAGCGGGTCGGTTGTCTGGTCAACTCGGCCCTTCTCTCCCATTGTCCGTGACGGCAGAGGGTCACCGATCCGGCCGAGCGAATGGGCCGGCATCCCGCGGAATTTCACAGAACCGGCCGATGAGCAAGCGCGGAGTGATGAGATTCGACCGAGAACCGGGCCAGGAGTGGAGGGAGACCGAAACTCAGGAGGTGGAGTATGAGCGATTATGCCAGGAAATTTGATGAGATGAAGCGAAAACTCGCCGAAGCCGCCCGACAGGCGAGCGAACAATACAACCTGGAGGAGATACTCGATCAGGGCGTCAAAGCAGCCGCCCGTAGCCTCCGGAAAGGTGCTGAGGTCACGGCTTCCGGGATGGAGACGGCTCGACGTCACTGGCAGCACCTGGATGAGGAGTATCGGCTCTCCGAAGTGATGAAGCGGGCCACAGAAGAGGTGACCGAAGCGGCGAAAAAAGGGGCGCGTCGCGCTGAGGAAGAACTCCAGAAGCTGGACGAGGAATTGGATGTTTCTCATCGAGTGAAACGGCCGGCCGAACAGGTCGCTCAGGCCATCAAGCGGGGAGCGCGACGCGCCGAGGAGAAGGCGGACGAACTCTTCGGCGAAGCGAGTCGATACTACCAGCGGGTCAGTCGCACCACCAACATCGCCGGGAAGACAGCGCAATGGGGGAGCGAGGTGGCATCGGGCTTGGAGAAAGCGAGAGAATGGATGAGACAAAACCCGGGCCAGGCCGCCGTCGTCGGGCTTTCCCTCATCGTCGGTGTTCGGATGGGGAGTGCCTTCCCCAAGCTCGATGCCACCATCCTTGGTCTTGGTGGGCGGGGACATTGGGTTTTCCATAGTGCGCTGATGGCTTACGGATTGAGGAAGATCGCTGAAACCTATTGGGCTCACCTGGAGCGGCAAGAGCAATTGATTCGAGCCGGCGATCTCACCGGAGCCGAGGCCGCCCGCATCGAGTTCCAAAGAAACATGACCCGGCTGGTCGGCGCCCCTCTTCTTGGCGCGTTCAGCGTGGCAACGGGCATGACCCTCATTGCCGAAAGCCTGTCGCCCGGGCGGATCATCGGAGCGCCCGTTGAACTCATTTTGGGAGGGAATCCACTTCTCAACAGTATATGGCTTTTCTCGAATGGATTGATCTGCCTCCATGCGGGATACCGGTTCTTCCTTCTGGCCGTGGCTGATGAGGAGGCTGTGGCGCGCTGGGCCGAGGAATGGCGGCGCGTCCTACCGAGTGAAGTCCCCCGATCGTGAGCTCGTTGCGCGATCCTGGAATTGATAGCGATCGGTGAGAACGGCCGGGAGCCGTTCGACATCACTCCGTTGAGGCTCTCTCGTATTGACGCCTGATCGTATCGGGGACTCTGCGAGGGCCGATGTGGCAGCCGGGAGTGAGTCAGGACACGATGATGGGAAATGGCAGGAAGGAGAGGACGAACACCACCAATCCAACCACGCCGACCAGACGCCGGGGGTGATCGAGCGGTTGGTGTTCGTCGGCCAAAGGTGGATGCTTCAGTCCGAGGAGAAGACCGAGCAGTCCCACGTAAAGGAACCACCCCGGCCAGTGATACCGGTTGTAAGCGATGATGGCCAGGACGCAGACGAGCGCGAAAATACCCACGGCGACCGCTCGGTGGCCCCGACGTCCAAGAAGGGCGTAGACGACATGTCCACCATCCAGTTGCCCCACCGGTAAGAGATTCAAGCTGGTGGCCAACATTCCCACCCAGGCCGCGAAATAAATGGGATTCCATTCGGTCATGCGGGGAACGTCGAACAGGCGTTGGATGAGGATGAACAGTAAAGGATCCTGGAAGATGATCGATTCAGTATGAGGAGGTGGTGGCGGCGCTGGCTCGGCAATGAGGAGGCCGATCAGCGAGGCGGGCAGGGCGACGGCGAATCCGGCCAGTGGTCCGGCGATGCCAATGTCAAAAAGCGCTCGCCGCGATGTAATGGGTTCCTTGATGCGGATGAACGCACCGAACGTGCCAATCAACGTAGGAGCTGGAATGAAGTAGGGAAGAGTGGCGCGAATCCGGTAGTGGCGACAAGCAAGATAGTGGCCCATTTCGTGAGCCAGCAGAATGGCGATGAGGGTCAAACTGTAGGCCAGTCCGCTCGAGATCACCCGGGGATCATAGGCGATCTGTCTCCAGGTTCGCAGGTCGGGGCTCATGAGCGCGCCCATGACAAATGTCGTCACCAGGGTGAGCAGCAAAAGGGTCAGATGGAGGGCGAGTCGGCGAGACGTCAACTCGGGAGGGCGAATCTCGACCGGAGGGCGCTCGGTGAGGGATAAGGAAGGGATCGACGGCGCTCTTTTCACTGGTCAGAACCTCAGGCGCGTAGTTCCTTTCCCAGTTTGAAGCGAATGGTTTTCCCTTCCGGAATAGGCACAACCTCACCGGTCTTGGGGTTACGGCCCACCCCTCGCTTGCGGGGGCGGACATAAAA
Organism: Blastocatellia bacterium; assembly: GCA_026985075.1. Taxonomy (GTDB): domain Bacteria; phylum Acidobacteriota; class Blastocatellia; order HR10; family J050; genus J050. The sequence continues at coordinate 257,460 of JALSQX010000033.1, read as the reverse complement.
TACGCCGAATCCCCGCAGTTCGATTCGCTGCCCCCGTTTGAGGGCCTGCTTCATTGCCTCCAGCAGTGATTCGACGGCTATCTCCGACTTGATCTTGGTCAATCCGGTTCGTTCGGCGACTGCATTGACGATGTCTTGCTTAATCACAGGACCTCCTCACAACTGCCTGGAATGAATCGAGGAACTCTGGGTGTTCACGTTAAGTCTTTTCATCGCTACATGTTTGCCTCGTTCATGCTTCAAATTCAGATTGTAGGTCTCCGGTGGCCGCCTGTCAACCCAAAACGCGGTCAACCTCAAGGTTTTCACCCACTTGCAGTTTGGGCCTTGATCTTCGACATGGAGGGGGAGGGAATAAGTCTGAATTCGTATCGCACAATAGCCCGAGCGGCAACCGGCCTCCCATCAAGGGTCGCCGGGCGGAATCGGATGCGTCGAGCCGCCTGGCGCGCCGATTCATCGAGTCCGAATCCCGCCCACCTCACCACATCAATTGGCCCCAGGCGACCGTCGGGAAGGAACGTCACTCGGAGTTCGACTGTGGCTGTCACGTCAGCAATATGAGCCCAGCGGGTGTATGCCGGTTTCGGACTCAGGAGAATACGAGGAGGGGTGACGTGAGGGGGCAGGGCATCGGGATCGTCGATGTCGATGACTCTCGCTGGCTCAGCATGAGGACGCCGAACGGCCAGAGGGCGGTGGGCGATCTGGCGCAGGGCGCGGGACATCTTCTGCCCCAGTGTGACCATCAGCGCTCTCGCCGCCTCATGCTGATGAGTGCGCTCTTCTACCGCGAAGGTGAACAGAGCGAGCTCCCCGTTACGAGCGTTCACAAAAAACAGCGCCACCCACGCTCGATATATCCGCTCATCGGAAGCGACGCTCACAGCGTCAATGCGCCCGCGACCGAGAATGTAGTAATCGCACCCGATCGCGGCGCCGAGCCGATGCGCCTGCTCCACCGTGAGATTGAGCGAGCCGTCATAACCGAATCCTCGAATCGCTGATTGGACGATGGCTGGATCTCGAAGCGCGATGCCTTCTTCTTCAGAGATGAGGCTTCGCAACTGGTGAAGAACACGGTCGCTGAACGGGCTCCGCCCCCAACTGGCCTCCACCAAGGCGATGCGCGTGTTGTTCCGCTCATCGAGCGGGCCCACGTTGGGCAACATGCTGATCATCAACAGCCACGTCAACCACCTCACCATCGCCTACGATTATACCTCTGAGAGTGAAGGCACGTCAGCTCCCAAGGCGATCACCAGAGAGGCCCCAAAGGAAGGGCGCGACCTCAAAGGATTCAACATCCTCAGGGGACTCACTGTTGAGAGGGACCGGCCGATGATGGAATCCCGTTGATGGTGATGGAGTTTTCAGATACAATCCTCTCGATCGACCGTGAAATACAACAAGGTAGCCATCTCCATCGCGGGTTCGACCGTTGACCGAGCCATTGAGCGGGTCTCCGAGGCTCAGTCGGTAGCCGATGTTATTGAGTTTCGGCTCGATTATCTCACCGATCTCCCGGTGGATGAGCCCCGGCCGGCGGTCACCCAGCTCATCCGCTCGACCGATCGTCCCGTCATTCTGACGTATCATCCACGCCATGTGGGGCCTTCCAAAGGTGCGGCCGACGTCGAGCGTCAACGCCGGTTCTGGCAGCAATTATTCCCATTGGCCGAGAATCAACGGGTGCATTTTGATCTGGACATCGAGTTGGCCGAAGTCTTTCTCAAGCAATCCGAACCGGTTCCCTGGGCACAGATCATCGTGTCCTACCACAATTTTGAGCAGACGCCGACCGATCTGCTCGACGTGTACCGACGGTTAGCGGCGACGCCCGCGGGAGTCATCAAGATCGCCACCATGGCTCGGGACCTCACCGATAATCTGCGCCTGTTGGCCGTCCTGGAGCGGGCTCGGCGGGAGAGCCGACCGACGATCGCCCTGGGGATGGGGGAAGCGGGGGTGATCAGTCGCATTCTGGCCCCAGCCTGGGGCAGTTTCTTGACCTTTGGCGCGCTGAGGGCATCGGAAGTCACCGCCCCCGGGCAACTCACAGCAAGGGAACTCGTCTCCGTATACCGCGTTTCCCAATTGACCTCGGACACGAATGTGACCGGCGTCATTGGAAACCCGGTCGGTCACTCCCTATCGCCGCGGATGCATAACGAGGCCTTCAAGCAGTTGAACCTCGACTGGGTCTACCTGCCGCTCTTGGTGAGGGATCTGCGCCGGTTCATGGCTGATTTTGTGAATCCGGTGACGCGAAAGATGCCTTGGACGCTCCGCGGGTTGAGCGTCACCATTCCTCACAAGATAGATATCATCGCGTATCTGGATCGGTTGGATGAGACAGCGCGAATGGTGGGCGCAGTCAATACGGTCATCGTCGAGGGGAATCAGCTCGTGGGATATAACAGCGATGTAGCAGGAGCCCTGCGACCGCTCCAGTCGCGGTTGGATCTGCGCGGGACGCGGGTGGTCATATTGGGAGCTGGCGGAGCAGCACGAGCCGTTTGTTACGGACTCAAGCACGAAGGAGCGGACGTTCTCGTATTGGCTCGGCGAGCCGCTCAGGCCCAGCAATTGGCCGAACGGTTCGGCGTCCGGGCCGGCCATCTCAATGATGTAGCCCGCATGGAATATGATGTTTTGATCAATGCCACGCCCGTCGGTCTGGAGAACCCGGACCGCGATTCGATCGTCCCCCCGTCCGTCTTGCGGCCGGGAAAGGTTGTTTTCGATCTCGTCCCTCTTCGGACCGAGACGCGGCTGTTACGAGAAGCTCGCCGCAGGGGGTGCCGGGTGATCTCGGGCTTGGAAATGCTCGTTCATCAGGCGGCCGTTCAGTTCCAGTTGTGGACACAGCATCAAGCGCCTTTCTCAGTCATGTGGGAGGCGGTCGGCGCGTCAGAGAGTACCTCCTGAGCATTGAACATGTGACATCGATGAGGTAAACTGGCTGAGCACCCCACATTGGGAGATAGATGGTCAATGGGAGAATCGCCGAACAATCGGCATCCGGTGGATGCTTCCCAGAGAGAGCAAACCAGGAGAACGCCCACAACAGTGGTCCGCCTGGATAAGAACGAAAATCCATTCGATGTGCCCCGAGCTATCAAGGATGAGATTCTCCGTCGACTGGCGGCGGTGCCGTGGTCTCGATTTCCCGAACCTCGCCCTGAGGGGGTAGTGGAGCGTCTGGCGGCGTTTAATCATTGTGATCCGGATCATATTGTTGTCGGCAATGGATCGACTCAGTTACTACAGGTGCTCCTGGAGGTTGTCACCGATGGTCCGACGCGCATCCTCGTTCCCGAGCCGACGGTTGGCCCCCTCTCGGGCATCGCCCGGATGGTGAATGCTGATGTCATGGGCGTGCCGATGACCGAGGCCTTGCAATTCAACGTGCCGAAGCTCTGTTCTCGCGCCGTGGCCATGAAAATCGAGATGGTCGTCATCGGATCGCCCCACGATCCCACCGGATGTGTGATGGCCGAGCCCGATCTGGTCACCTTGCTGAACACCTCCCCGGGGATCGTCGTCGTGGACGAGTCGTATTACGAGTTCGCTCACAAGACGTTCGCTCCGCTCGTGGCCAAGTACCCCCGGTTGGTGATCCTGCGAACGTTCTCCATTGCCCTCGGGTTGGCGGGATTACGCATCGGCTACCTGTTGACGTCTCCCCATCTCGCCCAACGGATCAATGAGCGCATGCTACCGGGAGCGATCGGCATCGTTTCAGCTCTGGCCGCGGAGGTGGCTATCGATATGTATGACCATTTTCGGGCGCAGATCGAAAAGCTCATCTCCGAGCGCGAGCGGGTATATGCAGCGTTGCAGCGTATGAGTGGCGTCAAGCCCGTTCCCTCTCACGCCAACTTCATGGTAGTCCGGACGGAATTGACCGGGCGTCAACTGAGCCAATTGTTGAGGGAGAAGGGTATCCTCGTCTATGATCTCAGTCGTCATCCGACGCTGACCAATGCCATTCGCGTGAGCATTGGAGCGCCTCAGGAGAACGATCTCTTTCTCGCCGCCATGGGAGAAATCTTTGCTCGTTGAGGAGGCGCGTCAAGATTGGGGAGTGGCTTTGAGGATTATTTTCGCGTCCACGGCTTTGGAGGCATCGGGGTTATGGCTGGCGATGAAGGGATTGATATCGAGCTGATCGATTTCCGGGAAATCACCAACCAGTTGAGAGACGCGCATGAGCGTTTCTTCTAACAGCGGGAAGTGAACCGACTCTTCGCCTCGCATTCCTTTGAGGATGGGGTAACTTCGGATCGACCGAATCATATCGCGGGCGTCCACGTCGGTGATCGGCCAAATGCGAAAGGCGACATCTTTGAGCGTTTCCACATAGATGCCTCCCAGTCCAAACATGATCAGTGGGCCGAACTGAGGATCGTGGGCCATACCGATGACCACTTCTCGACCCCCGCGCAGCATGCGCTGGATCATGACGCCTTCCAGATCCTTGGAGAGGCCATGGCGCTCGGCTTTCTCCAGGAGATTCTCGTATCCTCGAATGAGTTCATCGTCGTTTCGAATATCGAGGATGACGCCGCCCACGTCCGATTTGTGAACCACGGTTGGGGCCAGGATCTTGAGGACCACGGGGTATCCGATCTCCCGCGCCACGGTTGCGGCCTCCTCCCGCGTCGTCGCGAACCCAAACGCGCAGGTGGGAATGCCATAAGCATTGAGGATGCTGAGCGCTTCGGCGGAGTTCAGGTGAAGCCGCCCCTCGCTCCGCACGGCATCGATGATTTTGCGAGGGATGTCCTGACTGACGGGGAAGTGAGGGATGGTTCCCTCTTCCCGTTGCTGAACGCGGCGATATTCGGCCAGGGCGGCGAGAGCGCGCGCCGCCGATTCGGGGAAGAGGTAGATGGGCACGGTTCCGCTGGTGCGTCGCCGAATCTCCTGGAGGGACTCTTCCGAAGCCATAAAGACGCCAAGGAGAGGTTTCTCGTGGCGAGCTTTGATCTCCAGGAGCGCTTCCACGACGTCGTTAGGATCGACCATGATGGGGGGGACGAAGATGACCAACGCCGCATCGACATTGCCATCGGCGAGAACCGTATTCAGCGCCAACCGGTATCGCTCCGCCGTTGCCGAGGCGATGAGGTCCACGGGATTCTTCACCGCGGCTTCTTCGGGCAGGAACTCGCGGAGCTGAGCGATGGTGTTCGCCGAAAAGGAAGCGATCTCCAGGCCCATATTCACGCACGCATCGGTGGCCATGATGGCCGGTCCTCCGGCATTGCTGACGATGGCCACTCGAGGACCGCGAGGGATCGAACAATGACTGAATCCCAAGGCGAGATCGAACAGTTCCTCAACCGAATAGGCCCGGAGCACACCACACTGCTCGAAGAGGGCATCGGTGGCGATGTCGAGACCGGCCAGCGCCCCGGTGTGCGACGAAGCGGCCATGGCCCCCTGTCGCGTTCGGCCCGCTTTGAGCGCGATGATGGGCTTCCGTTTGCTGATGCGTCGAGCCAGTTGCGTGAATTTCCTGGGATTACCGAACGACTCCAGATACATGAGGATGACTTTGGTTCGGGGATCGCGATCCCAATATTCGAGGAGATCGTTACCGGACACGTCGGCCTTGTTGCCCATGGAAGCGAACATGGAGAAGCCGAGCCCCACGCGGTGAGCAATGTTGAGAATGGCGACGCCCAGCGCGCCCGACTGAGTGGTGAAAGCGATGGGACCCGGCCCCGGAGCGACGGGAGCGAAGGTGGCATTCATCCGTACGTCGGGATCGGTATTGATGACTCCCATGCAGTTGGGACCGAGGAGACGAAGGCCGGCGGACTTCACTTTGGCGACCAGCTTCTGTTCCCATCGAGCTCCTTGTGGACCGAGTTCTTTGAATCCGGCCGTGATGACGATGAGGGCTTTCACGTTCTTTTGAATGCACTCGTCGACCACAGCGAGCACGCGGTTCCGGGGGACGACGATGATAGCCAGATCGACCTCGTCGGGAATATCCAAAATGCGGGGAAAGCACTTGATGGAGTGAACGACATCGGCATGGGGATTGACGGGGAACACTTTTCCGTTGAAGTCGAGTTCGAGGAGGTTGTGGAGAATCATGTGACCGATGGAATCCTTACGACGGGACGCGCCAATGACAGCAATCGATCTCGGTCTGAAGATGGAGTCGAGCGAGTCTCCCATAAGCTCTTCGCCTCTGCTCCCAAGCAATAATACTGATTCCGACAAATCATGCAAGGGAATATTGTCCGTTTCGCCGGGGCGGTCCTTGGCAATTCCACCCCAGGCCAATATAATCAACGTCTCTATGAGTGAAACCGAACGGGTTCGATTGACGCAGATGAGTCACGGCGCTGGTTGAGCGTGTAAGCTGGGTCTGGAAGACCTGACTCAGGTACTGCGCGCTCTGCCGCCGCTCACCGATCCCAACGTCCTCATCGGACCGGGGAGTTCGGATGATGTTGGTGCGTACCGTCTCAACGACGAGATGGTCCTGCTGATGTCTACGGATTTCTTCGCTCCCGTGGTGGACGATCCCTATTGGTTTGGGGCCATCGCCGCGGCCAATTCGTTCAGCGATATCTATGCCAAAGGCGTACGACCGCTGGTGGCCGTGAATCTCGTCGGATTCCCTACCAAGAAACTTCCCCTCGACGTCCTGGAGCGGATTCTGGTGGGAGCGGCGGAGAAGGCGCAAGAAGCGGGTGTGGCCATCATCGGCGGGCACAGCGTCGATGATGTGGAGCCGAAGTATGGATTAGCCGTCGTGGGCATCTGTCATCCTGATCACATCATCACCAATGCCACGGCTCGAGTGGGCGACGTCATCGTCTTGACCAAGCCATTGGGGATAGGGATCATCACGACGGGAATCAAGAGGGGATTGGTCGATGCGGCGACGGAGAAAGACGCCATCGCGCTCATGGCTCGACTCAACGATGGGGCCTCTCGAGCCATGGTCGACGTGGGGGTGCATGCGGCCACCGATGTGACCGGATACGGGCTGTTGGGACACCTGTTGGAGATGTTGACGGCCAGTGGGGTGGGCGCTCGTATCGAAGCCTCTCGCGTGCCTGTGCTCTCGTCGACCTGGGAATTAATCGAACAAAAGGCCATCCCCGGGGGCAGTCGTCGGAATCATCAATATCTGGCTTCCTCCATTGATTGGCACGATGAGGTGAGCGAAGCCGTGCAATTAGTTCTTTGTGATGCCCAGACCTCGGGAGGACTCCTCATCGCTGTGGCCCCGGAGAAGGCTGATGCCCTGGTGGAGAAACTGACCGAGTACCGCACTCCGGTCGCTGCCGTGATCGGAGAGGTTATCGAAGGACCGGTCGGCCGAGTGCACGTCGTCCCCTGATGGGCCGACCATATCATGGAAGACGCTGCGATTCCTCGCCAACGTTCAGGAGGGAGACTCATTCGCCTCTCGCCGTGAGCGGCCTCCCAACGGGATGATCTCCAGTGGCGTGTAGATGGCGCCGGTGGGTTTCAGGTCACTTCGCATCAGTGTGATGTGATCGACCTCAAAAGCCGGTTCGGAGAATTCCAGCGCCAGGAACTTGGGCGTGAGATCCTTCGGTTTCCGATAGAGGCGAACGCGGCCAATCGTCAGATGCGGAGTGAACGGTCGCTTCTCACGGGGGAAGCCCAGCGTTTCCAGAGCGCATTCAATCTCTTCCTGAAGCTCGGAGAGAACGCCGGAATCGTCGCGAATACCCAGCCAGAAAACCCGCGGGCTGCGCGCGTGAGGGAAGACGCCGCACCCTTCGGGCACCAGTGTGAATGGAGGATGGCGAATGACGATCGGCTTGATCGAACTCAAGATCTCGGCAATTCGATGAGGGGCAATGTGACCGAGGAACTTCAGCGTGAGATGGATATTCTGTGGTCGAACCCAGCTCACGTGAGCCGCATAGGCCTTGAGTTCGGTTTGGATCTCCCCGATGCGATTCCTCAGCCGCTCGGGCAACTCGATGCAAATGAACGATCGAATGGGCTTTTCTTCTTCCATAAAATTGCCGGGCAATTATAAATCATGGCCAGCGGACTGAGAAGCCCGAATGGAGAGCCTTGCTTGACGCGCCCCCTGTTGTGAGCCATGATAAGAGGCGGATTCCGAGCATGAACATCAAACTCGTCGCAGTGGATATCGATGGGACGCTCCTGAACTCGCAGTCGCAGATCAGCGAGCGGGATCGTCGAGCTATTCGAGCCGCCGTGGATCGGGGCGTCCGCATCATTCTCGTGACTGGCCGGCGGTTCGTCATCGCTCGACCGATCGCCCTGGAGCTGGCATTGACCACGCCGCTGATCACTCATAATGGGGCGTTGGTGAAGCATCCCCAGACCGGTGCTGTCATCGACTACCATCCGTTGGCCGCCTCATTGGCCCGGCGGGTTGTGGCCCTCGGACGATCGGTCGGCGCCGATCTCGTCTGCTGTTGCGATCCGGAGGGATTAGGCCAGGCGATCATCGAGCGGATTTCCGAACACAATGTCCGCCTCCGCCGATACCTCGATCGAGCTCCCCTGGTCGTCGAGCAGGTGCCCGATTTGATGGCAGCCATCCGTCGCGATCCCATTCAGATCATGTCTTCGGGACCATGTGCCCAGATGGACGCGTTCGAGCGCGTGCTGGCCGACGAATTGAACGGGCGCGTGACCTTACTGAAAACGGCTTATCCGCAGAAAGATATGACCATCTTGGATATTCTCGCCCCCCGGTGCTCCAAGGCGGTGGCACTGGCCCGGCTCGTCGCGCGGTATCGTCTGAACCGGCAACAGGTGATGGCCATCGGCGATAATGAAAATGATGTGGCCATGCTGCAATATGCTGGATTAGGCGTGATGATGGGCAATGCTCAACACCATTTGAAGTCGGCGGCCGACTACGTCACCACCTCGAATGATGAAGCGGGAGTGGCCCGGGCCATCGAGCGGTTCATTCTCCAGGGGTGACGCTGCCTATGCCCAGAGAGAGCTGTCCCATCTGTCGGCGATCGACATCGACACACGCGTTCGTCCTTCCATCGAGGGGCGATGCGGCTGTATGGAAGCTGGTGGCCGATAATCATCCGCATCACGCGCTCGACCGCGGCGTGTGTCCATCTTGTTATGATACCTATCGGGGATTCTGGGAGCGGCTCCAGCACGGTCGCTGGGCAGTCGGTCGGGACGGTCCTTGGGTTCTTCCGCTCCATTGGCGATTGAAGGTCGATGATCGCTATACGGGCCGAGGGGTGACCATCGCCTTTCTCGATTCGGGCTTTCATCTTCACCCCGATCTGGTGGAGCCGGAGAATCGGGTCATCGCATATGTGAATATCCTCCATCGGGAGAACGATGAACAGGCGCTCTGGCGGGAAGTGAGCGAACCCAACGAAGATGCCTGGCACGGGTTGATGACCTCGGTCATCGCCGCCGGGAATGGCTTTCTCTCCGGGGGCATATATCGCAGCCTCGCTCCCCAGGCGAACCTCGTGCTCGTCAAAGTGGGATCGATCCATCGCATTCGTCACGATGATATCCGTCGCGGGATCGAGTGGGTCGTCTCGCATCGGGAACAGTATGGTATTCGCGTGTTGAATATCTCCTGTGGTGGGGACTACGCGGCGTCGTATTTGACTGATGGGCTCTCTCAGGTGGCCGAAGAGGCCGTTCGCCGCGGGATCGTAGTGGTCGCCGCCGTAGGGAACAAGGGGCGGGAGAGGGGCCATCCGGTCCTTCCTCCAGCCAGCGCGCCGGCGGTCATCACGGTGGGGGGACTCAATGACGGGAATCAACTGGATTGGCGTGGTTACCGGCTCTACCATTCCAGCTACGGACCGACCGTCGATGGGCTGCAAAAGCCGGAGGTCATCGCCCCATCCATCTGGCTTCCGGCTCCCATTTTACCGGGGACATCGGTGGCCCAACGGGCGGCATTGTTCGATCAGTTGGATCGCGCACCGGATGATCGCTTCAAAGCGATTCTCAACGCTCATCGGGGCATCGAACCTCGGTTGGATGCGCTCATCGATCGGCCGGTTTTCGAGCTCCGAGACCGGGTCCGTCGGTTGAAGCGCCGTCAACGCGTGATTTCGGCTCATTATCAGCATGTCGATGGAACATCGTTTGCCGCCCCCATCGTCTCGTCGGTCGTGGCTCAAATGCTGGAAGCCAATCCCGATCTCACCCCGCAACAGGTCAAGTTGGCCTTGATCGAGACGGCTCGTCGATTGCCGCGGGTCAATGTGGACCGGCAGGGATGGGGCGTGATCAATCCTCGAGCGGCCATCGCTCGAGCGCAACGGACGAGACAGTCGGCCATGCACATGCTGGCCAGCCCGGCGGGCTCTCTCGGGGAACGGGATCCTCGGGGGAGGAATCGACGAGCGTCGAAGGAAAAAGAGAGGAGGGACGATGATGGGTAGACGATTCACCATGCTCATATTGGCAATTATCTTTTTGATTTTCATCTTCGGTTCGACGGCCGTCCAGATGTACACCGACTGGTTGTGGTTCGACCATCTGGGCTTCCGGCAGGTGTTCACCACCGTCCTGCTGAGCAAACTCGGTTTGGGTCTGGGCGTCGGCCTGATCTCGCTGGTGGTTCTCTATGTGAACGCGGTGCTGGCCATCTTCTTCACCCGCGAGGGCGGGTTGATGATTCCCACTGGCGAACTCCAATTCACCCAGTTCATCATCCCCCCGGAGCGGTTACGCCGGAGTGCCTTGCTGTTCTCGGTGATCATCGCCGCCTTCATCGGTCTGCTGGCTACGGGCAAATGGCTGACCGTGCTGCAGTACATTCATCGCACGCCCACGACCGAGACGGATCCCCTGTTTCATCGATCGGTCTCGTTTTACGTGTTTCAACTGCCTCTGTGGGAGTATCTGGTCGCTCTCGGTCTGGGGTTGGTGATCATCAGCTTGATGGGGACGGCGGCAATTTATGTACTCAAAGGGGGTGTCGGCGTGAGCGGGCGGAAGCTGGCGGTGAGCCGGGCGGCGAAAGTGCACCTCTCCCTGTTGGGAGCGGCACTCTTTGTCCTCCTCGCAGTGAGCGCTCGAGTGGACATGTTCCATCTTCTCTATTCGCCTCGAGGCGTCGTCGCCGGAGCCAGTTATACGGATATTCACGCCGAGCTTCCCCTGTTACAGGCGCTGTTTTGGGTCTCTCTGTTGGGCGCCTTAGCGATGGTGCTCAATAGCTTCGTGGCGCGGGGGCGGCTGGCTCTCCTGGCCGTGGCCGTTTACATCCTTGTTCTGGTTAGCGGGTGGATTTATCCGGCCAGCATCCAGCGGCTCGTCGTCGAGCCCAATGAAATGGTGAAGGAAGCGCCATACATCCTGTATAACATCGCGGCCACCCGTCGGGCCTACGACCTGGATGATACCATCGAGCGCACGCTGAGCGGCGAGAACACGCTCACCATGCGAGACATCGAAGCCAATCGCGCCACGATAGATAATATTCGCCTCTGGGATCATGAGCCGCTGTTAGACACCTTCTCTCAGATCCAGGAGATTCGCACGTACTATGAGTTCGTCTCGGTGGATAACGACCGATACCCGATCGATGGTCGCTTTCGACAGACCATGCTCTCGCCGCGCGAGCTCTCCTCGGAGTTACTCCCCAGTCGCTCGTGGATCAATGAGCGGCTCGTCTTCACGCACGGATACGGGATAACGCTTGGTCCGGTCAATAAAGTCACGCCGGAAGGGCTGCCCGTCTTGTTCATCAAAGATCTTCCCCCGGTATCGACGATCGACGTGAAGATTCAGCGCCCGCAGATCTATTTCGGCGAGCTGTCTAATGACTATGTGTTCGTGCGAACCCGGCAACGGGAATTCGATTATCCGGCGGGCGATAACAACGTGTATACCGAATATACCGGCCAGGGCGGCGTCCCCGTTCGCTCGTGGTTTCGCCGAGCGATATTTGCTCTGCGATTCGGCTCGCTGGATATCTGGCTCTCGGATCGCATTACGTCCGAGAGTCGGGTGCTCTATTATCGCAATATCCATCAGCGCGTTCGCCGTATCGCGCCATTTCTGCGATACGATCACGACCCCTACATGGTCGTCTCCGAGGATGGGCGATTGTTCTGGATCTACGATGCTTACACGACGACCAATCGCTATCCTTATGCGCAACCGTTGCGCGGGATCGGTAATTACATTCGCAATGCCGTCAAGGTGGTGATCGATGCCTATGATGGGTCGGTGGCATTTTATCTGGCCGATCCCTCAGATCCGATCATTCAAACCTATGCCCGGATCTTCCCCGGAGTCTTCCGCCCGTTGGACGAGATGCCCGGGGATCTCCGCGCGCATCTGCGCTATCCCGTCGATCTATTCAAGATTCAGGCGCAAGTCTATGCCACATATCATATGCAAAACCCGCAGGTGTTTTACAACAAGGAAGACCAGTGGGAGATCCCCGTCTACTCGGTTGGGGGGAAAGAGCGGCGCATGGAGCCGTACTATACGATTATGAAATTACCCGGCGAGCAGCGGGAAGAGTTCATCCTCATGTTGCCCTTCACGCCGCAGAAGAAAGACAACCTGGCCGCCTGGATGGTCGCGCGGAGCGATGGTCCACATTATGGCGAGCGGATGGTGTACGTATTCCCCAAGCAGAAGCTCATCTTCGGGCCTCGCCAGATCAGCGCCCGCATCAATCAGGATGCCGAGATTTCGCGACAGATCTCATTGTGGGACCAGCGCGGTTCACAGGTCATCCAGGGAACGTTGTTGGTCATTCCCATCGAGGAGTCGCTCATTTACGTGCAGCCGCTTTACCTGCGCGCCGAAACGGGGAAAATCCCGGAATTGAAGCGCGTCATCGTCGCCTACCAGAATCAAATCGCAATGGAGGAGACGTTGGACCAGGCATTGGTCCAGATCTTCGGGGGAGGATCAGTGACCGAGCGCCCGCTGGTGCAGACTCACCCCACGGTTCCGCCAACCGGCGCTTCATTGGAGGAATTGGCCGCTCAGGCCGAACAGCATTATCGCCGGGCACTGGAAGCTCAACGGGCCGGTGATTGGGCCAGGTATGGTGAAGAGATCAAACGACTCGGTGACATCATCAAGCGAATGCGCCAACGCTAGCCGAGAGCGGGCCAACATGCCCATTCGGGCGCGATAGGTCACTGGGGGCGAGGAGAAGATCCATGTCCACGGCTGGCATCCACAAGCCGGAGTTTTGTCTTCGGTGCCATTTTCGTCAGGCGCCGGATGGATGACCGGAGCGTCCCGCGTCGAGTTTTCGTCTGCGGCCGGCGAGAAATTCGATGAGCGTCGATCGGTCTATCAAAGATCACCCCAAGACGATCTTCGGTTGGTGCATGTATGATTGGGCCAATTCGGCGTATGCCACGACCGTGTTGGCCGGATTGCTCCCCTTTTACTTCGCTGAAGTCGTCGTGGGACCGGACGGCGTCACCTGGGGGAGCCGCGTATACGCGGCCGATACGCTATGGAGCTTCTTTGTGGGTGTGGCGGCATTCATCGCCTTTCTGTTCGCTCCCGCCTTGGGGGCGCTGGCTGACTTCTCGGCCACCAAGAAGCGATTTCTCCTTTCGTTCGGCTATACGGGAGCGCTGTTCACGATGCTCCTTTACTTTTGTCGGAGCGGGGACGTGCTCATGACGCTCCTCTTTTTCCTCATCGCTCAAGTGGGGTTCATCGGGGGGAATATCTTCTATGATGCCTTCCTTCCTCACATTGCCAGCCAGGAGCGTATGGATTGGGTTTCGGGAAAAGGGTATGCCTATGGCTATGTGGGAGGCGGTCTTCAATTTGGTCTGGCCCTGGGATTGATCCTCGGACACCGGTGGTTGGGGCTCTCGCAGGAATCGGCGGCTCGTCTGGCCATGCTCATGGCCGGACTCTGGTGGGCGGGCTTCGCCCTGTTCACGGTGAAGCATTTGAAAGAAGCGCCGTCGAGGAATCTCCTGCCCGAGCGCTACCAGCGGTGGCCTCGCTGGCTGGCTTATGTGGCCGTGGGAGTGTCACGAACGACACAAACGCTTCGGCAGGTCAGCCGCTTCCGGCATCTGTTACTCTTCCTCATCGCTTTCATGCTCTACAATGACGGCATTCAGACGGTGATCGCCGTGGCCACCGTGTATGGAACGGTGGAACTCCATTTGGACGTGACCGTGCTGATGCTCACCTTGCTCATGATTCAGGCCATCGCCAGTGTTGGCGCTTTGTTGTTCGGGTGGTTGGCCGAACGCGTGGGAGCAAAAGTGGCCGTGATGATCACGTTGTTGCTCTGGTCTGGCGTCGTCTCCTACGCCTATTTCATCGAGACGGCCGGCCAGTATCTCTTCCTGGGCGGCGTTGTGGGTTTGGTGTTGGGGGGATCTCAGGCGTTGAGTCGATCGTTTTACGGATCGATGATTCCCGAAGAGGCGAGCGCGGAGTTTTACGGTTTCTACACGGTGTTCAGTAAGTTCTCGGCCATCTGGGGACCGCTGGCGTTCGCTGCGATCAGCCAGATCACCGGTTCGTCTCGATCCGCCATCATCGCGCTGGTCGTCTTCTTCATCGCCGGATTGGGATTCCTCGCTCTGGTGGACGAAGACAAAGCCCGGCGGGCGAAGCTGGCGGGAGCCTTTTAAGCCTGCGGACGAGGTCATCGGTCGGAGACGTCCGCGCGAACGGATATCGGACCGGATTACTGACAGGCCACCGATTCCCGTTCAGATGCTTCGACGATTTCCCAGGCCTGGGGATCTCTGAGCAACGCGGCGACCAGCGCATTGTGCAGGCGGTGACCGGAGCGGACGGCCCGAACGTGCCCGAGCACCGGTCTCCCTAGGAGCGCCACATCGCCGAGGAGATCGAGGATCTTGTGGCGCACAAACTCGTCGGGGAAGCGCAGGCCGTCCTCGTTGAGGAGGCCCTCCGGCGTCAGCACGATGGCGTTATCCAGCGAGCCACCGCGGATGAGCCCTTTTCGCCGGAGCGATTCGACTTCCTGAAGGAAGCCAAACGTTCGCGCCGGCGCAATTTCCCGCATGAACACATCTCGCGTCACGGAGAACGCCCGGCATTGATGGCCGATCAGCGGATGGTCGAAATCGATGGCGCATTCGATGGAGAACGTATTGGCCGGACTCATGCTGATGGCTCTCTGTCCCTCTACGATTTCGACGGTCTTGAGCACGCGGAGGAACTGTCGTGGCGCGTCCAGCTCGATGAGGCCGGCCATTTGAATCAACTGGACGAATCCGGCGGCGCTCCCATCCAGGATGGGCACTTCCAGTCCATCCAGCTCTACGACGGCATTATCGACGCCGCAACCGTAGAAGGCGGCCAGAAGATGCTCGACCGTTCCGACCAGCACGCCTCGACGGACGAGCGTGGTCGCATAGTTGGTATGAGCGACGAATTGGGGCGCGGCGGGGACTTCGAAGCCATCCAAGTCCATGCGGCGGAAGAGAATGCCCGTATAGGCTGGCGCCGGCGATAGACGAAGATGGACTTGCGCGCCGGTGTGAAGGCCCACGCCCACGGTCGTCACGGATCGTTGCAACGTTGTCTGTCGTGTGCTCGCCAACTGAATTTCGGTGTGCAAAAACCGTGCCGGAGATCCGCCGAGCTCGCTCTCGTCAGCCATCTCTTTGATCCACAGAGAGATGACTATCTGGGGAGAATTCGTGACGATTCTCCGTGGGCACCGCGAGTGTGGCCAATCCGCTACAGGCGTGTGGCCGGAATGCAACACCTATGGGGGCTGGGTGTCATCACCGCGAAGCGGACTCATCGTGAAGGGATTCATCGCCGTCACTGAGTCCGTCAGACAATTGTTTTGCGCCTGAGGGCAATCAATGGCGCTCTGAGGAGCTTGGGTTTCTTGCACACTGTGGCAGGTTCATGATCACTGGGTGAGGCCCGTGGGTCTGTTGACAGGAGCCGGATCCGCCCTTATCATTTCCACTTTGTGGGACGGAGCGATGGTGATGATCCTTCAACAGATTCCGGCCAATCCCATTTATGGGTATCTGCCCATCGTCGTCTTTCTGATCATCGCTCTGTTGTTTCCGTTGGTCATCCTGGGGCTCATGAAGCTCTTCCGCCCGGAGAATCCGCAGCCGCCGAAATTGAGTCCCTATGAATGCGGCGTCGATCCTCAACGTGACGCTCGGGAGCGGTTCTCGGTGCGGTTCTACCTGGTGGCCATGTTGTTTCTCATCTTCGACGTGGAGACCATTTTTCTTTTCCCCTGGGCAGTGATTTATGATCGGCTGGCCATCTTTGGCCTCATTGAAATTGCCGTATTCATCGGCATTCTGATCGTGGGGTATTACTATGCCTGGCGAAAGGGAGCCCTGGAGTGGGTATGAGAGAGGAGCGTGGAGGCAACTTCCTGACGACGACGGTTGACTTCGTCTTCAACTGGGGACGGAAATCGGCGCTCTGGCCGATGACTTTCGGTCTGGCGTGCTGTGCCATCGAGATGATGGCCACGGGCGCCTCTCGATTTGACATCGATCGCTTCGGCGCCGGCGTCTTTCGTCCCAGCCCACGACAATCGGATTTGATGATCGTGGCCGGTACGGTGACCTTGAAAATGGCTCCCGTGGTGCGACGCGTGTGGGATCAGATGCCGGAGCCCAAGTGGTGTATCGCCATGGGCGCGTGCGCCAGCGTCGGCGGACCCTTCGATTCGTATTCGACGCTCCAGGGCGTAGACCGTATCGTGCCGGTGGACGTGTACATCCCCGGATGTCCTCCGCGCCCCGAGGCTCTCCTTTACGGATTGATGCGACTTCAGGATAAGATCATGAGGGATCACCCCACGCGGTACATCTTCGGTCGAGACCGCGTGGAGCGCGTTCAACCGATTGGCGAACCGGAGTCCGTTGCCGTGTGAGCATTCGCTGGAGTTTGGTCGTTGGCTCTCCGACCCACGCTGCATGCTCGGCGTGGGTTTTTTCTTTGGAGCGACGGGCGATGCCGCATGATGTGGCGTCGACTTCGCTCCCCGGATATGGGCCGGCAGAATGATGATCCCGTTAGTGGAGAAAATTCGCCATCGCATTCAACGGGAGGGTCCCCTCTCTTTTCGCCACTTCATGGACATGGCTCTCTACGATCCCCAATGGGGATATTACAGCCGCTGTCGGGAGATTGGCCCGCGCGGCGATTACTACACGGCGGCTCATGTACATCCCTTATTCGGAGAGTGCCTGGCCAAGCAATTCCTCTCTCTGCTCAGAGAACTCAGCGCCACTCCTGAAGTGACCATCGTGGAGGTGGGAGCAGGGACCGGACGATTGGCGGCAGACATTCTGGAGAGCATCGAGCGCATGGCGCCCGCGTTGACCGGGCGGCTCGAATATGTCATCGCCGAACGGAGTCCGGCCCTTCAGCAGGTCCAGCGAGAAAACTTGAAGCCGTTCTCTCGGGTGACGTGGCACTCGCTGGAGCAACGTGAGGCGGCATCAGTGACGGGGATCATCTTCTCGAACGAACTCATCGATGCGCTTCCCGTTCATCGGCTCATTCGACAGGGGAAGCACATCAGGGAACTCCTGGTCGATTGGCGGGACGGCCAGTTTCACTGGACGATCGGTGAGCTCACCAATCCTCGACTCCGGGACGTGCTCGCCAGTTGGAATGCGCCTCTGGAAGATGGACAGATCATCGAAATCAATCTGGAAGCTTGTCAGTATCTCCAACGAGTGGCCACGCTGCTGCGAGAGGGCTATGTGGTGACCATCGACTACGGCGACGTCCGTTCGCGACTCTACACACCGGAGCGGGGACGGGGAACGCTTCGCTGTTTTTATCGCCATCTGGTTCACGACGACCCATTGGTGCGCGTGGGAGAACAGGATATCACGACGAGCGTTGACTTCACTCTGCTCATGGAGTGGGGAGAGCGCGTCGGCTTGTCAGTCGTTCAGTTCGTGACCCAGCGGAAGTTTCTCATGGAGCAGGGCGTATTGGACCGGCTCGCTCAGATGATCGATGAAGGACGAGGGGGAGCCGGGCTGGCCTCGCTGCTCTCGGCCAAACATCTGCTCATGCCGGGGGCGTGGGGAGACCATTTCAAGCTATTGATTCAACGCCGGAGTTGTGATTAAATCCTCACCTGAGAGCGAGGAATGACGTCAGTGTGAGGCGCGACATGACACCGGAAGGGGACCAGGAGATAGCGCCCCCCACCGAGATGATGTCTTCGTTCCCGATCAGTGATGATGCTGTGGCCTTCAACACGACTGATTCAAAAGCGGGCCCTGGTTGGTGCTTCCGTGACATAGAGGATTCCACGATAACGACGCTGTCTCCGGCTCATTCACGAGAACGTAGCCATCTCTTCTCGATCAATGGGCTGGATGAAGGCGTTTCCAGAACGCATGGGCGCTCCTGTTCGAAACGGTGAGATGAGCGAGGCGGCGATGAGGTCAACGCGATGGCCAAGAAGTCCAAAGGAACCGGCAAACAGCGCAAGAAGAAAAGAGCATCGGCCGGTCGGCGCCGACGGTCGATGAGGCGCGCATTGGGCGTTCTCTTTCTCCGGATAGCCATCCTGGGAATCATTGGCCTCGCTGGCCTATCGGCCTATTTCTATGTGCAGGCCTCATCGGAGCTGGAGCAGTGGCTTCAGGGCATCAATCGCCCGGTCAATCCATCGAATATCTATGCTGCTCCTCTGGTTCTCCGGGTCGGAGAACGTATCGCCCCGGAGCAGATCATCGATTACTTGCGCCGCGCTTCCTACGTGGCATTGGGCGAACGTCGGAAACGAGAGGAGGGCGCCTATCAGTTGAGTGACCGGGAGTTGGACATCATTCCCGGGCAAACTGCCATCGTCGAAGGACGACGCTGGTTCCCCACGGTGAGAGTTCGATTCGATAGGCGGAAGCATCGCATCGAGCAGATTATCGATGTTGATCGTCAACGGCCGGTTGAGCAATGTCAACTGGAGCCTCTCCTGATCAGTACCATCACCAGACCCGTCGGTCGCCCGGCGGCCAAAGCAGAGCGAGGCATCCGCTATCCGATCAAGTACCACCAGATGCCCTCGCATCTCATCAATGCCGTCGTCGCCGTCGAAGACAGAACCTTCTTCGAGCACACGGGCATCAATCCGTTGGCCATCCTTCGGGCGTTCTGGCATAACCTGCGGCGAGGAGAGACCGTCGAAGGCGGCTCCACGATCACGCAGCAGTTGGTGAAGAACATCCTGCTCGGATCCGAGCGATCCTATCGCCGGAAGCTCCGGGAGGCTTTCCTGGCGCTGGCCCTGGAGCGGCGGTTGAGCAAGCCGGAGATCTTCACCCGATACGTCAACACCATTTACATGGGGCACCGCGGCGGCCTTTCCATTTACGGGATGGGAGCGGCGGCTCGAGAATATTTCAATAAGGATATCTCCCAGATTGACCTTCACGAGGCGGCGCTGCTGGCCGCGATGATCCATCGACCCTCTTACTATCTTCGGGAGGAACATCGTCGTGAGGCGCTCCACCGGCGTAATGATGTCTTGGATACCATGGTCCGCCTGGGCATGATTACCCGACAGGAAGCGGAGAAGGCCAAACGGGCTCCACTGGGACTTCACTTTCGTCCTCGTCCGGGCGATGCGTCCATCGATACGCCCTACTTCGTCGATTATGTTCAGGAAGTGGTCGCGCGATGGCTTCCCGGGGCCAACCTCGCCGATGGGGGGTATCGGATTTACACCACGCTCGATGTCGATGTCCAGCGGGCGGCCGCAATTGCCATGGCCGAGGGATTGGCCGTCATCGACCGCGTGCTTCGACAACGTCATCGCTCCACTCCGCCGGGCACCGTTCAAGGGGCCTTGGTGGCGATCGAGGCGCGTTCGGGACATATTCTGGCGATGGTGGGTGGACGGAGCTACTCCCAGAGTCAGTTCAATCGGGTCACCGATGCCTACCGACAGCCGGGCTCGGCGATCAAGCCGTTCGTTTACGCGGCCGCCCTCTCGTCGGGGTTTCATGAAGAACATCCGATTACGTTGGCGACGACTTACGTAGATGAACCACGAACGTTCGAAGACGGTTACACTCCGGAAAACTTCGGGGGGAAGTATCTGGAACGTCCCGTCACCGTGAGGGAAGCCTTGGTGCGGTCGCTCAATGTGGTCACTATGGCTCTGGCCGAGGACACGGGGTATGGACAGATTGCCGGGTTGATCGGACGGTGCGGGCTCCCCAAGCCGCCGGTGAATCCGTCTATCGCATTGGGAACGGCGGAGGTCACGCCTCTGGAACTCGCTTCGGCATACACAGCCTTCGTCCGCGGAGGAGAACGCTCCGAGCCCATAGCCGTGCAGTGGATCGCTAACGAGCATGGTCGAGTGCTTCGGCGACTGAACAGCCAGCATCACCGCGTCATGAGTCCACAGGTGGCCTATCTGGTGCTCAGCGCGCTGCAGGACGTGATTCGAGCCCCCTACGGCACAGCGCACGCCGCCGCCCAGTTGGGCGATATCCCCATGGCGGGCAAAACGGGGACGTCGCAACGGAGTGATGCCTGGTTTGTCGGACTCACCCCCTCACTGGTGACCGTCACTTGGGTGGGGTTCGATGATAATACGCCATTGCATCTCACTGGGAGCCGCGCCGCGCTCCCCATATGGATCTCTTTCATGCGCCGCCTGGAGCGCTTACGACCCGATCTGCTCGCCGGAGAGTTCGAACTTCCGGATGGCCTCATTGAGCGACCCATTGATCCGACTACGGGTATGCTGGCGACGATTCGCTGCCCCGAGGTTCGTCCAGAGTTCTTCATGGAAGGGCGCGAGGTGACCGAGTTCTGCCGCGTTCATCCGGGTCCTCCTTTGGAGCAACAGGCACCGAGCGTCGAAGGCGAACCGCCTCCTTCGCGGCCCGAGCATCGAACGCGCCCGCGTCGAGTGACGCGCCCGGACCAACCCCCCGGGTCCTCATCGTCGTCATCAGTCGATGGGAGGTCGGGCGACGTTTCCGTGTCGTCCGCGTGACCGTCGGTCCCCATGATCGTCATCGGGCGATGGGGAGGAGATCTATGGGAGTGACTCGCCCCTCCCCGGGGGAGAGATCCTCCGGAGCCTCGCTCCCCTCTCATGAAAGGCGATGAGCGGAACCAAAACGGGGGAAGGGGCGCCCCCTGACTGTTTGACAAGGCTGAGAACGGGAAACTAGAATCATTAGGCAGTGGATGATGGTGGGGGAGGCAAGATGGTTAGTCATACGGGGGTATGATGCACCTTTGGAGTCAACAAGAGGCGAAGAACAGAAGGCGTGGCGTGAGAACCATCGCTCCGATGATGATTCTCCTCGGGCTGCTCGTTGTGTCTCTTTCGCCCCGCGTAGAAGCTCAGGGTGCCGGGAAATGGCGTCGGTGGGCGCAGAAAGCCCTTCGCGAAGGGAACTACAAGAGGGCGGAAGAATTCTATCGCCGGTTGTTGGCTCGGAATCATCGGGATCATCGCGCGCGATTGGGGCTGAGCTATACATTGATCAAGCAGGGGCGAATGAAAGAGGCCTTTCAACACGCCGCGCTGGTCGCGGGGCAGGATCCTCTCAATGCCCGCGCTCATGCCCTGCTGGGGATGGCCCTGTTGCGATCGGGGGTATTCCAAAAAGCCATCGAGGAGTTCACCACCGCCTTGATATTAAATCGCCGAGAGGCGATGGCCCTAGCCGGCCTGGCGGAGATTGACTTCTTTGAAAATCGAACCCAACAGGCCTATGAGCGGCTTCGGGCAGCCACGGCGCTCAATCCGAGTGAGCCCGATTACTGGATCGCTTTCGGACGAGCGGCCGCTCGGTTGGAGCGCTTCAAGGAAGCGGCCGAGCACTATCAGCGATTTTTGAGCATCTCACCGCGACTGGATAAAGAGAAGCGGGAGCGATACCGGGGATTGATCGACTTTTACTTCGCCTTGGCCCGACTCAATGTCTCCCACCTGCATCGCGTGGAAGGCCCGCGAACGATGACCCTCCCCTTCGAGCTCAAGAACTCGCGTCCGTTCATCCCCGTGCGCATCAATGGGAGCGATCCTCTCGTCTTCGTCGTGGATACCGGCGCCAGCATTACCGTCCTCTCCGAACGCGTAGCCCGCGCGTTGGGCATCCGGGCCATTGCTCGTGGTGGACGGGCTCGGGCCGTGGGCGGTGGTGGCACATTCCCCATCGTGTACGGGCTGGTGAATGAACTGGATATCGGCGATATTCGCGTCTACAACGTTCCCATCTACATTCGGCCATTTCGCCACTTTCAACGGGAAGGGAACGCGTTCCGGGCCGATGGCTTCCTGGGACTCTCTGTCCTCTCCAATTTCAAGCTCACCCTGGATTATGCGCGGCGCGAACTCACCTTGGATCGGTCGGCGGGAGGTCGACAGCCGGCGGATGTCCCTCCGGAAGTGACCGTCGTGCCGTTTCGCACCACCAACGGTGGATTGGTCAGCGTCGAAGTGAAACTCGATGGTCGTGAGGAATGCAATTTCATCCTCGACTCGGGAGCCAGCACAACGGTCTTGGCCGAAGAGACCTTAGAGAGATTGGATTGGCAGGATAAAATCGTGCCCGACTTGCGAGTTCGCGTGCTGGGAGCGGCGGGCGTTCTGGATGATGTTCATCTGCTCATCCTTCCTTCGTTGACCATCAGCAATCTGGAACAGCGCAATGTCCGTACGCCCATCCTGAATATGGATGCCGTCAATGAGGCGGCGGGATTCGCTCAGTCGGGCATCATTGGCGGTCACTTCCTGAAGCATTTCCGGGTGACGTTCGACTTTCCGCGATTTCGCGTTCTGCTCAGGCCGCAAACGGAAGCCGTGCGCCGAATTCCCGTCCCACCGAGCGAGCAAAATGAAAACTAGCATTTACCTGGAAACATCGGTCATTGGAGCCTACCTGGATAATGGTGATGCCTTTCGGCGGGATCTGACCATTCGATGGTGGGAGCATGAGCGGCCGCTTTACGACGCTTATATTTCGCCCCTGGTGATTCGGGAGCTGGAGCGGGTGCGCGAACCCCATCGATCGGCCTATCTCAATCTCGTTCGTGATCTGCCCCAGTTGGAGGTCACCGAAGAAGTCGCCATATTGGCCGAAGGCTATCTGAGCCGGGGAATCTTCCAGCGAAAATTCATGGCCGATGCCGTTCATATGGCCATTGCCTCGTTCCATAAAATCGATTTCCTGGTCACCTGGAACTTCGGCTATCTGGCCAATATTTATCGACAGGCGCGGGTGAAGATGTTCAATGTCACGACCGGGTTTTACGTCCCGCAAATCATCACGCCGGAATTCCTGGTGGAGGAAGTGTGGTAGCCTTATGTATCGAAAACCGCGATTCTTGAAAGTCCTCCATGAGATTCGTCAGCAGATGGCACGAGAGTGCGATTACGACCTGGATCTCTTCGTTCAACGGTTACGCTTGGACGCCTCAGCCTCTCGCTCGGCGGAGGCCGGCTCGCCCGCCCACTCCACCGCGTCATCCCGGCGCCGGAATGTGAGGAAGAAACCGGAGGAAAAGCGATGACAGGGAAGTCTCGTCTGCGGCCGTGGATGCCCTGTGTGATCCTCATCATCTTCGGTCTCACGGCCCTCGGCGGGCTCCAGAATGGGTCCCGCCTCCCTGCGCTCAACATTGCCGATATCGTCGAGCGGGTCAATCCGGCCGTGGTGAACGTTCAAATCCGGAATGCTCGGGGGGGACTGGACTACGGCAGTGGATTCATCATTGATGGGCATCGCGGATTGATCGTCACCAATTATCACGTCATCCTCGCCGCCTTGCGGATGGGAAGTCCAATTCTCGTCTCTCTGCCGGATGGTCGACTCACTCAGGCCAGCGTGAGGGGGTTCGATGAAGCGACGGATTTGGCCTTGCTCGAAGTGGCCGTGGAAGGTGAACCCTTGCCGGCAGTGACATTAGGCGATAGCGATGCTCTCCGGGTGGGAGATTGGGTCATCGTGATTGGGAATCCATTCGGCCTCGATCATACCGTCAGTCTGGGCATCATCAGCGCCAAGAATCGATCCTGGCCGGGAAGCCCATTCAACGATTTTCTGCAGACTGATGCGGCCATCAACCCCGGGAATTCGGGAGGCCCACTGATCAACGTACGCGGAGAAGTCGTGGGTATCAGCACATTCGCCTCCACGGTGGGCACCGGGCTCGGGTTCGCCATCCCGGTGAATATTCTCCGGGATATTTTACCTCAGTTGCAGGAGAAAGGGCGGGTGACGCGAGGGACCTTCGGCGTTCGGGTCATCGATACCACGCCGTATATTCGGCGACGGATGGGCTTGAAAGGAGAGAACGGCGTACTGGTCGTCGCCGTGAAAATCGGGAGCCCGGCGGCGCGCGCGCGGTTGCGTCGGGACGACATCATTATCGATGTGAACGGCACGGTGATCACTTCCGCCAGTCAGTTCAATCGCCTGATCGCCGCCGAGAAGCCGGGGACGAAACTCACCTTGACCATCTTTCGGGAGGGACGGACCTATAAGGTGACTGGCGTGGTGGAGGCAGAAACTCCGGCTCACGGCACGCCGGGCGGTCCCCCCCTCGGCAACGACCGGCCGGATCACTGAGGGGGAACGACGGCGTTCAACCAGGAGAGGAATTCGCCAAACGGCGATCTCGTCTCGCTCACCAGTCCGTCCTCGGTGAGCGAAGTCGTCCGTAGCGTTGGCGGAAGCGACCGAACAATCTCATCGAGGTTGTTCGGTTGTAGAGTGAGGGAGAGCCGCTCGATGAGATGAGCCAAGGCGCGCTCCTCATCGGTATAATCCCATCGCATGGAGATCTCCACAGCCTGACGGCCATACTGCTCGATCATCCTGGTGATCATGGCATCAGCCGCCAGCGTCGCTCGTTCGCTATGAGCCCGGAGGGCCCAGCGCACGAGATCGAGGGGGCCCATCAAAAGCATATCCTCCACCAGGCTGAATGCGAGACGCGCTCGATGAGTGGACGTATAAATCGTCTGCGCTCCGACGGTGAGCGTCCGCACCGAGGCGCCGCCATGCCGAAGATACTTGCCGATGAGGGCGGCGAGCTTCGCTCTGCGCTTGACGCGGACGATGAACAGCAGATCCGAATCAGGCCCCTCTACAACGGCGATTTCATCGGCCAAAGCATCGGCAATCGTATCCTGAGGATCGAGCCCCAGATGGCGTTTGAATCGGAGCAGCATCTCTTGGAACGCTACACTGGCCACGGTCGACAAATGGCGATGAAGGAGGGCATCAATCTCATGGGTTACCGATTCGATATCGCCAGGACGAAGGATGGTGAAGCTCTGGCATCGGCGGGGAATGAAACGAAGCGTCGTCGGCGGACGGGGAATTCGCGCCTCCACTGAAGCGAGTTCTTCGCGCAGGGCTCTGGACCACAACAGGCGAGTCCTCTCCACCACCAGACCATTTTCCATGGTGACCTGATAACTGATGGTCGTGTCGAAGGCTGAGAGGAAGAATTGGAGCATTTTGAAGACGAGCTGAGTCGGCGACAGCGAACGGTCGGAGGGCCAGAGGGTCTGCTGCCACTCCTCCTTGATCGGCTCCGTAGTCAGATAACCGAAGATCAGCGCCCGTGGGAGGGACCGAGCCCGGATGTGTTGGAATTCGGCCTGATCGGCGAGCGATGGGGTCATCCGATCAGCGGTATCCACGATGAGGCGCATCACATCGAGGCGATTGGCGATGATGGCCGTCCTCCCATCCAGGCACCAGAGGATGCGTCGAGGGGTCTCGATCGATTCGAGCTGATGAACGGTGCGCCCGGCATAATGGAGGGTATCTTCCCGCCAGCGTCGATATACCTTATCGGCCAGTGACCGCAGGCGGTCGTCGAGCCACGATTCCATTTCCTCCGACGCTACAGGAGACTGGATGAGAATGGCGAGGTGAGGAGTGATCTTATCTTCGGCAATGTCGGCTCCGGTGACCACCAGGGCGAGACGGGCTCCGAGGAGCGGCCTCCAGTGGTCCAACGCCAGCCTCCGAAGGGAGAGAACGCGGCGGAGAGCGCCGCGTCCAGTGAGGTTGGATGGCCATCCCAGGCGGGAGGCGAAGGCGTGCCACCAACGGGTGGTCGCCAGTTGGTCCAGGACGTCAGTCACATCTGGCACTTCCACATAAGCCAGCGAGCGGGCCGGCGCCAGTTCGCTCGGTTCCTGCGCTTCCCGTCCGTGCCAGGCCATCAGGACAATGACGCCGGCCGCGGCCAGAACGGCGAGCGCGAGGCCAACGGGCTTGATGATGGATCGTCGAAATAGAGAGTGAATGCTCATCACCGATCGCTCGTAGATGCTACCATCACCCGGGAGAGCGCTTCAACAGCATTCGGTGGAAGCAGATGCGTGTTGATCGCTTTGCATGATTGCCGAGTTGTGTTAGGATAAACCACGAATGAGGCTGAAGTTGCACATCAAGGGGACGAACGCCAGGAGGGTCTATCTGGCGGTCGGGTGGCTCGTTCTGTCCGCCGGGCTGATTCTGGCCGGGAGTGGACGGATGATCATCGCCCATAACGACCGGGTCCAGGGGCCGTCGCCCGCCGCATTTGATGGCCAACGCGCGCTGGAACATGTCCGGCGGCTGGTGGCGCTGGGACCTCGACCGGTCGGGAGCCCGGCACATGATCGGGCGCGTGACTACATCATCGAACAACTCCGCGCGTTGCATCTCGAAGTCGTCCGCGACGACTTCGTCGCTCCAACCCCGCTCGGCCCTATTCCTATGACCAATATCATCGCCCCGATTGCCGGCCAATCGGACGACCTCGTCATCATTGGCGGTCACTATGATACGAAACTGTTCACCGAGTTCACCTTTGTGGGGGCCAATGACGGTGGGTCGAGCACGGGAGCATTACTCGAACTGGCGCGGGTGCTCACGTCCGGCGAGCAGAAACCACCCCATGAGGTGTGGATCGTGTTCTTCGACGGGGAAGAGGCCCTGGTGCGTTGGGACCCGCCTCGAGACGCCTTGTACGGGAGCTGGCATCTGGCCGATCTGTGGGAGCGCGAAGGCATTTTATCCCGAATCCGCGCCTTCATCCTGTTGGACATGATCGGCGATCGCGATCTCACCATTCGGCGAGAGACGGGGTATTCGGCCCCTTGGCTCATTGCGTTGATCTGGGATGTGGCGGCGAGGTTGGGCTACGGCCAATATTTCACTGAGGGGACTTTAGCTGTTCAAGACGATCACCTTCCGTTCGCCCGAAAAGGGGTTCCGGCGATAGACCTCATCACCGATTTCGCAACGGGACCATTCGCCCCCTATTGGCACACGGCCGAAGATACGCTGGATAAGCTGAGTCCGAGGAGTCTTCAGGCGGTCGGTGATGTCGTGCTCGAGGCGTTGGCTGCGCTGTGAACGGACGGCGCCTGAGCGAGGGACCATTGACGGGGGAAGGCATCGATGATTGGGGAGGAGAAGCGAAGGGACGGAGGACGATGAGAATGAACCGGCGAGGTCAGGGAAATGATGGCCCGTACTGGGAAGGCCGAGGGCCAGCGCGTTGGATGATGCATATCCTGCTGTTCTCGATCCTGGTGAGCGGTTGTTCGGGAAGATCGACGTCCGTGACGCCAGCGGCAGCAGATGCGCCGCCTGGAGCGGCGACGACGGAGTTCGATGGGCGGCGGGCATTCGAGCACGTGCGACGCCTGGTGGAGATGGGTCCTCGACCGGTGGGCTCGCGCGCCCACCGGCGGGCCCGGGACTATATCATCAAGCACCTTCGCCGCCTCAAGATCACGGTGGAGCGCGATGATTTCACCGCACAGACGCCGCTGGGACCACGTTCCATGACCAACATCATCGGCCAATTACCGGGTCGGAGCGAAGGCGTCATTCTCATCGCCAGCCATTATGACACCAAGCTGTTCGACGATTTTCCGTTCGTGGGAGCGAATGATGGGGGATCGAGTACCGGAGTGCTCCTGGAGATCGCTCGCGTGCTCGCTCATCGACCGGTCGCGGACCGACCCACCGTCTGGTTCGTCTTCTTCGACGGGGAAGAGGCGCTCGTCCGCTGGTCAGCCAATGACTCCAAATATGGCAGTCGTCATCTGGCTAAGAAATGGCATGCGGCGGGCGTCCTCGGGCGAGTCCGCGCGCTAATCTTGTTGGATATGATCGGAGACAAGGAGCTGGATATCAAACGGGACGCGCTCTCCACGCGTTCATTGGTGGAGATCATCTGGCGGACGGCGGCTCGAATGGGATATGAAGACTATTTTCTCTCGGAGAGAACGTTCGTCGATGATGATCACGAACCCTTCTTGCGGCTGGGTGTGCCGGCGGTGGACATCATCGATTTCCATTACGGTCCATCCAATCGGTATTGGCACACGGCCGAGGACACCTTGGATAAGATCGATCCTGAGAGTTTGAAGATCGTCGGTGACGTCGTGATTGCAGCGTTGCCGGCGATCGAAGCGGCCACGGCGGTGCGACTCCGCTCGTCGGCGCCCAGTGAGGTTCCGGCGACGCGGGGGCGCGAGGGATTGTGAGATAGGGAGGAGAAAACGAGATGGTCAAATGGCAGTATAAGACGCTGGATTGGGGAGAGGTTCGAAAGCTGGGAGCGATTGTGACCGGGAAGGACTTCATCGATGAGAATGTGGATGCGGGGTTGAATAAGCTCGGTGCCGAAGGATGGGAGCTGGTCAGTATCTACGTGGATGGATTCGTCGTTCATCGCTCCCAGAAGTCCATTGATATCGTCTCCATCAGTCGCTATGTGAAGTTCACTTTCAAGCGGCCACTGGAAGAGCAGTAGTGGCGTGCCGATATTGAATTCTTGATGCCGTACGTGCGCGTCGATGAAGGAGGCATTTACTATCAGCGGGTTGGCCGGGGCCCTCCGCTGATTTTCGTCAATGATTGGGCTTTATCGCACAGCTATTGGCATTCGGTGGTGGCGCGCCTGAGTCGGCATTTCTCTTGCATCGTCTACGATCCTCGGGGCGTGGGCTGGAGCAACGCGTTCCCCTCCACGACCTCATTCCATATAGAGCATCACGTCGACGACCTGCATCGGTTGATTCTGGCTCTTCGATCCGGCGACGTCCACGTCGTCGGTCATGGCCTGGGCGCTCTCGTTGCTGGACTGTGCTTGCGGCAGCATCCGCAGGATGTGCGCACACTGTCGCTCGTTGCCCCTCACACTGGCTCGGCGATGGATGAAGCGAGAGAGGCGTACGTGAAGTCGGTGCAAACGCTCATCATCCTTCGACGGGTGGCCACCTGGCCGCTGATTCGGCATGTCGTCCTCCGTCGATATGGGCTGGGCCGCCTCTCCGTTCAACAGCGGAAGAGCCTTCTCACCGACTTCGCCCAGCTCAACCCTCGTGCCGGTTGGGAGACGATCGCCACGGCTCTGGATGGAGCAACCTCCGGGGAGTGCCTGGCCGGTCTCCGTCGCTCGCGCATCCCCATTCTGCTTCTCGCTTGCGGTCAGGATCCGCTCATCTCGGTCGAGAGCATCCGTCAATGGTTCGCTCAGATTCATCGTGGCCGACTGGTGACCATGCGGCGAACAGGGCATTTCCCTATGCTGGAAGCAACGGAGAAGTTCGCCGAACTCCTGCGTGATTTTTTAGCTGCCGCTTCTCGATAACCCGCGGTAGGATTGAGCCGCATCCTGAACGACGTGCGTTTCATCTCCAATCCGCAGATGAGGACGCTTGACCTTCCCGGTCCATCAGAGCGCGATCTGTTCTCTGGGACAAACTCCAGATCAGAAGGCGGGGAGAGCGGTCGCGGCAAGTGGGTGGTGGGTAACCGGCCATCGCCCCTCGGCAAGAGGGTTGCTTCGGAGTCCGATTTTATGGTACGCTGATGCTCACTTGGTGCTCCTTGGGTTGTGACCAACCGAATATTCTGAAAAACGATGAAATCAGCCAACGTGAGAACACATCGTCAGCAAGGGAGCCAGAAAGTTGCGCCTGCTCCGTTAGGCGAACAGTTGCCCCCCGTGGCTCCTTCCACGGCATCGACGCGCCGCGGGCGAGGGAATGCTCCTCAGCGTCTGGAGACAGCCCAATCGCTGGCGCGCAAACAACGCGAGATTTCGGTCTCCGAATTCTTCCTCAAGAATCGGCACCTGCTCGGGTTTGATAATCCTCAGAAAGCGCTCCTCACGGCGGTGAAGGAGGCGGTGGATAACAGTCTCGATGCCTGCGAGCAAGCGGGCATCCTGCCCGACCTTCGCATCGAGATCGAACAATTATCGGAAGAGCGATTTCGCATCGCCGTAGAGGATAATGGACCGGGCATCGTGCGGCATCAGATTCCCAAGGTGTTTGGCAAGCTGCTCTACGGATCGAAGTTCCATACCTTGTTGCAGCAGCGAGGGCAGCAGGGCATTGGTATCTCGGCCGCCGGGATGTATGGGCAGCTCACCACCGGGAAACCGGTGGTCATCACGTCACGAACCGGCCCGACCAGAGAGGCTCACCATTTCAGAATCGCCATAGATACGACCAGGAATAAGCCGAAAATCCTGGAGGATTCCACCATCGCATGGAACAAACCGCATGGGACGCGCGTGGAGCTGGAATTAGAAGGCGTGTATCGCAAAGGGGCGCGCTCGGTCGATCAATATGTAGCGCAGACGGCCATTGCCAATCCCCATGCGCGAATCGTTTACCGATCACCGAGAGGCGAAGAGATCGTTTATGAACGCGCGACGGATCAATTGCCGCCCCGACCGTTGGAGATCAGGCCCCATCCCTATGGCGTTGAGCTGGGCGCCCTCATCGAGATGTTGCGGCGAAGCTCGTCGCGAACGCTCAAGGCCGCCTTACAGAGCGATTTCTCCCGTGTCTCGCCTCGTGTGGCTGCAGAGATCTGCGCCCGAGCCGAGGTCGATCCTGACCGATCTCCGGCGCGATTGACTCCTCAGGAGGTCGAGCGATTGTTCCACGCCATTCCTCAAGTGAAAATCATGGCGCCGCCGACCAATTGCCTCTCGCCCATCGGCGAGGAGCAAATTCTAGCCGGATTACAGCATGTCGGTGCGGCGTTCTACACCGCGGTGACGCGCCCGCCCGCCGTGTATCGAGGGAATCCTTTTCAAATCGAAGCGGGCATCGCCTATGGAGGAGACCTCCCCGTGGACGGATTGGTCGAATTGATGCGCTTTGCCAATCGCGTCCCGCTCCTCTATCAGCAATCGGCATGCGCCATTTTCAAGGCCGTGATGAGCGTCGATTGGCGAAATTATGGTCTCTCCCAAGCCAAGGGAGCGTTACCCAGCGGACCGTGTGTCATCTTCGTCCACATGGCCTCGGCCTGGGTGCCGTTCACCTCGGAATCGAAAGAGGCCATCGCCTCTTATCCTGAAATTCTCAAGGAGATCCGACTGGCCCTGCAGGAGTGTGGCCGCCGCCTGGGCGCTCATATACGGCGCGGGCGCCGCCTGGCCGAGGAGCGCAAGCGTCGATCGTACATCGAGCAGTATCTCCCCATCATCGGCGAATCATTGCAGAGCATCCTGGGATTGAGTGACCGCCAGCGACAACAGACGGTCACCACTCTCCAAACCATTCTGGAAAGGAGTCGCAAGCGGTGAAGAAGAAAACGACCCGAAAAAAAAGCGTCGCCCGGCGGAACGGGCGAAATGGCATCGATCGATTGACGATCGAGAAAATCAAGGAGGCGGCGGCCGGCATTCATCAATCCATTCTCCAAGGCCGCAAACCGGGAATGAAATTCCCGGTCCGCGCTCTGAGCAACGTCCACTACAGTCCCTCCAAGGGATTCTTCGAACTCGGGCGACGAAAGAAAGAGCGAACGTTGACCGTGACCACGATCAAGACGTTCGCCCAAACGCTCAAGTTGATGGAACTCTCGAAAGAACTCGTCGAGACCGATGATTTCGCCACCAAACGAGACGCCTACTACCAGTCGAAGAACTGGGGCGAGGCGCGGTTCGATGAGCAGTCCGAATCGGATGCCGTCATGGACGACATCGAGGCGCTGTTCTCCTTGTACGGGATCAGCCGCGAACAGTTGCGGTTCTATCCGGAGGAGCATGGCGGAGCGGTGGCCGGCGAATTGATCGTCATCGACCGCGATCCGGAGACGGGCGAGCGCATCGAAATCGATTGCACGCGATTCGGGACCGGTTCATATTCCATCCCTCACTCGGTCGAACACCTGGAGTTCAAGACGAAAGCCAAGTTCGTCTTGGCCATTGAGACCGGCGGCATGTATCAGCGGTTGCAAAATCAGAAGTTCTGGAAAAAGGCCAATTGCATCCTCGTCGAGATGGGCGGCGTCCCCACGCGGGCCACGCGACGATTCGTCCGCCGATTGAGCGAAGCGGCCAGGATTCCCGTCTACGCGTTTGTCGATTGTGATCCCTACGGCATTTCCAATATCTATCGCACATTGAAAGTGGGATCGGGAAATGCCGCGCATATCAATAAATTCTTCTGCGTCCCTCATGCCCGATTCCTCGGCGTCACTCCCCAGGATATCATCGATTACGATCTTCCGACCCATCCGCTCAAGGAAGTCGACATCAAGCGGGCCAAAGACGCCCTCAAGAATGATCCCTTCTTCCAGCAGCACAGGGAATGGGTGAGGGCGTTGAAACAGTTGCTCAAGATGGGCGTCCGGGCAGAGCAGCAAGCCTTGGCCAAGTGGGGGCTGAACTACGTCATCGAGGAGTACCTCCCGGCCAAGCTCAAAAATCCCAAAAAGTTTCTTCCATAACCCCTCGGCCACCCTCTTCCAACCGATCTCTGTTGGGACCTCATGGCGAGGCGGACATACCCATTGACCGTTTCGCTCGCGGAGAGGAGCGGCTCCGGTTGTGAGAGCATCCGCTGACGCGACTCATCGGACGCGTTTGAAGATGATGTCCCACACGCGATGAGCTTCAGCGAGGCCCCGTCGCTCGAACTTCGTGAGAGGACGCCAGGGGGGCCGAGGAGCGAATCCCTCGGCGACATTTTCCAGGCGGGATTCCTCCGTCAATACGTTGAGAATCTGTTGGGCATAATCGGGCCAATCGGTGGCCACGTGAATATACCCGCCGATCTCAAGCTTTCCCGCGGCGAGACGAATGAAGGGAGGTTGAATGAGCCGTCGTTTGTGATGGCGCCGTTTGGGCCATGGGTCGGGGAAGAAGATATGGATACCCGCCAGGCTTCGCTCGGGAATCATCTGTTCCAGGACCTCCACGGCGTCGTGATGGATGATGCGAATGTTAGTCAGGTTTCTCTCTCGTATGAGTCGGAGCAGATGGCCCACGCCCGGAGCGTAGACTTCGACGCCCAGATAATTGATCTCCGGATGGCGTTGGGCCATCTCGGCCGTGGCCTCGCCCATCCCAAAGCCAATTTCCAGAATGACGGGCGCTCGACGCCCGAACGCCGATTCGAAATCCAGTACACGACCGGAGAAAGGAATGCCGAATTGCGGCAACAGCATGTCATAGGCGCGACGCTGGCCTCGGGTCATTCTCCCTCGGCCCAAGACGAAACTCCGAATCCGTCGTTGTCGTTCAGTCACTCTCATGAGCTCTCCTATTGATTATGGGCATCGGCGATGCGGTCCATCAAGATCTCCGTTCAGAAGGCCCTTCCCTCTGAGGTCGTCATCGTCGATGCCTCTGACGGTGTCACGTAGAGGATCGCTCTTCGCCGCCAACGCCCGTCCATCGACCCGCTGTCGCCTGGAGGAGACAAAGGAAGAGGCTGCTGCCGTCGGTAACATCTTTGTGGGCTTTCTCATAGAATCGAACCCAATGACCGAGATGCCGACAGAACGAATTGAGGGGAGGTGTTGTCGCTGCCGAGCGACATCCGAGCGGGGGAGCCTTCCGCTTCGCTCTTCCACTCCTTTCGTACATCTAGCTGAAGGTGAAAGAGTTGGATTCATGAGCCAGCTTGGACGAGGGCTCGGGAGTGGTATAACAGTTGCTACAGGAGAGGCGGATGCAGTTCAAACGTTGTGACAATGACCAGAGGCGAGGCAGTAGTGCGACAAGTTCGCTCAACCCCTGATGGCGGATAGTTGGTACCGGGCCCTTCTATCCGCTGTCGGGGGTCTCTTGGGACTGGTAGTGAGGCCGTCGGTCACACGTGGTGGTTTTGTGAAGATGCAATTTGGACAGCACCTCGGGGGGAGGTATGAGTCACACAAGAGTCGCTCAAGGATACCAATGCCATAAGATGGGGGGGCGTCCCATTCGATGGGTCAAGGCCCTCAGCATCGTTCTCTTGTGGGGAATCCTTTTCGTCTCCTCGACTGGTTCGGGGTCGATTCGGGGACAGGATGAGACGGGCGCACGGGGAGAGGAGGAGATTGCTCAGGGCCCCACCCTCATCGAAGTGACGCCGACTTCGGCACCGGTCCTTTCGGTGATCACGTTGCGAGGGAGTGGGTTCAGCGCCCGGTCAGCAGAGAACGTGATCGAGATTGGAGGGCTCATTGCTCCGTCGCGAACGCTCACCAGCCAGGAGATCCAGGCCATCATCCCCGATGGTCTTCGGCCGGGCCCGGTGCGCGTCCGCGTCATCACCGGCAGCCAGCCGAGTAATGCACTCACGCTGAGCATCACGTCGCCTCCCGTTCCCGATGTGCTCGTCGGAGTGAATTACACGCTGGATGTCCGTCCCGTTTCTCATCTCGGACGCCTGTTGAAAAGAGCCCAGTTGCAAGTGAGGGTCGGGCTCGGCGGCGAGACGATATTTCCCGGTGCACTGACGGCCAATCGGGGATCATTTCCGACGCCGTTCTTCCAGGGACTGGGCACCCCTTCATTCGCCGTGGCCGCCAGTGTACCTCGTGGGAGTCTCTATGCCACACCCTTGCCCGCCCGGATGGGGTTGGTGAAGGACGCGCCGGTTCCCGATCTTCCTTCGCCGGATGAACCCATGGCCTATCTCTCGGCGACGACCAACGGAGTGGTGGCCCTGGCGGGGACATCGGTGAGGTTCTTCCCATTGCCTTCGGGAACGACTTCTCCGATCTATACGCCCATCTTCGTTCCTGATCCGGCGTTTGAAGCCTCATCGGAGCCTGGAACCGAGAACCAGCTCCTGCTGTCCGGCGCTTGGTTGGAGACTTCTGATGCTTTCGTTGGATTGGGCGCTGGGCCCATCGCCGTGACGAGTCTGCCGGCCGGTGCTGGATCTCCGCTCGCTCCTCCCATTCCTCAGCGCAATCCCGAGTTCAGTATCGCGCCCGATTCGATCGGTTCGCCGCATCCCTTCACCGAAACTACACTGATGACCATGGAGCGGGGGATCGTCAAGATCGCGAATGGTCTCATCCGTTTCATTCCTTTCCCCGCCGATGCGGGACGTCCTCTGGGATCGCCGGTGCCGCGGAGTAATCCGGCCTTCAATCCTCTGTTCTCGCCATCGGAGTTCACTCTGGGTGATCCCAGGCCATTCACCGAGCAACTCCTCGTGTCGGTGGCCAATGGATTGGTCATCGTCGAAGATGAAACGGCAGACTTCGTTCCCGTGCCTACCGAGGCTGGTCGCGTGATTGCCCAGCCTCTTTCGCTCATCAATCCTCGCTTCACCCTCTTCCCCACGTCAGCATCGCCCGACGAGGTCCAATTCTTTCTGCCGACTATTGTATTGGTCGCGGAACATGGGGTTGCCTTCATCGATGATGACGAGACTCGATTCATCCCTCTCCCCGAAGGAGCCGGTCGGATTGTCAGTCCTCCCCTGGTCGCGCTGAATCCGGATTTCAATCCGTTCTTCCTCCTCTCTGGAGTGGGCAGCCCTCGTCCCTTTCTCTCCACGTTATTCATGAGTACGACGAAGGGACTCGTCTCTATCCGCGAGGGGCGCGCGAGTTTCATCCCCGTTCCGGCAGAAGCTGGCCAGGTCCTCAGCCCACCCTTATTCGCGTTGAATCCGGCGTTCAATCCCACCTATGATCCCGCGAATCCGATAGGGAGCCCTATGCCGTTCGGTCCTGAGGTCCTCATCGGAACGACCGAGGGCGTCGTCATCCTCGCCAATGGAGTTCCCCAATTCATCCCGCTACCGGTGGGGGCGGGATTGCCGGTGAATGCTCCCATCCCTCTCACCGAGTTCGGGGTGGGGATGAAGATCATTGTGCCGGTGACTAACGGCATAGTGCAGATCACCGGGAACGAGCCCCGGTTCATGCCCCTTCCCCGCCATGCCGGTGAAGTCGTGGGCGCACCTTATATCGAACCCTCGGGGCGAATTGTGTTGGCCGCCACCCGAGGACTCGCGCGGGTCACTGGAGCAATTGTCGAATTCATTCCACTCCCCGAAGGAGCGGGTGAGGTCATCAATGGGCCTGTCGTTCTCGAGGATGGCGCTTCGGTCATTCTCCAAACGACGCGTGGATTCGTCCGTATCGCTGGAACATCGACGACGTTCATTCCATTGCCCGAAGGGGCAGGCCAGCACGTCGTGCCTCGCCTCGTCCTCTCACAAGCTCCCGCAGGCAATCAACCGCCCGTCGCCGATGCCGGGCCCGATCGAACAGTGGGCGTCGGCATGTCGGTGACCTTCGATGGATCGGCGAGTTTCGATCCCGACGGCGTGATCGTCAACTTCGCCTGGGATTTCGGCGATGGAACGTTCGCTTCTGGACCGGTGGTGACGCATGCCTACAGTCAGACCGGTCAGTTCACGGTGACGCTCACGGTGACCGATGATGAGGGCGCACAGTCCTCGGACAGCGCACGAATCAACGTCGTGGACACGTCGCCCCCAACGGTGACGCTTCAAAGCCCGGTCGGTGGGGAAACGATCTCCGCCGGGAGCCGGTTCACCATTCGCTGGATCTCATCGGACAATGTCGCCGTGATCTCGCATGAGATCTGGCTGGCCCCCGATGGCGTTCATTTCAATACGCCCATCGCGACCGGTTTATCCGGTTTCGCCCAGTCATTCGATTGGTCGGTGCCCACCACGTTGGCCAGTAGCCAGGCGCGCATTCGCGTCATGGCCCGCGATGCCGCCGGTAATGTTGGCCAGGCGGAGAGCGGTCCATTCGCCATCCGCGATACTCAACCGCCGAGTATCGTGATCCACTCCCCTGAGGGTGGGGAAGTCATCCCCGCGGGGAGCTCATTCCTCATTCGTTGGACTTCTTCGGACAATGTGAGCGTCGTTTCACATGACATCTTGCTGGCTGTGGACGGATTCAACTTCAACTCGACCATTGCCGTCGGATTGCCTGGAAGCGCGCACCAGTTCAACTGGTCGGTTCCCATTTCGATAGCGAGCCCCTCGGCCCGAATTCGAATCATTGCACGAGATGCTGCGGGGAACATGGGTCGGAGCGACAGCGGCTCGTTCACCATTCGGGATACCATGCCGCCAACGGTATCGATTCAGTCGCCGCGCGGCGGTGAAACGCTCGTGCCGGGGACGATTTTCACCATTCGGTGGAGTTCGTCCGATAATCTCGCCGTCGCCTCCCACGACCTCCTGCTGGCCACCGATGGAGTGCATTTCACCACGAACATCGCCTCGGGCTTGCCGGGGAGCGCACAGTCGCTGGCCTGGTCGGTTCCGACAAACCTGGCCACGGATTCTGCGCGCATCCGGGTCATCGCTCGAGATGCCGCCGGAAATATCGGGCAGAGTGAGAGTGGAGTGTTCGTCATTCGCGATACGCTACCGCCTACAGTTACCGTCCATGAACCATTCCCGGGTCAGACCATCGATAGTGGGAGCTCGTTCACCATTCGCTGGCGTTCCTCTGACAATGTCGAAGTGGTCTCTCAGGATATCCTGCTCTCCACCGATGGGGGAGCGAGCTTTTCTACCCTCATCGCCTCCGGGCTCGGCGGGCGACAAACCTCCTTCTTATGGTCTGTGCCCGGTCACCTGGTCACGAACTCAGCGATCATCCGTGTGCGCGCTTTTGACGCCGCCGGGAACGTAGGACGTGGTGAGGGCGGTCCGTTCACCATCCGCGACGCCCAGCCGCCGTCAGTTGTGGTCATCGCGCCGAGCGGAGGGCAGATTGTGCCTCCGGGAACGACGTTCACGATCATCTGGAATTCATCGGATAATGTCGGCATCACTTCCCAGGATATTCTGCTCTCGACCAATGGTGGACGAACGTTCTCCACGACCATCGTCAGCGGGCTCAGCGGTCATCAACAATCGTTTCAATGGAGCGTTCCCAGAGAGCTCGACGTCCGTCGCGCCCGCCTTCGGGTGCGCGCTTTCGATGCTGCCGGAAATGTGGGCATTGGCGAGACGGAGAATTTCTCCATCCGCGATAACCTGCCTCCGGCAGTGACGGTGACTGCTCCGGGCGCCGGGGAGGTCATCAACCCAGGGACGGTGTTCACCATTCGCTGGACGTCCTCGGACAACGTTGGTGTGAGCTCTCATGATGTGCAGTTTTCGACCAATGGTGGCCTCACGTTCACGACCCTCGCTTCGGGTCTCAGCGGGCAACAGCACCACTACGACTGGTCTGTTCCTATTGATGTGAGTACCTCTCAGGCGCGCATTCGCATCGTCGCTCGCGATGCCGCTGGCAATGAGGGGCGTGGCGAGACGGGGAATTTCACCATTCGCGATACCATCGCCCCCAGCGTGACTATTCTCGCTCCTACGGCCGGACAGGTCGTCAGTCCGGGAAGCCTGTTCACCATTCGCTGGAGGTCATCAGACAACATCGGTGTGGTCTCGCACGAGATTCGACTCTCCACCAATGGTGGGCGGACTTTTCCCCTCGTCGTCGCTTCGTCTTTACCCGGTGGTCAGCAGTCATTCGACTGGTCAGTCCCTCTCGATCTCAACACCACGCGCGCTCGTCTCCGTGTGCGAGCCCGGGATGCCGCCGGGAATGAGGGTCGAGATACGACGGCCAATTTCACCATACGCGATCACATTCCGCCATCGGTCACGCTCATAGAACCAACGGGCGGTGAAGTACTCCAGCAGGGAACATTATTCACCATTCGCTGGACGTCGAGTGACAATATCGGCGTCGTCTCTCATGATCTTCTTCTCTCCACCAATGGAGGGCGTTCGTTCTCCGCGCTCGTCACGGGACTCGGTGGTGGACAACACTCATTCCCGTGGACGGTGCCCATCGATATCGCCACGACGCGGGCCCGCCTCCGCGTCATCGCTAGAGATGCAGCGGGCAATAGCGGGCAGGCGACCAGTGGGAATTTCACCATCGAAGACACCATCCCGCCCTCGGTGACGGTGGTCCGGCCCTCTCCTGGTGAAATCGTCACAGCCGGCCGCTCTTTCCTCATTCAATGGACATCCTCGGACAACGTTGGCATCGTTTCCCATGAGATTCGACTGTCCACTGATGGTGGGCGCCATTTCCCGACGGTGATCGCGTCCAATCTCGCGGGAAGCCAGCAGTCATTCAATTGGAATGTGCCCTCGACGCTGTCATCTGAGCAAGCCGTCATCCGCGTCCTGGCTCGAGACGGAGCGGGGAACAGTGGGCAGGGCGAGAGCGGCCTGTTCGTCATTCAACCCTCGATGCAGCCGCCGACCGTCAGAGTGATCGCGCCCAACGGTGGGGAGGACCTCAGGGCGGGCACCATCTTCACCATTCGCTGGACGTCGACCGATGATCGGGGCATCGTCTCCCACGACATTTTTCTGTCCACTGACGGTGGACGACGGTTCGATCACCCCATCCGGACGGGATTGCCCGGCCATGTCCAGTCGTTTGACTGGGCTATCCCCGATGATCTCAACACTCGGCGGGGACGGATTCGCGTCGTCGCCCATGACACGGATGGCTTGACCGGTCAGGATGACAGTGATGGCAACTTCTCTATTCGTGCCGAAGGCGAACCAACGGGAGGTGACTTCGCCTTGGTGGCGTCCAGCGATGTGACCGTTCTGGAAGGCTTGCCTGATGCCCCATCGATCAGAGGGACCATTCCCCTCAGCGGCCAGGCCATCGAACTCGCCGTCGCCCCCAATCGGCGATTCGCTATCGTGCTGACGTCGGGATCGACGATCTCGGTCATCAGCGAATTGGACGATGGACGTCCTCGGGTGGTCTCTCTGGATGTTGGTGGACGTCCGGCCGGTGTAGCCATCAGTGGGGATGGTCGAATGGCTGTGATCCTGCTCGATTCATCCCCGGTGAGCCTGGTGCGAATCACAGGACTCCCTCATCAGCCCGTTGTGGGATCACCGTTTCCGTTGACTCGAGTGGCATTTGGAGCCCGGGACATTGCCCTCTCTCAGGCGGGAACTGTTGCCATCACCGCACAGGGCATCGGAGGCATCGCCGTCATCGATGGGATGGTGGAAGGATCGCCGACGGTGCGAGCCATTGTGCGGACGGGACCCGATCCCGGAGGAGTGGCCTTCGCCAGCAACGACACAGCGTTTGTGGTCAATCGCGGCGGAGATAGTATCGTCGCTCTCAGCGGCCTGGCTCCGGGCGGGCGCCCGCGAATGACCGGGCGACCCATCACGCAAGGCGTGGGACGCAGTCCCCGAGCCATCGATATTTCATCGGATGGATCGGTGGCCGTCGTGACCAACCAAGGCAGCGATTCGGTCTCCGTCTTTCAGGTCTCAGGAACCACGCTTCGATTCATTGAATCGGTGAACGTGGGTTCCCAACCCAGCGGCCTTTCTCTCTCCAGAGATGGAGACTCGGCCATCGTAGCCAATGCTGGTGACCGAAGCGTCTCCATCCTCACCGGCTTGCGGAGCGCCCCAAGAGTGGCGTCGACCCTTGGTCCTTCCAATCGACTGCTGACCGCTCCCGATGGGGAGCAATCGGTGGCGTACGTTCCCTAGGATTATGCTGCCTTGATCAAGACGAGGATCTTTCCTCGCCCGGATTGAAGGTGCTGTAGCGCCTTGCCGAGAATTGCTCCGCGGGCCTTGAGCATATCTTGTGCGCGCATGGCGTGACCCGGAGTCGGCGAGGTCGTCAGCAGATCGCCAGGCTGGATCGACCCGTAGCTGGCATCAACCCAGCAATAGACGCGACCGACCAACGCCACTGGCCGATGCGCGGCGTCTGTCTTCCCACCGAGCACGATTCCCGAGGTCAAACCATTGGCTCCGGCGACCACGCCGACCACGGCGCGGTCATAAGCTCGCCACGATCGCCGGAGAGCCCCGGGATGCTCAGGATCAATGACCACAACTTCGCCAGGCTCCAGGGTCCCTCCGACGAACGGAAACGCTTCGGCGAGATCCAGAGCCTGGCCGTTGAGAACGATGCGACCGCTGGACGTGCCACCAATGATTTGTACCGTGGTCGTTCCATCGACTGCCCTCACCGTCATCAGACCACCTTGTTCGCCAGCCGCGAGTTGAACCTGCGTCTGTCCCGCGTCATCTCTCACGCGGATGCTTCCCGGAGTGGGCTCATCGCCCGGTTTGGCCAATGCGCCGGCGACGAGTTCGCTGGTGAATGTTCGCCGACTCACCAGCAAATCCCCCGTGCCGAAAAAATCGGTCGGTGGTCCCAGCCAATCGCCAATGCGAACGGAATTGAAGAAGAAATGTTGGGCGACGGCACCGACCGACTGAAGCCGGTCGCTCCCGGCGATAAGCAGCCCAAACGCCAATCCGAGAAAAAATGATCCTCTCACATACTTCGGGTGTTTCACTCTCGTCGTCCTCCTTGAGTAAGTTGTGCGCTCATCTCTGAGTGATGTGCGAAAGGAAGCAGATCCTGCCCGGGAACAGCTACGTCTCTTGCGCACGGCATAACCAGTACAATATGTCCTCGGCGGCGAGTCGTCTCTGCTGTTCAGATTTTGCTCGATGGCTTGAGATCTTCTTCCCAGGTCAGAATCACATGCGTATAGATTTCTTCGTCGCGAATCCCTCGCTGGACCTCCGAGACGTGGGCATGCGTCGATCCAAAAGCATCGAGGATATAGTCGATGACCTTCTCGGGATTCGATTCCGACCCGCAAACGTAGACGTCTATGGCAGCATATCGATTCTCCGGCCAGGTGTGAATCGAGATGTGGGATTCAGCGACAATGACCACGCCACTCACTCCCATGGGCATGAACCGGTAGAAATAGGATGATTTGACTTCCATGTGACCTGCTTTCGCCGCCTGGGTGAGGATATGGCGAATCTTCGTCGCATCGCCGATGACGTCGGGATTACATCCCGAGGCTTCGACAATATAGTGAGAGCCGGTTGTGTCCATGGTAGCACCTCCTCAATTCCCAGTTTCACAGGCCGATGCCCATTCCCTCTCGGCCTCGATGAGGCTCATCATATCCCCCCGCGTTGGAAGATGATGATCTGTGAGTTGCCCCTGATTTCACGGCGCATCGTCATGCTCATCTCGGTGAAATGCCCAGCGCTTTCATTCGCCGGTATAGGTGACTGCGATCAATGCCCATGGCTTCAGCGGCCCGGGTGACGTTTCCTCCATGCTCGGCCAGTTTCCGTTGGATATATTGCCGCTCGAAGGCCTCGGTGGCCTCTTGGAAGGATCGATAATAAAGGCTGGAGGGGGGATCCGGCAACGGATCACCGCTCAACGGAGGGAGATCAGGGACATCGATGACGGGCGCTGATCGCATAATGACAATCCGCTCGATCGTGTTTTTCAGTTCTCTGACATTTCCCGGCCAGTGGTATTCCTGTAGCGCCTCCATGGCTGCCTCGGTGAACTGCTTGGGGGGACGATTATAGGCTGCCGAGAAGGTGCGATTGAAGTGGTCCACCAGCAGAGGGATATCCTCTCGCCGCTCGCGAAGCGGAGGGACATAGAAGGGAATGACGTTCAACCGATAGAACAGATCTTCCCGGAATTCGCCCCGTTCGATCATCTGGTGAAGGGGTTTGTTGGTGGCGGCGATGATCCGGGCATCGACCTCAATCCAGGCGTTACTCCCCACCGGCTGGATGCGTCCTTCATCCAACACCCGGAGGATCTTGGCCTGGGTTTTGAGGCTCATATCGCCGATCTCGTCGAGAAACAGCGTGCCCCCATCGGCCAGCTCGAACTTACCTTGACGGGATGTTGACGCCCCGGTGAATGCCCCTTTCACGTGGCCGAACAGCTCCGATTCGATGAGCTCTTCAGGGATGGCCGAGCAGTTCAGTTCAACAAATGGTCCGGCGGCCCGAGATGACTGAGCGTGGATGGCCCGAGCCACCAGTTCCTTCCCCGTCCCCGATTCGCCATAGATGATGACGCGCCCTTCTGTGGAGGCTACCATGGCGATTTGCTGACGAAGGGCCCGCATCGGCACGCTGTCGCCGATCATCTGATAATCGCGCAGGAGCCGTTGGCGCAGTTCGGCCGCCTCTCGCTCCAAGGCTTTTTGTTTGATAGCGTTTTTAACGGTGACCAGCGTTCGTTCGACCGAGAGCGGCTTTTCGATGAAGTCAAAGGCGCCCAGCTTCGTCGCCTGCACCGCCGTCTCAATCGTCCCGTGCCCGGAGATCATGACCACGGCCACAAAGGGATACGATTCGCGCAGCCGTTTGAGCGTTTCGATGCCGCTCATTCCGGGAAGCCAGACATCCAGCAGGACAC
This sequence comes from Blastocatellia bacterium, assembly GCA_026985075.1. GTDB lineage: Bacteria > Acidobacteriota > Blastocatellia > HR10 > J050 > J050. The sequence goes on along the minus strand of JALSQX010000033.1, from coordinate 213,955 downwards.
AATCATACGTGCGCCGATGAAAGGCTTCCAGGCACGCCTCGCCCGTGGCGACCGCCTCGGCGGTGAATCCTTCATCCTCCAGGACGCCGATGAGCGATTTCCGGATTCCCTGTTCGTCGTCGACAATGAGAACCGAATGCCCCATACGCCTACCAGGTCTCTCTCTGCACCAGTCCCTCGCAGAGGGATAGCTCTTGGGATAACCCGATGGATTCTTTCTGCATTGCGCTTCCTCTGGTTTCATCCCACGGCCCGGAACTCCGCATCGCGGCTCGTAGGGAGTTCGATGATGAAGCGGGCTCCACGTGGGCGATTGGGCTCGGCGCGGACGCGCCCCCGGTGTTCAGCAATGATATGGTTGACGATAGCCAAGCCCAGTCCCGTCCCGTGCGCCCGCTTGGAGAAGTACGGGGTGAACAGTCGCGGATAATCTTTGGGGTCGATGCCCACGCCCGTATCGGACACGATCAACTCGACCATCTCCCGGTCGCCACAGTATCGCGTTTCCACTGTGATTCGCCGTTGGCCCGTCACCTGCCGAACGGCTGCCAAGGCATTGTCCAGAAGGTTGACCAGCGCCCGCTTGATCTGTTCGGCATCGAGCTTCACCAGAGGGAGATCGGCCGAGAGCGTGGATTCGATGAGGACATCGTCGAGTCGATCTTCATAGAGCTTGATCGTCGCCAGGACGATGTCATTCAATGAGCGATCCTCCAGTTCGGCTCGAGGCAGGCGGGCGAATCGGGCGAACTCATTGACCATGCGCTGGAGCGTCTGCACTTCGCTCATGATCGTTTCGGTGCACTCCCGGATGAGCTGCTTATAGCGCGACGACGCCAGTGATCTGTCGGCTCGTTCCAGGTTCCTGGAGATCCGCTCGGCGGAGAGTTGAATGGGGGTGAGGGGATTTTTGATCTCGTGGGCCATGCGCCGCGCCACCTCGCTCCAGACCGCTTGTCGCTGCGCCCGCACCAATTCAGTGATATCCTCGATCATGAGGACGAATCCGTGCAGGTGATCGTGTTCATCGCGGAGGGCAGAGGCGCTGATGACCAGATGAGAAGCGCCCATGGACCCCTCCAGTTCGATATCTCCGGCAGCGAACCCCGTCCGGTGCGCCTTCCCAAAGAGGTGCTCGATCACTTTCATGTTGTTTTGCCCGAGAAGCGGCGAGAGGCTCTCAGTGATGCTCGTTTGATTGGGGGGTGGTTCAGTGAGACCCAGGATACGCATAGCCGCGCGGTTGAGCGTGGTGATGCGATGCTCAGAATCGATGGAGATGATTCCCGTTGAGAGACTTTCCAGCACGGTTTCGATGTATCGGCGGCGCTCTTCCAACCGCCGGTTCGTCTCCCGCAATCTCTTTGCCGAAGCTTCGAGCTGCTCCCGGTTCTCTTTCAGTTGGGCGGTCATGCGGTTGAATGAGTCGACGAGCATGGCGAGTTCATCCTCGGCCACACAGGTGACTTGTTGATCGAAGTCTCCACGAGCAACTTTTTGCGTTGCCTCGGCCAGCGCCTGAATGGGTTGGGTAATCCCTTTGGACAGGTGCATGGCCGTCCAGGTGGCGGCAAACAGAAGAAGAAAAGTGATCACCGCGAGCACCTGAAACGTAGTTCGTCGAATCTTCCCCTGTTTCCGGTAGAGGCTCTCATAGAGTTCGTGCTGGTAGGCGATGTGAGCTGCCCGTTCGGCCAGATCGGGGATGGATCGGTAAACGGCAAGAAGACCTCCCCGGCGAGTCTGGAAGGGAACGGCAGTCACCAGAAGGAAGGTTTTTCCCGGACCGGTCATCCGCTCGGTGAACGCTCTGCCCGCAGAAATGGCCGCGCGGGCTCGGTTGAGCGTCGGCGTCAACCGGGAAATGACCGGGGCCTCTCCCTTGACGAAGCGTGAAATGTTCTGGCCCGATTGTCCGATGACCTCTAATAACAGCATCTCGGGGCTCTGGATGATCTCCGGGGGGAGGGACGCGCTCACCGCTCGGTCCCCATCAGGCGTTTCCAGAGCCGTTCGAAGGGCTTCGGTGAGCTGGTGAAAATCGCGGATTTCATCTTCGAGATAGTCCCGGTACATGATCTCGGCGTCGCGAAGAACCGCTTGGTGGTGCTGGCCGAACCACTTATCGATGGTCACATTGATGAACAGATAAGAGAACAATCCCAGTGCCACGAGCGGGAGAATGGAAATGACGAGGAAATACCGCACCAGGCGCGATTTCAGCCGGGAGCCGAGACGGTGCGCTCGCCGCTCGCGCCACAGTCGGAGCAGTAACCGGGCCAGAATGAACGAGAACACGAAGAAGGCAACGAAGTTGAAAGCCGTGAGCGCATAGAGCACGAACGGATCTTCCGGGGAGTAGGGTGGCTCGGGGATGAGCTTCAACGTGCCCATCATCACCAGCACGCTGAAGGTGATGATGAGCAATGCCGACAAGACCAGAATGACTACCCATGCGGGGAACTGTGTGTTCTTCCCTTCGGCCATCTCAACTCGCTCATTTTAGCAAACTCAACGGGGACTGTACATAAAAGATGGCACGCAGCGTGCGGTCATCAAATGAGGTCGTCGCCCCCTCGAGTTGTCATCGTGGTACGGAGCCTGTGGAGAGCGTGTGCTCAGGCCTTTTTACGAGGCCTCTCCAGGGCGATCAACGGCCGATCGCCAGAGCGCAGCCCACAGAGGACGACGCTCATCGCTTCGGTTTCCACGAAGTCCCCGGATTCCGAGAGGGATTCAGATGATCCATTAATTTAATTAATTACGCGCCAAATAGAAACAATTTTACAAACGGGCTCCGGCCAAGTAAGATAACGGGAGATGAACAATTAGATTATGGATCAGCATTGGTATTCTCAAAAATGGATGGGTCAAATGTCATGAAAGCCGGTCAGCAACTCCCTGTCTCTCTCGGAGGAGAGAGGTAGGGTCAATCTGCGCCCTTCCACTGGGGAGGGAATTGAGGGTTGATGAGAGTAAGGGTCGTGTCCCAGCCGCGTGGGGGCACGGCCCTTTTTGTCAGAGCGCATCGAACGAGGAGGCGGGATGATGTGGGAGGCGATGCTGATGCGGTCGTCATCGCCGCGAGCTGATTTCGGGGTTGGAGAGCAGCGCGTTGACCTCTCTGGTCTGCTCCGGTATCATTGAGTTCACCTTAGTGAGGTGGGGAGCGTGTAACTCTGCAGAGAATGGGAGGAGCATCTATGAAATTCTTTCTCGACACGGCCAATCTCGATGAAATTCGCGAAGCCGCGTCCTGGGGGGCCATCGATGGGGTGACCACCAATCCCACGCTGATGGCGCGAGAGGGGAAAGTGGATTTCAAGGAACATATTCGCACGATTTGTACCATCGTCGATGGCCCGGTGAGCGCGGAAGTCGTCGCCACTGATACCGAAGGAATGCTCCGCGAAGCCCGGGAGATTGCCCAAATTCATCCTCAGGTGATGGTCAAGATCCCTTGCACGGTGGATGGCCTCAAGGCGATTCGGATTCTCTCCGATGAGGGCATCAAGATCAATACCACGCTCATCTTCACGGCCCCCCAAGCGCTGCTGGCCGCCAAAGCCGGAGCGACGGTGGTCAGTCCATTTGTCGGGCGGCTCGATGATATCAGTCACCAAGGAATGGCGCTGATCGAACAGATTCGCCAGATCTTCGATAACTACGACTTCTCCACGCAAATTCTCATCGGCAGCGTGCGACATCCGATGCATGTCGTCGAGGGGGCCTTGATTGGTGCCGATATTGCCACCATGCCCTTCAAGGTGCTCCAGCAATTGGTCAACCATCCTCTGACGGACATCGGACTGGAGCGATTTCTCAGAGACTGGGAGAAGGTCTTCAAGTGAACGCGCCGTCGACGCCTCAGGGGACGTCGTCGCTCTTCAGCGTGCATGGCCAACAGAACGCGGCTCCCACGGGCCGCAGCTCGGCTATGTCAAGTTGAATACCTTGAGCGCCGTCTCCCGGAGGATTTGCCGCTTGGCGCTTTCGGAGATCGGCAGGGCATAGAATTGACGGACGTTCTCCCTCATGCTGGGCACCAGCGGAGCCGGCCAGTCCGTCCCCCACATCGTTTTATGGGCCACTCGCTCGATCCACGGACAGTATTCCAGGAGTTTACTCGGTGGAATGCTCGAGATGTCGAGGTACACATTGGGATGTCGTCGAACCAGAAACAGGCAGGTGGACATCCACAGCGGTCGCCCAGCATGAGCGAGGATGATCTTGAGGCGCGGGAAGTCCACGGCCACATCGTCCACGTGCATGGGATCTCCATACTTATTTCGCGCTCTGGGAAAGATCGAGGTGCCCGTATGAATCATGACCGGAATGCCATATTCCTGGGCCTTCTCGTAAATAACGGCCAATCCTGGAAGCCCCTGGAGGTACTCATTGGGATAGAGGAGCTGGTGGGGTGGATGAATCTTGATGGCCTTGATGCCCAATTCATGGACGATGCGGTCCATGTCGGCTGCGGGATCTTGGGAGAATCGCGGGTGCACCGAGCCATAGGGAATGAGTCGATCGGGGTAGCGTTGAGCGTAGCGGGCGGAATACTCATTCACGGAATCGTCAAACCCCATCACGTCGGGACTCACGTAGTTAATCAATCCCGCCTTCTCCACCCCTTGTTCGTCCATCAGCTGGATGAAGCGATCGGGATTTCGCATGAATTCATCGAGCGACTCCAGGTCCGTGCGGGTTCGTCGCATGACCTCGACGACCCCCGAGGTCACCATATGCCAGGGCTGGATGTGCACGTGTATATCGATGACGCCGTAGTCCGGATAGCTCATAACGCCTCGTTCGAATCGTTGAAAATGAGCGAGTATTCTAGGGGCCAACGATGAGACCGTCAACCCCGTTGGGGAATCGCGCGCTCAGCGGGAGGAGAGGTCTTGATGAACCCGCGCCCGAGTCGGCAATCTCCAGATCGGCGAATGGTTCTCCCTCTCCCGGCGAGCCTCCGAGCGGGCCGGGTTCGGCAGGGGCGATTGAGCTTCTTGCAGCGCTCGGTTGTTCGATTCCTCCCCTCGACGCGTGTTGCAAAGTGGACGGGATTGAGGTATTCTTAATCTAGATGCTATCGTAAGAGGTGCGCGCCATATGCGAGAGCAAGAGTTTCAGTTTTTTGCTCCGCTTGACTACGAGCCGTTGCCCAAGCGTCTGTGGAGGGAGCTCGGCGAAGCTTTTCGAGAATTTCGTACCAATCCCGCTCTCTACGTTCGCGAGGCCTTCAGCCAAGATGATTACGGCAAGCGGCGAACCAAGATCATTTTCCTGGGGAGCCTCCTCACTCTGGTCGTTTTGTTGAGTACCGTATTGGTCGGCTTGGTCATCCGTTTCTTACGGACTCCTGAGATCACCGCCGTCTTAGAAGAGAAGAAGACCATCGCCTATGTGAATCCACGCCCTCTCGCTCCTTTGCCGGCGCCCGAGTTGAAGCAACGGGCTGGTGGCGGAGGGGGTGGTGGTCGGAATGAGCCACGGCCACCTTCTCGCGGACGTCTGCCGCGAGCCAGCCTCCGGGTTCCATTAATCGATCCCAGTCCTCATCCCCCCAAAGTGAAGCAACCCGCCCTTCCCGTCGAACCGACCATCCGGGCGCAACCGGAATTACTCCCGCAGATGGATCGGACGCTCCCACTGGGTGATCCGACGAGTATCTCCATGATTCCCTCGGCTGGTCCGGGATCGGGTGGAGGTATCGGTACTGGTTCGGGAGGTGGCGTCGGTCCAGGGCGGGGTATCGGCTACGGGCCGGGAGAGGGCTGGAATACCGGTGGGGGGCGTGCACAGCTCGGGGGCGGGAACGTGCGCAGTCGACCTCAGATCCTGAATCGCCCTCGCCCTGATTGGACGGAGGAAGCGCGGCGCAATCGCATCCAAGGCGTCGTCCTCCTGTCGGCGACGTTCGGTGCTGATGGAGTCGTTCGCGATATCCGGGTTCTGCGTGGTCTGGGTTACGGATTGGATGAGAAAGCCATCGAAGCGGCGAAGAGAATTCGATTCATTCCCGCCCGCGATCTCCAGGGACGCCCCATCGATTATCGACTCACCATCCGCGTAGAATTCCGATTGCTGTGATCGGGCCGTGGATGGCCGCTTCCCTCATCCTGGACTCCAGAACGCGCGCTCTTCCCCTGATGTGATCGTCCACGTCTTATAGGTGAGAGGGTCTGTCATCTCTAGTCAGGGAAGCGGCGATATGCTAGCATATGCTCACTCCAGTGAAGCAAGCCGTCCATTGCCTATGAGCGAAGTACCGACAGTCGGGCGCATCCTGGTGAGAGGAGCTAATTGGGTCGGCGATGCAGTCATGACCATCCCGGCGCTTCGGGAGGTCCGCCGCCTGTTTCCGGGAGCCCATATGACCCTGTGGACGAGGCCCGCTCTCCGCGGTTTGTTTCAGGGGGTTGCGTTCATCGATGAATTCCTCACGCCGGAGGCGACTTCGCTGACCCGGATGGTGAGAGCCCTCAAGGCGGGGCAGTTCCAGATCGCCGTTTTGTTTCAGAATGCCTTTCGAGCCGCATTTCTGGTGTGGGCGGCTCGCATTCCCATTCGGTGTGGCTATCGAACCGATGGGCGGGGACTTCTGCTCACCCATCCGGTGAGAGTTGATGGACGCCGACGACGACATCAGATCTTCTACTACCTGGAGTTGGTGGCTGCGTTGGAACGGGCCCTGACCGGTGTGACGAACGTCGATTTTGCAGCTCCAGATATGAGCCTGCCCGTCTCTCCGGAGCGGCGAGAGCGCGCCCGGGCCTTCCTGGCCGAGCGAGGTGTGGAGATGGACCGCGCGCTGGTGATCATCAATCCCGGTGCGACCAACAGCCGCGCCAAGCAGTGGTTGCCCGAGCGGTTTGCTGCTCTGGCCGATCGACTTCTGGAACGGGGCGATGTGTCGGTGGTGTTCATCGGCAGTAGCGATGAACGGTCCCTGGCCGAACGCATCGTCGTCGGCATGCGCCATCGTCCCGTCCTCCTCACCGGTCAGACGGATCTCGGCCAGCTCGTGGAGGTCATCAGTTGTGCGCGCCTGCTCATCTCGAACGATACGGGACCCGCCCATATTGGCGCGGCGGTCGGCGTCCCGACGCTCGTCCTGTTCGGGCCGACTCAACATGAGGTCACTCGCCCGTTCTCTGAGCAGGCGAGGGTCATCCGCCATCCCGTCTCCTGTTCTCCATGCATGCGGCGCGATTGTCCCATCGATCATCGCTGTATGACCGCCATCACGGTGGATGAAGTTTTCCAATGGGCTACCGATGCTCTGGAGGCGAGGGTCTCGGTGCCCGTTAAGGTCGCGGGTCAATGAGTGATGAGAAATCGAGCGATTTTTCTCGATCGAGATGGGACGATGAACGAAGAGGTCGGATACGTCAACCATCTCGATCGCTTCAAACTGTACCCGTGGACGGCAGAGGCCGTGCGGCGAATCAATCGAGCAGGGTACAAAGCTATTGTGTTGACCAATCAGTCGGGGGTGGCTCGTCGCTATATGAGCGAACGGTTGGTCCAGCAGGTCCATGAGAAACTCCAGTTGGAACTGCGTCAGCGGGGCGCGTTCCTGGATGCCATCTATTACTGTCCGCATCACCCTGCCGCCCCCGATCCAGCTTATCGCGTGGCGTGTCGGTGTCATAAGCCGGAGCCGGGTATGGTGGAACAGGCTCAGCGAGAGTTCGACTTGGACGTTCGCGCGTCATATTTCATCGGCGATAAATATCTCGATGTGGAGTTGGCTCACCGCGTGGGAGCCACAGGCATCCTCGTTTTGACCGGATATGGGCGCGGGGAATATGAGCATCAGCGACATACGTGGCCTCGGCCCCCGGACCATATCGCCGAGCATGTGCTCGCTGCGGTGGAGTGGATCTTGCATCACTCATCATGACGCTCGTCGCCGCCCGCGGCCGAGAGCGAACTGTTGGGCAGGATGAACATTCTCATCGTCAAGTTGAGTTCCATCGGTGACGTCATTCACACGCTGCCCGCTTTGGCGGCTCTGCGACGGCAGTTCCCGGCGGCACACATCTCATGGGTCGTGGAGCGGCCGTCCGCATCGCTGCTTCGCGATAATCCCTGTCTCGATGAGGTCATCGAAATCGATACGCGCGCCTGGCGGCGCCGCTGGTCATCTCCTTCTACCTGGCGGCGAATGCGGTCAGCGCTGACGGTATTGCGGGCTGGCCGATTCGACGTGGGATTGGATTTCCAAGGGTTGCTCAAATCCGGTCTGGTCTTGTTCCTGTCCGGAGCACGTCGCCGAATCGGCTTTGACACGGCTTGCTTGCGAGAGAAGCCGAGTGCGCTCTTCCTCACCGAGCAAGTTCCCGTTTCCGATGAGGGGCATGTGATTGAGAAGAATCTGGCGCTGGTTCGAGCGCTGGGCGCGTCGCCGGGCGGAGCATATGAGTTCCCTATGAGCATCTCGGAGGAGGACTGCAATCTCATCGCCGCCAGATTGAACGCCTTGGCCATTGAAGCCTTCGCCATTGTGAACCCTGGCGGCAACTGGAAGGGAAAACGATGGGCGCCGGAAAACTACGCCGCTATCTGTGACTATTTGTGGTCCGAGCATGGGTTGGTCAGCGTGATCACCCACGCGCCCGGCGAAGAGGCCCTGGCTGAGGAGGTGAGGCGGCGGGCGCGGGGATCAGCGATCCCGTTCGCCTGTACGCTCAAACAGCTCGCCGTGCTCGCCGATCGAGCGCGGCTGTTCATCGGCGGCGATACGGGGCCGCTCCATCTGGCGGCGGCGCGCCGAACGCCGATCGTGGCGATTTTCGGGCCCACGCCGGCCAGGCGCAATGGCCCGTTTTCCCCTCACGACATCGTCGTCCAGGACCCACGGGCCAAGGTGAGCCCGTATTATCGACGGCGAGGCAACGACGAATCGTACATCGCAGTCCCGGTTGATGAGGTGAAACGAGCCATTGAAAGGAGGCTCTCCGATGTCAGACGTTCACCAGACGCCCCACATAGGCCAGCGGTTGCTGAGCGGGCGAACTAATCTTCAAGCGACGTTGCAGCGCTGGCGCGTGCCGCTCAGTTCGTTATTCGGCGCGATGGTTTTGATCCTCGCCCGGCCCACGCCCCGCTCTCTACTGATTGGCAGTTTGATTGCGCTGGTGGGACTCGCGATGCGCGCCTGGGCGGCCGGGTATATCCGGAAAGATGAACAATTGATCACCTGGGGACCATATGCCTACGTGCGCCATCCCCTTTATGTGGGGTCGTTTCTTTTGGGATTGGGAGTGACGGTGGCCGCGGGCGAGGTGATCCTGGTGGTGAGTTTTGTGATCCTGTTCGTCTTGCTCTTCTCGTCGGCCATGGTGCGGGAGTCTTCTCATCTCCGGGAGTTATTCCCCGGGGAGTATCCGCAGTATGAGAGGGCTGTACCCGCCGTCTTGCCTCGCCTCACGCCCTATCGGGCGGGGAGGGGACGGCCCTATAGTCTCCAGCTCTATCGATCTCATCGCGAGTATCGAGTGGGGCTGGGCTTGGCGCTGGTCATCGTCATCCTGTTGATCAAAGTCGTCGTGGGACGAGCCGCTTCGTTCGCCGATGAGGAGACGGGCCAATCGACTCCAGGATCTCTTCAGCTCATCGCTCCTCTCCCCTTCGCAGAGGGAGAGACGCTCATCTATGAGGCTCGCTATTCAAAGCTCCTCATCTCGGGGAAAATCGGCCGGATCACGTTGACGTTCGGGCGATCCACCGAGCGCCCGCTGGTCGGCGATTACTGGTTTCGAGGCGTCGCCGTGGCCGAAGGATTCTGGCCGAGCCTGTTGGGACTCGATCTCAAGTACGAATTCGAGTCGTTCGTCAACCCGGCCGATTTCGACGTCCACCGCACGCGAAAGCAGATGCGCGAGCGTCGGAGAAGAAAATTCGAGTTGGCCGTGTTCGAAGACAGCAGCGTGCGCTTGATCAAGCGCGATCTGACGACGGTGGGGGCTCAACCGGAAGTGAAGGTATACCCCAGCCCCTCCTGGGTTCAAGATGTCGTCTCGGGCATCTACTATTTGCGCGCCCTGCCTCTCAGCGGAGGTCGAACGTTCGAGATTCCGGTCAGCGATTCGGGCGAAACGTTTCACGTCACTGTGAAAGTCGTGGGGCGGGAATCCCTCAAAACGCGACTGGGCCCATTCGACGCCTGGAAATTGGAGCCCCTCATCTTCGGCGAAGGGAGGTTGATTCGCCAAAACGGGCGGATGGATATTTGGCTGGCCGATGATGATCATCGGTGGCCTCTCCGGGCGCGCGTTCAAGGCAAGTTCGGCACGGCGACGATAGACCTGGTCGCCGCCCATGAGCCGGCCAACTGAGGGTACGGAGCATAACGAATCGTCGTTCGGCTCGACGCGGCTTGCATTCCGTGACGAGCGGCCTACAATCTAACCGAGCGGGGAAGGTATTTCAGTGTGTGGGTAAGTGGTTCAGACAAGGTCATCGTGCTCACTCACCTGTCGGGGGGACAGGCGGGGCGGCGAGAGATTCTCGATCATGATCCCATCCGGTTAGGGCGCGCCCCGGATAACGACGTCGTTTTCACCACTCAGGATCTTCGAGCTTCAGCCCACCATGCCGAGATTCGGCTGGAAGGCGATCGGTTCGTCATTCGCGATCTGCAGAGTACCAATGGAACGTATCTCAATGGGGTTCGCATCCAGCAGGCGTCGCTCCACCCTGGTTGCGTGATCCAATTCGGACGAAAAGGCCCCCATCTGTTGTTCGATGTGAAAGCGAAACAGGACGTCGACAAGATCATCCAGCGGCCGTGGACGCGAGGGACCACCATCTCCCCTTCAGCGGGATGGAGAGCGATGCCCATTGATGAGCTGTCCGATCGTCCCTCGCGCCGGTTTGGCGGGCGAACGGTAGAGCTCATGATCGATGCCGCCATTCGCCAGGCGTCATCGCCATGGCGTCGGCTGGTGGCCCTCCTGGTCATCCTGACGGCGCTGGCCGTGACTCTACTGGTCTACTTGGGGATCATCCGGCGGGAGGCGGATGGACTCCCGTCCAGTGCGCCGACCAATACGTTTGCCCACATCGCTGAGCGGAATCAATCCGCGGTTGTCCTGGTGACGGTGACCTTCGAATTCGTCGACCAGCACGGTCAGGTAGTCTCTCAGGGGACCAGTGAAGGAACCGGATTCGCCATAGACGCGCGCGGGCTCATTGCGACCAACTACCATATCATTCGTCCCTGGGAGTACGACGCTGAATTGCGCGTGCCCGGCAGCGAACCACACATCACCTCGCTCCGCGTGATCTTCGCCGATCATCGGGCCGATGAGGCCATAGCGGCTTCACTGTACCGAGCGTCGAAGCCGTTGGATGTCGCCATTCTTCACATTCCCCCACCTCGCCAGATGCCCGTGATCGAGGCTGTCGAACCCCACCTCGGCGAGGTGCATCAAGGCGACGAGGTGGCCTTCATTGGATTCCCTTATGGGTCGGATCTATTGAGGACCACGGAGCAGGACCGGGCGACGACGACGCTTCGGCGAACGACGGTGAGCAAGGTGAGCCGTAATCTCATTCAGTTGGATGGTCCCATTCAGAGCGGGTATAGCGGCAGCCCGATTTTCAACGGCGAGGGCCGCGTCATTGGCATGGTCACGGCCGAAATCGAAGATCGCGCCCATGCCGGTTCACTGTCTATTGGCCTGGGGACGCCCATCGAGCGCGTCCTCGATCTGTTGAGACGACCGTGAGGGGAGAGAACCGCTGATGGAGAGGAGGGTTCTGAGAAGGGCGAAGGATGAGATTCCCTCAGGCTGGACCCTCTCTTGCCAAGTCAAATGGCGGTGACGTAGAATCTCCATCGACGGAGCACGCACGCACAGTGAGGAGATCATGGTGGGGATTGACATTCGCGAATGCGTGACGCCCGATGACTTTCACCAGTGCGTTCACCTCCAACGCCGCGTTTGGCAGAGTTCGGATGTCGATGTGATCCCCCCCTATGCCTATGTGGTCACCCGGCATACCGGAGGATTCACGCTGGGCGCCTTCACCACTGATGGCCGGTTAGTGGGGTTCACTCGCGCGCTGTTCGCCTGCTGGAAAGGGAGACTCTGCTATTACTCCAACATCCTGGCCGTGAGTCCCGAGTATCAGAATCGAGGCATCGGTCGTCAGTTGAAACTTCGGCAACGGGAGTGGGCGATGGCCCGGGGGCGGGATCTCATCATCTGGACGTTCGATCCATTACAGGCCGTCAATGCCCATTTCAATCTCAACACGCTGGGAGCGATCGCGCGAAACTATGAAGTGAATTTCTTCGGTCCGCCCAGTAGCAGTCCCTTGCACCAGGGGCTGGATACCGATCGATTAGTCATCGAATGGCATGTGGATTCTTCGCGCGTTCGACGTCGGCTCTGCGGCCATCGGGACTCTCGGCCGCCAGTGGCGACGGTGGTCATCCCGCGGGATATCAATGTGATCAAAGCTCAGGACCCGGCGGCAGCGCGGGCCTGGCAACGAGACGTGCGCCGTCAGTTTACGGAGTTGTTCGCCGCCGGCCTTTATGCCGGAGGTGTTGCACCGAGCCAGGATGGCTCTGGGTATCAATATCTTCTCTACCAGGATCGCGTATGAGAATCGAACGAGTAGAACTCCGCGAAATTCAGATGTCGCTCATCGCTCCATTCGAGACGAGCTTTGGCCGAACCGAGCGCCGGCGCATTGTTCTGCTCCGGGTCCGCGATGGCGATGGGGCGGAAGGGTGGGGCGAGTGCACGGCCGGCGAGACGCCGTTTTACAACCATGAGACGACAGACACGGCGTGGTTGATCCTCACCGAGTTTGCCGTCCCACTCATCCTCAACCAGGAACTGGCTCATCCCTCGGAGATCGCCGAACGCCTGACGCCCATTCGCGGTCATCAGATGGCTAAAGCGGCACTGGAGACGGCATGCTGGGATCTTCAGGCCAGAAGAGAGGGGCGCCCGCTCTGGCAGCTGTTAGGTGGTGAGCGGCGAGAAATTCCCTGTGGCGTCTCCATCGGCATTCAACCCACGGTGGAGGAGTTGCTGGAGAGAATCGAACAGGAAGTGGCCGCCGGCTATCAGCGCGTCAAACTGAAGATCAGGCCAGGACTGGACGTGGACTGCGTCGCCCGAGTTCGTGAGCGCTTCCCCACCGTCCGCTTGATGGTCGATGCCAACGCCGCCTACACGCTGCAGGATGCTCCGGTTCTGGAGCAATTGGATGCCTTCAACTTGATGATGATCGAGCAACCTTTGGCCTTTGACGACCTCGTCGATCACGCCACCCTCCAACGTCGACTGCAGACCCCGATCTGTTTGGACGAATCCATCCCGACGGTGCGCCACGCCCGTCAGGCTTTGGAGATCGGGGCGTGTCGCATCATCAATATCAAGTTGGGGCGGGTCGGCGGGTATACTGAAGCCAAGCGCATTCACGACTATTGCGCCGAACGGCGTGTTTCCGTATGGTGCGGCGGAATGTTGGAATCGGGCATCGGTCGGGCTCACAACGTGGCCCTCTCCACATTGAGAGGATTCACGCTTCCTGGCGATGTCTCGGCGAGCAAGCGGTATTGGGAGCACGATATCATCGATCCCGCCATCGAGGTCACTCCTCAGGGAACGATCTCCGTGTCCACCGAGCCAGGGCTCGGGTATGAGATCGACCTCGAACGTATCGAGGCGCTCACCGTGCGGCGGGAAGTCCTCTCGTGAAGATGGGCTGGTGACCGCGATCGGCCGTCTGGCCGTGGAAGGAGGAGGAAACATGGCTCAGAAGCTCGATCAGATCCGCCGGAAGATCGAAAAACTCCGCGAGCAGATTCGCTATCACGACTATCGCTATTACGTGCTCAACGATCCGGTGATCTCCGATTTCGAGTACGACCAACTCGTCCATGAACTCCGTCGGCTGGAAGAACAGTACCCTCAGTTCATCACTCCCGATAGCCCCACCCGACGGGTTTCCGGTCAACCGGTAGAAGGGTTCGAAACCTACGTCCATGCCCGTCCCATGCTGTCGCTGGATAACAGTTACTCGGAGGCCGAGATTCGCGAGTTCGACCGTCGACTCCGGAAACTGGCCGCCGGGCGCCCGTTCAATTACGTGAGCGAGCTGAAGATCGATGGGGTGAGTCTGGCGCTTCATTACTCGGAGGGTCGGCTGGTTCGAGCCGTGACGCGCGGCGATGGCGTGCGTGGGGAAGTGGTCACCGAAAACGCCCGTACGATTCGTTCCATCCCCTTGGTCCTGGATGACGAGGCGCTCTCTGAGCTCATCTCGAAACGGCGCTCATCCCCCCGTGACCGGGTGCTGATCGAAGTCCGAGGCGAAGTCTTTTTGTCCCGGGACGCCTTCTCCGAACTCAATCGGGAACGGGCCGAAGCTGGCGAGCCGCTGTTTGCTAATCCCCGTAATGCGGCGGCGGGGACCCTCAAGCTGCTGGATCCGCGCATCGTGGCCCAGAGGAAGCTGGATATCTTCTGCTATGCTCTGTTGGTCGATAATGAGCATCCCTTCGCGACGCACTGGGAGGCGCTCCAATGGCTCCAGCGAGCGCGGTTCAAGGTGAATCCGCACAACCGGCTCTGCTCCGGCATCGAGGACGTGATCAACTACTACGAGCAGTTCAAAGAGCGGCGAGATGCTCTTGCTTACGAAGTCGATGGCATCGTGGTCAAGGTCAACCAGACGGCACTCCAGGAAGAATTCGGCGCCACGGCCAAGGCCCCCCGATGGGCTATCGCCTATAAGTTCCCCGCTCGGCAAGCGACCACGCGGATCAAGGATATCATCGTTCAGGTGGGGCGGACCGGTGCGCTCACGCCGGTGGCCATCCTGGAGCCGGTGGAGATCGGCGGGGTCACCGTCACCCGATCCACATTGCACAATGAAGACGAAATTGAGCGGCTCGGCCTGAAGATCGGTGATTGGGTCTTGGTGGAGCGGAGCGGGGATGTGATCCCCAAGGTGGTGAAGGTCATCCCTGAAAGGCGAACGGGCCGAGAGAAACCGTTCAAGATGCCCGACCGGTGCCCCGTCTGTGGGGGGCGGGTGGTGCGACCACCGGGCGAAGCCATCCGACGATGCATCTCGGCCACCTGTCCGGCCAAGTTGAAAGCGGGACTCAAGTTCTACGCTCACCGCCGGGCCATGGACATTGAGGGGCTGGGCGATGCGCTCATCGACCAACTGGTTGACCGCGGGCTGGTCAAGGATTTCGCCGACCTCTACCACCTGAAGAAGACTGAGCTGATGAGCCTGGAGCGAATGGGCGAAAAATCGGCGACGAAGCTCCTGGGGCAAATCGAGGCGAGCAAGCACCGCGAGTTCTATCGGCTCATTTTCGCCTTGGGCATCAGACACGTGGGCGAGCGGACGGCTCAGATCCTGGCCGAGCACTATGATTCCATCCAGGCGCTGATGAACGCCTCCGAGCAGGAGCTGGAAGCCATACCCGAAATCGGTCCCATTGTGGCGCGGTCGATCTATGAGTGGTTTCGCGAACCGCGCAATCGAAAGCTGATCAGTCGGCTGGAGGCCGCCGGCGTCCGGATGAGACGAGAGCCGAAGGCGGTCCGGCGGGAGACCAGACTGGCCGGGCTGCAGTTCGTCCTCACCGGACGACTGGCTTCCATGACCCGCGAAGAAGCCAGTCGCCTCATCGAACAATTGGGCGGGCGCGTCGCCTCCGCGGTGAGTCGGAGAACGAATTACGTCATTGTCGGCGAAGAGCCGGGATCGAAACTCGATCGGGCCCGGCAGTTGGGCGTCCCGACCTTGACCGAGAAGGAGTTCCTGAAGATGATTGGCCGTCAGTGAGGAGCGCGGGCAGCCAGCGCCCCGGCATCAGCATACCGGTGACGCCAGTCGTACCAGCGGATCTTGAGCAATTCCAGGAACATCCGCACGGAATCCTTCCACAGGTGAACGCGGCTGCCCGGCATGTGATTCCATACCACCGGCACCTCGGCGATCCGGAGTCCCCGTTTGGCCGCCAGGAAGAGGATCTCCACATCGAAGGCAAACCCGTAGATGCGTTGCTCCTGGAAGATGGAGAGAACGCTCAGTCGGCGGTAGGCCTTAAACCCACACTGGGTATCTTTGAATCTCAACCCGAGGATCACGCGCATCAGCAGGTTGAACAATCGGCCGGCATAGTCCCGCCAGATGGGCTGGCGCTTCCCGATGAGACGCCGATCCAGCGCTCGCGAACCGATGACAATATCGCACTCGCCCCGTTCGATCGGCCCTATCAGCTTGGGGAGCTCGGTGATGGGCGCCGACAGGTCAGCATCGGTGAAGGCGACCACCTCTCCCCGGGCATGGAGTACCCCTCGCTTGACGCTGTAGCCCTTCCCCTGATTGTGATCATTACAGAGCACAACCAGGCGAACCGGGGAGCATGGGCGAGTTCGCCCGAACCGCCGAACGATCTCCGCCGTCCCATCGGTCGATCCATCATCGACGACAATGATCTCACCGGAGCCAGCTCGGGCGCCCAGATAGGTGAATATCTGGGCCAGACTCCTCTCAATCCTCGCCGCCTCATTGTAGGCCGGGATGACAATCGAGAGAGTGGGCGATGTCGACATATCCTTCCTCCTCAGTATGGTGGATGGGATGGAAAAAATCAAGTCGGCTGGTGGGAGAAGGGAGGGCGCCAGCTTTAACTCTAACCGAAAAAACGAGTTGAGTCCGATCCCCGTGGATCACGAGCCTTCCCGGGGAAGGGGAGCGAATTTTGCGTGGCGGTATCTTGACAATTCAAGACTCAGAAATTATAATAGCGCCTGGTTCAGATTTTGGAACCGACATCATCCCAAAGACGAAGGAGGTAGTTATGGCACTGAGCATACGCCCGTTACATGACCGCGTCGTTGTTAAGCGTTTGGAAGCCGAAGAAGAAGTTCGTGGGGGGATTATCATTCCTGATACGGCCAAGGAGAAGCCGCAACAGGGTGAGGTCGTTGCTGTGGGCAACGGCAAGATCCTGGACAATGGCACCCGATTGGAGATGGATGTCAAAGTCGGTGACCGGGTACTGTTTGGCAAGTACTCGGGGACCGAAGTGAAGATCGACGGAGAAGAATATCTCATCCTGCGAGAGGATGAGATCCTTGGCGTCATCGAGACGGCCAAGAAGACCAAGTCTGCGAGCAAGTGACCAAACTCTTGTCAAGGAGGTGTAAGGGGATATGACAGCAAAGGTAATCGTTCATGGTGAAGAATCGCGTCAGGCCATCCTCCGGGGAGTCAATAAGCTGGCTGAGGCGGTGAAGGTGACCCTGGGCCCCAAGGGGCGAAACGTCGTATTGGAGAAGAAGTTCGGGTCGCCGGTGATCACTAAAGATGGGGTCACGGTGGCCAAGGAGATCGAGCTCGAGGACAAGCTGGAGAATATGGGAGCGCAAATGGTGCGGGAAGTGGCCTCCAAGACATCAGATGTCGCCGGCGATGGGACGACGACGGCGACGGTACTGGCGCAGGCCATTTTCCGCGAAGGGATCAAGATGGTGGCTGCCGGCGCCAACCCCATGGCCCTGAAGCGAGGTATCGAGAAGGCTGTGGAGCGCGTGGTTGAGGAGATCAAGAGATTGGCCAAGCCGGTCAAAGGCGATGCCGTCGCTCATGTGGGGACGATCTCGGCCAATGGAGATGCGACCATCGGGAACCTGATCGCCGAAGCGATGAACAAAGTGGGCAAGGACGGCGTGATCACCGTCGAGGAGTCCAAGACGCTGCAGACGGAGTTGGAGGTCGTCGAGGGGATGCAGTTCGACCGGGGGTACTTGTCGCCCTATTTCGTGACCGATGCCGAGCGCATGGAGTGCGTCCTCGAGGATGCCTACATCCTGTTGCACGAGAAGAAGATCAGCTCGATGAAGGACCTGCTCCCGTTGTTGGAACAGATCGCCAAGGCGGGCAAACCGCTCTTGGTCGTGGCCGAGGACGTCGAGGGCGAGGCGTTAGCCACGTTGGTCGTCAACAAGCTGCGGGGAACGCTTCAGGTCTGTGCGGTGAAAGCGCCGGGATTTGGCGATCGGCGCAAGGCGATGCTCCAGGATATCGCCATTCTCACCGGCGGAAAAGCGATCACCGAGGATCTGGGCATCAAGCTGGAGAATGTGCGTCTGGAAGATCTGGGTCGAGCCAAGAAGATCGTCGTGGACAAGGACAACACGACCATTGTGGAAGGAGCGGGTAAGGCGCAGGACATCGAAGCTCGCGTCCGGCAGATCCGCGCTCAGATCGAGGAGACGACCTCTGACTACGATCGCGAGAAGCTGCAGGAACGACTGGCCAAACTGGTCGGCGGCGTGGCAGTGATCAAAGTGGGAGCGGCCACCGAGACGGAGCTCAAGGAGAAGAAAGCCCGCGTCGAAGATGCCATGCACGCCACCCGAGCCGCCGTAGAAGAAGGGATCGTGCCCGGCGGCGGCGTCGCGTACATTCGCGCGCTCAGGGCGTTGGACGATTTCACGCTGGATGACGCCGATGAGCAGACGGGCGTCAACATCGTTCGTCGCGCCCTGGAAGAGCCGTTGCGCATGATCGCTCAGAACGCCGGTCATGAAGGCTCCATCGTCGTGGAGAAAGTCAAGTCGAACAAGAACGACAACTATGGGTTCAATGCCCAGACCGAGGTCTACGAAGACCTGGTGAAAGCCGGGGTCATCGATCCGGCCATGGTGACGCGGATCGCCATCCAGAACGCGGCCTCCATCGCCGGGCTCATGTTGACCACCGAAGCCTTGGTCTCGGAGGTCCCGGAGAAGAAGAAAGCCGCGGCGCCCACGCCGGGCGGCGGTGAGATGGAGTTCTAAAGGCGACCGGCTATACCGCCGAACCGCCAGATCTGAGGGGCTCCCCCCTGGGAGCCCCTTTTCTTTGTGCTCTCCACGAACGCTTAGCGAGATAATGTCCCTCCTTATCCCCTCGGGCGATTTCCGTCCCGCTGTACGGGAACGTTGTGCGGTCATCCGAGAGGTTACCGACGACGATGGGGTGGCTCGACAGGGGTTGTCGAGGCGGCGGAATCAAGACACCGACTACAACTGGCCAAACGTCTATGAACTCGAGGGGCTGCCGGGTTGATTGCGCGTCAGCACGCCGGTCCCCGAAGGGGATGACTCTGACTGGGAAGAGAAGTTGGTCAAACGGCTGCGCCAGAGGCCTGAGGGAGAAGCGCCCCAGGGGGAGAGCTGTTACTTCCAAAGGTTCCCGTCAAGGCCGCTGGATTTGGAACTATATGCGTGGGGATCAACGGCATGCCTCTGCTTGGCGGATTCATTTGGTCAATTCACTCAGCATGCCGATGTCTTGAAAACGCTCGCCAGGTTGCCGCGCATTGAGCTGGTGCGTATGCTCCCTCTACCCCCGCGGGCGCAATCTCATCGAGGAGCTGTGGCGCTGGTTGCCCCAAGATGTGTTTAACATGCGCCGCCCGTCAGGGGATGAAGAAACGCTCGGGCGCCACGTCAATACCTTTCTGGATCGGTTCGTCTCCGGCGCTCAAGAATTGCTCCACGAAGTGGGACTGCTGGCGATGGCAAACCGGCCCGGACCATTCGGAGCCCGGGGGTGGCGAACGTGATCGTTAAAACTCATTGGGGGTTACTATTGCGACTGACCATGATTCGGTTTTTCGAGGGAATCCGAGATCGTTCTGGGAGTGGTGTTTCCCAATGTGGCAAATGAAACCGGATGTGGGGGGAGTCTGAGCGTATGGGTCATCGATCGGTCCAGTTTGATTCCCAATTGGAGTTCCACAGAGAGGGGCTTGTGATCCGATCCGGTAATTTGAGTATGGATTCTTGCCGAAATGGGCGTGACTCCTAGAGTCAAAATCCAATCGAGCCACTTTTGTCTATGGGCGAGAGGAATGCTCGTTGGGGAGGGAAGGATCTTAGCTCGATAGAGCCGAGCCAGGTTGAGTACAGGAGATCGAGGCTGCTCCTTCGTATTCAGGTCACCGCCGATGAGTACCGGACCGCTGTAGTTCTGGCGCCCGATGTCTACGAAGATCTCATGCAGTTGCCTCGCTCGGCCCAATCCGCTTGTCCGGCTTTCTAAATGGGTATTGTAGACGAGGAGCGAGCCGGCTGGTGTTTCGATTTCGGTGACCAGAGCCATGCGTCCACCCCGGCGAGGCTGGAACCAGTCATGAGACCACTTCTTCGGTTGGTGGCGGAATCGCAGGACGCGGGCTCGCTTGATGGGGAAGCGACTGAGTGTGGCTTGTCCATGAAGCGCAGGGTGTCCGGGTTTTCCTTCGCCGAGTTCCTGAAACTCGATACCGAAGGCATAGTTCATTTTGAGTTGTCGTGCCAGGTCCTTGGCTACGTTTCGGTAGTGGGTGCGGCGAACCTGACAATCCACTTCCTGAAGCAAATAAATGTCGGCGGGTAATGCCTGTTTGAGTGCCCGAAGGATCTTTTCGTACTGCCCGCCTCGATTGATATTCCAAGTCACGACACGAAGTATGAGCTGTTGGACCAAGGGCTCCTCACCCGTTCTCCTTTCGTTGAGAGCGAAGTCGCCCCGCCGAACAACGGTGAGTCTCTCGGGAGGGACTCGCCCGTGTCTGGTCGCCAGGCTACGGAGGAGTCGGGGGACTGGGGGAGTCGACGGAATCAATGACCAAAGAAAGTCACTGCCTGAAGCGAGGTTTCTCACCAAGCTTGAAGCGAGGTTTTTCACCAAGCTCGCTATGCGTGGTCCTTGCTGAGCATTGAGGGAGGAGCGTTGGTCGGATCTACGTCCAGATGACAGCTGATGTGGTGTTGCGGGCGCGTGGTCTTGCCCCATTGACCGGCGGGACGTGTAGGCCGACTGTAAGGGAGCACCCTTGAACACAAACCGTTTTGCTTGCAGCGTGGTCGTGAGTGCTGGCGACCTCTGGGAATGAGCGACCGATAGTATAGGCCAAGCGAACAAAAGGCCCATCAATAGGGGCAGTGAGCTCCGCCATCTTTCGCTTGTCATGGCAACCCTCCTTGTCTAGTGGATGACGGTGTTTGTGAGTGGTCTCGGCCATGCGCGATTAGCCCGCCCGTGGGCCACCGTCTGGATCGTCGGGCTTTGACCGCGGCCCGGACAAAAGCACCCCAAAGTACCATTGCGCCCCACAACAAGGCACCGTGACCGTAAAAGGGGCGCAGGGCGAGCGATATCAGATTGGCCGCAAAGTATATGATCAAGGCCAGGCGGAACATCCACGTCATAGGATGAGGCGTTGTGCGGCTGGCGGCCGACAGCGCAACGGCCAATGGTAGGGCCAATAATGTATAGTTTTGCATCCATGATACTGGTGACACGAACAACATCATGGGAATGATGAGACAGAACTGGAGGACGGCGTCTTGATCATGCTGGTCTTTTCCTCTCCCCGGAGATGCCCAAATGGTGAGCAGGAACAGGAGAATACCGATCACCGTGGCCATCCGCCGGGCAAGACGTTCTCGATCAGGACGAGGAGACTCAGCAGCGGCGTCAGCCAACTCACGGATTAAGAGAGCCTGCAGGGATTGATTCTTTGGAATGTAAGGATTGATGAGTTGAGAAAAGCGAATGTTCTCTCTGGCCTGTTCGGGTCTCATGGCGGGGAGGGCAATGGTGACCCACCACTCACGAAGGAATTGCGCATTCTGTCGCATCCCCAGCACGGCACCGGGAATGATCCACAGGAAGAGCACCAGGAAGACGGTGGTAACTGCAACACTCCGCAGTTTGCGTAGAACGAGGAAGTACGCGAGCAGAAGTGCTGGAAAAACCTTTACGATGATGCTGGCCGCGAGGCAGAACCCCGCCCAGTCATACCGTTCTTGTAAAGAGAACCACGCACTCGCAATGACTAAATAGCTGACCAGGATCGCGGCTTGTCCTCGGGCCAGGGCGGACATCGCCGGCCAGAGCACCAACAGTGCCGTCAACGTGTATAACCAGAACTCCCCTATTCGGCTATCGGGGAAAGACTTTCGTGCCACGCGGACCGAAAGGGAAAGTGCGTGGGCCATCATACCGAGCGAGAATATGTACCATAGCAAAGAGCCCCAAAACGCGTTCATTCGCGCGAATGGTACCATCGCTATGGCGAAGAGTGGGAGATACATGAAGTACCAGTGGCGTCGGTTGTGGGCTTGGTATATGTCTGTTCCAGCGACTACAGCCCGTCCCGCAGCCTGATAAACGGTGAAGTCTGTTCGATGAACTCTTGAACCCCATGTTGTCTCGCCGAACGTATGAGGACCTGATCGATAAACGGTGCTCCAGCCTAACCCAATGATCAGGATGAAGCCGAGAAGTACGATAGCATTCCGCGCCAATTGTGAGCGATCACTCAAGCCCATCTTCCATCGTCATATAGGCAGTGAGTGTTCCCTGGTCACCAATGTCGTGTTTCTGAAGCGGCGGCATCCCTTCATGGAACCACCTGGCCGTTCGGTTCTGACCGGTTCTCCTCTTCTTGAAGAGGGTTCCTGTTCCTCACAGCTTGAGATGGGCGTTGAATGGCGACCACCTCGAGCGGTCCATCCTTGACGAGGCCGACGCCGGGAGCATAGAACTTGATTTCCTCAACACCTGGCTCTAAGGGGGTGGACTCTTCTATTTCCAACACATGAGTGAACCGTCCTACGGGAGTTTCCAGGACTTCTGTTACACTCTCGATCTCCGCTCGATCCATGGCCAGACCCGGTGCCACTTCTTGAAAGTACCTCGCTCCGAGCAACACAATTCCTGGCATGAAAAGTCCCGCGTGGGCGCCGTTGAGCCCTGCTCGCCAGGAACCCCGGCGGCTTTTGATCGCCCCCTGTTCATAGAGCTCCACATCTTCACCGAAATAAAACACACTGTTAGTCTGAGTACATATGGCGAAGTAATTCCTCGATATTTCGACCAACTCACCATCGCGAAACTCTCTCTCTTCGACAACTCTGGTCTCTACGCCGTCGATCACTTTCGTCTCATCTAACACAGCTATTGTGAGCCGAACGCGCTCGCCCTCTTCTTTTCCCTCAAGAGTAAGCTGATAGCCAGGCACCAAGATGAAATATGGATGGCGACCCAGCGAAGAGAAGGAGCACTCGGCAAGGTTGAAGGACTCAGTGAAACGCCCCTCCTCATCGACCTCATCATCTCGTTCCACGGCGCGGGCTCGCGTCTCCCTGATACGGCTATCACCTTGAGCCCGTTTCCCTTGAGCGGACAGTGTGTTCTGGAGGGCAGCGGCCGCATTCGCTCTCACCCGGTCAACCTGGAAGCCCGGACGGTCGGAGTAAGGATGAATGATCATCCCTTTCCGGGGGAATGTCATGGTGATCCGTTGATCCTGGACGTCTCCTTTGACGAGTGAGTTTCCGTTCGGGTGATTATCCCCCCTCTCCAGATACGTTACCAGGCTGAACGCGATCATGATGGCACTCAGCGCAAGCGTTCGTTCTCTCATAGGATGTTTGCTTCGGTTCATCGTTGTTACCCCCTTTTTTCTCTAGGGGTCAGTATAGAGGAAAGAACATTACGGGCGTCTTTCCGGAAGATTACAGTTTTGAAAGGATTGGGGACGAGATGAAATTACCGGCTCACATTGGGGTTCATGGGGAAAGTGAGGATGAACTGCGATCCCCGATTGGGTTCGCTGTGAACATCGACCGATCCCCCATGGGCATGGACGATGGCTCGAACCAGACTCAATCCGAGTCCGAGGCCCCGCTGGGAGCGACTCTTATCGCCTCGATAAAGGCGCTCCCAAATCTTCGGGAGCTCCTCAGGGGGAATTCCAACGCCAGTATCTCGGACGACAATCATCACTTGGTGTTGGGCCGAGTGAGCCTCAACCGCCACCATGCCTCCCGAAGGGGTGTATTTGATGGCGTTATCCAGGAGGTTCGCCAAGACCTGTTGGATTCGATTCCGGTCCACGGTCAGGTGAAGCTCCGGTGGGCATCTCACATCGAGATGAATCGCTTTTTCTTCCGCCACGTAACGATAGAGCTCGACGACTTGGCTTATCACCCGGGTGAGGTTCACGGACGCCAAATTCAACCTCATAATCCCCCTCTCTGCTTCGGAAATATCCATCAGAGTGTTCAGCATGGTGAGAAGATAGTCCGATTCCTCAAGGCATTCCACCAAAGCTTCTCGATAACCGTTGATGGTGTGATCTGATTGTAGCGCCATCTCGGCCATCCCTCTCAATCTGGTCATCGGGGTTCGTAAATCGTGAGCGACATTATCCAGTGAACACCGCATCCCCTCAATGAGCGTCTCGATTCTGTCCAGCATCTTGTTGAACACAATGCTCAGCTCGTCGAGCTCATCACCGGTATGGCGAATAGGCACACGAGCTTCTACTCGGCCCGTCGTGATGATGAATCGAACGGTCTGGGTGAGACGGCGGATAGGCTGTAGCGCTCGAAAGGCCAAGAAGGCACCTCCAGTGAAGCCGAGCAGGAGCATGGGTATAACGATGAGGGTGAAAATGCTGCCCAACCGCTCCATGATCTCTTCGCGCATCTCTGGATTCGTTCCAACCTGAAGAAGGAAAGAATCGGGGAGGCGCAATGAGGCGATCACGCAGGGATCTTCTCTCTCCAAGCTGATCCCATCGCCTTCTGCAGGAAGATTGATCCACTGTCGGGGAGCCTCGACTTTTCTCGATTCGAGTTGGTGCCAGTCATAGTCGTCCCATCGATCAGGGATGTTGAGAAAGATCGTTCGATTATTCGGATCGGCGATGCGAACGAAAAGGGGATTCTGCCTGGCGAGCCTCTTCTCAGTGGTGATTTTCCTTTTAACCGCCTCGAGGCCCCCTCGTTCATATTCGGTGGCGTACTCACTCAATTTCAATTGTACCGTTTCTCGGTCTCGCTGCCGCAGCGATGAGGAGAGGAGGGCGTAAACCACCCCAAACAATATCAGCGAACTCACAATGAAGAGGAGGGAATACCAGATGGTCAATCGGAACCCAATCGTGCGCCGCGTGCGATTAAGAAACCTTAAGAACATAGCCAACCCCTCTGATGGTGTGAATGAGTTTTTGATCGAATCCCCGATCTATCTTATTGCGCAGCCGACAGATGAGTACGTCAACCACATTCGTTTGAGGATCGAAATGGTAGTCCCAGACATGTTCGAGGATCATCGTCTTCGAAACAACTCTTCCGGCGTGACGCATGAGATATTCCAGAAGGGCGAACTCACGGGGCTGTAAGGTGATGGTCCTCCCCGCTCGCACGACCTCGCGGGTGAGCAGATCCAGGCTGAGATCACCAACCGATAACTGCGTTGGTTCAGAAGTTTGACGGGCCCGCCGGATGAGCGCCTGCACTCGCACGAGCAACTCGACGAAGGCAAATGGCTTGGTCAAATAATCATCGCTCCCCATTTGAAGGCCCTTAACCCGGTCATCGACCTCACGCTTAGCGCTGAGAATAATGATCGGTGTGTGAACCTTTCGCCGTCGAAGTTCTTCGATGAGGGTGAGCCCATCTAATCGGGGCAACATAATATCAATAACGGCCACATCGTAAGGTACGGTCGTCGCCAAATGAAGCCCGTCTTCACCATCAACGGCGTGATCGACAGCGAAACCCGCTTGCCGGAATCCCTGTATGATGAAGGAGGCTGTTTTCTCATCGTCTTCGACGATCAATATTCGCATGGCTTGCCTCGCTCCTTCATGAGGAGGTATGGCTGTTCACCTCGAGCGTCAACTTCATTTATCACATTCACTCACTTTGTGCAATAGGGGCTTCATCTGTTTGTGAAGACTCTGGAGATCTCATCTGCCGCTCCCCATTGTGTGCCCAATTTTCCCGGGGGCGATCCTCCTCGCCGGATTCATTCGGTGGGCCAAGGAAAACATCACGCTTCCTCGTGACGGAAAGCTTCACATCGAGTGCGCCAGTATCGGGGCCGAAGGCGCATCCAGAGCGAGACTGGAGGGCCATCGCGGTCAGGCGAGGTCATTGAACCTCAACGGAGATCCATTTTTCCCTCTCCTTTTTGAACATCAGCACGGCGACGGGCCCGGCGGGGCCATGAGACCATGAGCAAATATTCGTTTCTCATTTGAAATCCACAGCGGCCTGTGATTGAATTGGCGGGTACAACATCGCGCAAAGGAGGTGAGGAATGATGGGTCAAGCGAAGAGTTCATGTGGACGGGAGATGGCGCGGAACAGCGGACGTCCGATCGCGAGATGGCTGCTGCTGGGAGCGACCCTCTCCATCATCACCACTTCCTTTGCTGTGCCCGGTCAGCAAAAGGGATGGCTCGTCAACCAGGGGAGGACGCTCGCCTGGTTTGTGTCTGAAAACGAGGTCGGCACGACAGTCGCTGGGGTGCCGTTCAACGGCTCCATTCATCAACTGGTTCACAGTCCTCAGGACGAAAACCTCTATTATGTGGCGACCGACGACGGTCTCTTCGTGTGGCATGCCGCGCATCAGCATTGGCAGCGCCTCTATCCCGAGGAGACGTTCGCCGTCGCCGAATCCGACGCGGCTCTCTTCATCGGGACATCGAAGGGCTTGCAGGTCAGTTCGGATGGTGGGTGGACGTGGCACTCTCGCGGTCAAGGTCTTCCACCTCAGGCGCGGCCCTGGGCGATCGGCGTCGCTCCCAGCGATGGCCGCGTCGTGTACGTGGGCGCGCTCGGTCAGGGGATGTTTCGTAGCGACGATGGCGGCGAACATTTCCGCGCCGTCAATCGGGGACTTCCGGCAGCCATCGGCCCGTGGCCGGTGACCCCGGTGAGGCATATTCTCGTTGATCGGCGGGATGCCCGTACCGTGTACGTCTCGACCGAGGTCCATGGGATTTACAGAACAACGGATGGCGGCGAACACTGGGAGGCCGTCACGCCCCCGGGGCTCGGCGTGTTCCCGCGACGAACCTATCAACCGCTATTGGCTTTTCATCCATCGGATGAACACACGCTCTATGCGGCGATTGGTTTCCCGGTGCACTCACATCTCATCGACAACAAGGTGTACAAGACGACCGATGGAGGGACCCACTGGGTGGCCATCGCCGAGTTGCCCCCTAATCGATTGTTTGTCAGTCTCACTGTGGTCCCGACGGATCCCCCCCTCCTCGTGCTCGGCTCCGAGGATGGCGTGATACCGATTCGCGATACCGGGCAATTGGTGGACGACGGGCCCTACTGGAAGCCCTCGCCCATGCCTCTTCGCCCCGCCACGTCTCTCAATACCGACATTGGGGATATCGCGGTCATCGAAGATGATGGCACCTTGGTGCAAAATTTTGACCTTCACAATCGATCGATCGAATTCGTTCCTCGGGGCGAGGGAGGGTATGATATCCTGGCCATTCCGCGAGCGTTCGAAGCCGAATTCGGGGCGCCGGTTCCACTGGACGATGACGACTCGCTCCAGGTAGCCATTCCGTTCCCCTTTCAGTTTTATGGGACCGAGGTCGATTCCGTATTTGTCAACTCCAACGGCCATTTGACGTTCGGGCGCGGTGATCCCAGTACGCGGCCATCGGCGGCGCTGTCGTTTCTCGGATTTCGACAAGGGCCGCCTAAGATCGCGGCGTTCTGGGAGAATTACGATCCCAGCGCGCAGGGGAGCGTGCATGTGAAATTGGCCGACGACCCCGAACGGCTGATTGTCACCTGGAACGATGTTCATGTCGTGGGGAGTACGATCCCCGGAAGCAATACCTTCCAGGTCGTTCTCCTGGCTGGAGGGCGCATTCGCCTCAATTATGGACGGACGCTCACCAATCCGCGTGGTCTGGTGGGCCTCTCGCCGGGCAACACTCCGGCCAGTGCCGTGCTCATCAACTTCAGCCGCGACCTCCCTCAGACGATCGGTGATGAGCCGGTGCTCGAGTTTTTCACCGGACGCGGGTTGGATATTCAGGCGGTGGCGCGAAAGTTCTATGAAACGCATGAGGACCTTTATGATCAGTTAGTAGTGTTTGGTTCGGGAAGGTTTCAGAACAGTCTCGTCGGCGTGTCGGCCTTGGCGTTCAACGCGGCGGTGCAGAATGACATTCAGGGCATTGGTCGACCAGTAGGGAATTTCTTCGGCGGGCCGGCCGCCTTTGGGAGCGAAGGTCGATTGCAGAGTTTCCTCAATATGAATCGATTGGGATTTTATCCCAACGATCCTCACGAGGAGTTGGGCGCCACCTTCACGCCATTGGACATCATCGGACACGAGACGGCTCACCGATGGTTAGCCTTCATGACGTTCACCAGTAGCAGTGGGACGCCCAGTTTCGCTCTGCTGGCTTCTGATTTGACGCACTGGAGCTTCTTCTTCAATTCCGATGCCTCACTGATGTACGGCAACCGATGGATGGATAACGAAGATGGAACGTTCACCTCCATCGAAGCCACGGCGCGGTATGGGGCACTGGACGAGTACGCCATGGGATTACGACCGCCGAGCGACGTCCAGCCGACGTTCTTCATCGCCCAGCCAGAAGATCCGGAGGGGCGAACGAGGAACACCTTGCCCGAAGTGGACGTGACGGTCGGAGGAACGCGCGCCGGCGTCACCATCGATCAGATCATCAGTCAAAATGGGCCGCGGATCCCTCGATTTGGCCGAGCGCCGACGCGGCTGACGCAAGCCTATATCCTGGTCATCCCCGAGGGCACCACACCCAATCCATTCGAGATCGAGAAACTGGACCGGTTTCGCCGGGCTTTCGAAGACTACTTCAATCGCATCAGCGGATACCGGGCCGTGGTCGATACTCGGTTGGCGCCGGGACAACCCGACTTGCGCGTTGACGCTGTCGGCATCAATTCGGCTATGCTCAGCCCTGGTGACACGACGCTGATCAGTTTCACCATCCGGAATGAAGGGACGGCGGCGGCCGGATTGGTGGTGAACGAGATTCGCTTTTTCAGCCAGGAAGGAGACGTAGGGGGGACGGCGTTGTTGAAATCGATCCCCACGACGAGCTTGGCTCCCGGAGAGTCGATCACCCTCCAGGATGTTCCCGTGCATCTTCTGGAGACTGTCCCTTCCGGCACGCATTTCATTGAGATAGACGTCGATGCCGGGAATGCCATCCAGGAGAGCGACGAAGAGAACAACCGGGCCATGATCCCCATCACGGTGGTGGGGGAGGGGATGAGACTCCGGCTGGTCGATGATACGGAACCCAATAATCGCCTGTCCCAGGCCCAGCTCATCACTCCCGATGTCTTGATCGAGGGAACGCTCAGTCCCCCTCGCGATGTCGACGTCTATGTGCTGCAAGCGCGCGCCGGACAGGCCCTGATCGTCGACATGAACGCCCAGTCATTGGATCCGCCCTCGCTGGCCAATACGCTCATCACGCTGTTGGATGAGGATGGAGTGGTGTTGGCCGAGAACGATGACTTCGCTGGATCGCGCGACTCGTTCCTCCAAGTGATCATCCCTCGTGCTGGCTCCTACTTCATTCGCATCGCCAATGTCCCCAATTCGCGAGGGGGTCCGCTCTACCGGTATCAAGCTATCGTGCGACTTCGTTCCGCGGGTTCATTCCGAGAAGTCGAACCGAATGACGAGAGGGAGTCGGCTAATCCGGTCGTTCCTGATGTCATCATTGAGGGTCGGCTGGATCCGGCGGGAGATGCCGATCTGTTCGTGTTCGCTGCTGGGGCGGGCGAACTCCTCACCGTGGACATTGATGCTCAATCGTTGATCGATGCATCGGCGGCGGACACCATCGTGTCCGTTCTCGATGAAAACGGGAGCGTCATTGCGGAGAACGATGATGCCGGTTCTTCCAAGGATTCCTTCCTTCAGGTCGTCCTTCCGCGGGGGGGCTCGTACTTCGTTCGCGTGCGAGACGTCGCCGGGCGAGGGGGGCCGGCATTCACCTATCGAGCCACGTTGCGACTGACGCCCGTTCGGACGGGGAAACGGCGCTGAGCACGATGACGTTCGCCGAGGTGGGGGCATGTCCCCCGCCTCGGGAGCGCCTGAGGCCGAGACACCATCATCGGGGCAATGAGAAGAGTGGAGGGTGACATATGATGACGCAGATTGAGAGCATCATAGCCAGAGAGATTCTGGATTCTCGAGGCAATCCGACGTTGGAGGTAGACATCCGGCTCAAAGGGGGAGCCCTGGGCCGGGCGTCCGTCCCCTCGGGCGCTTCTACTGGCGCCAATGAGGCCATCGAACTGCGCGATGGTGATCGACGGCGATATGGGGGGAAGGGGGTTTTGAAAGCCGCGGCCAACGTCAATAAGGTCATCGCTCCCAAGCTCATCGGTATGGACGCGCGAGAACAACGGATGATCGACCGCACGATGATCGAGCTGGATGGGACGGGGAACAAGAAACGATTGGGAGCCAATGCCATTCTCGCCGTTTCTTTGGCGGCGGCGCGCGCCGCCGCTCAGGCGCTCGCCCAACCCCTCTATCGGTATTTGGGGGGCGTCCAGGCCTGTACCCTCCCCGTGCCCTTAATGAATATTCTCAATGGTGGCGTTCATGCCGATAACAATGTCGATATACAGGAGTTCATGATCGTTCCTCTGGGCGCGCCTCGGTTTGCCGAAGCTCTCCGCTGGGGCGCTGAGGTCTTTCATGCTCTGAAGGCGGTTCTCAAGCAGAATGGCTACAGTACCTCGGTGGGGGACGAGGGCGGATTCGCTCCGCATTTGAAGTCGAATGAGGAAGCCATTGAGCTCATCCTCAAGGCCATCGATAAGGCGGGATATAAACCGGGCGATGACGTGGCCCTCGCTCTGGATCCGGCGGCGAGCGAGTTCTATCATAAGCGGAAGAAAAAGTACATCTTCAAGAAGTCGGATGGATCCGAACGCACTGCCGAGCAGATGGTGGAATTCTATAGCGACTGGGTGCGCCAGTATCCGATCATCTCCATCGAAGACGGGATGGCCGAGACCGATTGGGATGGATGGTCCCATCTCACCGTCGCCCTTGGTGGACGGGTGCAATTGGTGGGGGATGATCTCTTCGTCACCAATGTGAAGTTCTTACGTCGGGGCATTGAAGAGGGCATCGCCAACGCCATCCTCATCAAGGTCAATCAGATTGGTACGTTGACCGAGACGCTCGAGGCCATTGACTTGGCTCAGCGACATCGATACGGCACGGTCATCTCTCACCGCTCGGGCGAGACGGAAGATGCATTCATCGCCGATTTAGCCGTCGCCGTCAATGCCAGACAGATCAAAACCGGCTCGCTCAGTCGCACCGACCGCGTGGCCAAGTATAATCAGTTGTTGCGCATTGAGGAGCAACTCGGCTCAATGGCCGTCTATGCGGGTCGGGCGGCATTTTCGCACGTTCCGGCCGTCGGGCTGCCGGCGACGCCTATCGGCCAGTGAGAAGGAACGTGCAGGGAACCGACGGATGGGGCGCTCGGGCGGTGCTCTCCTGGCCCAGATTGGCGGCTCGGCATGGGGCCGCGCCGAGTGTTCGTCTTTGATTCGATGAGAATACTGGATATCGGATGTGGCGCTCATAAGGTCCCTGGCGCCGTGGGCATGGATATTAATCCTCACACGGCAGCAGACGTCCTCTACGATCTCAATCAGACGCCCTATCCGTTCGTGGACAATGTCTTTGACGAAGTCATCGGGCGTCACGTCATTGAGCATGTGGATCGGGTGTTGGATGTCGTCGCGGAAATTCATCGCATCACCAAACCGGGGGGAGTCATCAAGTTTCTCGCTCCCCATTATACGAATCCCGATTGGGCTACGGATCCCACCCATCGGACGCACCTGAATAGTTTCTCGTTTCGTTGTTTCACCGATCAGCACGCCCCCTTTCCCTTCTATACCTCGGTGCGCCTCAAACCGCGCCGCATCGAGGTCTCGGTGCTCAATCTGTGGAAATGGCTCGGTTTTCAGGCGCTCATCAACTTGGATCAGCGCTGGCCCTCTCTCCGCTTCATCCGGCGATTCTGGGAACATTACTTGAGCTTCATCATTCGAGGGAAGGAGATCTATTATGAATTCGAAGTCATCAAATGACGCTGGGATGGGCGCGCTCATGCAGGCGGTAATGTTGGCGAATCCTTTTGGCGAGGGGGGGCATCATCATCGACGAGCTCATAAACCACTTCTTTGACTTTCCCGCCCACTATGCGAAAAGCGCGCACTTCAGGCCGAGGGGAGAGCGAGACGATGAAATAGACGGCCTCCGGGTAGAAAGCTTGCTCGATGTCCGTTGGTGAAGGAACGGCTCGAGAGCGGGGATGCGAATGGTAAATCCCGAGGAGCTTCTCCCGGCGCGATCTCATCTGCTTCTGGCACAGGAACAGCTCTCGAGGATCGGCGAAGTACCGCGTCTGGGGATCCCGAGCGATATTGGAGAGTCGATAGACTCGTTCGATGATCTCCCCTCGACCGACGAGCAGTCCACAACACTCATTGGGCGCGCATTGACGAGCGTGCTGTTCGATCTGGGCGATGATGCGGTGCTTGACTTTGATTCTCATCGCATCAACCAATGAACACGAGATGATGCTCCCAGTGCCAGACGTCGAGCGTGTTGAGCAGGCTGGGTAAGAGGTCCAGGCCATAGCGAGAGAGGAAATGCAGAATGTTCAGACCCCGCTCCTGCAGGCGCCCGTCTGGGTAGAGGGCTTCCAGGGCTCGCTGGAGTTGTCGATAGATGACCTGTTCTTTTCTTCCCCGCGCCTCGATGAACCGGGTCCGCAGATTATTCAATTGATAGAGCATCTTCTCCTCGGTGGTCTTGGCCGCCCGACCGAGCGTGGGATCAACCTCGGCCACCGCTCGACTGATGTCGTTCAGTCGGTCTTTCAACCAGCGCTCTGTCTGATCGAACAAGCTGGTTGTCTCGCTGGCCAGATGATGTTGAACTACTGATTGAAGGACCCGATCAAATCCAGCCAGGAGATCAATCCATCGAAGGCCATACCGATCCAGCGCCTTGGCATAGCGTCGCTCGACGAGCGTGGCCGAGGCTCGCGGCAGAATGGGCGTCATGGGGCGATCGAGCCACTCGCTGAGTCGCTTGATCTGTCCGAAGTAGGCGATCTCGCTCGGGCCTCCGATGTAGACAAGAGTCGGCAGCAGCGAGTCCTGGGCAATGGGGCGGAGAGCGACTCCGGGGCTGAATCGCTCCGGTTGCCGATGCACGTTTTCGACGAGCGTTTCGGGAGAGAGGACCTCGTTCCTCGATTTGAGGCCGAACCGATCTCCACGTCGGACCAGAGCGATCCGCTTTCCATCGTGTTCGACGAACAGGGGGACGGATTCTTCGGTCACGCGAAACTGCGGATGATACCCGAGAGCCGCCAACTCGGCGGTTTGTTCTTTCAGCCAGCGATTCACGTCCGCGGCCGTCATAATCACTTTCTCGAACAATCCCGCCAGCGATCTCTTCAATCGAGCATCCGTGGGATCGATCAAGATGAGTCCGAGATCCTGAAACCAATGAGCCATCAGTCGAGCGAAGGCCTCCGAGAGACTCACTCCCGGGCGATAGGCATCACGGAGTTGGCGTTCGAGCCGAGGCGTGAATTCGGATGGGGGAAGGAGACCGAGCGCCTCGTCGATGGTTCCTTCAATATCTTCGGTCAACAGAACTCGCCCAATAGGCTTCCCCGCTTCCGAGGCATCGACCGGATAAGAGACTTTCTGCCGTCGCCCTTCCCGGTCGATGAGATAGCAGTGATCGACTTCCGCCTGATCGTGGTCATCGCCCTCGATCCAGAAAACGGGCACCGCGGAAATCCCGCGGGCGCGAAAGCCTCGGCTGATGCTGACCGCCGTCAAGGCCTTCAGAATGGTGTAGATGGGGCCGGTGAACAGCCCCGGTTGCTGGCCCGTCACGACGGCGACCGACGACGGATGGCCGAGTTCCTCGATGGCCGTCATGGTCTCAGACCCGGCTCCGAACCGTCGGTTTTGCTCCAGAAGGACGTCGACCAGGAGATCCCGAGGAAAGGCCAAACGAGTCACTGTGGATGAAAATGCCATCAGGGCTTCCAGCCGCGGCTCGACATCGGCGTAGAGGTGCCTGACGCGCTGGAAGCGGTACAGATAATCGACAAACAGTGGCGTCACCCCCGGTAACTCGCGGAAAGAGACGAATTGGCAGTGAAGAGGAAGTGAAGTGTCGGTCTTGGGCGTGCGTTCGTCGGTCATAGCGCTCACTGCTCCAGTGTCGAAAATAATCCCGAACGGGTGAAAATGTGCTCGATCTCGGCGCGCACCGTTTCGTCAACTGCCGGTAGGGGGGCGCGAGGGGGACCTCCATACAGACCGCGAAGATCCATGGCGGCTTTCAGCCCGCCGATCCCCCAACGGGAGGCGATCAGATCGGCGATGGGCAGCAATTGCATCTGAAGCTGGCGGGCTTTCGAGAGTTGGCCCGACTGGACGGCGTCGAGAATCCCCTGGCATGCTTCCCAGGCGACGCAGGCGGCAGCGAGAATCCCACCCCGGGCCCCCATCAGGAGGGCTGGATAGAAGGTGCTCGCCGAACCGGTCATCACGGCGAAGTCGCCGGGAACGAGCCGGACGATTTCGGCTACCGCCTTGAGGTTCCCCGAACTCTCCTTGATCCCGATGATGTTGGGATGCTCAGCCAGTTCAGCGACGAGGCGAGGAGGGATGGGTACGCCGGTGAACTGCGGCACACTATAGAGCAGAATGGGGAGGGAAGCCTGATCGGCGAGGCCTTGGTAGTAGGCGCCGAGTTGCGAAGATGTACGAGCCTGCGGGTAGTAGCACGGCGTATTCACCAGCACGGCGTCGACGCCCTCGCCCGCGGCAGCGCGGATGTAAGAGAGGGTATCCCTGAGCGAGTGAAGACTGCATCCTGCAATGAGCAGGACATCGTCGGGTACCGCTTCTCGCGCCGCAGAGAGCACGCTCAGCCGTTCGCTTTCGTTCAAGTGAACGAACTCCCCGGTGGAGCCGAGCACGACAAACCCGGAGAACCCACAGGCTCGCCATCGCTCGATATTCCATCGGAGTCGGTGGAGAGCGAGTCGTTCCTGCTCGTCGAAGGGCGTGGGAATCGGTGGGAGTAAACCGCCAAGTCGTCTCACATCCATCGCTCGGTGCCTATTGTTCGTATTCGGTGATACCGCCGCCAGCCCTTCTCGGAGCCAGCGCGCACAAGACTACAATACTAGCGCATTTCCTCAAAGAGGTCACGAGATGATTGACGAATGGCGCGCGCGACGCTAATATAATATTTCCAACCGATGATTGTGGGCCGCTATGGTGTAAGTGGTTAACACGCCGCCCTCTCAAGGCGGAGACTGGGGGTTCAAGTCCCCCTAGCGGTACCACTCGGATGGCTGAGGGCGCGCTCCCCAGGGGCGCGCCCTCGATCTGTTGAGAGGGCGTGAGAGCCTCCGCTCAACGACGCCATGAACAGAACGCTCAATGAGATCCTTTCCGTCTCGGATGATCTCTGATCAACTTCTATGACGAAAGAATCCGAAGCGTCCCCCCGCAGGAGCGCACCGTCCATGGTTGCCGGGAAGATCCGACGTCCAGGAGCGAGTGAGACTATTCTCCACTCGACGGGGACTCGTGTACTCCGTTATTGCCCATGCCGTCCCAGGAGACCGGTGCGTTGCGGAGATAAGGGGCGCTTGGTTCACCGACTTCATAGCGCTCGCTGACGGGATTCACACGGTGGTGAGAGTGAAGCCCGGGAAGCCGAAGCGTTGCTCACGATTGGCTGTTTCCTGGAAGATGCGATTTACCCGGTGTTCAACTCGCTCACCTCATACGTTGATTTCGCTCTCTAGAGGTGTTCCTCGACCGTGGCGCCGATGCAACAAGCTGACGTGGAAGAGCGTGTGCGGGATGAACACGCTTTGTTGATCCGCATTCTCCGACGAGGTGGGCCGGTAGTGGATATGAACATTCTGACCGCGTTCGGTCCGAGAGGGAACCTCCATACTCTCTCGTCGAATTGAGGGCAGTTGATACATCCTCGACGAGTTGAAGGGATACTCCTCATCCCGTGGATTTATGGCTCTTTCAAGGTCACACGATGAGGGGCTTGGTCACCGAAGCGTATGTCCTGGGCGTTTCGATGGTGTTCCCTCGAGGACCGACGTTCAGTTGGTGCGTCCAAGACGGTCTCTGTGCTTGCAGTCCCCTCCTCCTCTCTCTTATAATCCGGGACGGCGAGCGGTAATGGATTATGAAGAAACAGATTTTGCATTATCGAATATTAGAAAAGTTGGGTGAGGGAGGCGGAGGCACTGTTTACAAGGCCGAAGATACCAAGCTCCACCGCACTGTGGTCATCAAAACGTTAGCCGAGGATTTGATCCATAATGTTTCTGGGCGACAGCGCTTTCTCCGCGAAGCGCGCCTGGCTTCGGCGCTGGATCATCCGAATATTTGCACCATCTATGAGATCAACGAGGCCGAGGGAAGCTGTTTCATCGTTATGCAGTATGTAGAGGGGAAGACGTTGAAGGAGATCTTGGCCAAAGGACCTCTCGACTTACACAGTGCTCTCACCATTGCCATCCAACTCGCTGATGCCCTGGCCGTGGCTCATGAGCGAGGCATCATCCACCGTGACATGAAGACATCGAACATTATCATCACGCCGGAGGGGCAGTGTAAGATACTCGATTTCGGATTGGCCAAGCAATTCGATGAGGAGGCCGCACCGTCGGATGATCTCACCATAGAAGGCGCATTGCTGGGGACTCCATCCTACATGTCTCCGGAACAGGCGCGGGGCGAGCGCCTGGACTATCGGACGGATATCTTCTCTCTGGGCATCATCCTCTATGAAATGATCACGGGCGAACGCCCGTTTAAAGGGCGATCGAGGATTGAGATCCTTCAGGCGGTGATTTCGTCCGAACCCCCGCCGATGAATCTTTACAATCCGCAGGTTTCTCCGCAACTTCAGCGCATCGTTGATCGCGCCCTGGCTAAAGATCCTGACCAGCGGTACAAGTCGATGAGGGATATGCTTGCGGATCTCAAGCAGGTAGCCCGCCAGCACTTCTACGAAACAGGGACCATTCCTGGCGAGGTGTCCGCCGCGTTGGAACCCCCTCGCCACGTTGATCGTTCCTGGTTCAGCGGAGGCTTGCTCCTGAAAAAGATCATTGGGCGGCTTCGTCGTCGCCCATCGTGGGAAAATGGCGTGAGCAGTCAACCGTCGGAGCGGTCCATCAGCTCATGGACGATGAAGGAACGTAAGACGCTGGCCATTCTCCCATTCAGGAATCTGGGGGGAGATCCCGAGGCGGATTTCTATGGCTTGTCGTTGGCCGATGGGATCATCACCGAATTGGCCAAGCTCCAGTCGCTCATCGTGACGCCATCCAGTTATGTGGCCAAGTATCACAATCGAGAGGTAGATCCCCAACGAGCTGGGCGGGAGTTGGCTGTGGAGGCCGTGCTGGTGGGGAGTTACTTGAGAGTAGGGGCTCGGTTCCGGGCCACGGCTCAGCTTATCGATATCACCACCAACGAGATCCTGTGGAGTGACAAAATCGATGTCGATCACAAAGACATCATCAGCCTGCAGGACGACATCGTGCGGCATATCGTCGAGGGGTTGAAGATCAAGATCAGCGAGAGCGAGCAGGAGCGGTTGACGCGGCCACTCACCGACAGCGCCGAAGCGTACGAATACGCTCTCCGGGGTAAACACCTCCTCATCAAATCGACGTATCAGAGTTACCGGAAAGAAGATTTGGACGCCGCCGTGGAGATGTTCCAAGAGGCGATCAAATTGGATCCTCAGTTCGCCTACGCCTATGCTGGACTGGGGCGATGTTACACCAACTATGTCATTCGTGGCATCGGGGGCGTGTCCTATTACGAGTTGGCCGAGGAAGTGTTCGATCGAGCATTGCGATTGGACGAGACGCTCGTCGATCCGCGCATCTTTCGCCTCTACATTTACCTGTTCAAGGGGGAGAAGCAGCGGGCCCGGGAGGAGATCAAAGATCTCCTTCATCGAGCGCCGAATGATGCCACCGTGCATGCCGTCGCCGCGAATCTCTATCGTTGGGATGGGCTCTATGAGTACGCGCTGCGGGAATACAACATCCGCATCAAGCTCTTTCCCGTCGCCGCTCCTGAAGGGTATTCCGGGCGAGGTCGGATCTTCACCTACCGCGGCGAATACGATCGAGCGATTGCCGAATTCAAAAAGGGGCTGGCCATCGAGCCCGAGCACGCCGGTCTGCGGTCATTCCTGGCCAAGGCTCTCTATCACAAAGGCGACGTTGACGAAGCGATTCGTCTGTTGGAAGATACGCTGGCTTTCAATCCCGATATCCAGTATACGCGCCTCTTCCTGGCCATGTGTCTGGTCCGGAAGGGAGAGCCGGAGCGAGCCCGCGCCTTCATCGACGATCGTTTCCTCAACGTCGCTGAGGCCGATGGGGACTGTGCGTTGGGATTGGGAGCGCTCTATGCGCTGTTAGGGGAGACCCGGCAGGCGATCACCTGGATCCGACGAGCGATCCACATCGGGAATGAGAACTATCCCTGGTACGAGCGCAATCCCGACCTGGAGAGTCTCCGGTCGGAGCCCGATTTCGTGGAATTGATGAACGACCTGCGCGCGCGATGGATGCGGTTGAAGGCTGAAATGGAGGGAGCCGATCACGCTCATGCTCCCCGGAACCAGTCGGTACTCTCCATATGATGGGATTCAGGATGCTCTGTGGAGAATGAATCGAGCGATGTCTTGTAATCGGTTGGTATCTCGAGGCAGTTGTCTCACCGTGGTGATGGCCGCTTCCACTAACTGTCGAGCGCGGGCGCGCGACGCCTCCAGTCCATGGAGACGGGGATACGTCGCTTTGCCGGCCTGCAGATCTTTCCCCGCCGTTTTCCCCAGTTGATCGGTTGACGCCGTCAGATCGAGCACATCGTCGACGATCTGAAATGCCAATCCGATATGATCGGCATATTGGGTCAAGGCGTGGAGTTCCCCGTCCGTGGCATCGGTGAGCAGAGCGCCGGCTCTCACCGAAGCGCGAATGAGCGCTCCCGTCTTGGCTCGATGAATGTCATCCAGTCGAGCAGCGTCCACCGGCCGGCCTTCGGCCAGAATATCCATCACCTGTCCTCCCACCATCCCTCCCACCGTGCCCGCGGCGCGCGCAACTTCCGAAATCAACTGAACTTTTCGTTCGATGAATTCACGACTCACGGGGACGTCGGCCAGCGTCTGAAAGGCCCGAGTGAAGAGCGCATCACCGGCGAGAATGGCCAGCGCTTCGCCGAACACCTTGTGACAGGTGGGCTTCCCCCGGCGCACGTCATCATTGTCGATGGCCGGCAGGTCGTCGTGAATGAGCGAGTAGGTGTGAATCATCTCCAGAGCGCATCCTATCGGGAGAAGCCATTCTTCGGGTGCCCCAAAAGATTCGCCCGTCGCCAGAGTGAGAATGGGGCGCAGTCGCTTCCCGCCAGCAAAGACGCTGTATCGCATCGCCCGATGAATTTCCCGCGGTGGCGCCGTCTCCGGTGGCAGGAGCCGATCGAGCCACGCATCGATCTGTTGGCGTTTCGCCTCAAAGTAAGCTTCCAGTGTCATCGCCGGTGGCATCTCTCAGAAGGGAACATCATCGGGTGAGGAATCCCGGGATGCGGATTCTGACTCTTCGAACGGGACCGTCGCATGCTCCTCACCTTGCTGAACGAGCATCTCGACCCTCCGCTCGGCTTCGTCTAATCGTCGCTGGCAGGCGCGCGTCAGCGCAATGCCGCGCTCGAAGAGTTCCAGCGATTTCTCCAAAGGGAGATCGCCGCTCTCCAATTGTTCGACGATCTCCTCGAGTTCCTTGAGAGATGCCTCAAAGGTTTCTTCTTTCGCTGACTCGGTCATCGGTGATCACCTCCTCGGTCGTGCATCTGAGCTGACCGCGATGCAATCGGATGCGAACCCGGTCGCCCGGCGAGACCTCCGAGGCCCGACGCAGAATGGTTCCCTGGGGACCCCAGACGATAGCGTAGCCGCGAGAGAGAACGGCCAGGGGACTGAGCGCGTCCAATTTTCCCGCCGCGATGCGCAGGCGTTGCCTCGCGGCGGCCATCTGCTGGGACATGGCGTTGTGCAAGCGCGTGGCCGAGATGGCCACCTGACCCCGCCGCTGAGCGATAGTCTCTCGCAATCCCAGACTCATCAAGGTCTCGGCAGCGACGGCGAGGCGTTGCCGCGCCACTTCCAGTTGTCGTCGGAGTCCATGAGCGAGCCGATTCTCATACACATTCAGTCGGCCACGTTCGGCAGCCAGATATTCGCGCAGTCGGAGGCCGGCCATGCGATGGGCCAGGTGGACGTAGCGGTCCCGCCACCGCTGGAGTTGGGCCCGCATGGCCGTTTGAAGCCGATGGTGGAGGTCATCCAGGCGCTGGGCATGTTCCCGGAGCAGCCCTCTCGATCGATCGAAGCCACGGCGAGCTTGGAGTTCGGCCAGTCGGTGACGGAGCGTGGTGAGCTTCAAATGCATCGCCTTGATCAATCGTTGGCCGAGACTGGCCACCCGTTCCTGGAGTTCATCGCGTCGCGCCGCCACCTGTTCCGCAGCCGCCGAGGGCGTCGGCGCGCGCAGATCGGCGACGAAGTCGGCGATGGTGAAGTCGATTTCATGACCCACCGCCGAAATGATCGGAATGTCAGAATTGAAGATAGCCCGAGCGACGCTCTCCTCATTGAACGCCCACAAATCTTCGATGGACCCGCCGCCGCGCCCGACAATGAGAACGTCGAGGTCTTCCCGCTCGTTCATCACCCGAATGGCTTTGGCGATCTCTTGGGCCGCTCCTTCTCCCTGCACTCTGACCGGATAAATGAGCACGCTCACGCCGCTATTGCGCCGCTTGAGGACTCGGAGGATGTCTCGAATGGCCGCTCCCGTGGGCGATGTGACCACGCCCACTTTCCGAGGAAACAAAGGGAGCGGTTTCTTATGCGCTGGATCGAACAGCCCTTCAGCTTGAAGACGCTTTTTCAACTGCTCGAATGCCAGTTGCAGCGAGCCCACACCCACCGGTTCCATCAACTCGACGATGAGTTGGTACTCACCACGTCTCTCATAGACGCTCAGGCGCCCGCGGGCGAACACTTCCAGGCCGTCTTCGGGGCTGAATCGAATCGTCCGATTCTGATAGCGGAAGCAGGCACACCGGAGTTGCGCTCCCTCGTCCTTGAGCGTGAAGTACCAGTGTCCCGACGTGTGGCGCTTGAAGTTGGAGATTTCCCCGCGCACCCAAAGGATGGGGAATTCTCCCTCCAGCAGATCCTTAATCTGCCGGGTGAGTTCGGTGACCGTCAGGACCTGTCGTTCTGGGGCGGGCGGCGCCAGGAGTGTTTCTCCCATCTCGTGAAAGGATAACGGTTCCCAAGACCGGATGTCAATCAGGCCCTCACGACACCATAGAGCACCCGAGGGTCGGAACGATCAGCAGGGCCTTTGAGGATTGACTCCGTCACGCGAATTCATCCTCACCGCATCAGCGCGAAGCGGCAGACGTGCAGGGAACCCCATCGATGAGCCGCGCTCGCTTGGCCAACTCTCGATAGAGTCCTTCGCAGACGTTCCCGCCATCGATTTTCGCCTGGAAGGCAACGAGTCCATCATCATTGATCGCCAATGGTCCCAGCAGATGGAATACGCCGCCATCCGTCCCGTGGGCTCGATCACCGACCGAGAGTGTTTCGGAGACGAGATTCAGAGGACCCAACGTGGCCGAAAAGAGCCCCTGGCTCGGACCATCGCCTTCCAGGGTCGCTTCGAAGACGAGTTCTTCGGTGTTGTTGCCGACCATGCGGCCAAAGCGCAGAAATCGAACGTCGGCGCCAACAATGGGAGCGAGATCGCCTTGAAGGACGCGCGGTGAAGGAAGCGTGATCGGTCCCAGGAAGGCCAACTGGAAGATGCCTTCAGAGACCTCTCCGCCCGAGAGCAGCGCCCGGAAAACGAGTTCGTGCTGCGTGAGGACGACATCCTCAAAGCGCGCGTAGGTGCTTTCAGCGAGCGCTCGGCTCGGGGGCGGGTTCCCCACCAACGCCATCTCGGTCGGCGGGCGCTGTATCTCTATGCGCACCGGGATCTCCGGGACGAGAAACAATGAGCGAGCGAATATCCCCTGGGGGGTTCGCCCTCCGTCGACATCGGCCACAAAAGCGAAAGCCGATGCCACCACCAGTGGTGGAGCGCCCATGAGCACCGTGCTCTCTTCCATATCATAGGCGCCAAACCCCGCATAAGCGCCTCCACCCGTCCCCGGAGCCGGTTCACCTTGAATGGCCACCGATCCGATGATCGCCTCTCCGGTGAAGAACTGGCGAGGAACGAAGAACAGTCCTTCCGTCGCTCGACCACCCATCACCGTCGCTTTGAACATGATCGTTCCTTGGGACCCAATGAGTGGTCGATCGGGAAACGCGGCAAAGACACCACCACCAGTGTCAGGAGCCGTGTCCCCGGGGAGAGCCACGGCGGCGAGGCCGAGATTCTCGGAGAAGAGGAAAAGCCCCTCATCGACGGTCCCTCCTTCAATCCTCGCTTTGAACACGATGCGGAGATCTTTTTGCAAGCCGAGCGGCCCCGAAATGGACGCACTGCTCAAATCGAGGAACTCGGTGAACCGCCCGCCGGCGCGTGGAGCCTCATCACCTGCGGCGATGACGCGACGGAGTCCACCACTTCGACCGAAGGTGTAGATGCCATCTTCCTTGATGTAGGCGATGATGCCGGCGCTGTCGATGGATACCTGCCGGATCGCAGCATCGGCAGCCGGTTGGCTCCCCGCCGCGGCGGCAGGGGTCAGATGCTCGCCGAGCGGGAGGGTACCGGCAAACAGTCCAATGGCCAGTAGGCTTGCAGCACACAGACGTCCTCTGGTGGATGCCAGGACCATGCGCAGATGACGGCGAATCCTATGTGTACGATCTGACATGACGCTCCTCCTTGATGGGCTCATCGGGGATCTGTAGTCTCCCCGCCACGCCCAGGGTTGGTATCCGACCCGACACTGGCCGTCCCATGGGTTCGGAGACCGATGCCAGGCCTTTGTCTCGCGACCGGGCTCGGTTGGCTCATGAACTGAACGAAATCATTGCACCGACAAATCCGTACCAATTGTGTCTCGAGCGACCTCCTCTCGCTTTTATAGCCGCCACAGTGTAACACACCGGGGTGACCGAAACAAACCTCGATAACTCTTCAACTCCGCCAACCATTCATCCTCGACGTCTGTCTCGACCCTCGACGAAATGAGGACCTCTGGGT
Organism: Blastocatellia bacterium; assembly: GCA_026985075.1. Classification (GTDB taxonomy): domain Bacteria; phylum Acidobacteriota; class Blastocatellia; order HR10; family J050; genus J050. The sequence goes on along the minus strand of JALSQX010000033.1, from coordinate 170,694 downwards.
ATGATCATCGGCGGAGGATAGGCTTATGATGCGAGCGATATGGATACTGTTTGTGGTCGTCACTTTAAGTGGGCTCTCCATCGCCGAGCCTTGGCCAGCGCCAGCGGCGGGCTCACCGGTTCATACCTATTCCATTGTGGCCAGAGATCCGGCGACGGGACAACTGGGCGTCGCCGTACAGTCGCACTGGTTTTCTGTCGGTTCAGTGGTGCCCTGGGCCGAGGCCGGCGTCGGTGCCGTAGCGACGCAGTCGTTCGTGGAGGTCTCTTATGGACCACTCGGCCTGGCGCTGATGCGCGCGGGCAAGAGTGCTCCCCAAGCGCTCAAGGCGCTGATCGCGGTCGATCCTCAGGCCGATGTCCGTCAAGTGGCGATGATCGATGCTCAAGGTCGCGTGGCCGTTCATACGGGGGAGCATTGCATTGCCGAGGCCGGCCACCATATCGGCGATCAGTTCTCTACGCAAGCCAATTTGATGCTGAAGAGCACCGTCTGGGAGGCGATGGCCAAAGCGTATGAGACGGCGACCGGTGATCTCGCCGATCGATTACTCGCCGCTCTGGAAGCTGCCGAGCGTGAGGGAGGCGATATTCGCGGTCGACAATCGGCGGCCATCATTGTCGTGCGCGGGCGATCGACCGGACGACCGTGGATGGATCGTCTCATCGATCTGCGCGTGGAAGACCATCCGCATCCGGTGGAAGAATTGAAGCGACTCGTCCGTCTCCAGCGCGCCTACGATCACATGAATCAGGGCGATGAATATATGGCCGCCGGCCAGATCGATCGCGCCCTCCAGGAGTATCGTCGGGCCGAGCAATTAGCTCCCGATAATGTGGAAATGACGTTCTGGCATGCGGTCACGCTCGTCAACGTCGGGCGGTTGGACGAGTCGCTTCCCTTGTTCCGGAAGGTCTTCTCCCGTGACGCTCACTGGGCGACGCTACTACCGCGACTCCCTCGATCGAAGCTCTTGCCCGATGATCCGACGCTCATCCAGAAGATCCTCAGAGAGGCTGGGAAGTCGCCGTGACTGTGCGCTCGATCATTGTTGACCAGCTCATGCCGGGAGGGGCGCGCGGCGCGGCTGCGAGTCGGTCGACGAATGGGCGGCCGGCGGTCCACCAGGTCGTCTCTCCCCGTCATCGTCGCCTCGCCCGTCGCGGGCATCCCGTCATCACGAGGACGATTCGTCGGAGAATCCCGTGAACACGTCGTCGAATGACAGTTGATCGGGATGCTCATCCTGCTGGTGATGAGATGAGGTTCTTTTCGTTCCCAATCCCAGCGCGGCCTTGACGTCATTGAGATTGAAGCGGATGAGGCGACTCGTCAGCATGATGGCGGGGATGCGCCCTCGTCGACGGAGTCGATGAACGGTGGATTCGCTCACCTGTAAGATTTCTGCCAGCTGTCGTGCGGTGAGGAATTCTGTTCGTTTATCGGCCTCTTTCATCGTTTCGATCGAAATTGAATGCTGACGTGGCGACGCTCGGCTCCCCCTACGTCCACCGTGATGGACTGAGGGGCATAATTCTTCGCCATCGCCGTCAGCCGATAGCGAGCGCGAATGGCGGGAACGCGAAAAGCGAAGGCGCCGCTGCGATTGGTCAACGTCTCTCGCTTGAACTTGGGTACCGGTTCGGTTTGGAAAGCGATGCGTTCTAACACCACGCGCGCCCCGGGAACGAGGTATCCTTGGGGATCGAAGACGGCGCCGTCGATGACGGCGTAAAGCTTGATGGGATTCAGTCGCACGGGCCGTTTGAGCCGTTTCCGCTGACCGCGTTTCACTTCGATGGACTTGATGACCGCCTGTTCGTATGACGGCGAGTAGAAAACGAGTGCGTACCGTCCCGGCGGGAGAGGGCGAAGGACGAACCGACCTTCAGGGTCGGTAGTGGTTTCGGCCACCAGCTTGTCGGTGCGGCGGCTGATGGCCCGTACGCGGACATCAGCGATCGGCTCACCATCTCGATTCTCGACCACGCCCTGGATGGCTGCCCGGCTGTCAGAAGACGATTGAGCGGGCGCAGAGAGACTCGCCGGCGGCAAAAGCAGGGAAGCTATCAATGCGCCCTCGATCATTCTGTTCATCGATCGCTCACTCCCCAACGAGCATGCAAGCATAACATACATCCGCCCAAAGGTAAATTTTGCCAGCCAGTTGGACCTGTGTTAGAATACACTCGATGTTCGGGCGGGCCAGAGTGATGATTTCCGGTTGGATCCTCATCGGTTTTCTCATTCCCATCATCCCGGCGTGGCCACAGCGTTCAGCCATCGAGCTGGAGAGTGGACTGGTCACCATCGACGTCACGGTGATGAACGGGGAGGGTGAGTATGTGACCGATCTCAGCCGGGAGGATTTCACCATCTTACACGACGGCTTGCCTCGTCCAATCGCTTTCTTCGAGGCGCAGCGAGATCGAGCGCTCACGCGACCTCTGGCCGTCGTCTTTGCGTTAGATGTGTCCGGGAGCCTGGGCCGTCAGATTGCCGACCAGCAGTATGCGGCGCGTCAGTTTGTGCATCTCGTTCAGAAGAACTCATTGTTTGCCGTCATCGGGTTCAACGATCGCGTTCACATTTACCAGCGATTCACGAGTAACCCGAGAAAACTCCAGCAGGCCTTCGCCCGCGCGCGAAATATCGGGGGGCGCACTCGCCTTTATGACGCTATCGATCGGGCGATCACCATGTTGGTGAAGGACGCTCCGCGGCGACTCCACGGCCGCCGTCTCCGTCGCGTCGTCGTCGTCATCACCGATGGATTCGATTATACCAGTGTCGTAGACCGCGAAGAACTCATTCGGCGGGCCAACAATGCCGGCGTGACCATCTATTCGGTGACCCTGCCATCCTATGTCCTCTCGGTGAGCGGCAAGCGTCGCGTGCCAACTCTGCTGGACGCCTCGGGGATCGTGACCCGGACGGGAGGAATCGATTTCCCGGTCGAGCAGCGCAATTTCACCAGAATTTTCCGCGCCATTGCCGAGGAGATGCGAGCCAGTTACGCTCTCTCCTATTATCCACCGCCGGCCGATTTGAGTGATGGTCAGACTCACCAGATCAAAATTCTCATTAACCGGACGGGAGTGAGAGTACGTCAGAGTCGATACGAGTATACCGCCCCGCGACGTTGAGGGGATCAGTCTTGAAGATCCTCGATGAGCGACTGGCGAGTTTGTCCTTCGAGTTTGGCCCGCGCACTGTAGCTGGGATGTCGCACTTCCAGATAGGCGTCGTTGGCTTCATCCTGGAACGCGGCGATCTGCTCGGGCGTCAGGGTGAACTTCAGATAGTGCACCGTGCTGGTGGTATCCGCTTTGCTCCGTCCCGGTTCGTATTCTCCGGGGATGTCATGTTCGGCGCCGATTCGAAGATATACGGCTTTCTCGATATCAACGAGGCGCGGCAGCGTCTCGCGGAGGCGCTCGAGGTCGTCGATTTCAATGAACATCGTGGCGCTCAACTGACCCTTGGCGGGAATGAGTTCGTTATACACATCGATCTCTTGTTGAATCTTCTCTTCGTCGACCATTCGCTCGGCGCGCATCATCTCCTGGATTTGATAGATCACTGTGTCGCGGTTCTCGAAGACGAACGAGAGGATGTCGCCAACGGGGACGCGCCGAATTTTTTTCAACTCGATGATAAAGCGCCGGAAGTCGGGCCGTATTTTTTCGTATTCGGCGATATCTTTGATATCCTCGCGCGTGACCTTCCTCATCGGCTACCTCCCGCTGTGCTCCTGGAATCCGTAGGCTTCGGCGACGATTTGAATGGGATGAACTGGCTTTTGCTGGGTTCCCTGAGCAATTTGAAGGCCCGCCAACGGGCAATCTGAGACCACGCGATCGACCGGTCCCTCATTCACCTGAGTGAACAGCTTCTCCGCCCACTTCAATGACAGGTGATAGTATTCCTTCTTGGCTCCCCAGGTGCCGTCGTGGGCCGAACACTGCTCGATGAGGCGAACGTGGGTATTGGGCAACAGTTGCATGAGATCGCGAGATTTGAATCCGATGTTCTGTGCCCGGAGGTGACAGGGGATGTGGTAAGCAATTCGCCCCATGCCCTTGACGAAATCGGTATTGAGCTTTCCTTCTTCGTGGAGCTTCATCAGATACTCACAGATATCGAATACGTGCCCGGCGAGCGTGCGCACCCGATCCTCATCGACCAATGCCGGGTACTCCTGCTTGAGCATCAACGTGCACGTGGGACCGAGGCTGACGATGTCCAGACCCCTCCGGACGAGGTCTTCGAGAGCTCGGCTATTGAAGGCCACACTCTCCAACGCCGAATCCAGGTCGCCGCTGTCCAGGAAAGGCATGCCACAGCATTTCTGCTTGGGAACCACCACGTCGATGTCGTTCTTTTCCAGTACGTGAACGGCGGCTCTCCCGATCTCGGGCTGGTTATAATTCACCGAACAGGTATAGAACAGGGCGACGCTTCTTCCCGAGGATGAACTCGGCGCGGATGGACGGCGATGCCTGGCGTACCACTCGGCGAATGTTTCGCGGTGGAATGAAGGGAGGTTCCGATGACGGTGAACGCCCAGCGTTTTTTCCATCACCAGTCGCATGATGGGATTTCGGTTCGCCCAGTTCGAGAGGGGGGCCAGCGCACATCCCAGCGTCCCCAGAGCATCCGTGTGGCTGAGAATGCGGTCTCTCAAAGGAATGCCGCGACGCCTGGCCTTGACGAGCCGGCCTCGGAGCATGAGATGGGGAAAATCAATCTGCCAGCGATGGGGCGGCGTGTACGGGCAGTGATTATAGCAGAGCTTGCACTGATAGCAGAGATCGATGGTGTGTTCAAAATCTGCCGGGCCGAGATTCTCGACCTCATCGCCTTTGCGGTCGATCGTTTTGAACAAGAAATCGAATGAGGGACACAGATTGAAACAGCGACGACATCCATGGCAGATGTCGAACACGCGGAGCAACTCTTTCTCCAGCGCTCGCTGATCCCAGAATTCAGCGCTGGTATGGTTCAAAGCCATATAGTCCTCCAGCCCGGGAACTCGGTCAATTCGATCCGGATCTCCCTCTTCATCCTGCACATGACTACCGGGAGTCCGGACGACTGATCGGGGATGGGCACAGAGGAACCGGAGGCGGGTTTCACTGTTCAGCGTCACACCCGACCCCATCCGCGCGCCTGGGTGAGCATGGCGTCATCTTCGCGGGCACCGGTTCCTCTGAGCTCTCCGCGCCGTATGGATGAGCCCGGCCAACAGGCGCGCTCAAACAGCGGCGGCCGGTTCTTTCCCTTTGATTTGTTCCAGACCTTTGGTGAACCGAGTGGCGTGCGATTTCTCGGCTCTGGCCAGCGTCTCAAACCACTCGGCGAGATCGTCCAATCCCTCCTCGCGCGCCGTCTTGGCGAATCCGGGATACATCTCGGTGTACTCGTAGGTCTCGCCCTCAATAGCTGATTGCAAGTTCTTCTCCGTGCTGCCGAAGGGAGCGCCGGTCACGGGATCTCCAACCTGTTTGAGAAAGTCCAGATGTCCGAATGCATGACCGGTCTCCGCTTCTGCCGTGTCCCGGAATAGTCCGCCGATATCAGGATAACCCTCGATGTCGGCGATGCGCGCAAAATAGAGATACCGTCGATTGGCCTGAGACTCACCGGCGAAAGCCGCCTTCAGATTCTCCAAGCTCTTGGTTCCTTCCAGCTTTGCCATAATACCACCTCCTTTGATGAGTGTCGTTCACTGACGTTCGGGCGAATCTCATTTCGCGATGAATTATTAAATAAGAACAATTCTCATTTGTCAAGTCCAGCCGATCAGGAGCGTCTTTTTTGCTGGCAAGCTGGACAAATCCCATTGATGTGGACGACGTGATCGATCACCTGGTAGTTGTTCAATGCCCTCTTGGAGAGTGGGAGAGCATCGAGTTGGGGATGCGAAAGGTCTTCCACCCGGTGGCATTGAACGCAGAACAGATGATGATGGCGTTGAGGATTGGCGTCATAGCGGGCTGCCGTCTCGTGAGGGAAGCTCACTTTGCGAATGATACCCTCGCGTTCGAAGAGTTCGAGGGTTTTATAGACGGTGGCCCGAGAGATGGTTGGATAGTCAGATTGGATGGTGCGAAAGATGTCTTCGGCAGTTGGGTGTTCGGTCGAGTTCAAGAGCGCTTGATAGATGGCCAACCGCTGGTGGGTGACGTTGAGATGACGTTCCCTGCAGAATCGAATGAACTCCTCTATGCGAGTCTTCTCCATCACACCAGCCACTGGCCATACTCCTTTCAACGCAACATGAAATAGTGTCAGGATTTGCCTCGTTCGTCAAGCACTGCCCATCCGTCTGCGGACGTACGACCCGGTCTCTCGCCCGGCGGTTGGCTTCTGCTGTCTGCCCACGTATCCTGGGCAAAGCGCCTCAAGAAGCCTGTGCCGTTTTCCATCTGGCTGGATTGCCGCTGATGGTCCCGGACCAGATGCCCGGAATGAGGGCGATCATGAATCACAACATGAACTTTGCCGTGGCAAGAAACGTCCAGGTCTTTCAGTGGGATGAACGATGACCCTCAGTCCCAAGATGATGCTCGCCCTTATCGTTGCCGCGATACTGGCCGTCATAGAGCGTGCCCTGCCGCTGCTGGCCCGGAACAGTTCGGGAGCAGAGGGTCCGACACGTCGCGGCCCATTTTCCGTATTGGAGTCGGATCTGAATCGCGATGGCCTCCTGGATGTTGTCACCACCGCGACCTCTCAGACGGCGTCCCGATACCGCTGGGCGACGGGCAGGGGCTTCCCGGACATCTCTCCTGCAGGGGACGCCCAAGGGGAAGACTGACGGTACCGCTGGGCGACGGGCAGGGGCCTTTCACCACCAGCAGCGGTTCCCGGTCAGTGAGCATCTAGTCTCGGTCGCGGCAGTCAATCTCAAATAACGGCGGCCACCCGATCTCGTTACCGCCAGATATCCCTCCAATGACATCATAGTGCTGCCCGGGTGAGGCAACGGTACGTTCTTCATAATGCGCGGCGGCAGACGGGTGATGGTCGGGCGCTCGCCAAAAATTCCGAGGTATGATCCGTTCTTGATCTATTTTGCGCCTTATAGGGTGAAAGAAACAGGAATGAGAGGAGCAGGTGATTATGACTGGCAGGAGAATGGAACTTCGACGACCTGGCTTCAATCGAAGCTAGCTGACGATGAGCCGATTGAACCGATCGATCGTTTTCACCGTCATCTTCGTGGGCGTCGCGCTGCTGGGGTCATTGATCTTATTCGCGGCGTTGAGTCATGAGGTGGCTACCGGTCCGGATGGGTGGAGCCCCTCTGATCCGGAGGCCGACCGGCCGATGGCCATGCCTCCTCAGCAGCTCCACCGCTCAGCGCGTCTGCCCGAGGGATTCCGCGTAGTCGGCGATGATGGAGACATGGGTTGCGTTTTACTGTTGCGTCGGCCGGCCCGCTCGGCCACGGCGCTGGTGAGGCGGGCGCTCGGCGATCTGGCCGCGTCCTTTGACCGCCGCCCGCGAGTGATCGGGGGCGTCATGGATCGCCAGGATCGCGACGTTCAGGCCCTCTTGGCGGCGCAGTTGGGCGGCGCGTCCATTCGCGGCCTGGTTGTGGCGCGGGTCGTCAGGGGGCAGGGCGCGCTGGGAATCCTCTACGACCGGGCCGAGCGCCTTGCCGCCTCGCTGCGGCGGCTGGGGGGAACGCTGGGAGGCCACTGGCCGCGGTCGACGGCCCGCCCGGTCTCCTGGCAGGCGGTGCCATTGCCCGATGGCAGCGGCACGAGGCGCTTGCCTGCAGGCTGGCGGATCACGTCGGCCTACCGGGGGATGGTGGATGCCCGCGGACCGGAAGGGATGGGCGTCAGTCTGGGGATGGCCTATCAGGTCTTCACGCCGGAGGGGGCTCAGAGGCCTCTTGGTCCCTCACCGTATCTGCTGGTGGCGCCTTACTGCGATCCGGTCACCGCCCTGCGGGTGCTCGGCCCTGAGGTTGCCCGGGTTTCTCAGGCCATCGGGCCGCCGATGCCGCCGATGCGCCGGGTACGAGTGATCGAGCAAGCGCCGGCGCCCAATGTTCTTCCCGGAGGGCGAGCCGTCTTCGTTCACGATGAGGTGGACGTCGGGACGGGCGGGGGATGGCGGCGCTATCGGTGTCTGAGTCTCCTCAGCACCGCGCCCGTCTCCTATGCCCGCTGGATGTTCTCTTTTTCCAGCGTCGCGGCGCCCGTGGAGGTCTTCGGGCGGAATCTGCCGCTGCTGGTGGAGATCTGGGCCTGCTGGAAGGTGAGCGGGCGCATCTTGCGCGAGCGCTTGCAGAAGGCGACGCAGAGTCTGCGCCAGGCGTATCGGATTTACCGGCAGGCGCATCGGCGTGCGCAACGGGTGATGGAGAACGCCATGTACGATTGGGCCGAGGTCAGGCGCGGCACGCGCGCGGTGGAAGATACGCCCACGGGCGCGCGCCGTCCGGTCGACCTGGGATGGGTGGACGAGAGTGTGGAGAAGATGAACGAGAGGGAGGGGGGCGCTATCGGGCGATTTTGCTCCGGGAGCTGGACCGCTGGTGAGTGGGGGAGGAACAAGGCCACTTCGAAGCCACTTTTATGTTTTATGAAAGTCCGATGTGTGCGGTTGTTCCCGTGCAGTGGGCGGTTTCAGTGGCGGTTGAGCGATGGGAGCGTGGTGCAAGGGACGGTGACGCTGAGTGTGAGTGGGGTGGTGATCAATTTCCGGGGTCGGGGAGTTGGTGGGGAGGTGTTGCAGGGTGGAGTGTCGCTGGTGCGGCGGACGGGGACGGCGCGGTTGACGACGGCGCGAGGGCGGCGATTGGGGAGCATTGTGGATCGGGACATTGATGACAATGGGCCGTGTCCGTGAGGGAGTGAGGAATGGCCCACCGATGGGCACGCCGAGAAAATGGCCCGCAGATTCGCACGGCGAGAGGCGGGATGGGCACAGATTTTTCTTCCTGAGTTGATCTGTGTTGATCCCGCCGGTCCTGTGTTAATTTCTCAGGAAGCATTTTGGTTGGACATTCCGCAGCTTACTGGCGGGGAGGCATCCCATCCTCTGGCCAAGAAGTGTAACCATCCCCGGAGGCCAGCTTCGGGGCTCAGATGAAGTGTTCAGCCCCGGGCGGAGGGCCGCGCTTCGTCCTATGGGCATTTTGAATCGCCCACCGATCGGCACAGCGAAAGGCAGGATTTGTACAGGTTGTTGTTCGGGGGTAATCTGTGTTGATCCCGCCGGTTCTGTGTTCATCAGTGTGCCATTGGGGATCGCTCACCGAGCGGCACGACGAAAAAACAGAAGGTGTTCACAGATGTCTCTAGGCCAGCACGGATCAAGATCAGGCCCAGAAGGATCTTGGCTGCGGCGATGTTCACATGCCCTTCAAGACGCCCCAAGGTTGAGCGGAGGGGAAGGAGCGCTCCCGGCAGGACTCGAACCTGCGACCCACGGCTTAGAAGGCCGTTGCTCTGATCCCACTGAGCTACGGGAGCGTGGTCGGGGCGGGCGGATTTGAACCGCCGACCTCTTGATCCCAAATCAAGCGCGCTCAACCAGGCTGCGCTACGCCCCGACAAGAAGCCTAATTTAATGGACTCCCGGGGAATTGTCAAACCTGGCGCCCAGACTGATAGAGCTGGTCGGCCAGTCGACTGACCGGGAAGAAGCAAGCCACCGACGAGATCAAGGCCCAGACTGATAGAGCTGGTCGGCCAGTCGAGCCAGCTCTTCCAGACTCAGCGTTTCTGCCCGTCGGGTGGGATCGATGTGGGCATCTCTCAGACTCTTCTCGGGATCGATGAAACGAAATCGGCGCGCCACTCGCTTGAGATTATTGAGCACCGTCTTCCGTCGCTCGGCAAACAGAGCGCTGACCAACTGGAAGAAAAACGTTTCATCTTCGACGGAAACGGCGGGCTGAGGACGAAAGCACAGATGGACGACCGTCGACATGACTTTGGGGATGGGACGAAATACGCCAGGATGAACGTGAAACAATTTTTTACCCTCACAGTGGTATTGGACCACGACCGAGAGGTACCCATACTGTTTATTCCCTGGAGGACTCAAGATCCGCTCGGCCACCTCTCGTTGCAGCATGAGCGTCATATCGCTGAAGTGCGTACGATACTCGATCAGCCGCTGAATCACCGCCGTCGCGATATGATATGGGAGGTTGCCGAAGACCCGCAGGGGCCCATCAGGACGCGCCTGCCGACAGAGGGCTTCCAGGTCCACTCTCAGGATATCGCCGGTGACGAGAATCAACTGGCCCGATTGGATCTCATCAACGAAGCGTGCCGTCAACCGGTCGACGAGTTCGGCATCGACCTCAACGGCGAGGACGCGAACCCCGGTTTCCAGCAGCACGCCAGTGAGCGCACCACGTCCCGGTCCGATCTCCAGGACGACGTCTGGCGGAGCCAGATTGACCGTCGTCACGATCCGTCGGCAGACATTCCCATCCACGAGAAAGTGTTGTCCAAAGCGCTTCCTGGTCCGTTTTCCCATCTCGTCGGCTCATCCTGTCAATCGGCGAACGTGCACGCGGAGGTCTGTCATCCTCTCGATCAAGGATCACTCCGTCGAGTCATGGGACGTTCGTTGACAGAGTCTCGATCATCAAGCTAAATTATACGTGCTGGCGCAATTAGGGAGCAAGGACAGTGGTGAAGGGAAAAAAGACGATATATGTTTGCCAGCAGTGCGGATACCAATCACCAAAATGGTTAGGGAAATGTCCCGACTGTGGTGAGTGGAATTCGCTCGTCGAAGAGGTCGAGGCGGGCACCTCGCAACCGAGTCATCGGTGGCCACAGCGACTCGGAGGAACCTCTCCGCCCCAGTCCTATGCTGAGATCACCAATCAACAGGATATCCGTCAGACGACCGGCATTGCCGAGTTCGACCGCGTTCTCGGAGGCGGGCTCGTCCCCGGAAGCGTCGTGCTCATTGGAGGAGACCCGGGCATTGGAAAGTCGACGCTCATGCTCCAAGTCTCGGCTGAGCTGGAACGTCGGTGTGGGAAGATCCTCTATGTTTCCGGTGAGGAATCGCAGCAGCAGATCAAAATGCGGGGACAGCGGCTCGGCATCACGCCCACGCACCTCTATATTTTGACCGAGACGCATGTGGAACACATTCTCAGCGTCGTGGAGAAGCTCAACCCTTACGCCTTGATCATCGATTCCATTCAGACGGTGTACTCGGATCGGCTGGATTCATCGCCGGGGAGCGTATCGCAACTGCGGGAAGTGGCGGCTCAACTCATGATGGTGGCCAAGGGACGGGGCATGCCCGTCTTCATCATCGGCCATGTCACCAAAGAGGGAGCCATCGCCGGTCCCAAGGCGCTCGAGCATATTGTGGATACAGTCCTCTACTTCGAGGGGGAACGGTATCATCATCATCGCATTATTCGGGCGGTGAAGAACCGCTATGGGCCGACCAACGAGTTGGGGATCTTCGAGATGACCGGGAGCGGGTTAGTCCCCGTCTCGAATCCGTCAGCCATATTTCTGAATGAGCGGCCTCGAGGCGTTCCAGGAACTGTGGTCGTGGCCTGCATGGAGGGGACGAGACCTTTGCTGGTGGAGCTTCAAGCGCTCGTCAGTTCGAGTCAGTATGGGACCGGCCGTCGCATGACTCAAGGGGTGGATCAGAATCGGATCGCCTTGTTAATCGCCGTATTGGAGAAGCGCGTGGGATTTCATCTCTCGACCGATGATATCTTCATCAATGTCGCCGGCGGGATCACCATTGATGAACCCGCTCTCGACCTGGGAGTCATCGCTGCAGTGAGCTCGAGCTTCAAAAATATCCCGCTCCATCCGGAGGTCGTCGTTTTTGGCGAAGTGGGGCTGGCTGGCGAGGTGCGCGCTGCCTCCTCGGCCAGTAGCCGCGTGCGCGAGGCGGCCACGCTCGGATTCAAGCGATGTATTCTCCCACAGAGTAATCGGGCCGGGCTGGAATCGATCGATCACATCGAGATCATCGGCGTCCGATCCGTAGGGGATGCCTTGGAGGCTCTATTTGAGAAGGAGGACCGGGTATGAATGCTCACGGCCTGCGCGAGATCAACGTCGACGGCGGCCGAGCGGCCCCACGGGCGGGGCGGAGCGACGGTGATCACTCGCTCGGCACCCTCTCCCTTCTTCAGAGTGATGGGTCATGGGGGGCTGCTCCACGGCGAAGGGCGAGCGTCGCGTCCCAGATGTCGCCGGGACGACGAGAGCTCACAATCTGCCCGGCCTCGGCGATGCGTTCGATTCCCGGCGAAAATGATCGATTTCGCTGAACAGTATTGGTGCGCGGGCCTCATCCCTCAACACTGTCTCTCCCGAGCAGGACTTTGACGCCTGGGAGGTTTAAGCATGATGTCAAGGAAGGAGATGAAACTTGATTTTTCTTTTAATATTGATGTGTTCATTCTTCGGGTCGTCTTTGCCCTCATTCTCGTCGTCGCCGGATATTTTCTGCGGCCCATTCACGATAATCCCGTTCAATCGATGTTGGCCGCCGGCGGGCTCGGCGTGATCATCCTTTTCTTTGAGACGCGGGTCCGACAGGCGACATTGAAGACGCTCATCGGAGCAGCCGCGGGCTCCATCCTGGGCATTCTCGGGGCCGTTCTGGTGGGATTCCTGGTTCTCCATTTGACCGCCCTCCCCGAGGTGGCGCGGACCTATACGGCCATTGTCATTCTCATCTTCATGGCCTATGTGGGATTGATGGTGGGGGCGGCCAAGGGGGAGTACCTGGATCTGTCCGCACTGGGAGGGATTTTGAGCGAGCGGGGTCAGAAGCAGAATTATAAGATTCTCGATACCAGCGTGATCATCGATGGGCGCATCGCTGACATCGCCGAGACCCGATTCCTGGAGGGCACGCTCGTCATCCCTCAATTCGTGCTCCGGGAATTGCAGCAAATTGCCGATTCTCCCGATGCGACTAAACGGAATCGAGGCCGTCGAGGACTGGACATTCTCCGTCGATTACAAACGAACCATCACGTGAACGTACACATCTCCGAAACGAATTTCCCCGACATTCGGGACGTCGATCAAAAACTCATCGAGCTGGCCAAGCAACTCCATGCTCGCATCATCACCAACGATTTCAATCTCAACAAAGTGGCTCAGCTGCGGGGTGTGGAGGTATTGAACATCAATGAGCTGGCCAACGCGCTGAAGCCCGTTGTGCTCCCCGGCGAGACGATGAAAGTGTTCATTCTCAAAGAGGGGAAGGAGCATAATCAGGGGGTCGCCTATCTAGACGATGGGACGATGGTGGTGGTGGATAACGCTCGCCGAATGATCGGTAAGACGATCGAGGCCACCGTGACCAGCGTACTTCAGACGACGGCCGGGAAGATGATCTTCGGGCGATATTCGGATGATCATCGGATCGGCCGGGGACCGCGTTCCGGGACCTCTCATCGGTGAGGGCGAGTCAGGCGCGATGGGCAAAGTCGATCTCTGCCCTCTTGGCCGGTTCGACCGCGTACTTCTCTCTTCTTTCAGTGTGATCGATTGTGGCGAGTGGCGAAACGATGAATGTGGCCATCATTGTGGCTGGTGGGATCGGACGCCGGATGGGAGCCGCGCGAGCCAAGCCGTTCCTGGAGTTGTGCGGCGAGCCCGTGGTCATTCATACGTTGCGCGCTTTTGAAGCCTGTCCGGCCGTCGATGAGATCATCCTCGTCGTTCCCGAGAGCGAGCAGCAGGGGGTGATGGCTCGTCTCGCGTCATCCGGGTTGGTCAAAGTCACTCGAGTCGTTGTTGGGGGGGCGGAGCGGCAAGATTCGGTATGGAACGGACTCCAGCAGATTGATCGGGCCGCGACGGAACTGGTGATCATCCATGATGGCGTTCGTCCGCTCGTCACGCCGGACGAGATCACCGCCGTAGCTGAAGAGGCCCGGCGCTCGGGAGCAGCCATTCCGGCCCTGCCGGCGACCGATACGATCAAAGAGGTCGAGGGGAATCGCGTCATAAAAACGCTTGACCGGCACCGCCTTTATCTTGTACAAACTCCCCAAGCCTTCCGCGCGGAGATCATCATCAGCGCTCATGAGCGCGCCCGCGCTGAGGGTCGACAGGCAACCGATGATGCGGCATTGGTTGAACAAGCTGGATTTCCAGTATCCATCGTGGGAGGGAGCCGGACCAACTTCAAGATCACGTGGCCAGAAGATCTGGTCATCGCCGAATACTTGCTCAAGAGGGTACGGCCGTGACAAATCAGATTGCGCGTGTGGGCATTGGCTATGACATTCATCGCCTCGTCGAAGGGCGACGACTCATTCTCGGTGGCGTCGACGTGCCCTTCGAGAAGGGATTAGAGGGCCATTCGGATGCCGATGTGCTGTGTCATAGTATCTGCGATGCGCTCCTGGGAGCGGCAGCCCTGGGCGATCTCGGTCAACATTTTCCCGACGATGATCCCCGCTACCAGGATGCCTCGAGCATTACCATGCTTCGATTGGTGGAGGATCTCCTGCGTCAACGAGGATTTCGCGTCCGTTGCGTCGATGCCACGATTCTGGCCGAGGCGCCCAAACTCGCGCCCTTCATTGATCGCATCCGGGCGCGATTGGCTGGCGCCTTGCATGTCAGTATCGACTGTGTCAGCGTGAAGGCGAAGAGCCACGAGGGGTTGGGTGCGATTGGGGCTGGCCAGGCCATCGCGGCTCAGGCGGTATGCTTGCTCGATACGGTGAAGCGGGGGAAGAATCGGTAGCTCATGATGAGGCACCTCCAGGAGAGTGAGCGAGCAGAGGAGCGGAAGCTGAGCGATGGCGGAAGGACAGGCCTTCCGCGCGTCGCGTCATGAGTATGCGAGTCGTCGATCTGATCAAGAAGAAGCGCGATGGCGGTGAGCTCTCACAGCACGAGATCAGCCACCTCGTTCGTGGCTATACCGGAGGTGACGTCACCGATTATCAAATGGCCGCTTTCCTGATGGCCGTTTACTTCCGGGGCATGACGCCGGCCGAAACTGTCACCTTGACCCGGGAGATGATCGCCTCCGGCCAGGTTGTCGATCTCTCGGATATCCCCGGTAAAAAGGTCGATAAACACAGCACGGGGGGAGTGGGGGATAAAACGTCCCTCGTCCTGGCTCCGCTGGCGGCGGCCGCCGGCGTGGTCGTCCCCATGATTTCGGGGCGAGGATTGGCCCACACGGGAGGAACGTTGGATAAGCTGGAATCCATTCCCGGGTTTCGCGTCGATCTCTCGCTGGATGAGTATCGACGAGTACTCGCCTCCGTAGGATTGGTGTTGAGTGGGCCGACGGGGGAGCTCGCTCCGGCGGATAAGAAACTCTATGCCTTGCGCGATGTCACGGCCACGGTCGACTCGGTCCCGCTCATCGTCAGCAGCATCCTCAGCAAGAAAGTGGCCGAAGGTATCGACGGGTTAGTGGTCGATGTGAAAGTGGGCAGCGGCGCGTTCATGCCTACCTTCGATCGGGCCCGAGCCCTGGCCGAGGCGCTGGTGACCACCGGTCGGCGCCTGGGATTGGAGATGCGCGCTCTCATCACCGATATGGACCAACCTCTGGGACGAGCGGTCGGCAACGCCCTGGAAGTCATCGAGAGTATCGAAACATTGAAGGGAAGGGGACCGGCCGACCTGACCGAGCTTTCGGTGGAGTTGGCCGCTCATATGGTGGTTCTGGCGAACCGGGCGGGGACGGTGGATGAAGCGCGACAGCGTGTTCGGGAGTGCCTGGCGACCGGTGCGGGCTTGGAGAAGTTCCGGGCGGTCATCGAGGCGCAGGGGGGAGATCCGGCGGTCGTCGACGATTATCAGCGCTTGCCGCGAGCCCGCCATCGACGGGAGCTTCGGGCTCGACGAGATGGAGTCATCGCCCGCATCGATGCTGCGGCGGTGGGGCGGGCCTGTATGCAGTTGGGCGCCGGACGAGAGCGGCTGGAATCCCCGATCGATCCGGCAGTGGGGATCGTGTTGCACAAAAAGGTGGGCGATCCGGTCGAAACGGGTGCACCGCTCTGTACCATCGTGTACAATGACGCGCGTCGCCTGCCAGACGCCGAGCGCCTGCTCGACGATGCCTTCGTGATCGCGCCGGAGATGCCACCACTCCGCCCCTTGGTCAAGGCCGTCATGTGAGGCCACCCTCCGGGTGAGGGAGGCTCCCATCCCGGACAATCTGTCAGACTACAGGCGAAAGGAACTTCGAGAGGACGCATGATGATACAGCGTGGAGGAGTACGGACGGGACTGGTGGTGGCTGGCGTGGTCGTTTGCTTGGCCACCCTCTCAGGGCCGGTGGTGCGCGCTTCGGTCGGCCATCGGTCGGCCGAGCCCCAGAGGGTGGTCACTCTCTGGCGGGCGCTCTCCTCTGATCAAGCGCCGGATATTCGAGATGCGGCGCGAGCGGCCGAGGTGCCTTGGTTCACCCGTCTCATCGGGTTGGTGGGTATCCTCGTTTTGTTGGGGATCGCCGTCCTGTTTTCCAATCATCGGCGACAGATCGATCTGCGGGTCATTGGGTGGGGCTTCGGTCTGCAAGTCGCGCTGGCTTTTCTCATCCTGCGAACGACGCCCGGTCGCTGGTTCTTCGATCGGTTGGGAGATCTCATTCGACGATTACTGGCCTTCTCCGATCGAGGAGCGGAGTTCGTCTTCGGTCCTCTGGCCACGACGAACTTCGGCGTCATTTTCGCCTTTCGCGTGTTGCCGACGATTATCTTCATCTCCTCCCTGTTCGCCGTGCTCTATTATCTGGGCGTGATGCAGCGGATCGTGCTCGTCATGGCGAAGTTCATGGCGTGGACGATGCGCGTCAGCGGAGCCGAGAGCCTGGCCTCGGCGGCCAACGTGTTCATGGGGCAGACGGAAGCGCCGCTCATCATCGCTCCTTACGTCGCCTCCATGACCCGCTCGGAGCTACTGGCGTTGATGGTCGCCGGGATGGCGACCATCTCTGGCGGCGTCATGGCTGCGTATATCGGCATGGGCATTAATCCCGTTTATTTGCTCACCGGAAGCGTCATGGCGGCGCCCGCGGCCCTGATGATGGCCAAGGTCTTGACGCCGGAGACCGAAGAGCCGCTGACCCGCGGAGTAGTCAGGATCGAAGTGGAAGTCGC
Organism: Blastocatellia bacterium; assembly: GCA_026985075.1. Taxonomy (GTDB): domain Bacteria; phylum Acidobacteriota; class Blastocatellia; order HR10; family J050; genus J050. Next base: position 153,569 of record JALSQX010000033.1, on the reverse strand, counting down.
CGACCGGAATATGATCGAAGCGGCGGCTCGGGGAGCGAGCGACGGGGCGCGACTGGCCATCAACGTCGGCGCTATGCTCATCGCCTTCATCGCCCTCATCGCGCTGGTGAATTCCGTGTTCGGGTTTCTCCACGCTCACCTGTCGTTCTTCCCGCCCAATCTGGAGACGCTCCTCGGTTGGATTTTCTCGCCCCTGGCCTTCGTCATGGGCGTTCCTTCTGCCGATATCTTCGAAGTCGGTAATCTGTTCGGGCAGAAGCTCATCCTCAACGAGTTCGTCGCCTATGCGGAGTTGTCCAAAGTACAATCATCGCTTCATCCCCGTTCGGTCATGATCGCCACCTATGCGCTGTGTGGGTTTGCCAACTTCGCATCCATTGGCATTCAGATTGGCGGCATCGGCGGCATTGCTCCCTCTCGGCGGAGCGATCTGGCCGAATTGGGCCTCAGAGCTGTGCTCGGTGGCTTCCTGGCGACCTGTTTGACGGCGACCATCGCCGGATTGCTCAGTTGACGTGACCCGGACTTTTCGTATAGCATCAGACGAGCGATGGCCCAAACTCTTTACGACAAAGCGACGGCCGCTGCCCGGTTCATCCGCTCCCAGTGGAACTCTCCCATCAAGGCGGTGGTCGTTCTGGGTTCTGGGTTGGGAGCTTTCGCTGAGCAGTTGGATGATCGGAGGGAGATGGCCTATCGCCAAATCCCTCATTTTCCCGTCTCCACGGCGGAAGGACATGCCGGGCGACTGGTCTTGGGATGGTGCCAGCGCATACCGGTGGCCGTCATGCAAGGGCGTTTTCATTACTACGAGGGGTACACGCTGGAGGACGTCACTTTTCCCATTCGCGTGTTTGGCCTGCTGGGCGTCAGAACGCTCATCTTGACCAACGCCGCCGGTGGCATCAATCGGCAGTTTGAGCCGGGATCGTTGATGCTCATCGCCGATCACCTCAATCTCATGGGCGCGAATCCCTTGCGGGGATGGAACGATGATCGGTTCGGTCCCCGGTTTCCGGATATGACCATGGTCTACTCCAAAGCCTATCGGGACCTGGCCAAACAGGAGGCGGCGGCGATGGGGCTGAAGCTGGAGGAAGGCGTCTATGTGGCGGTGAGCGGGCCGAGTTACGAGACGCCAGCCGAGATTCGCATGCTCCGAACGCTGGGCGCAGATGCTGTGGGAATGTCCACCGTGCCCGAAGCCATCGTCGCCCGTCATATGGGCATGAATGTGCTCGGCCTTTCGCTCATTTCCAACATGGCCGCCGGCGTCCTCGAGCGTCCACTCGATCATCAGGAGGTCCTGGAGATGGGGGAGCGGATGAGTGGCGTCATCACCGCATTTCTTCGTCGCCTCGTACCGAGATTGGTCGAGCCTTCGCTCGGAGAATCGCCAGGATGACGTTCGGCCGTGGCCGTTAGCCTCCGGAGGGTGACCGATGATCATCGGGATCTGTGGCGGGTCGGGGTCAGGCAAGACGACGGTGGCTCGAAAGATTCTGGAGGCCGTCGGGGAACATCGCGTCGCCTATTTGCAGCACGATTCGTATTACAAGGACTGGGGTCACCTCCCCTTCGAAGAGCGGCGGAAGATCAACTTCGACCATCCCGACGCCCTGGACACGGATTTGCTCATCGAACACGTCGAACAGCTCCGCGCCGGACGCCCCATCGAGCAGCCCGTCTATGACTTCACTCGACATGCGCGAACTGATCGGGTGAGGCGCATCGAGCCCCGGCCGGTCATCTTGATCGAGGGAATTTTGATTTTTGAGAATGCCCGCCTCCGTCAGTTGATGGATCTGAAGATCTTCGTCGATACGGCTGACGACTTGCGGTTCATCCGTCGACTGCAACGGGACATCAGCGAGCGAGGGCGCACCGTAGAATCTGTCATCGAGCAGTATCTGGAGCAGGTTCGTCCCATGCATCTGGAGTTTGTGGAACCGAGCAAGCGCTACGCCGATATCATCATCCCCGAAGGAGGGTCCAATCGCGTGGGCATCGATTTGATCATCCAGAAGGTGAAATCGGAATTGGCCATCGGATAGCGCGGCCTGGAGTGACCTGGAGATTGGCTATGACTGAACGGACCGACGCCGATTTGATCGCTGCCGCCCGAAAAGCCCGCGAGCAGGCCCTCGCCCCCTATTCCCATTTCAAGGTGGGCGCCGCCCTGTTGACGGCCAGTGGAGAAGTGTTCACCGGGTGCAACGTCGAGAGCGCCAGTTATGGGTTGACCATATGTGCTGAGCGCGTGGCCGTTTTCAAGGCCATCTCAGAAGGGGCGAGAGAGTTCATCAAAATAGCCATTGTGGCCGATACAGATCAACTGACGCCACCCTGCGGGGCCTGCCGACAGGTGCTCTGGGAATTCTGCGGCGATGTGCCGGTTCTCCTGGCCAATCTTCGAGGAGCTGTCGCCTCCTGCTCGATGCGAGACCTCTATCCCCGCCCCTTCGATCAGAGATACGTGTAGAGCTGACTCGGCACCCCTTCTTCGTCCCCATAAACCTCCCGATAGGAGGACGAGGGAATGTCGACGACCGTTTAGTTCACCGTGGCGCGACCAGTCGGATTATAAGGCGATAATCAGACTCGACGTCGTATCCACGCCGAGAAGGAAGCCGGTGATGAACGCTCCCCCGGCGAGGGTGAGAATAGCAAAAGGACTACCGCCAAGGACAAATGTGAGGAGTGCCACAACCTGGGGCACCGCCACGGTGAGCGAAGACGCCACGATGATGGCACTCACCATCCCCAAACAAGCTAAGGTCCGGTTCATGACTCTCTTCCTCCTTAGTCTTGGTTTTGATGTGTACTTTCTTACATCATCATGGGAATGATGTCAAGGGTGATTGGAGGGTGGTGACGATGTGGGTGGAAACCGGCAAGAGGGTGCCGTCTGACGTTGATGCGGAAGCCGGTCGTCGAGCGTCACTGTTTCGAGCGCCAAAGGGTGATCTGGAGGCGCGTGGTGAGGTGTCAGATGGATAATTGCCCTCCCTCAGGCTGCCGGGGTATACTTTGCTCAGAATAACGACCCTGAGGAGGCGATATGGCAACGCGTCACATCAGAGCACCTCGAGGAACCGAGATCACTTGTAAAGGGTGGCATCAGGAAGCGGCTCTCCGCATGCTGATGAATAATCTCGATCCGGAGGTGGCCGAGAATCCCCAACAGCTCATCGTTTATGGAGGGGCGGGCAAGGCGGCCCGGAATTGGGCCTGCTTTGACGCCATCGTTCGCTGCCTGCGGGAGTTGGAGAATGATGAGACCCTCCTGGTGCAGTCGGGAAAGCCGGTGGGCGTGTTTCGCACCCATGAAATGGCGCCTCGCGTACTCATCGCCAACGCTAATCTCGTGCCTCATTGGGCGACCTGGGACGAGTTCCGTCGGCTGGAGGCCTTGGGGTTGATCATGTACGGTCAGATGACGGCGGGCAGTTGGATTTACATTGGCACGCAGGGCATCGTACAGGGAACGTTCGAGACGTTCGCCGCGGCGGCGAGAAAGCATTTCGGCGGTGATCTGAGCGGGCGATTGGTCATCTCCGGCGGCATGGGAGGAATGGGCGGCGCGCAACCGCTGGCCGCGACGATGAACGGGGCGGCGTTCCTGGGCATCGAAGTCGATCCGGCCCGCATCCGCCGGCGCATCGAGACCGGCTATTGCGATCGTATGACCGATCGTTTGGACGAAGCCCTCGACCTCGTCATGACCGCCAAACGGGAACGCCGACCACTCTCGGTGGGATTCGTCGGCAATTGTGCTGAAGTCCTTCCCGAGCTGGTCCGTCGCGAGGTCGTGCCCGATCTCCTCACCGATCAGACCAGCGCCCACGATCCCCTCAACGGCTACATCCCGGCTGGGCTCTCGCTGACCGAGGCGGTGGAGTTGCGACACGGCAATCCTGAGGAATACATCAAGCGGTCCATGGCGTCAATCGCCGTTCACGTTCAGGCGATGTTAGAACTCAAACGGCGGGGGGCGGTGACCTTCGATTATGGCAATAACATCCGCGCTCAGGCTTATCAGGCGGGCGTCAAGGAGGCTTTCGAGATTCCCGGTTTCGTGGTCGAGTACATTCGCCCGATGTTCTGCCAAGGGCGTGGTCCGTTTCGCTGGGTGGCGCTGTCGGGAAATCCGGAGGATATCGCCAGAACGGATGATCTGGCGTTGGAGCTGTTCCCCGAAGATCCCGTGTTGGAGCGATGGCTTCGGTTAGCGCGTCAGCGCATCCGGTTTCAGGGGCTGCCGGCGCGCATCTGTTGGTTGGGCTACGGCGAGCGCGCCGAGTTTGGCCTGGCCATCAACGATCTCGTCAAGCGGGGGCGCATTGAAGCGCCGGTGGTCATCGGGCGCGATCATCTGGATTGCGGATCGGTGGCCTCGCCCTATCGAGAGACCGAGGGCATGAAGGATGGCAGTGACGCCATCGCCGATTGGCCAATCCTCAATGCGTTGCTCAATACGGCGTCTGGGGCATCGTGGGTCTCATTCCATCACGGAGGTGGCGTCGGAATCGGCTACAGCCTCCACGCCGGACAAGTCATCGTCGCCGACGGAACGCCGGAGACGGCGCTCCGTTTGGAACGCGTCCTCACCAACGACCCGGGGATCGGAATCGCTCGCCACGCGGACGCCGGCTATGAGGAAGCCATGGAGACGGCTCGGCAAAAGAAGATCCATATCCCCATGCTGGGGCGGAAGTTCAGTGGCGAGTGAAGTCCATGTCCGGGAAATTGCTCATCACGCATGCGGCTCAACTGATCACGCTCGCCGGCCCGAAGCGACCGCGCGCCGGAGCGGAAATGAGCGACCTGGCGGTGATCGAAGATGGTGCTGTGTACATCGAAGATGGCCGGATCGCCGCCGTGGGGACGACGGACTCCTTGGGTCGCGCTTCGGGCCAGCCCGTCGACGTCATCGATGCCAGTGGGATGGTCGTCGCTCCGGGGTTCGTCGATCCTCATACCCACCCGGTCTTTGCCGGAACGCGCACGGATGAATACGAATGGCGAGCCTCGGGACTGAGTTATCAGGAGATCGCCGCTCGAGGTGGTGGAATTCGATCCACGGTCGAACGAACGCGCGCCACCACCGAAGACGAGTTGCTCGAGATCGCCCGTAAGTATGCCCGGTGGTTCCTCCGACATGGAACGACGACCGTCGAGGCCAAAACGGGCTATGGGCTCAGTCTGGAAGCGGAGTTGAAACTCCTACGGGTCATCCACCGCCTCCACCAGGAGGGCCCTCTGGAGTTGGTTCCTACGTTGTTGGCCGCCCATATCGTGCCCGATGAATTTCGCGACCGTCGCGACCAGTATCTCAAAATGATTCTGCAAGATCTCCTTCCCATCGTGGGGAGGCAGAAGCTGGCCGAGTATCACGACGTGTTTTGCGAGGAGGGAGCGTTCACCGAATCGGAGGCGCGGGCGCTCATGGCGCGGGCTAAGGAGGTGGGACTTCGGCTCCGAATCCACGCCAACCAGTTCAGTCCATCGGGAGCCGCTCGGCTGGCCGCCGAAATGGGCGCCATCACCGCCGACCATCTGGAGTACGTGGATACGGAGACGATCGGCAAGTTGCGTGACGCGGGCACCATCGCCGTCCTCTTGCCGGGAGCGGTCGTGCACCTCGGCCTCCATCGGTACGCTCCCGCCCGTGAGATGATCCGCCAGGGCTTACCCATCGCCCTGGCCACGGACTTCAATCCAGGCAGTTCGCCAACCCCGAATATGCAGATGATCCTCAGCCTGGCCTGTACCCAGATGGACCTGACGCCCGCCGAAGCCTTCACCGCGGCCACCATTAACGCCGCCTATAGCCTTCATCGCGGCCATCTGATCGGATCGCTGGAAGTGGGCAAGCAGGCCGACGTCATCCTGTTCGATTGCCGTGACTATCGAGAGATCCCCTACTACTACGGCATGAACCACGTGAGCGGAGTCATCAAAAAGGGCATGCTTATTTATTCTAAGTGATGCACAAGCTGTTCATTAGCATCAATTGGTTAAGAATCTTCTTTAATTTTTCTTGACATCCCACCGGGCTTTTTGTTAGGATAGCACAAGCTCAGCATAATAACAGATAACAGCGATCAACAGCATCGAGCGTGAGGGCGAGTGGGTCGAGGTCGCATGGTCGTGTGACTGTGATAGGGAGAAACACAGACGCGTGAGCGAGCGAGAGAGTTCGTGAACGAGATCGAGTGAGCGAGCGAGTGGAAGCGCGAGAGGAAGTGGGCATGAATGACCGAATCCCCTCTGAGACGTCCTCAGCGACGTCACACACGAGCATTCCGGTCGAATCTCAGGCGACAGCCGATGTGTGGACGGAGCGAGAAGAGATGATCATCGAGCACCCATTCAGCCAGCGATTCCCGTACACCAAGATCCTGACCACCAACGAGCGATTACAGAATCTCCTCAGCGAGGCGGCCCGAGTGGCCCGCAGCGATGCGACCGTTTTGATCACTGGCGAGAGCGGCACGGGAAAGGAGCTCCTGGCCAGGGAGATCCATCGATTGAGTCGGCGAGCACGCCATCCCCTGGTGATCGTCAACTGTGCGGCGCTCTCGGATCAATTAGTGGAGAGTGAGTTATTCGGTCATGTGAAGGGGGCGTTCACCGGCGCCGATCGGGACAAGGTCGGTTTCTTCGAAGCCGCCAACGGAGGGACCGTCTTTCTGGACGAGATCGGCGAAATCGGCCCTACGTTCCAGCTGAAGCTGTTGCGCGTTCTGGAGCAGGGGGAATTCAACCGAGTGGGCGACGTCCGTCCTCGTTACACGGATATTCGCTTCATCGCCGCCACCAATCAGGACTTGGAAGCCAAGGTCCGGGCGGGCACATTCCGTGAAGATCTCTTCTATCGCCTCAACGTGGTCACCTTGACGCTTCCGCCGTTGCGAGAGCGGAAGGACGACATCGGGCTGCTGACCAGGTATTTCGTCCAACACTTCGCCAACGAAATGAACAAGTCCATCCGCTGGATCGCCGGTGAGGTGATCCAGGCGCTAGAAGCCTACGACTGGCCGGGTAATGTCCGGGAGCTGCGAAATGTGATCCATCGCGCCGTCATCCTCTGTGATGGGGATACGCTGACCATGGATACCTTGCCGGCGAAGTTCCAGCGGCCGTCGTTTTTTCGCCACCAGTCGGTGAAGACCTCCCAGGCCCCCTTCGATGAGGCCGATTTCAATTGTTCGTTCAGGGAAGCCAAGGAGCGAATCGTCGGCGCCTTCGAGAAGGCTTATCTCACGTATCATTTGAGATTGAACCAGGGCAATGTCTCGCGCACGGCGCGACAGACGGGCCTCTACGGAGCAAACCTCTACGAGAAACTGCGGCGGCATCAGATCGACCCCGATGCCTTTCGCCCGCGGACGCGGAAAGGATCGAATCTCTCGGCCAACGCCCAGCGCGTGGCGTGACGCGTCTCAGCATCCTCACCGCGGGTTCAAGCTGGTTGCTTGAAAATAACGCCCAGCGCGTGGCGTGACGCGTCTCAGCATCCCCGACGATTCTGGCGAGAAAGGGGTGTTTCATATCTGAAACATCGTGTTTCATCCGAGGGGAGTCTTTTTACTCTAGCATTTTTGCTATAACCCCTTGTCCTACGGATCGTTGGACTTCGCCCCGCGGACGGAGATCGCCTCTAGTAAAAGCAGGAGAGTATTTCTTCAAGGGGCTCGTCCCCGAATCCGATCCAGCGTGATAACTTCTTTTTATACAACCGGATAGCCGAACAGCTCTGACCCATCCTGATTCGGCATGGGATTTGCAACAGGTGGATCGGTGGTTCTCCAAGTCGGGGGTTGATGAGGTTGGACCTATCAACTCGCGCCGGTGGGACCAACGACACTCGTAAAGGAGAGAAGATGATGAGCAACAAAATGATCAGCGCGCTTATGGTGAGCCTGATGTTACTCGTTTGGGCTCTGACCTTGCCCGTAGCCGAGGCTGATCGTGAGGTGAGCCAACAAACGGATGTGACACAGGTATCGGAGAGCACGCAGCTCCTCTCGGAGTTGCATGAGATCAATTGGCCCGTTCTGGCCTATCGGCAGGTGACTTCTTCGCTGTCCGCTGAGCCGGTGGGCGGGGCATTGCGGCCATGGAGTTTGGCCGAGGGCGATTTCAACGAGGATGGCTTCGTTGATCTGGTGACCATCTATCGAGGAGCTGGCGCGGCGCGGCTGGGTCTGCGCTTTGGTGATGGGCGGGGTGGCTTCACCGCTCCTCGCCGTTTTGACCTTTCGGCCCGGCAGCCTACGGCGGTCGCGCTCGGCGATATCAATCTCGATGGGCACTTGGATATTGTGCTGGCTTATCGTGATGCCACGGTGCTCTCGGTTCTGGAAGGGACCGGAGACGGGACGTTTGAATCCACGAAGACGTACGAAGTCGGATCGACCATCCAGTCGCTGGCCTTGGCCGATGTCGATCGAGATGGCTATACGGATGCGCTGGTGGCCTGTGAGACTCCCGGGTGCCTGGCTCTCGTCCGGGGGGATGGTCGGGGATTCGAACATCCATTACCGCTCTATACCTGGCCGAACGGCGAGACGCCCGAGGTCAGAGTGATGCAGGCGACCGATGTGGATAACGATGGGTTGACCGATGTCGTATTGGCTCTGGAGCGAGACGTGATGCTCCTCTCGGCAGCCCACGCTTACGAACCGGTCAGCGTGGCCTCGTCCGAGAGCGGATTCACGGCCATGACGCTGGGCGATTTCAATGCCGATGAGTCGATGGACGTAGTGGTCGCTCAGGCCGAAGGCGATATGATGGTTCTGCTCGGGGATCATCGGGGGGGATTTCTCCCTCCGCGCATTCTGAGCACCGGGTTGCCCATCACGGCAATGACCGCCGCTCATTTGAACGAGGATGGTGCTCTCGATCTGGCCGTAGTCAGCGCGGATCGGGCCGAGGTGACGGTGTTACTCGGAGACGCTCACGGTGGGTTCAAAGCCTATGCCCGGCTTCGCGTCGAGAGCCAGCCGATCACGGTCATGGCTTCGCGATTGAACAAGGATGCCTTGGCCGACCTCGTCATCGCTCAACGAGCGGGCGACGCCATCGCTCTGGCGATGAGCACGGCGGCGGCCATTGTGGTGAACACCACGCGGGACGTGATGGACGTCCCGGCGACGGCCAGCGTCGACGATCTCCCGGGGAACGATGGTCTCGTTTCGTTGCGGGAAGCCATCGTTGCGGCCAACAACACTCCCGGCCCTCAGGACATCGTCTTCCATATTCCCCGGTCCGATCCGGGGTTCGATGGTCGCGTCTTCCGGTTGGAGCTCACTTCGGCGTTGCCCGCGTTGAGGGGCGGAGGGACGGTCATCGATGCCTCCACGCAAGCGGCGTTTACTGGTGATACCAATCCGGCCGGTCCCGAGGTCGTCCTCGATGGGAGCAACGTCGGAGTGTCCGTCGATGGGTTCACCATCACCTCTTCGTTCAATGTGGTGCGGGGGATGGTCATCAACAACTTCTCCGGCAGCGGCGTCAAAATTGTTGGTCGCGCCACGGGCAATATCGTCGCCGGGAATTTCATCGGCACCGATGAGACGGGCACCGAGCCTCGCCCCAACCAGTTCTTCGGCGTGCTCATCACCGGCAACGGTTCCCAGGCGAACGTCATTGGGGGAACGGCGCCGGAGGATCGCAACGTCATCTCGGGGAACGAAAACAGCGGCGTGGCGTTGAATTTCCCCACGTTCGATAATCGCGTCGTGGGCAACTACATCGGCACTGACGCCTCCGGAACGCAGCCTTTGCCCAATGGGGGCGACGGCGTGTTCATGTCCAGCGTGAGAAACAATATCATCGGTGGCATCACGCCGGGCGCGGCCAACGTCATCTCGGGCAATCTGCGAAACGGCGTCAGCATCGAAGCGGGAACCAATAATCAGGTCGTGGGGAATCTCATCGGCACCGATGTCACGGGCGCCGTCGCACTGCCCAACAGCGGGAGTGGCATCATGATTTCGAACGGCTCCGATGCCACCATCATCGGGGGCGTTGGACCACGTGCCGGCAACGTCATCTCCGGCAACATGGGCAGTGGCGTCAAGATCACCAACAGCGTGAGCACCAATATCCTCGGCAATCTGATCGGCACCGATGTGACGGGGACGGCGGCCCTCGGCAATGCCGGCCATGGGGTGATGATCAAAGCGGCGGAGAACCGCATCGGCGGACCGATTCCGCAGGCGCGGAACGTCATCTCGGGCAATGCCCGGGCGGGCGTCTATCTGGACGCCGGGTCGGCGTTCAATGATCTACTGGGGAACTACATCGGCGTGGACATCAGCGGCGCCAGCGTGTTGCCCAATGGGGGAGATGGCGTCTCCTTGTTCCAGGCCACCAATAACACCATCGGCGGGCCCATCCCCGGCAGTCGCAACGTCATCGCCTGCAATGGCGACGATGGCGTCGGCCTCCTCCAGGCCAACGATAACCTCATCGAGAATAACTTCATCGGCACCGATGTGAGCGCCAGCGCCTGCCTGGGGAATTTCAAGGATGGCGTGCGCATCGAAGATGCCGTGGGCAATCGGGTGGTGCACAATACCATCACCTGCAATTCTCGAGCGGCTATCAGTATCCTGGGAGCGAGCTTGAACAATCGCGTGTCGGAGAATGCCATCTTCGACAATGGGACGTTGGGCATCGATCTGAACGGTGATGGGGTCACGTTCAACGATCCCAGTGATCTGGACACCGGTCCGAACGATCTGCGCAACTTCCCCATCATCACGTCCATTGAAGAGACCGATGAAGGCTTGATGGTCAGTGGCGTTCTGCCCACGCTCATGCCGCAACTGCAGACCATCGAGATCTATCGCGCCATGCCCGATCCCAGTGGATATGGAGAGGGCGGACAGTTCCTCGTTCAAACCAAACCCGACGCCGAGGGCCGCTTCTCCGTGCTCATGCCGGAGTCCAGCGGAGCGAATCAGTTGGTCCGGCCCTTGGTCAACGGCGATCAGCTCACGGCGACGGCCATCGACATCGCCGGGAATACGTCCGAATTCTCGCCCAACTTCACCATCGGCATCGGCGATGCCATGGCCCCGTTGGTCACCGTGCTCGCGCCCAATGGGGGCGAATTGATCGATGCCGGCGAGACGATGACCGTCGAGTGGCGCTCGTCCGATAACGTGGGCGTGGTCGCCCAGGACGTCCTCTTCTCCACCGATGGAGGGAAGACGTTCAAGGCGTTGCGGACCAACCTCGCCGGGAGCATTCAGAAACTTCAGGTGCAGGTTCCCATCGTACTGGATACCACCCAGGCTCGCGTCTGTGTGGTCGTGCGCGATGGAGCCGGCAACGAGTCCCGCGATTGCAGTGACGATGACTTCGTCGTGTTCGGACGGGATGTGGTGCCCCCGACGGTGAAGCTGGAGTCGCCCAATGGCGGCGAGATCATCGCGGCGGGCCGCCCCTTCACCATCCGGTGGACGGCGACCGACAACAAGCCCGATATTTCCTGTGACATCATGCTCTCCACCGACGGAGGGGCCACCTATACGACGTTGGTCAGTGGCCTCACCGGTACGGATGCCTACGAGTGGCAGGTTCCCGAGACGCTGGGGAGCAATCGGGCGCGGATTCGCGTCGTCTGTCGAGATGGGGCTGGGTTAGTCTCTCAGGACGAGAGCGATGCGCTGTTTGCCATCGATCGAGATCCGCCGGCAGTGACCGTCACGGCCCCCAATCAGCGGGAATTGATCGTGCGTATCGGCGCGCCGGTTCAGATCACCTGGACGGCTTCGGATGATATCGCGATCGCCACATTCGATATCTTCCTTTCACTGGATGGTGGCCAGACCTACGAACCCATTGCGACCGACGTGCCGGGCACAGAGCGTTCGTACGCCTGGCGGGTGCCGCGCGGAATGCGATCGCCACGAGCGCGCATTCGCGTCGTCGCTCATGATTTCGTCGGGCGTACGACGACCGATGAATCAGATAGCAACTTCATTCTCATTCGCATACCTTAATCCGGAGTCTTCTCTCTAGCGTTGGCTCACCCTGAAAAGGGCGTCTTTCCTCCGGAGGGGCGCCCTTTTCTTTATCGATGCTCTCGGAATAGAGTGCTGCGAATGTTCGTTCGCTCTTTATTGATGATTGATGCCCTCATCGAGTGTATGGTTGAGATCTTCTCAGACTCAGGCCACAGGAATTTCGGAGGCATGATCCGATGAGCGCTCGGAGAACTCAGGCGCGCGACGAGGTCATCCTGCAGCCGATGTATGCCCGTCGGGTGTCTCCTGGATGGGCCATCCAAGCAGTTCTCTCAACGCGCGCTTGACGAAGACCGGAGCCATCTTCTTTCGATAGAGGGGGACGAAGTCGGTATTATCGAGGGCCTTGACCGGCCGGTATACGGCTTGAGCGACTCGCTCGATGAGATCGGGCGTGATTCGCTCGCCGATCAAGATCCGCTCCGCCTCGGTCATCTCCATGGGGCGGGAATTCACTCCTCCGGTGACGATGCGGACGTCGCGGCACCGTTCGCCCTCTTGAGCCAGAGCCACGGCGACGCCGAGAACGGGGAAGTCAAACGAGCCCCGGCGTCGAAGCTTCCAGTACGTCGTCTTCAACCCATCGATGGGGGGAAGAAGGATCTCGGTCAAAATCTCGTCGGCTTCCTTGTTCAGGTAATGGATGCCGTCATCTCGATAGAAATCGCTCGCCGCCACCAACCGCTCGCCTCGCGGACTCACCAACCTCAATGTGGCGCGAAGGGCAATGATAACGGGAGCCGTATCCGTTGATGTCACCGCCCAACAGCGCTGGCTCCCCGGCGCCACCGGACAGATGGCACCATCTTTTTTCAGACAATACCCCAGGGCCTGACGCCAAAAGAGCGTCTGGTCATAATAGTTACACCGGGTATCGACGCACAGGTTTCCACCGAGCGTGCCCATATGGCGGATCTGAGGATTGGCCACCAGGCCGGCGGCGCGCGCCAATCCCCGATACGAAGCGAGGATGGCCGGATGCTGACTCACCTCGGCCAACGTCACGCAGGCGCCAATCGTCACGCCCGTTTTCGCATCGCCGTTGATTCGGTGAAGTTCGCGAATCTGGCGCAAGCCGACGATGATCTTGGGCTCGAATTGCCGTCGTTTCATGTTGGGATAAAGATCGGTTCCGCCGGCCACGACCATGGCGTCGGGGCCATAGTCGGCGAGTATCTTGACGGCGTCTTCGATGCGAGCTGGAGCGTAGTATGTGAATGGGGGCAATCGGAGCATAGCAGTTATCTCCTTTTTCCTCTCATGGCCTCGCCTCCCTCGGCGACGAGCTGCTGATCCCCATCGGGGACGTCAGCTCGTTCCCTCGGCCACAATCGCCGGTTGCCATTCGGGCGGCACGTCAACTGTGGTCGGCGCCGGGAAGGCGACGTCGGGGATGCGAGAGGGACCGTATCGCCCGTCTTCCCCTCGCGCTTTGGCTTCCAGCGCTTTCAGGACCTTCTCCGGCGTGATGGGGACCTCGTCGATGCGAACGCCAACGGCGTCATAGACGGCGTTAGCCACGGCGGGCGGCACGGGGAGCAGAGGCCCTTGACCGACCTCCTTGGCTCCGAACGGTCCATGAGGATCGGGTTTCTCGATGATGAACGTTTCCACATCGCACATCTCCAACGTGGTCGGACTCTTGTACTCCAGCATGGAGGGAATCTTGTGGAGTCCCTTCCGGAACACCTGTTCCTCCATGAGCGCTTCGCCGAGACCCATATAGACACTCCCTTCGACCTGCCCCTCCACCAGCAGCGGGTTGATCGATCGACCGATGTCGTGAGCGATCCAGATCTTCTCCACGGTGACGAGTCCCGTCTCCGGATCCACGTCAACCTGAGCGACGCAGGCCGTATAGCTGTACGAGGGCGACGGGCCGACGCCCGATCCTTTATACTTGCCCGGCGATTCGGGTGGCTTGTAGCTGCCGACCGAACCGAGCGTACCAAATCGTGCTTCGGCCAGTTGGACGGCCTCCACGAAGGAGATGGAACGCTCCGGATCCTCCGCGTCGAAGATCCGTCGATCCACGGCTACCAGTCGGTTTTTGGGCACCTCCAGTTTTTCACCGGCAACGGTGAGCAGGAGATCTTTGAGCTTCTCGGCCGCCTCCATGGCGGCATTGCCGGTCATCACCGTGACGCGGCTGGAATAGCTTCCCAGATCGACCGGCGTCAAATCGGTGTCCGCCGTGACGACGCGAATATCTTCGGGCCGAATGCCCAGAATCTCGGCCACCACGTAAGCGAGGATGGAATCCGATCCCTGACCGATATCGATGCTTCCACAGAAGACGGCCACTCCGCCTCCGCGATCGATTTTTATCTGCACGCCGGAGTGGGGCATGTGATTCCAATAGATGGGCAATCCGGCTCCGCTCAGATACGAGCTGCAGGCGAATCCGACGCCTTTGCCGAAGGGCAAGCGACGGAACTTCTGTCGAAAACCAGACGCTTCGATCACTTTGTCGATGCATGCTTTCAGACTGCACGTGGTGATGCGGAGCCAGTTGACGGTCAGCGAGTTCTCGTCGACCAGATGCCGTCGGCGCATGTCGACGGGATCGAGGCCCAAGTCTTCGGCGATCTTATCCAGGTGAACCTCCAGAGCGTAGCGGGGCTGAGGCGTGCCATGCCCGCGCTTGGGGCCGCAGGGAGGCTTGTTGGTGAACACGCGCATCCCTTCGAACTTATACCGGGGGATCTTGTAAGTCACCGTTTGCAGGGCGCCGGTGTAATACGTGCTGGCGACGCCATAGCTCCCGTAGGCGCCGCCGTCGAGGAAGGTCTTGAAGTGCATCGCCGTAATCGCCCCGTCCCTCTTGACGCCGGTTTTCACCCACATGAGGACGGGATGGCGGCCGCGATGAGCATAGAAGACTTCCTCTCGCGTGAGCGTGATCTTGACCGGTCGCCCGGTGAGCATGGAGAGCTTGGCGGCCACGATCTCGTGAGAGAAAGGATCGCTCTTGCCCCCGAACCCGCCGCCGACGGGCGTGGCGATGACGCGAATATGACTGGGAGGCATCTCCAGGACTTTGGCCAGCGCGCGATGAACATAGTGAGGCGTTTGCGTCGAGCTCCACAGCGTGAGTTTCCCGTCCGGGCCATAGGCGGCCACGGCGGCGTGTTGTTCCATGGGGAGATGAGTGCTCCCCTGATAGAAGAAGATGTCCTCGCGGATGTAGTCGGCTTCGGCGAACCCTTCTTCGACATCGCCGAACTCCAGCGCCACCGCTTTTTGAATATTCCCCACTTTGTTGTACTCGTGAATGCGATTCTCACTTTGGGCCAGCGCCTCGTCGATCGAAGTGATCGCCGGAAGGGGTTCATACTCGACATCGATGAGCTTCAAGGCCTCTTCGGCCGTCTCCTCATCCACAGCAGCCACGGCGGCGACGGGATCGCCAATGTATCGGACCTTCTCTCGGGCCAGCGCTTCTTCGTCTTGACTGACGGGAAGAATGCCGAACTTGATGGGGAGATCCTCGCCGGTGATCACCGCGTGAACGCCGGGGAGCGCCCGCGCTCGACGGGTATCCATACGTTTAATGATGGCATGCGGATGTGGACTGCGAAGGAGCTTTCCATAGAGCATCCGCGGCAGGTTCAGGTCATCCGCATAGATGGTCTCGCCCGCGCACTTGGCCCAGGCATCGACTTTAGGGAGCGGCTTCCCAACGATGGAAAATGGCGTCTTATCAGCCATGATCACCTCCTTCGATCAACGAGCCGCCGATTCGGCGAACGCCGTCTGAGCGGCCATACGTTGGGCGGCGCGTTCCACCGCCTCGATGATTTTTATGTAGCCCGTGCAGCGGCAGAGATTGCCCGACAACGCCTCTTTGATCTCCTGGCGCGTCGGTCGCGGATTGTGGTCCAGCAACGCTTTCGCCGTGAGGAGCGTGCCCGGAATACAATACCCGCATTGGGCCGCGCCGAGTTCGGCGAACGCTTGCTGGAGCGGGTGTGGTCGCGGCCCATCGGCCAGCCCCTCCACGGTCACGATGTCGCGATGCTGCCATTCGACGGCCAGCGCCAGACAGGACAGCACGGGCTGACCATCGACGAGCACCGTGCAGGTTCCACATTCGCCGAGTTCGCATCCGTGCTTCGTCCCCGTCAGATGGAGATCCTCGCGGAGGACTTCCAGCAGCGTTTTATGCACGGGAATGGCCAGTTCGTGGACTTCTCCATTAACGCGCAGGGTGATGAGCTGTTTGTCCATACCTCATCTCTCCTTGGAGAGGCGGCCGGTCGGCCGAGCCTCCGCCGGATTCTTTCTCGACCCGGTGGGGCCTCTCCTCTTCTTCAAGCCGCGGAGGAAGTAATCGGCGAAATGCTCTCCGATCTCTACGGCCGTCATCGGCCCGCGCGGAGAGAACCATTTCACCGTCCAGTTGATCGCCCCCAGGATGGCGAAGGTCACCATCTTGGGATCGTAGGGAACGAACATACCCTCATCGATTCCTTGTTGAATGATGGCTCGCACGCCCCGCTCATATCGATCGCGCTTGCGAATGACCTTACGGAGAAGCTTGGGCGAGAGCATTTGAAAATCAGCGTGCATGGCCGCGGCTTTGAGTTCATCCAGGATGATGCTGATCTGACGAACGATGAGCCGTCGCAACTTCTCGTCCGGAGGGACATCCAGGGCGTTGACCTCCTTCAGGAGTTCGAGCAGTCGATTGAGCGAATACTCCTGACAGAAATAGAGAATCTCTTCCTTGTTCGTGAAGTAATAGTAGAGGCTCCCTTTGGTCATCAACAGCTTCTGGCTGATCTCCTCCATGGTGGTGGCCAGATAGCCGTTGCGCCCGAATGCTTCAGCGGCGCTCTGGAGAATCTCTACCTTCTTCCGTTCGATCTTGAGTTGTCGCCGATCCCTCATTATTCAAATCCATGTTCAAAATTTGAACCAAAGTTCAAAAATTCATCGCCCCTATCTTATCCCCTCGGAGCGGGTTTCGTCAAGGAGCAATTCACCCCCTCACTGCTCTTCGTATCAGTCAGCGAAGATGGCGGCGGAGATAGTTGACGATGGAGAAGCCGATGAGATACTTGAACGGGAAGACGCCGCTCGTATAGTGTCCACAGGGGAGCACGACCTTATCATACGGCACATCCCAGCGGTCGAGTTCTCGATGGAACGAGGCGGTGAGCGAAGGCAGAAACGAGAGATCATAGCGGGCCGAGATGAGCAACGCTTTGCGCGACATCCGGCGGAGACGGGGGACGTAAACGAACGGACTGATGACCGACCAGAACTGCCGTAATTCCTCCAATCCCACGTAGGGTTCCAGGCTCCGGCGCACGTGCTGGGTGGTCAGTCCCATCCAGACGACATCGGCGAAGTAGGAGGAGACGTGATTGAATACGCCCACGCGAAATCGCTCATCGTGGGCGAAGGCGAGAAACGCGATGCAGGAACCGATGCTGGTGCCCACGATGCCCACCGGATGGTAGCCCCGCTCGATGAGCCAGTCGGCGGCCAGTCGCGTCTCCAGAACCGATTGCCGGCAGGCCTGGATCGTTCGACCGATATTGGCGCTGATCAGATAATCGGCGCGCTCCAGATGAGCGGGCTTGCGAGCCTCATGGTAAGGGAGGGTGAGTCGCAACGCCGACATTCGACAGGCGTTGAGCCACTTGCAGAGCGCCACGTAGGCTTCCGGTCGCGCATTCCAGTGTGGGAGGACGATCACCGCCGGGCCGGTCGGCGAGGCGGGGAAGAAGTTGGCCCAGACGCGGTTATTCTCCGGCCACGGGGAGGAGATGGGACTGGGGAAGGTGAGCGTTCCATCCTGGTAGTGGTAGGCAGTGGTGGGCGGCGGCGTGAAGAAGGCCTCGCTGTTCTGGAGCGCTCGTTCGACGAAGCGATGGAGCCGGTGACGGGGGTCGGGATTCTCTCCCTCGATGCCGAGATGGTCCAGTCCCCAAGCGAATGGTCCAATGCGTCGGTTGTCATCACGACGATAGAGGGCGTGTTCCCACGCGTGTATCCACCTCCTCATCATGATCATCCGTCAGCTCACGGGGATGAAGGGATGAGATTGTACGTCGGTTATCGGAAAAATCAACCGTCTCCCTCTCGATCGCGAAGGCGGAGCAGGGTGGCGTCGCCCTGGCGAAGATGATCGTATCATGAGGCGAACACAGGCTATCATCGCGATGAGGGCGGCGTCCACCGTCTGAATGGACTGACGCGTGTGGCGGGGATCTCAACCCCTGATGGCGCTTGACGCTGCCGCCCTCGATTGATATTGTTTGACGGCTATGCTCCAAGGGAAGACGGGACTCATCTTCGGCATCGCCAATAAGCGGAGCATCGCCTGGGCCATCGCTCAGGCCGTCGCTCAGGCGGGGGCACGGCTGGCCGTCACTTATCAGAACGAGCGATTGGAGCGAAAAGTCCGCGAACTCGCCGAGCAGTTAGAGCGTCCGCTGATTCTCTCCTGCGACGTCACGCGAGATGATGAACTCGATGCGGTGTTCGAGGCCGTCCGAAATGAGTTTGGAGGATTGGATTTTCTCGTCCATTCCATCGCCTATGCGCCGCGCGAAGATCTGGAGGGTGATTTCGTCCAGACGACGCGCAGGGGATTCAGCATCGCTCACGAGGTGAGCGTCTATTCGCTCATCGGCATGGCTCGTCGCGTCGTTCCATTGATGGAGGCGCGAGGTGGGGGCAGTATTGTCACCATGACCTATCTGGGGGGAGAGCGGGCCGTTCCCAATTACAACGTCATGGGGGTGGCCAAGGCCGCTCTGGAATCGACCGTTCGCTATCTGGCTTACTATCTCGGCCCTCGGGGAATTCGCGTCAATGCCATTTCCGCCGGTCCCATCCGAACGCTGGCCGCGGCCGGCGTCTCGGGCTTTTCGCGCATGCTCGGTATGTATGCCCAGCTGGCTCCACTCCGCCGGAATACGGACCCCAGTGAAGTCGCCGATACGGCGCTCTTCCTCTGTAGCTCTCTCTCTCGTGGGATCACCGGGGAGGTCATTCACGTCGATGGTGGCTATCACATCGTCGGCATGCCGGACATCGATCAAATGGCGGCCTGGCGGGATAAAGACGCGTCGCCGTGATCGGTAGGGGCGCGCGCCGATTCGATGCTGAGCGAGGCTTTCCGGAGGGGCGGTCCCGTGAGACAGTCCATGGCACCGTTCATCTTCTGCTTCGCTCGGGAGGAGGGCAGAATGAGCGCAGAACTCCCATCCAATCTCCACCTGGGAACGTCCAGTTGGAGTACGACGGATTGGTACGAGGTCTTCTATCCGCCCGAACTTCATCCGAGCGAATTCATCACCTATTATGCGCAACATTTCGACACGGTGGAGATCGACGCGACGTTTTACCATCAACCGACCCGGCAGACCGTTGAAACCTGGGCCAGGCGGACGCCGGAAGGTTTTCTCTTCTCGGCCAAGGTCCCTCAGGTCATCACTCACGAGAAGTACCTGCTCGATTGTCATTCAGAGATGATGTCCTTCCTGCAGACGATGTCGGCGCTGGGAGAAAAACTCGGTCCGCTCTTGCTCCAATTCCCTTACGTAGCCAAGAAGAGAGATGCTCATGAATACCAGACGGGCGAAGAGTTTCGCCGTCGACTGGCGCCGTTCTTAGCCCGTTTGCCCACGTCTGATTACCGCTTCGCCGTCGAGGTTCGTAATGCCCACTGGCTGAATCCATCATTGGTTGCTCTGCTCGCCGAGCGGGGAGTCGCCCTGGCGCTCTCTTGCTATTACACGCTTCCCTCTCTGGATGAGATCATGGCCACAATCGATGTGGCGACAGCCGATTTCAGCTACGTGCGGTTCATCGGCCACCGGCGGCGGATGGACGATCTCATCGACAGATTGATGCGCGAGGAAGGGAAGTCGAAGCGATGGAACGAGCTGGTGGTGGACCGGAGGGCTGAAATGGAACGGTGGATCGAGGGAATCCGTCAGCTCGTCGCCCGCGGGCTCGATGTGTTCGTTTATTTCAACAATCATTACGCGGGCTTCGCTCCTGGTTCGGCGGAATTGTTCAAGGCGTTGTGGCTGGAGCGCGCTCGGGGGTCCGCGTAGCGCTGTCCGATGGTCGCCGTATGGCGCGCTCATGTCATAACGGTCGTTGACGACCTCTGCTGAGGACCGTGCCAGTATGAGTGCTGCTTCGATGGGTGGTGGGGAATCGTCGCCGTGTGCTACAATCGCGCCGAAAGGGGGAATGATGATCTGTCATCAGTGCGAGGCTGAGATCGAACTCGGTCATATCCCGTCTCGATTGGATACCTGCCCCCACTGTCAGGCCTATTTACATTGCTGTCTGAACTGTCGGTTTTACGATCCCACCATGGCCAATAGCTGCCAGGAGCCGCAAGCCGAATTCGTATCTGACAAGGCGGCGGCGAACTTCTGTGAGTTCTTTCAGCCAGCGCGAGGAAGGGCGGCACGACGTCGCCAGGAGCAATCGCGCGATGCCAGGAAAGCCTTTGACGATCTGTTCAAGATATGAGACCTATGATCACGCTGGACGGTCATTCGCTCACGCTGGAGCAAGTAGCTCAGGTCGCCTATGACGGAGCCACTGTCACGCTGGCACCGGAAGCCGTCGAACGTATGAGGGGTGCTCGACGAGTCGTCGAGGAGATCGTTCGGACAGATCGCGTCGTTTACGGAATCAACACCGGATTCGGGAAGCTCGCCACGGTGACCATCCCTCACGAAGACATTCGCGCCCTCCAGATCAACCTCGTTCGGAGTCATTGTTGCGGCCTGGGCGATCCGCTCTCCGAGGCAGAGACTCGCGCCATGATGGTCATGCGGGCCAATGTGCTGGCCAAGGGATTTTCCGGTGTGCGCCCGCTGGTTGTAGAGACATTGGTGAACATGCTCAATGCGGGCATTCATCCTCTCATTCCCTCCAAGGGTTCGGTGGGAGCGAGCGGAGATTTGGCGCCGTTGGCTCATCTGGCCTTGGCAGCGATTGGCGAGGGAGAGGTTGTCTATCGCGGTGAGCGCCTCCCGGCCAGCGAAGCGTTCCGTCGCGCCGGAATCGAACCTCTCCGGTTAGAGGCCAAAGAAGGATTGGCCTTGCTCAATGGAACACAGGCGATGACGGCCGTGGGCGGGTTGGCGCTCTGGCGAGCCAAAGAACTGGCCGATGTCGCCGATGTGGCCGGAGCGATGTCCCTGGAAGCTCTTCACGGAACGGCGGCGGCGTGTGACCTTCGCATTCAGGCAGTGCGTCCTCATCCGGGACAGAGAGTGGTGGCTGAGCGCCTCCTGGCGTTGACCGAGGAGAGCGAGATCATGCTCTCCCACAAGGAATGCCATCGCGTTCAGGATGCCTATAGTCTGCGCTGTATGCCGCAGGTGCACGGCGCCGTTCGCGATGTCATCGCTCACGTCGAGCAGTTGATCGAAGTGGAGATCAACAGCGCGACGGACAATCCGCTCGTTTTTGCTGAAACGGGCGAGGTGCTCTCTGGTGGAAATTTCCATGGCGAGCCCGTGGCGTTGGCGCTCGATTATCTGGCCATGGCCGTCGCCGAGCTGGGGAGCATGTCCGAGCGGCGCATCGAACGATTGGTCAACCCCGACCTCAGCGAGTTACCGGCTTTCCTCACGCCGAAGCCGGGCACCTGTTCGGGAATGATGATGCTTCAGGTGGCCGCCGTCGCTCTCTGCGGAGAGAACAAAGTCCTGGCGCATCCTTCGTCGGTGGACTCCCTGCCTACCTCGGGGAACAAGGAGGATCACGTCAGTATGGGGATGACGGCGGCATTGAAATTACGGCAGATCGTCGAGAACGTCGCCTCCATTCTGGCCATCGAGCTGATCGGTGCGGCCCAGGGATTGGATTTCCTCGCTCCATTGAAGCCGGGTCGAGGGACCCGGCGCGCTTACGAGAAGGTTCGTCAACTGGTGGCTCCGCTCGCCGATGACCGCGTGTGGTCTCAGGATATTGAGCGCGTCCGCGCCGCGCTCGGTGAATTCCGTCACCTGCCCGCCTGAGAAGGACTCCGGCGGGGACTCGATCATGTCCCTTGACAGGGTGGACCAGGGCCCGGGAGAATGAGCGGCTGGTATGATGGAGAGGTTCACGGGAATCAAAGCCATCTTCTTCGATGCGGGAAATACGATCATCTTCCCCAACTATCGCCTGATGGAGAAGGTCTTGAGCACCTATGGCGTTCGCACGACCGCCGAGGAATTGTTCCGCTTGGACTGTGAGCAGCGAGATCAATATAATCGCCGGGCGGCGGCCGGCGAGGAAACGAGTCATCTCTGGGAGCAGTATTGGGTCGCGTTGTTGCGTCGGGCGGGCATGACCAGGGATATTCAGACGGAGGTCATCAAGGAGCTCACCGTGCGCAGCGAACAGGGAGCGTTGTGGCTCCAGGTGCTCGACGGGACGGCGGAAACACTCGGCGCGCTCCAAGCCAGCGGACGCACGCTGGGCGTCGTCTCCAATTCCGAAGGCCGGCTGGAATCGTTTCTCGAACAGGTGGGGTTGAGACCGTACTTCGCCTTCGTTCTCGATTCGGCCATTATAGGCATCAATAAGCCCGATCCGGGTATCTTCCGTATGGCCTTGGAACGGGCAGGCGTTCAACCCCATGAGGCTCTATTCGTGGGGGACAACTATCCCATTGATATCCTCGGCGCCCGCCGCGTGGGCATGGCCGGCGTGCTCTTCAATCCGGCTGGACATGAGGGAGTATTCGACTGTCCGGTCATCGATCGGCTGAACGCCCTCGAAGAATTGTTGAATTGAGCGGATCGCCGCCTTTCGGCTGTTCATCGACCGATCTTCCCGATGCGATTCTTCAATGATGGATGAACGTGCTATACTTCAGCTTCCCGTCCGAAGGGAGTCCAAACATCGGTGAGGAGGAATCATATGAAGGCACTCGTTTTCTACGAACATGGAGAGTTGGATGTGCTGAGATATGAAGATGTCCCTGTGCCTGAGCCCGGACCGGGGGAGGTATTGGTCAAGCTGGAGGCCGCCGCTCTCAATCACCTCGATATTTGGGTGCGGCGCGGGTGGCCGGGATTGAAACTGAAGATGCCCCACATCGGAGGAGCGGATGGAGCGGGGACGGTCGTCAAGCTGGGCCCGGGGGTGACGGGTATCGAAGTGGGAACGCGGGTGGCCATCAATCCCGGAAGCAACGCGTTCGAGGACGAATTCACTCGCCGTGGCGAACACTCCATGAGTCCCGGGTATGGCATCCTCGGCGAATCCCGGCCCGGCACATTCGCCGAATATGTGGTCACTCCCGCCGAATCGCTCTTGCCTATGCCTGACGGGGCCAGTTTCGAAGAGACGGCGGCGGCCCAATTGGTCTTTCTCACCGCCTGGCGCATGCTCATGATTCGAGCGGGCCTCCGCGCTGGCGAGAGCGTTCTCATCATCGGCGCCGGTGGAGGCGTGAATACGGCGGCGTTGCAAATCGCCAAGCTGGCGGGGGCGGAAGTCTATGCCCTCACCAGCACGGAAGAGAAGATGGAGAAGGCCCGCCAGTTGGGGGCCGATCACGTGATCAATTACAAGACCGAAGACTGGGTCAAGCGCATTCTGGACCTCACCGGGAAGCGGGGCGTCGATCTCGTCGTGGATAATGTCGGACAGGCCACCTGGAAGAAGAGCATGCAGGTAGCCCGGCGAGGAGGCCGCATTGTGACCGTGGGGAATACCAGCGGTCCGCTGGCGGAGACGGATATTCGCTACATTTTCGCCAAACATCTGACCATCATCGGTTCAACCATGGGGAGCCCTCAGGAATTCCGTGACGTGATGGCGCTGATTTGGGCGGGGAAGCTGCGGCCGATCGTCGATTGCGTCATGCCGCTCTCGGAGGGCCGTCAGGCCCAGGCGCTCATGGAGAGCGGACAGCAGTTTGGCAAGATCGTCCTCAAGCCGTGATGGTTGACCTCACCGATGGCGGAAGCGCTTCCCGGCGCATCCGTCATCGGCCGTCGACCGACGAGGAGGAGGGCCGCGGCTCTTTCAGGCGTTGCAGAATGTCGCGCACCTGCTGGCGACCAGCTTCGTTGGGCGCGTGCTCCAGAGCGAGCGTCAGATGAGTTCGCCCTCTCTCCATATCGCCTTTGCTCAGATAGTAAATGCCCAAGTTCAAATTGGCCAGGAAATCCGTCGGAGACTCGGCGATGACCTGTTGCCATTGCCGGGCGGCGTCGTCCAGTTTCTGCTCTTTGACGTAAAGAAGGGCCAGTTTCAATCGGAGGTCCCGGTCCTGGGGATATTGCTCGAGCCCTTCCCGGCAAACGCTGATGGCCCGAGAAAGCTGATCGATCATCTCGTAAGCGTCGGCGAGCAGATGGAAAGATCGCGGAGGCGAATATGCCGATGCCGCTTCGGCGAGCAGGGCGTGGAGTTGCTCCTCGGGGACGGATGCTCTCAGAGCTTGCTGAAGATGGCGGCTGGCTGACTCCCGGTCGCCCTGATCAATGGCCCGGAGGGCCAGGTGAATATTGGCTGGCGGATGAGTGGGATTCTTCTCCAGAATCGCTTGCCAGTGAGGAACCGCCTCCTCGATGCGCCCCGAGGCGACCAGCAGATCGGCCAACTCGGCGTGAAGCTCCTCGGCGGTGGGAAACATATCCAGTCCCCGTTGGCAGGCCTTGATGGCGTCGTCCAATCGGTGGAGGCGGACATAGATTTGGGCCAGGAGAATGAAACTGGCCGCGTCTCCTCCCTTCTGGTCGAGAGCTCGCTCGGCGGCCTCCAGAGCTTTGCCCGGTTGTCCCAGACGGAGGTAGCACTTGGCCATGTTGCGATAGAGCATTCGGTAGATGGACAAGCGTCGGCCCCAAATCGTCGGGTCTCTCGTCGGATTGAGCTTCAAGGCGCGGCGGAGCACGGTGAGGGCTTCCTGGGCGTCCCCCGTGGCCAGAAGAGCCGCCGCCAGATTGTTATACGCCAGGATGTGTGACGGATTCAGTTCGATGGCCCGTCGAAAATAGAAGATCGCCTGATCCAGCTTCTGGCGGCGAGAGTATTCTACGCCCAGATTATACGCGGCGCGTGGAGAGGTGGGCACGGCTTGATAGGTGGCTCGCCAGAGCGTGAGCCCGTTCTTCCAATCGCGATTTCTGACCACCGTCCGCGCGCCGAATACGATGAGGATGATGGCGAACCCGGACAGAGCGAGCTTCCGCCAGATGCGCTGCCGTTGAGACAGCCGCCAGAAGAGATGGCCGACGAGCAGACTGAATCCGAACATGGGCAGGTAAAGATAGTGCTCGGCCAACAGCTCGTGGTGAGGGATGATCTGACTCACGGGCAGGAGGGCGATGAAGTAGAACGCCCAGGCGAAGGCGATTTGCTTCTCGCGGAAGAGGCCATACATCATGAGCGAGAGGGGGACGGCGAGCACAAGGATGGCCAGGAGCACACGTCCCTCGAGCAGCGAGGTCGCGATGGGGAATGCGCCCTGATATGAAGCCACCAGCGTCACCGGAGCCACGAGCAATTTCAGGTAATGGGCGTGAACGGTGAGCACGGTGAGCACATTGTGCCAGATCGACCCGCCCCAATAATCGAGTTGGAGGGCTCGCGAGGTTCCCAGGCCTCGTCCTTCAACGGTGTAGCGAATCGCCAGCCCGACGAAGACGAGAACGGCCCCCGCCAGAACCCACCGATTGGCCTTCAACACGGCCCGAGTGTGGTCGAAGAAATGTCGGAGAATCCTCCCTCTCACTGGCGACGGCCACCGTTCGTACAGTTCCCACAGGAGGACGATGAGAGGTAAGGTGACGGCCATCTCTTTGGTCATCGCGCTGAGGACGAAGGCGGTGAGCGCCACGCCGGCATATTTCTTGATCCCCGTCTGCCGGAAGCGCATGAAACTGTAAAAGCCGAGCAGATAGAAAAAAGTGAACAGCACGTCGCGCCGTCCCGAAATGTAGGCCACCGCCTCGGTTTGAACGGGGTGTACGGCGAAGAACAGTGAAGCCATGAGAGCGGCTCTGGGGGCCCGGAGGACCTCGAGCGCGACCAGGAAGACGAGGAAGCTGTTGAAGCTGTGCAGCAGAATATTGGTCAGTCGAAATCCTGAAGGATGGAGTCCCCACAACCAGTAGTCGATGGCCAAGCTCAGATCCCGAAGCGGTCGGAACCAATCGGTGAGCAACCGTGAGAAGGTGAAATTGAGGACAGTCCGGTTATTGACCACGGTGAACAGATCATCGAAGACGAAATCATTGCCCAGACTATTGGCGTAAATGATCCAGCAGAGAGGGGCGATCAAAAGAAAGAAGCGCCATCGCGCCTGGCGATCAATCCCGTCTCGTTCAGCACGCTGATCCTGTCCAACTACGCGCAATCTCTTCTCCTCCCCTTGAAAATCCGAAGCACGAATCGAACGATACCACCGTTGCTGACCGGTTTCAACATCATGAGGCTCGGCGTTCGCCACCTCATCGGCGAGGCCGACCGTCCGATGAGCGAAGCCAGCTGAGCGGGGACCCTTCTCCTTCGACGAGGGGACATATCTGTCGGACGGGAGGAGGTTCGAACTCCTCGACGAGCCCCGAGGGCCAGACCACGCGGATCGATTCGATATAATCAGCCTCGCCCAAGCCGAACGTCAACCAGGGACTATCCATGGAGAGAAAGCTCGAACCGGCTCGCACCTCTTTGACCTGAGTGCGACCACCGGCGGTCACGCTCACCCACGCGCCGATGGCATCCCGGTTGCTCGTGGTCCCGACGAGTCGAAGCGTGATCCAGTTGTTCTCATTCCCCAGGTTCTGGTAGAGATGCGGATGGCCAGCACGATCATCAAAGCCTCCGACGGCAACGAGGATGTCCGGGAACCCATTGCCATCGAAGTCGCCGACGGCCACCCCCGACGTGAACTCGTCCGCCAGTTGAAACACTTCCCGATCTTCGAACACATGGAACGTGCCATCGTCGTTGATCAACAATCGACCAGGATTGCCTCTCCCCGCGCTCATCACGTCGAAAGGTTCATGGGGGAAGTTCCCGGCGAAGAAAAGATCGAGATCTCCATCGTTGTCGACATCGATGAAACTGCATCCCCATCCCCATTCCCAACGGGCTACGCCGGTTCGCTCTCCCACATCGGTGAACGTCCCGTCGCCATGATTCTCATAGAGGGCGTGGAGAAACCACCTCCCCAACCAACGTTTCGACGTTCCGAAGTTAGTGGCGAAAATGTCCATATCGCCGTCGTTATCATAATCGCCAATGGCCAATCCCATCCAGAATCCCCCGGGATCAAGACCGGCTCGTTCAGTCGCCTCGGTGAAAGTGAGATCTCCGTTGTTCCGAAAAAGTTCGATCGGCGTTGGTCGAGCGAAGATATCGGCGCAATCGCCGACGACCAGGTCGATCCATCCATCCCGATCGTAGTCGGTGAAACTGGCCACGCATGCTCCGCGCGCCGTGTTCACACCAGACGAGGCGCTGATGTCGGTGAACGTCAAATCGCCATTGTTGCGATACAACGTGTTGTGATGTTGTTCTTGCAGGGCGCGTCCCGGGCTGGCGATGAACAGATCGAGGAACCCATCATCATCGATGTCGGCCAGGGCCGCGCTCCACGCCGTTTCTGGCCCAACGAGCCCGGAAGCCCGAGTGACGTCGGTGAACGTTCCATCGCCATTGTTGTGATACAGCTTGACCGAACTCTGACGAGATCCCAGAATGCCACCTTCGCCGGTGAGGAAAAGATCCACATAGCCATCGTTGTCGATGTCTCCGGCCACGACGCCCGAATTTCCCGCACCATTCTCGACGCCTGCTTCCTGGCTCACGTTGGTGAACGTCCCATCACCGTTATTGCGGAAGAGACCATTCGGATGACCGATTCCATTGGTGAGATAAATGTCGAGGAGCCCGTCGCCGTTGTAGTCGAACCAGGCGGCGCCGGCGAGCCCCTCGCCTCCTTCCGTCCGGTGAGTGAAATCGAGTCTCGTCGAAACATCTCTGAAGGAAACCGAGGTTGGCGCGCGATCGCTCTCTGCTTGTTCCGGGAAGATGATGGCGCCGACCATGAGTGAGACGAAAAGTACATGAGGCCAGCCGATGCGGAATCGTCCTTCAGGTATCATCATCGCTCTCCTTGGAACGGAGAGGGTAACGCAAGTCGGCAACTTGCGCCACGTCTCCCAACGAGTCCCTTTTCATCGGTGCGGTGCAGCTCGGAAGCCATGAGAGACTCCTTCGATATATTGCCGGAGGTCTACGGGACGGGTTCTCTCCCCGGCATCACCCTTTGCGAGTGTCGCTTCATTGGTCATGTTGTGTCCCGGAGTGATCGTCCACCACATGAGGTCATCGTCGAGCATTGGTTGCCGTCGATGGTCGCGCCTCCCGGTGAGCCGAGCGGCCCTCGCCCCATCAGGATCGCGAACCGGCTTTCGCCTCGCGGACGATCTTCACTCCCACGCTGGCTCCGATGCGGGTCGCGCCGGCGGCGAGCATCTGCTGAGCAGCCTCGAAGCTGCGAATTCCCCCGGCCGCTTTCACTCCCACTTGTGGGCCTACCACTCGACGCATGAGCGCGACATCTTCAATGGTCGCTCCTCCCTTGCTGAACCCCGTCGACGTCTTCACGAAATCGGCCCCCGCTTCTTTGGCCAGGACGCAGGCTTTCACCTTCTCCGGTTCATCGAGCAGCGCCGTTTCGATGATCACCTTACAGATGGCCTCATGCTCATGGCACGCTTCGACGACGAGCCGGATATCCCGTTCCACCAGATCGTCCAATCCCGATTTCAGTGCGCCAATATTGATGACCATATCAATTTCGCGAGCACCATCGAAGATGGCCCGACGCGCCTCATAAGCCTTCACATCGCCCGGCGTCGCTCCCAGAGGGAATCCCACGACACTACACGGTTTGACCTGAGAGCCATGGAGTCGCTTGGCGACGTCCTTGACCCAGGCCGGATTGACACAGACGGCGGCGAAACCGTACTCCAGAGCCTCATCGCAGAGTTGGTGAATCTGAGCCAGCGTGGCTTCGGGTTTGAGCAACGTGTGGTCGATATAACGAGCCATCTCGCCGGCGGAATCGGCCGGTTCGGGCTTGGCCCCCAATCGCTCAGCGCCCAGAGCGATGACCTGACGGATCTGATCCGGTTGTTTGATGAAACACTCATGAGGACTGGGGCATTCGATGAGGTCGGCTTGCTCCAGCTTGGCCAGGATGGCATCGGCGATTTGGCGAACCAACTCACGATCGACGCTCATAGAAAACACGCCTCTCGGACAGGATGATGACCGTATATGGTATCGCCCTCGACGTCGTTCCGTCCACTGCTTGCAGAAATGCGGCGCGGTCGGTACTATCATTGTCTTCGCATGATTCAGACTGAGATCACCGAAGAACTCAAGCGGAGATTTCGTCGCGCCCGGCGAGTGGTCGTTCTCACCGGGGCGGGCATCTCGGCCGAGAGCGGCGTGCCGACCTTTCGTGGTGGTGGGGGGAGCGCGGTGTGGAAGGGATTTCCGTTTGAGCAGATTTCATCGGCAGACATGTTGACCAGAGATCCGGCGCTCGTCTGGGAGTGGTTCAATTATCGCCGCGAGGTGATCAGTCGAGCCAGACCGAATGCCGCGCATCGCGCATTGGCCGATTGGGAGAAGCGATTCGAGTCGTTCGTCATCATCACGCAGAATATCGATGATCTTCATCGCGCCGCCGGGAGTCGAACGGTTCTCGAGCTCCATGGAAACATCTGGCGAGTTCGTTGCCTCTCGTGCGGTCGCGTAGCGGAAAATCGCCAGGTCCCCCTCCGGGAGATTCCTCCGAAATGTGCCTGTGGTGGGGTGCTTCGTCCTGATGTCGTGTTGTTCGGCGAAGCGCTGCCCGGCGAGGTGCTCCATCGAGCGCAGACGGAGGCGGCCCGTGGTGAGCTGTTCTTCATCATCGGAACGTCCGCCATCGTCTATCCAGCCGCCTATCTGCCGGTCATCGCCCGACGTGGGGGCGCCTATTTGATCGAAGTCAATCCGGAGGCGACGCCGGCATCCCGTCTGGTCGATGTGACGCTCGCCGGGAAGGCCGGAGAGGTGCTCCCGGCATTGAGCGACGCCTGACGCGGCGGCTCGCGGAGGCACGCTCACGGGCGACGACGGCGCGGAGCGGTGGAACGGTCCATTGGTCGGCCGCTTCCGAGATTTCGCCGATGCGACCATTCGAGGATTAACGATGCGTACGCTCTATTTCGATGGTTTCTCCGGAGCCAGCGGGGATATGATCAACGCTGCGTTGCTGGATCTCGGTGTGAGTCTGTCCCGGTTGAAAGAAGGAATCGGCGCATTACGGCTCGGCGCGGTGGACGTCGAAGTGCGACCCGTGAACCGATGTGGCTTGAGGGCTCTCAAGTTCGATGTCCGGGTCGGCGAGGCCCGTCAACGGCAACGCCATTTGCCCCAGATCCTGGACCTCATCGGTCGCGCTCCATTGCCCCAACCGGTCATCGATATGGCCTGCCGGGTTTTTCGCCGATTGGGAGAGGCTGAGGCCCGGGCGCATGGAATTCCACTGGAACAGGTTCACTTTCACGAAGTGGGAGCGGTTGATGCCATCGTCGACGTTGTCGGTGCCTGCTTGGGGTTCCATCTCCTGGGGGTTGAGCGATTCATCAGCTCGGCCCTCAATGTCGGGCGGGGGATGGCATCCAGCACTCATGGACCGATGCCCGTTCCGGCGGTCGCGACCGCCGAACTGTTGAAAGGCGCGCCCATCTATTCGACCGACCTCGAAGCTGAATTGGTCACGCCGACGGGCGCGGCGATCATCTCCACGGTGTGCGAATCGTATGGGCCTTTGCCCGTGATGCGCCTGGAGCGGGTTGGCTATGGGGCGGGAACCAAGGAGTTCGATCAATGGCCGAACGTCCTCCGACTCCTGCTCGGGGACGCTCCTCGTCAAGATCAGCGCATGCCGGCGATCAGCGAGCGGGTCACCGTCATCGAGGCCAACATCGATGATGTCAGTCCGGAAATCCTGGGCTATGTCATGGAGCGGGCGTTGGCTCACGGTGCGTTGGACATCTTCTACATGCCGACTCAGATGAAGAAGAATCGCCCGGGAGTCCTGATCACTCTTCTCTGCCGGATGGAGGATCGGGAGCGGTTGATCGATCTGTTGTTCAAGGAGACGACGACCATCGGGCTGCGATACCATGATGTCGAGCGACGCTGTCTCCACCGGCGAGTCGTGAATGTCTCCACTCCGTACGGCCCCGTCCGGGTGAAGGTTTCCTCCCTGGGAGATCAACCGATCACCGTCGCCCCCGAGTATGAGGATTGTCGAGAGGCTGCTCAGAAGTTCGACGTTCCGTTGCGCGCGGTGATGCGCGCGGCGATGGCGGCATTCGACCGCGCGGCCGAGGGAGAGAAAGGGGAGAAGAATGAATGAGGATGCCCCGGAACGCGCCATCGCGAGAGCCCAAAGAGAGACCGTAGCATCGACCGGACGACAGCACCTCGTCGGAGTCACCCGATCGCCCTCCCGTTAGCGGATCGCTCATCCTCCGGTGCGATGGTCACAGCGGAAGAGGGCCAAGCATCGCTCCAGCAGAGAGCGCGCTTGGCCGGAGACGTTCATCTCCACGCCGTATTCCAGGACCCAGAGTCATCCCGGGAGAGAGAGCCCCCTTCGGTGTTCGTCGTGATGAGGAGACCTGTTCGCCGGAAGGATGGGGCGGACGTCCCGATGGCGCTCATCGCGGGGGCGTCCGATGGTCGCACCGGGGGGCGCCGAAACCGGTGGTGTTTAGCGTCCCGGGCGGATATAATTCACTGTCTCTGGTCGTGGATTGGAGGGTTGAGTATTGAGCATGAAAAAATTTTATGTCACAACGCCAATTTATTATGTTAACTCCCGTCCCCATTTGGGTCATTTGTACACCACGTTAGTGGCTGATACGCTGGCGCGTCACAAGCGGCAACGCGGCTACAAGGTGTTTTTCCTGACGGGAACGGATGAGCATGGCGTCAACATCGAACGCGCCGCTAAGCAGCGAGGCATTCCCGTCCAACAACATGTGGACGAAATCGTCGCCGAATTCCAGCGCACATTCGCCCAGTTCGATTTGCGATACGATCACTGGATTCGAACCACGGCCCGCTATCATCATCAGGGAGCCCAGGAGTTGTGGCGGCGGGTTCGCGACGCCGGGTACATCTACAAAGGCGAATACGCCGGGTGGTACTGTCCGCATTGTAACGAGTTCAAGGCGGAAGGCTCACAGGAGCAGCCCATTTGTCCGTTGCACGAGCGACCGACCGAGTACGTCGCCGAAGAGAGCTATTTCTTCAGACTGTCGGCATTTCAAGATCGGTTGCTCGAGCTTTACCGGGAACATCCTGAATTCGTCCAACCGGAAGGGCGGCGGAATGAAGTGGTGAGCTTCGTGCGGAGTGGATTGCGCGATCTCTCGATCAGTCGCGTTTCCATCAGTTGGGGCATCCCTGTCCCCGATGACCCTCGCCATGTCATGTATGTGTGGTTTGATGCGCTGTCGAACTATATTACGGCGCTCGGGTTCGGCAACAGCGAGCGTCGGGGGTTTGAGACCTACTGGCCGGCCGACCTCCATCTGGTGGGGAAGGATATCCTGCGCTTCCATGCCGTCTACTGGCCCGCCTTTCTCATGGCCGCGGGGCTTCCCTTGCCGCGGACGGTGTTTGCCCATGGGATGTGGCTCTCGGGCGGGCGGAAGATGAGTAAGACATTAGGGAACGTCATCGATCTGGCGGTTCTCAAACGCCATTTCACCAACGACATGGTCCGGTACTTCTGCCTTCGGGAGATGGTTTTTGGGCAAGATGGGGATTTCACCTACCACGGGTTGATCGATCGCGTCAATGCCGATCTCGCCGATGGACTGGGGAACTTGAGCAGTCGCACGCTCACCATGGTCCGTCGGTACTGCCAGGGCATCATTCCTCGGGCGCAGAGAGCGCAGTGGGGACCGGAAGAGCGCGAGATCAGCGCCAAGGCCGAAGAGGTCAGGGAGGCCTTCCTCAGGGGGTTCGACAGCTACCAGTTTCATCGAGCGCTGGAATCGGTCTGGGAGCTCATCGCCCGTGTCGATAAGTACCTCACCGATAACCGCCCCTGGCTCCTCAGCAAGGAGGAAACCGAGCGCCCGCGACTCGAAGTGATCCTCAATACGGCGGTGAAAGCACTGCGGTTCATCACCGTCCTCTTGGTCCCTGTGCTCCCCGAGGCGACCGCGTCCATATGGCGACAAATGGGCATGCCCGGGACACCCGCAGATGAAGACCCGGAACAACTCCAGTTCGACGTCCCTGTGGAGGGGACACCCATCGGAGAAGTGAAGCCGGTGTTTCCCAAAATCGACAAGGAGGTCACTATGTCAGAGATTCAAGGCAAAGAGCATCCCGCGCCGGCGCCGGCAGCGGCTCGCGCTGCGTCATCCGCCGGGGGGCAGGCAGAATACATCACCATTGATGATTTCGCCAAAATCGACCTGCGCGCGGGGACGGTCGTCGAGGCCCGCCGCGTCGAGAATACGGAGAAGCTCATCCAGCTCACCGTCGATATCGGCGAACCACAACCTCGGCAGCTCGTCGCCGGCATTGCTCAGGAGTACAAGCCAGAGGATCTCATCGGACGCAAGGTGATCGTCGTGGCCAATTTGAAGCCTCGCAAAATCCGTGGGATTGAGTCCAATGGGATGATCCTGGCGGCCGCCGTCGGCGACGAAGGCCGCCCGGTATTGGCCGGCTTCCTGGAGGATGTCCCCAACGGCGCGCGATTGAGGTAGTAGGAGTCGGAACCTCGGTGACGCGCGCCTCTGCGTGCTGAGCCGCGATGTATATCGATTCCCACGCTCACATCGATGCTCCGGCGTTCCAGGCGGATCGCCATGAAGTGATCCAGCGAGCCCAGAGCGGTGGCGTCGAGGTCATTCTCGATATCGGCGCGGGCTATCTGGAGGAGGGAACGATCGAGATCGCGCTCGCCCTGGCCGAACGCTACGACTTCATTTATCTGGCCTTCGGGCTCCATCCCCATGACGCCCGCTGGTATGATGACCGGTGGGAGGAGCGGCTGATGGACCTCTCCACACATCCGAGGGTACTCGCCTGGGGGGAAATCGGTCTCGATTATCACTATGATCACTCTCCCAGAGCGGTGCAGCGAGCCGTCTTCCGTCGCCAGCTCCAATTAGCCCGCCAGCGCGGGCTGCCGGTCATCATTCACACGCGGGAGGCGGAACACGATACGCTCGATCTCCTTCGGCAAGAATGGCAGGGGAGCGGTCTCAGCGGCATCATGCATTGTTTCACCGGCACGGAGGCTTTCGCGCGATCGTGTCTCGATCTCGGGTTGTATATTTCCTTCTCCGGCATCCTCACGTTCAACAACGCTGACGCCCTGCGCCGCGTCGCGCAAACCCTGCCGCTCGACCGGATACTCATCGAGACGGATTGTCCGCTGCTAGCTCCCGTGCCGGTTCGAGGGAAGCGGAACGAGCCGTTCAATGTTCGCTATGTCGCCGAGACGCTTGGCCGACTGCGCGGATTGACCGCAGCGGCGGTGGGTCAGATCACCGGCGAGAATTTTCGTCGACTCTTCCATCTCCCGCTGGAAAGCGCAGGTTAAATTTTTTCGATATTGTGTCCCATGTCGAAACGTGCTACATTCACCGGTCATCCATGAGTCACACGGCAGCCGATTCACAACCGACCTCTGATGGCGTCGTCCGACAGGTCTTCGAGCTCATCGGCGATGAGCTGGCCGAGGTGGAACGAGAGTTCGGGCGTCAGGTCAGCTCGAATATTCACATCATCTCCAAGATCGGGGCCTATATTCGAGATGGTGGCGGGAAGCGCATCCGCCCCGCTCTCCTCTTGTTGACCGCCAAGTTGTTCGACCAGTCGGTCAAACCAAGCACCATTCGCCTGGCCACGGTCGTCGAGTGTCTGCACACGGCGACCCTGGTGCACGATGACATCATCGATAACGCTCACATCCGTCGGGGCCGCCCATCGGTCAATCACCTCTGGGGAAATGAGATCACGGTGTTGATGGGCGATTGGCTGTACATGGCGGCGTTCGAGACGACGCTGAAAGAGCGCAACTTCGAAGTTCTGGACATTCTCACCTCGATGACGCGGAAGATGACCGAGGGTGAGCTCATTCAGTTGACGCATATCGGCAATCTGGCTATCACCGTGGAGGAGTATCTGAATATCGTTCGATGCAAGACGGCCTATCTGTTCAGCGCCTGCACCGAAATCGGGGGGATACTGGGAGGCGCCTCACCGGATGAACGCCGCGCTCTCCGCGAATACGGATTGAATCTGGGCATCGCGTTTCAGCTCATCGACGACGTATTGGACTTCACCTCTGATGAACACGTTTTGGGCAAGCCGGCAGGCAACGATCTCCGGGAGGGGAAGATTACCCTCCCTTTGATTTATCTCATCGAACGGGGACATCCCGAGCATCTTCGGATGATCGAAACGGTCATCCGGGAGATGGACTACCGCACGGTCGATCGGGCATCGTTTGTGCGCCTGCTCGATGAACAAGGCGTGTTGGAACGAACGCACGCCCTGGCCCGCGACTATGCCGCGCGGGCGCGTCGCTGCCTCCAGATCGTTCCAGCCTCCATTTATAAGGAGGCTCTGCGAAACCTGACGGTTTTTGTGACCGAGCGTTCCAAGTGAAACGGTCATTCGAAGAGCATCCCCCATCCGAGGTTCCCTACTCATTGCAGTGTTGGCGTCACACTGAGCAAGAGGACGCGTTCATCCAAGGCTGGATTCGCCTCCAGATGCCGGAACTGTGGGTGCGCTTGGCTGGCCGCTATCATGCCGCCAGTTTCGTTTGCCACACCCGAGCGAGGGAGTTCTTCGCCCGGCTGAGAGCCTGTCGGATTCATCCCCGAGATGACCTTCTGCCCCTGGGAGAGACTGAAACCCAGAGCATCGAATCCCATCTCTGGGCGTTCTTCCAGGCGGGCAAACTGTTGCTCGATGCGCTGGCTCGGGAAGTCAACCTCATCTACTGGCACCGGGACGGGGCGGGGCTATTTGACGATCCTCTGACCAAGGCTCGCTGGATTTCTTTCTACACGGTCCGCCAGAAGCTCCTCGCCCACGATCAGTTCGCTCGTGAGCCCATCGGTCAGCTCCTTGCCCGCCACACGACCGGCGAAACGGCCGATCCGCCTTATCAGGCGCTGAGTCATTGGGCCAATGTCGGGCTCATGGTTCCGTTGCTGATCGGACCGGTGGTGAGTGACGTCGCCCCATCGGATCAATCCCCGTCGGTCGGCCAGTGCCGGATTCTCCTGCCCGATGATCCTCGGCAGTTTCCGACGACGTATGATCGGGGATTCGAAATCAACGCTCTCGGCACCAGCATCCTGGCGTGGTTAGCATGGTTCATGGACGAGGTGTACCGGGCATTGACCTTCACCTTGACGCAAATGAAGGGCGCAGAGTGATGACAATCGATTCCCTTCCATCTCGGGCGTCGGCGAACCACGACTGGCATTCTGTCATTCAGGGAGCAAACGCGCCGGTTTGGATGATCTCCCGAGAGACATGACCGCTCAGCGGAAGCTCTCGTTGATCTCATCCAGCACCTCCTTCGGCGG
This sequence comes from Blastocatellia bacterium, assembly GCA_026985075.1. Classification (GTDB taxonomy): domain Bacteria; phylum Acidobacteriota; class Blastocatellia; order HR10; family J050; genus J050. Next base: position 116,875 of record JALSQX010000033.1, on the reverse strand, counting down.
CCGGACCTTCTCCACAGGAAGTGTGGCCAGAGGTTCGTCAGGCAGGTTGAGTAACTCGATGAAATCTTTGCTGTTCGTATCGATGTAGATGAGGCCGGTGAGGTGCTCGCCCTTCTTGCGCGCGTCGTCCAGCATCCGGAGGGCGGCCATCTTATCCGTTGGATCGTAGTCCTCGGGGAGCTTGCTGAGCAGCAGATGAGAACCATCGTGGAGTCGAATATCGCGCGTCGTCCCCGGTTCATAATTCACCGAGATGTCCTCGTAAGAGGGGATGAAGTGGACATCCCCGAGAGGATCGTCGTGCTCTTTCACGTACTTGTAGCTTTTTGTCGACCCTTCATGATCGTTGAAAGCGACGCAGGGAGAGATCACGTCGAGCACGGCCAATCCTCGATGCGAGAGAGCGGCTTTCAACAGAGCGAGCAGTTGCTTTTTGTCGCCGGAGAACGATCGGGCCACAAAAGTGGCGCCCAGTTCGATAGAGAGGCTGCAGATATCAATCGGGGGGAGGTCGTTGACGACCCCATTTCTCAACGTGGAGCCCAGGTCAGCGGTGGCCGAGAACTGCCCTTTGGTGAGCCCGTAGACGCCATTGTTCTCGACGATATAGATGAGCGGCACATTCCGACGGACGAGATGAACGAATTGTCCGATGCCGATGGACGCCGTATCTCCATCTCCGCTCACGCCCAACCCGATGAGCCGCCGGTTCGCCAAGAGGGCACCGGTGGCCACGGCGGGCATGCGCCCATGGACGCCGTTGAAGGCGTGGGTGCCGCCGAGGAAGTAGGCCGGGCTTTTACTCGAGCATCCGATTCCCGAAAATTTGGCCACCCACTGCAGATCGACGCCCAATTCGAAAAATGCTTCAATGATGCGCTCGGAGATGGCATTGTGACCACAGCCAGCACATAGGGTTGTTTTCCCTCCTTTGTAAGCCGCCAGAGGGAGCCCAATGCGATTGAGCTTCGGCGAACTCGTCGTCACGCTCATAGGGAAGCCTCCTGTGAGAGAATGTCATCCGTGATGTGGCGGGCGTCAATGGGATGCCCATCATAGTGGCGTACGCTACGGAGTCGCGGGGTCAATTCGGCCGGCAGATCCAGCTTGAGGAGATCGCGCATCTGACCGTCGCGGTTCAGATCCACGACGTAGACGGGCGCATAACGACGCACAAACGCTTCGACCTGCTCATTGAAGGGGTAGGCGCGGATGCGCAGGTAAGCCGTTTCCAGGTTGGCCTGCTGGCGCAGGTGGTCGCGCGCTTCCAGGATGGCATAATGACTGGAGCCATAGCCGATGATGCCCACCCGAGCCCGCGGATGGTCGATGACCTCCGGGGCGGGCACTCGTTGGCGAGCCGTCTCGAACTTCCGCGCCAGACGATCCATGTTGCGCACGTAGGCATCGGGGCGTTCCGTGTATTCGGCCTGCTCATTATGTCCGCTGCCTCGACAGAAGTAGGCGGGCAATGGCGTCCCGGGGATGGTGCGGTAAGGGATTCCGTCGCCGTCCACATCCCGATAACGTTCGAAGCGTCCCAGTCGTTGGAGGTCGTCTTCGGTGAGAACCTTCCCCCGATTGGGCGGTCGATCGGGATAGGGCAGGGGGTCGCTGATCCAGTAGTTCATCCCCAGATCGAGATCCGACATGACGAACACCGGCGTCTGGAATTCCTCGGCGAGATCGAAGGCCTCCAGGGCCATGGTGTAGCACTCCCAGGCCGAGCCGGGAAAGAGCATGATGTGCTTGGTATCCCCATGCGACAGGACGGCGGTGGACAGGAGATCGCCCTGCATCGTCCGCGTCGGCAAGCCCGTCGATGGTCCCACGCGCTGAACGTCGAAGATGACGGCGGGGACCTCAGCGTAGTAGCCGAGGCCGGAGAACTCGGCCATCAGCGAGATGCCCGGCCCGGAGGTCGCGGTCATCGCCCGCGCGCCCGCCCAACCAGCGCCGAGCACCATGCCCAGCGCGGCCAGTTCGTCTTCAGCCTGAATGATGGCGAAGGTCGCTTTGCCCGTCTCCCGGTCAATGCGATATTTCTTCATGTAATCGATGAGCGCCTCGCCGAGCGAGCTGGAGGGCGTAATCGGGTACCAGGAGACGACGGTCACGCCAGCAAAGATACAGCCCAGCGCCGCCGCCGTGTTCCCATCGATGAGGATCTTGTCTCGGTTCTGGTCCATCGGCTCCAGGATGAATGGGTCGCGTTTGGGCAGATGCTGTTGGGCGTATTGCCATCCCGTTTCAATGGCCGCCCAGTTCATTTCCAAGGCCTTCTTTTTCCGGCCCAATTGTTTATTCAGAGCGCGGGCGATCTCATCCCGATCGATGGCCAGCAGGTGAGCCAGCACTCCCACGTAGATCATGTTGCGGACATATTTGCGCAATTTGGGATCGCGGCAGATGGGCGTCACCAGCTTGTTGAACGGGACGGCGTAGAACACCACGTCGTCCCGGAGTCGATCTAATGTGAGGGGTTCATCGTAGATGATGGCCGAGCCCGTGGGCATGGTGTGAACATCTTCCTCGGCCGTTTCCGGATTGAGGGCGACGAGCACCTGGCTGTCCCGCGTGTGGCTGAGATATCCATCCCTGGAGGCGCGAATGATGAACCAGGTGGGCAATCCGGCGATGTTCGATGGGAAGATGTTCTTTCCGGTGACCGGGATGCCCATCTGAAACAGGGCGCGGAGAAGGACGAGATTGGATGTCTGGCTCCCCGTCCCGTTCACCGTAGCCACCCGAATGCTGAAATCATTGACGACCTTCTTCGTCTGAAGCGCCGACCGGGCTTCTTCAACCTGTGTATCGCTGGGCGTCATGGTGTTTCTCCTTCCAAGGTGTCCTCGCGTCTAAAGCATAACTCTACGACTCGATCGCTGAGAAGTCAAGCAAGGCACGGCTCAGCTCAACTCTACCGGCCGTCCCTCGGTCGTCAGGTGGGGACGTGGGGACCACCTGATGAGCGCGACAAATGGGCATGACGACGGCGCCGTTTTATGGTAAATTATGATGACGGCATGAGAACCATTGGGTCGCTACTACTCGGGATTTCCCTCTTCCTCGGAGTTCACGCCTCTGCGCGAGCCGAGGTTCTCGTCTTGGAATTCGACGATCAGGTCCATCCGGGAAGTGCCGAGCTGGTCATCCGTTCCATCCGGTTGGCCGAGCAGAGAGGTGTCGAGGCCCTCATCATTAAGCTGCGCACGCCGGGCGGGCTGGTCGATTCCATGCATGAGATCGTCGAACACATTCTGGCCTCCAAGGTCCCCATTGTGGTGTACGTGGCTCCCAGTGGTGCCCGCGCGGCCTCGGCGGGATTTGTCATTCTCATTTCGGCGGATGTCGCCGCCATGGCTCCGGGGACGAATACCGGGGCCGCTCATCCCGTGGCCATCGGCCTGGATGAAGAGAAGAGCAAGACGTTGTTCAAAAAAGTCGAGAATGATGCCGCCGCCTATGTCCGCTCCTTGGCCGAAAAACGCCATCGCAATATTGCGTTGGCCGAAGCCGCCGTTCGCGAGAGCCGATCCTATACCGAGACGGAAGCGCTGAAGGAGCACCTCATCGATCTGGTGGCCCGGGACGTGAACGAGTTGATGGAGAAATTGGACGGTTGGACGGTGGAGCGCCTCGACGGCGAAAAAGTGACCCTTCACCTGAAGGGCGAGCCCATCGCCTACGTTGAACCCACGGTCCGGGAACGCGTCCTCAGTTTCCTGGCCAATCCCAATATTGCCTTCATCCTCGGGATGATCGGGTTGTTGTGTCTCTACTTCGAATTCAATCATCCCGGAGCGATAGTGCCCGCCGTCGTGGGAGGAATCTCGCTATTGCTCGCTCTCTATGGATTCCACCTGTTGCCCATTAATATCTTGGGCGTCGTGCTGATCATTCTGGCCATCGGATTATTCATCGCCGAAGCGATGGTTCAAGGGTTCGGCATATTGGGCGTGGGAGGGATTGTCTCCATGGTGATTGGCGCCTTAGTGTTGGTTGATGCTCCCGATCCGGCCATTCGGATCAACCCGACGGTCGCCGTGGGCGTGGCCATTCCCATGGCCGTGGTCATCTATGTGATCCTTCATCTGGCATTGCGCAGCCGCCGCCATAAGGTGGTCACGGGAGATCTGGGCATTGTGGGCGAAATCGGCGTCGCCGAGACGGAGATCGATCCCGAGGGCCGCGTGTTCATTCACGGAGAGTGGTGGAAAGCTGTATCCGAATCTCGTATTCCCGCTGGGGCACGGGTTCGCGTAGTGGGATTGGACGGATTGAAGTTGTTGGTTGAAGCGGTCAGTCCCACGGCGCCCCGTCGCGCTTCGATCGTCGATGTGGAAGCCAATCGCAAGGAATCCACTCGGGAGGCCGGCTATTGATGCGGGATGCGCGTGGATGGGGCAGTGGTGGGAACTCCCTGGTTGACCGCGGCCACCCATCACCGTGGGAGGAGGGATCAGCCGGGAGAGTGGAAGTCCGTCTGACGGGTGGGTAACTGCCTTTTGTTTTCATGAGGCGCTCCCATTCTCCGCGGTGAGTTTGACAGGAGGTGAATGATCATGCTGGGGATTCAACTGGAGGGATTCCTCACTGGTGGTACGATCGCCATCGGTATTCTCATCCTGTGGGCACTGAGTTGCATCAAAGTCATCAATGAGTACGAGCGAGGAGTGGTGTTCACTCTGGGGCGATTGCGTCCCCAACCGTTAGCGCCGGGCATTCGGTTGGTCATCGTGCCTTTTCAGCGCATGGTCCGAGTGAGCCTTCGCACCGTGGCCATGGATGTCGCCCCGCAGGATGTGATTACTCGCGATAACGTCACCGTCAAGGTGAACGCCGTGGTCTACTTCCGCGTCCTGGATGCCAATAAGGCTATCGTGGAGGTGGAAAATTATCTCTACGCCACCTCTCAGCTCGCTCAGACGACGCTGCGATCCGTTCTGGGCGAAGTGGAGTTGGACGATCTGCTCAGTAAGCGCGAGCAGTTGAACGCGCGACTGGCCGAGATTCTCGATCGGCATACCGACCCTTGGGGCATCAAGGTGAGTATGGTCGAAATCAAAGCCGTCGATCTCCCTCAAGAGATGGTGCGCGCCATCTCCAAGCAGGCGGAGGCCGAGCGAGAGAAGCGAGCCAAGATCATTCACGCGGACGGCGAGTTGCTGGCCTCGGTCAAACTCACTGAAGCCGCCGCTCAACTGGCGACCGAGCCACTCAGCATTCAACTCCGCTACCTCCAAACCCTGCTGGAGATCGGCGTGGAGAGAAACACGACCATCATCTTCCCGCTCCCCATCGAACTCCTCGGATTGTTTGGCCGATCGATGGCCGCGCGAATGCCATCGTCATCCGATTGATATGCTCAGGCTAAGGAGGATCTATGGTGGGAAGCCAACGACTGGATCAACGCCAATGGATTGTCCTGTTCATCGCCGGTGTGACGCTCTGCTTCGTGTTCTTCCTTCTCGGGCTGTTTGTCGGCAAGTGGACGGCCGGTTCATCGGCCAGCGCATCGCTGGGCGCCTCGCCGAGTGCGCGGCCAGGATTCCCGCCACGCTCAACGTCACCCAGTCCCGTTCCGTCCAAACAACTCGCTCCTCGGCAGGCGGAGGGAACGACCTCTCGGTCTTCATCGTTGAAGGGGGAATCCCCGAAGGCTTCTGTGGGTGCCCCGGCGAAGCGCGAGCTGGCCCCTTCAGTCGCTCGTCCGGCGCCTCCGAGCGCGCCGCCAGCCTCCTCATCGCCTCAGCGGTCGGCCGGGAGTCCTGCGTCCACCACGGCGCCCTCCTCGCCCGGCGAATCCCCGCTCGAGCGGACGTACCAATTGCCTACGACCTATTTTGTTCAAGCGGGCGCCTTCGACGATGCCGATCAGGCGGAAGAATTGGCCGCCACGTTGCGCAGCCGAGAGTACCTGAGCGCTCACACGAAAGTCCAAACGCTCGATTCGGGGGAGAAGCGCTATTTGGTCCTCCTCGGTCCCTATGTAGACCGCGATTCAGCAGCCCGGACATTATCAGAGCTTCGTAATGAAGGCGTGTCGGGAGTGAAGATCGTCACACGACCTTGACGGCCTCGGCTCGATGATGGAGAAGAAAGACGGCCAGCGCGTTGGTGGGTCACCCAGCCCACGACGTTCATGGATCACCCATCATCGAGCTGGATGGCTCTCCGCACTGCTCAGTTCGTCCCTGCTCATTGTGGCCTTTCCTCCCCTGGGCCTTTCGTTTCTGGCCTGGATCGGCATCGCCCCGTTGCTCTACACATTGGCTCGTGCGCCGAGGAGCGCCAAGAGTGGGTTCGGTTATGGGCTGCTGGCCGGATCGACGTTCTTCTATGGGAGTTGCTTCTGGGTCACTTATTCGATGATTCACTATGGTGGCCTGCCCGCCTGGCTCGCCTATACTCTGGGAATCGTTCCCGCCGTCGTGTTGGGGAGTTTCTGGGGAATCTTTGCGCTGACCTTCAACATCATTGTTCGTCGGCTCGGTCAGGGTGGTTTTCTCCTCGTTCCCTTTCTCTGGGTCGCCACCGAGTGGGCGCGCGCCGAGGTGACCACTATTGGATGGAATGCGCTCGGTTATAGTCAGGCTCTCCACCCCTGGCTGGTGGGGATCGCTCGGGGCGCCGGCGTTTACGGGGTGAGCTTCCTTTTGGTCGCCACTCAGAGTGCATTGGTGTGGGCGAGTCTCCGGCTGCTGAATCGGAGCGAGTGGGAGTGGCGATGGACCTGGCGTCTGGTCGGTCTCGGGGGAATGGGAGCGCTCGTCGCGGCGAGTCTCGTCAGTTCCTGGGGAGGGGCCCGGCCTTCGGTTCCGAGGCCTCATGAGTGGAGAGGAGGATTCCGCGTATTGGCCATTCAGCCGAACATCCCCATCACCGCCCTCTTCGATCCGGAGCTTCAGACGCGCCACTTCCTCCGCCTGGTGGCCACCACACGAAGTGCGTTGGCCACTCATCCCGAGGTCGATCTCGTCGTATGGCCGGAGTCTCCTCTGAATATCTCGCTCGGTGATTCGCCGGAGGTGCTCGACATGCTGCAATCGCTCGTTCGCGAACATGGCGTGTACCTGCTTCTCAATGCCGTTGAGCGACGTCCGCCCGATGCGTGGTACAACAGCGTGGCCGTGCTCTCTCCCCAAGGGGAGGTCATCGCCGAGTATGAGAAGATCGGACTGCTCCCCTTTGGCGAATATGTGCCCCTGCGAGGGCTGATCCCATGGATTGATCGCCTGCCCGCCCTGGCTGGAGATTTCACTCCCGGGCGCGAATACACCGTTGCCGATTTGGGGAGGGTCAAGGTGGGCAGTTTCATCTGCTCGGAAGCGGCCTGGCCGGAGATTCCTCGGAAGTTGACGGCGAACGGGGCCACGCTGTTGATTGAGGTGACGAATGACGGATGGTTCGGACCAACGGCGGCGGCCCAACAGCATCTCTGGCATGCCATCTTTCGGGCCGCAGAAAACGATCGTCCCCTCATTCGGGTCACCAACAACGGCATCAGTGCTTACATCACCGGGGGTGGCCTCGTCGTCGATCACACCTGGTTGGGCGAATCGGCGGTTCGATACTGGACGATTCCTTCATCTCCTGGTCGCCCGCGGGCCACTGTCTACACTCGATTGGGGGACCTGTTTGCCATCGGCTGCGCTCTGCTCGGTGGGATCGCCGTGCTGGGAGCGATGATGGTGAGGATTTCCTCCCGGTCATCGACTTGACGTCAGCGACGCGATCAGTGAGTGAGCCTCGGGATCGCGAAGGAGCGGCGATCCCGGCGGACTCGGATTTTTCCCTGCGATGACTTGACTTTGACCTCTCGGTGAAGTAAGTTGGCCATCGCCGGTGGGTGATGTTACAGGATGAAACCCGAGGAGGTCTGGTCTCTGGGGGTTCACGGAGGTGGTGAAACGCGGGCGCATCCTTCCCGCCCGAGCCCCATGAAGCCAGACATCGGAGGGCGAGAGAACGAAAACCAACACGAGAGGAGGCGCTATGAAAGGAAAATTGCTTCGATTCATCCTCATTCCCTTCCTCTGTATCGCTTTTGTGCCAATGGGGCGGTTCCTGACCTCCAGCCGGGCCATGACCGAACAGGCCGTTCCACTGGAGGGACTCATCGCCCCGGTACGGGTCGTCCGCGATTCCAATGACATTCCGCACATTTTCGCCCAGAATGACCACGATGCCATTTTCATGCTGGGGTATATTCATGCTCAAGATCGGTTCTTTCAGATGGACCTGTTACGTCGAACGCTCAGTGGGACGTTGGCTGAACTCGTCGGTCCGTCGGCACTCGAATCCGACGTTCAGCTTCGGACGTTGGGATTGCGTCGTGCCGCCGAGGAGTCCGTTCCAGCCTATTCTTCGGAGGGACGGGCGTTGCTCCAGGCGTATGCCGATGGGGTGAATGCCTTCGTGTTCGATCCTGACAATCCGCTGCCCCCCGAATACCAAGCCTTGGAGCTCACCAAGGCGAGCGTGCCACCGTGGACGCCGGTCGACAGCGTGGTCATCGGGAAAGGACTGGCGTTTCAGCTCTCCTTCGATGGCCTCCAGGACATCGAGTTGACCGAAGACCTGGCCGCCTATCAGGAGGCGGGCGAGGCCGGCGGTTTTGATGGCACGGTGCTCTTCATGGAGGATGTTTTTCGCAGCGCACCATTTGATCCCAGTGTGTCCATTCCCGGTTTCACTCCTGGAGGAGCGGCGGCCGCCGCGGCTCGGCGAAAGCAGATGATCGAAGCGGCGCGGAACTTGAGAAAGGTCGTTTCTCCGGAAGCCCTCAAACTGGCCAGGCAATACCTGGAGAAGATCAAGAACGTTCCTTTCCTCCAATCGGTATTCCATCGCCGCGATGCAACCGCAGGCAGTAACTGGTGGATCGTCAGTGGCCGTGTGACCGAATCGGGCTATCCCATCATGGCCAACGATCCTCACCTGTCTCTGAACACGCCTTCCATTTTCTACGAGGCCCACTTGATCGTCGAGAATGATCCGGAGTTTGGCCCGATGAACGTCAACGGAGTCTCGTTCGCGGGCACGCCGGTCATCGTTCTCGGATGCAACGATCGCATCTGTTGGGGGGCGACGACCAACCCCATGGATGTGACCGACGTCTACCAGGAGCGGTTGATTTTGAATCCGGCCACCCGTCTGCCCGGATGGACGCGATTCGAAAACCGCCGCGAACCGCTCTCGTTCATCGTTCAGGTCTATCGCGTCAACCAGGTCGGCGACGGTGAACTGGATAATATTGAGCAAGCCGATGTCCCGCCAGACGAAGGGGGATTGACGTTGATCGTGCCCCGGAGAAACAACGGTCCCATCGTCGCCGTCGACGCCAGCAATCCCCTTCGAGTGACCGGCTTGAGCATTCAATATACGGGCTGGCGGGCCACTCGTGAGCTGGAAACGTTCCGCATTTGGGCCCGCGCTCGGAATCTCGACGACTTCAAACAAGGCCTGCAATTCTTCGATTTCGGCTCGCAAAACTGGGCCTATGCTGACGTGGACGGAAACATCGCCTATTTCACCAGCGCGGAGTTGCCGCTCAGAGAGGATCTCCAAGAGCTGGAGCAAGTCGATGGCGTGCCGCCCTTCTTCATTCGCGATGGGACCCACGAGCACAAGAACGAATGGTTGCCGCTCCGCAATCCACAGCCGGGACAGGCGATCAACTATGAGATCTTGCCCGCCGAAGAGATGCCTCACGTGGTGAATCCGCCGCAAGGATTCGTCGCCAATGCCAATAATGATCCCGTCGGAACGACGGTGGATAACAATCCGCTGAATCAGCTCCGTCCGGGCGGCGGCATCTATTACTTGAACGTGGGCTACGATGGAGGCTTTCGTATCGGGCGCATTCGGCGACTCATCGAGGCGGCTATTGCCAATGGCGGGAAAATCTCCGTCGCCGATATGAAGCGATTTCAGGCCAATAACCAGATGCTCGATGCCGAAGTGCTGACGCCGTATATCCTGGCGGCATTTCAGAATGCCCAGAGTGAAGGCGCTCCGGACATGCTGGCGGCATTGGCCGATGATCCTCAGGTCGCCGAAGCGGTAGCCCGGCTCTCGGTCTGGGATTTCAGCACGCCCACGGGCATCCGTCGCGGATACGATCCTGGCGACGATCCGGATAACCTCCCCGAGCCCACCGATCAGGACATTCGGCACAGCGTGGCGGCCACTATCTACAGCGTATGGCGCAGTCGCATCATCCGCAATACCATTGATGCCACGTTGATCCGATTGGGCCTGGGCGATCACCTTCCGGGAAGCGATCAGGCCCTGGCGGCGCTGAGGCATTTGCTGGAGACCTTCGATACGCGGCAGGGCGTGGGCGCGTCGGGCGTGAATTTCTTCCAGGTGGATGGTGCACCGACGCCGGAAGCGGCTCGCGATTTCCTCATCCTGAAGAGCCTGCGCGAAGCGCTCGACTTGCTCGCCGGCGATGCGTTCGCTCCCGCCTTCGATCATTCCACGAATCAGCGGGATTACCGGTGGGGGCGACTGCATCGCATCGTCTTCGATCATCCGTTGAGAGGGCCGTTCGACATTCCCGAGGCCGGCGGGTTCTCCCATCTGGCCCCAGATCTCCCCGGCGTGGCGCGGTCGGGGGGGTTCGACGTCGTCGATGCTTCCGGTCACAGCGCCCGGGCCTCCTCGGTCAATGGCTTCATGTTCGGCGGCGGTCCAGCTCGTCGATTCGTGGGCGAGATGACACCAGCCGGCGTCAATGGATTCGAGATCATCCCCGGCGGCGAGAGTGGCGTCGTCAGTAGCCCATTTTATGCCAGCATGCTCGGTCGGTGGTTGACCAATCGTTACCATCCCATGCTCCTCAGGCCGAATCAAGTCGAAGCCGATCGGATGTCTGAACAGGTGTTCGAACCAGCGCCATGATGGCGTTCCGAGGGGTGAGGTGAGCATCTCACCCCTCGGCGTTCGGCCGGAACGATCACGCGATGAAACGGTCATCGCTCTGATGGGGACCCGGGGCCCTATGACCACCGGTCCCGTCGATAGTCGGATACCCGGCGGCGATCTCTCGATTGACGATTCAGTGGCTTCTCACAAGGACAACCCGATGGGCGGGCGCTATCAGGCCATTTCATTCGATCTCTTCGATACGCTGGTCGATCTGGATGAGGACAAGCTTCCCCTGGTGAGGGTGGACGGGGAAGAGCGCCGATCTACGGGAGAAGTCATCTACGACGTCTTGCGGCAGTATTACCCCGAGATCGGCCTGGACGACTTCTTGCGGACGCTCTTTCGGGTCGCTTACCAGGAAGTGGATGAATGGCGGCGAAAGAGCCAGCGGGAGGTGCTGGCCGAAGAGCGATTCCGGCGCGTCCTCCAGCGATTGGGCATTGTCTCGCCACCCTCGTCTGTGGTTCGAGCTCTGGTCACCGCCCACATGGATCGCATGGTCGCCGCCATGGAGTGTCCCCCCGATCGGCGCCGCGTCCTGGAAGCCCTCGCCCCCCGATACGCTCTGGCGCTCGTCTCGAATTTCGATCATCCACCGACGGCGCGCCGGGTCCTCGATCACTATCGGTTGACCCCCTATTTCCGGACGATCGTCATCTCTGGGGAGATCGGATGGCGGAAGCCGGCCCCACAATGCTTCTTGGCGGCCGTAGAGGCCCTCGGCGTGCGACCCCAAGCGTGCCTTCATGTGGGCGATAGCCTGGACGCTGACGTCGTGGGGGCGAAGCGGACGGGCCTGGACGCCGCCTGGCTTCGCCGAACTGACCAGCCTCTCCCGGAGGACAGTCCCGCCCCGGATTATACCATTGAGGGATTGGGCGAGTTGCTCGCCCTTCTGGACGTTGGAAGTGATGGGCAATGAACCCTCTCCGGGCGGTGCCCAGATAGCGTGGTCATAGGCCACCGTTTATAATTGGTGAGGCGCATCGTTCAGCTTGGCATCGCCTGCTGAGGCGATGCCGGAAAGGAGGGCAGGTATGGACGATCTCACCTCATTGATTGGATTTGAAGCCAAGTACCTCGTGTATCCACTGATCGCCGTGCTGGTCGCCGGGCTCATTCGGTGGATCATCCATCGATACTTGATGCGGTGGGCGGCCAGAACGGAGACGGAGATCGACGATCAAATTATTCGCTATGTGGATGGCGCCGTCGTTCCCATTCTCCTTCTCATTGTGCTCTATTTCATCAGCCACCTGCTCCCCGTGTCGGCGGTGATCCTGGAGTGGATTCAACGAGGGCTGATCGTCCTCATCCTCATCGTCGTGGCGGCCCTGTCGGCGCGGATTGTTTCGCTGTTCCTCGTCGGCGTGAGCCAAAACCGACCGGCGTGGGAGCACTACATGCAGCCGGTGCGCAACCTCGTCAACGTCTTCTTCGTGCTCATCGCCGGAGCGGCGATTCTGAAGTTCCTCAACATCGATCTCACTGAGGAAGGCGTTCGCCTCATCCGCATCATCGGGATCATCGTGGGGGCTTATGTCGTTTTGAAGATCGTTCGTCTGGCCGTCGCCCGCATGGAACAGATGGTCGAGGATCAAGATCCCACGCATCTCTCGGAGGCAGAGAAGCGGGCGCGCACGATTGGGAAGATCATCACCAGCATCTCCCTGGTCCTCGTCATCGGCGTCGCCGTCATGATGATTCTGAGCGAATTCGGGATGGACATCACGCCCATCATCACCGGGGCAGGCATCGCCGGGCTGGCGGTCGGCTTCGGCGCCCAGAACCTGGTGCGCGACATCATCAGCGGGTTCTTCTTGATCCTGGAAGATCAGGTCCGCATCGGCGATGTCGTCAAAATCAACGACACGGCGGGACTCGTCGAAGCCATCAGATTGCGCACGCTGGTGCTCAGGGATCTTCACGGCACGGTTCATACGTTCCCCAACGGAGAAATCAGGCAGGTCTCCAACATGACCAAGGAGTGGTCCAGATATGTCATCGATGTCGGCGTCGCCTACAAGGAAGATGTGGACTACGTCATGCAGGTACTGAGAGAAATCGGCGAAGAATTGGCCCGGGATGAAACCTACGGCCCGCTCATCCTCGAGCCCTTGGAGGTGTTGGGCGTCGATGATTTCGGCGAATCTCAGGTGACCATCAAAGCGATGATCAAAACCCTCCCATTGAAGCAGTGGACCGTGGGGCGAGAGCTCCGGCGCCGCATCAAGAAGACGTTCGATGAGAAGGGGATCGAAATCCCATTCCCTCATGTGAGCGTATATTTCGGCGAGGCGAGCAAACCGTTCGCCCTTCTTCTCCAGCACGCCTCGGGTCAACCATTGATCGGTGGGAGCGCCGAGAGCGATCAGGAGCTCTCGGTTCGCGACCGTCCTTAGTCGACGATGATGATGGCTTCGCATCAGGACGAGAGCATTCTCGAATGCGTGGCCGGGCGGCCGCGGCTCTTCTTTAGCACTCTGGCGCCGATCGGTCAGAATACATCGAGGCCAGAACCACAAGCTGAACTGATGGAACTCTCCGGATCGCTCGTCCAGAATGGGCACATTCGGGTGGCTGTGGTCAGTGGTCGGCGCCTCTCGATCTTGACGCGGTTGGGCTTCCAAAAAGAGTCGGCTGTGTGTTAATTTTAGAGGCCAAATCGGCGACGGCGTCAGCCAGCGCCGGAGAGGGTCGGAGGGACTCGTCAAAGGAGCCTTACTGAAGGAGGGAAAGCGGTGAAAAAGACCATCCATGTGACGATCAACGGTCGGGAGTATGAGCATGAGATCGAGCCCCGGCTCCTGTTGGTGCATTATTTACGAGAGGTGGTGGGATTGACGGGGACGCATATTGGATGTGAGACAGGGTTATGTGGGGCGTGCACGGTGATGCTGGATGGGCGGGCGGTCAAGTCGTGCCTGGTGTTGGCCGTGCAGGCCGATGGGGGAGAGGTACGGACGATTGAGGGGTTAGCCGAGGGAGGACAGTTGCATCCGGTACAGGAGGGGTTTTGGGTCAAGCATGGCGTGCAATGTGGCTATTGCACGCCGGGGATGATCATGGTGGCCTGTGACTTATTGGAGCGGCGGAAGGCGCCGACAGTGGAGGAGATTCGGCGGGCCCTAGACGGGAATGTGTGCCGATGTACAGGATATCAACATATCATCGAAGCGATTCAGTACGCGGCCGGGAAGCTGAAGGCGTCGTCGGCAGATGAGCGAGGGACGTCGTCCGGGGCGCCGGAGGCTTAGGTCTGCCGGACGCCGATGGGCGCTCCGAGTACCCTATGGAGGAGAGCGAATATGGATAAGCGCAAGTATGTCGGGGAAGCGATTCCGCGCGTTGAGGATCGTCGGTTAGTGACGGGAACGTCGCATTATGTGGACGACATTCGGTTGCCGGAGATGCTCCATATGGTGCTGGTGCGCAGTCCGTATGGGCACGCCCGGATCAACCGGATCGAAACGGCCGCGGCCGAGGCGATGCCCGGAGTCGTGGCCGTGCTGACGGGGGAGGCGATTCGGGGGCGAATCAAGTCGATTCCTTGCGCGTCGGAGATGGAAGGGTTGAAGGTGCCGGAGCATCCGGTCCTGGCCGTGGAGCGGGTGCGCTATGTGGGAGAGCCGGTGGCCGCGGTGGTGGCCAAGGACCGCTATACGGCACAGGACGCAGCGGATCGCCTGGAGGTGGAGTATGAACCGTTGGAGGTGGTGGTGGATGTGGAGCGAGCGGTGGCGCCAGGGGCGCCAGTGATTCACGAGGAGCTGGGTGACAATGTGGCATTCGTGTTGCGGTTTGAGGGAGGCGAGGCGCTGAAAGCCGCATTCGAACGGGCCGATGTCGTGATTGAGCAGCGGTTGGTCAATCAGCGGTTGCACCCGGTGGCCATGGAACCGCGGGGAGTGGTGGCGGAATACTGGCCGGGGGAAGATCGGTTGACGGTGTGGTCATCGACGCAGATTCCCCATCTCTTGCGGACGCAGTTGGCGATGATGGTGGGGATGGCCGAGCATCGGGTGCGGGTGATCGCGCCGGAAGTGGGAGGAGGATTTGGGAGCAAGTTGAACGTGTATGGGGAGGAGGCACTGGTCGCTTATTTGGCGCGGGAATTGAAGAAGCCGGTCAAGTGGGTGGAGACGCGGCGGGAGAACATGATGAGCACGATTCATGGTCGAGGGCAGATCAACGATGTCCGTGTGGCCGTGACGCGCGACGGTCGGGTGTTGGGATTGGAGGTGCGCATCCTCAGTGACCTGGGAGCCTATCATCAACTCTTGACGCCGGGCATACCGCCGTTGACGGGGTTGATGCTGTCCGGACCGTATAAGATTCCAGCCATTGGGTACGAGATCGTAGGAGTGTTCACCAACGCCATGTCTACGGATGCCTATCGGGGAGCGGGGCGCCCCGAGGCGACGTATGTGTTGGAACGGGTGATGGATCTGATCGCCCGTCAACTGGAAATGGATCCTGTGGAAGTGCGGGTGAAGAACTTCCCTCAACCCGAAGAGTTCCCCTATGAGACGGCCACCGGATTGGCCTATGACAGTGGAGATTATGAGGCGGCGTTGCGGAAGGCGTTGGAGGTGGTGGAGTATGAGAAGTTGCGGCAGGAGCAGGCCGAGCGGCGGCAGCGAGGGGAACTGATGGGGATAGGGATATCCAGCTATGTGGAGATTTGCGCGTTGGGACCATCGGCGGCCCTGCCAGCGGGAGGATGGGAGAGCGCCACAGTGCGCGTGGAGCCGACGGGGAAGGTGACGGTATTGACCGGGGCCTCGCCCCACGGGCAAGGGCAAGAGACATCGTTCGCCCAATTGGTGGCCGACGAGCTCGGGGTCCCGTTGGAAGACGTTTATGTGGTCCATGGGGACACGGCCGTCGTGCCATATGGGATTGGAACGTTTGGGAGTCGGGCGACGGCGGTGGGCGGGACGGCGGTCTACGAGGCAGTGCAGATGGTCAAGGAGAAGGTGAGGAGTTTTGCGGCACATCTGTTGGGCGTGGACTGGGAAGAGGTGGAGGAGGGAGTGGGCGAGTACCGGTCCCGGCGAGATCCGGAGCGCGTGGTCAGTTTCCAGGAGGTGGCGCAGGCGGCCTATCTGGCCAAGAGCTTGCCGCCGGGAGTGACGCCGGGGTTGGAGGCGACGTACTTCTTCGAGCCGAGCAATTTCACCTTCCCGTTCGGGACGCACGTGGCCGTGGTGGACATCGATCCTGAAACGGGAGAAGTGAAAATACGGCGATACGTGGCCGTGGATGATTGTGGGCGGGTGATCAATCCCCTGTTGGTCGAGGGACAGATTCATGGAGGGATCGTCCAGGCCCTGGGGCAGGCATTGATGGAGGAAGTGGTGTATGACGAGTGGGGGCAGTTGTTGAGCGGGGATTTGAGCAGCTATGCGGTGCCGCGGGCGGGAGATGTGCCGTGGATGGAGACGGCGAGAACCGAGACGCCGACGACGGTGAATCCGATGGGGATCAAAGGCGTAGGGGAAGCGGGAACGATCGGGGCGACGCCGGCGATTGTCAATGCCGTGGTGGACGCGTTGGCCCCGAGAGGCGTGCGGCATGTGGATATGCCGCTGACGCCGGAAAAGATTTGGCGATTATTGCAGGGCGACGCGAAGGCGTGAGAGACTATTGTCGGGTGCGCCCGACCCGACAAGGATGACCGAGGACAACAAGGATAACTTTATTGACCGGAGGTGAGGCTCATGATTCCCAGTGCATTCGACTATTATGCACCGAAGACGGTGGCCGAGGCGGTGGCGTTGCTTCAGCAATATGGTGAGGAGGCCAAGGTGTTGGCTGGGGGACAGAGTTTACTTCCGTTGTTGAAGTTGCGGTTGGCGACGCCGCGGGTGGTGGTGGACTTGGGGCGAATTCCAGACCTGGCCTATATTCGACAGGATGGGAACGAGGTGGCCATTGGGGCGATGACCCGGCATGAGACAGTAGAACAATCGGAGGTGGTCCGGCGGCATTGTCGGTTATTGGCGGCGACGGCGGCGACCATTGGCGATGTGCAGGTGAGGAATCGGGGCACGATTGGGGGGAGCCTGGCGCATGCCGATCCGGCCGGGGATTTCCCGGCGGCCGTGTTGGCCGCCGAGGCGCGGCTGAAGGTGGTCGGGCCTGGAGGAGAGCGGTGGATTGCGGCCGAGGATTTCTTCGTCGATGTGATGACGACGGCGTTGGACGCCGGCGAGATATTGACCGAGATTCGCGTGCCGGTGGACTCGGCTCACACGAGGAGCGCCTATGAGAAGGTGCGGCAGAAGGCCTCGGGATTCGCGTTGTGTGGTGTGGCGGTGCGGTTGCAGCTGGATGAGAACCGGAGGTGTCAGGGGGTGGCTGTGGGCGTCACGGGAGTGGGAGCCAAGGCTTACCGGGCGCGGGCCGTGGAGGAGGTGTTGCGAGGGGAGGCATTGACCGAGACCGTGGTGGTGGCGGCGGCGGAGAAGGCCGCGCAGGGAGTGGAACCCAGCGAGGATGCCCAGGCGTCAGCAGCGTATCGGGCGCACCTGGCGCGGGTGTGTACGCGGCGGGCATTGCGACGGGCACTGGCTGAGGGATGAGATGGCGAGAGTTGTGCCCATCACTTTCCCAAGCATCGTTCATGAGCTGTGACTCGCTGCGGAGGAGGGAAGTGACTGAGCGCAAGCTCGGCCGGCTGGCGCCACACTCTGTGCTCTGAAGGAGGGCGAAGATGAAGATCGCCGGGAAACATACAGTGATCGCGGAGCGGCGGGAGGTCTGGCAGTTATTGGTGGATCCGGAGGTCCTCCGACGATGCACTCCGGGAGTAGAGGAGCTTCGGGCAGCGGGGGACGGAAGGTACGAGGTGGTGATGCGATTAGGAGTGGGAGCAGTGCAAGGGCGGTATGAGGGGCGGATCAGGGTGGAGCCGGAAGTGCCGGAGGTGGTGATGAAGCTGGAGGTCGAAGGGCGAGGTCCGCAGGGGATTGTGCGCGGGAAAGGGGCGTTGCGATTAGAGGAGGAGAACGAGGGGACGGAGATAACCTATGAGGGGGAAGTGCAATTGGGAGGGCCCATCGCCAGCGTGGGACAACGCATGCTGCAGAGCACGGCGCGGATGCTGGCCGGACAATTTTTCACGGCATTGGCCGCCGAGGCGGCGGCTCGGCAACGGGCTCAGGCCACCGGCCAACCGCTCCAACCGCCCAAACACGGAATCTTCCGGAACCTCGTCCGATTCTTATGGTCGCTCCTGAAGCGGTGGTTTGGGCGATGAAACAGAGCCGAGCGCGATGTCGGCTGCTTCTCCGGGTTCCCATGATTGACCCTGGGCATCACGGGAAGAGATTCCCACATCTTCCCCGACGGTGGGGAGGGAGAACTCCATGGACCGGCCTATGGCTCGGGCTGCTCGCCTTCTCCGTTTCGGCTCAAACCATCACCGGTTCGCTCACCGGGACGGTCACCGATCCCACCGGCGCCGTGATCCCTGCCGCCAGCATCCACGTTGAGCATGAGGCGACCACGGTGATGCGCACGGTGACCGCCGATGCGTTCGGTCGGTATGTCATCCCTCAGCTCCCTCCGGGGACGTATACGGTCAAGGTGTCCGCCCACGAGTTCAAGCAGGCCGTGATTCGCCATGTGCTCGTTCAAGTGGCCACAGAAACGGTCCTCGACGTTCGGTTGGAACCGGGTCCTCTCACCGAAACGATTACGGTGATGGGAGGAATGGAGCAGATCGATTTACGAAGTCCGGAATTGGGAGGCGTGGTCTCCGGTCGCGTGACCCGCGATCTCCCGTTGAACGGTCGCGACTTCGCCCAGTTGACCCGGCTCATGGCCGGAGCGACCGTCGATAGCGAGGGCGGCATCGGGGCGTTCGTGGTCAACGGTCAGCGAGCCTCGGCCAATAACTTCCTCGTCGATGGCACCGAGGTCAATCAACCGGTGATGCAGGTCAATGCCACGGGCCCCAGCGGGACGAGCGCTCCTTTCGCTTCGGTGGAGGCCATCCAGGAGTTCAAGGTCCAGACGCATAATTACTCGGCCGAATTTGGCCGATTCTCCGGAGCGGTGGTCAATGTGATCACCCGCTCGGGATCGAATGAATTTCACGGTCGTTTGTTCGAGTTCTTCCGCCATGATCGGCTCGATGCCAATAACTTCTTCCTCAATGCCGCCGGGCAGGAGCGACCGCCGCTGCGGAGCAATCAGTTTGGCGGGACGGTGAGTGGGCCGATCAAAAAGAAACGCGCGTTCTTCTTCGGATTGTACGAAGGGTTGCGGCAGCGATTGAGTTCCGTCGCCAACGGGACGGTGCCGTCGCGCTATGCCCGCCAGATCGCCGATCCGCGTATTCGACCGGTGATCGATCAAATTGTGCTCCCCACCGGTCCTCCCCTGGCCCCGCCACAAACCAATGATTCCCTCGCGCTCGTCGCTCCGTTCACCGGGTCCACACCCTCCAGCATCACCGAGAACGATGTGACGGTCAGGATCGACTATCGTCCCAGCGACGTCGATCAGTTCTTCGGTCGGTACAGTCTGGGAGATGGAACCCGGCAATTCGCCTCCAGCGCCGCCCTTCTCCCTCCCAACGTGGTCGAGGAGACGAACATTCGGCTGCAGGCCCTGACCTTGAACTACATGCATCTCTTCTCGCCGACAGTCGTTCATGATTTTCGCTTCGGGTTCACGCGCATCGCCAACACACAAGTGAATCGCGTCTTGCCGTTGTTCGGCGCCGTTCCCGCTCAAACCGCCGACGGGCGGCCTCTGCTCCCGTTGGTCATCGTGTCTGACCTCACGTTGAATAACAATATCGTCGGGGGGACGGTCGGTCCGTCCCGGGAAGCGTTCAACACCTTCCAGTACATCGATGCCATCAGTTGGCTCCACGGTCGCCATACGATCAAGGCGGGCGTAGACATTCGCCGGGTCCAGTTCAACCGATTCAGTCTGCGCGATAACGGCGGCGAGACGGGCGTGCTCGTCTTTTCGTCGACGGAGGCGCTGGTCCTCAATGCGCCGCAGGCGTTCATCAATCAAGTCGGAGAGCGACACCGTGGATTTCGATTCAGCAATTTCAGTTTCTATGGTCAGGATGAGTTCGATGTGACGCCTCGATTGACGCTGAGCTGGGGCGTGCGCTACGAGTTGAACACCGTTCTTCGCGAGGTCAACGGGCGTCTGGTCAACCTGTTTCGCGATGCTCGGGGACGATTCGGGTTCACCAGCCTCCACTCGCCGCCGTATCGAGGCGATCATAACAATCTGGCGCCGCGATTCGGATTCGCCTTCTCTCCGCTGGATCATCCTCGGTTGGTGATTCGCGGGGGCTTCGGCGTCTATTACGACATGGTGACGCAGATTGCGGTGAATCTGGTGGCCAATCCGCCGCTGACGCTCACCAACGCCGTGTTCCTCCCCGGCCCCTACCCCGATCTCCTGGCATCGTTGCGCTCGGCCCCGTCGATCGAGCCACCGTTCGGAGCGGCCACCGCCGTGCCTTTGAACATTCGCACGCCGTACAGTTATCAGTACAACGTGAACGTGCAGATCCAGCTCAGCGGCGATACCATGGTTCAACTCGGTTACGTGGGCAGTCGAGGCATCAAGTTGTTGCGGGCCCGGGTGATCAACTTCCTGTTACCGTTTGGACCCATTCCCGGACCGGTGACCAGCACTCGCGATCCCCGCTTTGACCTCGTTCAGGTGAATGAAGCTTCCTCTCAGTCCTCATATCATGGATTGCAGATCACGGTGGATCGACGGTTGAGCCGGGGACTTCAGTTCCTGGCCAATTACACCTGGTCGCATAGCATCGATGATGCCTCGACCATCGGCCTGTTCGGTACCTCCATCTTCGGAGCGCGATCGGTCTCGCCGTTCCCCAGCAATCCCAATGACGTGTCAGCCGAGCGCGGGAGTTCGAATTTCGACGCTCGTCATGTGTTCACCTTGAGCTACGTCTGGAACGTCCCATCGCTCTTCCGGCATCTCGGACGGAGTAGGGGGCATCGCGGATCACGATGGCTGACCGTCGTGGGGGCGCGGCTCCTGGACGGTTGGTCGGTCAGTGGGGTGACGTCGGTTCGCTCAGGACAACCGTTCACCGTGGCGCTGGGTTTCGATAACGCTCTGCTCGGAGATGCGACGCCGTTTTTCTCCCAACGTCCCGATCGGGTGCCCGGCGAACCCATGGTCCTCGGCCCGCGACGGGGACCGGATCTGCGCCTCAATCCGGCGGCGTTCGCCGTCCCACCGGTGGGGCAATTCGGCAATCTGGGGCGAAATGTGCTGCGGGGTCCCAGCTTCAGCCAATTCGATCTCGGCCTGACCAAAGAGACCGAACTCGCCGAGGGGGTGAAACTGCAAATCCGCGCCGAATTTTTCAATCTGTTCAATCATCCTAACTTCGCTTTACCGACGGAGACGGCCAACCTGGGCGTCGCCTTGACCTCGCCAGAGAAATTCGGCGTATCGACATCGACGGTCAACTCTCAGAATCAACAGCTCGGCGCGATATTCGCTCCCGGCGGGCCGCGGTCCATCCAGTTGGCCGTCAAGCTCACGTATTAGCGGGAGGCCTCGGATGCGAAAGGGGAAACGAGCGATCAGATGGATGATCTTCTGGGCGTCAGCCTTGGCCCTGGGGGGCCTCTCGGTCTCGGGCGGGACGAGCGCTCCGGTGCTGGTCGGTCGAGAGCGTCACGTCATCGCCGGATATGACGAACCGAACACGCCACCCCTCAGCCCGGTCAGCGAGAGGGTGCGAGCGGCGATCACCGATCCGGCGGCGTTCGTCGATGGTCACCTGAATCTGAATCGCGCCATTTATGTGCGCTTCTTCGATCGAGGGCGGGAGGCGCCGCCACGATCGATCGTCATCTTCATTCCGGGAATCGTCGCTGGGGCCAATAGCTTCGAACGTCTGGCCGACCAGTTGGTCCACCGATCGGGCGGCGCCGTCGAAGTTTGGGCCGTCGATCGGCGAGCCAACCTTCTGGAAGACGCGCGAGCGATGATCGCTGCCGAGAAGGCTCAAACGATGGCGGCGGCCCTCGCGGCTCTGGATGCCTACCAGAACCATCCCAGCGGCCCGGGCGGCGTGCTGGCCAATCCACCGTATGAGTATGAACTGAGCCGGTTCATGGCCGAGTGGGGATTGGATGTGCATCTCCGGGATCTCAAGGCGATCGTTCAACAGGCGCGAAACTCTGGCGGCGCCAGTCGACCACAAATCTTCCTCGGCGGACACGACTTTGTGGGTGCCGATCTGGCGGCGCTGTTCGCCGCTTATGATTTCGACGGCGTGCCGGGATTCACGCTCATCGATGGATTGATTCTCCTGGATGGGACGCCGTCGGTGGCCGCTTCACCACGAGCACCCCAGATTCGCAGCGACGAGGAGTATCTCCGTTCCGGTGTGGTGATTGGCGGAATGCTCCGTATTCCCGGTCTTCACCGTCTCCGGCATCCCGAAGAATCGGGGGAACCGCCTTTCCTGGGCGGCGATCTGTTCGGGCCGTTTTCTTTTCAATTGGCCGAGATTCTCGCTCAATTCGCCCTCTACGCGCCCCATCGCGCTTCTCCCTTACCAGTCGATATTGGCCCTCCGGTGCCCAGTACCAATGTCGCCGCCTTCGCTCTCAATACCGATGACGAGTTCGCCGAGCAAGCCCAGCAACGATTCTCGTTTGGATTTCTGGCCGTCCCCCCGGGCCGGAGCGTCGCCGATGTCGCCGAGAGCCGACCCGATCCCGATCGGGCCAATCCCAATGGATTGTTCGCGCCCCGGGATCTGGGAACCGATCCGGATGGTCGCCCGGTTCTCCAGGATTGGGCGGGGGTGCGGGATCTCTCGCCCCTCGGACTTGAGGGGAAGGAGGTCTCCGATTGGGAAGACGTGGCCCGGGGCTTCCTCTACGGAGCGGGGAATGGAGAGGTCGATGTGTCCCGTGGCGAAGCCAATTTCATCGAGTGGTTCTTCCCTCAACGGTTGGTGCTGGATATCCTCCTGGCCGCTCGATTGGACACGTCCAGCCTCTCTTCGGCGATCCTCAACGCTCTGACCGAACGAGGCGGGAATCCGCTCACCGTCATCCACAACCGCGAGGTGAATGTTCCCGTGCTCGGCATCAGCGCCGGTCAGGGGATCTTCGCCGGCGAGACGCGCCCGTTGCCCACCGTGTTCGCCTTCTTCCCCTACCAGCGCAGCATCGCATCGACTCGATTTTGCGCCACCGAGGTGAGCGAGTACGCTCATAATGACGTTCTCTGGAGTCGTGAGCCTCGAGTTGCTGATCTCATCATCGCATTCATGAACGGAGGGTGCCCGCGGTGAGAGAGTCGGACCACCGTTGTGGGAGTGAGGAGATGAAAATCAACGATCCTGAGACGATCAAAAGAGTGTTGAAAGAATGCTCCACTATCGCCGTCGTCGGGTTATCCTCGAAACCGAACCGCCCGAGCTATGGCGTCTCGCAGTATCTGCAGTCGGTGGGCTACCGCATCATTCCCGTCAATCCCAACGAAGTGGAGGTCCTCGGCGAGAAGGCCTACCCCGATCTGCTCAGCATCCCGGTCAAGGTTGATGCGGTGGACATCTTTCGTCGTCCGGAGCACGTCCTTCCCATCGTCGAGCAAGCCATCGAAGTGGGCGCTCGAGCCATCTGGATGCAAGAAGGGGTGGTCAACGAAGAGGCGGCCCGCCGAGCATTAGATGCCGGGTTGCTCGTCGTCATGAACCGCTGCATGCTCAAGGAACACTTGCGACTTCGCCTGGAGAAGGCGGCCAATGCGGGATGATCGCGCCGTTCGCCAAGGAGGGCGGAGGTCGGTCATCAGGGTGAGCCACGCCGAGCGGCAGAACCCGTCGGTCGATGGTCCGGCCAGTGATCGAAGCGCGTTCCAGGGGTTCGAGGATGGGCTCTCCATCCCACTCTTCGGGCACCGGAAGACCGAGGGCGAACAGAGCCATCGCCGCCGTATCGTAGACGCGAACGGGACGCTCGATGAGAACATTCGCCCTCACCGACGGGCCGACGAGAATCCAGGGAATGGTCATATCGTCGATGTGATAGCTGCCGTGTTGCCGTCGATGACCTCCGTGGTCGGCGGTGATGATGAGAAGCGTCCTCGTTGACCGATCGTCCTTTTTCAACACATCCAGTAAGAGCGTCAGAGCGCGATCCACTCTCCGAATGGATTCCAGTTGATGGCCCGAGAGCCAGCCATATCGATGGCCGGCGACGTCGGGGTCGGCGAAGTGAGCGAACATGAGCGATGGACGATGGGCGGCGAAATAGGTCGCCGCCGATGCCGCCACTTCTTCGGCCACGGCCACCGGGCTGGGATTGTCGATGAAGTCGACGACGTCCGGGGGAGTGAGGTGGAGCAGCTTGATCTTTCCCACCACCGCCGCCGTGCTCAACCCCGCCTGATGGGCGAGCGAAAATATGGTGGGCACTCTGATGAATCCTCGTCGCGGCTCGTACCCGTTCCATCTCACGCCGTGCTTCTCCACCGTCACTCCGCTCACCATGGAGGCGTGTGCCGGGAGCGTGCTGCTGGGATGGACCGTTTGCGCCGACCAGGAGTAGGCGCCCGCCTCCCACAGCGCGCGCAGGTTGACGGGCTCGGCCATCTGGAGGGCATCGGGGCGCAACCCGTCGATGCTGATGATGATGACGTGATCGGCGAGCGCCGATGGACATCGCGGGGACTCCCACGGCTCGCGCTCGCCCCTGACGGGGAGAGCCCAGATGGTCAAAAGAACGATGAGCGCTCTCAAGAGAGCGGAGGCTCTCACGACCCCATCCTCCATATGACGCTCGAGAGAAGAATCAAGACGCCCTCATCACGGCTGGGAGCGGGCGACCTCGGTCTCCAGACCGGAGACTCGCGGTCGTCATCGAAGCCCCCAATCGCGCCGAGAGACTCGTCACCCGGCGGAGACGCCCACCAGGAGAGCGTCTAGGCTCCCCTGGTGGGATGAGTCTTCCCCGATGTTTGTCAAGAAGCTCCTCCGGTCACCTCTCGTTGCTGGTGGCCGTGGTGCTGATCGTAAATGGACCGTCGCTCGCATCTCGAATCGTCCTGTCACCCAGGAATACGACCTGGATGAGCGCTTGCGAGGTCGCCGGTCCCGTCACCACCCACTGGAATTCCCCATCATTGGGCGTGCTGGGGACGATGCGGCGGAAGCGGGCTCCTCCATTGCGAGAGAGCCTGATCTTGACGTTGCCGCCGAGACCGCCGGTGTCCCACCGGATCGTCTGCGTGCTCCCGATCGGCCAGACTTCACCGCCATTGGGAACCAACACGGTGATCGTCCCCGACGGCGGTTGGCTGATGGTGAAGGGGGCATCGCTGGAGTCGGTGGTGGCCGGGTTGGCGGCATCGGAGATGCGAATCAGAGCATTGGTGGTGGCCGGTCCGGTCACCGTCCAACTCTCCGACCCATCATTGGGCGTGCTGGCAAACAACGTCTCGAACGTGCTGCCCCCATCGCGAGACAACTCGATCTTGACGTTGGCGATGCTGCCCGTGCTCGTCCACTGTATCGTCTGCATCGACCCAATCGGCCAATCCTCCCCACCATTGGGAACCGTCACCGTGATGGAATCGGTCGGAGGCGGTTGGCTGATGGTGAAGGGGGCATCGCTGGAGTCGGTGGTGGCCGGGTTGGCGGCATCGGAGATGCGAATCAGAGCATTGGTGGTGGCCGGTCCGGTCACCGTCCAACTCTCCGACCCATCATTGGGCGTGCTGGCAAACAACGTCTCGAACGTGCTGCCCCCATCGCGAGACAACTCGATCTTGACGTTGGCGATGCTGCCCGTGCTCGTCCACTGTATCGTCTGCATCGACCCAATCGGCCAATCCTCCCCACCATTGGGAACCGTCACCGTGATCGACCCTGATGGTGGGGGACCCGATCCGATGGTGAACACGCCAGTACTGTGGTCGCGATAGGTATCGCCGGCGCCCTGTTCCTTAACGCGGATGACGGCCTGGGTCGTCTCCGGTCCGGTCACCGTCCAGGTGAAGGAGCCGGTGTTGGGCACTCTGGCGATGCGGGAGAACGAGCCGGCATCTCCGCCCGTTCGAGAGATCATGATGACCACCGTCTTCGAGCTGGGTCTGGTCGTCTCCCATGTGATGGTCTGAACCGATCCGATCTGCCAGAAATCGCCTTCAGTGGGAGAGGTGACCTTGTACGGTTGAGGGAGAAGACCGCGGTCGGTCATCACTTGATTGATGATCGACTGATTGGCGCCGCCAAAGAGATCCTGATCGGCTTGAGAGACGGCCTCGGCACCCTCGGGCATCGAGGGAGCCCCGGGTAATCGGAAATTGGCCTCCAGGACGAGCGAGGTCGTCGTGTCGGGAGGCGCTCCCGGCTCGATCATCTCGGCCAGATCGGCCAGCGCCGCCGACCAGATTTCGCCGGTGAAGTGCGGATCGAAACTCCGGTGTTCGGGCCAGTGCGCGACGCCCGGAGGTAAATCCATGCGGCGTAAACAGGCCGGTTCGTCGGAGGTGAAACATTGACTGAACCACTCCGAGAGACAAAAATCGAATTCGGGATCGGGGTTCTCGCGGCGCGCCATGGCAAAAGCCATATAGTCGCCGAATCCTTCGCCCATGCCATCAAAATTCTGAGCGATATTGGGCCGCTGGTTGTCCATGATGGCGTGACCGTATTCGTGCCACGTCACCTCGGCATCCTCGCCGGCATCGGGCGTCCCGTTAGGACTGTGGAGAGTGATCTGCCCCATGCCGTTGCCGAAGCTCGAGTAGAAGGCATTGCAATCGTTAATACCGGTGGCGTTCACGCCAATCGAGTAATTCATCACGTCGAAGAACCCGAGCTGATCGAAATACCGCTTGGCCGTGTCCAGCGCCCAGTAGGTCTCTACTTCTTCGAATCCATTGTCGCCGCGCTGGATATCGGTGAAATCGCCGTCGGCGCGATTCACCTGATTGGGGGTGGGATCGGTGTTGACGAAAGGTCCTCGGAGGAATCCACTCCCATCCAGATCCAGGAGCGTGACCGTCGTATACGCGGCATCGGGAACCGCGGCATTGCTGTCATTCATGTCCCGAAGGCTGGTGTCCCCAGTGGCCACGATGGGATTGGGGATGAATACGCGCCCCGTGCCATCAAGATAGTAGTTTTTGTCTACAATGGGGCTGAGGCGCTCTCCGGTCAGCGCATCCCAGAACGCCTCCCATGTCCCCTCGGGTTCCAGCAAAGGGATCACAATGCGCCAGGCTAATCGGGCACTCGACCCCATTGGATAGATGACCAGCTCCCGGGAGGGATCGAAGTACTTCACCAGCTGATCGGAATAACTGGCCAGTTCTGACAGCATGCGCTGATAGACAATATCAGAACTGATGCTCGGTTTCACCGAGTTCAGTCGGATATCCGGCTCATAGCTGTTGGTGACCGTGGTGATCTCGCCCCGATTATTGATATGCACCGAGACTTCGGCACCATAAACGCGCACCCCTCGGTAGAACTGCTGGAAATAAATATGGGTTCCGCCGGGGCTCCGACTCACTTTAGTCACCGTGAGGTCGTCCAGATTCCGGAGCCGGAACAGAGCCGCGTGCTGTCGCAGGAACTCCCGCGCGGCGACCTCCGGCATGGACTGGAGCGCAGAAACATCGGCCATGCGCCCGTAGATCGACTTGGGCGTTCCCAATCGGTCGTGGAAGAAAGCGCGCAGGTTTTCGAGTGCTTCTGCTCGGAATTGATCCCAATATGGTCGCACCGCTGCCGAGGGTTGGCCGCGGTGAATGGGTTTATCATAGGAGCGGGTTTGCCATCTTTCTCCCCACTTCGACGTCGATTGGATGCTCTCTCCTTGGATGCTCTCTCCTTGCGTGACGCTCAGCGGGTACGTCAGCAACACCGCTACGATCAAACAGGAAAGTCCATCCCTGCAGATGCGTCGAAGACATCGTCGCTTCATTCCTGTCGCCTCCTTTACTCAACTACTGGTTTAGTGTCTTGGCAATTCTATGAACAGTTGCTCATCTCCGTCAAGCTATTTCTATACTTTCAGGCGGGAAGTCCCAGAAGTCAACAGACCGTGACCGCATCTGAGGAGCGTTCCCGGAACCGGACATGGGGGTGGTGTTGTTTCACCAGATGGCAGGCTATGCGACCCATCCGGGGACGCGTGGCTGGCCAGATCCCGCAGAATCGCTCATCGCGGCGAAGACATCCGGCTACATCGACCGCCAACCCATGGAGCCGCCCATCTCGAAGGAGGATGCTTCTTGGTGTTGTTCCAAAGCGACTGGCTCGACGACTCAGGCGAGCCCGGCCCCGGCTCCCGCGCTCGCTTGTGCCTCTCGGTGCAGGGAGTCTGAGAGGGGGTGATGCCAGACCTGCTCTGGCCCCCCTCTTCTCTCATACAGGTCAGTGCTCGGGGGGAGTGTGCGAAATCGGCTCGCCGCCAAAGGGGGAGAGCGTTCCTGGGGGGGCAGCGGATTCCTTTTGAAATAAGAGGGGGCCCGAGCGTCGTCCGACCGCTTGTTCATGCAATATATTGGAATTAAATGAGTTGCACGAATGGGCCTGAATCGAAAGAGACTTGACAAATTCTGACTCATATTTTATTATAAAAGCGTAATCATGAAATACCATACGAGATTGAGGAGTGAACTTGGGCAAGGAGGGAAAAACCATGGCGCAATTGGCTCCATTTGAGGAATTCGATCCTTTCAAGGACATAGAGCGGCTGCAACAGCGGATCAATCGTCTGTTTGACGAGCTGTTTCGCGCCGAGCGGAGTTTGATCGTCGGTCATCCGACGATGGAAGTGCTCGTCGATATCTACGAGGAGCCCGACGCCATCCTCATCGAGGCCGATTTGCCGGGGTTGACCCGGGATGAGGTGAAGGTGAGCGTTGAGGATAATATCTTGACCGTTGAGGGGGAACGAAAGTTGGAGCATGAGGACAAGAAGGAGAACTATCGACGGATTGAGCGGTCTTATGGCCTCTTTTCGCGGAGCTTCACGCTCCCGTGGAGCGTGGACGCCGACAAGGTAGAGGCGACATTCAAGGATGGGGTGCTCAGGATTCGGTTGCCCAAGCGGG
This sequence comes from Blastocatellia bacterium, assembly GCA_026985075.1. Taxonomy (GTDB): domain Bacteria; phylum Acidobacteriota; class Blastocatellia; order HR10; family J050; genus J050. Next base: position 87,823 of record JALSQX010000033.1, on the reverse strand, counting down.
AGGAGGCCCGAGCCAAGCAGATTGAAGTCAAATAGTGTGAATTCGTTCCCCCGTCCGGGGAGCGGGGCATGGTGAGCAGAGAGAGTGCTGGTGCCGTGCCCGCACCCGACGGCGATTCAACCATATGGAGACTGAACGGAGGTGATGAGATATGGCAAAGGCAGTAGGGATTGATCTTGGAACGACCAACTCGGTGGTGGCGGTTATGGAAGGCGGGAAGCCGACGGTGATCCCCAACAGTGAAGGGGGGCGGGTGACTCCTTCTGTGGTCGCCTTCACCAAGACGGGCGAGCGCCTGGTCGGCCAACTGGCCAAACGACAGGCGATTCTCAACCCGGAGAACACCATCTATTCCATCAAGCGATTCATGGGGCGCAAGTACAGCGAGGTGACCGAAGAGATCAAACAAGTGCCCTACAAGGTCATCGCCGGAGCCAATGATGCCGTCAGAGTGGAGATTCAGAGCAAGCAGTATGCGCCCGAGGAGATCTCGGCGATGATCTTGCGCAAACTGGTCGAAGATGCCTCCAAGTATCTGGGCGAGAAGGTGACCGATGCCGTGATCACCGTCCCGGCGTACTTCAATGATGCCCAGCGGCAGGCGACCAAGGATGCGGGCAAGATTGCCGGTCTCAACGTGCTGCGCATCATCAATGAGCCGACGGCGGCCTCGCTGGCCTATGGGTTGGACAAGAAGAAGAACGAGACCATCCTCGTCTTCGATCTTGGTGGAGGCACGTTTGATGTCTCGATCCTGGAAGTCGGCGATGGGGTTTTCGAAGTGAAAGCGACCAGCGGCGATACCCACCTGGGCGGCGATGATTTCGACGAGCGGATCGTGCAGTGGATTGCCGAGGAATTCCTCCGCGATCAGGGCATCGATCTGAGGAAGGACCGTCAGGCGCTCCAGCGATTGAAAGAAGCCGCCGAGAAGGCTAAGATCGAGCTCTCTTCGACGGTGGAGACGACCATCAGCCTGCCCTTCATCACCGCCGATCAGACGGGGCCCAAACATCTGGAGATGAAGTTGACGCGGGCCAAGTTCGAGCAGTTGACCCAGGACCTGGTCGAACGATGCGTGGGTCCGGTCAAGCAGGCTCTGGCCGATGCCAAGTTGACGGCGGACGATGTCGACGAGGTGATTCTGGTCGGCGGCGCCACGCGCATGCCGGCGGTTCAGGAATTGGTCAAGCGGCTCACCGGGAAGGAGCCCAACCAGTCGGTCAATCCCGACGAAGTGGTGGCCATTGGGGCGGCCATTCAGGCTGGCGTGTTGGCTGGCGAAGTCAAGGATGTGCTCCTGTTAGACGTGACGCCGCTCTCGTTGGGCGTGGAGACGCTGGGCGGCGTGATGACCAAGCTCATCGAGCGCAATACGACCATCCCCGTTCGCCGAACCGAAATCTTCACCACCGCCGAGGATAATCAGACGGCGGTCGATATCGTGGTGCTTCAGGGAGAGCGCGAGATGGCTCGGGACAATCGCGTGCTGGGGCAGTTCCGATTGGAGGGGATCGCTCCGGCGCCGCGGGGTATCCCGCAGATTGAAGTCACCTTCGATATCGACGCCAACGGCATTCTCAATGTTTCGGCGCGCGACAAGGCGACGGGCCGGGAGCAGAAGATCACCATCAGCGGATCGACGTCTCTCAGCAAAGAGGAGATCGAACGCATGATCAAGGATGCCGAGGCCCACGCCGAGGAGGATCGTCGGCGCCGCGAGGAGGTGGAGGCCAGGAATAACGCCGACAGCCTGGCCTACCAGGTGGAGAAGACGCTCAAGGATCTGGGCGACAAAGTGCCGGTTCACGAGAAGGCGCGGGCCGAGCAGCTCATCAACGATATTCGTCAAGCGATCAAAGAGCAGGCTCCGATTGATCGCATCCGCCAGCTCACCAACGACCTCCAGCAGGTCGCCCACAGCCTGGCCGCTCATGCCTACCAGCAGGCCAGCTCTGGTTCGACGGGAGGAACCGGTTCGACCTCTGAAGGAGGGACGAGTTCGTCAGGCGAGGATGTCATCGATGCCGAGTTCAAGACGAGTAAGTAATTCTCGGTGCCGCCCGGCCTCTGGCGGCACCACATTCTCTCGATGGAGGTGAGTCTGGTATGGAGAAGGATGCAATCGAGAAGGTGGCATCTGCCGAGGGTCTGGAGGCATCGGACGCTCCCGAGTCGACGCCATCGGAGTTAGAGCAGTTAGAGCAGGAGCTGGAGGCGACCCGCGATCAGTTGCTGCGGACGCTGGCCGATTTTGAGAATTATCGCCGCCGCATCGAAAAAGAGGCCGAGAGTATCGGACAGGCCGGGAAGCGAGATCTTCTCCTGGGGCTGCTCGATGTGATGGACAGTTTTGACCAGGCATCTCACCTGACCGCAGAGGAGGCCGGGACCACCGAGGGACTGCAAGCCATCCATCGACAGCTCTTGAATTTGTTGGAGTCGCATGGCGTGAAACCCTTCGACAGCCTGGGCCAACCGTTCGATCCCGAGCTCCACGAGGCGGTAGATACCGTCCAGGCCGAAGCGCTGGGCGTCGAGCCGGGCACCATCGTCCGCGAGTACCAGAAAGGCTATCGATGGGATGGCCGCGTGTTGCGTCCGGCCCGCGTTCAGGTCGCTCGGTGAGTGACCGCCACGGTGGCGGGCGAGCGGTGATGAAGGGAGGCGTCCTGGCAAGGAGCCGAACGCTGCAGATGTGGTCATCCTCTGAGCGCCTCGAGAGAGGCCTCTCGCCGAGACACGAAGTGGCGCGAATCGGTTCGCGCCACTTCGTTTATGGGCCGGTGGCATAGGAGCGATGCTCGCTTTGGTTTACAGAGCGGACCCGCTTTTCGTATAATCCCATGGCGAACTCATGCAGGGGGGAAGACCGTGACAGCACAGCAACTCGCCAGTCGACTGCATCAGGTTGGATTCTCCGAGATCGTCGTCATTCGCAATAAGATCTTAGCCCTCGAGCGGGAGGGGCGCGACATTCTCCCGTTTCATGGCGGCGAGCCTTTCGTTCCCACGCCCGAGCCGGTCAAGCAGGCGTGTATCAAGGCACTGGCCGAGAATCACACGCGCTATGCTCCATCGAGCGGCATTCCTCAACTGCTGGAGGCGATCATCGAAAAGGTTCGCGTCAAGAATCGCATCCCCGCCGAATCGGGACAGGCCATTGTCGTCTCCGGAGGACTTCACGGGCTATTCGTCTCATTCCTCTCCGTCGTCAATCCGGGAGATGAGGTGCTCGTCTTTTCTCCTTACTGGACGCCGATCAAGGATCTGGTCGCCCTGGCCGGAGGGCGGCAGGTGTTGATTCCGTTCCAGCAGGTGCGCGCCGAGGGCATGGAGGCGACGTTGACCCGGCATCTGACCGAGCGAACCCGCGTCATGTACTTCAACTCGCCGGCCAATCCCAATGGCGTGGTGTTCAGTCGCCAGGAAGTCCAGCAAGCGGCCGAGTTCGCCCGCCGTCACGATCTATTGGTCATTGCCGATGAAGCCTATGAAGACGTCGTTTTTGACGTCGAACACGTCTCGATGGCTTCGCTCCCGGGAATGCTGGAGCGGACGCTCACCGTCTTCACCCTCTCCAAATCCTATGCCATGACGGGATGGCGAATCGGTTATGTGATCGCCGCCGAGCCGTGGATGACCGGGATTCGCAAGCTCACCCTCTATTCCATCAACGGGGTGAATACGCCCACCCAGTGGGCGGCGGTGGCCGCACTTCGATTAGGAGAGGATTACCTCCAACCGATCCGGGAGGAGTATCGGCGGCGGCGCGATCTGCTCATCGCCGGGTTGCGCTCGGTGGGATTCACCTGCGATCCGCCGCAAGGATCATTTTACGCCTTCCCCGACGTTCGCCAGCGGCTGGGGGAAGATAGCTGGAAAGCGAGTCTCCACCTGTTGGAGACGGCCAATATTTCCACCGTGCCCGGCGTCGTATTCGGGCCCCACGGCCAGGGACACTTGCGCTTCTGTTTCTCCACGTCCATGGAGACCATTGAGAGAGCCATCGATCGGCTCCGCCAGTTGAACCTGTGAACGCGACGGGCTGAGGTCCACTCTTTCAGAGGCCGTTTCGCATCCATCGGCCGAATAATCGATTGACTCGATAGAATGCCCCCTTTGGCGGGGGAGCGTCTCCTCTGCGGCCGGTCGGAGGGCGCAGAGCGGCGCTTCGGAGCGCGATAGCTCGGTCGAGTTCTATGAGGTGAGTGATGCGCCCTCCTACTGGCTCTCAGCGGCGCTTCGGAGCGCGATAGCCCGGTCGAGTGCGAACGCGAACGCCGGGTCGGGAGACTTTCACGCTGATTTTGTGCCACTTCCCATCGCGTTTTTCCGGGTTCGGGTAATAGCCGATCGTGTACTGGTGGCGAAGTTCTTCGACGATTTCGTCGAAGGCCTCGTACATCCGCGTGCCGCCGGGATCGGCGATATATCGTCCACCCGTTCTCTCGGCCATGGCGCGCAGCGCGCCCATGGCTTGAAGGGCTTCGGCGCGGCGCGCATAGTGAGGATCCATCAGATTGACCGTGTAAATGGTCACCGAGGCCTCGGCGGCGACTCTCATGACCTCGGTGAGCGAGTGGCGACTTCGCGTATCGGCACCGTCCGAGAGCACGAGAATGGCGCGGCGGCGCTCCGGTCGCTCGTGCAAATCCTGGACCGCCTGGACGACGGCATCGTAGAGCGCCGTATATCCTTCGGGCCGAATGCGCCACACGATCTCGTCCAATTCCGGGTAGGAGCCGAAATCCTGAACCCGCGCCACCTGATCGGCGAATACGTAAGCGGCAAACACATCATCGGTGCGCATCTTCTGGGCGAAATTCCGGGCCGCGGCACAGGCGATGCGGATCATCTGTTGCATGCTGCCGCTCACATCGATGAGAATGGCGGCGGCAAACGGCGTCTCCTCTGAACCGAAAAATGCGATGGTTTGAGGCACTCCATCCTCGAAGACCGAAAAATCCTCTTGACGGAGATCACCAACATAGGCGCGCTGGGCGTCGGTCACGGTGAGGTTCAGCAAGACCAGGTGGGATGAGAGGCTCACGCCCTCCTGGGACGATTGCTGGGGAGGAGCAGGGATTACGAGCCCCATCCCCAGATGAAGCATGACAATGATGGAAAGGGCGCGTGCGCGTTTCATCGTTCCCAGATGATCATCTTCCGCCCGAGCGCAATCGCTCGCGAAGGACCTCCGACAGCGAGATGATGGCATTGGCCCCATCGATGACCGACAGCGAGATGACGCGATAGTCGAGGCCCTCCAAATCTCGTTTCAAGGTCTCGGCCAATTCGGCGATCTTATCGGCGCCGGCGCGGAAGGTCGGCGCCGACAGGTGGACACCCGGGGGGACTTTCCCACCGCCGCCGAACGAACGAATGCGCCGAGCCAATTTTTGGATTTTTTGTAAGATTCTGTCGGCGGGAGCCCGCTTCGATCTCTTGGACAATCGCTTCAACTTTTCGGCGAGCGAGAGAATCTCTTCGGCCGCCGCGACGGCCCTCTTATGCTCGGACTTGCGAAACTCCACCGCCGCCCGATAGCGCATCTCCGCCTCCATCATCTCCGGCGTTCGAGGCCAGGAGGCGTCCGAGGATTCGTCCTTTTCGCCGCGTTTCTCCTGAGGCGGTGGCTCCTGCTCTTGCCGAGAGGTTGAGAGGAGAAGGTGGCGGCGTGCCATGCGGGCTATGACCTCGTGGTTTTGTTCTTGCCGAGAGGGCGAAAGGAGATGGAGAGAGCGGAGTGGTTGAGCGACCATGCGGCTCGAGAGGCCGCCGAGCAGAAGAACGAGAATCCAGGAGCTGGTGCCAATGGTTCGCCTCATAGCGGTTTGTCTCAAACGACATCGCCCCTTGGCCGAGCGATGTCTTTTGCTCATGTACGCGGCGTCGCATCTGAGGGGCCGGGGGGAAGCGGCCGGATCTCGGCCGGCGCGCCCGCGGCGAGGTGATGAGGCGGAACGTCCTGGGTGACGAGGCTCGCCGGTTGGACGCGAGCGCCAGCGCCAATGCGAATGCCCGGCCAGAGCGTGCTGTGAGCGCCGATCTCGGCGCCCTCCTCGATGACCGTCTTCTGTGTGTGGGCCGATGCCGTCGGTCGCAGTTCGGGGGCGTGAGAATAGATGATCGCCCCTTCGCCGATGGTCACGCCAGGGCCGATCTCCAGCTCTCCACGATCATCGAGCCACGCCGAAGATCCTATGGTGACGCCATCGCCCAGGGAGAGGTGGTAGCCAAAGCGCCAGCGAACGAATGGGGCGCACCGAAAGTCCTTGCCGACGTGCTTGAAGATGTACGGCGCGAGGATCTGACGAAGGCGGAACCCGAGGTAGTCGTTCAATCCGAGCGGAGAGCGATCGAACAACTGCCAGAACCAGATGAGGGGCTTGCGCTCGGCATAAAGATCGGCGATGACTTCCGGATGCCTCTCCGATTCTAACGTCACATTGCGCGGATCGAAGCAAGCCATCAATACTCGAGCACCCACAGGGAAAGTATAATCGTGGACGCGGGCGAAATTGGGGACGGTGCCCAGATAAATCTGATAGAGCGTATCACGGACGACATCATAGCGATTCAGATGAGGGTCATTGAGTTTGTCTTCGAGCCGGGCGAGAAAGTCGTCAAAGAGTGTCTCTACCCAAGCCGGAGGAGCGCTCTGACCCGTGGCGGTGTGTGACGTCTTTTTCGTCCCTCCCATGTTCTCGTCACTCCTCGAAGATGAATTCATCCTCTAGTATTCTGCGCCGTTTGCCGACGATCGTCAAACGTTATTCTCCGGGCATGGGGACCTGAGTTGATACGTCCGCCTGTGAGACCGATGGTTTGGGCTGCTCCTTGACGAGTTCGGCCAGCGCCGAGACCGAAGAGAGCACGCTCGCCGTCTCCACCGGCATGAAGACGACTTTGCTATTCCGGCTCTGGGCCATCTCCTTCAGCGATTCGATGTAGCGGGACGTGATGAGATAGTGCGCCGGATCGCCAACTCGTCCCAGGGCGTCGGTGATTTGTCGAATGGCTTCGGCTTCCGCTTGGGCCGTCTTCAGCCGAGCTTGCGCTTCGCCTTCGGCGCGGAGGACGGCGGCGCGCATCTCGCCCTCGGCTCGCATGATGGCCGCCTGTTTATCGCCTTCGGCCCGGGTGATGGCCGATTGTTTTTCGCCTTCGGCTTCCAGCACCAGGGCCCGGCGATTGCGTTCGGCGGTCATCTGCTTCTCCATGGTCGCCCGCACGTCCTCAGGGGGATTGATATTCTTGACCTCCACGCGGGTCACCTTCACGCCCCATTTATGGGTCGCTTCATCGAGGATGACGCGCAATTTGGCGTTGATCGTCTCTCGCGAGCTGAGCGCCTCGTCCAGATCCATTTCGCCCATGACGTTGCGCATGGCGGTGATGGTCAACTGGATGATGCTACCCGTCAGATCGGCGACTTCGTAGACGGCTTTGATGGGATCGGTGATCTGCCAGTAGACCACGGAATCCACGTTGATCGTCACGTTGTCTCGGGTGATGACCGGTTGAAGGGGGAGATCGGTGAATTGTTCTCTCAGATCGATCTTGTTCATCCCGGGTGGGAATCGCGTCCAGTAGACGGATCGAGGTTTGTCCACCAGCGGGATGATGAGATTGAGACCGCTGGTGCCCAGTTTATGAAATCGCCCCAACCGCTCGAAGACGACCACTGTGGCCTGGGGGACGATGCGGATGGCCTGCAGAGCAACGACCAGGATGAGGAAGAAGAAAATGAGGAATACGCTGAGTGTCAATGCGTCCATCGATTCCGGACCTCCTTACGGGATCAATCAATGGAATCAGACGTCGACGTCGGCGGGAGCGGGTCATTCCGCCAGGAGACCGATCGCGGAATTTTCCTCACATGGAGTACCGTCCCATCCACGCGCTCCACCTGAACCTGATCGCCCTCGCGCAGAGGGCCTTCGCCAGGCATCGGATATGCCGTCCATGTCGATCCATAGACCTTGACGGCGGCTTCCTGCAGGGGGCCTCGACTTTGCTCGACGACGACGCCCACTTGGCCGGGAAGACTGTCCATGCCGATGCGGATTTTACTTCCCGGGGCATTGCGCATGAAAAACTTCTCGAAAATCGTGCGAGAAGCAATGGTCAGCGCCACGGACAGGATCAAGAACGCGCTGATCTGGAGAGCGAGTCCCGCTCCCAGGAATCCCAGGACTCCGGCCGCCAGAGCCCCAATGCCGAACCAGAGGAGAACGAAACCCGGCGTCATCAATTCGGCGATGATGAAGACGACGCCGACAATCAGCCACAGGTATGGGATGTAGTTCATGATCTCCTCACCGGTTGAACTCCATCTGGATTTTACCATAAACCGGAAAGGTGTGAAACAGAACGTTCGTCTTCTGTCCAACGAAGCGAAAGAGCGGTGCCTGACGGTGATCAGCAGCCGTGACACTCTCGCTCATTCGATGAGTGCTGGGGCCAGGATTCTCCGTCATGCTCTGAGCCTCGCCGGGGTTCCTTGGCGCAAGTGTTCGCCGGACGCACGGCGTGTTTCTGGAAGCCCTGAAGATGGCCCCGGGGACTGTTCCATTCATTATGATGGAGAATCGGGATTCTCTGGCGCCGGGGCCATGATGTCACCCGACTTCTGGTTGATCCGGAGCGCGAGACCGAGAAAGGGAGCTTGACAGTGGATAGAGGCAGTCCTATAATTCTTCCCTGAAATGGGAAATTGGCGCGGGGTGGAGCAGTCTGGAAGCTCGTTGGGCTCATAACCCAAAGGTCGCGGGTTCAAATCCCGCCCCCGCAACCAACAAAATCAGCGGATTACAGAGGGCGCCAGTTGAGCGCTCTTTCTTTTTTGCGTGAACGGCAGCCAAAGGCGATGAGCGATAGAATCGTCCTCCCCGCCCAGCCCGCTTCCCATGGGGCTTTGCGAGCGATGGTGGTGAAAACGAGTGACCCCCAGAAGCTGCTGAGCCCGAACGGAACCTCCCAGGGGCCGTTGCCTCGTGCCGGTTCGAGTCCCGCCTCCCGGCACCAATCATAATCACCCGCCCACGGTGGCGGACCCCGAACTACCATTTCTTCACCATCAGCGGGTTGTGACCATTTTTGTCCCACTCTCTTTGCTCTGGTCTGAGCGGAGCGGCTCTTCCTGCTCGGTGGGCGTGGCGTCTCGCGGTTCATGGTCGCATGGCCCACAGATTTGCACAGCGAAAGGCGGGATGGGCACAGATCTTCGGGAAGGCCCGGGTTGGGCGATGGGGAAGCGTCACGGTATCAGCTCGTCGTGAGGAGCTCATTCCTCCTTCTGATGAAGCCCCGCCGCTGGTCGGCGGGGAGAGTTCAGTTGAGAGCGAGAGTAACAAGGGAAGTAACAATCCCCGGAGGCGAGCACCGAGGCCTGAGTGAGGAAGCCCCGTCGCTCGTCGGCGGGGAGGGTCACATTGTCGGCTAGTTGGGGTTGCTTTCCCCCACCTTTGGGAAGCCCCGCGGCTTGTCGGCGGGGAGAGTTCAATTGCTGGCTCGTTGGAGGTGCCTTCCCCCACCTTTGGGAAGCCCCGCGGCTTGTCGGCGGGGAGAGTTCAGTTGAGAGCGAGGGAAGTAACGATCCCCGGGTGACCGAGGACCGAGGACATGAGACCGGGGCACAGTCAGTGACTAGCAGGCGAGGGTAACGAACATCAAGGGACCGGGGACAGGAGACTGGGGCACGGTCAGTGACTAGTGGGCGAGCGTCAGGGACCCTGGAGGCGAGCACTGGGACCTGAGTGAGGAAGCCCCGCGGCTGGACCGCGGGGAGAGTTCAGTTGCCGGCTCGTTCACGGCGCTTTTCCTCTCCCTCGGAAGCCCCGCCGCTGGTCGGCGGGGAGGGTTCAGTTGAGAGCGGGAGTAGCGAGGGAAGTAACCATCCCCGGAGGCCAGCTCCGGGGCCTTCATGGGTGGAGTGAGGGCGGCGTTGACTGGCAGGCGAGCGTTCATCGAAACTCGGACTTCCTGTGGCACTACCTGATCCCAGGACCAATGTTCCCCGAGCAACGTTCGCTTCGGCGACTCTGGCGAAGTGCCGATCCCAGGACCAATGTTCCCCGAGCAACTCTCAATAATCATCGCTCCACCTCCCTTCAGTGTCCCGATCCCAGGACCAATGTTCCCCGAGTAACGGCCGATGAAACAAATCCCTTCGCGCTGGACAGTCCGGGGCCTCGCTGTGTGACCCCGGAATGTCAACCCCTGTAAGGGGTAAATCAGTGATGCAGACAGAACCAACGACTCTATTTTAGCACAATTGGCAAGCCGAGAACAAATTTTTTTTGGCCTCGCTGGATTATCCGGGGGGGGCGGCTGGCGGGCGGGGCGAGTCGCCAGGCCCCGGTTTTCATATGTGAGCTTCGGGAATGAGAAGGTTGTCCGTTTTGCCCGGCGTTCTTGCGAGCACGTCCCGCATGCCCACCGCCGTGACTAGCTCCGCCAGCGGAGCGTCACCGGGCCCGAGAGCGGGTGTTTCATCGGTTGGTTCGTCCGTTTGGCCTCCAGATAAGCCTTCTTCAACTGAAAGTACCACTTGGCCGGACGGTCGGCATCATCGATGAGGAGCATGCGGGGATGATATTTCAGGCCCCAGGCCTGTTTTTCCATCGTCCGTCGATCCTGCTCAATGAAGAGGCGGCCAAACAATTTGAGCAACCAGGCCATGAACGGGAGGTGATAAAAAATATTCCACGCCGCACAATAATCCAGCCGACAACGATCGGCGGTGATCGGCGTCACCGTCGCCCGACTGGAGAACCAGTAAGGGCCACATTGAATTTTCTCGAACCGCATATTGGGGAGGACGAATTCGATCGTCGTGGTCACCGGATGCCCGTAGATTCGGAGGAGCTTGTAGGGGGCGCTGTTCGTCGATGGCGCGTGGGCGCGAATCCGGAACCCGTTGGGAATGGGTTCGAATACTTTTTCTTTCTCATGAATGCTCCGCCGCGTCCGCCACCACCACGCCTGGTGGACGAAAGGCCCGTGAGCGGGGTCCATCAGCCCGATGATGCCATGATCCACGTTGCAGGGGAGATCGGCCGACAGATGAGCCAATCGATAGCGCGGGCTGAACACGGGAAGCCGGGGCGCCGGAGGGATTTCCCCATCGCGGGAATGGGCATCGGGCATGTACACCCAGATGTACCCATCCTGTTCGTCACAAGGGAAGGTGAGGGCGCGAAGACGGTCCAGCTTCAGCCGGGCATCGCTCGTCAAAGACGGAATGTGACGGCATTGACCGGTGCGAACATCGAACTGCCATCCGTGATAGCAGCATTCCAGGAGTTGGCCATCGAACGCTCCATGGGAAAACGGCATGCCGCGGTGCGGGCAGGCATCCTTGAAGGCGAATGGGCGTCCATCAGCATCCCGACCGATGACCAGGGGAACGCCCAATAGCATGGTGGGAACTAATCTTCGCCCTCGAACCCGCTGGCTCCTGAGCGCAGGATACCAGAAGCCGAACAGCATCTGAGCATCAGAGGTTTGCGGCGTCGGTTCACTCATAACCGTTCTCGAAGCGCGAGCATTATAACATAGCCTCGATGTTCCGGTAAGACCATCGGGCCGCGCCGGCACAGCCGTCAAAAACTGATCGAGCCTTGCCGGTTCTCAGGAGCGACTCGTTCGCTTCCGGTCGGCTTTCATGGCATAATACCCGGCGAGGGAGGAGCTTATGAAACGAGCGATCATCCGACTCCTGGTATGTTCTCTGGCACTGGTGGGCGTCTCAATCGGTGAGTCCCATTCGCCTCAGTCGGCACCACGAGCCGATCTCATTCTCCACAACGGATTCGTCTGGACGGTCAATGAGAAGCACCCTCGGGCCGAAGCCGTGGCCATCAGAGGGGAGAAAATCATCGCCGTGGGATCGAATGCCGAAGCGCTCAGATACCGTGGACCTCGAACGCGGGTCATCGACGTGAAAGGCGCCTTCGTCGTCCCCGGGTTCAATGACAGTCACGTCCATGTGGCGTCGGCCGGTCGGTTCCTGGAATTCAACCTCATGACCGTGACCTCACAGAAGGAATTCGTCGCCCGCGTTCAACGCCTGGTGAAAGACCTCGGGCCGGGAGAGTGGATCACCGGTGGTGGCTGGGGAGCCTACGACCAGTGGGCGCCGGGCAGCGCCGGAGGCGAGAAGCGAAAGCCGTTCACTCCCGACGTCCGGCTCGTCGAGGAGATCACCAGAGATCATCCGCTGTTCATCCACAAGTTCGATTTCAGCGAGTTTGCGGCCAATCGAGCCGCCCTGAAAGCAGTCGGATTGGACCCGGAGCATCCCTCGGCGCCAGACGTCGAATTCTTGAGGGATGAGCGGGGGCGACTGACGGGGATTCTCCGAGGGAAAGGCGTCATGTCGCTGTTTCGTCCGAAGATCCCTCGTCGCCTCTCTCATCGTCGGAGAGTGCGTCAGACGCGGCGAGCTCTGGCCGAGATACGCCAGTATGGCGTCACCAGCATCAGCGACATGTCCGATGATGAGCAGCTCGATATCTACCGCGAACTCCGCGCGCGAGGGGAGCTCACCGTCCGCGTTCATTTCCGGTATGGATTGGAACGGTGGAAGGAGCTCGCCGGGAGAGGCATCAAGGTGGGCTCCGGAGACGAGTGGATTCGATTGGGCGCCGTCAAAGGGCATATCGACGGCATCATGGGCACGAGCACGGCGCGCTTCTTCCAGCCGTATGCCAACGATCCCACCAATCGCGGCCGCTGGCGTCGGTTGATGGTCGACGAGCGGGGGCGGTTCGTCGAGGGCAAGTTTTTGAACTACATGCTCAACGCCGACCGGGTGGGATTGCAGTTGAGCGTTCATGCTATCGGCGATGAAGCCAATCATGTGCTTCTCGATTATCTGGAAGAGCTCATTCGTCGCCATGGCCGTCGCGATCGGCGATTTCGACTGGTTCACGCGCAGGTGATCGCGCCCGCCGATTTTCGCCGGCTGGGCGCATTGAATGTGATCGCCGAAGTCCAGCCGTATCACCTGAGCGACGATATGCGCTGGATGGAAGAGCGCATCGGGCACGAGCGGAGTCGAGGAGCGTACGCCTTCAGGACCATTCAGCGGAGTGGGGCCGTTCTCGCCTTCGGCTCCGATTGGCCGGGAACGACGGCCTCAGCCTATCCGATCAATCCGCTCTTCGGTCTTTATGCCGCCGTCACGCGTCAGACGCTGACCGGACAGCCGCCCGGAGGCTGGTTTCCCGCCGAACGGCTCACCATCGAAGAGGCGATCACAGCCTATACCTTGGGTTCAGCCTATGCGAGCTTTGAAGAGCACCTGAAGGGGACCATCGAAGTGGGAAAACTGGCCGACCTGACGATCCTCTCCAAAAATCTGCTCACCGTTGATCCCAGGGAATATCTGACGACCGAAGTGCTGTACACCATTGTCGGCGGGAAGGTCGTCTACGAAAAGCGGTGAGGGCGCTCCACACCAACCCGGCGTGGACGGAGAGCGCTCGTTCGGATCAGCGTCAAGTGCGGGCTACCTGTGTAGAGGTCCGGATGGACGATTGTTCAATGCCCCGTCAATACCAGGTGAGGGTCGGCCGTGGAGGAGTCCCTCTGTGAATTCCTGCCCCACTGAGTGGGACCATCGGGTTCACGCCGGTCACCTTCGGTTCGGTCCATGGCCAGAAGGTCCTATCCCGTCTCATCTCAGGGGAGGTTCTGCTCCCTGCGTCGCTTTCATTTCACTTTCGGTCCCGTCCATCGTTGGAAGAGATCGGTGGGCAACTGAACGTCCAGCAGGTCGAGGGCGCGATTGACCGTTTGATTGATGATGTCATCGACCGTTTGAGGGTGGTGATAGAAGGCCGGCACGGGTGGGAGGATGATGCCGCCCATCTCGGTCACCTGGACCATCAAGCGCAGATGACCGAGATGCAGTGGCGTCTCCCGGGGGACGAGCACCAACCGTCGACGCTCTTTGAGCGTCACGTCGGCGGCCCGCAGGAGCAAATTGTCGCTATACGAGTGAGCGATGCCGGCCAGCGTTTTCATCGAGCAGGGAATGACGATCATTCCTCTGGTTTTGAACGAACCGGATGAGATGGCGGCGGCGATGTCCCGATAGTGATAGACGCGATCGGCCAGCGCTTCGACCTGTTTGACCTCATAATCGGTCTCCAGGGCGAGCGTCTGTCGGGCCGCCGGGCTGATGACGAGGTGGGTTTCGATCTCGGGCACGCTCTGGAGCACTTCCAGCAGTCGAATCCCGTAAATGACGCCCGTACTGCCCGTGATGCCGACGATGAGTCTCGTCATCTTTACTCTAGAGAGGCGTCCAGCGCGCGGTCCAGCCTCATGAGACCGGTTGCTCCCTCCGAACCTGAGTTCCGGCGAGGCGTTCCAGCACCTTGATCACCGCCGAATAGTCCTCGCGATCGTATCCCTGAGCTTGAGCGGCGACGAACAGTTCCCGGATGGCCGCCACGCCGGGAAGGGGAGCGTGGAGTTGACGGCCCGCCTCGAGCATCAGGTCGAGATCCTTGAGCATGTGCGTGACGAAGAAATTCGCTTCCGAGAAGCTCCGCTCGAGAATCTTTCGCGTCTTGCTGTGGTACATTGGCGCATTCAGGGCTGAGGCGCCGAGCACGTCGATGATCGTCTCGGCGGAGAGACCGGCCTTCTGAGCGAACACCAATCCTTGGGCCAGCGCCGTCATCATGCTGGCGATGAATTGATTGCAGGTGAGCTTCAAATGGGTCGCTTGCGTGACGTCGGGAAAGTACCAGATCCGCTCGCCGAGGACGTCAAACAGAGGACGGCAGCGTTCATACGCAGCCTGAGCGCCACCGACGAAGATGAGGAGAGCGCCTTGCGCCGCCTGAGGCTTGCTTCCCAGCACGGGAGCGTGAAGGAAGGAAGCTTCTTTGTTCTGATAGAGGCGGTCCAGTTTCCGGGCCAGTTTCGGCGAGATGGTACTCATATCGATGTGAATCTTCTCTGGCCCCAATCCCATGTAGAGACCGTTCTGGCCGATGACGATGTCGGTGAGCGCCTGATCGTCCGACACCATGGTGATCGAGATGGCCGCGGCTTCGGCCACTTCTCGGGGGGAGTGAACCCGCAATGCTCCCCGCCGCATCATCGGTTCCGCTTTTTGAGGCGTTCGATTATAGAGGACCAGATCGTAACCCGCTTTCCACAATCGCTCGGCCATGGGGAGTCCCATCGTCCCCAGGCCGATGAATCCGATTCGCTCTTTCATAAGGCAGTGAATGTAACCTCAAATGACGTTGAAATCAATTCGCTTGACGGCGCGTTGCCGGGAGCGTCGATCGATGACGATGACCTGAAGTTCGTATTGGCCCGGAGCCAGGCTTTGAAGCATCAGGCGACGCCCGTAAAAAATGCGTTGTTCATCGGTCCCTTCACCAATGGGGACTACCCGCAGAGGACTGGTCACCACGGGCATGCTGTTCTGCAGGACCTGAATTTGAACGACCAGATCCGGCTTGCTCCCCGCCGCTCGATGCGCGTTATAGATGTAGAAACCAAAATCGAACCATCCATCGCGGTTGAATACTCGCCGAGTGGGAGCGATGAGCATGGGCTCGGCTTGCCTCGGCGCGGCGCGACCAGAGTCACGGGGGGAGTCGGGCGACGGTTCGGTGAGGAAGAAGATGTCGCTCAATTGGAGCCTCTGTTTACGCAGATCAGGGATTTCAACCCACTGACTCGCACTGCCCAATCGACCCGTGGACGGCTCGACGACGGCGATGCGCATCTGATAGAGTCCAGGACCCGGGCGAACGTGTTCGATATACTCCACGCCGCGTTGGAGGATATCCTGGTACGTCGGCGGTCGCAGGTTGAGATCCAGCTTCTTGGAGAAGGAGTGAACGACCTTCCCTTCGGTGTCATAGAACACCCCGGTGAGCTCGACCGTCGCCGTGAAGGCTCCATTCGCCTGTCGGAAGCGCAACGTGCGCCCATCCAGATGAATGGCGGCGATGATGAGCGAACCGGTCCCGGGCACGTTGATGAAGCTGGCGCGCGCCGTCACGCCGATCTCTTCATATGGGATGATGGCGGCGAGCGCTTCTCGGACGCGATCCTCGGGACGACGGGAGGGTGCCGATGCCTTGGGCTTGGCGCGCCCGGCGGCCAGATACCCTTGTTGGAAGCGCACGTTCCATCGGGGATGGCCTTTGACCTTCACTCGAATGGATCGGAATCTGGTGCGCTTGGAGCGCGTCTGGCTCGGTTGATACCCGATGGCATAATAAAAGTTGTTCTCAGCCAGCACCGATCGCAGCCCGGCCTGAAGGTCGTTGTGATTGAGGAACGCCACGCCTCCGGTCTGATGCGCGATGGTGGCCAGGGCTTCTTGCAGGGCCGATTGCTGGGAAATGCGATCGGAGAGTCGCACGTTGATCATCTCCGGCGTGACGTCATGAGGGCTACTTCCCGGGTCGGAAGAGGTGGTGTGGAGACCTTGCGGATCTACCGTATAGACGACGACGCGGGCTCGCGTGGCGGCATCGATGACCGATTGCAGACGCCGGCGCGCCCGCGTGGACACGGTGCTCAGGAGGAACCCTTCGGAGATGAAAATAGCCAACTTGCTTCCCGGCCGTCGGCGCAGGGTGGCGATGGCTCCGGCCAGCGTATTGATCGTGGCCAGCGCCCGTTGTTCGATCTGGCCGATGAGCTGCCGGGCTGACATCATGGCCATATTCATCGCCGCATCGGGACTCAACAGCGGCTGTTGGGCCCGCAGCTCGCGGACGACCGCCTCCAGCGCCGTGGGGTCCCGGCGGAGCAGGCGCTCGGCCAGATGAGGGGTGAGCGCCAATCGGTCGAATGCGGAACGGAAAGACGTCTTCTGGCCCATGAGTCGTCCGACGGCCAGCCGCATGACGGCGCGCTCGCGCGTCAACTGCTGAAGGAAACCGAGTCGGCCACTGGGGGTGACGAAAACGACATCATCGCCATCGCGAACATCGCCATCGATGAACTCCAGCAGCGCTCGTTTCACCCGCAACATGTTATGTGGAGCAATGTGAAGATCGTCCACGACGATGAGGATGGTGCGATTGCTGACTCCGGGGGCGAGCTGTTCGGAGCGATCCTCGCCCGTCGAGCGGGGCAGTTCCAGGCGAGCGTCGAAGCGCTCCACGCTGAACGTGGAGATGTGTTGGGGAACGCCCGCTTCCAGAACCTCGAAATCGTCTCGGCGCAATCCGGTCACCGGTCGTCCCCGCTCGTCGGTGACGAACACGTTGAGTTCGATGAGCGGGCTCTCCAGGGTGACCATTGGCCGCTCTTGGGGATGTTCCTGTGACGAGGAGATCAATGGAGTGGTCTCTGGACGAGCGGCGGCCTCGGCGCGTTCTTGCCAAACGGACATTCCGGCGCTAGACTCAATCAGTATCACGATGACAGCCCAGAGCCGAAAGAGCCCCTTTCGCGTCGGAGAAGTCGAGATTGGCGGACGCGATCTGTTTCTCATCGCCGGGCCGTGCGTCATCGAGAGCGAAGAGCATTGCCTGCGAATGGCCGAGGACATCAAGCGCGTCGCCGAGTCATTGGCCGTCCCCTTCATCTTCAAAGCCTCCTACGATAAGGCCAATCGTTCATCGCTTCGCTCGTTCCGCGGACCCGGTCTCGACCGAGGCGTGCGCATCCTGGAACGGGTCAAACGCGAGTTCGACGTTCCCATTCTAACGGACGTCCATGAAACCCAGCAAGTCCCGGTGGCCGCCGAGGTCGTCGATGTGGTACAGATCCC
Source organism: Blastocatellia bacterium (assembly GCA_026985075.1). Taxonomy (GTDB): domain Bacteria; phylum Acidobacteriota; class Blastocatellia; order HR10; family J050; genus J050. The sequence continues at coordinate 70,047 of JALSQX010000033.1, read as the reverse complement.
GGCATTCCTCTGTCGCCAGACGGATTTATTAGTGGCCGCCGGTCGATCGGGTCGCGCGGTGAACCTCAAGAAAGGACAGTTCATGGCCCCTTGGGATATGCAGCATGCAGTGGAGAAAGTGACCTCGACGGGAAATCACCAGGTGATGATCACCGAGCGGGGCACGAGCTTCGGCTACAATAACCTGGTCGTCGATATGCGCTCGTTCCCCATCATGCGCCGGTGGGGATATCCGGTAGTGTTCGATGTGACGCACAGCTTGCAGTTGCCCGGCGGCGAAGGATCGCGGTCGGGCGGTCTCTCCGAATTCATCGAAGATCTGGCGCGGGCCGGCGTCGCCTGTGGCGTCGATGGGTTGTTCATGGAGGTTCACGATCATCCCGAGCGGGCGCTCTCCGATGGTCCCAATGCGCTCCCTCTGGAGCGATTGGCCCCCTTGCTCAACATGGTCAAAGCCCTTCACGCTATGATCCAGGAATGGGGAGTGAGGTGAACAGATGAAACGACTCAACCACGTGTTGCCGATCATCCTCGTCTTGCTGCCCACGGGAAGCGTCGCTCAACAACCGGCGGCGACATCGTATTTGCTCCTGCGGCTGGAGAAGACCGACATCACCGCTCGCCTCGATCTCCGCGAGCATAAGGTCCAGGTGCGCGCAACGCTCACGGTGAGCAATCCTTCATCCCGCCCGGTCGCCACGATGCGGTTCAAGCTCGGCCAGACGGCCGAAATCACGGGAGCTACCATTGATGGCGTCGCTCGCCCCTTTGAGACCAAGACGAGCGAAGAGAATCAGACGGTGAGCGTGAACTTCAAGCTGGACGCCCCGCTGGCCCCCGGTCGGTCGACGACTGTGGTCCTGGACTATACGTTCCCCGTCGAACAGGCCTCGGCGCGCGCCGCCCTGACCATCGACGAATGGCTCCTGCTGCCCGAGAGCTTCTGGGTTCCGGTCATTCATACGCCCTACCTCATCGATTACAACGTGGATGCGACGCCATTCACGTTGCGCATCGAAGCGCCGACGGGAATGAAAGTGATCTCTTCGGGAGAATTGGTCGCCGAAGAATCGCGCGATGGCCTGACCCGGACGACGTATCGGCAGCGGTTGTTCGCTCGTCCCATGTTCATCGCCAGGGACTTCGAGCGAGTCGGGGAGGGAGGAGCCATCGAGATCTACCAACCGCGAGGATACGCGCTGGCCAAGGCTGAGACCATCGATCGGTTGCGGAGCGAAGCCGAGCGCATACTCGACTTCTACACCGAGTTTTTCGGTCAGCCAGCGCCTGCGCCCATCCGCATCGTGGCCTCGTCGCGCGTTCCCTTCTATGGCGCTCCGGGCATCCTGGTGGTGGATGAGCGAACGTTGGCCCGCGATATTCTCGATGAAGAGACGGTCTATTTTCTGGCCAGCAATCTGGCGCGCAATTGGCTGGGAGGCCGATATCGCATCACCGGTCCGGGACACGGCGTCCTGTTCGATGGTCTGCCCAGTTTTCTGGCCCTGCTCTACATGCGTCGGCAGTATGGCCCTGCGGTGGCCGATCGCATGGTGGCCCGTTTCCGCACCGAATATCTGGCCATCGTCAGAGGGGGGAGCGCCTATGACGCTCCGTTAGCGCGACAATCTCTTCGCAACCGGCAATACTTCCGCAGCATTTATAACAAGGTTCCCATGGTGATGCGCCTCATCGAGAAGGCTCTGGGGGAGGAGAAGTTCTTGTCCATCATCAAGGCGCTCTTCTCCGGAGAGGCCGGTCGAACGGTGACGCTGGCCGATTTCCGCCAGGCCGTGTTGGCCGCCGGTGAGGCCAAAAAACTGGAACCCATCCTGGAGCGGTGGTTCGATCGAGTGGTCTTGCCGGATTTCGCCGTCGGGAAGCCGGTCTATGAGAACGGGAAATGGTCGGTCACCGTGGCCAATTTCGGCGATGGCGGTGGCGACGTCGATGTGGAGATCGAAACCGAGGACGGTCAGCGGTTGCGCCAGACGGTGAAGATCGAAGCCCAGGGGTATGCCCAGGCCGTGTTTCAAACACCTTCACAACCCAAGCGGGCCCGGGTGGACCCCGATCGGTTGTATATTCAGGCCAAGTACGAGAACGACGTCTATCCGCGAAAACCGCCGGTGGCCAAACTCGTGGGGGAAGGAACCCTGGCTCTCATCCGGGGTGAGGCCGCTCAAGCCGAAGCCAAGTTTCGTCAGATCCTGGCCAGCGAACCGGAGAATGCCGCAGCACGAGCCCTGTGGGCGCGGGCGCTGGCCGCGTTGGATCGATTGGATGAAGCCGAGCGGGAGGCCCGTCGCGCACTGGCGGAGACGCTCCCCTCGCTGGCCGTCTTCGCCCACGCTCGCTGGGCGCTCGCCGACGTGGCGATGAAGCGCCATCGACCGGCCGATGCCGTCGCTCACTATCGTCAGGCGGCGCTGGCTGTGGCCGAAGACGTGGCTTTGCTGGCGGCGCGAGATGCGCTCATTCGCGCCGAACGAGCGGCCGGTGAACTCCCCGAGCCCGGCGAGCCGGTGCGACAATTCATCTCCCGACTGGATGCCGCCATCGGCTCAGGACGTCCGGCGGCCGTGAAAGAGTTGGTCGACATGCAGAATCTGAAATCATTCGCCGTCGGCGTCGCCTTCCTCGAAGGATGGAAGACGGATATTTTGCGAGGTGCGCCACTGGACGCTCATCGCGTGATCCTGGATGTGAAAACGCTGGCCACGACCAGCGAGGGGCAGCGTCAGGCTCGGGCCATCTACATCCTCCGGCAGCAGGGGTCGAGCTGGAAGCTCTACGAGATTCCCGTCTTCGTGGAAAAGTGAGCGTGGAAGGGCATGGTGAAGGACATGGACGAGATCACCGCGCGCGCGCAGCGTATTCGGCTCATCTTGATGGACTGTGACGGCGTCCTCACCGATGGACGGATCATTCTGCTTCCCGATGGCGAGGACATCAAATTCTTCTTCTCCCAGGACGGACAGGGCGTGAAGCTCGCCGCTCAGGCGGGCTTGCGCACCGGCATCATCACCACTCGCCAGTCGCGGGTGTTGGCCCGGCGCGTCAAAGAGATGCACGCCCATCATCTGTATCAAAATGCTGAGGACAAACTTCAAGCTTACGAAGACGTTCTTCAGAGGGAAAACCTCACCGATGATGAGGTCGCTTATATCGGCGATGATTTGCCCGATCTGCCCGTCATGCGCCGGGTGGGACTGGCCATCGCTGTGGCCAATGCCGTCCGGGAGGTCAAAGAAGCGGCTCACTGGATCACAAAACGTCCCGGCGGTCGCGGCGGCGTCCGTGACGCCGTCGAACTCATCCTCAAAGCGCAGGGGAAGTGGGACGAGATCGTTCGTCGCATGAGCGCCTTGGACAGTTCTCACCGTTGACATGGTCGATGACGGGTTCTGGTGGCACTGGCCGCCGATTCCGATGAGCGTTCGCGTCGATGTGCTCTTGAACGAATCCCCACACCGTTGGAGCGTTGAGCGGAGGAGCCCTTCAATCAATCTGTCCTTGTAAAAAGGATAGATTTTTGTTATTCCATCCTCCATGGACGGACAGCTCAGGCAAATCCTCCGCCAGAAGATCCTTGACGCCGAGGCGGCGCCGATTCCCGCTTTCACCCGGCGCGATATCCACGTGCCCGCGATTCCAAACAAGGCGATCGCCGTCATTGGCATGCGCCGGACGGGTAAGACGACCTTCCTGTGGCAGGTGCTCGCCGACCGCGTGGCGGCCGGGACGCCGCGGGAGGGGATCCTCTACTTCAACTTCGACGATGAGCGGCTGGCCGATCTCACGGCCGCCGATCTGTCTGTACTCCTCGAAGAATACTACCGCCTCCATCCGGAGTGGCGCGACCGAAGGCGAGCGCTCTTCCTTTTGGACGAGATCCAGATGGTGGAAGGCTGGGAGCGCTTTGCCCGCCGAGTTCTCGATACCGAAAGCCTCGATCTCTTCCTGTCCGGGGCCTCGGCGCGGATGTTCTCGCGCGAGGTGGCCACCAGCATGCGCGGGCGCGCCATGGAGGCTCTGGTCTTTCCTTGTCAGCTTCCGCGAGTTCCTGCGGCATCACGGGCGTGAGATCCGAGATCCGGAGCGAGCGACCAAGGCCGAGCGTTCGGCCCTGCGCAGGGACCTGGAGACGTACCTCACAGTTGGTGGATTCTCCGAAGCGCAGGGGGCCTCGGAGCGAGATCGAGTTGAACTGCTGCGCAGTTATGTGGACGCGACGCTCCTCAGGGATGTGATCGAGCGGCACGGTGTTTCGCATCCGCTGGCGCTACGGCAACTCGTCCGGCATCTGTTGGCTCATGCTGCCGGGTTGTTCAGCATCAACCGCTTCTACAACGATCTCAAGTCCCGGGGCGTGCGCATCGCCAAGGATTCGCTCCACGCTTACCTCGGCCACCTGGAAGATACGTTTCTCGTTCACGGTGTCTGGCTCGTCACGGATTCCGAACGGCGGCGCATGAGCAATCCCCGGAAGATCTATCCCGTCGATCCGGGGCTCATCCCGATTTTCGATCGAAGCGGCCGCGTGCAACCATCGAAGGCGCTTGAGACGGTTGTGTGCATCGAGCTGCTGCGGCACGGCGCTGAGATCGGTTATGTCCGTACCCGGAAGGGTTTCGAAGTGGATTTTCTCGCCCGGTGGCCAGGGGGAGGACGGGAGTTGATCCAGGTCTGTGCGGAGGTTCAGGATGCCGCTACTTTAGAACGGGAGGTGCGAGCCCTGGAGTCCGCAGCTCAGGAGCATCCGGACGCCGCTCTTTCCCTGGTTACGCTGGTTTCGGAATCGATCCGAGGAGTGCCCGAAGCGATCCGGGTCTACGATGCCAGCCTCTGGTTGCTGAGGCGAGCGCCAGGTACCGCTCTGCAAGCAGAGGGCGCGGCGCAGCCCGATGTGTCGGCAAGGCGGCCTGTCCGCAAGTGAGAAAGGAGGAAACGCTCATGACTCCGAACATCCCCAAGCTATTTGAAGCGTGATCGCCGAGTACCGGAGGTTCTTGCGAACCTCGTATCGCTTCCTCGATGACCACCTGCGGCGGCCGGGCGAGCGTCACTCGGCCCGGGCTGAGGGAGGGGCAAAGAGACTCTCCGTCAATCTGACGTCTTTAACCCCAGATTCGAACGATACTGGGTTCGTTCGACATTCAAGGCCCTCGTCATGATCTCTGATCTACGGAGCGGTTCAGTGTTAGGAAACGCACCGTCGAGATTGAGAAGCGAATCCCCGTAACTCTTCTAGTTTGAGACAGTTTCTTGGTTACCCCCTGGCTTGACAGCGTCCAGGAATGTGGTTATGCTTACACCGACTTCAGCCAATCAAAGAAAGGAGGGTTTGACCATGACTCGAATCGACCTCGAGCGAGGTGCCCTCAAATCTGTGAGCAATTTTACGCGGAAAATCTTTCACGTGGATTTCGGCAGAAGTGCGCTGAAGATTTGGGGGTGTCTCACTCTCTTATTGCTCATGACGCTCGTGGTGCGCGCTCAGGCAACGACGTCGCTCTCCGGGACGGTCACCGACCCGCAGGGTGCGGTGGTGGCCGGTGCGACGGTGACGCTGACCGATGAAGCGACGGGGTTGACGCGGACCACGACGACCAACGAGCGAGGCTTTTTCCAGTTCGTTCAGATCCCTCCCGGCACCTATGATCTTCGCGTCGAGCAGACCGGATTCAAGACCATCGTGCGCGAGAACCTGGAGTTGCTCGTCAACACCCCTATGACGCTCGATCTCCAGTTCACCGAGGTGGGAGAGATTGTGGAGGTCGTGGAAATCGAAGCCGAATCGCTCATCAATAAGACGGATGCCAGTATCGGAAATCCGTTCGGCGAACTCCAGATCCGTCAACTCCCGCTGCTCGGTCGTAACGTCGTCAATCTGCTGAGCCTTGAGCCGGGCGCCGTTTATCTTCCCACCAATGACATCCGCACCGGCAGCATCAACGGTAGTCGCAGCGACCAATCCAACGTGACCCTGGACGGCGTCGACGTGAATGATCCTCAGTTCGGTTACGCCTACACGTCGGTGCTCCGCATGACGGTGGATTCGGTGGAGGAGTTTCGCGTCACCACGACCAACTACGGAGCCAATCAGGGACGCTCCAGCGCGGCGCAGGTGAGTCTGGTGACCAAACGCGGAACCAATGAGCTTCATGGGTCGCTCTACTGGTACCACCGCAATACGGCGACGTCGGCCAACGATTATTTCCTGAAGAAGTCCCAGATCGAAGCGTCGCCCCCGCGACCCAATGAACCGCCAGTGTTGAATTACCACATCTTCGGCGCCTCGGCGGGCGGCCCGATCATCAAGAATCGCTGGTTCATCTTCGGCAACTACGAAGGGTTCCGCCTGAAACGCGAACAATCGGAATTGCGGTTCGTCCCCTCGATGTTGCTGCGTCACGGATATCTCCAGTATCGATGCGCCAATCCCGAAGAGTGTCCGCCGACGACGATCACCGTGGCCGGGCGCACGTTCAATATTCCCGCGGGCATCCACGTGCTGACGCCGGAGGAGGCGGCGTCCCTCGATCCGCTGGGGATCGGGCCGAACCCGGCGGCGTTGGCCTACTTCCAGCAGTTCCCTGAACCCAATGATCCCGGTCGCGATGGGTTGAATATCGTCGGGTATCGCTTCGCCGCGCCGATCAAAGATCAGTTCAACACGTTCATCCTGCGCAGCGACTTCAACATCGATCTGAAGGCCGCTCATCGGCTCTTCTTCCGCGGAAACTTCCAGGATGACACCGAACGAGATTCGCCGCAGTTTCCCGGGGAACCCCCGAACAGCCTGACGTTGACCAATCCCAAGGGATTCGCCATCGGGTACGACGCGACCATCAAGTCGAATATCGTGAATTCCTTCCGTTGGGGACTGACCCGGCTGAGCACGGAGACGGCGGGCTTGCAGCAGCGAACGCAGGCGACGTTCCGGTTCCTGGATAACATTCCGGCGACGACGCGCTCCAGTGGGCGCATCGCCAAGACGCACAATCTGGTCGATGACGTCTCCTGGATTCGCGGCTCGCACACGCTGCAGTTCGGCACCAACATTCGGTTCACCCGCATTCCTCGATTCTCCACGCAGAACTCGTTCCACACGGTCATCGCCAACGGGTCCTGGTTGCTCGGCGTGGGTCGATGGACGGCACCGGGGCATCCGCGATGCTCGCAGCCCGGATGTGAGACGCTCCCGGCGGTGGATCCCGGCTTCTTCGCCAGTTGGGCCGACTCCTATCCGACGCTGCTGCTCGGCATCCTCAGCCAGTTCACGGCGCGGTATAACTACGACCGCGAAGGGAATGTCCTCCCCGAGGGGGCGGTCATTCGCCGAAAGTACGCCACCAACGAATACGAGTTCTATGCTCAGGACAAGTGGCAAGCTACGCCCAGTCTCACCATCACCTTCGGCGTCCGCTATCAGTACTACACGCCTCCGTGGGAGGTCAACGGCCTGCAGGTGAGACCGACGCCCAGCTTCGGCGAGTGGCTCGAACTCCGTCGGTCCAGCATGCAGCGGGGCATCCCCTCGTTCGATCTCCCGCGCATCAGCTTCGATCTGGCCGGTCCGGCCAACGGCAAGCCCGGGTTCTATGAAAAGGACTACAACAACTGGGCGCCCCGTATTTCGGTCGCCTGGTCGCCGCGTCGCTTCTTGCCGCGATTGTTCGGCCGAGGTCGTACCGTGTTCCGCTTCGGGTATGGCCTGGTGTACGATCGCATCGGGCATGCTTTGGCGACCACGTTCGATCGCTTCGGATCGTTCGGGTTGGCCACCAGCTTGACCACGCCCTGGGGGACGATCACCGAAGCCAACGGACCGCGATTCACCGGGGTATTCGATATTCCGCGAGTGGCCAATGACGGGACGCCCTTCCAGCCGGAAGCGCCACCGGGCGGATTCCCGCAGACGCCGCCCTTCGGGCTGTTCGCCATCACCACCAGCATCGACGATACCATCGTCACGCCCTATGCCCATATGTTCAACTTCGTCATCGGGCGCGAATTGCCGTGGAACATGAGCATCGAGCTGGCCTATGTCGGACGTCGCGGCCGCAATCTGCTCACCCGTCGAGACCTGGCCATGCCGATGAATCTCGTCGATCCCCAGTCGGGCATGGATTACTTCACCGCGGCTCAGATGCTGGTCAAGATGATCGAGGCCGGCGTTCCCACCAGCGACGTGCCGCCCATTCCCTACTGGGAGAACATCTTCCCCACCGCCGGCATGCGCGGCGGGCGCGGCCTGACCAGCACGCAGGAGATCTACGAGCTGTATCGCGATAATGCTCCGGATTACATCACCGCGCTGTTCATCATGGATCTGTTCTGCTTCCCGGCCTGCGCCTATGGCACGCCCGACAATCCGGAAGGGACGCCGTTCGCTTACTGGAACGACCAGTACTCCTCGCTGGCTGCGCAGAGCACCATCGGATTCTCCGAGTACCACGCCTTCCAGCTCAGTCTGCGCAAGCGGTTCAGTCAGGGCGTGACGTTCGATTTCAACTACACGTTGTCCAAATCGCTCGATCTGACCTCGGGGACGGAGCGCGGTGGAGCGTTCAGCAGTTTCTTCGCCGGTGGATACAGCGACTTCATCATCAACACCTGGAATCCGCGGCAGCAGTACTCGTTCTCCGATTTCGACGTCCGTCACCAGATCAACGCCAACTGGGTGATCGAGTTGCCGTTCGGGCGCGGCAAACCGCTCGGCGGGAATGTCTCCGGATGGCTCAATCAGCTCATCGGTGGGTGGCAGACGACGGGCATCTTCCGCTGGACGAGTGGCTTCCCGTTCAACATCATCAACTGCCGCTCCTGCTGGGCGACTAACTGGAACCTGCAGGGGAACACGATGATCAAAGAAGGTCAGACATTGCCGGAGACCAAGACGACCAAGGGCGATTGGCCCAACGTCTTCCCCAATCCCTCGGAAGCGTTGAAGCACTTCCGCTTCCAGCGGCCGGGCGAGTCGGGCATTCGCAATCTGCTCCGGGGCGATGGCTACTTCAGCATCGACATGGGGCTGATGAAATCGTTCTCCATCACCGAGACGCATCGCCTGCAGTTCCGCTGGGAAGTGTTCAACGTGACCAATTCGGTCCGGTTCAATGTCGATGATCTGACGGCGTTCCCCGACATCACCACGACGTTCGGTCGCTATAACGCGACGCTGACGCAACCGCGCATCATGCAGTTTGCTCTGCGGTACGAATTCTGATCGTTGACGACTCTGGAGCCGACCGGTGACTGGGGGCTCGCCGCTCCCACCCCGGTCGGCTCTTCCGCTGTGGCGCGAGCAGTCAGCTTGTGCCATGACGTTTCATCCTCACGCCATCCATCGCCAGCGTTCGACTTGAGTTTTGGAAGAGGGTTGGCTACCTTTCCTCCCTGTGCCACTCCCAGAGAGACATGAGCATCGAGGTGTGGTCGTCGCGTGGCGCGCCCTCCCGCTCCGGAAGGAAAGGCAGCACCGGTGCGAGGAGCGCATGATCGCCAACGTGGTGCCCGCTGCGCGCCCGGTCATCGACGCCGATAAGTCGGTCAATTCGATGCGGCCCGCGATCGGGGGCGAACGACCCATGCCCCCATTCCGGCGGGGACGTCCTGCTGGCGAGCCGAATGAGGATCTCGTCCATGATGACCATGAGGTGTGGATGGGCGTCCTGAGATCTTTTCGTTCTCACGGGAATGGCATGATTCCAAATCGAGATGAAGGAGGCAGGCGATGAAACGACGGTTGAACCTGGCCCTGTTCGTCATTCTCGCCTTGACGTGGATCGTTCAGGCGCAGGAGCCGGTTGATCTCAGCGTCATCTCTCGCATCAAGGCCGAAGGTTTTGAGCATTCCCGGGTGATGGACACGCTCTTTTATCTCACCGACGTCTACGGACCGCGATTGACGGGTTCGCCCAATCTCAAGGCGGCCAGCGAGTGGGCGCGGAAGCGGCTGACCGAGTGGGGGCTGGTGAACGCCCATCTGGAGCCGTGGGGCGAATTCGGCCGGGGGTGGGCCGTGGAGCGGTTCTCCATTGAGATGATCGAGCCGCAATATCAGCCGCTCATCGCTTTTCCCAAAGCATGGACGCGGGGAACCGATGGTCCGGTGACGGCAACGCCGATGATGGTGAAGATCGAATCGGAAGCCGATTTCCAGAAGTACAAAGGGAAACTCCACGGCGCCATCGTGATGGCTGGAGCCCCGCCGAACGTGCGTCCTCATTTCGACGCCGACGCGCGCCGGTACGATGAGGATGACCTGTCGCGCCTGGCGCAGGCGCCGGAGCCGGGACGACGAGGACGCTGGGCCGAGCGGATCAAGGCCTATCGGGCGCGGCGCGCCTGGCGACAGAAGGTTCGCGCCTTCTTCCGCGACGAAGGTGTGGCCGTCGTGCTCGAACCGAGTCGCGGCGCTCACGGGACGATCTTCGTCGGGAGCGGAGGCGACTATAAACTCAACGGGGAACCGGGAGTTCCCACCTTGGTCGTGGCCAGCGAGCATTACGCCCGTCTGGCTCGCTTGCTGGAGAAGCACATCCCCGTCAAACTCCGCATCGATGTGCAGACGCAGTTTTATGACGAGGATCCCACTGGCTACAACGTCATCGCCGAGATTCCCGGCACTGATCCCCAGCTCAAAGACGAAGTGGTGATGCTGGGAGGTCATCTGGACTCCTGGCATGCCGGGACGGGGACGACCGATAACGCTGCCGGATGCGCCGTGGCCATGGAAGCCGTGCGTATCCTGAAGGCCATCGGCGTGCATCCTCGGCGAACTATTCGCATCGCTCTGTGGAGCGGGGAAGAGCAAGGACTGCTGGGGTCGCGAGGGTACGTCAAAAAACACTTCGGCGATCCGGCCACCATGCAACTGAAGCCGGAACACGAGACGTTTTCCGTCTACTTCAACCTGGATAATGGCACGGGGAAGATCCGCGGCATCTATCTGCAGGGCAATGATGCCGTGCGCCCGATTTTCGAGGCCTGGTTGGAGCCGTTTCACGATCTGGGAGCGACCACGGTGACCATTCGCAATACCGGTGGGACCGATCACCTGTCGTTCGACGCCGTTGGACTTCCGGGGTTCCAATTCATCCAGGATCCCATCGAATATGAGACGCGAACCCATCATACGAACATGGACCTGTACGATCACGCGCTGCAAAGCGATTTGATGCAGGCCTCGGTGATCATGGCGTCGTTCGTCTATCACGCGGCGATGCGCGATGAGAAAATACCCCGCAAACCGCTGCCTGAGCCCAGGCCGGAACTCAAAAGTTTGCCCTGAGTGAGAGCTGCGGGCATCTCTCATGGCGCTGGCTGAGGATGGGCGGTGCGATAACCAGAAGTGGATGGAGTCGCGCGCTCCCTATGGCGCTCTTTCAGGGCTCATGGGAATGAGGAAACGGGTTCCCGAGGAGGAGCGTCCCGGGCTATTTCATCGTGCTCCTTCGGAGCTTCTGGTTTTCGCCTGGTGCACTGCTCGGCCGAGTCGCCCATAGCCTGGTGAGGCACACCGCCAGGATGAAAATGGGCTTTTGGCGGGTGTCGCGCGAGATGCCATCTTGCCCCATCCTCTATTTTCGAGGGAATGCTCGTGGGCGAGGAATCGTTCATGGGATGATGCTTCTCGCCAGCGGCGAAAATCGGGTAGCGCGAGCGACCTGCTCGCGTCACACTTTATTCGAAGACGATGAAACTGATCATCCAGATTCCATGTTACAACGAGGCGGCGACGCTGCCGCTGACGCTCGAGGATTTGCCTCGTCACATCGACGGCGTTGATCGCGTGGAGATCCTCGTCATCGATGATGGGAGTACCGACGACACGGCAGCAGCGGCTCGCGCCTCGGGCGTCGATCATCTCATCCGATTGAAATCGCACCGGGGATTGGCCGCCGCCTTTCGCGCCGGATTGGATGCCTGTGTGCGGCTGGGCGCCGATATCATCGTCAATACCGATGGAGACCATTCGTTCAACGGGAGCGATATTCCTCGACTGATCGCGCCCATTCTCGATGGACGCGCCGATCTGGTCATCGGCGCCAGGCCTGTGGGAACGGCCCACCCGTTCTCCTGGTCCAAGAGAATCCTTCAACGGATCGGAAGCTGGGTCGTCTCTCGCCTGGCCGGCATTCAGATTGTCGATCCCACCTGTGGCTTTCGCGCCTACAGTCGGGAAGCCGCGTTGCGGTTGAATATCATTTCCAGCTATACCTACGTGCTGGAGTCGATCATCCAGGCGTCCAGTAAGGGGTTGGCCATCGCTCAGGTGCCCATCACGGCGAATGCGCCTCTGCGCGAATCGCGCCTGATCAAGAGCACGGCCGATTACATCCTCCGCTCCATGCTGACCCTGTTTCGCATTTACGTCATGTACGCGCCGCTGCGTTTCTTCACTCGGTTGGCCGGATTGGTCTTGATGGGTGGATTGATATTGGGCGGGAAATATGTTTATGACGTGCTCATTCAGGGTGAGGAGGGCAATGTCTCCTGGCTCATTGGAGCGGTGGCGTTGGGCCTACTGGGCTTTCAAATCGGCGTGTTGGGACTGTTGAGCGATTTGATCGCCGGGAGTCGGAAACTGGCCGAAGAGAGCCTCTATCGTCTCAAAGCGGCGGAGGTGAACCGGGACGCAGAGCCGGCCGTCAAACGGGCGGCGCGATGAGGCGTCGGTCGTTCCTGTCGGCTGGAACCCGGTCGTCATTGCTCAGGGGATGGCGCCTGGGCCATGCGAGCGACGTTCCCCGTCATCATCTCTGGTGGCGGGTATGACGTGCGGATGCGGCATCTATGCGGATCTGCCTTCTGGGACCGAGTTATCCGTTTCGTGGCGGCATCGCTCATTACATGACGCTTCTCGCCCGGCATCTCTCCGCTCGTGGTCATGACGTTGCGTTCCTGGGATTCATTCGACCGTATCCCCGGTGGCTCTATCCCGGTCAGACGGATCGCGATCCCAGCCAGGCGGCGCTCACCGTCTCGACCATCCCCATGCTCGATTGGCTCAATCCCGTGACGTGGGCCCGAACGGCGCGCTATGTGTCCGATTGGCGGCCTCATCTGTTCGTCGTTCCCTGGTGGACCTCGTTCTGGGCTCCATCGTTTTACGCGGTGCTGAGGGGCGTCCGAGGGGCGAAGGCGACGAACACTGTTCTCATCTGTCATAACGTGGTGGAACATGAGACGAACTGGCTGAAAGAGTTCTGCACCCGGCGGGTTCTCGGTCTCGGCGACTCGTTCCTCGTCCATTCCCGCCAGGATGCCGATCGGTTGCGGCGCTGGCAACCGGGGGCGACGATCATCAGAGTGCCTCACCCCACTTACGATCCTCTCATCCCCGCTCGGGTGGGTCGGCAGGAGGCGCGGCGGCGACTGGGCATCGAAGGAAAGGTCTTGTTGTTCTTCGGCTTCGTCCGGCCCTACAAAGGATTGGCCTACGCTATCCGCAGTCTCCCATTGATCCTCAAACAGCATGATGTAACCCTGGTGGTGGCTGGCGAGTTCTGGCGGGGGAAGAGGGAGATCATGGCGCTCGTTCATCGATTGGGCGTAGACCGGCACGTCCGGATCATCGATCGGTATATTCCTAACGAAGAGCTCGGCATCTATTTCGGTGCTGCCGATCTGCTGCTCCTCCCTTATACGTCGGCCACGCAGAGCGGCATCGTTCAACTGGCCTATGCGCTGGACGTGCCCGTAGTGGCTGCGCGCGTCGGCGGGTTGGTGGAGGTCGTCGAGCCGGGCGGAACCGGATATCTGGTCGAGCCCCGTTCCCCGGGGGCCATTGCCGAGGCCGTCGATGATTTCTATCGAAATGAACGGGCTCCCCAATTCATCGAGCGCATTCGTCAGATGAAACACCGCTTCTCCTGGGATCAGATCGTCGAAGCATTGGAACACCTGGCATCGTCCCCAGCCGGCTCGACTCCCAATCACAGGAGCTTGGCTCCTGGAAAATTTGCTTGACTCCCGGGCGGCGATGTCGTCATAATGGATAATGGGTCTAAGGTAAGACTGTAGTTTCATTACATAAATGGGTCGGAGTCGAGTCATGTATAGTTGAGGCAGGGATGGAGTCAGATGGTGACGACCTCCGTCCAAAAGTGGTTATTTTTAGAACCGCGCGGGGGGTAGGATGGAACTCGCCATTCTGAAACAACGAATTCACCTCGCTCTATCATTACTGCTGGAACACCCATGTGGAGCCCCGCCGAGCTGTGCTGGGGAACGAAGTTGCTCACGTCGAGAAGTCAGGGAAGCATGGATCGAACGGGTGCCTCGGTGGTGCACCTCAATGGGGCGAACGCTCCCACGACATAGCGGATGGAATGAACGCTTAGAACGAGTAGCCCGTCTAACGTCTACCCGAAGCTCATCCACCTGGTCCAGTCGATCTCCTCTCATGACTCTACCGGCATAAACTCACTGAATGGGGAGGAGAATCATATGTCATCGCTTCGGAAGTGCTGGCAGGTTGTGTTCTCCATTGATGAGGAAGGAATCTCATTCGATCCTGACGAGAATCGAACTTCTGATGGAGGGGTACTATGGAACGAGGTGCGAAACAGAAAGTCAGCTCGATGGTGCACTATGTGAGAGCGCAAATCAAAGAGTTTAATATCCCACCCATCCACGATGCCCTCGTGCTCGGTCGAAGAGCACCCATCGGGTGTGAGGCCATTCGCCGGGCGCTCTCGCTGTTGAGTTCGAACCGATTCGACCACATCGAACTGGATGAGGATGATGTGATCAGCGACATCCTCGTTCGAGCCGCCATCGTGCGGAAGCTCACGCAAGAGAGACTCATTGCTTTCGTCCTGCAGAAGGTGAAGCCGTTGATGAGCGATGAGGAGATCTTGCATCTCGACCTGCAGGTCGAGCTTTTATTGGAGGAAGAGATATGACGGCGTTGAAGGCCAAACATGCTTTGAGTCAGCATGTCGTCACAGCGTCGGAGGAATCGCGGCTCAAAGACATCCTCGATCAGGTTCAGACCAAACGAGCGACACACTGCGCCGTGTTCAGGAACGAGGAATTT
This sequence comes from Blastocatellia bacterium, assembly GCA_026985075.1. GTDB lineage: Bacteria > Acidobacteriota > Blastocatellia > HR10 > J050 > J050. Next base: position 54,992 of record JALSQX010000033.1, on the reverse strand, counting down.
CGTGGCCTAGTCCGGTTGCAGGATATTCTGTTGGTATCACCGCATCGGATCTTTGCCGATCTGTTGCCCGAGCGCCAGCCGCCCAAAGTGCTGGAGTCGACGTCCCTCGATGAGGTTTTGAGCCATATGGAGCGGCATGATATCGACGCTCTGCCGGTTTTCAAGAGGAAGGGGAGTTTCGTCGGGGCGATCACTCACGAGAGTTTGATCGAAGCTCTGGTTCGGCGGAAGGACGAGTTGCTTCGAGAAACCGAGCGCATGAAAAGAATCATTGAGGCCGATCGCAAGCAACTGGCTGAGCGAGCCCGGCGGCTGGAGGAGCTATACGAGGCCAGTCGGAATCTGTTGACCATCCTGGCCGGTTCTCCTCTGGAGGATGCCGTCCTCCAAAAAGGCATCGAGGCGCTGGTGCGACTCGTCCAGGCGAAATACGGCGCGGTGACCATCGTGGATGAGCAGGGAACCGTGACGCGATTCATTCACACGGGCTTGAACCCGGAAGAGGTGAAACGGATCGGTCAATTCCCGGTGGGGCGGGGAATATTAAGAGCCGTCTTGCGGGAGGGTCGGGTCATTCGACTGGATGATATCGCCCAGGATGCCCGCCACGAGGGATTCCCGCCGGACCATCCGGCGATGAAGACTCTATTGGGCGTCCCCATCTCCGGTCAGGATCGCCTCTACGGAGGCGTCTATTTGACCGAAAAGATCGAGGGGCAGCCGTTCACTGACGAGGATGAGCAGTTGGCCATGACCTTTGCCCACTCGCTCGCCCTGGCCATTGAGAATGCTGAGCTCTACGCGAAAGAGCGACTGGCCCGGCGACGGGCGGAGGTGCTCGCCGACATCATGCGGGCGGCGACCGGTTCCCTCGATCTCAGAGCCGTGCTGGAGACCATCGTGCGCAAGATCGTCGAGGTGCTCAATGTTAGGCGTTGCACGATCTACCTGCCCGATGAACGGTTGGAACGGATCGCCGATTTCGTCACCTGGGGTATACCCGAAGATCAGCTTCCTCTCCTGGAGACCTTGAAAGGGCGTCGGCTGACTGAGTTGCCCATCGCGCGGAAGCTGCTCGATGAGGGCGGGCCGATCGTCATCCCTGATGCGTCGGAGAGCGAACTCCTGCCAGCCGAACTCGTGCGAGCCTTCGGAATGAGAGCAACCGTATGCACGCTGGTGAAGTTTCAAGACCGGCCCATCGCCGCTCTGTTCCTCGATGTGAGCGAGAGTCGCGACTTCACCGAGGAAGAGCTCGCCCTGGTCGAGAGCATCGCCGGTCAAGCGGCCGTGGCCATTGAGAACGCCCGACTTTATCAACAGACCAAACAGCGGTTGGAAGAGGTGCGCGGGCTCTATGAGATTGCCCGCGTCTTCACCACGACCGGCGATCTGTCCACCATTTGCGGACGACTCACCGAGCGGATCGCTCAACTGGTGCGAGCCGAAAAATGCGTCGTCACCCTCTACGATGCCCGAACGGGCGAAATTCGAGCCCACCCGCCCGGTTATGGCGTGCCCGAAGAGATGGTGGAAGCATTCCACTATCGGGCTCGTGGGGCATTGCGCGAGTACTGGAACTTGCGGACGCGAGGGCCATTCATCACCAATCAGATCGACGACATACCGGAGCCTTTACGGACGACGGCGCGAGCCTTCGGCGTGGTGAATCTTCTGGTCGTCCCCATGGTGACGGAGCGTCGCATTGTCGGCATCATCTATGTGGCCAATAAGCGGGGAGGATTTACGACCGAAGACGCTCATCTGGTGACCATCTTCGCCGGGCAGGCGGCCATGGCTATGGAGAGTGCTCGACTCGTAGAGGAATTGGCGGCATCGGAGGCCAAGTATCGTCACATCTTCGAGGGTTCCATCGAGGGCATTTATCGGAGTACGCCGGATGGAAAATTATTGATGGCCAATCCGGCGATGGCCCGCATGCTCGGATTCGACCGGGTGGATGAGTTGCTCGACCATCAAGCCACAGAGTTTTATGTGCGGCCGGAGGATCGCCAACAGTGGCGAGAAGAGTTGGAACGAAAAGGCGCGGTGGTGAATCGGGAATTCCAGATGCGCCGTCGCGATGGGCAACTCATCTGGGTTCGAGATAGTGCCCGGGTGGTGCGCGATGCCGAAGGGCACGTTCTTTATTACGAAGGGACGATGTTGGATATCACCGAGGAGAAAGAGCGGGAGGAAACGGTGAGGAAACTCTCGCTCGCCCTGGAGCAGGCCGGGGATAACGTCTTCATCACCGATAAAGACGGCGTCATCGAATATGTCAATCCGGCGTTCGAAGACCTCACCGGTTATACCCGCGAGGAAGCCATTGGCCGGACGCCGCGAATTCTCAAATCGGGCCGGCATGAGAGAGAGTTCTATGAAAGCCTGTGGGAGACGATTCTGGCCGGACGGGTCTTTCGGGCCGAAATTATCAACCGGAAGAAAGACGGCCAACTCTATGTCGAAGAGAAGACCATCTCGCCGATCCGCGATGCCAGCGGCACGATCACGCATTTCATATCCACCGGACGAGATGTTACCGAGCGGAAGCGGATGGAGGAAGCGCTCATTCGTTTGCAAGAGCAGACCAGCCGCCTGGTGGGGGAACTCAGTCCTGAGCGGCTCTTTCAGGGGATCATCCAGGCGGCCGAAGCTATCGTCCCGGCCGGGGTGGTCACCCTTTCGTTGCTCGATCCAGACGGCGACCGGTTACGGTGCGTCGCCGCCCGGGGCGAGCAGGCGGAGGCCATCGTTGGTCGACAGGTGATGCTCGATGCGCCCACGCTATGCGCCCGGGCGATCCGGACGCGAAAACCGCTCATAGCCAACGGATCGAACGGTGCTCCATCGGTCGTCGATCCGGTGATGGAGACCTTGGGAGTGCGCGCGGGCCTGTCCTTGCCCCTGATCAAAGGTCGCAACGTTCTCGGCGCCCTCACGCTCTGGCGAAGGGCGGGCACCTTCACCGAGCAGGAGCGTCGATTGCTCGACATTTTCGCTAACTATGTGGCGGGATTGATCGAGTCGGTGAAACTCTATGAGCAGGTCCACCAGGCGGAGATGCGCTATCGGGAGCTGTATAACGAAGCGCCGGACGGGTATTTCACGGTGGGCGCCGACGGCCTCGTAGAGGAGATGAACGCCACCATGCTCGCCTGGCTCGGTTACGAACGGAATGAGATCATCGGCAAACGTCGGTTTGACGAGCTGGTGGCCTCCGAATGGTGCCAGCATGCGCACTGCCTTCCCGAACTCGTCGAGCGCCAGGGACACATTGAGAATATCGAGCTGGAGTTGCGGCGAAGAGATGGGGGGCGCATCCCGGTGCGGCTGAACGCCATCGCCATTCAATATGCTGATGGGCGCACCCAGGGGTATCGGGCGACGGTCCGGGAAATTTCCAAAGAGAAGGAATTAGAGGCCCAATTGCTCCAGGCACAAAAATTGGAGAGTTTGGGCACCCTGGTCGGCGGCATCGCCCATGACTTCAATAACATGCTCACCGGCATCCTGGGATATGCCCAGCTCTTGCTCCGCGAGATGGAGCCGGCGAGCCCGCACTACGACAAGCTGCAGCATATTGAGACATTGGGCGAACGAGCGGCGGCGATGATTCGGCAATTGCTCACCTTCAGCCGCGAAGAGGTGGCGGAGAAACGACCCTTGCTCTTGCACCCCTTCCTCAAAGAGGCCGTCAAGCTTTTGAAGCACACTATTCCCGAGAATATCGAGATCAGTCTGGCGTTGGCGTCGGAGGAGATTCTCGTGCTGGCCGATCCCACGCAGCTTCAACAGGTCATCATGAATCTGGCCATCAATGCCCGCGATGCCATGCCCGAGGGCGGCCAGTTGCGCGTTGAGACCGCCGTTGAAGAACCAGATGAGTCGTTTTATCAGCGTCATCCCGGGCTCACGCCGGGACGGTACGTCCGTCTCACGGTGAGTGACACGGGCGTGGGAATTCCCCCGGAGATTCGTCCTCGCATCTTCGATCCTTTCTTCACCACCAAAGGAGTGGGGAAAGGGACGGGATTAGGACTGGCGGTTGTATACGGGATCGTGCGCAATCACGGTGGGGCCATCGACGTCGACAGTCAGGTGGGCGAAGGAGCTCAGTTCATCATTTATCTGCCCGTGGCCGAGGGCGTTGAGTTGCGTCAGGAGCGTCCGCGCCTGGAAGTGGAGCGGGGAACGGGGACTATTCTGTTGGTCGAAGATGAGTCCGTGGTGCTGGAATTCGCTCAAGCGGCGCTGGAGCACCTCGGCTATCGCGTGCTGACCGCCCGCGATGGGGAAGAAGCCATTCGCGTCTATCAAGCGCATCGCGGCGAGATTGACGTGGTCATTCTGGATATTGTGATGCCGAAGAAGGGAGGTGGAGAGGCGTTCCGCGAATTGAAGCAGATTGATCCGACGGTGAATGTACTTTTCGCCACCGCCTACGGGAGCGCTCCAGAATCGGTACAGGACCTCCTCAAGGATGGAGCCACCGGGCTGGTGCGGAAACCTTATCATATTCACGAACTGGCCGCCGCCGTCCAGGCGGCATTGAAGAAGCGCGCGTCCGGTTCCTAGCCTCATCACATTGATGCGGACATTCTTGCTCCAGGAGAGAGGTCGCGCTCTCCGAGGCGTGGGCCTGGGGGTAGCGTCCCTTCTTGTCCCACGATGAGGCTCAGGTGTTGACAATCTCCGTCCGAGGAATTAAAAACTTCCCGCTTTGCAGTGGATGAAGTCGAGCGGGAGTGGAAGCGAACATTGGTGCACTGACCGGGCTCAGCCGTACCTGAAACGGGCGCACGTCTTCAGGCGTATGACCGCGCGGGAGGAGAAATGATGAACGAGCGGATGGCCATCTTCTGCGCGCTTGGTTTCCTGTTGGTGAATGTACTGGGGGCCAAAGGGGACCAGCGCTCATCGGTGTCGGTGAGAGGAACGCCTGTGGCGGTTCCCATCATTCGCCTGGACGAGATCGAGCCCGGCATGGAGGGGACGATTCGCACCGTGTTTCAAGGCGAGGCCATCGAGGAGTTTGGTTTTCGCGTGCTCGGCATTCTGCCTCACGCTCTCGGTCCCCGCCAGGATGTCATTCTGGTGCGACTGACCGGCCCCAAACCGACCTATACGGGCGTGGTCGCCGGAATGAGCGGGAGCCCGGCTTACATTGATGGGCGATTGGCCGGGGCCCTCTCGTTGCGGTTCGGGCTGTTCACCAAAGAACCCATTGCCGGCATCACCCCTATCGAATCGATGCTCCAACTGATGCGGATGGAGACGGAGAAACACCCCCAGAGAACGGGCCTCTGGCGGACCTGGTCGATCGATGCGATCAAGGGAAGTTCGGACCGAGGGGCGGCGGCCGCCCCTCGGGCTGGCTCGGCAGGGGGATCTGGGAGGCCTCGCCTGTTGGAACCCATCCCCTCGCCGCTGTTTTTCAGTGGCTTCCGGCAGCAGGTCATCGATTGGTTCGCTCCACTCTTGGAGCGCTATCATCTGAAGCCCATCACCATTGGTGGAGGGAGTACCGGTGGCGGGCAGCTCCGGCCCGAGCGGGGAGCCGATCTGGTCCCGGGAGCGCCGATCGCCGCCGTTCTTGTAGCCGGGGATCTCTCCGTCTATGCGACGGGGACGGTCTCTTACCGCGATGGGGAACGGGTATTGGCGTTCGGGCATCCTTTCTTCCAACTCGGTACGACCGACATGCCTATGGCCACGGCGGAGATTCTGACCACCGTGGCCAGCGAGATGTCGTCGTTCAAGATTGCGCGATTGGGCGACATCGTGGGCACCGTGCGCCAGGATCGGTTGACGGCGATCATGGGACTCGTCGGCGTCGAGCCGAACCTCATTCCGGTCACCGTCAACGTCATCAGCCCGGCGCGGGGGCGCCTGTCGTACCACTATCGCATCCTGCGACATCCGACCTTAGCGCCGTTGCTGCTCAATTTCACCTTGGCCAATTCTATTCTGTTGTCGGTGGAACAGTCCGACGAGCTGACCGTCCGATACGACGGCCTCATTCATCTGGAAGGGCACCCGGCGGTCCGCGTTCATGATATGGTCACGTCATCTGATGCGAGCTTGCTCCAGCCAGTGCCCCTGGTCGTGGCCGAGCGCATCAACGAGTCTTTCGCTCGATTGTATAACAACAGCGTGGAGCACCCGAAAATTCGCGGCCTGGACGTCACGTTCGCGCTCTCGGAAGAACGCCGATCGATGACCATTGAGGAGCTTCGCGTGAGCAAGCGCACCGTCCATCCCGGGGATGACATTGACGTTTACGTCATCCTGCGCCCGTATCGCGGCCCGCGGATCATCAAAACGTTCAGGGTGAAAATTCCCGAGAGCGTTCGCCCCGAGGAGCACCTCACGCTGATGGTTGCCGATGCCAGCACGCTCCGGGCACTGGAGCATCGGGGTATGGGGGCCGGCTCGTTGGACGAGCTGATCGCCATCCTCAATCGGGAGCGGCCGAGCGACCACCTCTATGTGCGCCTCTCGGAGCGGAAACCGGGTTATGTCGTACACGATCGGCTGTTGCCCTCGCTGCCGCCGTCGGTGATCTCGGTGATGGCGTCGGACCGGACGGCGAGTCGAGCCGTCCGGGTCGATGACTCGCCGCTCCTGATCGCATCGACCGCTGTGGGGGCCGTCGTTCGCGGCAGCGCTCAGTTGACGCTCATCGTGAAATGAGGGCGGAGGGCGCGGTCCAGGGTCGGCCCGACTCTCAGAGAGAGTGAGTGATGACCATGACGAGAAAAAGTCTCGCGCTGACTGGCGCGGCCGTGCTCGCCTCGATCATCTCGGTGTGGGCCAGCACGACGCAGCTCTGGCAACAAGATCGCGCCGAAGAGTTCGAACAGGGGACGCCGACCAACATCACCATTCGTTCCGACGGTTATATTCAACTGGCGCCCAAGCTCGATGAGGTGTATCAGGGGACGGAAGCCTTCTTCTGGTCGATCGCCGAAGATTCCCGAGGGCGCGTGTTCCTGGGCAGTGGTCATGAGGGCAAAGTGTACGTCTACGATGGCCGAGAGGGACGTCTCTTCTTCGATGCTCCGGAAATGGAAGTCCACGCGCTCGCCGTGGATGCCGAAGATAATCTGTATGTCGGGACATCGCCCGACGGGAAAGTCTATCGCGTCGCTCCCGATGGCCAGAGTCAGGTGTTCTACGATCCGCCGGCGCGGTATATCTGGGCGCTCGCCGTCGATCGGCGAGGGGTTCTCTACGTGGGGACCGGCGAAGATGGCGTCATCTACCGCGTCGACCGGCGAGGTCAGGGATCGGTCTTCTTCGATAGCGGGGAAAAACACATTCGGTGCTTGACCTTCGATGCTCAGGGCGATCTGCTCGCCGGGAGCGAGGGTCGGGCTCGCCTGTTTCGTTTCACACCGGATGGGCAACCGTTCATTCTTTATGATGCCCCGGTCGCCGAGATCACCGCGATCACCGTCGCGCCGGATGGGACCATCTATGCTGCTGGAATCGGGGAGGAGAAAAAAGAAACGGGGACAACCACGACGAGCACGACCTCATCACTCTCCACCGTGATCACCATCAGCGCCGCCAGTAGTACTCAGTCTCTCGGGCAGCAAGCTGGCGCGGCCACGACGAAGGCGAAGACCGAAATCCCGGGAAGCCGTATCTTTCGCATCACTCCCGAGGGGTTCCCCGAGGAGATCTGGACATCCGACAAGGCCACGGTGTTCTCCGTGGCGTTTTGGCCTTCCAAAGGCTTGTTGGCCGGGACGGGCGATGAGGGCGTCATCTATCAGATCGCGCCCGATGGGACTCGGAGCGCGCTCCTCACCCGGGTGGAACCGAGTCAGGTGACCGCGCTCTTGGTGAGCCGACGACGCCCGTTAGTGTATGCGGCGACGAGCAATCTGGCGCGGTTGTTCGCCTTGGAGTCCGGCTACGCCCGGGAAGGGAGCCTGGTCTCGTCGGTCAAGGATACGGCCACTTTTTCTCAATGGGGGCTCATTCGCTGGCGTCAGCAAGTCCCGCCGGGCACCAGCGTCACTCTGTTCACCCGGAGCGGAAATACCCGGGAGCCGGATAATACCTGGAGTCCGTGGTCGGGTGCGCTCACTCGAGCCCGGGGGGAGAAAGTCACCAGCCCGCCGGCGCGATTCATCCAGTGGAAGCTGGTCCTCACCAGCTCATCGGGAGCAGAAACACCGGTGGTGGATAGCGTGGAGCTCGCCTACCTGCCGCGCAATGTGGCGCCGCGCCTCGAATCGCTCGTTCTCCAACCTCCGGATATCGCTTTCGAGAAAGTCCCCACCTACGGGACCGTCCAGGCGGTGACCACCGTCTCCAGTACGACATCCAGTGGCGGGAGCGCCTCATCGCAGGCGCAGACCAATCGCACGCGCCGACGGCGACAGAAGGCCAATCAGGCTCCCCCGCGTCAGGTGGTCAAGGAGGGCTTCCGAACCATCACGTGGACGGCTACCGACGCCAACGATGACGAATTAGTCTACAGCGTCTACATTCGCGGGGAGGGAGAGACGGCCTGGAAATTGATGAAAGATGAGTTGACCGATACGTTTTATTCCTGGGATACGACCCAATTGCCCGACGGTTACTATCGGGTGAAAGTCGTGGCCAGCGATGAACCCTCCAATCCCCCGGATCGCGCATTGCGGGCCGAGCGCGTGACCGAGTGGTTCGAAGTCGATAACACGCCCCCGCGGATCGAGGCATTGAGCGTCATGGTGCAGTCCGATGGGAGCGTGCGCCTGCAGTTCGTAGCGCGAGATAGCGCCACGCCCATCACCATGGCCGAATATCTCGTTGATAACGTCGAGCCCCGGCAGATGCTCTCGGTCGATGGAATCCTGGATGCGCCGGAAGAGCAATTCGAGCTGGTCATCGACGATTTATCGCCGGGGGAGCACACCATCACCGTGCGCATTCGAGATGGCGCCGATAATGTGGCCAGCGCCCGGGCCATCGTCACGGTGGGCAGGCCGAAGTGAGCGTCGAAGCTCACCGGATGACCGGCTCCCGAGACGACGCCTCCGGGGCGAGCGTGGTTTTCACCAGCGGTTGACTTCTCCTCCGCCCTCTCCTACAATGCAGCCATTCCGAAACAAGGCGAGATCACCATGACCGAGAAAGTCCTCCTCATTGGCCTCGATGGGGTGACGTTCGATTGGCTCGATCGCCTCATAGCCGACGGGCGATGCCCGACGCTGGCCCGCCTGCTCCGGGAGGGCGCCAGAGGCGAGTTGGGGAGCGCGTTCCCGCCCATCACCGCCGTGGCTTGGACGTCGTTGGCCACCGGCAAGAATCCGGGAAAACATGGCATCTTCGAATTCATTCTCCCCCGCCGGGGTGGGCGTTCGTTTGTGGCCGCCAGCGCGGCGGCGCGCGATGGCGAAGCACTCTGGGATATCCTCAGCCGCGCCGGGCGCCGGGTCATCGTGACCAATTTCCCCTGCACCTATCCGCCCAGCGAGGTGAACGGGCTCATGATCGCCGACTTTCTCACTCCCCGGGGACGGCGCGATTTCACCTATCCGCATCAGTTGCTCGACGAGATCGAAGAGATTCTCGGACCTTATCGCCTTTACCTGACCGAGACCTATGCTCCGGGGAACATCGACGCCGTGGTCGATGAGCTGCTCGATGAGTTGGAGTACAAATCGCAGGTCAATCGTTACCTCATGCGCCAATATGAGTGGGATGTCTTCATCACCCATATCTGGGGCACCGATCGCATTCAACATGAATTATGGCATGTGATCGACCCGACCCATCCTCGGTTTGACCGGTGGGAGAACGAGGCCTACGCCGCGCGGGTCTACGACTACTGGGAGCAAGTGGACAAACAGATCTCCCACATGGTGGAGGAAGCAGGTTCGTCCTGTTCGGTATGGATCGTCTCCGATCACGGATTCGGTCCGGTGCATAAATACTGCTCGTTCAATTTGTGGCTGCTTCAGGAGGGATTCCTTCGATTGAAGCGGAGCGTCAAGGCGCGCCTGAAGCGCTGGCTGTTCCGGTGCGGATTCACGCCCGAGCGCGCCTATCGCCTCTCCCGACATCCGCTGTTGGCCCGCGTTCGTCCTCCTCGTGGGGTGACGCTGCAACCGGAGTCGGTGGGGGTGCTGAGCAAGCTGTTTCTCTCTTTCGAGGACGTCGATTGGGCTCACACCACGGCTTACAGTAAGGGCAATTATGGGCAGATCTTCATTAATGTGAAAGGACGCGAGCCGGAAGGCATCGTCCAACCGGGACGGGAATACGAGCGGGTGAGGGCGGAGATCATCAGTCGCCTCCGACGACTATGCGATCCGGAGACCGGTCGGAGATTGATCGGTCCCATCTGGACGCGAGAGGAACTGTATCATGGGCACCACCTGGATGAAGCCCCGGATATCTGTTTCCTGCCCCAGGATATGCGATATTTGGCGTTGGGGAATACCGATTTTCACTCCAATCGGTTCGTCACCGAGGCATTCGGCAATTCGGGCAGTCATCGCATGGAAGGCATCTTCATTGCTCGAGGCCGACATCTCCGGTCCGGCGTCCGATTGACGGGATTGAAAATCTATGACGTGCTCCCCTCCATCCTCTATCAACTGGGCGTGGAAATCCCCGATGATGTCGACGGCCGGGTCGTTGACGAGCTGTTCGAAGACACCTACCGCCGGAGGCATGCACCGCGATTTGTGCCCGCCGTGAGTGGAGCCGCCGCCCGGCCGAAGGTTGAATTCACACCGGAAGAAGAGGCGGAGATCGAGGCGCGGTTGAGGAATTTGGGCTACCTGGGATGATGCCCTGCTCTTGAACGTGACCTCGCCGACTGCTCGCGGTTGACGTTCGGGACGCCGATGGGTCGTATGGAGAGCAAACCGGCCCTGCTCATGCTCACCAGTTCATTTCCTCGCCGACCGGGCGAGCCGACCTGCGATTATCTTCGTCAACTGGCCACCACATTGTCGCGTCGATACCGGGTCACCGTTCTGGCGCCGCCGGACCCGGCGGCTCGGGTGAGGGAGAAATGGGATTCCTTTTTCGTGCGGCGGTTTTCGTACGTCTTCCCGCGATGCGCTCAGATTCTCGATTCGGCGTCCGATAGTGGCACCAGGCTGGAGCGAGAACCACTGGCGTGGCTGGTGCTTCCATTCTATGCGATCGCCTTCTTCCTCTGGGCGTGGCGGTTGGGACGATCGAGCGAGGTCATCCTCTCCCATTGGCTCGTCCCGGCAGGATTGGTCGGCGCCTGTGCGTCGTGGATGCTGGGAAAGCCGCATGTGGTGGTCGAGCATTCGGGAGCCCTGCGGTTGCTCAAGCGTGCACCCGGCGGGCGGCCTGTCGTTCGATTCATCGTGCGCCGCAGTGCCCGAGTGGTGACGGTGAGCCACGAACTCCGCCAGCAACTCGTGCAATTGGTTCCCGAAGCGGAGAGCAAAGTGGTCGTCATCCCCATGGGCGTCAACATCGCGCCTCATCGCGCGCCCGGTGACCCTGGCCAAAACGACCAGGTGCCTGGATCGAGGTTGGCCCGTGAGGGCGAGCGACATGTCCCGGATGATGACGCCACTCAGCGGAGTTCGTCCATCTCTCGCGGAGGGGAGCGGATCGTCCTCTACCTCGGCCGCCTGGTAGAGGTGAAGGGCGTGAGGGTCCTGATCGAGGCCATGGAGGGGGTGGAGAACGCCGTTCTCGTCGTCGCCGGCGATGGGGTATTGCGGAGCGAACTGGAATCTCTGGCGGCCCGGCGGCGCGTGCCCGCGGTGTTCCTCGGATCGATCGGGGAGCGGGACAAACGCCGGTGGTTGGCTCGCTGTCGCGCGGTCGCCATCCCATCTCTCATCCTGGAGAACGGCCAGACGGAGGGGCTGCCCGTCGCGTGCCTGGAAGCGCTGGCGGCCGGGAAGCCGGTCATCGCCTCGCGCGTCGGTGGGCTGCCCGAGGTGATTCGAGACGGAGAGAATGGGTTGCTCGTCGAGCCGGGAGACGTTCCCCGATGGCGAGCCGCGTTGACCCGGGTGCTGGACGATCCCGATTTCGCCCGGGCGGCCGCACGGGCGGCTCGGCAGACGGCGATTCGTTACGATTGGCAGATTATTGGCGAGAAGTTCGCTCGCTTGATCGATGAGAGCATGGCCGGCGCGCGCTCCCTTTCGGTGGATCGCTCACAAGTCCGTGAGGGTGACGTGGCGTCGCCTCATCGAGTGAGGGCTGTCCGGTGAATCTCTCATCGCCACGAACGGTGACTCGTCGGTCTGCCCGTCGGTATTGCCGTGGCGGGGAAGGAACTGTGGCTGGCCCTGATGGCCGCGCGCATCCACTGAGGCGCGTTGATCTCAATCATCATGAATGAAGATCGATTCGGCTTGAGTTCCATCGCTGTGAAGGAAGCGGACGTTCCCCGCGTCGATGTCGTTCGGTTGGCCGGGCGGGGGACGCTCTACATCGCCGCGGCCAAGGCCTATTTCATGCTGACGGGATTGGCCACGTACTTGGTGCTCCCGCGGGTGCTGAATGCTGAACAGTTCGGCCTGTACAGCATCGCCGCCGGCGTGGCATCGATCATCAATGCCGTGGTCATCACCGGGACCGTGCAAATGGTCTCCCGATTCGTCTCTCAAGCGGAGGCGGTGGCCGAAGCCGTCAAGCGGAAGGCCCTCCAACTTCAGCTTCTCATGGGTGGCGGGATCGCCGGAGGGTATTTCCTTCTGGCTCCCTTCATTGCCGGGGCGCTCCACGATCCGCGGCTCACCGGTTATTTTCGGATCACCGCCGGCATCACGTTCAGTTATTCCCTGTATGCCGTCTTCCTGGGGACGCTGAATGGGCGGAAACAGTTTCACAAGCAGGCCGCGTTAGACTTCTCATATTCCACGTTCAAGATGCTGTTTGTGATCGGCCTGGCGGCGCTGGGCTACGCCGTCGTGGGCGCTCTCAGCGGCTGGTTGTTGGCCAGCCTCACCGTGCTCGGGTTGTCCATCTTCATGGTAGGTTGGACGAGGCCGGAGGGGCGGGTGAGCGCTCGCGATCTGTTGAGATTCCAGTCCACGGTCCTGGTGTTCATATTGGTGGTGAATGCGCTCCAGAAAGTCGACCTTTTGCTCATCAAGGCGCTCTCATCGCCAGACCCCAGGTTGGCCAGCAATATGGCCGGATACTATAGCGCCGTGATGACCATTGCCAACGTGACCTGGCAATCGATCGTGGCCATCACCTTCGTGGCTTTCCCGCTCATCTCGGAGTCCACGTTCAAGGCGGAGGGGGAGACGACGAGGACGTATATCTCGCACACCGTGCGATTCAGCCTGATGATCATGGCTTTGCTCTCGGTCTTGTTCTCCTCGCATGCGGAGGGATTGCTGGAGCTCATTTACACGCGGGAATATCTGGCCGGGGCTTCGGCATTGCGAATCGTCCCCTTCGGCATGCTTCTGTTTGGGCTATTGTACGTGCTGACGACGATCATCACGAGCAGCGGTCGCCCGCACGTCTCGGTGATGATCGGGGTGTTGACCCTGGTGCTGGACGCCGCCGGTAACGGCTGGTTCATCCCTCGATATGGCCTGGTGGGCGCGGCGCTGGCCGTATCGATGGCCATGGGGTTGGGAAGCGTCGTCGCCTCTTTTTATGTGGTACGACAGTATGGGGCGTTGCTCTCTCCGCGTTCAGCCATCAGGATTGGTTGCGCTGCGCTTTTGACGTATGCTGTGGGATATCTCGCCCCCGTCGACGGGTTACGTATGATTGCCGTGCTCGCGTTGCAAGCTCTCGTGTACGCTGGGTTGCTCGTGCTCATCGGAGAGATCGGCGCTGCGGAGCGAGCAGCGGTATTCCGAATACTTGGCCGCCAGCGCTCTGGTGAATGACAGCCAGCGTCTTTCACCGACGGAGATTCGGTATTTGGAGACCCCGGCCATTGAGCTTCAGGGTTGGTCGTTTGAGGTGTGGGAAGGGGGTTGGCTGGTCCTTCGACAGTGTTCGAGCGCAGCTTGACACACGGCGATCTCGGCGAGAATGCGCTGCGTGGTATTGTGGAGTTGCGTAGCCAGAAAGAGCGCCTGGTCGAAATGTGCCCGCCCGAGAGGGCGGAACGTCGCCGTCAGTTGCCCGTGGAGTTGTTGCTGTCGCCGCCAACGATGCCTCCATCCGGTTTTGTGATTCGGCCTCTTGATCTGTTGGGATTGGTTGAGCAGTAATACCGCCGCCTGGGCATAGTGGAACGCGCGAGTGCAATCGGTCGTCACCGCCAGGCGAGCCAGGCCCAGAGCCAAGGTGGCCCTCTCCAATCGATCCTCAACAGCGGCGAGGACATCATAGGCGCGATCAAAGGCCTGGAGGGCGTGCGCTCTCTGCTTGTGGTGCATCAGCGCCATGCCGAGTCTGGTCAAACTCTCAAATCGCTTTCTAGGGCTGCGCATGCGCTGGATGAGTCGTTCGGCCTGTTCGAACTCCTTGTGTTCGATCGCCTGTTGCGCCTGTCGGTATCGCAAGGCGTCCAGGAGACGTTGGCGGAGCTTCTCGTCGGGCAATTTCAAGATGGCCCGTTCTGGCGAGGGCTCGGCGACATTCGACCCCTCCGCATCACTTCCACCAGCTACTCCCAACCTCTTCAACCCACCCACTTCGTTTCCTGTCACGCTCGGCTGTTGAGTTGAATTGAGCGGCCTTCCACCGTTTCCATTCTGCGGCGATGCAGAGGGTGATGCTCCTCGATGGGCGGTCTGAAGCGCTGAGAGATGGGTGAGCACTCTCTCCATTAGAGGGACGAGGTCTGGTGTGTATCGCTGGAAGAGGGGGAGATACAGTTGGACCAAATAGGACTGCTCGGCATAAGAAAGGCGATCGCCGATCGGGAGGCCAGGGTCCGATTGTGCCTCCAGTGCCGCAGCGATGAGCGTCAGAAAACGTCGGGCGAGCATCGGATTCCCACCATCAGGGGCTTGAAGGATGTAGGCGCCCAGGGCATGAAGGGTTAAGACAGACAACTGTTGGTTCCTGGCCAGGATCGCGTTCAACGCCTGGTCGAACAGTCGATCGGCGAGCATGGGAGCCTGAGCGCGCAGCTCGATGAGAAAGGGCGCGAGCCAGGGCGAGATCCCTTCAGTCAGCGTGGACTCAGCCAGCCGGGCTGCCTGAGAGGGATCGGCGTCCAGCAGCTCGAACGCCCGCGCGAAAATGAATCGGGCCTCCTCGCCCGGTGGCGGCGAAGACGTTGTCAGGACGGAGGACGCATCGGCTGACTCCTCAGCCAATGTGTGAGCGAATTCCGGATCGAGCTGAGCAATCCGTTGGAGAAGCCGCTCTCGCATTCGTCGCTGCCATTGTCCCCTCTCCCGTCGGTCGCGGTTTGTGTTCTTATCTTGGGAGGGGGAACGAACCGGAAATGCGTTCAACGTCTCCCACGCGGAACGGAAGGCTGCGCGGCCTCGTTGGTGATCGCAAGGCCAGATCGCCTCGGCCAGCGCCGTATAGGCGATTATGCGAGATTGGGATTCGGGAATGCGCGGGATGAGCGAGCTGACATATGTCAGCGTTTCTCTCGCCCGGTCGATAATAGAGCTGACCAACGCGCTGTTTGCCGTTGAGGGCGATGGAGCCGCCTTCTCATCGACCGCGGCTCCGCTCTGGATGGCTGGAATACACCCCTCCTCCTTCCCCGTCTGCAGTGATCCACAAAGCAGACTCAAGGCGAGGACAACAGGGAGCGCCGTCTCAGTCAAAGAAGCAATAGACATCATTCCCCAGGGATGGCTCTCAGGAAAGGACTGATGACGAGCCCCCTCGCTCGTTACAGGCAAACCGTGGTGAAGCAGACTCTCAAGAGACCACCCGTAACCTGAGCGGCATCAGTCACCAGATAATAGAAGTCCCTTCCGGCGAGCGTGGCATCGATGGTGTGCTGGACGACGGACCCGCCGAGCAGGACGAAGTCGCCGTCGAAGAAGCTCTCCCCCGTGCCGTCAAGATCGGTATCGCAGACGAAAAAGGGAAAGCCTCCTCCCACAGTTGTAACGGTGATCTCCGTTGGGTAGCTGCTGGCAGTGGCCGCTACGAAGACGTTCATGGGAGCACACGGAGGCATGATGCGGAACCATACATCATTGGTGTCACCAAGATCCCGAACCACGTCCTCTCCAATTGGTCCCGCCGTGGCCGCGCTCGTATCGAAGAAGAAGCATTGACGAGCCGAACTTCGCGGCGTGCCAATAGGGACGGCCACATCTTGTGGATTGGCACAGCGATCGTTAGGAGCGGGAACGGGCGCCTGAGCTTGAGTAGTGGGAATGATCAGCAGGACCATGGCCGAGACGACAAATGCCAGGAGAGACAATGCCTTTCTCGATTTCATGACTCCCTCCTTATTGATCAGCTAAAACTCCCCAACCACGTCAAGGTGCCCCCATTCTATCATGGGCGTGAGAGGAGGTCAAGCAAATTTTCACTTAACAGGAGGACGATATTTATTTGAAGGCCCTCGGGGTGATCTTCGGACTGGACTCACCTGACGAGCAGGCGGATGACGCCGCTTCGAGCGACGCCGTGCGGTGTTCTGACCGAGAATCGGATGCGGCCCGTCGGAGCGTCAAGAGTCGCGCTCAGGTGGGCCTCGATTTGATGATCAGTGCTGTGGAGGATCTCGGCTCGGAGACCACTCCGAGGCGGAAATTGAATGGCTTCGGCCCCGGCCAATCCCCGGCCGGTGATCGAAATCGTCGTCGATTGACCGCGAACCACCACATCGGGATCAAGACCGGTGATCATGACATCCACGCCCTCCGGTTGGAACGTTCGGTCTCCACAGGGAAGCCGCTCGGCCAGTGCATTGAGACTGCTCGCCGTAATGCACTGGCTCGTGTTGAGCGCGATCCCATATGCGGGCCCAGCAGCCATGAGGTTTTCCGCAGGCAGGGCATCGTGAGTTAATCCCAGGGCATGGCCGAGCTGATGAGCCAGGCGTTTGGCCAGGACATCGACCGTCGCTCCTGAAACAGCCATGATGATTGCTGCCCTCTGGAGTCCACCTCCAATGGTGAGGGCGTTGTGGGATGACGGTTCCCCTTCGGGGGTGACCAGATGCTCCACCAGATAGATGTCCAAGCAGTCATCGTTGGCCGAGAGGCTCATCAATGCCCGTTCTTCGTCGGTGAGGCTCGTCCCTCGATCGGTTATTCGGCGCAAATCTCCATCGGTCAGCGATCTCCCTCCCTCATCGATCACCTCTGCGGTTGCCGGAATGAATGTGAGTCGTTGACGAGGAGGATCAGCATCCGCCTCCTCAAGAGCAAAGCGGATACCGCACTGCGCCCAGATGTCATTGACCCTCATGAGCAGGCGTTCCACATCATCACCTCCAATGACGGCCCCATCTCCCGCAGCATTGTCGGCAATGACCTTCACGTCGACACAGAAGTCCGAACAGAACACCAGGGGCGATGAGGAATCTCCTTCGGTGATCTTGCCGGACCAGTTGGCAGTGAAACTCATCCCACCGAGGAAGGGGGCATCCGGCTCGATGACGCCCTCCAGCGTTCCGCTGGCCGTTTTGAGCCGCGGGTTTCGCCGGCCGGTGAGGATCGCCGAGAAGATGACCGGACGCGGAGTGAGTCGAACGTCTGACTGATCGATGACCCACCCCTCTCCTTGATCGGTGAGCGCGCTGAAGGTGAGCTGTATACTCAGTGGAATGCGGAACTCTCCGGTTTCCAGGTCGTACCGTCCACCGGCGAAGGTCGTGTGCTCTTTGGCCAGCAGTAGGCGACCCGTCGAGTGCCCCTTCACAGTAACCGATGCGCCGTGCCATGATAGAGCCGTCAATTCCACCGAGAGTTGAGTCGGATCATCGCCGGTTGAAAAGCGCACGTCAAGCGAGCCAGCGAGTTCCCCCGACACGCGGTGCTCATCTCCTTCAATGGTGAATCGATTCTGCCTCCGAACGCCCCCAAGCGTAATATTCTCTTGCCGGGAAGGAACGTTGGGGATGAAGATAGTGAAATCGCCATCGCTCTCGTCATTGATGATCGCAAATGGGGTAGGGGCCAGAATCCGAATGCGCCCACGCTTGGTCTCCAGGTTGGCAGGGACCGACCAGTCGTAGGATCGCACCGAAGCACCCAACGCTGGTGGCGTGATAGGGCTGAACGATTCGCCCCCGTCGGTAGAGAGCAAAATCTGTTGCCAGGCGATGGGAAGATTTTCGGTGATCTCCCACGTGATCGTAAAGACGGAGCCCGCAATGATGCGTTCTCCACCATTGGGCGAGATGACGCGAATGGGGTTTGCCTGGCGAGTGGATTCTGTCCAGTGGGACTCACCGCGCGGAGGCTCGCCCCGTGCCCCCACGATCAACGAGAGTCCGATAACGATAAGACAGCCGATCCCCGAACGCCACTGCTTCATTGGACTTGCTCCCCATGGATCTCGTCTCGCAAAGCCTCACTGATCGACTTCGGTGTTCTTTTCCCCATCGGGTGATCTTTCCTCCTTCGGCGTGACGCTGATGCTGATGATCGTGCTTTCTCCTTCAGGGTTGGTCATAATGGTCATCATACATGTTCGATTCCCTCGATGAGCTTCGATGAGAAGGCCAGGAACCTCTCGAGGGGTCATCACCCAGCCCCGCTGAGGGAGTTCTCGCTGATAGAAAGCCCATACGTGATCAGTATGCTCTTCAGTTTGCAGATTGACCAAGTAGCGCCCTTTCTCCCTCCCACTGGCGATAACCCGACTGCCCGGATAGAGAGGAATGTCATCAGGGAAATGGTCGGATAGGGCAATCCCATCCCTGGCATCGACGCGCAGCTTTTGAAGCCGGGCTCTCGCATCGGGTGGTGAGTGAACGGGTGGAGGGAGAGGTTTGGCGTCCTCCTCGATCTGATCCTGGTAGGTGGCCTCATGTGATGGGAGGGAGGGAGAATCGATCTGGTGGGAGCCCTTCTCCTGATGGAGCGGGGCCGACGATGAACATCCCAGGAGAACGGCGAGCGGGACGACGGTGGCAGAAAGTGTCCGTCTCATACCTCTGTACCTCTTGCCTTCATTCGGCAGAAGCCGTCTGGATACCATGACAGATCGTGAGGCATATCCATACGCATTCGATGCCCAATTTCCCTCTTCGTGCTATGTCGTCACATCCGAGGTCGCCACGAACTGCTCCAGGCTCTTTCGTAGCCGATAATATTCCTCCAACAGTTTGTTCAGCGTGATGATGAAGGGGATTTGTTTGGCCGCCGCTTGATCGGCGCGTCGGCGGAGCTTCCGCCGAGCCGGGGAGTTGGGTTTGGTCTTTTCCAACTGCTCCATGACCTCGTAATAATTCTCGCCGCGCGGATGCCGGTGATAGCAGTAGGTGATGAACGCCAGGGTTAAACCATCGATGCAGTATCGGACCTGTTCCGGATCATCGAAGTCGATCGGTTGGAGGAGGAACGAATCGTCCTCGACATCCGTTTGCACCGCGAAAGCGAAGATCCGGTCTTGCAGTTCCTCTCGGTCCACTGTGGGACGTTTCTTCGTCATACCCTGTCTATCCAGCCGTCTCTCCCGCCAGAGAGATGACCGTTGATGAACGCCCTCTCCATGCGATGAAGATTGAGTGGATCGCCGGGCCCTGTCCCGGTCAGGGCCGCGCCCAGCGCTCGAGCGCCCGCCGCGTTCCACCGGTTCATCGCCGGGCGAGCGGCTGAGGCCAATGGACGGACTCCCGTCCTTCTGTGACCACCCCCAATCCACATCATCTCGATCATTCAGGAGGCTCTTCGTAGAAATACTTGATGTCGTGCTTGAAGATGAACAGTCGTGCCCCGTCCGGGCACGTGACGCGGATGAAATTCTTATCGTAGTACTGAATGTACCCGTGGATTTCTTCGTTGGACATCAGCTTGATGCACAGGGGCGTCTTCTTTTTCACCAACTGGATGAGATACTCGGTCTCCAGATAGGTCTTTTCCGGAGGCGGCTTTTTCCGCCCGCGACCTCGTTTTCGTGGTGGCTGTCGATTGTATAATGCCATGACAGTGACAGATTATATTGGCTTTGCCCGGTGAACACAATGGAATTTGTTTTCGAGGCGTCATTATTCTGCGGGACTCATGAGCACTCCCATTCCTCCTTCATCGTGACGATCCGCTCGATGAGTCTCCTTGTGTCAGTCGGAGGATGGCGTGGCATCATCCCGGGAACGAGGCCGAGTGAGCGGGCAGTCTCGGTATGCCGGTGACACAGGTTGAGCCTCACGAGAGAGAAGTGTATGATTAGGTTCGTGAAGCCTGCGGGCGATTACGGGGAATCATTCATAGGGTTCGGGCCCGCGATGACGGGCGAACCGGCTCAAGGAGAGATCGCTGGGATCGCCGACGGCGGTGTCCCTGGCGCCCTCAGCGAGCATTCTCTGAGGAGGCGCGAGGGGACGTGAACGAGCGACCTCACATCGAGCGACATCAGCCACCGGAGTCGCGCTCTTTCGAGGTTTTCGTCGCTTCGCGCTATCTGCGAGCCAAGCGAAAACAAGCGGCCATCGCCGTCATCACCACCATTGCGGTCATCGGCATCGCTGCGGGAGTCGCCGTATTGGTCATCGCCTTGGCGTTGGTTGCCGGATTCAACGAAGACATTCAGAACAAGCTGCTCGGGGGGACGGCCCATTTGAACGTGCTCCGGGCCGATGGGGAACCGATCGCGGACTATCGCGAGCTCGTCCATCAGGTGATGGACGTCCCCGGCGTCGTCGCTGCCGCGCCGACGACGTATTTCAATGTGATCCTCTCCAGTACCGGGCAGGCGCCGGCGATCATCAAGGGGGTGGACTTGAGCGCGCCCCGGGAGGCCAATGAAGTGTACGCCACGCTCATCGAGGGGAGCATCGAAGGGTTGGCGTCGACCGAGCCGGGGCAGGAGGGGATCATCCTGGGGAAAGTGCTCGCCGAGCAGTTGAA
This sequence comes from Blastocatellia bacterium, assembly GCA_026985075.1. Taxonomy (GTDB): domain Bacteria; phylum Acidobacteriota; class Blastocatellia; order HR10; family J050; genus J050. The sequence continues at coordinate 34,065 of JALSQX010000033.1, read as the reverse complement.
TCTCGATGTCGGCGACTACGTCGTGGTGCTCTCGCCTCAAGGACGGCTCACCCCCTTCGGATTGACGGCCAGGGAGCGGCAGTTTCGCGTGACGGGCATTTTCGCCTCGGGCCTCTATGAGTATGATTCGAGCTGGGCCTACACCTCCTTACGGGCGGCACAGCGCATCATGGGATGGGGTGATGTGGCCACGGTCATTCAAATCAAGGTCACCGATATTTACAAGGTGAAAGAGATCGCCGCGCGGGTCCTGGCGGCCATCGGTCCGGGATACACGACCACCGATTGGCAGGAGCTGAATCAGCCGGTGTTCGCTGCTCTTCAGATTCAGCGGGTCATCGTGGTGGTGGTCCTCTCGCTAATGATCTTCGTGGCGGCGCTCAATATCATCACCACGCTGATCATGATGGTGGTGGAGAAGACGCGGGACATTTCTATCCTCATGGCCATGGGAGCGACATCCCGATCCATCAGGCGCATCTTCATGTTGCAGGGCCTGCTGGTGGGCGCGGTGGGAACGGCCTTCGGATTGGTGGTCGGAGCGGTGGCCGCCGGGGTGGCCGACAAGTACCATCTCATTCGCCTTCCCGAGACGATCTTCTCCATCTCTTACGCGCCGTTTCACGTGCGGGTGATCGACGCCATCATCGTCGCCGCCATTGCCCTGGCCATCAGTTTCTTGGCCACCATCTATCCGGCCCGCCAGGCGGCGCAACTGGATCCCGTGGAGGGACTGCGGTATGAGTGAGCGGAACGATGGGGGAGCCATTCTCTGGGCTCAGGAGACCATGGATCTCGGACGAGAGCGGCCGTCTGGCCGGGAGACGCTCCAGGAGGAGGTCTCTTCGACGGGATGCGAGCGCGGAGACGTGATGGTCCAGGCGACGGACGTGACCAAGATTTACGTGACCGGTCCGGCCGAGATCCTGGTCCTGGATCGCCTCCATCTCACGGTTCGTCGCGGCGAGTTCATCGCCATTGTGGGCGCCTCGGGAGCGGGGAAGTCGACGTTGCTCAATCTGCTCGGGGGATTGGACCGCCCGACGGGCGGGAGAGTGCTCGTCCAGGGGTTTGACATCTCCAAGTTGGGTGAGGTAGACTTAGCACGATTCCGGAATCAGATGGTTGGATTCATCTTTCAATTCCACCATCTGTTGCCGGAATTCACGGCGCTGGAGAATGTGATGATGCCATTACTCATCAGAGGAGTGCGCCGGTCGACGGCGGCGGAGCGGGCCCGAGCAACGTTGGAAGCAGTGGGATTGGGCTCCCGGATCCGGCATCGTCCGGCAGAACTCTCCGGAGGTGAACAACAGCGGGTGGCGCTGGCCCGAGCCCTGGTTGGCGCACCACGCTTGCTCCTGGCTGATGAGCCCACCGGGAATCTGGATCGTCGAACCGGGGAGAAGATGTTCGCCCTCCTCCAGCAGTTACATGAGAGCAATGGGTTGACGTCCGTCATCGCCACTCATAATGAGCGACTCGCCGCACGATGTGACCGCGTGCTTCGATTGGAGAACGGGCAGTTATCCGAGACACCCAGGTGAATTATGTTTGAACGATACACCGAAAAGGCCCGGCGCGTCATTTTCTTCGCTCGCTACGAGGCCAGCCAACTGGGTGCTTCGGCCATTGAGGCCGAGCATATTCTCCTGGGACTGCTTCGTGAAGATAAGGATCTCGCCGCCCGGCTCTTCCGATCGCTCAAAGCCGTGGAGACCATTCGTCGCGAGGTTGAGCGGCGAACGGTTGTGCGGAAGAAAATCTCGCCGACCGTGGAGCTCCCGTTGAGTCGTCAGGCCAAACGCGTCCTCAATTATGCCGCCGAGGAATCGGAGCGCCTCGGCCACCGATCGATCAGCACCGAGCACCTGTTACTGGGGTTGTTGCGGGAGCAGAACTCCCTGGCCGCCGAGCTTCTCTATGAGCAAGGATTGCAGACGGGCCGGGTGCGAGAAGAAATGTTTCGCCAAATGGGGCGCGAACACGGTCACCAGATGAGGAAGCAAGAGGTTCCCCATCTGGCCGAGTTCAGTCGCGATTTGACCGAAGCCGCCCTTCAAGGGAAACTCGATCCTCTCATCGGCCGGGAGAGCGAGCTGGAACGGGTGATCCAGATCCTCTGTCGTCGAACCAAGAATAACCCCTGCCTCATCGGCGAGTCCGGCGTCGGCAAGACGGCCATCGTCGAGGGGCTGGCTCAGCGGATCGTGGCCGGCGAAGTCCCCCCCTTCCTCAGTCAGAAGCGCATTCTCGCCCTCGATCTGAGCCTCATCGTGGCCGGGACCAAATATCGCGGCCAGTTCGAGGAACGCCTCAAGGCCATCATGCGCGAGCTGATCGAGAATCCTCAATATATTGTCTTCATCGATGAGCTGCATACGCTGGTGGGAGCCGGCAGTGCCGAAGGATCGCTCGACGCGGCCAATATTCTCAAACCGGCGCTCTCTCGGGGAGAGATTCAGTGCATCGGGGCGACGACGCCCGCCGAATTCCGCAAGACGATCGAGAAGGATCGGTCCCTGGAGCGACGTTTCCAGGCCGTGCGCGTGCAGCCCCCCACCGAAGAGGAGACCATTCAAATCCTTCAGGGGATCAAGGAACGCTATGAAGCGTTCCATGGCGTTCGGTACACCGATGAAGCGATTACCGCCGCCGTCTACTACTCCAATCGGTACATCACCGATCGCTTCCTGCCCGACAAAGCCATCGATCTGTTGGACGAATCGGGCGCGCGGGTGAAACTGCGCCACGCTGCCGCCGAGCTGGACGAAGAGGAAGGACGACGCCTCTCCACGCTTCATGGGGCCCATCGGTACTATTTCGATGAAGTCGATCAGGAAGTCAAAGAGCCCCTGGCCGAGGTGACGCGGGCCGACATCGAAGAAGTCATCTCCCGCTGGACGGGCATTCCCGTGACGGCCATCAAGGAAGAGGAGATGCAGAAACTCCTGCGCATCGAGCAGGAACTTCATCGCCGCATTGTGAGTCAAGACCGAGCCATCTCCGCCTTGGCCCGGGCCATTCGACGATCGCGAGCCGGATTGCGAAATCCCAATCGGCCGGTGGGGAGCTTCCTCTTTTTGGGACCGACGGGCGTGGGCAAAACCGAAGTCGCTCGTTCCCTGGCCGAATTCCTGTTCGGATCGGAGCGAGCCATGATCCGGTTCGATATGTCGGAGTTCATGGAGAAACATTCGGTCTCCAAACTCATCGGCTCGCCTCCCGGTTACGTCGGACATGAAGAGGGGGGGCAGTTGACCGAACGCATCAAACGCCAACCCTACTCGGTCGTCCTCCTGGACGAGATTGAGAAGGCTCACCCCGACGTGTTCAACATCCTCCTTCAGGTGCTCGAAGATGGACATTTGACCGATAGTCTGGGCAATACCGTCGATTTCAAGAATTGTATCATCATCATGACGTCCAATATCGGCGCCCGCTATATTCAGAAACGGACTCATCTGGGATTTCAGGCCAGTTCGCAGGAAACCCAGGCGAAGGTGGAAGAGGAAGTCCTCAGCGCCGTTCGGCAAACCTTCAACCCAGAATTCCTCAATCGATTGGATGAAATCATCATATTCGAACCACTCTCGGACGATGATCTCCTTCAGGTGGTGGGGCTCTTGGTCGATCAATTGAATCGCACCATGAAGCAGATGAGAATCGAAGTGCGGTTGACCGAAGAGGCCAAACGGTGGATCGTGACCAAAACGTGCGCCGATCGTCGCTACGGGGCGAGACCCTTGCGTCGAGCCTTGCAGCGCTACGTCGAAGATCCCCTCTCCGAAGCGATCATCCAGGGAGCGTTCGGCGAAGGCTCCATCATCGAGGTCTCGGTGAAAGACGATGCCTTGCACTACCGGCAAGTGGAAGTAGAGAAGCTCGACGATGCATTGCTGACGGTCAAATGAATCGCACACCCCCGAATGGAATCCGGTAAGAGGTATGCGCGCGATGGAGAGGACAAGACTGTGGCCCTTCTGGCCGGTTGTGCTTTTTCTATGGCTCAGTCCCACACTCGCGTTCGCTCTGAACCAAGGTCAGGTCTTGGTCGAGGATGTTCAGATTCAAGGGAATCGGCGATTCCCTCGCGAAACCATCCTCTATTACATCCAGACGCGCGCCGGCGATATCTACAATCCGGCCCAACTGGAGCGCGATCTGAAGAGCCTCTGGGCGCAAAATCTGTTCAGCGATATCCAGGTCCTTGTGCGGGATGGCGAGTTTGGCGGCAAGGTGGTCATCTTCCGCGTCAAAGAGAATCCCATCATTCGTGACCTTCAGTTCAAAGGCCTGAAATCCGCCACCGAGAGCGATGTGTTGCAGGAATTTCGTGAACGCCACGTCGGCGTCTCCAAGGAGGAGATGTGGAATCCGGCCAAGGGACAGGTGGCCAAGCGCGTGCTCAAGAGTTTCCTCGCCGCCAAAGGGCATCCCGATGCCCAGATCGACATCGAAGTCGAGGAATTGTCCGCCGCCGCCGTGGGCGTGACCTTCCATATCAATGAGGGACCGCGCGTGCGGGTGTTGAAAATCGATTTCGAGGGGAACAAGGTCTTCACCGACGGCCAACTGCGCAAGGCGATGAAGAATGTGAAAGAGGCCGGGTTCATCACTCGGTTCACCTCGCGAGACATCTACCACCCCGACGCCTTGCGCGATGACCTGGAGCGCGTCCGTTTCTTCGTTCTCATGGACCATGGATATCTGGAATCTCAGATCGGCGAGCCGCGGGTGGAGACGATGAAGCGGAAGCACGGATTTCTCATCTTTCCGTTCCGCATCCCCCTCATCTCGCCGCCCAAGCAGGGACTCCATATCATCATTCCCATTGATGAGGGCCGACAGTTCCGCATCGGCAAGATTGCCATCGAAGGCAACACCGTGTTCAGCGACGAGCAGATTCTCCAGGTCATCGGTCTCAAATCGGGAGAGATCGTTCGCTCCACGGTCATCCAAAAGGGCGTTCACGAAATCTTGCCCCAGCTCTACGGTCAGTTGGGGTATATTCAGATGATCCCCAACATCTCTCAGGAGCTTCGCGACGATCCCGAAGATCCCACCAAAGGGATCGCCGATTTCACCATCTCCATCGAGGAGGGGCGCCAATACACGCTCCATCGTCTGGAATTCGTCGGCAATACGTATACCCGCGATAAGGTGTTGCGCCGAGAGATGCTCGTGGCCGAGGGCGAAATCTTCAATCAACAATTGTGGAAGGCCAGCATCCTCAAGCTCAACCAACTGGGGTTCTTCGAAGAGATCAAGGAAGAAGACGCCGAGCTGAAACCCGATGATCGGACCGGCCTGCTGGACATCGACCTCCACGTCAAGGAGAAGAGTCGCAATCAGATCAACTTCACCGGGGGGGCCAGCGGGATCGGCGGGAGTTTCTTCGGCCTGGACTATTCCACCAACAACTTGTTCGGGTATGGCGAGTCGCTCTCCTTGAGCATCGCCGCCGGGAATCGTCAGCGCTTCTTCATGTTCACCTTCACCGAACCTTACGTGCTCGATCACAACGTCTCTCTCGGGTTTCAGTTCTTCGCTCGCAGTTTGGATTTCTTCGGCGGGGGATTGGGCGCAGTGGGATTCGGCGGACTGGCCGGATTCTTCCTCTCCGGGGATTCGTTGTTCAAGCAGAAGAGCGTGGGCTTCAGCGTGTTCACGTCGACGGGATTATCGACGTTGACCAGGCGATGGCCGCGCATCAGTCGGTTCACGCGCGTGGGCCTCTCTTATTCGTATAGTTCCACCAGCGTCGAGGATCCACCGGTCAACCGAGATGATAATCCCGATAACGATATCCCGGTCACCTTCCGGCAACCGAATATTCGCACGAGCACGGTCGTCCCTTCGCTGTTTTATAACACGCTGGACAGCTTTCTCGATCCCACCCGAGGGCAGAGCCTCTCCATCCAACTGGGAATCAGTGGGCGATTCCTCGGTGGGGATGTGAACCTGCTGCAGCCGTCGGTCGAATATAAGCGATTCATGCGCATGCCGTGGAAGGTGCGCGGGAAACCGACAGTGTTCGGCTTTCGCGTCCTCTGGGCTCATTTGTTTCCGTTTGGTCGGCGCTTCGAGTCCAATTCTCTCTCGTTCGTCGGCGGAACGCCCATCTTCAGTCGCTTCTTCCTCGGCGGCGAGGACACCATCCGCGGATTCAACGTGCGCTCCATCTCCCCGGTCGTTCTCGTGGAGCGTCGATTGACGACGACCAATGTCGTCGCCGTCTCGGGTCGAACGCCCGATCCTCTTTTGCGTTCCCAGGATATTTTGCCCGTGGTCCGGGAAGCCGATCCTCCCTTGACCACGCCCTTCGTCCGCGAAAGTATCATTCGGCAGTTCACCTTCCGCGATCGACTCATCAACCGGAGTCTCATTCCCATCGGTGGGGATACTGAGCTGCTGTTCAATGCCGAGTATCGCATTCCGTTGGCCGGCCCGCTTTCGGTAGCCGCTTTTGCCGATATCGGATCGGCGTTCAACCTCCGGAAGTACGATGATCAGTTCATCATCTCCAATCCGCTCCCTCAGATCATTCAACCGTTTCTCGGATTGACGCCCGATCAGTTGACCTCTATCGTCATCGATCCCACCGGGGGAATCGTCATCAATCCGGACGGGCGGTTCGCAACCCAGGAAGAGATCGAGTTCGCTCGGCTCGCTCAGGGCGTGAGCCAGGGATTGCTCCCCAAGGGATTCTCCACCATCTTCATCCGGGGATTGGGCCAGACGAAAGATCGGATTTTCCTCTCCCAGGCAGAGTCGGGCCTCTCCAGCATCGACAATTATCGCGCCTCGGTGGGCATCGAGTTTCGCATCACCATGCCAGTGGTGAATGCCCCCTTCCGCCTCATCTACGCTTATAATCCCAATGCTCGAGTCCGTCCGGGACCGTTCCAGATCTTTCGCGAAGATCGCACCGTGTTTCGTTTCAGCGTAGGCCGCACCTTCTGAGCCCCATCAGAAGCTCGGGGATGAAGACCCCTCATGAACCCAGGCGGGACGCTTTCGCCCGTGCCGGCCGGGTGGGTTCACCGTGAGCGAGGCGCTGGAGTGAGAGGCGCATGATCGCCTGGGTCAACGCCGGTCGCAGTAGCGTACACAAGTGATCGATGTCCACCGGCAATGGTCCGCGATCGACGCCGCGATGAAAGGTGAGCTCGCCCAGAACGCGACCTCGATGATCGGCGAGCGGCAAATGAAGTTGCCAGACGCGCGCCGGATCAAACGGAACGCCTCGTCCCGGCACACACCAGGACCAGACGACGCCTTGCTCGGTGGCCGCGCACTGCCAGGCGGACGACGGCGTCGCCGGAGGGAGTTCGAACTCTCCCGTGGCGGGTATGACTCCGGGCGACAGTCGCAGGGAGACGTGATCGAAGTCGTTGGCCTCCAGAAATCCCGTCAAAGCCCCGATGACCCCCGGCCAACTGTTGACCTCGGTCAGGTCGCTCACCGTCCGTCGGAGTTGGACGTTTCGGGCGAACGTACGCCGGTGGCGGATGACTTTCCCGAGAGCATACGTCAGTTCGTAGGCTTCATGGTAGCCGAGGTATTGGATGCCCGCAAAAATACACATCCCGATGGCGAACAGCGCCAGCCCCATAATCTTCCCCTGAGGGTTCAGAAACAGAAGGCTGAACAGGGCAAACAGGGCGCAGATTCCATAGAGCAGGATGACGACCTGCCTGGTGGTCAGGCCCCGCTTGAGCATCATGTGATGAATGTGTTCGTGATCGCCGGTGAAGATAGGGCGTTGGCCGAGCAGTCGCCGAACGATGGCCCAGAAGGTATCCACAATGGGCAGCCCGAATGAGACGATGGGAATGGCCACGGCGACGGCCGTCGCGCTCTTCTGCGAACCCTGGATGGAGAGAGCCGCCAGCATGAACCCGAGGAACAAGCTACCGGAATCGCCCATGAAGATGTGCGCCGGGACGAGATTATAGCGGAGGAACCCCAACGTGGCGCCGGCCAGAGCCATGGCCAGAAGGACGACGATGGGATGGCCGTAGACCAGAGCGGCGATAGAGACGGTCAACAGGGCGAATAAGGCGACTCCCGCCGAGAGTCCATCCAACCCATCGATCAGGTTGAAGGCGTTACAGATGCCCACCAACCAGAGCACTGTCAAGGGCATTCCCCACCAGCCCAGGTCAATGATCCCCCCGAACGGATGCCAGATCTGGGTGATGCGGAAGCCGAAGGCGTACAGCAATATGGAGGCGGCGATCTGAAAAGTGAATTTGATCCGGGCATTGGCGCCCCGCAGGTCGTCGTATAGGCCGAGGAGGAAAATCAACGTGCTGGGGAGCAACAGCTTGAGCACATGGCCAATGTGCATCTGAAACGTCATGGTCAGTGCGTTGTGTACGAGCCACAACGATCCCAGCGTGACGACGAAGGAGCCGTAAATAGCCACTCCTCCCAGCCGAGGGACCGGCTGATCATGAATGCGCCGCCCGCGATCGGGATGATCGAGGAGTCCTCGACGGAGGGCGAATCGGCGGACTAAGGGCGTGAACACATACGAGAGGAGAGCGGCGAGAATGAAGATACTGGCGTAGGTTTTCATGGGTCACTTCGGCTCAGGCTCGTTCAACCCGTCCCATCGCGCCAGACGACAATTCATCACTCCGACGAGCACCGGCTGGCTGATGATCGCTGGGTCGGTGTTCCACAATCTCGGCCGATCGATGTGATGATCCATGTGGCAGCCCAAAATTATCATCTCGTCATAGGGATGTCAACGGAGAGGGGAAAAAGGAGATGACAGAAAAATGGTGGGCACTGCAGGACTTGAACCTGCGACTTCCACCGTGTGAAGATGGCGCTCTACCACCTGAGCTAAGTGCCCACCAAGGAGGAATTATGATAGCAGATGGGTGGAATGACCGTCAAATTTTCCGGCGGGCTGACCGGCGAAGGCGCGCCTCGAAGGAGCACCTCCAGAGGGCCCGAGGACAGGCACCCAGGGGATGGCTCTCTCCATCACGGTGACTCCCGCAATCCCGAATGACTTGAACACGCGCTCGATCTCCGCCTCGTAGTCGATCTCTCTCCATCACGATGACTCCCGCAATCCCGAATGACAGAGACGGCCATGGGCGCTTTACGGCAGATGGTTTCCGTGCTAGTTTGTGATCCCACAGGGAAGGAGTGATATGGAGATGAAGGAATCGAGCGACGTCGTGATCATTGGGGCGGGGATCATCGGTTGCGCCATTGCTCACCGGTTGGCCCAACAGGGATTGACGGTCACCATCATTGACCGTGGGTATCCCGGCGGCGAAGCCTCCAGTGCGGCGGCCGGGATGCTCGCCCCCCAGGCTGAGGCGACGCATGGTCTCAAAGGGCCGTTTGCCGAGCTCTGCCTGGCCAGTCATCGCCTGTATCCCGAGTTCGTCGCTGAGATCGTGGAACAAACGGGCATCGAGATCGCCTATCGTAAACCGGGAACGTTGTATGTGGCTACCGACTACGTGGAAGCGGAAGCCCTGGCCGGGTTGCTCGAACGACAGCGGGCCGCCGGTCTGCCCGCCGAGGAACTGACTGCCGATGAGGTCCGGAAGTTCGAGCCCGCATTGGCCGAGACGGTACAGGTCGGCGTCTATCTCCCCGAAGATCATCACGTGGATAATCGTCGCCTGATAGAAGCGTTGGCCGTCGCCGCGGCCCAGCAGGGGGTCAGGTTCATCACCCATACGCCGGTCATCGATCTGATGGTGGAAGGTGATCGGGCGATCGGGGTGCGCACGCCCGGCGGGATGATTGCCGGAGGAATCGTCGTCAATGCTGCTGGCTCGTGGGCGGGATTGGTGGCTCCTCAGCTTCAGAAGCACATCCCGGTTCGACCCATTCGCGGTCAGATGCTTTGCCTGAAGCAATCCACTCCATCGATTCGCCATCTGGTTTACTCGGGTCATTGTTATCTCGTGCCGTGGCCCGATGGTCGCACATTGGTGGGCGCGACGATGGAGAACGTCGGGTACGATAAGCGTGTGACCGCTCAGGGGATCGGCCATCTGCTTCAGGCGGCTTTGGCCCTGGTCCCATCGTTGGCCGGGGCGACGATCACCGAGATGTGGGCCGGCTTACGACCGGGAACACCCGATGATCGCCCCATTCTGGGCCGAACGCCTGCCGTCGAGATGATCGTGGCCACAGGGCATTTCCGGAATGGCATCTTGCTCGCTCCCATCACGGCCAAGCTCATCAGTGAGCTCATCACCTCCGGTCAACCTTCGCTTCCGCTGGAGCCGTTCGCTCCCACTCGTTTTGCGGAATGAGAGCTCGGCCATCGGATATCAGAATGGAGAAATTTCGGTTGACTTCTGCGGTCCACCAGTATACAAACTTACGTTGAAATTGCCAGGCACATGGAGAGCACGGAAGTGATCTCAGCCACCCGGACCGGCACATGTGACGCTCGATGAGTCATCGTTATGCTCGATACACTCCGCGAAGAGTGTGGCGTATTTGGGATCTTCGATCATGAAGATGCCGCGCGCCTGACCTACTTCGGGCTCTACGCGCTCCAACACCGTGGTCAGGAATCGGCGGGCATCGTCACCTCCCATGGCGGTCGGTTGATGGCGCGACGGGGCATGGGATATGTCAGCGAAGTGTTCGATGACGAATCGCTCAGTCAGTTGAAGGGGCGGCTGGCCATCGGCCACGTGCGCTACTCTACGGCGGGTGACGTGAGTGTACGGGAGGCTCAGCCGTTCCTCGTCTCTTACCATGGCGGACAGCTCGCCCTGTGTCACAATGGGAATATGCCGCGGGCCATCGGCCTGCGCCGGCGATTGGAGAAAGCGGGCGCCATCTTTCAATCGACCAGCGATACTGAGGTGGCCCTCCATCTGGTCGCCCGCTCGCGGGCCGAAGATCTGGTCGACGCGCTCGTCGAAGCGCTCAGCGAATTAGACGGGGCTTACTCGATGTTGCTCGCTGCCCCGGATCGCCTCATCGCCGTGCGCGATCCGCGAGGTTTTCGACCGCTCTCCCTTGGTCGATTGGATGGCGCCTGGGTGTTCGCCTCTGAGACGTGCGCCTTCGATCTCATCGGCGCCCAATTCCTCCGCGATGTGGAGCCAGGAGAACTCATCATCGTGGATCAGACGGGATTGCGGTCGGTGTTCCCTTGGCCGTCGACGCGGCCGACCCAGTGCATTTTCGAACACGTCTATTTCTCGCGCCCTGACAGCATCATCTTTGGCCGACCGGTGAGTCAATCGCGCTACCAGTTGGGCCGGTGGCTGGCTCGGGAGCATCCGGCTGACGCCGATGTGGTCGTGCCCGTCCCTGATTCCGGAGTGGCGGCGGCCATCGGATATGCCCAGGAATTGGGGATGGAGTTCTGCTTTGGGCTCATTCGCAATCATTATGTGGGGCGAACGTTCATCGAACCCCAGTCGTCGATTCGACATCTGCGCGTCAAGGTGAAACTCAATCCGGTGCGCGATCTTCTGGATGGGCGCCGCGTCGTTCTGGTCGATGATTCCATCGTTCGCGGCACGACCTGCCGGGAGATCATTCATATGGTGCGCGCTGCGGGAGCCAGCCAGGTTCATATGCGGATCAGTTGTCCGCCGATCATCTCTCCGTGTTATTATGGAATCGACACCCCGCATCGGGAGGAGCTCATCGCCGCCGGCCATACGGTGGAGGAGATTCGACGGTTCATCGGCGCCGACAGCCTGGGTTACCTGAGTCGCCCATCCCTGCTCCAGGCCTGTGGCGATCCGGAGGATACCCGCTACTGCACTTCCTGTTTCACCGGAAAGTATCCCACCGAGGTCGATGAGGATTATGAACCTCGAGCCACCACGGCCCGCTCCCCGATGAAATGCTGAGTGGGAGAGGTAGCCTGAACGACGCGCCGGACATGCACTCCCCTGGACAACGCCATCTTCTCGCCTTCATCGCCATCGGAGCAGTGCTCGCGGGCGCCTTGCTCTATGCGCTCTGGCGCGCGCCCGAGCCCATTCCACTTCGCCGGCATCCACTGGAGATTCACGTCCTCGACGTGGGGCAGGGCGATAGTCTGTTGATCATTTCGCCGATGGGGAAAGCGGTGCTCATCGATGCCGGCCCTCCAGAGGCGGCGGATACTGTCCTGGCCGCTCTCCGGCGCGAGAAGGTGCATGAGCTCAACCTCGTCGTGGCAACCCATCCGCACGCCGATCACATCGGGGGCATGGTGGACGTGTTGGAGACCTTCCCGGTGAAACTGTTCCTGGATAGTGGCCAGGTCCACCCCACGCGGACCGTCGCTCGGATGCTGGAGACGATTCGGGAGAGAGGAATCGCTTTTCTCATCGCCGAACCGGGCCAAGAGTTCGAGCTGGAAGAGGGGATCACCCTTCGCGTCTTAGCGCCGATGAAACCACGGATTGTGCGGGCTGGCCGTGATCGACTCAATGCCAATTCCATCGTCCTCCTGTTGACCGATGGCTCGTTCTCCCTGCTCCTCACCGGAGACAGCGAGAGGGAAACTGAGAAGCGGCTGCTCCGGACCTATCCGTCCCTCTCGGCCAACATTCTCAAGGTCGCTCATCATGGATCGCGATATGCGACGTCGCGGCCCTTTCTCGAGCGCCTTCGCCCTGAAGTCGCCATCATATCGTGTGGGGCCGGAAATCCCTATGGACATCCCGCCCAGGAGACGCTCGATCGGCTCCGGGCCGTGGTTCCCACTCTCTATCGGACGGACCTCCATGGGGAGATCACCATCTCGGTCGATCGCAGGTCTTATTGGATCGAGACCGAATATCCGACGAGCGCCGATGTGTGGGTTGGACGTTCCTCCGGACACCGATCCGTCGAGGACCGCGCGACGGAGGTGCCCGAGAGGGCGTTCCGGTGAACGCTGAGGAAACCGTTCATGAACTCTGAGTGCGCCGGGGATAGATGGGCGTGAGCGCGCGCGGGCAGCGGGCGCTCCACTCTTTTTCTGGAGGACGCGCGCATGGGCCTGTGCCCACCACGAACGGTGAGGGTCGTGTAAGAGCGCAAGATGCCAACTTGCGCCACGTATTTTCGGAGGAGTCACTCATGGCCTGGAGCCACACCGCCAGGATGAAAATGGACTCGTTGGGGGAAGTAGCGCAAGCTGACAACTTGCGCTACCCTCTATTTTCGAGGGAGAGATGAGACTGATCATCGATCGCATCGAGAGCGGATGGGCCGTTTGTTACACCGATGATGACGACGCCGTTCGACTGGATATTCCTCTCCACTACCTCCCCGCCAACGCCCAGGCGGGGGATCACCTCGAAGTGACCTTCCGCGTCGACCGCGAAAAGACCGAGCGCGAGCGACAACGAGTCGAAAGGCTGTTGAAGGAGTTGACGGAGGATCGCGATCCCGAGCAGAAGAAGTTCAAGCTCTGACACCACCTCCTCAAGGGGTCAATAAGGTGACGACGGAATAAACGGCGTAGCCCACGTAGAAGGCGCTGGCCAGACCCATCAAGGCCGTCATCAGCGGGCCGGGCCGCGCGCTCGCTGGCAGAAAGCGCCGGTTCATGAGCATGGTCAGAGGACAGTAAATGGCCATGGCGATACCCCCGGAAAACCCGGTCAGGAACAAGAAGCTCTGCGCGCGAGTGCTCGTTTCCAGCACGTAGGTGAGCGCGCATCCCAATACGATCCAGGCTCCGGCCACCCAGGCGTACCAGACGCCGAGCGGCCTTCGACGCGCGAAGGCGAAGTTGGTGTGAATGAGGTCCGAGAGGCTCCGGGCCACGCCATCGACGAGCGTCAATTGCGTCGAAAGGAGCGTGGCGACGGCCACCAGAAGAAAGATCGTCATGGCCGGGGGAAACATCTGGCCGAGCGCCAATGCTTCCAGCGCCAGGAAACCGATCTCCTTACCCTGATAGTAGGCCCTCAGCCCATCCCATTGAACGAGGCCTCGCTCGGTCAGGGGGTGAACCACGGCGAGGGAGGCGAAGATGAACAGAAGAATGGTGAAACTGTTCAGGAGCCAGAAGAAGAGCAATTGATCCTGGACGGCGTGGCGCCACCATCTCCGCCATCGCGCGACGTTCGGCCCCTGATCGGGGAAGCCATATCCGGTCAGAGAGTCGCGCGGTTCCCGGTCGCGGAGAATATTGGTGAGCACCGGGATGCGGGCACCCATGCCCATGTTCTTATCGCGCAGATAGAACGAGTAGAACAGATTGGCCGTCCCACCGGCTCCGGCGAAGACGATCCAACTGAAGAACCGAGGATACCCCACGCTCGGCTCCTTATGCCCCAGGTTCACGGCTCCTCGAGCGACGGCTTTCCAGTGCTCGGCCGTACCCACCAGCGCCGCCAGGACGACCAAACCGAGGACGGCGATGACGACCATCGATTCGGTCCATCGTTCGACCGAGCGGTAAATGACTTTCGGCCCGAACAGAGCCAGGGTCACGATAACGAACGTCAACGTGGTCCACACCCAGTCGGGACCACCTTCGGCGGGCGTCACGCGGGGCCCCAGCACCAGCGCGCGCAAGGCGCTGCCGCAACTGCGAGCCCACCCGGGCAACAGCCAGGAGGTCACATTGAGGATGATGAAGACGACGGCGTACCCTCGCCACAGGCGGGCATACCCGGTATAGGCCGTTTCTCCCGTGGCCAGCGTGTATCGGGCCACTTCCAGGTTGATGATCATCTGAAACAGGATGCCCACGCCCGCCGCCCAAATCATGCCCGATCCATACCGCCCCACGGCCGTCGGCCAGATGATCAGCTCGCCAGCACCGATGGAGAGGCCGACCAGGACGGCGCCGGGGCCGACCAGCCGCCAGAAGCTCCCCGGATACGCGGGGAGATCCGCCGGAGCCAGCGGTGGCAGATGCGGTGATCCTCGTTGAGAATCGTCGACGCGGTCAGTCATGGGCGGGCGAGGGTTTCGGCGAGCTCACGCTGAGCGATCGGTGAACGCACTCGGCCATCAACATCAGCGAGCCGTTCCGTTCCCGTTTGAGCCGGCCGCCGGTTGAGCGTGATGTCGAAGATAGTCCAGGAGGAGATTGGCCGCCACTTCCGTCCCGATCTCCAGACTCCGTTCATCCACATCGAATTCCGGCGTATGGATCATGGCCGTGATGCCCTTGGCTTTGTTCCCCACGCCCAGGAAGAAGTAGAAACCGGGGACGCGCTGAGCAAAATAGGCGAAATCTTCCGCGCCCATCTGCGGTTTGGGCGAAAAGACGTTCTCCTTCCCCACCACCCGCTCGATGGTGGGCAGCATTTCGCGCACCAGATCGGGATTGTTGAAGGTGACCGGCGCGCCCTCTTCATAGAGCATGTCGTAACGAGCACCGAAGCTCTCGGTCACTCCTTTGAGCGTTTGGTGCATGAGTTGCTGAACCCGGCGACGGACATCTTCATTGAGCGTCCTCACCGTCCCTTCCAAAGTCACCTCATCGGCGATGATATTGAAGCGATTTCCTCCGCGAATGATGCCCACCGAGAGAACCATGGGTTCTTGCGTATCAATGCGCCGACTCCGGATGGTTTGCAGCGCTAACACGGCGTGCGCGGCCACCACCACGGCATCAATCCCCCCATGAGGATATGCTCCATGAATCTTCTTCCCGTGGATGGTGATGACGAAGCGATCGGACGAGGCCATCGCCGGACCGATATTATAACCGATCTTCCCGACCTCTATCTGGGGCATGACGTGGAGTCCGAAGATCGCCGCCGGCCGCGGATTCTCCAGCGCCCCCTCTTTGATCATCAACCGCGCGCCCCCTTCTTCTCCCGGCGGCGGTCCTTCTTCGGCTGGCTGGAAGATGAATTTGATCGTTCCATGGATGGCATCGCGCATCTGACTGAGGACCTCGGCCACGCCGAGCGCTACCGTCATATGGACATCGTGACCGCAGGCATGTTTCACCCCCGGATTCTGCGACTTGTAGGGAACATCGATCGTCTCTGTGATGGGGAGGGCATCCATATCGGCGCGGTAGGCGACGACGGGCCCGGGATGCTCGCCTCTGAGCAGGGCGACGACCCCGTACTTACCCACGTGTGGGCGAACTTCCAGACCCAGCTCCCGCAGTCGCTCGGCGATGACGCGCGACGTTCGCTCCTCTCGATTGGATAACTCGGGATGGGCGTGGAAATCGCGGCGCGTCCGGATGAGCTTTTCGCGGAGGGCCGCCACGGCCCGAGCGATCCGTTCAGCGGGGCGCTCCTCCAACGTGGGAACGCGCCATCCGCCGACCAGGAGAATGACTACAAGCGACGCCCAAGCGAGCGTGGAACGACTCGTCCTCATAGCTCCTCCTTTCTCGACAACTGGTCAGTGTGCATCGATCCATGACTCTAGCAAATTCCTTCATCTCTGACAATGGTCCGCCGAGTGTGATGAGGGGAACACGTAGCGCCAGAGCGGGACTTCCCGTCATTCATACCGGAGGGCCTCAATGGGATCCTGTCGAGCGGCCCGGTGAGCCGGATAGAGTCCGGCCAGGATGCCGGTGAGAAACGAGACGACGATAGCCACAATGATATACTTCCAGGCGAGCAACTCAGGTTTTCCGCTCACACGCTCGATGGTCACGATAGCCGCCGAACCCAATACCACGCCGAGCACGCCCCCAATGAGGCAGAGGAGAACGGCTTCCAGGAGAAACTGCAACAGAATATCCCGGCGCCGCGCGCCCACGGCCTTGCGCAGGCCAATCTCCGCCGTGCGCTCAATGACCGCCGTGGTCAACACGTTCATGATGCCGATGCCCCCGACCAATAACGAGATGGCCGCCGCCACGCTGCCCAACCACGAGACGGTCCCAATGATCTTATTGGCCGTGTCAATGTAGGTTTGCATGACCTGGGCTCGGTACCGGTACTTCCCTCGGTGCCGTCGTCGGAGCAAATCGATGACCTGCTCGGCCGTCTCCGCCGCATGTGCCGGATCGACGACGGCCGCTTGAAGGTATTCCACTTCCCGGCGAGGCGCGACCTTATAGTAGGCGGTGATGGGGACGAGCACGCGTTCGTTAGGATGACCACCGCCGGTGATGCCGACGCTGTTGAGGAAATCCCGGCTCCGTGGTTCGAGGATGCCGATCACCGTGTACGACCCCCGACCAACGCGGATGGTTTTACCGATAGGATCAGTGGTGGGGAAGAGCGCCTGGGCTACATCCGTTCCGATGACGGCCACCGGTTGTCCGGCCCGATCATCGATCCAGGAGAGCAATCGCCCGGTCTTGGCCTCATCGTTATTGATGGCCGCATGTTCATGATTAACCGCCTGGAGCCGGACGCGGTGATAGTGTCCATTACTCGTCGCCCAGGTCATCTCCTGGGCGATGGGCGTCACATAGGCGATCGAGGGAATCTCTTTTCGGATCGCCCGGATATCGGAGAGATCAATGCCCGTGCCGCTCCGGACCGGTTCTCCCGGTCGGGTTTTCTCATACACGCGATACACCCAGATCGACCGGAGGCCGAAGGTCATGAGCTCGTCGAAGATGAGGAACCGCCCGCTTCGCGTCGCCGCGCCCACCATGATGACTGCCGCCGTCCCAATCGTGATGCCGAGCAGCGAGAGGCCCGTCCTCAACCGATTGCTCCGAAGGGCATCCAGGGCCACCGATGAGATCTCAATGAAGCTCATGATTTCTCCACCACGGTTGAGTGCCGAACAATCATAGTCGAACACCACACCAGACGCAATCAAGGCTGGCGGAGGTCCGATCAGAGAGCGCTCGGTTTCATCCCGCTCGATGGAGCGCGCATCTTCATCGCGCATCGTGACTCATCGGGGTGACGGAGACGCCTTCAACGGTTCATCGGGAGGAATCACGCGAGCCATTCGGGACAGGGGGTGTCCTTTGGCTCTGAGATCCAGCGTATTGAACCAGCCGAACGGCGTGCGATACGTGGTGAAGCCACGCGACCGAAGCTCCGCAGTCAACTCTTTGAGCACATCGAGTGCCGTAGACGGCCTGGCCAGCTCGGCAAAGAGATGAGCGAATGAGTGAATGACCAGCGTGTCCACCTTGAGCTGTCGGGCCATGGTTTCGATCTCATCAGCGGCTCGACGGACGACGGAGGACGGATCGGTCTCATCAGCCCGTTCCACACAACTGAGGATGACCAGCGCCTCGCCGACAGAAACGACCCTTTCCTCGGGCTCCTCGAGGATCCGGGATCGACCGCGCTCGGTCACCTCGCTGCGAAAGTGATCGACATGAAGAGAGAGGATTCTCATGGCCATCCTCCTCGGCGAGCCGGGGAGACCTCTGCACATCGCCAACCACGGTTACATCTTCTCCGGGACGCCGATGCCCATGAGGTCGAGAGCGCGCCGGAGTTGTCGTTCCACGACCTCCGTCACGGTGATGAGCAGTGTGCGCCGCGCCTCATCGGGCTCTCGAAGGATGTGGTAGTGATGATAGAAGAGGTTGAATCGCTGTGCCAGTTGGAAGGTGTATTTGGCCAGCAATGCCGGCTCCAGATTCTCGCTCGCTTGTCGAACGGTGTCATCCAGGCGTCCGGCCAGGTAGATGAGCGACCAGAGATCGTCGCCGCTCTCTCCGCTGAGGAGCGTGGTCAACCGGTCGTCGGAGATCTCGGCGAGATGACCTCGCCGGATCCCCGAGGCATCCAGTTTGCGGAAGATGCTCTGCGCTCGGACGATGGCATACTGAATGTAGGGACCGGTTTCCCCGTCGAAGGAGAGGGCGTCGTCGAAATCGAAGGTGATGACGCTGGTGCGGGTGTACTTGAGCAAGAAGTAGCGGAGAGCGCCGACGGCGATGAGGTGGGCGATCTCTCGTTGCGCGGGCTCCTGCAGATCGGGATGGCGCGAGCGAACTTCTTCCAACGCTCGTTGTTCCAGCTTGTCGATGAGCTCGTCGGCTTTCACGCCCAATCCCCGGCGTCCCGACATGCTGATCTGTTGCCGCTCTCGTTCCTCCGGCTTCAACTCGATGCCCAGTTCCATACAGGCTCGGGGCGAGAGCGCCACCTTCTCATAGGCCACGTGGACGCAGCGCTCGATATTCACATCGGGCGCGACGGCGGCAATGGCTTGTTTCACGACCTTCTGCGGATAAGTTTGCTCGGATCCGATGACATTGAGATAGGCCGACCCGAATCCGAAAATCGGTCGCGTGATGCGCGTCGCCTCGGATGCTTCGGCAGTCGTAATCCACGTCTGGTGCCGGTCCGGATAAGAGCGAAATGGCTTGTAGTTGAAATCAATGCCCAGCTTACCCAGCTTCCACAGGTGATAGGCGATGTCTTTGCCTGTGTAATTCACCGTACCATCAGAGCGGACGAGGATCTTGTCTTCGCTGTATTCATCTTCCGATGAGGTGGACGACGTTTGACGATCTCCCGCATTGGCGCGCATCACCCAACAGCCTTTGTTGCGGCCTTTCGTTTCATAGACGATGACGCCGGCCTGCTTGAGAATTTCAAACGCCCGATCCCAAAAACGGCAGTGCAGAATATCGCTCTCCCGCGGGAGGACGTCATAGCGAATGCCCAACCGATCCATGGTGTCGAGATGGTGGTTGAGCACGCGCATCGAAATATAGTCGGCCATCCGGGCGGTGGGATGATCCTCGATTTCGATCTCTTGGAGCGTCTGTCGCCGATAGGCCAGGTTGTCCGGATTCTGATCGTACCATTCGGTCACGCGAGCGTAGAGATCCCAGCAATAATCATCGAATTTGCCCGTGATGCGCTGGATCTCATCGAGCGATTTCTTTTCCAGATACTTGAATCCAACGACCACGTCGGCCACCTGAACGCCGGTGTTGTCAATGTAGTTCTGCACTTCCACCTTTTGCCCCAGGGCGCGAAGCAATCGAACCAGGGTGTCGCCGAGCACGGCATTGCGTAAGTGGCCGATGTGCGCCGCCTTGTTCGGATTCACGCTGGTGTGTTCCACGATGAGCTTGTCCTGGCTGGGCTGAGGTGGAACGACGGGCTCCAGCAGCGCCCGGAGATAACGAGGGCGATCCAGAAAGACGTTAATGTAACCCGGTCCGGCGACGTCGATGCGGGAAATGCCCTCCAGTTGGCCAAGCCGCGATGCAATGGTTTCGGCCAGTCGGCGAGGAACCTGTTTCTCTCCAGTCGATTGTTTGAGCTGTTTGGCCAGCTCGAAGGCGATGGGCAGGGCGATATCTCCGAATGCCGGTCGAGGGGGAATTTCGACGGTCACATGGTCCAGTCGGATTCCGTAAAGCTCGTCGATGATAGCTATGACGCGCGCTTTGAGTTCTGTCTCGATGCTCCTCATTCTCCCTCGGTCCTCTCCTCATCAAAAGCTATATTCTAGGGTTGAGCCCGCAATGAATGCAACCAGTCGGGCCGTGCAGTGCACCCGGTGAACGTCAAGAGTTCCGCAGAAGCGCAACATCACAGCCTGGGACATACGCTCCTGGAAGCAGGCCCCATTCCCCGGCCTTGATGCGAGCGTATCGCGATCGGCTCGCGGCGGCCACAAGGACTCTCGCTCATCAATTCGGGATCCGGCCACCTCGACCCTCAGGTATCAGTCTCTTCCTTCTCGCACTGCGCCAGTTTCTCCAGGATCTGCTGGCGCATCGCCTGGATGTTTTTGCCGATGAAGATTCCTTGATTGACGAAATGGTCGAGCGATCGATCGGGGATACGATACCATTCGAAATCGAAGCGACCACAGGTGTAATTGAATAGGGAAGCGAACGGCGAGGACTCGTCGAATCGGACGATCCCTTTGGCCCGATAGACCGATGAGGGAAGTTTTTTCAAGAATCGCTCGAACCGGCGACGATCCAGCGGGCGCCGGCTCTCGTAGGTGAACGCCGTGATGCCATCATCGCTGAGGTGATCATCGCTGGATTGAGCGGCCAGATCCCGTCGGACGTGCTCGCGCGCTCGCAACCGCTCCCGATGGATGGCGGCGCTCGTTCCGAACAGGATGTCATGGGGAGCAGCACCAAACTGCGTCGGCACAATGAGCGCACGTCGGTTATGCCAGCGAAGCCGTCGCTCCACCTTCCGTCGATGCCGCTCATCGACGAGATCGAGCTTGTTCAGCACGATGAAATCGGCCATGGCCACCTGGCGTTTGGTCACCGAACTGGCTCGGAAGTGGTCGAGAATATTAGCGGCATCGACGACGGTGATGATGGCATCCACGCGAAAGCCGGCAGCGTGAACCTCATCGGCCAGCCTCACCGGATCGGCCAGCCCGGTCGTTTCAATGATGATGAGATTGGGACTGACCGTGTCCATGATGGATTGCAGCGCGAGCGCAAACTGCGTGTTCACCGAGCAGCAAATGCATCCCGACGTCAATTCGATCATCTTCTCCACATTCATGCACTCGATCGCTCGACCATCGATGCCGATCTCGCCAATTTCATTGACGATGACCGCGACCCGTTTTTGACCGAGTCCGTGCTCCAGGATGTGCTTGAGAAGCGTCGTCTTCCCACTACCCAGAAATCCGGTCAGGATGTCCACGGCACAGAACACGATCTCACCTCCTGGAGGAAGAGCATGTGACGCAAGCTGGCCGCTTGCCGGCCTTTTTTTCGTTGCGCATGACGAGCATATCCCTGTTGAAGTTCACCGCTCGCGGGCGGTCGTCGCGCCGCCCATTTCTCTCGACAAAATTTATACAATACCATATCTGGCGCCGTTCGGCTATTGGGGGAAGGAATCTTCCCCCATCCGAGCGATGGAGCCGCGGCCAGCGGGTGAGAGCGCCGCGATGCCTCACAAGTTCTCCAGTATGAAATTCGTCATGGCCGTGCGAAGATGCTTCACCAGTAATGGGTCTCGGATGCCATGACGCGATCGCGGATAGAGCAGGAGTTGAAACTCCTTGCCCGCCTTCTCCAAGGCGTAGATGAACTGGATGGTATTTTGAAGATGAACGTTGTCGTCAATCGTGCCATGGATGATGAGCAATTTTCCGTGCAGATGCTCGGCGGCGTGGACCGGCGAACTCTTCCGGTAGCCCTCGGGATTGTTTTGAGGTCGCTTCATGTATCGCTCGGTGTAGATCGTATCGTAGTCCCGCCAGTCGGTCACCGGGGCTCCAGCGATGCCGATCTTGAAACTCGTGCTATGGGTCAGCGCGTAGCAGGTCATGAATCCACCATAGCTCCATCCCCAGAGACCAATCCGAGAGCCATCCACGTAAGGTTGCCGTTTCAACCAGTCGAGGCTGTCTTCCAGATCTCTCAGTTCCAGTTCTCCAAAACGGCCGTATACCGGCCATGTCGATTCCACGCCCTTGCCGCTGGCCGTGCGGTTATCGCAGATCCAGATGATATATCCGCGCTCGGCCAGGAGTTGATGCCAGAGATAATTCGTTCCGCCCCAGGCATTCCTCACCATGGGAGCGTGAGGACCGCCGTAGATGTAGCACATGACCGGATACGTCTTCCGGGGATCGAAATCGGGCGGTTTGATCATCAGCGCTTCCATGACGAACCCATCCCGCGTTTTCACCTGGAGGAATTGGGGCGTGCCCAGCTTATACTCCTGGAGCGCCTCGACCTTGTTTTCGTCGATGACTCTGACCAGTTCCCCCCGAACATCGTAGAGGCGAACCTGGGGAGGGGTGGTGATATCGCTCCAGTAATCGATGAAGTAGGTGTACGTGGGATTGAAGCTCGCACGATGGGTGCCCGCTCTCTCGGTCAAGCGTCGAAATCCGCTCCCATCCAGGCGAATCCGATAGGTATGTGGCGCGATGGGACTGTGTTCGGTCGCCGAAAAATATATGATCTGATGGTCTTCATCGACGCCGTACAACCGGCGGACTTCCCATCGACCGGACGTGATCTGGCCGATGAGCGTCCCATCGCCGCGATAGTGATAGAGGTGTTTCCATCCCGTGCGTTCGCTGAACCAGAGAAACGACCCATCCTTCAGCCAATAGGGTTGATCGTGGACGTTCACCCAGGCTTTGGAGGTCTCGCGCAACAGCGTGGTTGACGTCTCCTTCTCGGGATCGGCCAGATTGAGATCGAGCCACGTTTGCTCGCGATTCTGCACCTGGAAGACGACGTTCTTGCCGTCGGGCGTCCATCCCACGCGGACGATGAGGAACTCGATGGGTTGATAGCGGGAGAGGTCCACCCACCGCGTCGCTCCTCCAGACGCCCGAACGACGCCCAAGCGAACCAGGGGATTGGGATCTCCCGCCTTGGGATACGGGGTCACCTCTAGCCGCAACCGATAAGGGATATGATCCACGACGGTGAACGTGTTCACCGGCGACTCGTCGAGTTGAAGGTAAGCGATCCGGCTGGAATCGGGACTCCACCAGTATCCTCGGAAATGACCTCGACCGTAGACCTCTTCCTGATACACCCAATCCAGTCGGCCATTGAGTCGTTTCGGTCCGCCATCCGTGGTCAAAGCCAGTTCCCGTTGGGTGGCAATGTCCACCACGTAGAGATTATGGCGGCGCACGAAACTGACCAGCTTGCCGTCGGGGCTGAAATCGGCCTCTTGCTCGGGTTCCGGAGTGTGCGTCAATCGAATGGCGCGACCACCGGCCACGTCGTAATAGAACAGGTCGCCAGCGTGGGTGATGAGCAAGGCGGTATGATCCTTGTTCATCGTGTACATCCCTCCTCGGGCGATGCGTCGAGCTTCATCGGCAGTGAATCCGGGCAGTTGGGCGAAAGCGGCTTCCATGCGCTCGGCGTCGAGAAACGACGCCGCCTCTCCCGTCAGAGCGTGAACGGTGAGGAGTTGAACCTCGCCAGTCTTGGGATCGACCTTCCGTTGCAGGTAGTGCTCGGCATCGAGCCAGCGAAGATCGAGCGGCGGCGAGCCACTGAAATTGATCCGCTTCTGCGGATCATAGAGGTCATCTATGGTGAGTCGTTTCTCTTGTGCCCGGACCAGGGCGGTCGGCACGAGCGTGAACAAGCCAATGAGGACAATGGCTCTGCGCATCATAACCCCACACCTCCATGCACGTGATGATGACATTTCGCTTCCTTCGCGCGCGGCTGTCATGGTTCGAATGGGTCACCGTATGGATCGCCCGGTGCATTGAGCATAGACTCCTATCACACCCTCACCCCTGGCGTCAACAGTCGGCGTTCACGGTGATTGCCCCGATCTATGATCCGAGGCCCCTTCCATGCGGCATTCCCCTCTCTCTTGAATGAGGTTCGCTCGCCGGGCGTCTCGAGGGGGCTCGAGGCGCACCCGAGGGGCGTCACTCAATACACAAACCGGCTATTTTGAGGTATGCTTACGTCTCTGAGAGGATGATGCGCGACATACTGGACTATGCGAGGCGGCAAACGCCCGAGATGATTCGAATGCTCCGCCAGATGGTGGAGATGGAATCCCCCTCGAACGAGCCGGATGCCCTCAATCGACTGGCCGGATTTCTCGCTGACCAGTTCGCCCCAGTGAGTCGGGAGGTGGAACGCATACCGGTCAGCGGCGCTGGGGATTTGGTTCGCGCCCGCACCGGCGGAGGCGACGGCGCGTTGCTCGTGCTCGGTCACATGGATACCGTGTGGCCGCTCGGCACGCTCCGCGATCGTCCGGTGCGCATCGAGGGGGAGAGGCTCTACGGACCCGGGTCATTCGACATGAAAGGGGGACTCACCGTGGCCCTGTTCGCCTTGCGAACCCTGCGGGCACTCGACCTTCGTCCGAAGCGTTCGGCCACTTTCCTGTTCACATCCATGGAGGAAGTAGGAGGCAGACCGTATCGTCATATTCTGGAGCGGGAGGCCCGGCGATGCCAGAGCGTTCTCGTATTGGAGCCTCCTCTGCCCGGGGGAGCAGTCAAGACGGCCCGCAAGGGGACGGCTCGCCTCATCTTGAGAGTGCGGGGGCGATCGGCGCATGCGGGATTGGCGCCGGAGCAGGGCGTCAATGCCATCATTGAGTTGGCCCATCAGCTCGTCCGATTGTCGGCGTTGAATGAGTGGGGCCAAGGACTCAGCGTCAATGTGGGCGTCATTCGAGGGGGGCGGCGAGCCAACGTCGTTCCCGATCGGGCGGAAGCCGAGATCGACATTCGGTTTCCCACCCTGGAGCAGGGGAGGAGGGTCATCGAGACTATTCGCCAGTCTCAGCCCATCCTGGATGGGGCCGAGATCGAGGTTCTCGGCGATCTCTCTGTTCCGCCCATGGAGCGGACCGAAGCGATCGTCTCCCTCTATCAACGTGCCCGCACGATCGCCGCCCGCCTCGGATTCGATTTACTGGAGGGGGCAGCCGGAGGGGCGAGCGAGGGGAGTTACACGGCAGCTTGGGGGATTCCAACCCTGGACGGCCTGGGTCCAGATGGGGATGGAGCGCACGCCGCTCATGAACACGTGCTCATCCCTTCACTGGCCGAGCGCACAGCGCTGCTCGCCGCGTTGCTCCTGGAACTATGAAGGCGTGGCTGGCCGTCATGATGGCACCAATCGGCCCGGCCCTTTTCTCGGACCACTTCAGAGTTCACCGGTTCGAGCCAGCCTGGAGGAGCGAAGACACATCTTGCCAACCCCCTCATCCTTGATTAAAATTGGATACGCATGCGGATGTGGCGGAACTGGTAGACGCGCTAGCCTCAGGAGCTAGTGGGGGCAACCCCGTGGAGGTTCGAATCCTCTCATCCGCATTCCCCGTTGTCCTCTTTCATTGGAGAATCGCTCCCCCCATCCCATGAGCGTTGTCTCTGGAGGGGTGCGCCTGAGCCTGGGGGTGCTCCCCACCCCAGGACCCTTGAGCGAGACAGGCCCGAGCATGGTACGGCATCACGAGGGTGGATCGCTCGACAACGATGAGAGGAGTCTATGACGTGATCTCTTCCAGGGCGGCGGCCCCGCTGACGATCTCGATGATTTCTTTGGTGATGGATGCCTGACGCACCCGGTTCAGTTGGAGCGTCAATGTGTTGATCATTTCTGAGGCGTTATTGGTGGCCGCGTCCATAGCCACCATTCGCGCTCCGTGTTCTGATGCTGCCGATTCCAGCAGCGCCCGATACACTTGCGTCTCTACATAGTGCGGCAGAAGATGGCCGAAGATCTCGGCCGGGGATTGCTCATAGATGTACTCGACGAGCGCGTCCGATCGCGCGGGGGGCCGATCGGCGAATCCGCCGAGCGGGAGCAGTTGCTCCAGTTTGACGTGTTGACGCATGGCCGATTGGAACTCGCTGTAGAGGATGAACACGCGATCGATCTGTTGTTTGGGATCGCAAAAGTCCTGGATGAGCCGATGAGCGATCTCCTGGGCATTGGCGAATTCCACTCGCCGATCAGTGATCTTGGTGTACGCTTCGCGGATGGGCACCCGGCGTCGACGGAAGAAATCTCGACCCCGGCGACCGACAGTCACCAGTTCGACGCGCTTATCGGCATTCTGGCGGAGAAAATCCTGAGCCGCGCGAATCAAGTTGGTGTTGAACGCTCCGCAGAGCCCCCGATCCGCCGTGATGAGCACGAGAAGAAGATGGTCGTCTCCTCGTTGCTCCAGCAGTGGATGAGTGTATTCCTCCACGCGATGGGCCAGATTGCCGAGGACGTCGGCCATCTTCTCGGCATAGGGACGAGCGGCGGTCACTCGTTCCTGGGCGCGCCGAAGTTTCGCCGCCGAGACCATCTTCATGGCCCGAGTGACCTGCTGCATATTGCGCACGGCGCGAATGCGTCGTCTCAGATCTTGAAAACTGGGCATAGGGACTCCGGTTATGAAGACGTCGGGCCGGTCGCTTCGCCGGTGGGCGCGCCAGCACCGACTACCGCTCCTCCATCATCGGCCCATCGGTCTTGAGTTTCAGCAGCGAGTTCGGCGTGCTCGCTCCGCTCGGCGAGGAAGCGTTCCTTGAATTCGCTCACCGCGTCTTTCAATTCGGCCTCGATCTCCTCATCAATGGCTTTCCGGGTGGCGATCTTCTCCAGCAGACTCCCCCGGCTGTTTTCGACGAATCGGAGGAGACCCTGCTCGAAGGGTTTCACATCCTCGACGGGCAAATCGTCGAGATAGCCGTTGGTGCCCGCCCAGATGACCAGCACTTGCTTTTCCACGTCCATGGGTTGATATTGCGGTTGATTGAGGAGTTCGGTCAATCGGCGACCGCGGTTCAGTTGCGCCTGAGTGACCTTATCCAAATCGGATCCGAACTGGGCGAAAGCGGCCAGTTCTCGATACTGGGCCAGTTCCAGCCGAAGGCGCCCGGCCACCTGCTTCATCGCTTTGATCTGAGCCGCCCCACCGACGCGGGAGACCGAGATGCCCACATTGATCGCCGGGCGAATGCCGCTATGGAAAAGATCGGTCTCCAGGTAGATCTGCCCATCGGTGATGGAGATGACGTTGGTGGGGATATAGGCCGACACATCCCCGAGCTGCGTCTCGATGATGGGCAGAGCGGTGAGCGAGCCGCCCCCATTCTCTTCGTTGAATTTGGCCGCCCGCTCCAGTAATCGCGAGTGGAGGTAGAACACGTCGCCGGGGTAAGCTTCTCGACCCGGCGGTCGGCGCAAAAGTAACGAAATCTCGCGATACGCGGCAGCATGTTTGGAGAGGTCATCGTAGATGACCAGGGCGTGTTGGCCGCGATCGCGGAAGTACTCGCCCATCGCGCATCCGGCGTAGGGAGCCAGATACTGCATGGCTGCCGGTTCGGAGGCCGTCGCCGAGACGACGATCGAGTAGGACATGGCGTCATGATCCTCCAGCGTCTTGACGACCTGGGCGACGGTGGACTTCTTCTGGCCGATGGCCACGTAAATGCAGATCACGTCCTTGCCCTTCTGGTTGATGATCGTATCGACGGCGATGGCCGTCTTCCCCGTCTGACGGTCGCCGATGATCAGTTCGCGTTGCCCGCGACCGATGGGGATCATCGAATCGATGGCCTTCAACCCGGTCTGCAGGGGTTCGTGAACCGGGCGGCGATCCACCACGCCCGGCGCCAGCCGCTCGACGTGACCGTAAGTCTCGGTGACGATGGGGCCACGACCATCAATGGGGCGACCGAGGGCATCGACGACGCGGCCGATGAGCGCTTCGCCCACGGGCACCTGCATGATGCGCCGCGTACGCTTCACCTCATCGCCTTCCTTGATGAGGTGATAATCGCCAAACAGCACGGCGCCCACTTTGTCTTCTTCCAGGTTGAGCGCTAACCCGGCGACGTCGTGGGGGAGGGCCAGGAGTTCGCCGGCCATCACTTTCTCCAGCCCATAAATCTCGGCGATGCCATCGCCTACCTTGATGACGCTCCCCACTTCTTCGACGGCCACCGAAGCGCCGAAATTCTCGATTTGTTGCCGAATCAAATTGCTGATTTCGTCGGCCCTGATTTTTTCCATAGGGCAAACTCCTCGATCTTCGATTATTCGGCTAATTGTCTCCGAAGGTGCTCCAATTGCGTTTGAATCGATCCATCGTAGACCTCGCTGCCGATGCGAACGACCACCCCACCAATCAACGCCGGCTCGGCGCTGGCCCTGATTCGCACCCGTTTTCCGGTCAACTGCTCCAGTCGGCGTCTCAATAACTGGAACTGTTCGTCGGTCAACGGACGAGCGCTGATGACATCGGCCGTCACAATACCCATTCGGTTGTCCAGCTCTCTCAAGAACGCCGCGTGGATCTCTTCCAGGTGTTGGAAACGATCGTTTTTCACCAGCAGGCGAAGGAAATTTTCGGTCAGGGGAGTGGGGCGCGTCCGCTGCAGGAGAGCATCCAGTACGCGCTCTTTCTCCGGTTTGGTCACCGCCGGATTGGCGAAGACGAGCGCGATGGAAGGCACGGTGCGCATCACCTCGCTGAAGTAACCGAGTTCTTCCCGTACCACATCCTGTTGTCCTTTCTCCAACGCCAGATCGACCAGCGCCGAGGCATAGCGCAGGGCAATCTTCCCGATCATTGGCGCACCTCCTGAAGCCGGTCACTGAACACTTCCACCAATCGGTGGTGATCCTCTTCGGTCATCTGCTGGCGGATGAGCGATCTGGCCAGCTCCACCGTCTGCTGGGCCACGAATGCCTTCAGCTCCAGTTGAGCGGCGCGGGCGGCGCTCTCGATATCTCGTCGCGCCTGGGCTCGCAATTTTTCCGCTTGCAATCGGGCCTGAGCCTGAATGCGCACTTCTTCGGCTTCGGCTTCGGCCTGGGCTCTCCGTTTGAGTTCCTCGATCTCCTCATCCAGACGAGCGAGCCGCGCCTCGATCTCCCGCAGTTTGGCCTGAGCCTTCTCTCGCTCCACTCGGGCGTGGTTCAGCTCGCGACGGATACGTTGACGGCGTTCGTGAAACCACTGGGCGGTGGGTTTTCGAACCAGGTAATACGTGATACCGAGAAACACCAGCAAGTTGACGAGTTGAGGAATCTCGGGAGCGATGAACGCCAGGTCGGTCAGCGCGTGTGGATGTATCACGGAATTCGCGTCACCTCCTCGATCCGGCGGCCCAGCAACGTATCGGCCAGGTGGCGGGCCATGGTGAGCGCTTCGTCGGCCAGCTCGGCTTTGGCTTGGGCCACCTGTTTCTGGATTTGTTCACGGGCACGGGCGATTTCATCGGCCACTTCTTGTTTCGTCGCTTCCAGCAGTTGCGCTTGATGGGCCAGTGCTTGGCGCCGCCGTTTTTCTAACAGGGCGTACGTTTCGGCTCGCGCGCGCCGGAGGGCGGTCTCGTACTGAGTGACTTTCCGGTCATACTCGGCGAGCATCGCCTTGGCTTCCGAGATATATCCATGAGTGCGACGGAGCCGCTCGTCCAGGACATGATTAATGGGCTTGAAGAGAATGCGATTCAGAAGCCAAGCCAAGATGACCGCCGTGAAGAAAACGACCACTGCACTGGCATCCGGTTGCAGAACATTTCCTTGTTCAGCCAGAATCGCTAGCTTGTGCACAGCTCATCCCGTTGTTCGACTGACGATGACAGCCTACGTTAGCACACGGTAAAATCGAGTGTCAAGGTTTCCGCCGTCGAAAATCCTTCAGAATTTCTCGCGCGGCATTATACCCGGGCGCTCCCATGACCCCCCCACCGGGATGCGTTCCGGAGCCACACATATAGAGAGCATCAATTGGTGTCCGGTACTGGCACCATCCGGCCACCGGTCGCAGGAAGAACAATTGATCGAGGCTCATCTCGCCATGAAAGATGTGTCCTCCGGTTAACCCATATTCGCGCTCCAGATCCAGTGGCGAGATCACCTGGCGCTCCTCGATGAGGGTCTTCACGTTGGGCGCATACTCGCTCAACAGCTCGATGCACCGATCGGCGAACTTCTCTTTCACCTCGTCCCAGGTTCCTTCGGCGAGATCATAGGGGGCATATTGCACAAAGAGCGAGAGAATATGTTTCCCCGGTGGAGCTAACGAGTCGTCGTAGGCCGTGGGAATGGTGCATTCGAGCATGGGGGCGGCCGACGGTCGACCGGCCAGAGCATCGTTCCAGGCGCGGTCCAGGTAGTCCCGCGAGGGAGAGATGTGAATGGTCGCCCGGTGAACCGGTCCGAGCGTCGTGCCGGGACAGGCGGTGAAATCGGGGAGCCCCCCCAGGGCCAGATTGATTTTGAAGACGTAGCCCGTCATACGGATGTTCTCTATCGCCCGGCGGAACGCCGCGTCCAGGTGTTCCGGGGCGATGAGGCTGAGGAAAGTTCGTCGGGGATCGACACTGGATACGATGGCGCGGGCCCTCAGTTCCTCACCATCCTTCAGGACGACGCCGCGCGCGCGCCCATCGGTGATGAGAATATGAGCGACCGAAGCCCCCGTGCGAATCTCCGCCCCCCGCGCCCGCGCTGACTCAGCGATGGCATGACTGAGCGCTCCCATGCCCCCGCGCACGAATCCCCAGAGACCGCGCTGTCCGGTGGCACTCCCCATCATATGGTGAAGCAAAACGTAAGCCGTCCCCGGCGTGGACGGTCCTCCCGCCGCGCCAATGATCCCATCGGTGGCCAGAGTGACTTTGATGGCCTCGGACTCAAACCACTCATCGAGAAACTGACTCACACTCTGCGCCAACATCTTGATGAGGCGATGCAGATCGATATCGGCCAGCTTCAGGCTCTCCCATCCCAGTCGGGCTAAACCGAGGAGATCCGAGACCCGTCGTCTGATCAGGTTGGGGGGCGTTCGCAGGAGATAACGCTCGACGAATCGAGCCAGGCGCTCCAGCTCCGCCTCGTACTGCGGATACGCGGCGGCATCGCGAGGGGAGAATTTCTCGATTTCGCGGCAGGTGGCTCGACCATCGCGCCAGAGAAAGAGGTGACGACCGTCGGGAAACGGCGTGAACGAAGCGGGATCTTTGGGATAGAGGTGCAGACCAAATCGCCGCAAGTCGAGATCATCGATGAGGCGGGGGTGAAATAAACTACACAGATAAGCCAGCGTGGACACCCGATAGCCGGGCCATGGGCTCTCGGTCACCGAAGCCCCGCCCACCACCGGTCGCCGTTCCAGAACGACCGTCTTCAAGCCGGCCCGGGCCAGGTATGCCGCCGCCACCAGCCCGTTATGACCTCCCCCGACGATGATGATGTCATAGATCCCGGTCATGATTCCGCTGACGGGCGTTCACCTTATTTCGCCGGTTGGTCGACAGCCGGCGAGCGCATGTTGAGGGATGTTAGAGGCGGACGCGCTCATGAGTGATGGTCATCCCGGTGAGAGAGGCCACGAGCCCGGGAGAGCGGCCACTAGCGTGCGGCCAGATCTTCTTCTTCCTCTTCTTCCTCTTCCAGCAGTCCTTGTTCTTTCAGTTCCTGGCACTTGACGCAATACCGTGCCCAGGGGAGCGCTTCCAGTCGCTTGGAAGAGATGGGCTGGCCACAGTTCAAACAATACCCGTATTCGCCCTCTTCGATTCGCTGGAGAGCTTCCTCGACCAACCGGAGTCGTTGCCGATCCTGATCGACGCGCGTGATGGTGTATTCGCGCAAGTTAGCGACCACACTCACATCCACTTCATCTCCCGTTTCAGAAGCCGTCGACAATTCAACGCGTTCTCCCTCCTCCAGTTGGATCATCCGCTGCAGATGTTCTCGTTCGGCCAGCAGTTTGTTATAGTATTTCCTGTGTTCGGGCCTCATGGTCTGACCACGTATGCTCCGATATTGCTCGCGTCCCCCCACCCATGGGGAAGACTCCCTGACGACAGGGTCCCAATTCTGTTTTCAGTAAGAGATGATTCCCGTCCCCAATATAGCCGGTAACTTTAGCATTTAATTTTTGCCGGGGCAAGGTTATGATTTATCGACCCAATCGATGATGAGTCAATGAGCGATGAAGACCCGTCCACACAGTATCGGCGATCTGATGGCCTTGAGCTCAGAGGGCCGACGAGCGGGCTCGCTCTCGTCGGGGGAGAGTAGGCGCGTCAGTGAACTCGTTGCGCTCATACAGGGAGGGAACACGATGACGAAACAACCGATCAATCGTCTGGCCGTCCGGCCGGGTTCTGTGGGGAGCGCCTGGTGGGGCCTTTACCGATCGCTCTCCTGGTCTCATTCAGTGATCAGGGCGGGCTTGGTGACCGTGACCCTGATCGCGCTGTTTTCGGTCTCTGGGCGAGGTCAAACGCTCAGCTCTGACGATCGGAGCAATGATGGCCGGCAGGTCAGGTCGGTCCTGGAACTCAGTCTCAAGCAAGCCATGACCATGGCATTGGCTCCCGAAGGAAACGCTCGGGTTCAACTGGCCGAGCAGCTCATTCATCAGGCTGAAGCCCAGTCGGCCGAAGTGCGCGCTGCTCTTCTGCCCCACGTCGAGGCATCGCTCGGTCAGCAAAACCGAACCATCAATCTCGATGCCATCGGCATTCGGATCGACGTTCCCCTACCCGGGTTTCGTCGGCCGGAAGTGGTGGGGCCATTCAACACCTTCGATGCCCGGGCGACGCTGCGTCAGACGCTTTTCGACCTGAGTGCCATCCGTCGATTTCAAGCCTCACGGGTGGGCATTCGATGGGCGCGCGCTGACCGGGAGAGCACGCGCGATCGCATTGCCGCCGAGGTGGCCCGGGCCTATCTCATCGCCGTGCGCGCCGATTCCCTTTTGGAAGCGGCCGAAGCCGACGTGGCGTTGGCCGAAGCCTTGCTCAAGCTGGCCGTAGATCAGAAAGCCGCAGGGACAGGTACGGGCATCGAGGTGACGCGAGCCCGCGTACAGCTTTTCAAGCAACGGCAACGGCTGTTGGTGGCCGAGAATGAACGTCGGCGCGCTCATCTCCGTCTGCTCAAGCTCATCGGACTGAATCTCGATGTGGACCTCCGGCTCACCGATCCCTTGTCCTATGTACCCGTGGAGCCGCTCAGCGTCCAGCAGGCCCTTGCGGTCGCGCTGCAGTCGCGCGCCGATTTCCAGGCTCAACAACGGCGTCAGGAGCGCGCCCGGTTGAGCTACCGGGCGACCAGAGCAGAACGGGTACCTTCGATCATGGCCTTTGCCGATTACGGTTCCATTGGATCGAGCATTCGCAATGCCAGCCCCACGCGCACGTACGGATTTTCTGTGCAATTGCCCATTTTCGATGGTGGCCGTCGGGATGCCCGACGGGCCGAGGAGTTCACCCGCTGGCAGCAGGAGCGCATCAGAACGCGCGATCTGCGCGATCAAATCGAATTGGAAGTCCGCGTGGCCCTGGATGCGCTCGCCTCGGCCGAGGAGCAGGTGAAGGTGGCCAAACAAGGTTTGGCGTTGGCCGAACAGGAACTGGCTCAAGCCCGTCGCCGGTATCGCGCCGGAGTGACCACCGGCCTGGAAGTCACCGATGCACAGAGCCGGTTGGAACGTATGCGCGACAATTATATCGCCGCTCTGTTCGAGTATAATCTGGCTCGCATCAACCTGGCTCAGGCCATGGGAACCATTCGACAAATGATCAAATGATGAAACACATCTCTCGTTCGAGCGATCGTATCTTCCGGGCAACCAGAAGGCGTCGCCCTCGCTGGATGAAGAGTGGACATTCGATGAGGAGAATCAAAAAGCCGATGTGGACGATGGGCCTCATCGCGGCCAGCCTGGTGGCCGTCAGTTCTTGTGGCTGGTTGGGAGGCGAGCATTCATCGGTCATCTCAGT
>JALSQX010000032.1 GCA_026985075.1 Blastocatellia bacterium | reverse complement strand
GCGCAAACGCGCTGAAAGCTTCGCGTCGCCAAGGCGAGCAGAGAGCTCGCCGTCTCCTGCGAACATGGCCAGACTCGAGATCACGGACACTCAACGCCACATCATTTCACCTCTTGACCACCTCTTGACCATGGGTGTGAGGACCAACCTCTTGACCATGGGTGTGAAGACTCGGTGTGAAGACTCCCATCAGGGCGCCCGCCGATGATAACGCCGACCAGGTGTCGGCCCAGAGGTTGATGGCCATCGGTTACTTTTTCCCTTTCTCGGCCGCCGACTTGGCGGTCCGAATGACTTTGCACTTGGCGAACCATTCCGGGTCGCCATCGGTGGCGATCGGGTCGATGAGGGTGGTCTCGCCTGCCTCGGCAATGGGATCGGCGCCAATCACTGGGTTTCGGATATTGTCATACAAAGCGTACCGCTCACCCTCAGAGGTAGCCGCCATAAATTGCGTCTTGACGTGCGAAAAGTTGCATCGGGTGAACGTACTCCCGATGATTGAAGCCCTATCGAAGTCACTCGCGGAAAAATCGCAGTCGTTGATTTCACTGAGCACGAAACGGTTCGAAGCGAAAGGCTCAGCCTCCAACAACTTCATCTCGCGCATGGAACAGTGCTCGACGTGGGAGCGAAAAAACTCGAGGCAGGCGATTTGCGCGCGGTCCAAGCAACAGTCGATCAAGGTGGCGTCGCGGAACGATATCCGTCCAATCATCTCCTTGAAGGAACACCCGCGGATTTCCGAATGGTCAAAGTAGGCGACCACCATGGTCGCCCGATCGAACGTGCAGCGGGTGAGTTGGCTGTCCATCAACGCCGAAATCTGGGCGCCCTCAAAGTCGCAGTCGATCGCCTCGAGCTGCTCGCAGCGACCAACCAGCGCCCCCCCCAGGTTGCAGCCCCGCAAAATGGCCCCCGAAAACGTCCCCTGCGGGACGATCGCATCGCGCAAATCGACCCCCTCCAGAACCAAGCGCCGCGGGTCGCTCGGATCTCGTTCACG
Source organism: Blastocatellia bacterium (assembly GCA_026985075.1). GTDB lineage: Bacteria > Acidobacteriota > Blastocatellia > HR10 > J050 > J050. Next base: position 1,845 of record JALSQX010000032.1, on the reverse strand, counting down.
GGACGCTTGCGCCCACCACTCTCGGTGATCGCGCAACAACAGATACGGCAGCGTCGACCACCACGACGGAAACACCACATCATCGGTGAGCGTCGTGATTCCGGCCTGAGCGAGTCGCTTGCGATCCCTCCTCCGAGCCCGACCCGGCCACACCACCGTGCAACGAGAAAACCACTCGGGAGCAGGACCATCCAAATGAGGCGCGAGTAAGATCGTGCTCTCATCGACAATCGGCGTCCCCTCCACACAATCAAAAATGCAGTGCTCAAATACCGACTTTACCATGTCGCATTCTTCGAGGTCCGCGTAGCTGAAATCGCAGCGGGTGAAACGCGACCCTTCGGCTTCGGGAAACGTCGACTCAGGGTGAGCCGTCTTGCGCATGTAGGCATATGTCATGGCGGCCCTACGCAGCCTCGCGCCGCAAAAGCGGGTGTCAGTCACCACCATGTCGATCATCGCATCTTGTAAATGCGCTTCCGCCAGGTTGCAGGAACGCATCGTCGTCCCGTTCCAAACGCAACCAGGTGCATGTTCGTTGATGATTTTCCCCTGAAACTTGAAGCTGAACGCATGTTTGGCGCGAAAGAACGAGCACCGTTCGACCCAGCTATCAAGGAGCCCGTCAAAGTGGGCCAAATCGAAAAAGCAGCGCTCGAGCTTGATTTTCTTGAAACGAGACACGGGTCGAAACAGCTCGACGAAGAGGCTGTCAAAGGCATGCATTCTGTCGCTAAATTTTGTTTTGCTCCGAGTCCAATCGCAGCGATGGAACGTCATATTCTCTATCTTGCCAAACCGATTGGAAAAGTCGCGGTCGGCCGTGCTCAGTCGGCCGTGCTCATCACGAACAAATCCCTCGGCCTCCTTCCACAGCTCGTGCATGTCATAGCTTGGTGTTCCGTTGAATGCGTGTTGATAGCGCTCGGGCTTCTCCATCGGTTTGGGGATTCGAAACAAGCTCATGGTGTCTCCTCTTTGGGTTGGCGCCGAGACTCGTTGTCCGCCTGAATGCGCTCGTAATAACGCGACGACGCCTTTTGAAGGTGAGCGAGGTCAAAGCGCTGCTGCTCCTCGGCACTCAGATCTTTGTAGAGCGTGTCCACGCCCTTCACCTTAACAGTCAGCGGCTTCTCATCCGGGGGAGGATTCGGATTCTTAAATTTCGCAAGCTTATCTTTGACCGTCCCGTACTCTTCATCCAGGTCCGTCTTCATGACCCCGCCGCCATCGGTGTTGAGAATCACCTCGTTTTGTTCATAGAGCATCTGAAGAATCGGGTGGTCCTCTTTCGGCATGACATTCGTAATATCGTTGCTGCCGATGTTGGCCTCGATGATAATGCCCAGATCCTTGATCCGCCGAAATTGCTCGGGGGTGGCGTGGGCGGCGTGGCCGAAGCGCACGATCACCAGGTCGCGATGGACGTGGTCTTGGTGGGACTCGATCACATCGAGCATATGATCGAGGTTTTTGCGGGCGATCTCGCCATGCCATCGAATTCAACCAGGGTGGCGATACCTCAACCCCAATGTTTCGGCTCGTAGACGGGGCGCTGGTTGGGCGGGGGGAAGATGAGGTGGTCAAGGCCGGCGGCTTTGAGTTCGGCACGCGCCCAATCGGGGGGTTGGGCCACCATCTCCTCGTCATAGGCAACGAGAAACACCAGCTCGTAGCCGTGGCGCGAGGCTTCATGCAGCCACTTTTTGTAGCCGTAGCGCTTTTCCAACTCCTGGCCCTCGGTGGGCAATCGAATGTTGCGCATCTCGGTTGCGCACCCGTATTCCGCCCAATCCTCCCAGGTTTCGCCGGGGTGCAAATTAATAGTAAAATAGTAAGTGCTTC
>JALSQX010000031.1 GCA_026985075.1 Blastocatellia bacterium | reverse complement strand
CCATCAGTCGCTCCAATCGAGCGTCGCGTCCGCGGTAAGGCGTGGCGAACCGGCGATGGACGATGAGGAGAGCGTCGCCCAGGGCGAGAGCGCATTTGAAATAATTGCGCCGCACAAAGTCATCATCGGGCGGAGATTCGATGCGGCGCACAATGCGCTCGGCCCATAATAATCCGGCCCCACGATTCAGCAGCAACCGCGTCGCCTCAATAGTGGGGGGCGGATCGTTGAGCCGAGCCGGCGCATGAGCGGTGAGGATGTCAGGTGGTCCAGCGAGGACGACATGACCGTGGAGCAAATCGTACCACATGAGCCAGTGCGGCCAACGCTTGATGTCGCCAATGGTGAGCGGTCGACTGAAGTCAATTTCGATCCCCAGCTCGGTTTCATAGCGCTTCTTGATCTCGTCGAGGCGGTCCCAGGGACATCGCCGTTTTCGTCTCACCACCAGGGTGAGGTCCAGATCATTGTACGGGCGCTCGATGCCATCGTCGCAGATGATCCCTCCCTCTCCTCGACCGTAGCCTCCGCCCAGAATGAGGGCGACGAGGTTCTCCTCGAGCGCTCGTTGCACGTCGGCCGTCAATCGTTGCAGTACCTCGTGAAGCCAATCATTGAACCGGGCCGAAGCGTGTTGGGCATAGGTTGGTCTCATGGAAGATCCTCACGTTTCTCGAGCTCCCGAGTTCGCCCATTGGACGGGTGCTTTCGCCGCTGCGCGCCCCTGCCGCTCCTTCCAGCCCTCGCGGAATCCCGCCCGGCGCCCGAGAAGTTGAGCCAGGCGCAGGATGGGTGAATAGAGAGCGGCGCTCAGGTGACCTCGCGCCAGACAATAAACGCCATCGCTCAGCACCTGCCGAACATAGGGAAGAAGCGAGTAGCGCAAGAACGACCGTTCCCAGGGCGACCAGTCGAAGATGAGCGCTTCGGCTTTTCCTTCGCCGTAATGCCGTTGGTAAAACTGGCGCCAGGTATAGTTGTGTGAGTGCATGACCACGGCGTCGGGAACATATCGGATGGTGTAACCGCGTTGCCGGGCGCGCCAGGTCCACTCGATATCCTCGGAATACTGCAGATGCTCGTCGAACGGCATCGCCTCCCACACAGAACGGCGAATCGCCGAAGCGGCCATGGAGAAGCAATGTCGCCAGCGCTGTTGTCGGGTGCCATCTCCATAGGTCTGTTCGGTATCCTTGGCATAGAGAGGATGGCAGTCGGGACGAGGAATCTGTCGCCCGAAAACGGCAGCGACGCGCTCGTCGGTGAATCCGGCCAGTAAACGACGAAGCCAGGTCTCGTGTTGGGGCGTGCAGTCGGAATTGAGAAACACGACCAACTCGCCGTGCGAGGCGGCCATACCCTGATTGAGCACGCGACCGGGCACGTAAGCTCCAGCGGGAATGTGGATCACGCGATCGGTATATTTTTTCACTTCCTCGAGCGTGCCATCGGTCGAGGCGTTATCCAGTACGATCAACTCGAATGGATGATCCTGCTTGTGGAGCATGGCCAGCGTCTCGGCGATGAGCGGCATATCGTTATGCGATCGCATGATGATGCAGGGTGGCATAGCTTCCCTCCTTCATGACATCAGGCGGAGCAGGGCAGGGAGTCCATCTCAGACGTCGTTGGTGCTCCTGACTGGTCGACGAGGGCGAAATCGCCGGGGTGCTCGGTGACCTCGCTCACCATGAGAGCGTACATGTCCTCGAGACGTCGGGGCATGGGATCGGGCGTCACGTTACTGGCCAGCATGGCCAGCGAGTCCTTGTGGTCGGGATCGTAACCGTGCATGGCCGCCAAGGGCGTTTCGCCCATGAAACTGGGACAGATGAGGACGCCAGGGTCGACCAGGAAGAAGAGTTCCCCATATTTATGGTCGGGGAAGTCGCATCCATAAGCGGCCAGTTGCTGTTCGGAGAGAATGCGGCCGTGGGGATCCGCTTCCAGGACCTCGATGATCCGTTGACGCGCTGAATCGTTGAGGAACCAGAATCGCGCCATCGTAGAGTCGTACACCGCGGCGTAATCGACGCCGAAGCGGAGCTTCAGACTCTCGATCTTTGTCATGAGATCACAGAGACATTCAACATCCGCCTGCCCGTGGTCGGAGAACACATAAACGCGAACATGCGGGTATGTTTTTTGAGCGAGAGCGATCACCCGCCGGAGTTGCTCCTCGTACCAGGCAATCTTCTGGCTCACCAGAGGCGAGCGCGTGCCATGGGCGTGGAGGATGGCATCCATGGAGGCCATATAGAGGTAGGCGAAACGAATCGAGCCCTCTTCCAGCGCCGCCGTGAGTGCCTTGAGGTTCTCTTCTTCGCTCCGCCGCCAATCGGACAGGTGGAAAGGAATCCTCCGCTGGCGAAGGACATCGAAAATGGTCGGCACGCCACCATTGATGCCTCCCGGTTGATAGATATCGCGCTTCTCCGAGTAATCGAACAGATGCAGATATTGGAACGGCATGTTATAGATCTGAAAATAGCCGGTGTAGCCGTAGTATCGTTGGATCAACCGACTCATGATCCGGCGGACGCGACCGCGCCGGGTCAGCGATCGCGGCAGGAACCGGAGAGCGCGACAGATCCCAAACGGTGACTGCTGAGGGGCATAGTAGAAGAAGGACAGATGCCCGTGTTCGCGTGGGAGTTTCCCGGTGAGAATCGTGGGAATGCAGGTGGAGCTGTACCCGAAGACCGTGCCCAAGGGAATCTTGATCGTCAGGAGATCGTCCAGGAAAGCGTGCCGTTGCAAGATCTCCCAGCCAAAGGCGTCGATGAAGGTGAAGAGGCTCAATGTCTTCGTTCGCGCCATGATCGTCTCTCCGAGAGTTCAGAGTTGAGCCGGAATACGACCGGACCATTGTTCCAACATGGTGAGGAATTGTCGTTGTTCTTCCGAGAGCGGTTTCTTCGGCGTGCGCGCATCGGCGATCACCCAGTCGATATCGGTGCGCGCCAGATCGATGACCGTTCCCGAGGCATCGACGCAGTACCCCCCACACACCATCATCTCGCAGAGGTGAGCCGCCGAGCCAATGCGGGTGTAGTCGAACACGATGCTCTTCTCGATGTGAGCGCCCGATTCGATGACGCATCCGGGACCGATGAAACTGGGACCGATGAGCGTACATCCCGGTTCCAGCGTCGCGCTCCCCCCGATGTAGATGGGGGGGACGATGTGGCATCGGTTCAGGTCAGCGCGCACATTCAATCCCATCCACACGCCCTCGGTCACTTGTGTCCCCGGCATGGCGAGACCGTGGACTTCACCGCGCAGGGCCATTTGAATGACGCGGTAATAATCGGTGATCTTTCCGATATCCAGCCATTGGAAAGGGATCTTGGCGCCATACATGGCCGCCCCCGTCGCCGTCAAGGCGGGGAACAGTTCGCCTCCGATGTCGTATTCGACGCCCGATGGGATGCCGTCGATGACCTCGGGCTCGAACACGTAGATGCCCGTATTGACGGTGGTGCTCCGAGCTTCTTCGACGGGCGGTTTCTCCTGAAACTCCAGGATGCGACCATCATCATCGGTCACGACCACGCCGTAGCTGGAGACCTCTGAGCGAGGCACTTCAGTCAGAGCGATGGTGACCAGAGCTCTTTTTCGGCGGTGAACGTGGAGGAGCTCGGTGAGATTCAGGTCGATGAGGGCGTCTCCGCAGAGAACGAAAAACGTCTCATCGAAGAACCCGGAGTGTTCTTGAATCTTTTTGATGGCTCCCGCCGAGCCGACCGGTTCGTCGATGAGACGCCCATCTTCCCACCGCCCTTCGAACGAGTAGGCCATCTGGACGCCGAATCGCGCACCGTCGCGAAAGTAATTCTCGATGGCTGGAGCCAGGTAACTGGTGTTCACCATGATCTCGCGCACGCCGTGACGCGCCAGGTGCTCGACCAGGATCTCCATCACCGGTTTGTTGATGATGGGGATCATCGGCTTGGGCATCGTGTAGGTGAGCGGGCGCACGCGCGTTCCTTTCCCCGCGGCGAGGATAATCGCTTTCATGATCGATGCCTCCTCTGGGCGTTTCGAGCGGGACGTTCCACTGCTCTCCACCAGAGCACTCTTCGGAGGCGGGCTCAGACCGCGCTCTCGACGAGCTTCAGGCGGCCAGCTGGAAGGCCCCGATAGCTTCGTCCCTCGTGTTGTAGATATCGAAGATGCGATGCATGCGCACCAGTTCGAAGAGGGCGCGAACGGGTTTGGTCATGCCGCACAGCTTGAGATCGCCGCCCCGGGCATTCAACTGCCTGAGGCAGGAGAGGATGGCGCCGAGTCCGGAGCTATCCACAAATCGCAACTGGCTCATATCGAAGACCACCTTGGCGTGTTTCTCCAGTACGGTGGCTATGGCCTGTTTGAACTCGGCAGCATTGCTGGCGTCCAGGCTCTCGCCAGGCAACACGACGACAGTGACATCACCGATCTGTTCGACGTTCAGTTCCATGGTCAGATCCTCCTTTCCCAGAGTGAAGATATTTAGTGAGACAAATGCAATTTTTCCCCTGCTCGTCACGAGCATATTTCACTTCATCGAAGGATTGCGTGATGATGAACCATCCGAATCCTCCTTCCTGCGAACCGTCAAATCGCGGGGGGGCCACCTGATCGGGGTCGAACGCGACTCCCCAATCGCTGAGGCGGATGACGATGCGATCGGCGAACACGTCGGCTTCAATTTGAATGGGTTGATCAGGACGCCCTCCGTAGGCGTGTCGCATGATATTACTGGCCGCTTCGTTCACGGCCAGTTCGAGCTGATGCGTGTGGTCTTCGTCTAGAGGGGGCCGGGAGAGATCCTGACAGACTTCCCGCACGAAGGCGCGCGCCCGGCCGAGATTGCTCAGATCACTGGAGATCTCCAATTCCGAGTGAGCCAGAGGGGCCTCTTCCGTCTCTCGCCCGATCTTGATCACCACGCAGGTGAGGTCATCGGCGAATGTCTCCGAACCGGAGAAGGCGACAATAGCGCTCCGAATGTCCTCGATCAGCGCTTCCGGCGACTGATCCCCATGGGCGTGGACGAGTTCGGCCAATCGCTGTTCGCCGAAAAAGTCGCCCGAGGCATTGCGCGCTTCCGTCAGGCCATCGGAGTAGAAGACGAACACATCGCCGATCTGGAAGGGGAAGGAGAGTTGCTCGTATTGCTCGCTCTTGCTGAAACCGAGAGGCATGCTGTCGCCTTGGAGGAGCGTGGTGGTCCCTTTCTCCGAGTGCAGATGAATGGTCTTGGTGTGTCCGCAGTCGACGAGATCGAGCTGGCGGCGCTCCAGATCGAACCGCGCATAGCAGACGGTGACGAAGCTCTCCAGCCTGATGAGTCGTTCGGCCAGCTCGGCGTTGACCAGTGTGACGATCTCGTCCGGTCGCGGTAGCTTGGCGCCGCTGGCGACGGAGATGAGCTGACTCATGGCCCGGAGGAAATGACTCTTGGTGGCCGCGCCCAGCAGGGCGGCGGGAATCCCCTTGCCCATCACGTCGCCGATGATGACATCGAAACAGTGCTGTCGGTGGGTGATGAAATCGTAAAAGTCGCCGTCGATGCGTTGTGAGGGAATGGTGAGCGCCGCGATATGCGCTCCTTGAAGATCGCGAGGCGGTTGACCGAGGAGCAATGTCTGCTGAATCTTGGATCCGATCTCGACTTGTTGGCGCAGGCGCTCGCTCTCGATGAGCGCGCGATGAAGGCGGTCATTTTCGATGACCATAGCGGCCTGGAGGGCCAGCGTTTCCATCAAGCGCGTGATGCGAGAATCGAACGCTCCCTGGTCATCCTCCTGCCACACTTCCAGAGCGCCGAGCAATCCCTGGCGGGTGGCCACCGGCGTGATGGCCACATTGGCGGCGGTGCGCAGTTCGGGTTCCAATTCCTCGATGGCGGCGGTCAGACGCGCTCGCCCATTGATGACGATCTCGCGTTGCTCCTTGAGAGCCTTCCCGACCAGTCCAACGTGGGCGGATCGCGGAGCTGGAGGGGCGACATTCTTGACGGCCACCGGCTCCAATTGCCCTCCCTGCTCTAACCAGAGGATCGCTCGGAGCCCTTCGCGCATGGCCGTGGCTCGACTGACGATGCGATCGAGGAGTTCCTGCGGACTCTCCAGCCAGCGAAGATCGGAACTGATCTCGTAGACGGCGGCCAGACTATCCCAACTGGCGCTGAGTTCTTGCAACAGGGCTTCCTGGTCCTTCTGGAGATCGATCTGGTGGATGATGAGTTCCACCAGGCGGCGCATCGAAAGGAGCACGGGCGCATCTTGAACGCGGCCGCAGAGCACGATCTTCCCCACCGATTTCCCTTCGGTGAGGACGTCGATGATCTCACTCCGCCGGCCTTCAGGGGGGGCGCCGTTCAAGCACGGGATCAGCTCTTCAGTGGCGTGGACACAGGGACAGTGCCCATCGGGCGCCAGCCACACGATCTGGCCACGAGCAAAGTGACCGAGTGCGAGACCCAGATGCTCGGCCAGAGGCGCAGCCACCCGAGAGAGTTCCTCGATGATCTGATGGTCGAATTCCGCCTGCGCGGCTGACGTGATTGGAATCGCGATCTCAGGACTTTGCACGCTCATGGGTCACCTCGTCATTGACGGAAGACGCGGGTGCGCCTTGATGGATCACCGGAGGCACGCCGAATTCGGCCAGTTTCCTGAGCAAATCGGAGGGGGCGATGGGTTTGGTACAGTGTGTATTGGCGCCGGCCTCCATCACCTCTGCGGGAAGATCGCCGAACAGACTGGCCGACAAGACGACGATGACGCGGTCGGCATGCCGTCGGTCAGCGCGAAGGCGCTTCAGAACATCCAGTCCGGAGATGCCCGGCAGCACCATGTCCAGGAGGATGGCATCGGGCGCGCATTGGTCCACGACCTTCAAGGCCTGCTCACCATCATAGGCGATGGTGACCTCATACCCCTCCTTCTTGAGGATGAATTCCAGGAACCGGGCGATGTGGCGCTCGTCTTCCACCACCAGAACCCGGGCCGCCCGCGTTCCCGATCCATTCTCCTGAGTGGGCCTCTCCTCAATCGATGGCGTGGAGTTTTTCATGACGGCTTCACTCGTATCCGGGCAGGCTGCCGCCCTTCAGGTCTCAGGCCTGCCCAATGTGATGACGCTCCATATTCGTCTCTCCTCAATGGGGGCTCGGAGCTCCCATCGAGTCAATGGCGATGATGGGGGATCACTCGGCAACCGGATGGGGGCAGTTCATCAGTGGGTCGTCCGATTGTATGTGACTGTAACATGGCGTTCTCCCTCATCCTCGATTGCCTCACGTCCCCGTGACGCTTTTTTTGCAATCGGTGTACCCTGTCGCATCGAACGGGAATCCAGCCCGCCGAAGGAGTCGGAAGGGACTCCCGGGGTAAAGGCGCAACTCTAGAAAAATGAGGCTGTTAGCGTAGATCCTTTGAAGAATGTGGTTCCCCTCCCCGCTTATCTCCAGAGGGTGAAAGCGGGAGATGGGGTTTCAACGCTGAAAAGGTTGATTCAAAAACGAAGCAAAAGTGTTTCAGAGTCCGAGATTCGGTGGGAAGTTCCGAGGGCCGGTGAGGGGGGCTGAAGGGGAATGAGCTCGGCGGAGATACAGCCATGGACGGAACGTACGTTGGCCGCTTGCGCCATGTCAGATCCATCGTTAGTGGGGACGATGGACCCGTGAGCGAGTCCACTCAGCGAAGCGACGCTGGTCATGGTGAGCCTCATGGCCATTACGTGAAGAAGGCGCCCCAGACGGCATCGACCAGGGCGTGGATGCAAGCTGGCGTCATGAGGCCACCCGTCTGGATATACGCGCGACCATAGAAGAGGCCGGCTATCGTTGCCAGGAGAAAATAGCGCCAATCCGGCGATGGTCCATTGTTCAAGTGGGCGGCGCCGAAGATGAGGGCGGTGGTCATCAGTGCGAGCCCTTGGCGATGAAGCGTCTTTTGGAGGAAATTCTGGATGATCCCGCGGAAGAGTAATTCCTCGGGCAGGCCGACCAGCAGAAAGATGCCCGCCGCGGAGCCCAGGAAGCGAAAGAGGTCTGAGTGGGGATGAAAGCGGATGAAACCGGTGGCCAAGCCGATGGGAATGGCGATGACGGCGAAAGAGAGGAAATTCATCCACAGAGGGCTGAGATCGCGGCGCCTGAGGCGAAATCGATACCCGACACCATCCAATCGACGGAAAGCGACAAACAGCAGGACGGCCAGATCCACGGCCAGAATCGTGTTCATCGTATAGGCGGCCATACCCTGCGGCCACGTCCAGATCGTCCTGACCCAGCGGAAGTCAAACGGAAGCCAGATAGCCAGAATGGCCACGACATCCAACCAGGTGAGCGTGGAGGCCGTTCGTCGAGTGAGGTACAGGCATCCGGTGGGAAAGAAGATGAACAAGATCAAAATCACCAAAGCCCGTGGAGCGAGCGTCCCCGTCCCCAGGGCATAAATGAGATAGGGGACCAGAAACATACCGGCCAGAGGGAAGATGCGCACCGGGCGGTCAGCGAGCCATCGTTGGAGTCGATCGTCCAAATCGGTGAGACCGAGGAGGAAATAGGGGAGCAGCAGGAGGATCAGAGCGGCTTCCGTCGCCAACAATGGGAGGCCGCCGTAGCCCTGCGCTCGGACGAGCCAGCCACCGGCCAGCGTCGCCGTCAGCGCCAGGCCGACGCTGAGAGCGACCCTCGGGGAATGGGCAGTGACGGGCGCGCTCATCGTGGTTCGCAATCGGCGTTATCATTCGGGATTCGCGAATCGGAATGGGGACCATCAGCCAGGTACACCCTCAGGGATTCCCGATCCGCGAATCCCGATCTCCCGATCAGTTAGTCACCGTAATGGGCATGGCGACCGTGTTATTCGTCTCGTCCGTTTCCACCACTTGATCGGTGGCATCGGCGATGGTCCCCACGAACCACCCTCCAGCAGGCGTATCGGCAGGGATGAGGGTGTTGATGGTGAACGTCACCGCGGCACCGGGAGCGAGCTGGCCGGTGATGAAGCCGGTCAAAAAGGTATCCGACGCATCGATGAGACTATCGGGCGAGAGCCGAATCTCGTGCGTCGCCTGAGGAGCGGGCGCGCTCCCCTGATTGCGGATGGTCACCGTCACCGTGATCGTCCCTCCGGCCGGGACGACGGTGGGCGACAGGTTGAAATCGGTGGGGACGAGATCGGCTCCACTTCCACCAGTGATCATGAGGGGGAGCAGAGCGATGTTATTGTTCTCGTTCGTTTCCGGCACCTCATTGGTGGCGTCCACGCGAATGCCGATATACTTTTGTCCTGCCGCGCTGGTTACTGGGATCGTCACGCTGAGGGTGAACTGAGCCGAGCCACCAGGCGTGAGCGAACTGGTCACCAACGTGGCGAGTAATGGATCGCTCTCATCGATGACCGTGTCGTCGGAGAAGCGAATCTCATGTGTGGCCGCCCCGGCGGTCACCGTCCCTTGATTGAGGATGGTGAGGGTCAGCGTCACCGTGGCTCCGGGAGGCACGGTGGAGGGAGCGACGCTGAGATTGGTGGCCAATAGATCCGCACCCGTGGCCCCTGGAAGTTGCGTCTCAATGGTGGCCCGCCCGCCGGTGATGAAGTTGAAGAACAGCTCCCAACTTCGCCGAATAGTCTCCAATTTGTTGATATCGGCTGCGGAAACGGCGCTCCCCGGGGGAACGACGAGGAGGAATGCCTGCGTGAAGTGTCGAGGCGCGATAGGGTAGGGGGGCGTTCGCTGTCCTTCCACCTCAATGACCTGAGTGACCGTCACATCGCGGCGCGTTCCCATGATGGTCACGCCCACCTCGGGAGGGCTGCTTGCTGTACGTCCGTCGGTTTCCGTGGGATCTTTGATATAGAAGAAAGGCGGGACTTCACTCGGCGCCGCCAGGCCCATCAGGTAGCGATCCAGCATGCTGTACCGGGTCGTCGCTTCGATAGAGGTGAACGATCCATTTCCATTGTCGAGCCAGTTGTTTCCCTCCATCTCCGAAGCGTCGGTATCGTGGAAGAAACTCCAGTGGGAGAATCCGCGTCCCAAGAGATCACTGCTCGGCGTTCCATTGTCGTTGAATTGCACGTAGGCGAGCCATCGATGTCCCGTCTCTTGAGCCAGGATGTCCAGAGTGGAGTTGGTGTGCAAGAACGTCTGTGTCGGATTGTCCGGATACTCGCTGAGCTTGTTCATGTTGAGGAAACTCTGCAATCGTCCGGCACTACCGAACGCCGCCGGACCACCATTGAATGTCCCCAGACTCCGTCCAATGCCCTGGACATCGTTCTGGATGGCGGCGTGGAAGGCGAATCCATTGGTGATGACATCGTAGGGATAATCGCTGGCTCCAAACACGACCAGGAAATCGAAGTCATCGGGATGCGTTTGATAGAACCGCCGACCAATGGCGTGAATCTGGAACGCTCCATCGAACAGTTCCAGGATGGCGCGCCGCGCTCGATCGAGAGGAAGTTCGTCGGTGTAATCGATCTCGGTGGGGAACAGGGTTCCCGGCGTGATACCTGTCAGTCCGATTTTGGATTGGACGTCGCTGAAGCTGATCATAATCCGATCATCATTGAACAGCACGATTTGGAACGTGTTCGCCGCTCCCGTTCCCGCCTCGGGGACGTGATCCCAGGTGATGACCAGCCGGTCCGTATCCGATCGAACGGTCACCATGCCACCCTGACTGGGATCGAGGTCCGCCCAGAATCCGGAGATGCGCCCGACAACGCTTCCCAGCACCGGCGTGGCATTGCGCGTCCCGCGGCTGAACGTGAGATTCCCGTTGGAGTTGATGAAGACGGTGTCGCGGCTCCGATTATAAAATCGGAAGGAGAAGGGAATGGGCACCGAGGTGAAGTCATCGTCTCCCAAGCTCAACGGAGTGCCTGGCTCGGTATCGAACGTGAAGGGAACAAACGAAGCCGTATAGGTCCGATTACTGACGCGTTGAAACTCGATCGAGCGGCCGTTGAGGTCGAAAACGTGCGTGAGCGTCCCATCATCGTGGAGGACGGCGATGTTGCCCACATCAAAATCGGCCGGGCTTTGTGTCACGGTCCAGGAGCGAACCGAGCGAGGATCGGTGAGAAGTGGACGATGATGAAGTTCAGACCAGGCCCGTGGCTGGACATCACGAGGTGCTGGTAATTCATCATCTTCCCACATCAGCATGCCCATCTCGGACCCCATGGTGAGTCGCGGTCGTGGCCGGGAATCGAGCGTGAGCCAACCGAAGGCGATGTTGTCCGGCAATCGAGCAACCCATTCCCAGTGACCGCCACCATCGGTGCTTCGATAGAGTCTGTTTTCGATTTTATGAGAGTGCACCGGATATCCCATCAGCACATAGAGCACATCTGGGCGATGATGATCGATCGCCAGTAGCGGAGGATAGGTGCGATAGGGGAGGGGACCCGGCAGTCCATCCTGGGCGGCATACCAATGTTCACCGCCATCATGACTGATATAAATGCCGTGAACTTCGGTGGCCGCATAGAGCGTCTGGGGGTGGAGCGGGTTGATGATGAGATGTGCGACCGGCGTCACCCTGGCCACGCCCACGGCTGGCGGGAGACCACAGTTGACCGACTGCCAGTGGTGGCCTCCATCGCGGCTACGGAGGACGCCCGAACGTCTGGTGCCCAGATAGAGGACCTCCGGTTCATGTGGGGTGACGGCCAGAGTGAGAGGAGAGATGTCGGGTGGGAGGTCGGCCTGGGAGTGCCAACTTCGCCCCTCGTTGGGACTGACCAGGATTTTTCCCCCGGCGAGGAGGAACACCTTCTTCGGTGTGTGTGCCACGGCCAGGACATCCTGAGAGGGGTGACCGTCGATGGGCACTGCCAGCCGTCGCCAGTGTGTTCCCCCATCGTCGCTCAGGTAAAGTCCCCTCCGAGTGGCGGCATATAAGCGGTCTGATTGATAGGGGTCGCGCTGAACATCATGAACTCCGGCCTTCTGCAAGGGGGCTGGGAGCCTTTGCCAGTTCACCGCCTGAACGGAGAGACCGGGAGCTATCCGAGGGCGAAAGGGATCATGAGCCTGCGAGGGATGGCCTCCCCCGAGGACGAGCAGAAAGCAGAGAGAAAGCAGCAGGAAGGGTGAAGGCTTGATCAAAAAGCGTTCCCGGAAAAGAACGTGTCGCTTCCCAGGTGTCAACCACATCATATTGATCCTCCATGCAGGTTTGATATTCCGGGCCCGAAAAATAGTACTCCGAGTTCAAGGGGAAATTCAAGCCGCCTCTCCCAGCTCACGCGCCAACCGAAGGGGAAGCTCGAAAGACCATCACCCGGTGGCCCAGAACTGGCGGCTCGGGCGGCTGGCTGTCGCCCTCCGGGAGAATGAAGCCGTCTCGATGCCCCGATGCCTCTCACGGCGCGCTCATCAGTCGCTCGTCACCTTCTCTGATCGGGGAAGAGAAAATTAGACTTGCCTTCAACCTGAAAGTAGCTTATTCTAAGATACGGTACACGAGAGAGGCCATAATAATAATGACACCACTCAAGACAGATTGAACCACGAGACATATTCAGAGGACGGGAGGCTGTGGGAGAGGCGATGGCACCAGAGATGGAGAGGGCTTATGGTCAAGATCTTGATCGTCGATGACGAAGAACCCGTCCGTCGATTTTTGGTGAGCGCCTTCCGCAACGAGGATTACGAGATCGATCAAGCCAGCAGTGGAGAAGCGGCAAAGGATTTGCTGGTGCGGACCATTTATGATCTGGTGATCACTGATCTCAAGATGGAACCCGTCTCGGGGATGGATTTGCTCCGGTTCATCAAGAGTACGGCGCCACAGACGGAAGTGATGATGATGACGGCCTTTGCGACCGTGGACGTGGCCGTCCAGGCGATGAAGGAAGGGGCATGCGATTTCATCACCAAACCCATCAGTCGCGATGAACTCCTCCAACGGGTGAAGAACGCTTTGAATCGCCGACGATTGGAGCGAGAGGTGGCTTTTCTGCGCACGGAGTTTCAGCGTCAGTTCAGCTTGGATAATATCGTCGGCCAATCGAAGGAAATCAAGCGAGTCCTGGACACGATACGGCGGGTGGCGCCGAGCGAGAGCACGGTATTGGTGACGGGGGAGACGGGGGTGGGGAAGGAGTTGGTGGCCAAGGCGATACACACGTTGAGTCGGCGGG
>JALSQX010000030.1 GCA_026985075.1 Blastocatellia bacterium | reverse complement strand
AAGCCAGGATCACGCGGCTGAGGCCGTGGAGTCGGCGATGGAGGAGGCGTCGGCACAGGCGATGACCACTGAAGGGGTGATGGAGCACGTGCAGGCTGCCGGCGGGTTGTCAGGCGAGCGGGCATGCGGGCACGCACCGGCGAGTGCGCCGCTCATCGGCGTCACGGGCCGAGGCGGACCGGGAGCTCGAAGCGGTACTGGACTTCCTGGACCGGACGGGTGATATGCCCAGGATAGACCGGCAAGAGAGCGGAACCCTGGAGTACCCAACAAGTCGGGGGACGTCCTCTGAGCGTCCCCGGCTCACTGGAGCGGCCATGAGAGGGAGCACGAGGTAGTCACAGCTTCCTTACCGATCAATCAACAGATGAGGTGGTGGAATGCAGCCTGGAAACATCGTACGTTTTCGCGATCGGGACTGGGTTCTCCTGCCCGGTGATGACGCGGACATCTATCGACTGCGCCCCCTGACGGGCATAACTGACGAGGTCGTCGCGGTTCACAAGTCTCTCATGGCCCTCATCCGGTATGCCCTGCCGGAGGAGAATATCCGCCCGTCGCAGTTTCCTGTGCCGTCGCCGGATGATCTTTCGGACGCTGCCAGCGCTCATTTGCTCTGGCAGGCGGCTCGGCTGACTCTGCGCGAGGGAGCTGCCCCTCTCCGATCATTGAGCAGGATTTCTATCCGCCCGCGCGTGTATCAGTTCGTGCCGCTTCTTATGGCTTTGCGCCTGGGCCCGGTGCGATTGTTCATTGCCGACGACGTGGGCGTGGGAAAGACCATTGAGGCGTTGCTGGTGGCCCGCGAGCTCATCGACCGGGGCGAGGTGCGCCGGCTGGCCGTCCTCTGTCCTCCCTATCTGTGCGACCAGTGGGAGGTGGATTCATGAAGATCGTCAAGGTTGTGGTCGAACACTGGCATGAGGAAGCATAAACATGGATTGGACCTGGCTCAAGGAACAGCCTGAAGGGCAATTTCTGGAGCGCAAGAGTTGCTATGACCGGAGGGGAGGAGCCCTTAAACCTCGCCCGATCAAAGATGTGGTTCGGGATATTGCAGAAACGCTGGTGGCTATGGCCAATGCGGATGGCGGGACCGTTGTTCTCGGCATAGAAGACGACAGCACGGTTTCCGGCATCCCGCCCAAGTATCGTCCGGAGAGAGTCCAGCAGCAAATTCATGCTCTTGCCCGTCCTCGGTTGAATTTCCGGTTCTTGAAGATCACACTGGAGGAACGGCGCGTCTGGGTCTTTGAGACGGACTGGAGCGCGGAGGTACATCAACTCACCGATGGGCGTTATCTCCTGCGCGTGGGTTCTCAGAGCCTGCCCTTTCCGGCTGAGGACATAGAGGCGATGAAACGTTCCCGTCTGCAGCGGGCTACAGAGATGCGGTTTCTCCCCGATGCCACGCCGGCGGATCTGGATCCGGACATTGTAGAGGAGCTGGCACACAAAAGCGGGATGAGCCTCTCCCCGGAGGAGCTCCTCGTTCATTATCGGCTGGCCGAGAAAGTCAACGGTCAGTTGCGCCTTACGTTGGCTGCTGTCCTCCTGTTCGGCAAAGACCCAACGCGTTGGCACCCCCCGTTGCGGCATTGAGTTCATTCGCTGGGATGGTACCGAGCGGAAAACCGGTACCGAACTGAACATCACAAAACGCGTTCGCATAGAAGCACCGCTGGTTCGGTTGCTCGAGGAAGCCCATAGGACCATTCAACAGTACATCCCTGAGCGACAACCGCTGGTGGATCTCTTTTTTGAGGAGCGGCTTGCATATCCCACCTTCGCCTGGCAGGAGGGCATTGTCAACGCGGTGGCTCACCGGGATTATCGCCTCCAGGGCATCGGCATTGAAGTGCACCTCTTTGACGACCGCATGGAAATCTGGAGTCCCGGCGAACTGGTGGAGCCTGTAACTCTCGAAAGGCTCAGGAACCGCGAGCGGGTTCATGCCTCCCGGAATCCCCGTATCGTGCGGGTGCTCACGGCGTTCGGCTACATGCGGGAGCTGGGCGAGGGCATTCCGCGCATCTTTGAGGTGATGGAACAGGAGGGATTGCGACCGCCGGAGTTCCGCCTGGAAGGAGGGCGATTCGTCGTCACGTTACGAAGCACGCCCGTCTACCGTCCTGAAACGATGCGCTGGCTGCAGCGCTTTGAGGGGCAGGGGCTCACCCGCAATCAACTCCGCCTGCTTGCTTACGCCTACGAGCATGGAGGACGATTCACCAGCCGGGCCTATCAGAAACTGGTCGGTGTGGACATCTACACCGCCAGTCGGGACATCAAGGATCTCATCCGCAGAGGCATCGCGCGGCTGACCAGACCCAAGGGACGGGTCTATGAGATCATCCTCGAGCCGGAAAAAGCTGTCTTCGAAAAACCTCCAGAGCTTGTTGTCTTGGAGCCTATCCTGCGGGAGAAAGGTTTTGTCAAAAATGAGGACATCCGGCTCGCCTTAGGGGTCAATGGAATGAGAGCTCGCAGGATTGCCCAGCGATTGGTTACCTTGGGCTGGCTCGAACCAAGGGGTGAAAAGCGTGGTCGGCATTATGTTCGGGCTCGAT
Organism: Blastocatellia bacterium; assembly: GCA_026985075.1. GTDB lineage: Bacteria > Acidobacteriota > Blastocatellia > HR10 > J050 > J050. Next base: position 396 of record JALSQX010000030.1, on the reverse strand, counting down.
AAGTTATCGAACGCTCTCCGAATCTTATCGACCGGTCTCCTTAAATTCGTACTGAAATAAGAGTGTTCGATAATATGACGAGCATGGGCAGAAAACGGAGGCAAATAGCAATGGACCAATGTTACCTGATGGAGCCCTTGCTTCTTTTGAAAGACCTCTCCTGCGAGGCCCGGCGGGAGAAGGCCATCCGCTGCGGGCACATCTCCATCCTCCAGTCTGGTGGGCGAAGCGGGCCTCACGGCGATGGGTGATGCTGGCATTGGACGTCTCGGGTGAAATTGACAGTTGCTGCGGCGTTTGGTATGGTTGTGGAGATTTCACACGGATGAGAAGCCAGGATCACGCGGCTGAGGCCGTGGAGTCGGCGATGGAGGAGGCGTCGGCACAGGCGATGAC
>JALSQX010000029.1 GCA_026985075.1 Blastocatellia bacterium | reverse complement strand
CGGTATCTTGAATGACTCGGGGGCGGTGGAAGTCAGCAACAGCATCATTGCCAACAGTCCGTCGGGGGGGAACTGTAGTGGGACCATCACCTCGTTGGGGTACAACATTTCGAGCGATGGGAGCTGCAGCTTCAGCGCCACCGGGGACATGAACAACACCGATCCGTTGCTGGGGCCGTTGCAGGATAACGGTGGTCCCACCCAGACGCAGGCGTTGTTGGCGGGCAGTCCGGCCATCGATGCTGGGAATCCGGCGGTGCCGGGCAGTGGCAGTCCGGCCTGCGAAGCGGCCGATCAGCGGGGTGTGGGTCGGCCGATAGACGGCGATGGCGATGGCACGGCCCGTTGCGACATTGGCGCATTTGAGGCTCCGGTGTGCACCAGTGACATTGGTCCGCCTCAGATCAGTTGTCCGGCAGACATCACCGTCGAGTGCACCGGTCCGGATGGAGCGGTGGTGACGTTTGCCACGCCCACGGCCACGGACAATTGTGATCCGACGCCCACGGTGGTGTGTGATCCGGCGTCGGGGAGCACGTTTGCGTTGGGGACGACGACGGTGAGCTGCACGGCGACCGATGCCAGTGGCAACACGGCCAGTTGCACGTTCACGGTGACGGTCGTGGACACGACGCCGCCTCAGATCAGTTGTCCGGCAGACATCACCGTCGAGTGCACCGGTCCGGATGGAGCGGTGGTGACGTTTGCGGCGACGGCCAGCGACACCTGTGATCCCAGTCCCGGTGTGGTGTGCGATCCGGCGTCGGGGAGCACGTTTGCGTTGGGGACGACGACGGTGAGCTGCACGGCGACCGATGCCAGTGGCAACACGGCCAGTTGCACGTTCACGGTGACGGTCGTGGACACGACGCCGCCTCAGATCAGTTGTCCGGCGGATGTGACGCTGGTGGCCGATGCCGGTTGTCAGGCGGTGTTCAACACTTCGGCGACGGCCAGCGACACCTGCGATCCCGGTCCGGTGGTCAGCAGTGATCCGCCGTTGCCCGCGGTGTTGGCTGGGCCGGTGGGAGCGGGAGCGGTCACCCACACGATCACGTTCACGGCGACGGATGCGGCGGGCAACAGTTCCAGTTGCACGGTGACGGTGACGGTGGTCAACAGTGGGCCGGTGGCCGATGCCGGTGTGGATCAGGAGGTGGATGAGGGGGCGATGGTGACGCTGGATGGCAGTGGGAGCCATGATCCCGATGCGGGGCAGCCGCTCACCTTCCAGTGGGTACAGGTGGGTGGGCCGGCGGTGACGTTGAGCGATCCCACGTCGGCGACGCCCAGTTTCACGGCGCCTGAGGTGGGCGACGGCCTCTGCGATGTGTTGGTGTTCGAGCTGACGGTGACCGATCCCTGTGGGGCGACCGACACCGATACGGTCAATGTCAGTGTCAACGATGTGTTGGTGTTGGGGGACGACCGCACGGGACAATGTTTGCGCCTTTCCCCCTGCAGTGGGCGGTTTCAGTGGCGGTTGAGTGATGGGAGTGTGGTGGAAGGGCAGGTGATGCTCAGCATTGATCGCGGAGCGCTCAACTTCCAGGGGCGAGGCTCCGGTGGGGAGGTGTTGCAGGGCGGGGTGTCGCTGGTGCGGCGGACGGGGACGGCGCGGTTGACGACGGCACAGGGACGCGGTTTGGGTAGCATTGTGGATCGAAACGTGGATGACAATGATCCTTGTCCGTGAGCGTGGAGAGATGGCCTGCGGATCATCACAGCCAGAGGCGAGGAATGGCCCACCGATTCACACGGCGAACGGCGGGATGGGCACAAATCTTCCCTTCGGTTGAGCTGTGTTGATCCCACCGCTTTTGTGCCAATCTGTAGGCCATTCATCGCCCACAGATTCATACAGCGAGAGGCGGGGGATAGCCCACAGATTCACACAGCGAAAAGCGGGATGTGCACAGATTGTTCTTCTTGGAAGATCCCGTCGTTTCTGTGTTCATCCGTGTACTATTTTGAATGACCCACAGAGGGGCACAACCAAGGGTAGGATTTACACGGGTGGAGGCCCCGCCGCTCGGTCGGCGGGGAGGCGTCATGTGGGGAGCTAGCTTCAGGAGGCCGTCCCCCTCCCCGGGAGGCCCCGCCGCTCGGTCGGCGGGGAGGCGTCAATTAAGGGTAGCGGAGACAGGAGCGTAACAACCCCCGGCGGCGAACTCCGGGGCCTGAACAGGGACACCCCCGCGGCCGATTCCATGCTGATCAGTGTGCTATTACGTGAGAGTGACATCGTCGTGGATTGACCATTCCTCCGCCGCTCGTTCGCCGGCGCTCTCGATTTCTCCTTGATGTTTCGCGCCTCAGCCGGGTAGAATCAACCATAGGCCGCAGAGGGAGAACCGATGTTCACCCGACGTCATTCGGTCGCCGGAGAGAACGGGCATGAGCCTCTACATTGGATCATTGGAGAGAATATTTCGGGATGCCGAGATCGCTGCGCGCAGTAATGAGGCGGTATTGATTCTCGGTGAGACCGGCGTGGGTAAAGAAGTTCTGGCCCGCTACATTCACGAGCACTCTCGACGACGGAACAAACCCTTCTTGCCGATCAACTGTGCAGCCATTCCGGCGCATCTCTTGGAGAGCGAGCTGTTCGGCCACGAGAAAGGCGCGTTCACCGGAGCTACGCAACGCCGAAAAGGATTGCTGGAGCAGGCTCAAGGGGGCACGGTCTTCCTGGACGAGGTGGTGGAGATGCCGCCGGAAGCGCAAGCCAAGTTGCTCCGCACCATCGAGACCAAGGAATTGCGACCCCTGGGCGGTTCTCGCTATCGCCTCATTGATGTACGCTTCATTGCCGCCACCAATTCCGATATCAAGCTCAAGGTCGATCGTGGCGAATTCCGCCGCGACCTCTACTATCGATTGTCCATTTTCGTCTACTCCATTCCTCCGCTGCGTCAGCGGCTTCAGGACATCCCGGCGCTGATCAAATATTTCATCGCTGAGGATGGAGTCGGCGCCCGCATCTCGGCGACGGCGTTGGAACTCCTCATGTGTTATCCTTGGCCGGGCAACGTCCGGGAATTGAAGAATGTGATCGCCCAGGCCTTGGCGCGATCTGAAGGGGGAGATATTCAGGTTGCGCATCTCCCGGAGCACATCGTCGCTCGCTGTCACCAGCGCGATGTCCTCATGGGCACCGATCTCAGGCGGAAGACGGCCTGCTTCGAGGCCCACCTGTTGGCCGAAATGATGCGCCAGTATCCTGATCCCGAAGAGGCCGCCCGACGATTGGGACTGGGCCTGCGCACGCTCTATCGCAAGCTGAAAAAATACGGGATCTCTTATCGCCGCTCGTCATGAGGAGCGCCCCTGACCCGACGCCTTGAACCTCTGGCGAGGGCCATGGCGAGCGCATCATGGAGGCTCAACGAGCATCTCCTCTCCGGAGAACGAATTCCACGCGATCCGGACTGCCGCGCCTGGAGAAGACGCTTCGATGAACGCCATTTCTGTCACTGGGGGGTGTCTCGACGCTGCCATTTTTGTCACCGTCTAAGTGACGCTCGCTCAGGGAGTTTGGCGAGTCACACCATTCCGGCCGATGAGAGACCGTGACAAATGTGGCAAACAGCGCCTTGGGATGACGCGTCCGGGGGGCGCGATCCCTGATGCGGGGAAAGGCGATAACCCTCGGCATCGATGAGGATTAGCGCTCCTCGGTGCAGGGTGATCGTCTACACTCTGCGGCGATGGCACAGGTCTTGCATAAAAAACAACGAGGTCGAACGATGAGCGCACGACACGCACGACGAAAGAAGGCGCCGGTCATCACCATCCGGAGGCTGCGGGCGGATGATATCGATGCCATCATCGAGATCGACGCCAAAGCCATCGGCGAGGCCAAACCTGACTATTGGCGGCGCAAGCTGGCGCTCTATCTGGCCGAGCAGGATCTGGAAGCGATCGCTGCCGCCAACCAGTTCCTCAGCGGCATTGATCCTCAATTGGCCCGCGTCGCCGAAGTCAACGGTCGCGTGGTGGGATTCATGATCGGTGAGATTCGGAGTTGGGAATTCCGGCAGCCGCCCACCGGATGGATTACGGCCATGGCCGTCCATCCGGACTATCGTCGCCAGGGCATCGGTCGACGGTTGTTGGCCGAAGTGCTGGATTACTTTCGCGAGAAGGGTATCGAGAACGTGCGCACCATGGTCGAGTGGTCCGATGGTGAAGTGCTCTCGTTCTTCACCGCCATGGGATTCGATCGCGGGCCGTTCATCGAGCTGGAAAAAAAATTGAACCTGTGAGGGGGATGAGGTGAATATGGCCACAGACTTATTCGCCACCTGGCGCGATAAACCACTGGACGAGATCTTCTACGAATGTCGCGAACTGCTCGATGACATGACGTTTCCCACCGTCCGGCGCTGGCGCGAAGCCGGCGGCAAGGTCGTCGGCCACTTTCAGGTGTACTTCCCAGAAGAGATCGTCCATGCCGCCGGCCTGCTGCCGCTGAAGATTCGCGGCGCGCCCGTGGAACCCATGCAGGCCGACTCTCGGTTCGGTTCGTACCTCTGTTCGATCATCAAGACGTCGTTGGAGATCGCGTTGAGCGGTCGGGTGCAGCTCGATATGTTCGTCACCCATCCCATCTGCGATGCCGCGCGCAATTTGGCGGCGGTGTGGGGCCGGAACTTCTCCTACCCCTGCCAGATCCTTTACCTTCCACAGAATGCCACCTCGCCCCATGCCGCCACCTATCTCCGCGGCGAGTACGCGCGCTTGAAGCGCGACGTGGAAGCCATTGCCGGACGCGCGGTCACCGATGACGACCTCCGGCGATCGCTGGCCGTGTACAACGAGAATCGAGGATTGCTCAGAGAGCTTTACGCCATCAAGCGCGAGGCGCCCTGGCTGATCTCGGCCGATGAGGCCTACGTGCTGCTCGCCGTCGGCGGGTTGATCTTCCGCGAGGAGCACAATGAGTTGCTGCGCACCGTCTTGCCCCTGATTCGAGAGCGGAAGGCTCGTCCACAGGATCGGCTCCGGGTGGTCTTCGAAGGCGGATTCTGCGAACAACCGCCGCTGGATCTCATCCGCGCCGTGGGCCGATCGTGTTACGTCGTCGATGATGATCTGCTCATCGGTCTGCGGTGGATCATGGAAGATGTTCCCTTGGACGGCGATCCGTTGTTCAATCTCGCCGAGGCCTATCTGGAGAAATCCTCTTACAGTCCCGTGCAGCACGATGACCGGAAACCCAAAGAGCGCATGCTGCTGGAACGCATTCGCGCTTCCGGTGCCCAGGCGGCCATCATCGCCGCGGCCAAGATGTGCGAGCCGGGATTGGACGAGCAGGTCGCTTACACGCGCGCGCTGGATAAAGAGGGCATTCCTTATTTCGTCAGCGAATTCGAGGAGAACATGACCAGTCTGGATCACCTCGAACTTCAATTGGAGACGTTTGTGGAAAACATTCTGTTCACGTGAAAAGGGGGACGATGATGACGGACTCACGCGTGACGTCAGAGGGTGGGCATCGAGAATCGCATCCGGCATCCCCAGTCGCCCATGAAGACATCGTTGGGCGCGGTAATCGGGAGGGCGCGCAACTGTTCCGCGAGTGGTTCCAGGGATTGACCGAGACGGCCGAGCGGGGCGGAGCCGCCGCTTACGTCTTCGTGATGGGGAGCATGGCCGAGATCTTACGGGTTTTCGATCTGCCCACCGTCTTCCCGGAAATTCACTCGCTGCAGACGGCCGTGCGACGAGTGGCCCACGAGTATCTGGACCAGGCGGAGGATTACGGATACTCGCCGGACATTTGCGGGTATGTGAAGGCCGATGTGGCCGTGCAATTGCTCGGCGGCCAACATCCTATGGGACGCATTCCCAAGCCTCAGTTGGCCGTGTTGACCAATGCCTGCAATACCTATATCAAGTGGGGCGAGATCTGGGAGCGGATGTATCACATCCCTGTGTTCGTCTTGGATGTTCCCGGGACGCGCGCTGCCGGTCGACAAACCTGGCCGGGCGATCCCGATTTCCAGAACGACTGCGCTTACGTGGCAGCCCAGATCAAGGACCTCATCCGGTTGTGCGAGCAGATCACCGGCAAGAAATTCAATATCGATCGGCTGCGCGAGGTGCTCGGTTACGTCAACGTCATGAATCGAGGGTGGAAGCGCGTCCTGGCGCTCAATCGGAGCCGACCGTCGGTGTTCAATGCGCTGACTGACGGTACGATCTATCTGGGCGTCTCCAACGCCTTTCGTGGGACGGCGGCCGGTGCCCGCTATTTCGAGCGCCTGGTGGAGGAGATGGAATACAAAGTGGCTCACGGCATCGGCACCCTGGTGGATGAGAAATACCGGTTGATCTTCGTGGGCGTGCCGTGTTATCCCATCTTTCGTCGCTTCAGCGAGCTGTTCACCCAATGGGGAGGGACGTTCGTCAACTCCACCTACCTGTGGTTCGCCGCCGGGGGCGCCAATCTGGGATTCGAGTACGATCTGGATCGCCCCCTGGAGAGTCTCGCCGAGGGCGTGCTCATCAGCGTGCGCGACGCCATGGACTCCATGTTCTATCAGGACCGGCCCCTCATCCAGATGATCGATGAATATCAGGTGGATGGCGTGGTCTACCATCCGATCAAGAGTTGTCGCACCGTCTCCACCGGATTGGCCGATAATCGGCGCGCGTTGATGGCCGCCCGCGACGTGCCCAGCCTGTTCATCGAATCCGACATGATGGATCGGCGGGTGGTCTCCGAAGCGCAGCTCAAGAACCGGGTGGACGCGTTCTTCGAAGGGTTGGCCGCGCGCAAGGTGGCCGCCCAACGGGAGGCGTGAGCCATCGCTCATCGAAGAATCGGGGAGCATGACTCGGGCATCGACCGGGGCACTCCCCATGACCAATCATGAAGGAGTCATCCATGACCCCGCGAGTCGCACCGAAGGGATGACCATGAACTCGTTGGGGAACGGAGCGCAAGATGGCATCTTGCGCCACATTTTCGAGGGAGGTTCTATGGCATACGCGGCTGGTGTGGATGTGGGATCGACGCAAACCAAAGCCATCATCATCGATGAAGACGGACGTATTGTGGGCCGAGCGCTGATCGATACTGGAGCGAACGTGACGTTGGCCGCCGAGAACGCTTATATGGCGGCGCTCCAGCAGAGCGGCCTCAGGGAGGAAGAAGTGGAATATGTCGTCGGTACCGGGTATGGCCGGTATCGGGTCACGTTCGGCAATACGCAGGTGACTGAGATCAGTTGTCACGCGCGCGGCGCAGTGCACATGTTTCCCGGGACGCGCACGGTGCTGGATATGGGCGGGCAGGACACCAAGGCCATTCGCGTCAGCCCGAGCGGAGAGATCATCGATTTCTGCATGAACGATAAGTGTGCCGCGGGCACCGGGCGCTTTCTGGGAGCGGCCTCGGCGGCCCTGGATATTCCCTTGGATGAACTGGGACAAGTAGCCTTGCGGGCCGAGCGGCCGGTGCGGATCAGTACCACCTGCACGGTGTTCGCCGAGTCGGAGGTGCTCTCCTGGCTGGGGAAGGGCAAGAAGATCGAAGATATCCTGGCCGGCGTCCACCAATCCATCGCCGCGCGCTCCATCGGGTTGTTGCGTCGCGTGGGCATCCAAGAGGAGATCACGTTCACCGGTGGGGTGGCGCGCAACGTCGGGATGGTCGAAGCCCTCCAGCGAGGGTTGGGCGTGAAGTTGAACGTGAGCGAAGAATCGCATTTCATGGGGGCACTGGGCGCCGCCTTGTTCGCCCTCGATCACATTCTGGCCAGCCGGCTTCCGGCCGAGGCCGTGGAGGGAGCACGATGACATACACGGCAGGCATCGACGTCGGTTCAACTTACACCAAGGCGCTCATTTTGAGCGATGCGTATCAGATCGTGGGATGGGCACTGGAGAAGACCGGATTCAAACTGGCCGAGGTCTCCCGTCGCACCTATGAGCGAGCGCTCAGTGAGGCCGGTTTGCGCGAGGCGGACGTCGCCTATGTCGTGGCCACCGGATTCGGTCGTCACCTGGTTTCGTTCAGCGACGCTCATGTGACCGATCTCACGGCCAGCGCCCGGGGCGCGACATTCCTCTTTCCTCGCACGCGCACCATTCTGGACGTCGGCGGGCAGACGATGAAAGCGACGCGGTTGGATGACAACGCCCGCGTGAAGACGTTCCGGTTGAACGATAAATGTGCCGCGGGCACGGGCGCGTTTCTGGAGAAGACGGCCCGGTACATGGGGTATAGCACCGAGGAGATCGGTCCGCTGGTGGCCACGGCCAAAGAGGCCGTGCCCATTTCTGGTGTCTGCGCCGTGTTCGCCGAATCGGAAGTCATCAATCATTTGTCGTTGGGCAGCGCTCCGGCCGATATCATGCGCGGGGCCATCGAATCACTGGTCGGGCGCTCGGTGCAACTGATGAAGCGGGTGCGCATGGAACCGGAATTCACGCTCATCGGCGGCATCCTCCGCTTCCAGATGATGGCCGAAGTCGTGCGCCAGCAACTGAAGGCCGACGTCAATGTGCCAGAAGGGGAACTGGTGCAGTTCGTTCCCGCATTGGGCGCAGCTATTCTGGGGCATCGTCGGTTGCAGAAGTTGAAGGAAGAAGGTCGCGTCGAGGCGCGAGTCGGCGCTCCTCAGTGAGGTGGGAGGGGAATCATGAGACGCGAGATCGATGAGCGCATGGCGGCACTGGAGGCCATGGCGCGGCGCGTGCTCTCGGATGTGCGCTGGAAGCCCGATCCTGCTTTGGTCGCCGAGGGCTGGGAACGGCGGTTCATCGTCGACCGGCAACGGGCCGGAGAGATCATGGAACTCTATCGCCAGTTGGGATATGACGTGCGCGCCGAGCCGGTGCGCCCCAGCGAATTGGAAGACGAGTGCGAGCAATGCCAGCTCATCGCCACGCTTCAATTCGTCACGATCTATACGCGCAAGAGATCTCGAGCCGAGTAGGTCATCATGAATGCCAGCATAAACCACCAAACGCGGTCGGTCGCCGAAATGGAGAATCCGTTGCCTCCTCGCTCCGTCGGTGGCTGGGCCGTGCATTGTGGAGGGAACCATGTCTGAAGAGATCAAAGCCATCGATTGTATGTATTACGTCGCCACCAAGGAGTTCATGCAAAAGTGGGATCGCGCCAAAGAGGGGGAGCTCATCTGTCGCATGGAGCGGGCCATCGGCGGCCTGCCTCGTTATGAGAGCATCGAAGAGATGCTCTCGCTCATGGACGAAGCGGGCGTGGAGAAAGTGTTCATCACCCAGTGCAAGATGTGGTCGTATTGGAACAAATGGATGTACATGGACACGTCGCTGGAAGAGGTCGCCCAGTATACGAAGAAGTATCCCGATCGCTTCGTCGGCCTGGCCGGATATAACCCCTACCGCATCAAGGAGAGCCTGCGAGAGATCGAAATCGCCGTCAAGGAGTACGGATTCAAGGGCGTCTACGTCCACATCTACGGATTCGACATCCCCCTTCACGATCGCAAGATGTACCCGCTCTATGCCAAGTGCGTGGAGCTGGATATTCCCGTCTCCATGCAGGTCGGCCACGTATTGGAAGCCATGCCCAGCGATTGCGGGCGTCCCATCTATCTGGATCGCATCGCCTGCGATTTCCCCGACTTGAGAATCCTGGGCGCGCATACGGGATGGCCCTGGGTGGAGGAGCTCATCTCCGTCTGCTACAAGTGGGAGAACGTCTGGTTCGGCGTAGATGCCTGGATGCCCAAATATCTCTCGCCCTCGATCATTCAATTCATTAACAGCCGGTTAGGACGCGACCGGTGCGTCTGGGGAACCAATGGGTTGCCCTGGAAGGAGAATTTGAAACAGCTCGAGGATCTGGGACTGAAAGAGGACGTGAAGCGCAAGCTGCTGCGCGATAATGCTATCGAACTGTTCAAATTGAATGCCCGCTCGTGACTCGGGGAGCCATCCCGCAGTGATCGAGGACGAGGCGAGGTGAAGACATCATGAGCGAGGCGTACGAATTCATCACCCTGGCGCGGGCCGAAGGGCGAGCGACCCTCAGCTTGAATCGGCCACCGCTCAACGTGTTGAACATCCCGATGATCGAAGAGATCACTCGGGCGCTGGCCGAACTCCGCGGGGATTCGACGATCAAGGTGCTGTTGATTCGCGGCGAAGGGAAGTGTTTTTCGGCGGGCATGGACGTCGCTGATCATTTGCCGGACACATTCGAGCGCATGCTGGCGGTGTTTCATCAGATGCTCGAGCATCTGGCCGCTCTGCCCATCCCCACGGTGAGCGCCGTGCATGGCGCGACGCTGGGCGGTGGACTGGAACTGGCCGTGTTCGCCGATATGACCTTCGCCGCCGCGGGAGCGAAGCTGGGGCAGCCGGAAATCAGGCTGGCCGTCTTTCCGCCCTTGGCCGCGGCGTACTTTCCCGGACTCATCGGATGGAAGCGGGCTTATGATGTGATCTTGACCGGGCGAACCATCAGCGCCGAGGACGCCGAGCGGATGGGACTGGTCACCGCCGTGTTTCCCGACGATGAGTTCGTCGCCCGCGTCGATGAGGTCGTTCAGACGTTGGCCAGTTATAGTCGTCCGGTGCTCGTGGCCACCAAACGAGCCATTCGGGAGGCGGCCGGGCGCCCCCTGTTTGAGGGGCTCGAGCGGGCCGAGCACATTTACCGGGATGAGGTCATGGCGACGGAAGACGCCATCGAGGGATTGCGCGCCTTCCTGGAGAAGCGCGCGCCACGGTGGAAAGACCGATGAGGGCCGTCTGGCGCGTCCTCGGGTGGCGCAGTCCGGAGAGGGCATGGGGGCATTGGACGGCCGGCGTCTTCCTCGGTCTCACTCAGCGCGTGCCGGTTCGCCCGCGATGAGGTGTGCCCCCGGCTGGCGCGCGCGACTTCATTTTGGAGGAGGACATGAAAGCCGCGATATTCAAGGAACCTCACGCTCCTCTGTCGGTCGAGGATGTCCCTCAGCCGACCGTTCAGCCTGACGAAGTGCTGGTCAAAGTGGTCGCCTGTGGCGTCTGTCACACGGACCTGCATTACATCGATCACGGCGTGCCGACGTTCAAGCCGCCGCCGATCATTTTGGGTCACGAGTGTTCGGGCGTCGTCGCTGAAGTGGGTTCCGAAGTGGAGCAGTGGCGGCCGGGCGATCGCGTCTTGCTGCCCGCGGTGCTCTCCTGCGGGTCCTGTCGGATGTGCCGGCTCGGTCGGGAGAATATCTGTGAGCGCATGGCCATGTTCGGCAATCACCGCGATGGCGCCTACGCTGAATATGTGACCGCCCCGGCGAAAGACATCTTTCGCCTGCCAGAGAACGTTCCTCTCGCCGAGAGTTCCATCATCGCCGATGCTCTGTCGACGCCCTATCATGCGGTGAAGAACCGCGCTCGCGTGCAGCCGGGCGACCGGGTGGTGGTGTTCGGCTGCGGCGGCGTCGGCATCAATGTCGTGCAGATGGCCGTGGCCGCCGGAGCGCTGGTGGTGGCCGTGGACGTGAAAGACGAGAAACTGGAGTTCGCCAAACAACTTGGTGCCTGGGCGACGATCAATCCCCGGACCGTCGACGTCAAGAAGGAAGTACGACGTCTGTTCGATGGAGGAGCCGATATCGCCATCGAGGCCATCGGTCATCCGGCGACCATTGAACAGGCGTTCGACTGTGCGCGAACTGGAGGGCGATTGTGCGTCGTCGGATATACCGATCAGACGGCGGGATTGAATGCGGCGCGTCTCATGTTTCGCGAGATGGAAATTGTCGGCTCGCTCGGCTGTCGTCCGGTGGATTATCCGGCGATCATTCAACTGGTCGCCCAGGGGCGCATTCGCGTCGAACCGGTGGTCACGCACCGCTTCCCGTTGGCCGAGATCAATCAGGCGCTCGATGTGTTGCGCCGCGGCGAGGGATTGCGGACCATCATCGCGTTCCAGTGAGCGGTGCACCCAACCTCGTCCCGGATGTGGCCGTGAGCTCCAGCATCGCCCATTCGGAGCTCGTGGTGGAGAGAGTCCGTCGCCTGAGGCGGATATCCCGGGCTGCTTCGTGGTGTTCCTTCGGGGCTTCCACCTTCTGGTCAGCGCAGCAAAATCGCTCCCGCCGTTTGTTGATGGGGCGGGGTGTTGAGTATAATTAACCAGCCATTTGACATCCCATCAGAGAGGAGGGGGACGCGTATGGCTCATGAACGACGACGCATTCTCATCAGAGGGACGGGCACGGTGGGCTACGAATTCATTCGGCGCCTCTGCCTGTTCACCGCTTCTGGCCATCCTTACTTCGATTGGGAAGAAATCATCTTCGATAAGCGAAGTCCATTCGAGAAGAATGTGCCCAAGATCAAACAGCTTCAGGAGTTGATGAAAGAGGGGATTCACCCCCGCCTCTGCACGCGCAAGGAGCGCGTCGAAGAGTTCAAACAGATCGGGCTCGAGCCGACCTATACGCTTGAGGAGGCGTTGGAGAGAGCGGACGTCGTCTTCGATGCTACTCCTTCTGGCGGCGAGAACAAGCGCCTCTACGAGACGTATGCCAGCGATGGCCGAGTGTTCATCGCCGAGGGGAGCGAGTTCAAGAAGAAAAAGCAGTTTGGCGATATTTTCGTCAGCGGCGTCAATGAACGGGCTATTCTGGATAATCTCCAACGGGGAGGACAATTCTTCGTGGTGGGGAGTTGCAATACTCACGCCATCGCCCGCAACGTTCTCCTCATCAAGAAAGCCTTTCCGTCGCTCCCTCAAGAGGAGATTCGCATCGAAGCTACCGTCCTCCGTCGCTCGGACGATCCCAATAAAGAACAGACGACGACGTCGTTTTCCTTCTCCCGGTTCGATGAGGAATATCTGGAGGAGGGGTCTTATCATGCCTATAACGTATTGGCGGCTTTCCGATCGGTCGGCGATGAACGGATCAAGTTGCGCGTGACGGTAGCCAAACTCGCCGATCCGTTCATGCATTGCCTGTTGTGGAAAGTGACCCTGCCCACGCGGATTTCCGACGCGCGCGAGCGCTTCATGGAAGCGGTGATCGCTGATCCGTTCTGCTCTCGAACCGGCTACCGGCAAGCCAACATTGTCTATTGGGAATCGAAAGAGGTGAAACGCTTCGACGTCGCTCCCTGGCTGTTGAGAGATCGATGTTATTCTCACACCATCGTGTGTCTGCCGACGGTGGGAGCGCGCGTTTCGGATGGCAAGACGGTGCTCGAATACTGTACGTTCACGCCGCAAGACTCCAACGTCATCCTATCCAATCTGGAGATGGCCTGTATGGCCAAGAATCCGAACGCGTTCAGCACCGAGGAATTCCATAACCTCGTCGCTCCGTTGCTGGAACCGAGAGAGATATGAATGCCGTTCCGGACGCGCCCGAACGGTCTGAGAGGAGCGTCGCTCATCACCCGGAGCCGGAGGGCCATTACATGTCCAAAGGCTCTCTGGGAGTGATGGGCACGTCGTCGCGTATGGCGAGAGAACGAGCCATGGGAACGAATGGTGGCGTCATCGAGTTCATCTCCGAGGGGGGATTCGGGAGCGAAGCAAACATCCGACTGGAGTTGAGGACGGAGTTCCCGGGTATCGGAGGAACGATCATCACCCGCGAAGGCGTAGCCAGTGCCTTGCGCGAGGAATTCAATCGCTTTCCCAAAGCCGGACACTGTATGTTTCTCCGCCATACGATCATCAAAAAACTCGAGGATCACTTTTACCGCACCGGCGTATACAAGTTCGCCCACATTCCCCGACCGTTGGGATCGATCAGCCGGACCGGCGAGCATCCCTACGAAGCCTACATCTACGAATGGGCGTTCGGGACGGAAGGATTCCCCTGGTATCGCGTGGATCGGTATGGCAATGCCATCGTGGTGCGACTTCGCGATTGGGACAAGTTCGTGGCCAACTTCGATCAGACGGGGATTTACCTGGGCCGGGATTGCACAACGTCCGAAGATGCGCGCATCTCGCAAAACATCATTCATCAGTATCCCAAACCCATCGGCGATGGCTCGGAGATGAGTTCCCTCTGGAAACGCATTGACTTCGGGTTCGCCAGCATCACCATCGATTTCGAGAGGCTCTCCCGATTCCTGCACGATAATCGCGAAGCATTGATCAAAACGCTGCGGAGCGAGCGTTATGAGATGGTTCTCCTGGCCGTACAATACCTCACCGATCGAGATTCCATGAAAGAGATCGATATCGGGCGACTGGAGGTGCTCATCGGGGAGTATCGACGCTCCAGCCTGACGCATTACGCCATGGGATTCGATCCCACCATCACGCCCGTGTACTTCGGAGCGCGGACCGAATCGCTCATCTGAGTGCCGCTTTTGCTCGTCTCAATCCAGGACGAGACGCCATCGTGGGGAATCTGCGCCGGCGGACGATCCTTCGATCAAAACAGATGGTGCGCACTCCGCCTCACAACGCCTCTGTCTGGGGTTCTCTGGCGTCCATGAGCGAGCCACTGGCCGTGGCCTGATGGAAAGAGTCGTGAATCTTGGTGAGCAGATCATCGATCACTCGCTTGCAGTAAGGTCGGAACTGCTCGTTGATCATCGTGTGACTCTCTCTGAGTTTTTGCATCATGTCGCTCATGTGTTGCTCCAGCTGGGCGCGCTTCTCCTCGACGCTCACCGTCACATCGTTCATCAGATGGTCGAGTCGTTTGCGCCATTGCTCGAGGCTATGTTGAACCGCCGAGTGCCAGGCGTCCAGTTGCTGAAGCGCCGCCTGGTACTCGCGGCTGTCTTTGATGATCTGCTTCGAGAGCATGCGACCCTGAATGCGAATGAGGAAGTTGAACCAGCGGTGGCGACTGTTCAGCAGCAACCGGAAGGCTTCCTTGTAAGAGTAGAAGTCGAGCGAGGCGCTGAAGATGCCCTCCTGGAGTTCCCATGGCGTCATTCGGGCCGGGCGGACGACGGCGTGCTGGGCATCGAACAGATGCCACTGCGTGGAGAGGATGCGCCCCTCGCGTTCCAATCGTTGTGACAGCGGCGGGCCGGGGACCGCCGTCAGGGCGAAGAACTGAGCCGATTCCAGCTTCATCTTCTTGGCCCATCGAACCGTTTCGCGAATCGTCTCTCGGGTGTCGGCGTCTGATCCCAGCACGAACATGCCGTGAACCTTGATCCCGGCTCGGTGGTAGGCTTCTACGGCTTCGATATTTCTCTCCAGAGTGGCGTGTTTGTTATAGAGTTTGAGCGTGGCGGGATTGATCGACTCCAACCCTAACATGACGTAATGACAATTGGCTCGCTTCTTCAATGCCAGCAGTTCGGGGTCGCGAGCCGATTCCACGCGATCTTGATGAGCCCAGCGAGGCATGTTGATCCCTTCGGACAAGATGCGCTCCAGGATGCGCTTGGTGCGTCGCTTGTTGGCCGTGAAAATGTCATCGCCGAAGAAAATGGGGATGCGCTTGAGCCGCGTGACATACTTGATGAGCTCGATGGTGCTGTCATCATCCATGAACCGGAATTGGCCACCGAAGTTCACGATGACATCGCAGAAATCGCAGCGGTAGGGGCAGCCACGGGCCGTGGTGATGACGTTGTGGCTGATGCCTTTGAGTTCTTCGGGCGTGAACTCGGGGAAGGGGAGCGCCGAGAGTTGTTCGGTGGTGAGAAAAGGGCGCTTGGCCGTATACACGATTTCGCCATCCGGTCGTTTGAAGACGATGCCCGGAACGTCGTCCAGATGGGGTTGCGTGGTATGATCCTCTAATCGCTCCATGACTTCGCCGATGGTGAGATCGCCTTCGTGGAGGACGACGATGTCGCCATATTGGAGCGCCTCCTCGGGTAACGTGGTCGTATGCGGCCCGCCGAAGATGATGGTGATCTGCGGATTGGCCTCCTTCAGAAGGGCGGCCAGTTCGTAAGACTGAAAAGCGGTGCGGGTGATCACCGAGATCCCTACGACGTCACAGGACGCTAAGGCGCGAAACTCTTCCTGACTGAATCGGCCTTTATGTCGATTGTACTTGGGATTGATCGCCACCGGATCGTATCCCTCACGCCGCAGGATACCGGTCAGCAGCGGAATGCCACGAGCCGGGAAGCGGAAGAGGGAATACACATCTCTGGCCAGTTTTCCCCCGAGCCGCCCATCAACGGTGGCCGGGAGTTCGATCAATCCTACTCGCAATCTCTTTGTCGTTTTCATGTCGCCTTCTCCAAATGATATTATCCGAGCATTGGCTTGGCGTTGAGATCGACCCTCGCCGTAGGGATCTCATTTGACGCCTTCGCTCGTGAAGGCTATACGATACCAGGTGTCGGCGCTCATTTCAATGAAATCAGAGCATTGTCGAGGAGCAGTGAACGGGGCGGGTGTCGGTCATCGGCGCTTCAGTATCCGTTCAATGTGCGCGCCGACCTGGCGGGCCACGGACTCGGGAACCCGTTCTTCATAGAGGGGGAAGAGAACGCGCTCTTCTTTTCGAATATGCGCTTCCAGCGTTTGACCAAATAGGCGAAGGAGGCGGGCGCGTTGTTGGCTCTCCAAAGTGGATGAGCCGAGTTGGTCGACGAGCGCAGCGAATCGATCGTGCTCTTCCCGCAATTCATCGATGAGAGGGAGTCGACCGCCGTGTTCTTCGATAATGGGGAAGAGCGCCTTCTCCTCGGCGTCGAAATGCGGGATGAGGTGATCGCGAAAAAACGTCACCACCTCATCGGCCAGCGCGGCCACCGCCTGAGCATTCGATGGGTCCAGGGATTGCTTCAGGCGGT
The DNA here is from genome assembly GCA_026985075.1 of Blastocatellia bacterium. Lineage (GTDB taxonomy): Bacteria > Acidobacteriota > Blastocatellia > HR10 > J050 > J050. The sequence goes on along the minus strand of JALSQX010000029.1, from coordinate 25,786 downwards.
GGCTCATCACCAGCCCGTGATGATGCTGGTGCGACAGGGGGATCAAGCTCTGGTGCCGTTTCTTGCGCATGGGACCTTTGACTCCCTGGTCATCGGGCGCCTCGTTGACTCACCGCCCTTTTGTGTGGACGCATGTGTTCGCTCACGTGGCCCACGCTTGTTCCAGAGAGGCGGCCACGCGCTCGAAATGCTCGTGCGTGCCCGCGCCCAGTTCTTCCTCCGCTTGCTGGAAAGCGCGCTCGAGCCGGGCCTTCGTCTCCTCATCGAGGACCTGCTCGGCCATCTGGAACAGGATGTTGTCTTCTTTTTGAATATGCTGAGCGAGCAGCTCGATATATTGTCGGGCGATTTCAGCAAACCGCGGTCCGGCCGATGGCTCCCCCTGGCGATAGGCGTCAGCCGTCCGCGCCAGCTCGGCCACTAGTCCGCGCCCGAGTTCGTGTTCGTGCAGCATCACGCCAATGGGCCCTCCTTCGCGAGGAATGCCGCGTTGTTCCAGCGCGGGGAAGAGATGCGTCTCTTCTTTCCCGTGGTGACAACGGTCGGCGAAGGTGCGAATGAAATCGAGAAACGACGAGAGCGCTTCCGGCGGGACGTGCTCTCCGCTCTCCAATCGCTGGGATACGCCACTGAGCGCGCCCAACACGCGCTCGATGATGCGGTGTTCGTGTTTGAGAATTTCTACCGGTGTAGGCATAGTGCATCCTCCTTTTCGATGAGCGAGTCAAGGTGTCTTGGCCATCGCCATAGTATGGCGCGCCGTGGAATGAACCGATGTTCGACGATCATCAACGAGACCTCCCTTTGGAGTGAAGGAGTTCCTGGCGTTCGCGTTCATCGGTCATCCGGTCGAGCGTCGGATAGAGAATGTTTTGCTCGCGCAAATCGTGGTGTTCCACCAGATGTTTGAACATGGCCTGCTCGTCGAACAGGGCGATGATCCGCCGCTTCAAATCCGGCGGATGAGAGAGCCACTCATCCAGCTTCTGTTTGAATCGATCCAGAAACAGTCGCATCTTCCGGTGTTCGCCGGCGAACAGTTCCAGTGGACCACCGGGGATGCGACCGGCGCGCTCATAGATGGGGAACAACCGTTCCTCCTCGAATATCATATGCGCCAGAAGCTCCCGCTCGAACTGGAGCAATCGCTCACGAGCCAGATGGATATCCTGCATCAACAAGGTCTCCTGATGAAGGAGGAAGAGCTCGTTCAATCGCGCATGAACGTCGAGCAACGAGAGAAAGCTCGGCGGGACGGTCGGGGCAGACTGGTGAGGCGATTCTTTTTTCATGGCGTTCATCTCCAACTCATACGGGCCGCGCTTGTGATCGAGGCGGTCGAGTGGTCGCCGATGCCGGGGATGACTTCGCATCGATGACCTGACGCAGCTCGGCGAGCAACGCCGTGGCATCGACGCCTTCGCGCCGGCAGGCTTGTTCCAGCGTCACCGCTCGAGCCATGGTTCGACGCAAGACGGGATTGCCGAGAGCGGTGAATCCATGCCGCAAGAAGACGTCCAGCGTTTGCGGATACCGCTCGATGACCTCGGCCACTTTCGTCTGGAGCGTGAGCTGAAAGGGCTGTTCGGCGATTACGGCCACCGGTGGCGAGGCGCGTTCCAGGCGCCATCCGGCTCGCATATGGCGAGCGAGGTCATAAGCCCACAGTCCCAGACCGGTGACCTCGATGAATCCTGACACGCCCATGATCGCGTAGGCCGCCGGCGTGAAATCGGTGGCAATCTCGGTCGAGACGCGAAGGGCATTACCGAGATTGAGCAACCAGAAAGTGGGCCACAGCGAGGCGGCGCGACGCACCTCCACGCCGGCCAATGTAGGAACGACCTTGCTGGAGACGCCCACGATCATCATCATGATGAATCCCACGGTGAGCGCGTGTCGGTAAGCGCCGAAGAAGGCGTGCGAGAACGGCACGCTAGCGCCGGTGAGCGGCTGGTAGATGCCGAAATTATACACTGGCACCAGGACGAGCATGGCCATGGCCACGATAAACCACCCATAGGCAGCGCGGATGAATTTCAAGCCGCGATCGCACTCACTCTCGGGCACGGGACGGAACAGGTGAAACTGCCGAGGTATCCCCAGGGCCACGGCGAATAAAACGACGGCGGCCAGTTCCTGCATCATCATCGCTTCCCGCCATCCGGTGAGCATGCCGGTGAGGAAGGCGGCGATGCCGACGAGGATGGCGCCGTTCACACCCCAAAACAGGAAAGCGCGCCACCCGGGCGATGGTTCCCTGAGCCCATAGGCGTGAGGCAGATAGCGGAGCGAGACGCCGAGAACCATGACCACAGCGATGCCCAGAAGTTGGACGTCGCGGTAGGGGATATTGAACGTGGCCACGCGGAAGAGAAATTGCTCTCTGGTCGTTGCCGATTCGAACAGCCAGAAGATGAGAGGATTGGCCATCGCCGCCAGCACGAACCAGCCGAGCGCGGCCGCGATGAACCGGTCATGTGGTTCCGGTTTGCGCGCCTGTTGGGTGGTTCGCCGAATGACGATGGCGAAGATGATGACGGCGATGAGTTGAAGGACCCCGGCGGTCAGGCCAAGGGTGAGATAGGGTGATCGTGGAGCGAGCAGGTGCGCTACTGCCTGAAGGCCGATGCCGCCGATCATGAGCGGGAGCGAGAAGAGCGCCAGTTCGGGACGCCAGAGCGTCGTATGCTTGAAGCGCGGGAACGCCTGATAGGCGAAGCCCATGATGAACAGGCCGACGAATCCGAACACCATGGCATGCCCGTGCGCCAGCGTCCACGAATAGTCGACGCCGCCGAAGTCGTGGTGCTGTCCAATGAAAAATAGATTGATCGCGCCCCACAGACAGCCCAATGTGAGCACGGTCATCAGACCGGCGAGGAAGAAGGGGCGATAGATCGTGTCGGCGAGCGAGGGGCGAATCTCGGACGACGCTGGTTGTGGTTGGCTGGCAGCATCATTCAATTCCCGCAAAAGCTGATCCAACGGGACGCCATGAAGCCGCGCGAACCAGGTCAGCGATTCCCGCGGTCCCTCGGGACCACCGCAGCCTTTCAATCCGTACCGGTCCAGCACCGCTCGCGTCCCCGGATAGCGTTTGACGATGTCGGGTATCGACATGTCGCCGGTGATCAGTTGCTCTCTCATCGTTCCGCCCTCCCATTCATTGTTGGAAGCAGTGCCGTTGTCCAGGGAAACGGGCCGTCTCCTCCTCTCACCGTCTCCAGGCAATGCACATTCGAACTGAATATGGCCTCTGGGTGGCGATAAATCGACGACTCCACCATGATCCCCTCTGACCATTTATGATGCTCTCCATGTCTCATCGCCTCTCACCATAACCGGTGCGTGGGGGAGAGGCGATGACTTTAGTCACAGCCCTTCACTTTGAGCGACGAGCGATGCCGTGGTCCATCATGGGTGGGATCGGGGCGAATCGGCATGTCCGTTGGGCGCGCCGCTGAGCCGGAGGCAGTTTACATCCGAGCCGTGCTTCTGTATATTCTACATGGTCTTGGCCGGTGAATATGAGCCCGTGGCGAGCCCGGTTTTTTTCAGAAAAAAACGATGTCGATAACGTCATAACGTGCATGGCGATGCCTGGCTATTCCGACCCGAAGAGTCGTGAATGGGCGCTCGGCGGTTGATCGTCTGGCATCGCCAGAATCAAGGGATGTGAAGAGGTCATCGAAATCTGGGCAGGGTGAATGGGGTCTATGAAGCAGATCAAGACAATCGTCATCCTCATCATGGGCGCGACCATCGTCTATGCATTTTCCGGTGGCCCTCCACCCGGAGTGACCGGCGCTCCGGGGGAAGATCCCCGAGCCTGTACGCGATGCCATCGGGGCACATTGAACCCTGATCAAGAAGGGGGGATTACGCTCAGCGGCGTACCCGCCAATTACATCCCCGGCCAGCGGTATAGCCTCACCGTCACCGTGATGCACTCGGCATCGGATCGTCAGCGGTGGGGCTTTCAGCTCACCGCTCTCACCGGGAATGACGCTCAACCGGCCGGAGAGATGATCATCACCGATCCTCAGACGACCCGTCTCCTCGTCGGCGGACCCGGCGGGAATCGCCAGTACGTCGAACATACATCCCGGGGGACTGGCCGGGGGATGACCGGCGGGATGAGCTGGCCGTTCGATTGGGTGGCGCCGAGTGCTGATGTGGGACCCATCATTTTTTACGCTGCCGGTAATGCCGCCAATAATGATGGACGGAATACCGGTGACAAAATCTACACCACGGCGGTCGTCTCTGGCTCCCCGCTCGTCTTTCAGAATGTGGCGGCCATGGCCGGTGTGATCGGCGAAGGGCGTGGCCTCGCCTGGGGCGATTATGACGCCGATGGATTCCCCGATTTGTATGTGGTGCGGGATGGGCAGGATCTGTTGTTCCATAACAACGGGGATGGCACGTTCACCGAGATGGCCGTCCCGTTGGGAATCGTGGAAACCGATTCAGGCCAAGACGCCGCCTGGTTCGATTACGATGGTGATGGAGATCTGGATCTGTTCGTCGTCAATGTGGGACAGAGTCGATTGTATCGAAACGACGGCCCGGCGGGATTCACCGAGGTGACAGCGATGGCGGAGTTGGAAGGCGAGTTCGCCAGTCACGCCATCGCCGTGGCCGATTATGACGAGGATGGCGATCTGGACGTCTTTCTGGCCAATGACGGGCCCGATGTGCTCTATTGTAACAACAGCGATGGCACGTTCACCGATATCGCCGATTTGCTCAATCTGGCCGATGATCGACCGGGTCGGGCCGCCGCCTGGGGCGATTTCGACGGCGATGGGACGCTGGACTTGTTCGTCGTTCATCTCGGACCCGACGCCCTTTATCGTCGGAACCCGGATGACCCGGGATTGGGATTCGCCGACGTGGCGGCCAGCGCCGGGGTGGCCGATGAAGCTGATGGCTGGGCGGTAGCCTGGGCTGATTTCGATGGGGACGGGCATCTGGATGTGTTCGTGGCCAACGACGGACCTGATGCCCTCTATCGCAATCGGGGCGACGGGACGTTCGAGAACGTCGCCGAGCAGGTCGGTATCACTGGCGAAGCCATGAGTCGCGACGCAGCCTGGCGGGATTTCGATGGGGATGGGAACGTGGATCTCTGCGTCGCTCATGCTGACGGTCCAGACGCTCTCTATCGCAACACCGGTGAAGGGAGGTTCGAAGAGGTCACTACTGCCTTGGGGATCATGAGCGCGACAGCCTCCCAAGCGGTGGCCTGGGCTGATTTCGATGGGGATGGCGATCCCGATCTGGCCATCGTCACGACCCAGGGGTTATTCCTCTATGAGAATCCAGGTTTCCGGGCTCGTATGGATGGCCTCGCCAGGCTGGAAAGATCATCACGCTGAATGGGCCGAGCCGCGTCGCATGAAAAGTGAAAAACGTCGTTCCCTCTCCGTTCGGGCTGGCGGGGACGCATTCCAGCTACTGGGGATTTCCAGGATGATCGCCGGGGATCGAGGAAATCTATCCGAGCGTTGGGGTCATTTCCGATGAGATGACGATTGGGTGGGGTGAGATGTCCGGTGCTGAACGGCGAGCCACCTGTGCCTCATCGTTGCCGAGCGTCTCCCGGCGCAGGGTTCGGATTATCGATCGCTCCCTTGGCGGTCTCCAATTGAGCGAACGTCTCCAGTGGTTGGACGATCACCGCCGTCCCGTAACACAACACTTCGCTCACCCCGGACATGATTTCGGTGGCATCGTAGCGCACGCCGATGACGGCATTGGCGCCGAGTTCGGAGGCATGTTGGAGCATGATCTCGAAAGCTTCGGCGCGGGTCTTCTCGCAGAGTTTGGTGAACATGGTGATATTACCACCCACGATGGTTTGTAGCGTGGCTCCCAGGGTTCCAAATAACGACCGGGAGCGGACGGTGATGCCTCTGACCACACCCAGCGTCCTGATGATGCGGAAGCCCTCCAGCGCGAATGCCGTGGTCGTCATATGGTGGGGGACCTTGTACTGGGGCGCGATGCGGTAAGGGACCTTCTCCGCCAGGCTCGATTCGGATTTGTCCAGGTAGTCATTCATGGGCGATCTCCTCGACTCTCCCTGAATCCACAGACGAGGGGCATTATATCACGAATGAGGGTTCGTCGGCATGAAAACTCGCTCCACGACAGCATCCGTCGGGATCATCTCTTCGCCTCATCCGAAGCCGAGAGAATCGTTCGCGGACTCGTGTTCCTCACGGGGAAGCGCGGTCGCGCCAGATGGCATCCTGCGCTACTCCATGCGAGGCGATTCATGTCCTCGTGCAACCATCATGGTGTTCGATCACCCATCGATGCTCGGTGGGCATATAGCTACTGAACGATGCCTTCAGCGATCGGAATTGCCGATTCCTCAGGAGCGTGAACCTCGGTGAGCACCTGCCGGTGACTGACGAAATGAGGAGGATTGTGTTACCATACGGTGTCGCCGTGCCGGAGGGATATGTCCTTCGGGCGAGCATCAGGAGAGGTCGCGCGAGGATGAGACGGATTGGGGTGATTGTGGGATTGCTTGGGGTAGCAGGGTGGATGGTCGCGCTGGACGGGGCGCCAGTGGCCGCACTCCAGCACGCTACATCGGAGTCGACGATATCTCCCACTGAGACGCCGCTGTCGCACGAACAAGTCGTCGCCGCTGTGCTCATCTCTCTGGTCATCATGTTGATGGCGGCGAAGCTGGGCGGCCATCTCTTCGAGCGCTTCCGGTTGCCCGCCGTGTTGGGGGAACTCGTCGGGGGCATCGTCCTGGGGAACGTGACGCTCATCGGATTCTCGGGGCTGGAATTTCTCAAGCATGAGGACGTCATCGATGTGCTGGCCGAAATCGGCGTCATCTTCCTCTTATTTCAAGTGGGCCTGGAGTCTAAGATCCGTGACCTCCTGCGTGTGGGGCTCTCTTCTTTTCTGGTGGCCACATTAGGAGTCATTACTCCTTTTTTGTTGGGAGCAGGCATCTCAGCATGGTTCCTCCCTCACGAGCCGATGCTGGTTCATGTGTTCATCGGAGCGACGCTGTGCGCGACCAGCGTCGGCATCACCGCTCGGGTGCTGAGAGACCTGGGCAAAATCGATACCGATGAATCGCGCATCATCCTGGGAGCGGCGGTCATCGATGATGTGATGGGATTGATCATCCTGGCCATTGTGACCGGAGCTATCTCGGCGGCGAACACCGGCGGGGAGATTTCTGGTCTCTCTATCGTGATGATTGTGGGTAAGGCCGTCCTGTTTTTCCTCGGAGCGATCGGCGTGGGGCTCTTCGTATCGCCGAAATTATTCTGGTTGGCCTCCAGGCTGCAAGGGAGCGGTATGCTGCTGGCCACCAGCGTCACCCTTTGCTTTTTCCTCGCCTACCTGGCGGCGACCGTGGGGTTGGCTCCCATTGTGGGCGCATTCTGCGCCGGACTCATTCTGGAAGAAGTCCATTATCGAGATTTCCTCAGTCGAGGAGAACATACGATCGAAGAGCTCATCGAACCGGTCTCTCATCTGTTGGTGCCTATTTTCTTCGTATTGATGGGCGTAAAAGTTGATCTGCGCACGTTCGGCCAGGTGGAGATCATCGGATTCGCTGCTGCTTTGACCATCGTCGCCATCATCGGAAAGCAAGCCTGTTCGCTGGGTGTGGTTCAACGAGGGATCAATCGCATCGCCGTGGGCATTGGCATGATTCCTCGCGGCGAAGTAGGACTCATCTTCGCCGGGATCGGAGCGACGCTGCACGTGGCCGGCGAGCGCGTCATCAGTCCGTCCACTTATTCGGCAGTGGTGATCATGGTCATCCTCACCACTCTCATCACGCCACCGCTCCTGAGCTGGTCATTGGCCAAACGATCAACGACGTCCGGGCGCGTCGAAGAGGCACAGACCAGCGAGACGAGTCTCAATTGAGAACGAAGCGTGACAAGGGGGGCACCGATGCTTGTGAAGAAATCATTCATTGTGGGCGCCGTCATCCTCGCCCTGGTCGGGCTCGGGTACTGGGGGGCTTCAACCCTGGTTCGACGGGAATCGCTCCTCTGTCAGATATGCGAGCGACCCATTCATCCCGGACAGGAGTACATCATCGCATTGACCGAGGGGGGCCGGGAGCACGCTTGTTGTCCGCGCTGCGGCATGCACTTTCAGATTCACAACGGCCCGCACGTCCGTGCCGCCTGGGCCACTGATTATCTGACCGGCGAGAGAATTGATCCCACCGAAGCCGTCTATGTCGAAGGGAGTGATGTGATGACCTGTTGTTCCACGCGGCCATTGAAGCGCGGTCCGGAGAGCGCCGCTCAACTGGTGTGGGATCGATGCTTGCCGACGCTCATCGCCTTCAAAACGCGAGAAGAAGCGGAGCACTTTCAACGGCAACACGGTGGACAGGTGCTGACGTATGCTCAGGCCCTGGAGAGTGTCCGGAGACAGTGAGGGGCGACTTCCGGTCGAACTCATTGCTCAGCAGAGACGAGATCACCCTCTGTCTTCTGCGTCTCGTCGAGACTTCTCGTCGAACCGGTTGCTCAGCCGGGGCTTGGCTGAAGTGGGGTGGTGAAGATGGCGCTGGCGTTCGTCGAACGCGCCGATGGGGATGCTCGGGACGTACCCGCTGGTGAGGCGAGCTGGTGAACGCTCCACCAGGACATCACTCTGAGTGCCGTCCCGGTCCCTGAATTCGGCGCGCCGGGCGTCGGCATTCGTTATATGATCGGGAGTCGTGTCGATCTTCTGTCTCCTTCAAAGCAGCATAGAGTCGATCGACGATGGTGAGCAGCGATCGTAGGTGTTCGGCGGTGATGCGCGCATCGTTCTCCTCCGCGACCGTCCTCAGATTGCTCTCCAGAATGCTCGCCCATTCCGTGACCTGGGGAAGATCGTACACCTGCCCCGATCCGCGCAGTCGATGGGCGAGGGTGACGAAGGTCATCAATTCGGACGGGACCAATCGGGGAGTGGTTTGCCGTTCCAACCAGGAGCGCATTCGCTCCACTTCGGCGAGGCCATGGGCGATATACTCGCTGCGGAGATTGAGGATCTCTCGCCGAAAGATGTCTTCGGCTATCATCCGGCGCGCTCTCTGGATCGATCGCGTTGGGCGCTCGGGGGCGTCTTCTCTCTTCAGGGAGTGGAGGATCTCCTTGCCCTGTGAGCAGCCTTTCATGCCACGACCTCACATCCGGAGTGTCGTCGCTCCAGAAGCTCGTTCACGGCGGCAGTGAGCGACTCCACAGTGACCAGCGATTTGGTGAGGAATTTGGTCGGGCCGAGACGAAGCGCCTTCTTCTCCGCCTCGCTCAATTCCTTGGTGGTCAGGACCAGCAGGGGGATATCTCGGGTGGCCGGTTGTCGTTTGAGCGCCTGTACGACGCCGAATCCGCTGAGTACCGGCATGAGAATATCCAGGATGAGGAGGTCAGGATGGAGGAGATTGACTTTCTCGATGGCTTCCTCGCCGTTGGACGCCGTCTCCACGGTGTAGCCCGAGTGCTGGACGATGCGGGCGACCACTTTTCGCAGTCCCGAATCATCATCCACCATCAGAATGAATGGCGTTGGCGGTCGCTCGGCTACGGCGGGAGCGGTCCACAGAGCGCCGCGGGTGGCGGTGGCTACGGCTCGTGGTTCGGACGGTGGGGAAGGCGCCTTCGAGGAAGCGTGGGCCTCGATCGTCGGCAACGCGAAAAAGAGCCGTCGCCTCCCATCGGGCGTACTCTCTGCGCCAATTTCTCCAGCGTGCTGCTCGACGATCGCTCTGCAGATGGGAAGCCCGAGCCCTTTGGCTCCGGTGGAACGATGAGAGGCGGCGCTCAAGTGATAGAGTGCATCGAACAGGCGACGTGACTCTTCGCCAGCCGTGCCGGGGCTGCCATCTTTGACGCTCACCGTCACCCATCCATCCTGATGCTCGGCGGTGATGATGACCGGCTCTTCCGGGGGGCTCTCCATCAGTGCATGAGAGAGGAGGGTCATCACAACGCGTTGAAGGTAATCCCGATCTCCTTCCACCAGGGGAAGCGCATCGGCCAGCGTAGTGACCATCAGAACGCCACGTTGACCGGCAAAATCCGACATCTTGGCGACGCTCTGCTCGATGACCAGTCGCAGATCGACCGGTTCCCGCTTCATGTTAATCCGTCCTGCCTCGATCTCGGAGAGTTCCAGGACATCGCCGATCAACCGGGTGGCGCGCTCGCTGTGCGCGTATGCCGCGGTGAGTACGTCTGTCACCCGGTGGTCAATCTCTCCACAAGCGCCTCCCAGAATGAGGCCGAGCGATCCTTTGATCGAGGCGAGCGATGACCGCAATTCACCTGAGACCAGAGAGATGAACTCGCTGTGAAGTCGCCGTCGATCGGGACTCGATGGAAAGCGGTGTTTCATCACGTCGCTCTGTTGCTCAGTGGGCTGTATAGATTGGCGATTCTCCATGAGATCCTCCGTCGAACGTCATCTCACTCACCAGGGTCCGCGCGATCAAGGCGGGATGAACGTCGATTCCACTTCCATCTGAGCACGTTCATCCCGGATGCTGCGCCTCATCAGATGACGCCGCCGTCATCATTCCCGGGCACCTGGCGGTGAGGCGTCTCCCCCCGGTAACTCGTCGGCATCCCTCCTCCCCCTGCGCGTCGGCGTCCCGGTCGCTGCCATCTCCGGAACCATGATATCGGATTCACCCCTCTCCTCCATCAGGTTGGGACCCGTAGAAACGACGGGCGGTTGGCCAGAATTCGCTCGACGCGCACAATCAATTCACGGGGATTGAAGGGCTTCCCCACATAGTCGGTCACCCCGAGCTCAAACCCGCGAAGCAGATCGCTCGGAGTCGTCATCGTAGTGAGCATGATCACGGGCACCGACCGCTGTCCGTCGCTGTGAGCGCGCCATTGCTCCAGAAATTGAAATCCCGTCAGTTCGGGCATGCGTTGATCCAGGATGAGGAGATGAGGGTGCTCCCGGTGCATCATTTCCATAGCCTGATGGGCGTTCTCGACGATCATCGTCTGATATCCCCAGGCATCGAACACCGCCTTGAGGGGGGTGGTGATGAACCGATCGCCGTCGAGAATGACGATCTTATGTCCCTCACGCACATGGACGGTGTCCTGAGGCGTCAGAATGAGTGGCTTCCTTGTCGCCCGCGCTTTCATCAGCGTTTGATCAGCCATCAAGACCAGCTCGCTGAAGCACTCTCCGTCTTCTGGATAGGTCGCCAGACCGGCGCAGAATGGCAATCCCGTTCGTTGAGCGAACTCCGCCTGCATGAATTGAAGTGCTTGACCGGCTAGGGGACCGGGGCGTCCCGGCAGGTACACCATCAACGTCACCCGGCCGGAGCGGACGACACGATCGATGCGCCGCAGACTGGTGGTCATGTAGGCCATCAATTGCTCGGTCCATTGGTCGCCTGTTTCGTCTCCACTGACCACGCGATCCCAGGCCTCGACCACTTCGATCAACCCCAGACTTGACGCCTCTCCCGCCTCTCGCCTCGTCTCCAGGTCCGTCCGCACATAATGGGCGAATGCTTGACGACGCATCTGACATTGATCATCGTCCATCGAGCTGAGGCCGAGATCTTTCCGCCAGAGCATCCCTTTCAGCCGGCAGAGCAGTTCTTCTTCCCGGACCGGCTTCAGCACAAACTCATCGCTGGCCAGGCGATCGATGAGATGCCACTGCCGGTCATCGTCAGGATCGACGAGGATGAGCAGTGGGACGCTGAAACCCTCCAGATCGAGGCGCATCCTCTGAAGGACTTTCTCTTGTTCCCGCCCCAAGCACATCTGGGCGTCGCCGAGGATGGCGTCAATGTCATTCCGGTTCGTGATCATCAGTGCAGCCTGGTGGGGATTCCTGGTGAGCGTCATCTGGTAGTCTTCATTGTGGAGAGTGGCTTCGATGGTTCTCGCCACATCGACATCCTGGCAGAGGACCATCACGTGTCGAGGTGCTCGCTCAATGGTCAATCCATGTATCGCTCTCATCTCCGTTCACACCCATCAATGTTTGCCCCCGGAGTCAAGAGCAAGTGGCGTGCCACTCTGATGTGATTCGCCACTGTCTCTGGCTTAAAATTTTAACTCTCGTACAATCAGCGAGATACGCTGTCACCGGGATGGCGCCCGGACGTTTCCCCGAGGCTCATTCCGTCGCAAATCGCCGGTTCACACTTTCAGTGTTGAAAATGCTTTTTCAATGTGAGACACGCTCGGGAAGGCTGGAAATTTTCCACAGAAACTGTGGAAAAGTCTGTGGAAAAGTGGCCGGTTGCATTACCTAAGTTGTGCAGAATCAATCACCTTTAGCATTTTGCATAAATTTTGTGCAATCCGGGTCGACGGCCAGTGAGAAGGAGAGAACCGGCCGCCAGTTGTGACTTCACGACGGCGGATGAGCATCGATGACCGGGCATGAGTCATGACGTGCGCGGACGACGAGGGGGTGCTCGACGATGGAGTCCCTTTCCGAGAAATCGCCCCTGGAGGCGCGCTGACCACGGGCGAGGAGGGGTGAGACCGTGGAGATCTGAGCGACCGACAAGGAGAGGTCTTCTCCGCATCTGCGGCGCCCTCTGCGGGTGCTCTCGGGGGAATCGCTCATGGAGTCTGAGTTCGCCACCAGGAACGAAGGAGCGCAGGACGTCATCATGCGCCATTTATTCTCCGAAGGGATGTGAGGCAGAGGGGCTTTCGTTTCGATGAGCTCGACTGGACGCTCCTGAGGACGTATGTTATAAGTTTGGCGAAGTGACGGATGGTCGATATCCGAGGCGAGAAACGAGGAGTTCGATGACGCATCGCTGTCGCGTCTGGCTCGTTCATTCGGAGGAATGCGCCGAGCAACGATCGCGAGCGATGAGACGGTCAACAGTGAGCGACCGGGTTCGGATGAAGCGTGTCGGTGCCTGTTGTGCGTGGCCTGCGCTCGCTCTCTTGCTCGGCGGCTGGTTGCTGTTCGGCGCGGCTTGTCAGAGAGTGGACGACGATGCCGCGCGAACGCTGGTCATGGCCGTGGAAACGCCGCCCATCACCTTCGATCCTCGGGGACCGACCAACTCCGAAACGGCACATATTCAACAGCTCATCTTTCACACCCTGGTGCGCACCAATGAGCGATTCGAGATCGTGCCCGAGCTGGCCGAGCGATGGGAGGTCGATCAGGCCCAGCGGAGGTATACGTTTCATTTGCGGTCCGGCGTCACTTTTCATGATGGGCGCCGACTCACCGCCCGCGATGTGGCTTATACGTTCAACAGCCTGATCGCTCCCCACTTCGATTCTCCCAAGCGAGCCGCGTTCAGCAAGCTCGACCGCGTGGAGGCCGTCGACGCTCACACCGTCGTGTTTCATTGCCGGGAGAGGTATCCGGGCCTTCTGGTGGATCTATTGGCCGTGGGCATCATCCCCGAGGGCTCCGGCGAGACGATCGCCGAGCACCCTATTGGGACGGGTCCTTTTCAACTCGAGAAGTACATCGAGAGTCAGGAAGTCGACTTGCGGGCCTTTCCGGAGGCGTTTGGTGGAGGGCCGGGCGTGGAGCGCCTCAGGATCAGGATCATTCGCGATCCCACCACGCTGTCGTTGGAACTGCTGAGCGGCGCCGTCCAATTGGCGTTCAACACGCGACTGTCGCCCGACTTCATCGAAGAGCAGCGACGATCGGGCGCGCTCAAGGTCATCGTCGCCGATGGAGCGAGCATCGAGTATCTGGTGTTGAACACCGCCGATCCCATCCTCTCGGACCGACGCGTGCGGCAGGCCATCGCCTACGCGCTCGATCGGCGAGCCATCATCGAGAGTCTGTTTCGAGGACAGGCCAGGGAGGCGGCCACCGTGCTCCCGCCCGGGCATTGGGCTTATCATCCCGGCGTGCGGCATTATGCGTATGATCCCCGGCAGGCCGAGCGGTTGCTCGAAGCGGCCGGCTATCCCGATCCTGATGGTCCGGGACCGGCTCCTCGGCTTCATCTTACATTGAAAACGTCGTCGGCCGAGCAAGCGCGCCAGGTGGCCACCATCATTCAAGAGCAGTTGCGGCGCGTGGGCATCGCGCTGGACCTTCAGTCGTTCGAACTGCAAACCTACCTCAACGATCTGAACCGAGGCCGATTCCAGATCGGATATCTGCGTTTGCCTGGCGCGAATCGCTTCGTCGACATTTTCAAGGCCGCTTTCGGCTCGCGCTCCATTCCCTTCGATCCCAGCGTCAGCGAGCGTGAGCGCACCGGCTTTCTCAATCGAGCCCGCTATCGGAATCCGGCGCTGGACGAGCTCATTGCTGCTGCCGAGGCGACGAGCGATCGCCAGGAGCAACTCCGTCTCTATGCGCGCATTCAGGAGATCTTGGCTGATGATGTGCCCTGGATCTATCTCTGGTATCCGGCCAATGTGGCGGTCATGAGTCCGCGGGTGAAGAATGCGCATATTCCCACTTCGGCCGATTTCACCTTCATCAAAGATTTGACGCTCGCACCCTGAGCGTCATGGTATACTCTATGGAGAGGCTTTCGATCCTCGAGTTTGACAGGGGAGGTTTGAGTGAATGAAGAGCAAGAAGCGTCGCCTCAAGCATCCGGTGAAACCGGATCGATCGAAACCGGGAGTGGACACTCTTCAACGACTGGCCACGCAGTTTCGTCAGCCCAATCCGCCACGGCGCTCGGTGACCAGTGGCCGGAAGGGGAAAAAGTGAACCGGCGGCAGGCTGATCCTCATGAGAGATTGCGCTCCTCTGAGCGAGCATTTTGATGTCGATCTTTCCCACGAAAATCGGCGGCACAAGATGGCATCCTGCGCTCTGTTGCTTTGGTCATCCTTCGATGACTCGCTCATCTTCATTCATTCGTGTGTGGTTGGTGAGGTCCTGGGCGACCCCTTCGGGAAAGTGGCGCAGGATAGCCTCTTGCGCTCCATCCCTCAACGAGTCCATTTTCATCCCCTCGGTACGGCTCGGCGCGCGCCATGACCAACTCCTGTGAAAATTACCGCCGTGAAAGATGTCCTGTGGTTTCGGTGATCTCGGCGGCTCCACTCTCACGGTTCGTGGCGCGTACACGCTCATGAGCGGGTCCGGTGTTCCGATTTGCTTCTGTGAATCTTCATCTCGCACTTCCTCAACTGGACCGCATGCCCGGCTCCAGAGCCGGTCTCCAGAGATAGTTGCGCTCTTGGCTAATTGGGATGAAGCGTGACGGCTCCCCGCTATTGGGGTGAAGAATGAGTGGGTGGCCTATCAGGAGTTACCGAGCGGTCGGGTGATGCTCTGCAGTCGCTGTTTGCTCATTCCGCGCGGTCCTGGGGCGGAATCCGGGGGGCAGAGAGGGTGGACTGACCGGCGAGGCAGGCGGCGATTGAGAATCTACCGAAGCGGGGAATCCGGTCCGTCAGCGCACGGTCATTGGTCGGTGGGTGCGGGCATCGCGGCGAATGGCGACAAAATTTATGCGAAATCATGTGACATTGTGGGATGTTTGGCCACCTTTGGGGAAATTTGGATCATTGAACTCGAACAAGGTGCTGGCCAGGGCGTCAAGGGCGACGAAAGGGGCAGCGGTCCAGACATCACAGAAGGACGATATGGAATTGCCGGTGCTCTATGGGGCCTACTGGACCATTGAGGATGGATATGAGGCTCAACTCACATTGAGCAATACCACTGATGAAGCGCTCACCGTCTGGCCTACGCTTTACGACATAATGGGAACGCCACTGGCCTTGGACGCCGTGGAGCTTGGTCCTCATGAGTACATCGTCGTCGATATAGGCTCATAGGTGGCCGGGCAGGAGCACGGGCCGGATGCGCCTTTCACATCGGGGAGTCTGCAACTGGAGCACAATGGTCAAACGATATGGGCGTTAGCCGCTCAGGTGACGATGACCGATACGGGGCATCATCTCCAGTTTGACATCCCCGTGACGGTTAATCAGGCTCGCTCTTCGCGATTAGAGGGGCTATGGTGGCGGTTAGACCCTGCTGATCGGGTGTATCTCATATTCACCAATGTGGACGCGCGGCCGCTGGCTGTGAGGTCCACATTTTATATCGCCGGTGAGGCAGTGATGAGCGGTGAATGGAGGCTAGGTCCGCATGCGTGTCAGGTGTTGGATGTGGATGAGGTCCTGGGAGCCGTGGCCGGGTCGGTTGGGCAAGGAGGGATAACACTGACGTATGAGGGAGAACCGGGGAGCTTGCTGGCCCGTGGGTTTGTGGTGGATCCCGCCCGGGGCTTCTCTTCTATTTTTTGACCCACGAATGTCGCAGACGGAGACGTTGCAGGGAGCACAACTGTTCATGGGACAGACGGAGGCGCTGCCGGGGCTGCCTGCGGGAATCAGCTTCACTCCCTGGTTGCTGCTGCGGAATACTACCGATCGTCCGCTGCCGGTGAAGATTACGGTGAGGTATAGCCGCCGGGCCAATGCGGGGATGGCCAGTCGGGCGAAAGTGCCTCCCTTCACGCTGGAGCCACAGGAGGTGCGGCGGATCAACCTGAGAGCGTCGCTGGAGTCAGTGGTAGAGATCCCGGAACGAATTCACGCGGCGGGGCTGGAGATCGAGCATGATGGGGCGCCGGGGGAGTTGGTGGCGCAGTTGACCAGCGTGGATGCCAGCGGGGATCATGTGTTCGATATGCCGATGGTGGATCCGGTGGATTTGGCCAGCAACGTATTCAACTATCCATTTCGGCTGGATGGAGGGAATCGGACCATTGTGGTGTTGAAGAACGCGCGACGGGAAGAGAGTCGGTACTGGATGCGACTGATCTATGAGGGGGGTGTGTATGAGCTGGGGGAGCGGGAGTTAGCGCCGGGACAGACGGTGACGATTGACCTGCAGGAGTTGAAGGAGCGGTTGATGGAAGACATCAACGGGCAGGTGTTGCCGCAGTGGGTAGAGCGGGGGCAGGTGGAGTGGGGAGGGGAAGGCGGGTTGGGGCGTGTGGTGGGGCGGGCGATTGTGTATCATTCGGGGGAAGGGGTCAGCAGCAGTTACAGTTGTGGGGCGGAGCCAGAGGCGACAAGCTGCATTGGGTTTGTGAGCGGGGATGTTTGTGATCCCTGGCCGAAGCCGTCGTTGGTCGGCGTGGTGGGGGAGACGAGGCAGGTGACGGTGTATGAGAAGCGGATGTCATGTTGTACGGGGGAGTTTTTGCGGGATCGGGACATTACGACCAGCAGTGGGGTATACTACTAGGAGCACGAATTCGGCGGTGGCGACGGTGAGTAATACTCCGTTCAGCAAGGGGCGAGTGACGTTGGTGGGGCCGGGTCAGTGTGAGATCATTGTCGAGTATGATGGGGTGGAGCAGGTGTGTGAGGCCTATTGTGGGGTGGTGGGGTTCATAGGGGTGGGGGAGGAGAGGGGAGATGATGGGGGTGGGCTGGGGCTCCGCTCGCCGGGTGGGTGTGAGATTTGTCAGAGCATCCCCACCACCTTCTCGGCCTCGCTGGAGGTGGAGGTGAAGACCTTAGAACGTTTCGAAATTACGGTGACGTCGAGGCCGGTGCCGGGGCAGACCAACAGTTTGGTTTCGGGGCAGCCAGGGACGATTCGCGTGAGGGCGATAGACAATTTTGGGCAGACATTCACGGAGTACCGGGGGACGGTGAGGTTCAGTTCCGGAGATGCGAAAGCCGTATTGCCCAGTAACTATACATACACTTCCAGTGACAACGGCGTGCATAGTTTCAACGTCACCCTGAAGACAGTGGCGGGGACGTCGGCCACGAGGGACCTCACGGTGAGAGATGATGCCGCGAATATACAATCAACGCAAAAGATCAATGTGTGGTTTCGGGTGAGAGCTGATCTTGAATGTTGCTTGAATCCAGGAGTTCCCTGCAATTTGCCGCCAAGTGATCGTAGAAGGTTTGGTTCTTACTTTTATCAAACCTTCTGCACATCGGATGGCTTCCCGAATCGCGCTCCGAACAATCCGCAGAGGTCCTGTAGTGACACAAGTTCTTTGGAAGCTTTTGTGGCATTGCCCGCCCCCCTAACTTGCAGAGCGATAAATGTTCGAGTGGTTACCAACACTGGAAAAAGTAAGGTAGCAAGATTCGAGGATAGAGGATCTCAGTCGAATAATCCATATTGGAATACCGGGAATGTTTCCTCACCAAATACGACTACAAGCATGTGTCTCTCAGATGGATTATTCCAAGCTTTAAACTTACCCTTCGATTGTAATGCGGGAACTGGGCGCACGACCGTGTTCTGGAGGTTTAACTGAGGATCAAACAATTTTGGGGAAAGCTATGTGGGAAAAACTCAAGCGAGCAGCCTTCGGGTTCTTGTCTTTATTTTTGTTGCGAGCCTATTCCATGCCTCAGGACACGCTTCTTCAGGTCCTTCCGCATAGCGCGGAAATCGCGGAGTTCGGTCATGAGCGAAAAAGGCTATCTTTCAGGAAGATGTGGATGGTGATGGCAGGGAGGAGGTTATCATAATTTTACAGGATCGTCGATGAAAAAAACGACCCTCATCGATAGGGCTTTCAATCGTGCAAAGGGAAGATGAAAACAAGTTCATGAAAGAGTGGGAGTTTAAAATTGAAGAGGCGTCTGAACGCGGGCCCTGGAGCTGGTCTCCAGAGTTCTTGACGTTCATCAGCTAGTGATCGGGAAATTGGCGCATGGAGAGAAAGCTCCGGAGCGGGTCTCCGGGGATTGTTACGCGTCCGGATCCGAGGAGCATACCGCTTCCTTGCCGGGTGAACGGCGGAGCCTCCGGCGGAACGGAGACCTGACTATGGTCTGCACCCATTCTGGTCGAAGGCTCAGTTCATCCTGTCGCGCGTCGAGGCCGTGCTCGTCACTCTCCTATTGCCTCTGCAATCATCAGCAATTCCTTCAACAAGGGGCGTGAAGTGCTCATCGTCAATCCCGCGCGATGCACATAGCGCTCTGACGGGCCATGGATACTCACTGGTCATCATTGACTTGGTGATGTTGAGCGATTTCCCAGGCGTGTGATATATTGGTTCGGGGTTCATAGCAGGAGTGTGATGGAAGGTTGATGTCAGCAATGAGTTGACCGTGTGAGCTTTTCTACGAGGTGGGTCGTGAGCGTTCTGCCCGAGGTGCGAGTCTTGTACGGGGCGCGAGCGTAGCGGAACTCACCTGCGATGGGGTTGAATGTGCGAACGGGGAGGGACTATGCCGGAATATTTCTGTCATCGTTGTCGGCAAAAGACCGAACATGTCTCCATTCGGGAAGCCGCGCGGCGCATAGGGAGGAATCGGAAGACGCTCTCCATTTGGGTGAAGAATGAGTGGGTGGCCTATCAGGAGTTACCGAGCGGTCGGGTGATGCTCTGCAGTCGCTGTTTGCTCATTCCGCGCGGTCCTGGGGCGGAATCCGGGGGGGGCAGAGAGGGTGGACTGACCGGCGAGGCAGGCGGCGATTGAGAATCTACCGAAGCGGGGAATCCGGTCCGTCAGCGCACGGTCGTTGGTCGGTGGGTGCGGGCATCGCGGCGAATGGCGATGAAATGGTATGCGAAATCATGTGACATTGTGGGATGTTTGGCCACCTTTGGGGAAATTTGGATCGTTGAACTCGAACAAGGATTTCCGTATGATGGAAATGTAAAAGCAGGTTGAGTGATCGTGTGAGGAAGGGGGGGATCGAGTCATGAGGCGCACATTTTTCGCTTTCTTCCTGATGGTGATCGTTCTCCCGCTCGCGGGGCCACCTTCTGATGCCCTTTCTGGCGGTCGCTTACGTCGTTTCGATGAGGTGGTCCTGACCGGTGAAACGCTCATTAAGACGGACGCATATGGAAGAATCGCCGTCGTCATCGACAGGAAAAAGGCAGATGCTCCTCCTGATGGGTCTGCTGACGACCTGTTTTTGTTCACTCCAGAGGTGAAATCCGATGAGTACGCGGGACTGTGGATCAGGATGAATTCCGCCCATATCCGCCATCAACGTGGCCGATTAGTTGTGACGTCGCCTGATGGTGGTGTTCTTCTGGATCTGTCGGTGGGAGCAGGTTCCGAACGGGCGTCGCGGGCTGCGATTCGTCTGAGCAAGGGGATCGAACTCATTCATCATCGTCGTGACTTCGGAGTGGATATCGAGGAGGTCTCGACGGAAGGGCTCGGTATCGCTGCTATTGGGTCCGGTGTGGATGTACCCCTAGGGACCTGTCAAGCGGGCGGGAGAGGGGCGAGTGGTTGCAGCATAGATTGCGGCTTTGAGCCCGTCTCGTCGGCGTGCGAAGTGGATTGCAGGGAGGGTTACTACGCGTGCTGCAATTGTGTACTACCCATGACCTCGGGTAGGTGTGTGAAAGAGTGACGCGGCCGTTTTCCACCAAAATTGACCTTCGTGGATAACGGCATCACCGGCCGTGAGAGTCGAGTGAGGGATCTATGCATAGTAGAGGTTTGCACCTCCAAGAGCGTCTCGCCGAATGGCTCACCTCCCACTCCACCCTTTCATTCATGATTGCTGCTGCGTATCACCATTCTGCCAGGCAGAGACACAAGGGGAAATGCGTTGAGGAATATATGGGAGCGGACAGTCGTGTACGGGATGGTCGTCGCCGGCCGCCGTTTCCTCTACATGGCAAATTCAAGCAAGTTAAGTCCACTGTGAGTATCATCTGTTCGCCAGCATGTGAACGCTGGGGGACCCGTCATTGGAATCGCCACGTCTATGTGATTCTCCAAGGAGATGTTTACCTCATTTAGCGAGTTACCAGCGGGAATCCGAGCCGCATTGTGCTCACATGAGCCAATAAGAGCTCGAACACGCTCCTTGCGATGAAGGGAATTTGAATGTGCACTCCGGAGCTGTTCCTCGCCGACCGACCCCGGCTCGCCCTCCCGCTTGCTGCCCTTCCATCCGCCTGCGTATAATCGATGCCTTATGTCCGACATCACATTCGAGTCATTGGTTCAATTGGCGGCCAGGCTTCGTGGCCCGGATGGATGTCCTTGGGATCGGGAGCAGACATATGAGACGGTCGGTCCCATGACGATTGAGGAAGCCTATGAGGTTCTGGAGGCCATCGAGAAGGGAGATCCTCGCGCGCTCTGCCACGAGCTCGGCGATCTGCTCTTTCACATCGTCTTCTATGCGCAAATGGCCAGCGAGCGCGGCGACTTCACTATCGCCGACGTCATCAGTCACATTTATCACAAGATGGTCCGGCGCCATCCGCACGTGTTTGGTGACGCCAAAGCCTCGACATCGGCTGAGGTGTTGCAGAACTGGGAAGCGATCAAGGCCGCCGAGCGGGCCGAAGCATCGCCCGAGGAGCCCCCTTCGTTGTTGGAAGGTGTATCGACCAAAATTCCCGCTCTCATCGAGACCTATCAGCTCACCGCACGCGCCGGACGAGTGGGCTTCGATTGGGACGGTCCCGTCCAGGTGATGGATAAAATCGAAGAAGAGTTGCGGGAGTTGAAAAGCATCATCGAAGCGCGCCTGGCCGAGAAAGAAAAGATCAAAGAGGAGATCGGCGATCTCTTGTTCGCCGTCGCCAATCTGGCCCGGTTGCTCGATATTGATCCAGAATTGGCCCTGCGCGCCGCCAATCGAAAGTTCAAACGGCGATTTCGCCATATCGAGGTCGAGCTCCATAAACGCGGGCGCACGCTCGAGGAGGCGACGTTAGCTGAGATGGATGCGCTCTGGGAGGAGGCCAAGCGCGGCGAGAGGCCATCCTCTGACCAGGACGAGTGACTCATCCGACCTCCTCTCTCCGCAAGGAGGTCTCGGTTCGCCGAGTCTTGACGCTCGAGTTCCGGTTGACGCACCGGCTTTATTGGAGAGTCTTGCTGACGGTCGACGCTTGTGCTATAAGTGTGCCTTTCCATATCAAACTAAAGATATCGAGGGAATAAGCCATGGATTCGACCACGTTGATGATCGTCGCTCCCATTCTGGGAGTGATTGGGTTGGGGTTTGCGGCGTTGACCTACCTGCAAGTGCTTCGCCAACCGGCCGGCGATGGCGTGATGGTGGAGATCTCCGGCGCCATCCATGAAGGCGCGATGGTCTTCTTGCGGCGGGAATATTCCATCTTGCTCATCTTCATCATCGTCGTCGCCGCGGCCATTTTCTTCGGCTTGCCGCGCGGGCATTTGACGGCCCTATCATTCGTATTGGGCGCTACCTGCTCCATGTTAGCGGGATTCTTCGGGATGAATGCGGCGACGCGGGCCAACGTCCGGACGGCCGAAGCGGCGCGCAGTCACGGACAAAATGAGGCGCTCCGAGTAGCCTTCAGTGGAGGCGCTGTCATGGGCATGTCGGTGGCCAGTCTGGGATTGGTGGGTGTCGGCGTGTTACTTTACGTATACACGCAGTGGCTACAGCTTTCTCCGCCGGATGCTTCTGCCGTCATCAATGGCTTCGCCATGGGAGCGAGTTCCATCGCCTTGTTCGCTCGCGTCGGTGGTGGCATTTACACCAAGACGGCCGACGTCGGCGCTGATCTGGTGGGCAAGGTCGAGGCGGGCATCCCCGAGGATGATCCCCGCAATCCGGCCACCATCGCCGATAACGTCGGGGATAACGTCGGTGATGTGGCGGGCATGGGAGCGGACTTATTCGAATCATATGTGGGCTCGATCGTGGCAACGATCGCCATCGCGGCCACGTCGACCGAGCTGGCCGATGGTCGTCTGGCCTGGATGGCCTTGCCCCTGGTCGTAGTGACCATTGGCACGGCCAGTTCTCTCTTGAGTGTACTGGCTGTGCGCCTGTTCAAGAACATGAATCCGGCGGCCGTTCTCAATGCGGCGACGGTGCTGGCGACGATTCTCATGCTCGCCGGTTCGTTTGTGGCCATCGCCGCCATGGGGCTGGGGTATCCTGGGGGACCGGTTCCTTATGGACCGTTCTGGGCCCTGCTGGGCGGTTCGGCAGCCGGGTTACTCATTGGCTACATCACCTACTATTACACGGCGAGCAAGCCCATCCTGCGCATTGCCCAAGCTTCGATCACCGGATCGGCGACCAATATCATCACCGGATTGGCCGTGGGGATGCAATCGACGATTCTGCCGGTGCTGGGGATCTGTGCCGCTGTGTTAGTGGCTCATGCCGTATCCGGACTTTACGGCATCGGTCTGGCCGCTGTAGGCATGTTGGCCACGACCGGATTGGTGATGTCTGTTGATGCCTATGGACCGATCGCCGATAATGCCGGAGGCATCTCCGAGATGAGTCAACTCGGTCCCGAGACGCGCAAGATCACCGACGGTCTCGATGCGTTGGGGAATACGACGGCGGCCGTGGGGAAGGGGTTTGCCATTGGTTCGGCGGCCTTGACGGCGTTGGCTCTGTTCTCGGCCTTTCGGAGTTCGGCGGGGTTGGAGGCCATTGATCTGACGAATGCGCATGTGGTGGTGGGCTTGTTCATCGGAGGCATCGTGCCCTTCTTCATTGCCGCGGCGACGATGTCGTCAGTGGGGCGGGCGGCGTTCAAGATGGTAGAAGAGGTGCGGCGGCAGTTCCGCGAGATCAAAGGGTTGATGGAAGGGACGGCCAAGCCCGATACGGCGCGCTGCGTGGACATTTCGGCGACGGCGGCGCTCAAGGAGATGATTTTGCCTGGCGTCTTTGCCGTCCTCATGCCCTTGTTGGTGGGTTTCATCTTTGGGAAGGAGGCGCTTGGGGGCATGCTGGCTGGCGCGTTGACCACGGGCGTGCTGTTGGCGTTGTTGATGGCCAATGCCGGTGGGGCCTGGGATAATGCCAAGAAGTACATCGAGGAGGGACACCTGGGTGGCAAGGGCAGCGATGCTCATAAGGCCGCCGTGGTTGGCGACACGGTGGGCGACCCGTTCAAGGACACCTCCGGTCCATCGATGAACATCCTCATCAAGCTCATGTCGGTGGTCAGCCTGGTCATTGCGCCGGTGCTGGGCCAGGGCCTCTTCGGTTAGGGGATGAGTTTTCACCGAAGGGAGAACGTCAGGCTCGAATTGAGCCGGCGAAAGGCCGGGTGATTATCCCATGGTCGTCGACGTCATGGGACACCTTGACGGATTTTCCGGCGGTGATGTCTCCGGAGGTGAGTAGCCCGGCTGGTCGTGCGCGCATACTGTCTATCGGGGATGTTCGGCGAGTAGTGAGTCACGTTGTGGCCGCTGATCACCCGGTCATCGAGACAGTGCTGGCAGGTCGGGCTGAGTTAGGGCGTTGAAGGGAGACACCACGACGCGACCCGCTCTCGCTTATATTCCTCTTCGGTCAACGCCTTGATCGACTCGAGTTTTCAATGCTTCAGCTTGGAGTCGAATCCCTTCACCTCTTCGCCTGTGCCGCCCATTATGAGGCTCACGCCCATTCCAGATGGGCATCCTTCTGACGCATGTCAGGCATGTCTCTGATCTCTTTCAGCCTGGCACCGTCTATCTGAAGGAACGGCCTCTTTCCCCTCACCAGGGCACCTTGCGGTGCATTGACATCCTTTAGCCGCAGGACTATACTCCCGGTTGGAGTCTACTAATGTGGCGGCTGAGTCAACATGAGCCTAGCGCATTTGATGGGTGGGACTCCCAAACTCGCCCATGGCGTGTGTAGTTCGTTGAGCCTGAGGAGGGTCACCGTGGCCAATTTGTGAGGAATGGGTGAGCAATGGGCAACGTCGTCGGGAGGGGTTCGTGTATCTTCCACGGTGCCTCGCCTCAAGGTCACCGTAAAGAAAGAAGGTGAAGAGAACGCGTGCGATCTGATTGCCCATCCAACAGAGGGTCACATCGAGGTCACAGTAGTGATAGGGGAGAGGATGATGAGGCAGAAGAGCTCCGCTTCGGACATCAGAGAGCGATTCCCCCATGTCGTCGTTGAAGATCCAGCGATGCTCCTGGTGCTCCGGCAAGCGGCCAAGTTGGCGAGAGCCGAAATGGATGTGCTCATCATTGGGGAGTCGGGCGTGGGGAAGGAATTGCTGGCGCGGGAGATGCACCGGTTGAGTGCGCGGGCCACCGGACCCTTTATCGCCATGAATGTGATGGCGTTTCCCGAGACGTTGTTCGAGTCGGAACTCTTCGGGCATGAGAGGGGGGCGTTCACCGGGGCTACTGAGCGGTATCGTGGACGGTTCGAGCAGGCTCAGGGCGGCACGCTTTTTCTCGATGAAATCGGCCATTTACCGCGGTCGCAGCAATCCAAGTTGCTTCGCGTCCTGCAGGAGAAGGCCTTCCATCGGCTGGGCGGGGCGAGACTGATTCGGGCCGATGTGCGGGTCATTGCCGCCACGGATCAGGATCTCTCCGAGATGGTCGAGGCGGGTACCTTCCTGGAGTCGCTTCTTTTCCGGTTCCCGGCTCGGCTTGAGATCCCCCCGCTGAGACAGCGGCGGGCTGACATTCGGGCGTTGGTCGACTATTTCTTGCCGATATACAATCGCAAGCACGAGAAGAATCTCGTGTCGGTTTCGGCTGAGGCGGTGAGTTATTTGGAGCGGCAGCCGTGGCCGGGCAATGTGCGGCAATTGCTCAATGTGTTGGAAGTCGCTGTGGTGTACGCCGACCCCACACGGAGAATGTTAGAGGTGGACGATTTCCGGCCGGTGCTGAAGGATGTGGTTCTCTCATCCGCGGATGTGCTCAGCAGGGAACAGTTGACGGTGTGGGATCATCTGAGTCTGGATCAGATTTTGGCGTGGGTGGTTCAACGTCGGTTGGCGATTTATGGGGGGAATAAGACGAGAGCGGCCGAGAGTTTGAAGGTCAGTCGCACCACCTTCTGGGCGTGGTGTAAGAAGTATGGGATCGGATCTGAGGAATGAGCCGGGGGA
>JALSQX010000028.1 GCA_026985075.1 Blastocatellia bacterium | reverse complement strand
GGGTGGGCGAGGCGGTTATTGGGGGATCGTCGATACACGGTCTCGGAGGTGGCGTGGGCGAGTGGGTTCAAGACGTTGCGGTCGTTTGAGCGGGCGTTCAAGCGGTGGGTGGGATGTGCGCCGCGGGCGTATCGGGAGCGGATGAAAGAGCGAATGCGGTGAATCCGGTGGGATGAGACTTCTTGTCGCAAAAATGAGACTTTTCGTCGCAAAAATGAGACTTTGAGTCGTAACTCAGACCGCGGATTTTGGTAAAATAGGGGTGAAGTTTTCGGTACAACTCAATCTGAGGAGGTGAGGAATATGTGTAGAGCAAGAGTGCAAGCCTGGGTAAGAATCTTGATGTGGTGTCTTGTCATGACCCCGTTCATCAGGAGCGTCGGCGTTGATATGGAGGCTGATCTGCTAGAGAACGTTTATGCCGTTTCAATGGATTCGAGTCATATGAGTGATGGTATGTCACCGATCTATGCCGAGAAGTTAAAACACTCCGTGATGGCGCTTGATCAACTGACTGTGTATTATGCGGGCGTGGACACGCCGGCATTTAAACCGAGTGCTGTGGAGCCCCAGAGTGCTGAAAGTGGATGTGGTAATAGTGGATGTGTGGTGAGTTTTTGTAAGCTCAGTAATTGTGCTGGTAGCGCTTGTCTTCTAAGTGGATGTGGGGGGAGTGCCTGTGGTGGGAGCGTTTGTCTCACAAGTGCTTGTGCTAGTGCCTGTTTGGGTAGCTTTTGTGCTGTTAGTACATGTACTGACGGGGGATGGCAATGCCCAGCGCCAGAACCAACTGAACAACCGCCTGATTCAGCTTCCGGTGAAGGATGTTAGATAGCCAGTGGAGAAAGATTTGACATTCTGAGCCGTGGGCGAATGTCACGCTCAATTGTGTCACTTAGTGCCGAGTTAGATCCTATTGCTGAGGAAATCAACGGAAACGCAAGGACGATAAACCCTCAGTCGAGGTATCGTCATATCTCGATAAGTTCGGATTGAGATGCGTAGATTATGTAAGATACGCCCGGCCAAAGGGAGTGAAGGGAGGCTTCTGATTAGAGTGTGTTTCATTAGAGGTGACTCACGGACAACAGGATAGGGGATGCGCCTTCGCTATCAATGGAGATATGTTGTTGTGAAGATTCCGGATGAAGCCATCCAAAAAAGAGCAGGATCGATGAAGTTAAAAGCCATAGGATTGGGAATAATGTTGATGCTGCCACTGGTTCACTTCCGAGCTCAAGATAGGCTTGTGTCAAAAGAACAAAAGCGGAAAGGAACGATCGGCTTGCAAGCCAATCTGGTCGAACTGGATGTGGTGGTGACAGACGTCCATGATAAGCCCATCACCAATTTGAAGCCAAGCGAAGTCGAAGTGTACGAAGATGGTGTGCAACAGAAGTTCGTGGTGTTTGAACAGATCAGCAAGGGCTACCGTACAGCTCCTTCTGACCAGGACGATCTCAATGTAACGAAGGGAAAAGACAATGCTCTATCGAAGCCGAGCCCGCCGCGCTACAGTCTGATTTTCATCAGTGTTGGCCCCGATGAGCGAGCGTTTCTGGCCGCACGAAAAAAGAAGTTGTTCGAGGCAATTCACGGATTGGCAGGACCATCGGATCGAGTGGCTGTCGCCACGCCGGAGGGTATCATGCAGGATTTCACCAATGATAGCGCCCTTGTGTGCCAAGCGGTGGAAGCCGTACTCTCGCATGAACCGGTCACGAGTCGAATTACACGCGTGCTCACTGCTCCGTCAAGTTCAGCTGCAATTGGGCAGGTTTCACTCGGTTCTCTCATTGCCCGTCAGGTTTTCTCACCCAATGAGCATCTGGCCGATGCTCGGGGATATCGTGAATTTATCAAGCGCGTATTTCTTCAAGATTTCGTCAAGGTCATACGCAGTCTGTCACTACTCCCTGGGCGCAAACAGGTAATTTGGTTCAATAGCGGACTCATGTTGAAGGTCGTGGGTGGTCAGAGAGCATCAGTATCACCAAGTCCTAATCATAAACCACTCTCCGTGGGGGCAGATATCCCTCTTTTTGAGCGGCTCATTGATGTGGCCAATCGAGGTGGAATCAGCTTCTATGTGATTGATGCGCGTGGTTTGATGGCGCCGGAGATATCCAGGATGACGCAAGGTTCGGCGATCTTGGGATACTTGGCAGCGATCACCGGATCTCAGTATGCGCCTCGGATTTTGGCCCGGGCCACAGGAGGGCGATTTTATGGATTAAACCGGAGCGAGGAAGGGATTCGGTGGGCAGCGCAAGATGCACACAACTACTATCACCTGGCCTACTATCCGAGTAATATAGCGCAGAATGGGCGATTTCGGCGGATCACAGTAAAGGTGAAGCGGAGGGGAATACGGGTGCGGACACGAGTAGGATATTGGGCGCCCAAGCCTTTTGCACGGATGACGGTGGCGGAGCGGCGCGATCAGATGGTGGAAGCATTGCTTTCAGAGAAGACGTACCGCACGTTGCCGGTGATAGCCGAGGGATATATCTTCCCCCAAGCGAAAAAAGACGGAGTGTTAATCTCAGTGGTGATCGAGGTTGATGGTGCCACTATCCCTGTCCGATGGCAGGAAGGGCGATATCAGGGTAGTGTGGATATTCTCGCGCAAATTCTGACGCTGTCTGGCCAACCTAAGAAACTCATCGATCGAACGATTCGGTTGAATCTACGGCCATCTCGTTATGAGGAATTGCGCCGTCGATACTTACGTTACGTAACGCAAGTCGAACTCCTTCCCGGGGAGTACCGGCTGCGCGTGGTAGTGCGGGAGAATGAGGAGGGGCGGCTGGGTAGTGCGGAGAAGAAACTCGTGGTCCCGATGCCCGACCCTGAGCGTTTGCTGCTCAGTGACGTGGTGTTGTGCATCGGAGAGGAGGGACGGGAGTCATTGACGTCACTGCCAGCGGTTGGATCTTTGCGATTGATTCCATCGGGGGCCAGGATGTTTCAACAGAGTTCACCAGCGATCATGAGCTTGCAAGTGAAGCGGGCCGCGAAGGCTACAGGATCTCCAGTTGATCTGGAACTGAGCTACCGAGTGATGCGAGGAAGGGAGGTGATTTATCAGGGTCGGGAGTTTCTGGCTCAGCCACGCATGACGAACAGTATCGTCTCCATCGTCCGCCGGTTGCCGGTAGAGCGGATGGCACCGGGGCATTATGAGTTGGAAGTGATCGTGAAGGATCGGATAACGGGTGAAAGCCAGCTTCGCCGGACGGATTTTCACGTACAGAGCGCTCCCATGAAAATAGGAGTGTGGCGCAAGTTGCCAACTTGCGCTCCATCATGTTCATCCTTCGTGGTCAGCTCCGAGCCCATGAGCGATTCTTTCGAAATTGGTGTGGGAATCGTTCCACTGCCTTCGCTGTGGAAGAAACGGATCTGCTTTGACGCGGGAGGATGGGTGTGATGAGATGAGCGCTCTCGGGATATCTCTTTCGTGGAGGTTTTGGGGAATGGCTACTGATACTCGGTTTCTGAGCCTCCTGTGTGGCCTAATGCTCGCTCTTCAGGGAGTTCAAGCCCGATCGCTAGTGCCCGCCCAAGAGACCGAAGCGGTTCGCCTGCGAACGGAGTTAGTGTTGTTAAACGTCGAGGTGATCAACAAACGGACGGGCGAACGGATCGGAAATTTGCGCAAAGAGGATTTCTTCGTCTACGAGGATGGAACGCGACGGCCGATCGAACATTTTCAGCGCCACGATTTGCCACACCGCCGGAGGCCGCTCTCGCTCGTGTTAATGGTGTGCCCGGTTGATATGAGCATGATT
Source organism: Blastocatellia bacterium (assembly GCA_026985075.1). GTDB lineage: Bacteria > Acidobacteriota > Blastocatellia > HR10 > J050 > J050. Next base: position 10,355 of record JALSQX010000028.1, on the reverse strand, counting down.
GATTCGGTGGAGGTGATTGAGCGGGTGGCACAGTATAGCCTCGAAGGGCTGTGGGAGGAGGATGAGGTCGCCTTGATGGTCTTCGCTGCGCGAGCGCACTTATTACAAGAGTTGACAACGGACAAAGAATTAATCCGGGAGAAGCTCTCTCTTGTGAGCGAGACAGAGGGAATCGGCGCGTCAGAGCTTATCGATGAAGCGATCTACCAAGCAGCCGTCTATTTGGAGAAGGCCAGTCATCCACTGAACCGCCGCGTAATTTTGGTGGTGATGAGCGGGAACTTGCTGAGTGCGAGATTCTTCAAAGGGCATTCGCCGAAAGCGGCCTTGAAGGCGGTGTATCGAAGCAATGCGCTGGTGTATGGAATTCTTGTTCACACGCCGGTACCATTGGAATGGCGATTCCTGAAGTGGTGGATGAAAGCGAACCCTGTTAATTTTGGTCTATACAGGATCGTTCGTGGAGGGACGCTCAAGAAGTATGTGGAGGCCACTGGAGGGGAGATTATAGAGATCGGGCAAGAGGAGGTGGCGACGCTTTTGCCTGAAGTGATCGGACGCATCCAGTCGCGATATACATTGGGATATGTGCCCGCGAACCGGAAGCGCGATGGTCGGTTTCGGCGGATCAAAGTGCGGGTGGCGCCTTGGGTGGAGAAGGAGAACGGGAGGGTCTTGATTCGAGTTCGGCGCGGATACATCGCGCGTTGAGGGGGTTCAAGGATGCTCGACTTGGGTTACGTTGACACAGTTGTAGGGGGCCCCTTTGGATTATTGGAAGCCATCACGAGCGTGCTCGGAGGTCTCGCCAGGACGAATCCCGAACAATACCTCGGTAAGCTGAGGAGTGTGCTGTGGATTGACGTGGCTCTGGGATGTCTGCTTGCCGGAGCTGGTCTCATCATCTGGTTCGGAAGTGCAACAGCGTATGGATACGACTTGGTGGAGATCCTCTTCTGGGCGGGCGCGCTCATGCTCGGCATTCTGGGCATGGTCGCGGGTGAATTTTTAGACAGCCGGTTTCGCGTACGGCGGTTCGTTCACGTGCTGTTGGTGGCTGGTTTGATCTTTCTCGCCTTGGGTGCCTATCCCCATTTCACGGGAGTGGCGTCCGGGAGGAGCTTTTGGGGGATCCTTGGGCGTGCGACTTTCTCAGGCCTGTACGTTGTATTCATCTTCGTCTCGAAGACGAACATCGATTGCCAGGCCGAGCGCGTCTCCTAACGCATTTGGGCTGTAGCGGATTGTCGGAGAACGATGTGGTGCTTCAGAGAGAGATGAAACAGTCATGGACTCCATTTACAACGGTAGCGCTTTTTCTCCTCGCGCTTTGCTTTTTCAGCGGGCATCTTGGAGCTTTTGCCTCCGAGGGCAATCATCTGATCGGTTCTCTTCTGACTTTGGTCTTGCTCTTGGTCTTGACGCCATCGTTCTCTGAAGCGACGAGGGCCAGATCCCCAAGGAGGCGGCTCTTCGCTCTGGTGGTGATTATCTTGGCTTTCATTGTCGGCGTTGTAACCCAAGCCTCGATGGTTTGGATGGCGGCAGCATGCCTATTTGCCTTTGGCTTGAGCGCTTGGTTCGCGGGCCGTATGTCCGCTCACTGGGCCACCTTGGGGATAACGGCCGGGGTGTGTCTCACGTTCATCGCTTTCCTCTATCCGCTCGAACCCTTTTGGAGATTGAGTTTAAGCGGATCAGTTCACGCCACGCGAAAACTCGGAGAGATAATCGATCATACGCTGGTTATCGCTCCATCGGCCAGTGGTTGGTGGATCTGTTTGCTTTTTGCTTGTTATTTTCTGGCTTTGTTCATTATGGAGAAATGCCTCTGGCGGTTGACCTTGGGCATGCTGTCGGTGGGAGCAGTGTTTGCTGTCTTCAATTTACTCAGTCTCCACCATCCGCTTTTGCGCTATCACACACATACGGGCCTAAATCTCTTCAATTCTCAAGTTCTTTGTTTTGCCCTGGGAGCTGTCGTCCTTCCTTTCTTCCACAGAAGAACGCGTCTCCCTGAAGGGATTGAGAGCCGACCGAGGATCCAGTGTATTGTTCTCGTGCAGATTCTCGTCGCCGCATCAGTGGGGATGCGTCACCTGGCCACACATGGATTTGGTGGGGAGGGTGAGAGAGGTTATGTCGTCATATTTGGCACGGAACCTTCGGCCAGCTATGGAACGCCTACATTTGGCCGACTGGGCGTCGCGGCTTCGGGCATGTATGGTCTGCTTCCGAAGTATCTCCGTGCGGCTGGCTTCGATGTCACCGTCGTCGAACATATAGAGAAACTCGACGAGGTATTTGACGAGGTACGCATTCTAGTGATCATCAGTCCAACGGAGATCTTCTCTCCGGAATGGCATGGGCGCATCTGGCAGTTCGTCAAAGCGGGCGGGTCGTTACTTGTGATGGGCGATCATACCGACATCTTTGGCACCATGAGGCCGCTCAATCATTTGCTCGCGCCGATTCGCGTCAGCTTTAATTTCGATTCGGCCTATCCAGCGCGCAGAGCCTGGCGTTATTCTTACGAATGTTTCCCGCATCCTGTGACGCATTCATTGGATCAGGTTAACGACATGCTTCAATATGGCATTGGGGCTTCACTTTCTGTCTCGACGCCAGCGTATCCTGTCATCACTGGAAAATATGCCTTTTCCGACAAGGGTGACTACGCGAACGCGGGACGCGGCGCATTTCTCGGCGATTACCGGTATCAAAGGGATGAGCAACTCGGCGATGTGGTGCTTGTGGCCGGAGCGAGCTATGGAGAAGGCAAAGTCCTCGTCTTCGGCGATACGTCATCATTTCAGAACGTGGCCCTCCCCTATAGCTATCCCTTCATTGCCGAAGCTTTCTCATGGCTCTCTACGAGAGAAGTGCTCGATTATCCTACGCTGTCTTATCTTTCCTTTATCTTCATAGCTTTGGCCGTGCTGGGCCTCATACTCGGAGGTCAGGTCGGCCAACCCATCACGATGACCATTACGGCACTGACGCTCACAGTGGGCTTCTCAATCTCCACGGGAATTGCCCGTTCCACAAAAGTGCCGGATGAAATGCCCAGTGCAGGCGAGCAGGTGGCTTATATTGATACTTCCCATCTTGGCCATTTCAAATTAGAGAAGTGGAAGGATGAATCAATTGACGGACTCCTGGTCAATCTCGTCCGCAACGGGTATCTGCCGATCATCATGAGAGAGTTCTCCCCTGATTGGCTGAAGGTCAGTCGCGTTTACATCTCCATCTCGCCCATGCGGCCTTACTCAAAGGAGGAGATTGAAGCGGTGGAAAAATTCGTGGCCGAAGGGGGCATGGCCTTGCTGGCTGTGGGGTATGAGGAGAGCGTGGCATCGCGAGAGCTGCTGGCTAGGTTCGGGTTCCGCATTGGATCGATACCGCTGGGAGCAGCGCCCATCACGGATTTCATTCCGAGCGCTGAGGAATTTCAGAAGCTCATGGAGAAGCCGCACTTCATGGAAGCCTGGCCGGTCGAAGTGACCGATGGAGCCACTCATGAAGTTCTCTATTCATACAAGGATTTTCCCATCGTTGTGTCCAAGGAGTGGGGTCGAGGCGAGATCGTCCTGATCGGAGATACCCGCTTCCTGTGGGATAAAACGCTGGAGAACGAGTGGATGGCCTGGCGAGGGAACGTGGAGTTTTTGAAGAAGATCTTGAGTCTTAAAAGCAGCCGCCAAGATGCTGAGGATGCAAAGACGAACGGAAAGGAAGAGGTGTGAGCTATGCTGCTTTTTCGACTGACGGTGCTCCTGATTTCGGTGAGTTGGCTCTTTCTGTTGCCCATCTACGTGGAGCCTGATGGCGGAATGGGGGCGGGGTTACTGTTGGCGGCCTGGTTGGCGGCCAGTTGGAAGAGCGCCCGCCTCAACATTGTGCCAGCGGGATCGTCCCGGGCGAAAGCGGTCTTTTACTCCCTGGCAATGGGAATGGCCTTCACGCTGAGTCTTTGTTTGTTGCAAGCAGCGCTACTGCCGTTCTATATTCGCTTCGCCTCCGTCTACCATAGTGCATGGCCGCTGGCGCCGGTCATCTTCATGCTCCTGAAGATCTTCGGCTTCGAGACGACGTGGCAAGGTGCGATCGTCGCCGTACAAGACTTTCGTGAGGTCATTCGCTTCTCGATCACGTTGGAGAAGGTTGCCTTTCTCCCGCTTCTTTTCTTCTTTGTCGGAGAAGCTGTCTGCTTGTTTCTGTTTGACGTCCGAGGGATTTGGCGGAGACTTGGACGGACAGCCCTATGTCTCCTTGCTTATGGCATCCTCCGCATTGTGGTTCTTTACGCAGTTTACATTTCCGTCCGGGATCTCTCGCTCTTTTGGAATCCAGTGTACATTCTACTCAGCCTGGCGCCGCTCTCGCTCTTTCTGGAACGGTTCAATCCGGTGATGGTCTCATATCAATTGCCAAGCCTCCAGTCGATATTCAAATGGAAACCGATCGGTGCCGCTGCGATCCTGGTCATTATCGCGACGGCTGGATTCACCGGCTATTTGACTTTTCAGGATCCCGGGGTAAAAAAGCGCGGGCGCATTCTGATTGATGAGACTCACAGTAACTGGGAGTGGACGACGCGGCCGTTCGATAAAGAATGGTTCGGGCGGCAGTCGCTGTATAATTACTATCTGGCCAGAGATTTTGCCGATCACTACTTTCATGTCGAGGTGAATACGGAGCAGCCCGTCACCAAGCAGCTCTTAGACAAGTACGATGTGCTGGTGGTGAAGACACCCACGACGCTCTTTTCAGATGAGGAGAAGCGCGCCATTTATGACTTCGTCCGAAGTGGCGGCGGGCTTTTCTTAATCGGCGATCATACGAACCTCTTCGGCATGTCTACAGTCTTAAACGATCTGGCTCGTCCGTTTCGAATTCGGTTCAATTTCGACGATACGTTCGCTTTGATGACCGGAGGGATCACTTCATACACAGAGCCCCGGTATCTCTCCCATCCCATTGTGAGAGGAATTTCTGATTTTCTTTTTGAGACTTCCTGTACGCTGGACGTGCCGCTCTCGGCCGAGTTCGTCATGGTGGGTTCCGGCTTGGGGCGAGAATGGATTGACTATTCGCATAAGAACTTTTTCGGCAATATCCGGCTCGATCCGGACGAAGATTACGGACTCTTCGTACAGGCGGCTGCCATGAAGTATGGTGAAGGACGGGTCGTGGCCTTCAGTGACAGCACCGTCTTTTCCAACTTCTCCTTTTTCTGGCCTGGAAAAGCCGAATTCTTTCTCCATGTTCTCGACTACCTGAACCGTAGGAACACGTACGGCGACCGCGTGAATCTCCTGCTCTTGGCTATTGGCCTCGCCAGCCTCCTGGGAGCTGTTTTTCTGATATTTCATTTTAATTTGAGACCGCTCGTGCCCCTGTACACGCTCTTGGGGGTGGCGGGATTTTGGGCTTCGGCTGCCTGGATGAATCATTGGAACGCTCAGCATTATCATGAATTGAAACCGCATATCGCCTATAGAGCCATTGCCTTTGAGAGTCAGTATTCGGATATTGGATTGACGCAGGTCTCGGCCTTGCTGGCTGAGCAGATACCAGAGGAACACCTGTTGCTGCACGAACATGAACACAAGCATGGTCCGACACACCGGAATTTAGAGACATTTCGAACGTTCTATATCAATCTGGCTCGATTAGGAGTTTTCCTGACCGTGAAAAAGTCACTGCACGAAGCCCTTCATGCGGCTGACATTGTGGTTGTGATTAATCCGGGGAGATCATTCGCTGAAGAAGATATTCATCGACTTCATCATTTTCTCCAGAATGGAGGCCGGCTGCTTTTAATGGATAGCATCACAAATGACAACCTCATCACGAATCGGCTGCTGCGGCGATTCAATGCCCGAATTCACTTCGCGCCCATGCCCATTAAGGTGTCGTTACAGATTCCTAAGCCGAGCAAGGTTGTGAAGCGGAGGGCGGCGGATCCGAATCCTGAGAATTCAGATGAGGAGCCGGGATATGAAAAGCGAGCGTATGGACCGATGACGCTACCAAGATTGGAAGTTCAGGGTCCCCATCGGCCGATCTTCAGCGATGACGTGGATAGATTATTGGCGGTGGAGATTCAGCACGGCCGGGGTGCCTTGATCGTCTTTGTGGATTCAACGCATTTCAGTAATGCTGTGATGGGGCCAGCTTATAAGAAACCGACCGAAGAGGAGTTGCGGGTGTATCGGGACATGTTCTATCTCTTTGAGAATTATCTTCTCAAGGAACCGGAAGGCCCTGAGGTGGAAACGGTTTCTGTTAAATAGCGAGGGAATCGCTTATGGGCGCAGACGCCAACCATGAAGGAGGAAAATACGCTCGCCAGCGGATGAAAGGTATCAACTGATGATCATCCGTTGGGACCTTTCATCCGTTGGGAGATTCTTTTCACAGGAGTCGCCCATGGCGCGGAGACGCCACACCGAAGGAATGAAAAACGCTTTTCGAGAGTGGGCGCGGGAGTTCTCCCATTCTTTTTCGAAGGAGGCGATTATGAATGTATCGAGATCCCTCATCAACGCGCTTCTACTCTCTCTCATCTTAAACGCGCCGCTGGGCGTGCTCGCACAGGAGAAGGCGCCGAAACAAACGGAACCGGACGCGCCAGAGATCAGCGAGCCATCCGAGGAGGACCAAACGGCGCAGCGAGAGCTGGCTTTGCAGACGCTGAACGCCATCATCCCGGAGATCGACAAGATCAAGGATTTTCGCGAGCGTGTGCGGCTGAAAGCCCGCGCCGCAGGTCTGCTTTGGAACGAACGTGAAGCGCAGGCCCGCCTCCAGTTCCAGCAGCTCTTGCGCTCCATCGCCCAATATCAGCTCGAGGGGGAGGAGTCGAATGTGGTGAAGTGGCGGCGGAATCAGTTGCGGCAGGAGGTCATTCAAGAGGCCATGCGCTATGACCGCGAGTTCGCCGAGGAGCTCGCCAAGTGGCGCGCCGAAAAAGATGAAGAAACAGATCGAGAAGAGGCCGAAACACCTCCGGCCGATCCAAAAGCCGATTTGAAAGAACGGGCGGCGCGAGCCGATAGACTGGTGGCGCTCGCCTTGCAAACTTTTTCGGAGAATCCCGAACGGGCGCTCAAGTTGGCCGATGAGAGTCTGGCCGAAGGTGTCGTCTCGCCGCAGCTTTTGAATCTTCTCATCCCGCTGAAAATGTCGCTGGGAGCGAATCGCACCAATCCGCTCTTCGAGCGCGTTTTGACACTGCTTCTGCAGAATCCCTATCTGACGACCTTCCAGCTTCAGATCCTGGCCGTCTACATCTTTCCGGATCTTCAACTGGGGAACCTACCAAGCGAGAAGCTGGCGGTGCCCGTCGTCGCCGCTTCGCAGATACACCAGTTTTTCGATCTCATGCTGCGGATTCTGAAACGAACGGCTCGCTGGCTTGAGCAGATGTCCTCATCCATGCCGGCCGAAACGCGAGAACAGCTCTCTCAACATGCCTATTTTTTGGCCCGACAAGTGCAACCGAAGCTCGAACGCTATGGGACACCGGACGCGGTGGTCGCACTCAACGCGCTTATTGATCAGTTGGGCCGACCTCTGACGCAAGAACAACGCCAGATGATCGAAGCGAACGCCAATCCCCGGGCCAATATCGCCAAGATTCTCGATTTGGCCAAGCAGGAGACCGAACCGAGTCGGCGCGATGCTTATTATGCTCAGGCGGCCATGTCTGCCTATGGATCGGGCGACTATCATAATGCTCTGAAGATAGCCGAGCGCATCGAAGACCGCGAGCAGCGGCAACACCTCGTGCAGCAGATCAAGCAGTTGCTCGTGCAGGTCTTCACCGAGCGGGGCGAGTTCAACGCGGCGGCCCGATACGCGCGCGAGCTGGAGCCGTTGTCACAACGAGCCTGGGGGTTGAATTGGGTCGCGCGCGCCCTGGCCAAGAAGGAGGATCGGCTGCGGGCCGTGCCCTTGCTGGTGGAAGCTGAGCACACGGCGCGGAAACTCGGCGACTCGGTGGAAAAAGCCCAGGTCATGCTCTGGATCACCGAAACGCATGTTCAGCTTGAGTCGCTGCGCGCCTTCGAACTCCTGAGTCACGCCGTCAAGAGCATCAATCGCGCGTTTGATGAGAAAGGGCGCCCCCGGTTCTCCCTGGCGTCGCCAGTCGGCTCGGTCCGGCCGTCAGCCCGCCGCAAGATCCAAGCGACCAACCTCTTTCGATTCGAGCCACTCTTCCCAAAGCTCGCGCGCGAGGATTTCACCCGGGTGATCGGCATTGCTCAGGAGCTGGACCGGCCCGAACTTCGGCTCACAGCTCAACTAATTGCCTGCCGGGCGATCTTGGCCGATCATTAGAAGGCGCACTCATCAAATGGCGCTTCATAGTCGGAGGATGAGGGAGGAAATCAATGAAATCCGGTGGGATGAGATTTCTGGTCGCAAAAATGAGACTCTCTGTCGCGCTTTAGAGATAAAATAATGCTGAAATTGTTAATGGGAGGAGGAAACCGATAGTACAACGAATTTTCTTAGGAATCCTCATCGCGCTCTCAATGTTGAGACCGATGTCACCTGTTCCAGGGCAAAGTCCCGATTGTCTCCTTGACATTGGGAATAGAGGAGTTCTGTGTATTTTGGGCTATTGCACGTCAACCCCCTGTGCGACGGATTGCCATGGCAGTGAGTGCTGTGTCTTCGTCACGGCCTGCGACACGTTTGAGGAGGTGCTGATTTCATTCGAAGGGGATTGCTGAAAACGAGATGAGGAGTAAGTCGTTAAGGTGGTGAATTTCATCCCTTCGAAGAGAGTGGATGGTTCCCTGACTCGCTCATGTATTATCCTGAGGAGGTTATCTTATGATGAACATTCGCTCCATCACGATTCATCATTCCTTACTCGTTTGCTTGATGCTCGCGCCGGCTGGCTTCGCTCAGACCAGGGAGGGCCAGAGGGCATTGCCTCTCAATCCACTTCGTGAGTCATTCCGATTGGGTGAAGATCAGTCGTTGACCGTCATGGTCAATGATGTCGGCCGGGAGGGCGTGGTCAGTTTGGAGAGCAGAACGGATATTGGTCGTGAATTGAAATTGAAGACATCCGTCATCCACTATGATCCGACCAAGAAGGCGATGTTCAGTATCCTGAAAATCGAGCGCGCCGATCCTCTCGCGCGGGAAGATGTCTCCTTCAGCGAAGGTCCGCTCACGATCCGCGGACGCGCGGCTTCAGATCAGCGAGTCATCGTCTATCTGGCCATTCCGGCTGGAACGGATGTGACGCTCTATGTTGATGGTCGACTCATTCGAAGCGGGCCGTTATTGAAGAACATCATGGTTCAGGGCGGAAAGATCGTGAACTCGGCCATGGGATATTCCCTCGCCGCTGCCGCCGTACACGCTTTCCGGTTGGCTCCGCAACAGAATGTTGATGCGATCCAGTACGACGCCCGCAGCGATACATACATGATTCCCTGGCGGGCGTTGAGAGCCCTGGTTCGGGAGAGTGTTGCGCTCGTCTTTCCCCTCATGGCGGGCGGGACTGCCGGTCATCAGAAAGCGAGATGGGCGATTGTGAGAGTCGACGTGAATGAAACAGGGGTAGTGAGTGGAGTCACGTATGCGACCGGTGATCGGGCATTAGCGCAAGCGGCCATCGACGCATTAATGCAATGGGAGTTTGAGCCTTTCGTTGTTCACGGTCGAGTGGTCAAGATAAGGAGCCTGGTCCCGGTGAAGCTGCAAGGTGGGCAGATCTCGTTCGCTGCTGACGAGCCGTGAGACGCTGCTACATTGCTTGAGGGAGGGATCAATACGGATTGAGAGATCAACGGGTTTGCCAGTTCACCGTCATCATTCGCCTTCGGAACGCCGGATCGAATGTCTGCCGGAGGCGGGTTGGTAGTCGAATGGGAGGCGACTTAGCGAATCTGGTCTACAGGTGAAATGATTTGTCGAAAATGAGGCATGTGGTTGCGACCCGGATGATGAGTTCGGGTGAAATGCTGGTGCATGCGTCGACTGAAGGGGGATGGGGAGATGGAAGGAAACATCCCCATTCGTTCTCCTTGCCAGAAGGGGGAGGAGAGGAGCGCAATCGGGTGGGATTCAACTGGTGATTCGGGCGATCTGACCATCATCCTCACCAGCACGATCGATTCAGACGACCTCTTCCTTTCAGCAATGCGAGGGGGAGAGTGACAAAAGGGCTTCCGCCGAATTGGATTCAGGCTTTCTGTCAGCATTGACCGGGTGAGAGGGTGGTTGTAGAATGAGCGACAGGTCGGCATTGTGTGAAGTCCCTGTGAGCCGGCCAGTGAGATCAGCAGTATGAGTCGTCCCATGGCGTTGTTGTCGAGAGCGAG